>NZ_FYDZ01000001.1:0-1119858 GCF_900187515.1 Pseudomonas sp. Irchel s3f10
GATGCATTCTTTATCGGCGCTTGGGTGAAAGGAGGAGGGGCGAAATCTCCCACGGTCTGTACTGCGTCAACAGTCAGAATCGAGCCTTGTCCCTCCTCCTCCCTTCAAGTCCTACCATACAAGCGAGACTGTTCGCGAAGGCGGCCTGCCAGCCGACCAATCTTCTGTCTGATGTACTCAGTTCCACTGTAGGAGTGAGCCTGCTCGCGATGGCGGCCTGCCAGCGACCAATCTTCTGTCAGATGTACTCAATCCAATTGTGGGAGCGAGCCTGCTCGCGAAAGCGGCCTGCCAATCGACCGATTTCCAGCTGTCTGACCTCAACCCAACAGCGCATTCGGTCTCATTCGGCTCTTGGAAAACCATGTCCCCGAGCCATTGCCGCCACATACAGCGTCAACACCAACAATCCAGCAACAAACCACGGAAATACCCCCACACCGAGGTTCCCCAGCAACAAACCACCCACCAACCCCCCGCCAGCAATCCCGACATTCCACAGCGTAACCAACATCGATTGCGCTGTGTCGGCAGCCTCTTTCGCAGTTTTCGCCGAGGCGGTTTGCAGCAGCGAGGGCATTGCGCCAAACGCCAGTCCCCACACAGCGGTGGCGATGTAAACCACGCTTGGCGAGTCGCGCCACAGGCCCAGTGCTATCGCGGACAGCAGGAACAGTCCGGCACTGATCAACACCAGTTCGCGCAGCCAGCGGTCAATCAGGCTGCCGACGATCCATAGGCTCAGCACCGAGGCGAGGCCGAATACCAGCAGCACGCGGTCGACACTCGCATCTAGCCCGGAGGGTTGCAGGAAGGGCGCGATGTAGGTGTACAGCAGATTGTGCGCAACGACGTAGGTGAGCGTGACCAGCAATACCGATCGCACGCCCGGCAAGGTAAACACCTGACGCAGCGGCATGCGCTTTCCCACGCGTTCGCCGGCGAAGTCTGGTACTTGCCAGCGCACCCAGACCACTAGCACAACGGTCAACGCGGTCATGATGGCAAAGCTCAGGCGCCAGCCGACAAGGGTGCCGAGCAGGGTGCCTGCCGGTATCCCCAGTGACAGCGCAAGCGGCGCGCCGAGCATGGCCACGGTAATGGCGCGGCCTTGCAGGTGCGGGGCGACCATGCGGCTCGCGTATCCCGCCAGTAGTGCCCAAAGCAAACCGGCAAATACCCCGGCGATAAAGCGGGCGATCAGGGTTAGCCAGTACCACTCCGACAGGGCGGTGATGCTGTTGGCGATGGCAAAGCCGGCGATGGCGGACAGCAGCAGCGGTCTGCGGCGCCAGCCGCGGGTGGCGATCGTCAGGGGAATTGCTGCGAGTATCGAACCGATCGCGTACAGCGTGACCAATTGCCCGATCAGCGCCTGGGAGACGTTCAGGCCGCTGCTCATCTGCGGCAACAGGCCGGCAGGCATGGCTTCCGTCATGACCGTTATGAATCCGGCAGTGGCCAGCGCCAGTAGTGCACCAAGAGGTAATCGCTCGTGGCGATCGACAGGCTGTACAAGTGCGGAGCAACCGAGTTGGGCATCGTTCATGAGCTGGCATCCATGTGCAAGGTAGACGAGGAGCACAGGGTAGGGCGCTGCAGATCGGCGAAAAACGGGTTAAGGTTCCGAACATATCGGATACGGATGTCAGCAATGGGAGGTTGGTATGGATAGCCTGGGCAGTATTTCGGTGTTTGTTCAGGTCGCCGAGACGCGCAGTTTTACTGAGGCTGGCCGACTGCAAGGGGTTTCATCGTCGGCGGTGGGCAAAAGTATCGCGCGGCTGGAAGCGCGACTCGGCGTGCGGCTGTTTCAACGCACCACTCGCAGCGTTACGCTGACCAGTGAAGGCGCACTGTTTCTGGAGCGCTGTCGCAAGATTCTCGCGGAAGTCGAGGCGGCGGAGTTCGAGTTGTGCGATGCGGCTGCGAAACCCCATGGCAAGTTGCGCATCAGCTTGCCACAGGTGCATGGCCTAGTGATGCCGGTCATGAACGAGTTCATGGCGTTGTACCCGCAGATTGAACTGGATCTGGATTTGACCGATCGCATGGTCGATGTGGTTGAAGAAGGTTTCGACGCCGTAATCCGCACCGGTAAACCACGGGATTCGCGACTGATGGCGCGACCGTTGGGCGAGTTTCACATGGTGCTGGTAGCCAGCCCCGCTTATTTACAGCAACGCGGTGTGCCGCAAACGCCCGGCGACCTGGCGACTCATGCGTGCCTTCGGCACACGTTTCATGCCACCGGCAAACTGGAAGCCTGGCCGTTGATTCGCGCGGAGGGCGCCGCCGAGCCGACGTTGCCGACTCGGCTGGTCAGTACGTCGATCGAGGCAGTGAGCCATGCCGTGCTGGCCGGCATGGGCATTGCCTGTCTGCCGGATTTCATGACCCGCGAGGCCGAGGCGCAAGGCCGCTTGCAGCGGGTGCTCGACGCGCATCTGCAGCACACCGGGCAGTTCTGGGTGCTATGGCCATCGAGTCGCCACGCCACGGCGAAATTGCGCGTGTTCATTGATCACTTGGCGTTGCGACTTTTTCCCGCAACTGACGGTCGATAGAGTTGTAACTGCTTTAAGACACTAATCCATGCGCCGCGGGGGCGTGATCTGTTGCACAATACGCCCCGGACTGTTTTCTCTCAGGATGTTCAATGTTGATTTCCACTCCCATGCGTGTTGTCGGGTTGGCGCTGTTGTTGACCGCTGTTGCCGGCTGTTCGAAAGACAAGCCGATGTATGAGCATGAGAACTTCGATGACTCCGGCACGTTTTCGCGCAATTACCCGGTGACCGATTCGGTCAGTTGCGAAGCGGCCCGTCGTGCGTTGCTCAGTCAGGGTTACATCATCACCAGCAGTGACCCGAAACTGGTCAGTGGCCACAAGAGTTTCCAGCAAACCGGCGATACCCATATGGAGATCAGCTTCAACGTGGTCTGCGCCGATGACGGCAGTGCCGGGCACCATGCGACGATGTTCGCCAACGCCTTGCAGGATCGCTACGCGCTGAAGAAAACCAACAACTCGGCCAGTCTCGGCGTGGGTGTGTTGGGTTCGGTGTCGATGCCGATCGGCTCGTCCGACGATTCGATGGTCAAGGTTGCCAGCGAGACGGTGACCTCGCAGAAGTTCTATGAGCGCTTCTTCACGTTGGTGGAGTTGTTCTTGCCGGCGGACGCGAAGAAAGCGGCGCATATCGAAGAGAAGCCGAAGGCTGATCTGGGTGTGCCTGAGGTGAAGGCGGCTCCGGCAGCGCTGGCGCCAACACCGACGCCAGCACCTGCGCCCGCCGCAACGCCTGCACCTGCTGCCGAGCCGGCTCCGGCGCCTGCTGAGGTCGCGCCCGTGACGTCGGAACCTGTTGCGCCACCGGCAGAGGCGCCGCCGATCACTCCGGCCCCGAGCGCAGAACCTGCACCGGCGACCGAAACCATCACGCCACCGGCCAACCCGGATATCCCGCCGCCCTCCGAGCCGATCCCGGCGATGCCAGCGTCCGGCCAATAAACCAGCCTCACCGCAAATCCCTGTGGGAGCGAGCCTGCTCGCGAAGACGGACTTTCAGTCACCTATGTGCTGAAGGGTCCGACGCCTTCGCGAGCAGGCTCGCTCCCACAGTGGTTTCTGATGCACTTAAAATCTCGTTACATTCCCCTGACAAAATTCCCGCGATAAATTCCTGACCACCTGCTACGTTTTATTCATGAAGGCCGGGTTTCACTTTTCCTTCACACGAGCACGTTAAGCTCGAGGCACTGTGCATTTGCTCAGGCCCATTCAAGAGAGCAGCAGGGGGATTACGCGATGGATGAATATCAAGAAGAGCTGCTTGAGTACCAGGCCTTTGAACTGGATCAACCCGAGCCCGCCGAAGACGCCACCGAGCTTTAACTCGCAGCTTGAAGCTTGAAGCTTGAAGCTTGAAGCTTGAAGCTGGTAACTCGCAGCTGCTTTTATGCCGTTTTGCGGTGACTGCGGCGGAATTCCCCCGGCGTCTGACCGCTCCAGCGTTTGAAGGCTCGCTGGAACGCTTCGGCTGAGGCAAACCCCAGCAGATAAGCGATTTCTCCGAAGGCCAGTTCAGTATCGCGGATATACGTCATCGCCAGATCCCGGCGCGTGTCGTTGAGGATCGCGCGAAACTGCGTACCTTCCTCGGCCAGTTTGCGTCGCAAGGTCCAGGTCGGCAGCTTCAGGCGTGCCGCCACTTCTTCCAGGTCGGGTTCCCGGCCACCATTGAGCAAAGGCCCCAGTAGCTGAGTGATGCGTTCGCGCAGGCTGCGGGTTCGGGTCAATTGCTCCAGTTCCCGTTCACACAGTTGCAGCAGATGCCGCCAGGTACTCGGGCAATGCTCGGGATTACGCTGTGCGAGGCTGTCGAGGCTCAGGCGCAGTTGATTACGCTCTGCACCGAACTGGATCGGGCAATCGCCCAACACGCTATAGGCATCGCGGTAATCCGGTTCTTCGAATTCGATTTCGATACGTTCAGCGCGCAGCGGTTCACGGCTGACGCTGGAGAGCTGATGCAGCCACCCGGCGATGATCGAGTCCACGACAAAACGGTTATAGGCGTTGTACGGGCTGATCGAATAGAAACGCAGCCACGCGCCATGGGCATCTTCGTGGAAGCTGGACTGGCCGCGATAGTTGGAGCCGTACAACGCCTCGAAACGGATCAGGCAGCGCGCGGCCTCACGCACGGTCGGCGCTTGTGCGGCGGTGACGCCGGCCAGCCCGGCCTGACTCAGGCGACTGAGCTGGCCCATGCGCAGGCCCAGCGCCGAATCGCCGGTCAACTGAATCGCCGCGTGGCCCAGGCGCATATAGCGCGGAATCGACAAACGCGCACCGGCCTCGGCCAGTCGCGCGGCGTCCAGACCATATTGCTCGAGCAACGGCTGTGGATCGGCTGCATGACTGCGCACGGCATCGGCGAGGCTGTGCACGAAGCCCACCGACAGATCCCCAAGGCGCATCGGCAGCGGCTTCATGGTTTACAACCAGAGGTTCAGCAAGCGCGCGCCACGGGCCTCGCCATCGGCAAACTGCTGACCGTTGCTGCTGAGGAAACTCTGGCCGGAACTGGCCTTGTCCCAGAACTGCCCACGCAGGAAAACGCTCATGCCGGCAATCGCTCGACTGCTCGGCGGTTGTGCAGTAAGGGTCAGGCGATGCCAGGCCTGGCCTTCGGTGAGTTCGCCGGGTTTGAGGCTGACCGAGCTCGGGGTGTTGGAACTCTTGTAGCCGCGCCAAGGCAGGTTCCAGGCACGATGACCGAGTACTTGCGCGGGCACCGCGACCAATTGCGCGCCTTGCTCGTCGAGTTTGCGGTAGTTATCCGGATACCAGCTGTCGCTGCCAATCAGCACGCCGAGGCGTCCGGCCGGAGTATCGACGACATTGAGCAAGTGTTTGTCTGCGCCTTCGATCACTTCTCGCTGATCGAACACCGGGTGCATCTGCCGTTGCGGCTGGCCAAGCGGCACGCCATCACGACTGAACACCACACTGCTATTGAACAACGCGCCGCTGCCGGGTTTGAGCTGGCCGTCGCGGATGCTCGGTTCTGGCAGCACGATCGAGCCGGCCACCAGCGTCACATGAAACTCCTTGGCCAGACCACCGAACAGCGCCTGATAGTCCTTGGCCATGGCCTTGGATTTCATGCGCAGGTACGCATCGTTGAGACGGTCTTTGCCGTTGGCGCTGAGCCAGGCGCGGGCAAACAATAACGGATTGCTCGCCGCCAGCCAGTTCATTGCTTCGGCGAGGGTCGGGGCCTGATACAACTCGTCTTTCTCGCCGCTGAGCAGCAGCCAGGTGCCGACGTTCTCCGGCAACACCACCACGGTTTTGTCATTCAACAACCCTTGATCCTGCGCTTGCTGCAGGTAGGCCGCCAGTTTGCGACGCAGGCGCTCGGGGCTCTGGTAGTCCGTGGGAAACAATTCGGGCTGGATGCCGAGCAGATTGCCACGGTCGGCGGGCGTGCCCTGGTTGACCGCCAGCTTGATACGCAGGTCCGACAAGTAATGTCCCGTCGGCCGATCCGCCGCCCACATGGCGTAGGTGGTCAGAGCGGCGACAATGGCCATGGAAAAGAACAGATACAAAAGTTTGCGCATGTAAACCAACAACTACCGGGTACAGGGTATGGCGACTAGGGTAGGGCGCATGGGCCTGGTTGCCAAGGGGCGCTGCGCATTTGGATCAATAAGTTGTCAGTTACGGTCATTGAGTGACAGCGATGCGACTCTTAGTCTGTCGAACATGACTGACGGGAGCCGCAGAGCCCCCGCAACTTTTCCGTGATTGCTCGTTGTGGAGTTACCGATGACCGCCGCTCATTACCCGCACCTGTTGGCCCCGCTGGACCTGGGATTCACCACGCTGCGCAACCGCACCCTGATGGGTTCGATGCACACCGGCCTGGAAGAAAAACCGGGCGGTTTCGAGCGCATGGCGGCGTACTTCGCTGAGCGTGCGCGCGGCGGTGTTGGCCTGATGGTCACCGGCGGTATCGGTCCGAACGACGAGGGCGGCGTGTATTCCGGCGCGGCCAAGCTGACCACCGAAGAAGAAGCGCTCAAGCACCGCATCGTTACCCGCGCGGTGCACGAGGCGGGTGGCAAGATCTGCATGCAGATCCTCCACGCCGGGCGTTATGCCTACAGCCCGAAACAAGTCGCGCCGAGTGCGGTTCAGGCGCCGATCAACCCGTTCAAGCCTAAAGAGCTGGACGAAGAAGGCATCGAGAAGCAGATCAGCGATTTCGTCACCTGCTCGGTGCTGGCGCAGACCGCAGAGTACGACGGCGTCGAGATCATGGGTTCGGAAGGTTATTTCATTAACCAGTTCCTTGCCGCGCACACCAACCACCGCACCGACCGCTGGGGTGGCAGCTACGAAAACCGCATGCGCCTGCCGGTGGAAATCGTTCGCCGTGTCCGCGAAGCGGTCGGCCCGAACTTCATCATCATTTTCCGTTTGTCGATGCTCGATCTGGTCGAGGGCGGCAGCACCTGGGACGAGATCGTCACCCTGGCCAAAGCCATCGAGCAGGCCGGCGCGACCATCATCAACACTGGCATTGGCTGGCACGAAGCGCGGATCCCGACCATCGCCACCAAAGTGCCGCGCGCGGCGTTCAGCAAGGTCACGGCCAAGCTGCGTGGCTCGGTGAAGATCCCGTTGATCACTACTAACCGCATCAATACCCCGGAAATCGCCGAGCAGATTCTCGCCGAAGGTGATGCCGACATGGTCTCGATGGCGCGGCCGTTCCTCGCGGATCCGGACTTCGTCAACAAGGCCGCCGAAGGCCGCGCCGACGAAATCAACACCTGCATCGGCTGCAACCAGGCGTGCCTCGATCACACCTTCGGCGGCAAGCTGACCAGTTGCCTGGTCAACCCGCGTGCCTGCCACGAGACCGAACTGAACTACCTGCCCGTGCAGCAGATCAAGAAAATCGCCGTGGTCGGCGCCGGTCCTGCCGGGTTGTCCGCTGCGACCGTGGCCGCCGAGCGTGGCCATCAGGTGACGTTGTTCGATTCGGCCAGTGAAATTGGCGGCCAGTTCAACATCGCCAAGCGCGTGCCGGGCAAGGAAGAGTTCTTTGAAACCCTGCGTTACTTCAAACGCAAGCTGCAGACCACAAACGTCGAGGTGTGCCTGAATACCCGCGTCGACGTGGCGAAACTGGTTGAAGGCGGTTACGACGAAATCATCCTCGCCACCGGTATTGCGCCGCGTCTGCCGGCGATTCCGGGCGTAGAAAACGCCAAGGTGTTGAGCTACATCGACGTGATCCTTGAGCGCAAACCGGTTGGCAAACGCGTGGCCGTGATTGGCGCCGGTGGTATCGGTTTTGACGTCTCGGAATTCCTCGTTCACCAAGGCGTAGCGACCAGTCAGGATCGCGCCGCGTTCTGGAAAGAGTGGGGCATCGATACGCAACTGGAAGCACGCGGTGGCGTTGCCGGGATCAAAGCCGCACCGCATGCACCGGCCCGCGAAGTGTTCCTGTTGCAGCGCAAGAAAACCAAGGTTGGCGATGGCTTGGGCAAAACCACCGGCTGGATTCACCGTACCGGTCTGAAGAACAAGCAGGTACAAATGCTCAACAGCGTTGAATACCTGAGCATCGACGACCAAGGCCTGCACATCCGCATCGGCGAAACCGGCGAGCCGCAAGTACTGGCGGTGGACAACATTGTGATCTGCGCGGGGCAGGATCCGCTGCGTGAACTGCATGATGGTTTGGTGGAAGCGGGGCAGAATGTGCACCTTATCGGTGGTGCCGATGTCGCGGCCGAGCTGGATGCCAAGCGTGCGATCAACCAGGGCTCGCGCCTCGCCGCTGAACTTTAAGCTCCGCCGCTTGACCTGTGGGAGCGAGCCTGCTCGCGAAAGCGGAGTGTCAGCCAATACACCTGTCGACTGACACGACGCCTTCGCGAGCAGGCTCGCTCCCACAGGGTTTGTGTTGTTCACAGATGCAGTGAACACCATCGAACAAATGTAGGAGTGAGCCTGCTCGCGATGGCGGCTTGTGAGCGACTAGAATGCGAGCTCTGTCCAGATCGAATCGCCGCCCATGCTTTTGCCTCCCTCCGATTGGTTACCCCAAGCCCCTCTCGAACACCTTCACCTCGACTGGCTGAAAACCGCCGGTATTGAAGTCGCGATCCTGCGCCTAGACCAGATCGACCCGCTGATCAGCGGCAACAAATGGTTCAAACTCGTCGAACACCTGAAAGCCGCTGACCGCTTGGGTGCCGAAGGCATCATCAGCCTCGGTGGTGCGCATTCCAATCATCTGCACGCGTTGGCGGCGGCGGGGAAACGGTTGGGGTTCAAAACCGTGGGGCTGTTGCGCGGGCATGCACAGGAAACGCCGACAGTGCAGGATTTGCAGGCGTTCGGCATGCGACTGCATTGGTTGGGTTACGGTGGCTATCGCGCACGAAACGAGCCAGGCTTCTGGGAGCCTTGGCTCGCGCAGTATCCGCAGTTGTATGCGGTGCCCGAGGGCGGTGGCGGTTTATCGGGGGCGCTCGGTTGTGCCGCGATCAAGAAACAGGCGCAAGCGCAATTGGCCACGCTCGGCTGGAGCGATTACCACGGATGGTGGCTGGCTTGCGGCACCGGGACGACACTCGCCGGGCTGGTCCTCGCCGAGGCCGGCGCGCATCCGGTCTATGGCGCGCTCGCAGTGCCTGAAGATCACGGCGTGGCGCCGCAGGTCGAGTCGATTATGCAGTCAGCCGGACTGGCCACTGCCGGCTATGAACTGATCGACGCCAGCCGTGGCGGTTTTGCCAAGGTTGATCCGGTGTTGCTGGAGTTCATCGAACAAACCGAGCAAGCCAGCGGCGTTCCTTTGGAGCCGTTGTACACAGGCAAAGCATTGCTGGCGCTCAAGCAGAAGGTCGAGGCAGGCAAGTTCACAACCGGCACGCGGCTGATCTTCATTCACACCGGTGGCTTGCAGGGCCGGCGCGGTTTTATCGCCAGCCCCTGACGATCAACCGCGCTTGGGCATCATCCGCAGCAGCGTGTTATCACCGACCACGTAATGGTGATAGAGCCCCGCCAGCGCATGCAGCCCGATCAGCCAGTAACCCACAGTGGCGATCAGTACATGCCAGCCCTCAACCTGTTTGGCGAAATCCTTGTTCTCCGCGACCAGCAGCGGCAGATCAAAACCATAGAACATCACCTGATGCCCTTCGGCGCTGGTAATCAGCCAGCCCAGAATCGGCATGCTGATCATGAACAGGTACAGCGCCCAGTGCATCAGCCGCGCCAGCACGGTTTGCCATTGCGGCGAGGCGGGGAAAATTTTCGGTGCCGGGCCGATGCTGCGTGCGAGCAGGCGAAACCACACCAGCACAAACACGGTCAGGCCGAGCATGTAGTGCACTTCGCGGATCAGCGTGCGCCCGCCACTGCCTTTGGGAAACAGGCCGCGCAACTCCATGCTGGCGTACACCAGCACCAACAGGACCAGCATCAGCCAGTGCAACAGGACCGATACGGTGCTGTAGCGTGATTCGGAACTTGTCCACGGCATACGGTGTTTCCTCACAGATCAGGGTCGAAACCTGCCGTTCTTGAGCGACGGCATGCTTTAACTGTAATCCGCTTTGGCGGATTTGCCTGAGGCTGATCGGACTTTCAATGCTCTGAGTCAGGGCTTGCCAATAAAAAACGCCAGCGTCGTGCAGACACTGGCGTTTTTCTTTGCAGCAAGCGGCAGGGATCAGCTCGATTGCGGCATTTCACCGTTGGCCAGACGCTTGTTGATGTCGGCGATGACTTCCGGCAAATCGGTAATGGTGTCGATCATGTAATGCGGGCGCGAGCCTTCGAACAGCGCGTGAATGCGTTTGCGCTCGCTGGCCAGTTCATCGCTGCCCAAGGCACGGAACCCTTCGTAGTCCAGACCCAACGCGTTGCCCGAGCAGATCAGCGCCACGGTCCACATTCCGGCGCGGCGGCCTTCGAGAATGCCCGGCACGGTATCGTCGATCTTCACGCACGCCGCGACATCGTCAATGCCCAGCGCGATCACGTTGGCCAGCGCCTGCGCCGGCCATGGGCGACCATTCGGCACTTCGTCGGTGGCGACCACGTGGTCGGCGACGTAGCCGTTGGTAGCGGCCAGTTCGACGACTTTATCCATTACTTGTTTCGGATAACCGGAGCAAGAGCCGATCTTGATCCCTTGCTGACGCAGGTTGGCGATGGTTTCCAGAGCGCCGGGAATCAGCGCCGAGTGTTCGGCGATCTTCTCGATCTGCAGCGGCATGAAGCGATTGTAGATCGCGGTGACGTCGTCATCGCTCGGCGTGCGGCCGAACGCCTTGCGATAACGTTCGGCCACTTGCGGCTGATCGCAGAGCGTGCGGATGTGATCCCACTTGCCCATGCCCATCGGGCCACGGGCTTCTTCGATGGAGACCTGCACGTCGAACTCGGCGAAGGCTTCGACGAAGATCTGCGTCGGTGCGAACGAGCCGAAATCGACCACGGTACCGGCCCAGTCGAGGATCGCGGCTTGCAGCTTGGTTGGGTTTTCGTAGTTCATGGCAATCAAATTCCTGAGTTGGCAATGCAATTCAAATGTAGGAGTGAGCCTGCTCGCGATAGCGGTTGATCATTCAACATCTTCGTCGACTGACACGGCCTCATCGCGAGCAGGCTCACTCCTACAGGGGATTGGTGGTGTTCTTAGACTTCGAGGACTTCCATCTCGCGCAACACTTCGCCGACCGCCGCGACGGCCTGGCGCATTTCGTCCGGGCTGACATGGCCGATGCAGCCGACGCGGAAGGTTTCGACCTGGGTCAATTTGCCCGGATAGAGGATGTAACCCTTGGCCTTGACCCGTTCGTAGAAATCCTTGAACTGATAACGCGGATCTTGCGGCGCATGGAACGTGGCAATGATCGGCGCCTGAATCGCCGCTGGCAGGAAGCTGCGCAAACCGAGCTTGCCCATCTCGTCCATCAACGCCTGACAGTTGGCGGCATAACGCGCATGTCGCGCCGGCAGGCCACCTTCTTCGTTGTATTGCAGCAACGCTTCGTGCAGCGCCGCGACCACGTGGGTCGGCGGGGTGAAGCGCCATTGCCCGGTTTTCATCATGTAGGCGTGCTGGTCGTACAGGTCCATCGCCAGCGAATGCGAATTACCGGCGGCAGCGGCCAGAGACTCTTTGCGAGCGAAGACAAACCCCATCCCCGGTACGCCTTCCAGGCATTTGCCGGACGCGGCGATCAGCGCGTCGAACGGCACTTGTTGCGCATCCACCGGCAGTGCGCCGAAGGAACTCATGGCATCGATAATCAGGCGTTTACCGTGTTGTTCGACGACCTGGGCAATCTCCGCCAGCGGATTGAGAATGCCGGTGCTGGTTTCGCAGTGAATCAGCGCGACGTGGGTGATGTCGCTGTCGGCGCGCAGCAGACGATCGACGTCAGCGGCGGTGGTCGGTTCGTCTTCAGCGGTTTCGAAGGTGCTGAACGAGCGGCCGAGTACTTCGCAGATCTTCGCCAGACGCTTGCCGTAGGCGCCGTTGATCAGCACCAGCACTTTGCCGTCACGTGGCACCAAGGTGCCGATCGCCGCTTCAACGGCGAAGGTGCCGCTGCCCTGCAATGGCACGCAGTGGTGAGTGGCGGCGCCGTTGAGGATCGCCAGCAATTGTTCGCAAAGGCTGGCGGTCAGTTGATTGAAACGGTCATCCCATGACCCCCAGTCGACCATCATCGCCTGGCGGGTGCGGGCCGAAGTGGTCAACGGGCCGGGAGTGAGCAGGATGGGTTCGGCGATACTCATTCGTGTGTCCTCGGATAGCGCTGTGGGATGAAGCTACGGGGCATACGTTGCAATTCGCCGTTGCATCAATCAAATTGTTTGTTGTTATGCTAGCCATCAGTGAGAGTTATCCATGAACCTGTTCCAGCTCCGCGCCTTCGATGCCGTGGCCCGTGAAGGCAGCTTCACCCGCGCCGCCGCGCGCTTGTTCATCAGTCAGCCGGCAGTCACCGGGCACATCAAGGCGCTGGAGGAGCACTACCAGATCACCCTGTTACGGCGCACCGCGCGACGGGTGGAACTGACTGAGGAGGGCACCAAACTCGCGGCGATTACCCGCGCGATGTTCGGCCTGGCGGAAGAGGCGCAAACCCTGCTTGAAGCTAACCGGCAATTGCTGACCGGGCGGCTGGAAGTGGCGGCGGACGGGCCGCACATGGTCATGCCGATGCTGGCCAGCCTGCGTGCACGCTATCCGGGGATCACGGTGAATCTGCGTTTGGGCAATGCCCAGGAAACCTTGGCGGCGTTGTTGTCGGAACACGCCGATGTGGCGGTGTTGACCGAAGTGGAGCCGCGCAAAGGCCTGCATCTGCAGGCGTTGAGCGAATCGCGGATTTGCGCGCTAGTGCCGGCGGGGCACCCATGGGCGGTGCGTGCCGGTGAAGTGAAACTCAAGGAACTGGATCAGGTGATCATGGTGCTGCGCGAGCCGAGTTCGATCACCCGGCGTACGTTTGATCAGGCCTGTGCGCAGGCGTCGATCCATCCGCGGGTGTTGCTGGAGCTCGATAGCCGTGAGGCGGTGACCGAAGCCGTCGCGGCTGAGTTGGGCGTTGGCGTGGTGTCATCGGTGGAGGTTAGTCATGACCCGCGGGTGGTGGCGATTCCGATTGTCGGCGAGGGGCTAATGAACCGGCACATGATCGGCTGCATGGAGCGGCGCCGGGAGTTGCGCTTGATTCAGGCATTCTTTGGCCTGGCGCCGGTCTGATACACCGTGGCGCTCCATTCGCGAGCAGGCTCGCTCCCACAGGGATATGCATTCCAAATGTGGGAGCGAGCCTGCTCGCGAAGGGGCCATCACGGTTCACCCAAGACTCTGGCGAACCATATCGAGAAAGGTCGCCACCACCCGTCGATTGCTTTGTTCACGCAAACACACCAGCGTCTCTGTCAGCCGTCGTGTGCAGTCGACAATCGGCAACGCACACACCCGCGAATCCGCACCAAACTCCGCCGCTGAAACCACGCCGACACCAATCCCGACCACCACCGCCTCACGCGCCGCTTCCCGTCCTTCCACCTGAATCGCCGGGCGAATGCGAAACCCCGCCCGGGCCATTTCCTCTTCCAGCGTTTGCCGCGTCACTGAACCGTGTTCACGCAGCACCAGCGGCGTGTCATCCAGGTCTGCCAGGCAGATCGATTCACGCTCGGCCCACGGATGATTGCGCGAAACGAACGCCACCATCGGATCATTGCGCAGCGGCACACACAGCAAGCGCTCATCACTGACATCCCGCCCGAGCAACGCCAGGTCGGCCTGATAGTTGAACAGGCGAAATAACGATTCATCGGTGTTGCCGGTCTCGATCTTCACGCTGATTCCCGGATAGCGCTCACAGAAGCGCGCGATCTGCGGCAGCACGTGGACCGGCGCATCCACTGCCAGAATCAGGCTGCCGGTCTGCAAGGCCTGGGATTCCTGCAACAGTTCCTGTGCTTCGGCTTCAATCACAAACAGGCGCTGGGTGATCGCCAGCAAGCGCTCGCCCAAGTCGGTCAGGCGTACGGAACGTTTATTGCGGTGAAACAGCAACACGCCGAAACGCTCTTCGAGTTTGCGCACTTGGTCGGATATCGCCGGTTGCGTGAGAAAAAGGCGCCCGGCGGCTTTGGTGAAGCTTCCATGCACGGCCACGGCGTGGAAGGCTTTGAGTTGGGCGTGGGACACCGACATGCAGTCACCTGATCGTTTAGTCAGTAACAAGCTGAGCTTATGTGTGAAATACGATAAATCGATTTTATTTATTAAACAGTAATTGCTTTGATCGGCTCACGCCATCGCTGACTGTCCGCTCGGGCAGCACGTTGGCCATGAGCCTGTGCGTGCAACAGCAGGACTCATCTGACCGATATCGCCGTAGGGACGGGGTGATATCGCAGTGCTCAACAATAAAAACACAGGCGTTTTGCTTAACGATTCTGCCGGCACACTCACACCCTGAGGTCAGAACCACTATGAACAAGCACATCGGCACCATTGCGCGTTGGCGCGTGCAGATTTTCGCGATTACCTGGCTTGCTTACGCCGCTTTCTACTTCACCCGCAAAGCGTTTTCGGTGGCCAAACTCGGCATCGCCGAAGACCCGACCTTCATGCTCGACAAGATGGCCATGGCCAACCTCGATGCGATTTATCTGGCGGCTTATGCCCTCGGCCAGTTCACCTGGGGCATGCTCGCCGACCGCTTTGGTCCTCGGGTCGTGGTGCTTGGTGGTCTGCTGATTTCCGCGGCAGCGGCGCTGGTGATGGGCAGTTACGCCACGTTGCCGATCTTCGCTACTTGTATGTTGATTCAGGGCTTGGCGCAGTCCACCGGATGGTCGGGATTGTGCAAAAACCTCGGTAGTTTTTTCCCCTCCCAACAACGCGGGCGAGTGCTCGGGTTATGGAGTTCCTGCTACGCCTTTGGTGGTCTGGTGGCGTCGCCGTTCGCCGGCTGGTGGGCGTACACCTTGATGGGCACCTGGCACGCGGCGTTCATTTCCAGTGCGGTGGTGGTCGCCGTCGTGGCGGTGTTGTTCTTTATCTTCCAGCGCAATAAACCGGAAGACGTCGGCTTGCCGGCGGTCGAGCCGGAACCTGAACTGACGGCGGAAGAAACCGAGGCCAACAGCAAACTCAGTGTCTGGGAGCCGTTAAAGGAAATCCTGCGTAACCGCACGGTGCTGGTGCTGGGCCTGGCGTATTTCATGTTGAAACCGGCGCGTTACGCGATTCTGTTGTGGGGCCCGGTGATTGTCTTTGAACAGATGCCCAGTGTCGGCAAGGTCGGCGCGGCGATCATTCCCACTTCGTTTGAACTGGCCGGGTTGCTCGGGCCGATCCTGATCGGGCTGGCCTCGGACAAACTGTTCGGCGCCCGGCGCATGCCGGCCTGCGTGTTGAGCCTGCTGGCGCTGACCGTGACGCTGGCGCTGTTCATGGCTGCGTTGCAGAGCGGCAGTGTGTTGCTGGTGGTCGCGCTGCTGTTCGTCATGGGCCTGACCTTGTACGGGCCGGACTCGATGATCAGCGGTGCCGCCGCGATCGACTTCGGCAAAGCCAAGGCCGGCGCCACCGCGGCCGGTTTCGTCAACGGCTGCGGCTCGGTCGGTGCGGTACTTGGCGGTTTGCTGCCGGGTTACTTCGACTCGGTGACGGTGTTTATCGTCTTCGCCGGTTGCGCACTGTTCTCGGCGCTGGTGCTGATTCCGCACTGGAACAGCCGCCCGGTCGGCGTGATGGAACCGCGCGCCTCAATCCCCAATTGCCCGCTGACGATCAAACCCCTGCGTTCCTGAAACCCTTGCCTCGCGGCCTGCTGCGGTGCTCGCGGCAGGCTGGGTTGTGGCCATCTGACTTGGAGAAAACCCATGAGACCGTTTTGGCTGGAGCAGGCCTTGCAGGCCGAGACCTCTGAAACCTGCCCGCCGTTGCAGGGCGAAGTACGCACCGATGTGTGCATTGTCGGCGGCGGCTACACCGGGTTGTGGACAGCAATCATGCTCAAGCAACAGAACCCTGAACTCGATGTGTTGCTGATCGAAGCGGACATCTGCGGCGCCGGCGCCAGTGGCCGTAATGGCGGATGTGCGTTGTCGTGGTCGGCGAAATATTTCACCCTTGAGCGCCTGTTTGGCGTCGAGGAAGCGGTGCGTCTGGTCAAGGAATCGGAACGCAGTATCCACGCGATCGGCGAGTTCTGTGAGCAGTACGGCGTCGATGCCGATTACCGTCTCGACGGCACGCTGTACACCGCGACCAACCGCGCGCAGGTCGGCTCGACCGACGCGGTGATCGCCGCACTGGAACGCAATGGCATCAACTCGTTCTCCCAGCGTCCGCTCGCCGATGTGCAGCGCATGGCCGGTTCGAGCAAGCATCTGGAAGGCTGGTTCTCGCCGGCAGCGGCCAGTGTGCAGCCGGGCAAACTGGTGCGTGGCTTGCGTCGGGTGGCATTGCAGTTGGGTGTGAAGATTCACGAAAACACGGCAATGAGCGGGCTGGAAGAAGGGCGTCCCGCACGCCTGCAAACGCCGACTGGCAGCATCGTTGCCGATCGCGTGGTGCTGGCGATGAATGCGTGGATGGCCCGTGCTTTCCCGCAATTCGAGCGCAGCGTGGCGATTGTCTCCAGCGACATGTTGATCACCGAACCGCGCCCGGATCTGTTGCAGGAGATCGGTTTGACCAGCGGCGTGACGGTGCTCGATTCGCGGATTTTCGTGCACTACTACCACAACACCCCCGACGGCCGGATCATGCTCGGCAAGGGCGGCAACACCTTCGCGTTTGGCGGGCGCATGCTGCCGGTGTTCGATCAGCCATCGCCGTATGCCAGCCTGCTGAAAAACAGCCTCGCCGACTTCTTCCCGGCGTTTGCCGATGTAAAAGTAGATGCCACCTGGAACGGCCCGTCGGATCGCTCGGTCACCGGTTTGCCGTTCTTCGGCCAGATGAGCAGCGCCGGCAATGTGTTTTACGGTTTCGGTTATTCGGGCAGCGGCGTCGGCCCGTGTCATATGGGCGGGCAGATTCTCGCGTCACTGGTGCAAGGCCTGGACAACCCGTGGACGCGCTCGCCGCTGGTCAACGGGCCGCTGGGTTATTTCCCGCCGGAGCCGATCCGTTACCTCGGCTCGTTGGTGGTGCGCAATGCGATCCGCCGCAAGGAGCGCGCCGAGGATAACGGGCGGCGCCCTCGGCATCTCGACGTGCGCCTGGCGAAATTCGCCGCTGCGGCCGGCAAGGCTGACAAAGGTTAATGCACTGCTGCACAGGCAGGAACTGCGGCAACTCCTGCCGATTGGGGCTAATGGGCGTCGCTATTGAGCAGCCAGTCGAGCAATAAGCTGCTGTCGCGGGCGCGCGGTGACTCGCGAGGCGGGGGCTTGCGTGAGTTGCCCAAGCACAGAATGGGCCGATCCGGATCGCTGTCGAGAAAGCTCACCCACACTTCGCTGCCGACACAGGGTAACTCCTCAGGGACGATTCGCCCGTTGGCCCTGGTCATGGCGATGGGCAGCCATATCGCATCGGCATTGGCATCGTCATCGGGTGCTGAATCCGCTGGCCACAACCTGACGGCGACGCGCCCCTGGTCGTCGAGTCTTGCCGGTTGCCCCTCGATACCAAGTACGTTCGCCAAGTGATACCCGGCGATGCTCGGGCGCTGTTGTTTAAGCGGCGGGCGAAAGTCTGTCGACCACGGTTGGGCAGTGAAATCGTTGTGATAGCGGTGTACCGTCGGCGTCGGGTCAAGAATCGAGGGGTGTTGACCCTGATGGCTAATGGCAGTGATCCGCCATTGTTCGTTGAAGCTGTTGATCGGATGTTCGCTGACTTGCAGCAAATGTCCGCTAAGCAACCCAATACAGTCGCTGCGGCCATTGACCGAACGAAGGTGGCAGCGTTGTCGCTCCAAGTGCCGTCGACTGCGTTGCTCGCTGTGGCGTTGTTCCAGAGAAAGCACCGGCGGCCGGGCCATTGATCGGCTTTGATTGGCAGCATCCTCGTCGATGGCCCGCTGCCCCCGATTGCGTACCGTGGGCAGTGTCGTCATGGGCGCGGCGTGGTGATGCTGGAATAGCGCGCTGACGCAGCGTGAGCGCGTTTGCTGATCATCCATGAACGGCACCAGGGCCGGTTCTTGCGGCAAACTCAGGCTGTCATCGGCGAAAACGACGACGTGACCGTCCGCGCGGTGTTCGAAGTGATAGTGGATACCTTCTTCCTCGCAGAGCCTGTGCAGCAGTGCCAGATCGCTTTCCTCGAACTGGATGCAGAACGGCCGCACCGGATAGCACCCCACGGTCATTTCAATCCGGTAGCCCTCGGCGGGCAGAGCATTTTCCGCGAGCAACTGCTGGAGAATCTGCGGCACGCTCTGTTGCACGAACACTCGACGTCTGCTCGGCTGTGCCAACCGCTGCAGCGACGGCACTATCATCAGGCGATAGCCGATGCGATGGGTACCGCAATGTTCACAACTGGCGCTGTGGATGATCCCGTGAATCCCGTGATGGTCGTCCAGGCGCAGGAATACCGGTTGCTGCAACAGCGTACCCGGCGCCACGGCGGGGGCCAGACCGATAAGTTCGATGTCGAACCGGTAAGGCTGGTTGAGCGCTTCCTCGCCGCGAAAGCGCAACACCGGCAGGCATAAACCGCTATTGGTCAGGGTCAGGGTAAACGGACTTTCCTTGTCATTGAGCATTCGAACAGGCTCTGTCAGGCAATACGGGTTTAAGAGGGTACGAAACCCCAGCGCCGAAAGGTCATGTCAAAGGGTGTTTTCAGAATCGCCCTACAAGGTCTGGTGAAGATGTCGATTCCACATTGTTTTTTTGGTCGATTGCCGACTTTAGGCCGTATAAACTTGCCGGCACGCGTCGGCCAATAGATGTCTCGGCGCCACAGATCAAGAGAGTGAGTAATGGGCGCACAGTGGAAGGTTAAACACAAAGAAGCGGCAGCCAACGCCAAGGGCAAGATCTTCGGCAAACTGGTGAAGGAAATCACCATCGCTGCCCGCAACGGTGCCGATACCACCACCAACGCACACCTGCGTCTGGTGGTCGAACAGGCCAAGAAAGCCTCGATGCCAAAAGAAACCCTGGATCGCGCGATCAAGAAAGGCGCCGGTCTGCTGGGTGAAACCGTGCAATACCATCGCGTGACCTACGAAGGCTTCGCCCCGCACCAGGTGCCGCTGATCGTCGAGTGCGTGACCGACAACATCAACCGTACTGTCGCGGAAATCCGCGTGGCCTTCCGCAAGGGCCAACTGGGCGCTTCCGGCTCGGTGGCCTGGGACTTCAACCACGTCGGCATGATCGAAGCCTCGCCGGACACTCCGGACGCCGATCCGGAAATGGCCGCGATCGAAGCCGGTGCTCAGGATTTCGAGCCGGGCGAAGAGGGCGCGACGCTGTTCCTGACCGATCCTACTGACCTGGACTCGGTGCAGAAAGCGCTGCCAGAGCAAGGCTTCACCGTGCTGTCGGCCAAGCTGGGCTACCAGCCGAAGAACCCGGTCAGCGGTTTGAGCGACGAGCAGATGGCTGAGGTTGAAGCGTTCCTCGAAGGCCTCGACAACCATGATGACGTGCAGGACATGTTTGTCGGCCTGGCGGGCTGATCGACTTCGTCAGTGATGGCCTCATCGCTGGCAGGCTAGCTCCCACACTGGATCTGTGGCGTTCACAAATCCCCTGTAGGAGCGAGCCTGCTCGCGATTGACCGCGCAGCGGTCACAGATTCTCAAGTTGCCGAATGACTTCGTCAAACCCCGGCCGCGCCAGCACATCCGCCTGACAGCAACGCCGCTCCAGCTCCTCAAGCACCGCACGCCGCTCATCACTCAACCCCGAGTCGATGCGCGCCAGCAATTCCCCCAGCAAAATCCCGAACGCACGCACTTCGATGCGTTGCAACGCGCGAGTTTCCGCTGTATCGGCAATGGCGTGGAACGACGCACCACCAAAATCGCCGAGCAGGCAATCGCCGCGCTCATTCAACAGAATGTTGTGCCCGTAGAGATCGCCGTGGGTGATGCCTTGCTGGTGCAAGTGATCGGCTGCCGAAGCGATGCCTTTGGCAATGTTCAGCGCGACCTCGGCAGTGAACCGGCAATCATCGGCGTAAACATCTCGTGAGCAAGACGCCAGGCTGGGCAGACCGGCGAGGTTGCCGAACGACGGATCGATCAACTGCATCACCAAGCCTTGCTGGCCGTCGGGATGGCCAATGATGCGCCCTTCGACCCGGATCAGATTGGGATGCAGGCCTGCGCTGATACAGGCATTCATTTCGTGCAGCGGCGAACCGTCGCTGGTCATTTCACCTTTGTACAGCTTCACCGCGACCGGTGTCACTGAGCCATCGTCGCGTTGCCAGCTCGCCCGGGAAATCACCCCCGAGGCACCTTCGCCCAAACGCTGTTCCAGACGCAGCGCCGACCAGGAGATTTGTGGTGTCGCTTCCAGCGCGGCAGCGTCCGCCTCGGTCTCCAGCGGGTTACCGGCGTAGGCCAGCCAGGTCAGGCTCGGCAGGTTGAGCAGCCACTGCGGCAGTTCGCTCAGGCGGTTGGCAGAGATGCGCAGCAGCTCCAGACGATGGCAGTTGCTCAGGGAGGGCGGCAGCGTTTGCAGACGGTTGCCGGACAGCATGAGTTTTTGCAGGGCAGGGCGCTCACCCAGTTCGATCGGCAGGTTCTCGATGCAGTTGTCGGTCAGGATCAGCCAGCGCAACGCTGGTGGCAGAGCGTTGCCGGGTACGTTGACGATGCGGTTGGCCTTGAAGCCGATCATCGTCAGGGCAGCGCACTGGCCGAGGCAGGCCGGCAGTTCGGTGAACGGGTTGTCGGAGCAGAACAGCACGCGCAGGCGTGTCAGACGATGCAAGTCATCCGGCAGGCTACTCAATTGGTTGCCGCTGAGGTTGAGGATTTCCAGAGTGTCGGCCAGATCGAAAATCTCGCGCGGGAACTCGGTCAGTCCGCAGGACAGATCCAGTCGCGTAATGCCCGACAACTCGCCGGCGCGTAATTGAGCAAGGGTGTGCATGTTGGTGTTCGCTATTGATCAGGGGCGCGCCGCTGGGGCGCGGGAATGGGCGACATGATAACGGCAAAGCCCGGGTTTGAATTGGACAGGTGGCGAAACTTCAGATGCCCTTGGTGGGAGCGAGCCTGCTCGCGAAGGTGGAGTGTCAGCCGCTGATGTTTTGACTGATCGGGCGCTTTCGCGAGCAAGCTCGCTCCCACTGGGCCGGTGTGGTCAGTCGTCGTTGTGCATCTCTTGCAACTGCCCCAAGCGGCTGCGGGTGCGCGCCAGGTCAATGGCGTGGCCTTCCAGGCTTTCACGCAAGGGCAGCCGGCCGAGTAGCGTCAGATGTTTGTCCTGGTCGTACAGCACGTCGATCAGGTTGATGAAGCGCTGTTGCGCGGCGATCGAGCATTCCCCCAGCTCTGGTAGATCATCAATGATCCAGCGATCGAAACGTCGGCACAGTTCCAGATAGTCCATGACCGCCGTTGGCTGTTCACACAGATCGCTGAAGGTAAAACCGACCCGCCGCTCTTCACACAATCGAGCCTGAAACTGCCGGGTGCCGACGGATAACCGAATGGCTGGCGTATCGGCCGGCGGCAGCTCCAGAGCGGTGCGTTGCGCTGGCGTGGCCGGCCACACGTAATGCCCCTGAGTGAAGATCTGATGTGCAGAGTGGCGCGCCTGACTGCGGTAATCGTGCGGACCACCGACTTCCATCACCTGCATGCGCGTATTGATCAGTTCGATCACCGGTTTGAAGCGCGCGTGATAGAGCGGATTGGGCAGCAGCCCTTCCGGCGCATAGTTGGAGGTGACCAACAGCAGAATTCGCCGTTTGAACAGTGCCTTGAACAGCCGGGTGATGAGCATGGCATCGCCGATGTCATGCACATGAAACTCGTCGAAACACAGCACCCGACAATCCTCCAGCAGTTCGTCGAGGGTCACTTCGAGGGCATCGTCCTGCTCGCGATGGCTGAACATGCCCTGATGCAATTGCGCGAAAAACTGATGGAAATGCAGGCGCCGTTTCTGGGTGATCGGCAAGGCCTGAAAAAAGCCATCGAGCAACCAGCTCTTGCCGCGTCCGACGGCGCCGAACAGATAGAGACTCGGCGCGGTTCGGTTGCTGGCGCCAAACAGCAGACTGGCCTGCTGCGCCATGCAATCAATGACGCGCTGCTGGCTGTGGCTGAGGGTGTAACCCTGACCGCCGGCCTTGTGCCGGAAGTAATCGCGGATCGACTGGGCGCTGGCGTCATGCCCGGCACCGGCCGGCAAACCCTTGCCCAACCAGCGGCGCAACGCCGGCCAGCGCTGGATCAGTCGCGATCGTTTCGGCGGGTGGACAGGCACTGTGGGCGTCTCCGTGTTCGTCAAGACCGGCTCCCGGGAGCGCGGCGACACAGTGTAACCAGGCGCCGGGTTGGCCAGCCACCACAGCGGATCGACAGTGGGCGGTAATTGAACAAATTTGTGCGGCACGTACAGCTATTTTTAGCGACATGGCTCGACCTGTTGCCAACCTTTCGAAACATATCCCGGGCGATCCCTGGATCCAATCGACTGGCGGAATCGTCGACCGTTGCTAACCTCAATCACAGAAACGACGTCGCAAGTGATCACTGACAAGGAACGGCGCAGTGAATGTACATGTGGTCATGGGCCTGCTGGGGGCACTCGTTGCGCCTGTTCATGCGGCAGATCTTCAGGTTGAAGTGCGCGTCGATGTGCAGCGCGGCTGCCAGTTGGTCGGCCAGCAGCGTAACGCCGGCATCGAGCAACTGGGTGTGCTCGACTTCGGCAGCACCGCACGCCTCGATGACCCCGCCGGGCCATTGGGCGCGGCGTTGACCAATCAGCGCCTGCCACGGCTGGAGTGCAACCCGGACACGCCGTACCAGATGCGCGTCGACGGTGGCTTGCATGGCGGTGTCGGTGAGGTCCGCTATATGGCCGCTTCGACGGGCAGCAAACCGATTCCGTACCGCTTGTATCAGGACGCGGCGCGACGGCTGCCGCTGGTGGTGGATGTGCCGGTCAGCGGGCGGGTGCCGGACAGCGGCACAGTGGAGCTGCCACTGTACGCGCGGATCGAGCGATTGGCCGAAGTGCCGCGAGTCGGGCGTTATTCGGATCTGGTCAAGGTAACGGTCACCTGGTGATCGCGATGGCAACAGGCACCGGTGGACGCGGGTGCACAAGGAAGGCGTTCAATGATGAGCGCGGTGATTGAGTCAGCGTAAAGGAGCAGGGACGGTCGCGATGACAGGAAAACACTGGATGGTGGTGGCGGCAGGTACGCTGGCATTGCTCGCAGACGAGGCGCAAGCGGCGGTCAGTGGGCAGATCAATGCGCGGCTGATCCTGATTGCCGGCTGCGAAGTCACCAACACCAGTACTCCCGACAGCCCGGTCAGTGCCCTCGGTACCCTCGATTTCGGCCTTCAGGGGCCCACCTGGAACGCACCGATCAAGGCCAGTCTCGACGGTGACAGCAGCGGCAAGCTCAACGTCGCCTGCAACCCCTCGGTCACCGGTTTCACCGTCACCATCGACGGCGGCACCCACGGTGACGGCAATACCCGGCGCCTCAGCAACGGCCGCCAGACTCTGCCCTATCAGCTGTTCGTCGATCCCTCCGGCGCCCGGAGCTACAGCATCGGCCAGCAACACAATTTCGCTGTCACCAGCGCTGCGCAGATACCCATTCCGGTATTTGGCTCGGTGGTGGCGAATACCCGTGCGGTACCGGCAGGTGTCTATACCGACACGCTGACGGTGACGCTCGACTGGTAACCCCGTAGAGGACGGACACCATGCGTACGTTTGCATCAAGGATAGGTTTGTCGTTGCTTGGCCTGGCGCTGGTTTCCAGTGCCAACGCCGCCACCACGGTCACCGGCCAGATCACCTCCAGCCTGATACTGATCAGCAGTTGTCAGGTCAACGGTGCGGGCGGTTCCACCGGGCTGAACTTCGGTGCGTTGAACTTCGGCACCGCCAACAGCCTGTTCACCACGGCCACCGGGCAAGTGTTGGGCGGTGGTGGCGGGGCGCTGTCGATTCTCTGCTCCAGCGGCACCACGCCGACGGTCAAAGTGCGCGCCGGTTCCCATGACGGCATGTCGCCGGGCGGCACCCGAGCGTTGTACGACGGGGTGGCCAATTACGTGCCGTACGACTTGTACACCGATGCCGGGCACTCGCAACTGCTGGCGATCGACGGGACGATCAATCTCGCCGCCAGCACCGGTGTCGCGCAGACGGTGAACATCTACGGTCAGGCGGTGGGCAAGGCCGGTTTGCCGGCGGGGACGTACACCGACACCGTCGCTGTTGAACTGACGTTCTGATGCCATGCGCCGCCATGGCTGTGCCG
Source organism: Pseudomonas sp. Irchel s3f10 (assembly GCF_900187515.1). Taxonomy (NCBI): domain Bacteria; kingdom Pseudomonadati; phylum Pseudomonadota; class Gammaproteobacteria; order Pseudomonadales; family Pseudomonadaceae; genus Pseudomonas; species Pseudomonas sp. Irchel s3f10. The sequence goes on from NZ_FYDZ01000001.1 coordinate 24,543, forward strand.
CGCTGCTCCTGCTCTGTGCGGGCAGTGCACCGCTGCCGCTGACCGCAGCGACGAGCCAGAGCTTTCAGGTCAGTGCCACGGTCACTGCCGGGTGTCTGGTGGTGGGCGGGGTGTCGAATTATGGCGGGCTGAACTTCGGTTCACGTTCGGCGCTGGCCACCGGCACCGTGCAGGTCGCGCTGACCGGCGGGGTGCAATTGCAATGCACGCCGGGGGTGACGCTGAACATGAGCGTTGATGGCGGCCAGTACAACAGCAGTGGCCGGCACATGCAGGTCAACAGCGGCAGTGCGCGGGTGGCGTATGCGCTGTTTCGCGATGCGGCGTACAGCCAGAGCCTGGGCATTGGCCAGAGCGTGGCGGTGGCCTACAGCGATGCGAACAACATCAGCCTGCCGATTTACGGTCAGGTGCAATTGCCGGGCAATCAGCCTGGGGGGACGTACAGCGACGTGTTGCAGGTGCAACTGTCGTGGTAAGGCGAAGTTGAATGGCCGACAAGGAGCAGGTTTATGGGGTCAGTGACGTCACGGCATTCTTTCGTGCGCTGTGTGATGTGGACGATGGTCATGCTTGGGGCAAGCCAGGCACAAGCGGCGAGTTCGGTACTGATCTGGCCGATCGATCCGGTGCTGGAGGCTGATCAACAGGCCAGTGCGCTGTGGCTGGAAAACCGTGGCAGCGAAACTGCCAATCTGCAGATCCGCGTATTCGGCTGGAGCCAGAGTGGTTTCGCCGAGCAATACCAGAACCAGCGCGACGTGATCGGCAGCCCGCCGGTGGCGAAGATCGAACCGGGGCAGAAACAATTGGTGCGTCTGACCCGCACCAAAGAGGTGCCGCCGGGGCAGGAACTGGCCTACCGGATCATCATCGACGAAATTCCTTCCGCACAACCCACGACCGCTGACGGCGGCAAAACAGCGGCAGCGATCCGCTTCCAGATGCGTTATTCGGTGCCGCTGTTTGCCTATGGCGCGGGGCTGTGGAGCAAGGAAGACAGCACCCGTGCGCGCGATCCCAAAGGTGTCGGCCTGCCGCAGTTGAGCTGGCGCACGGTAGCCGTGGACGGCAAGCCTTATGTGGAAGTGCGCAATCAGGGCGCGGTGCATGCGCGGCTGACCGACGTGGCAATCAAACAGGCCGGGCAGAGCAGACCGCTGGCCGAAGGGCTGTTGGGGTACGTGCTGCCGGGGGCGGTAATGCGCTGGCCGGCACCGGGGCCGTTGGCCGGTGATTCGGCGTTGCAGGTGCGGGTGAACGGCGCGCCGCAGGTGCAGAGCATTACACCTGCCAAGTGAGTGAGTCGTAGCGCAGTTATCTGACGTCGGCTAAAGCGGTATCAGGGAGGATTCAGTCCATTGACGGACGTAAAACGCGTATGAACCCAGGACGGGTTCGCCGTATTCAGCGTCCGTTGTGGCTCATCACCGGCGCGTGTTGCCTGATGTTCGTTCAACCATCCGGGGCCGGCGATCTGCCGCCGCCTCCCAGCGGCATGGAGGCCGTCAGTGATGCACAGTTGTTTCTGGAACTGGTGGTCAACCAGATGAATACCGGGCGCGTGGTGGCGGTGCAGCAGCGCGACGGGCGCTTGTTTGTCCCGGCGACGGCATTGCGCGAAACCGGCATGAAACTGCCCGACAGCCTTGGCGCCGAGGTCGATCTCGACAGTCTGGCGGGGCTGCACTGTGATTACGACAGTGTTGGTCAACGCTTGCTGCTGGACGTGCCGCCGGACTGGCTACCGGAACAGTTCATCGGCAATCGCCAGGCTTACCCGCGTACCCCGGCGCTGAGCAGTTTCGGCGCGTTGTTCAACTATGACCTGTACCTCAATGACACCGACGATGCTGGCACTTACCTGGCGGCGTGGAACGAAGTGCGGCTGTTCGACAGCTGGGGCACGCTGTCCAACACCGGGCAATACCGGCGCACCTTGTCCGGTGATTCGCTCAACACGCTGGACAACGGCTACTTGCGCTACGACACCACCTGGAGTTACTCCGATGACGAGCGGATGCTCACCTACGAGGCCGGTGACGTCATCAGCGGTGCGTTGCCGTGGAGCAATTCGGTACGTCTGGGCGGCGTGCAGTTCTCGCGGGATTTTGCCGTGCGCCCGGATCTGGTGACCTATCCGTTGCCGCAATTTGCCGGTGAAGCGGCGGTGCCGTCCTCGGTGGATCTGTTCATCAATGGCTACAAGTCCAGCAGCGCAGATTTGCAGCCCGGGCCGTACACGCTGACCAATATTCCGTTCATCAACGGTGCGGGCGAAGCCGTCGTAGTGACCACTGATGCGCTCGGTCGGCAAGTTTCGACCACGGTGCCGTTCTATGTCACCAGCACTTTGCTGCAAAAAGGTTTGAGCGATTTTTCTGTGGCCGCCGGTACGTTGCGTCGCGACTACGGTTTGAAGGATTTCAACTACGGGCCGGGTGTCACCTCCGGCAGCCTGCGCTATGGCGTCAGCGATAGCTTCACTCTGGAAAGCCATGCCGAAGCGGCCGACTCGCTGACACTGGGCGGCCTCGGTGGCAACTGGCAACTCGGTAACTTTGGTGTGCTCAACAGTGCGTTGAGCCAAAGCCGTTTCGATGGCGAGGGCGGTCACCAGGTCAGCCTCGGTTATCAGTACAGCAACCAGCGTTTCAGCTTTTCCTACCAACGCCTGCAACGCCACGATCAATATGCCGACCTGACTGTGGTCGACAGCCCCTATATCAGCCTTAGCCGGCGCAGCGAACAGGCGACGCTGAGTCTCAACCTCGACCGCTGGGGCAGTCTCGGCGCCGGTTACTTCGATGTGCGCGCGGCGGATGATTCGCGCACGCGGCTGCTCAACCTCAGTTGGAGCAAACCGCTGTGGCGCAACAGTAGTTTCTACCTGTCGGCCAACCGCGAGATCGGCGACAGCAACTGGGCGGTGCAGGCGCAATTGGTGATTCCGTTCGATCTGCGCGGCAGCCTGGCGATCAGCAGTGATCGCAGTAAAACCGGGCAAAGCCAGCAGCGGGTCAACTACAGCCGCGCGGTGCCGACCGAGGGCGGCGTAGGTTTCAATCTGGGTTACGCCAAGGGTGACGGCGCCGATTATCGTCAGGCCGACGTCACCTGGCGTCTGCAATCGGTGCAGTTGCAGGCTGGTGTCTACGGCACTTCCGACGCCGAAACCCGTTGGGCCGATGCCAGTGGTTCGCTGGTATGGATGGACCGTCAGGTGTTTGCTGCCAACCGCATCGACGACGCGTTTGTGGTGGTCAGCACCGATGGTTTTGCCGACATTCCGGTGCGCTACGAAAACCAGCAGGTCGGTCAGACCGACAAGAACGGTCATCTGCTGGTGCCATGGAGCAGCGCCTATTACCGCGGCAAGTATGAAATCGATCCACTGAATCTGCCGGCCAACGTGCGCAGTCCCAACGTCGAACAGCGCATTGCCGTGCGCCGAGGCAGCGGTTATCTGCTGGAGTTTCCGCTGAGCCGGGTGATCGCCGCGAGCATCGTGCTGGTCGACCCGCAGCAGCGCGAGTTGCCGCTGGGCGCGGGTGTTTTGCACGAGCAGAGCGGCACGCGGACGGTGGTCGGTTGGGACGGGCTGGTTTATCTGGAAAACCTGCAGGCGCAGAACTCGCTGCAAGTGACGCTGGCCGACGGCAAGACCTGTCAGGCGCAGTTCAGTGTCGACCTGAATCAGGATCAGGTGCCGTTGCTCGGGCCGTTGGTGTGTCAATGATGTTCAGGCGATGGCAATTGGCGCTGGCGCTGATGCTGCCGGGAGCGGTACAGGCCGCGTGTTCGGTGGTCAGCACCACGCCGGCGGCGTTCGGTACGCTCAGTTCGATTGCCGTGCGCACGACTTCGCAGCCCAGTTCCACATTGAATGCGGGGTTCAGTTGCACCGGTTCGCTGCTGTCCCTGCTGACCAGTAACGACCACTTCTGGGGCACTGTTTCTTCGAGTCAAGGTGGTTTGGTCGGGCCGACCGGCGATGTCATCAGCTACACGATCTACGCCAACAACAGCACCAGCTACCCGCTGACGCGCGGCACGGCCTATGACTTTGCGCGCAACGGCATCATCGATGCCCTGGGCCTGCTCAACGGTACGACGCCGAAAACCGTGCCGCTCTACCTCGGTACAACTATTGGCAGCAACGTTGCCGCCGGGGTGTACACCGAGACCCTGAGTATTTTCTGGAACTGGAATTACTGCTCGGGGATCGGCATCGGTGCCATCTGTCTCGGGCGCGATATCGCCAGCGGCACGACGTCGTTGACGGTGAATCTGACGGTGTCCAATGATTGCACGATTACTGCGCCGAACATCGCCTTTGGCAGCGCGCCGGTGGTCAGCGCTTTTACTCCGGTGACCGGACAGACGATCAATCTGGCTTGCACCAAGGGCAGTGCCTACACCGTGGGGTTGAGCGACGGGCAGAACGCGGTGAGTGTCGGCGGGCGGCGCCGGATGATTTCCGGGAGCAATTATCTGGCCTACGACATTTTCAAAAGTGCCGGCACTACGCGCTGGGGCAGCGTCGGCGCGGCGCGGCGGGCGAGTACCGATGCCGAGATCAATCCGGGGAACGGCTTGGGCACGGGCAGTCAGATTTTCAACTACAACGCGAAGATCTACACCGACCAGACCACGCCGCCGGCCGGTACTTATCTGGACAATGTGGTTTTGGACGTAGGTTTCTGAGCCTGACGCTGAACCCTTGTGGGAGCGAGCCTGCTCGCGAATGCGGTGTGTCATTCAGCAACGATGCGACTGATCTGGCGCCTTCGCGAGCAGGCTCGCTCCCACAGGGGGGAGGTGGTGATTTTCAGAATTGCAGTGATTGCTTGAGCTGTTGCGCCGCCGGTGTATCGACCGGGCTGACCATCGCATAGTTGTACCCGCCGCCCGACCAGTACTCGGCCTGCAAGTCGCCATCACTGCGGCTGCCACGCGGCAAAAAGGTGTTCTTCGGCCCCGGCGGGCGCACGTAGAAACTCACCTTGTGGCCACTGCCATCCTCATACATCACCATCGCTGCCGGACCTTCATCAGTGCTGAGCAAGCGTCCGCTGACCGGTTCGAACCCGGCCGCCTTCAGATCCGGTAAACGACTGGCCCGGTTGAAATAACGATCGAGCCAACGTTGCATGTCGCCGTCACTCTCCACCTTGTAATCAGCCGGCAGCATGCCTTGCTGGGCAATCAGGCGATAGGCCTGCAAAGCATCGGTCATCGGCAACATGGACGGGCGCACGAGGGTCATTTCCCGCGCCTGCCAGCCACTGAATCCGCCGACGCTGACCGCGATCAGCAATACCGCCGCGCTGGCCAGATGACGACGCGACTGGCGCTGACGGCGCTGGCGGATCATCGCTGGATCAAGCGCCGGATTGGCCGGCTGCTGCAATGCGCCGCTGAGTGCCGCGCGCAATTGTTGGGCATCCTGTTGCCAGGCGCGCACCTGCGCCGCTTCGTCCGGGTGACTGGCTAGCCAGGTCTCCAGCACACGCCGGTCGGCGTCGCTGAGTTGGTGGTCGACATACGCGTGCAGGTCACGCTCGTTGGGAGGCAGGCTGATCATTTGAGTATCCGCAAAGAAGGGCTGCTGATTTCGCCGTCGCTGAGTTGGCGCAAGGCCTGGCGGGCGCGGGACAGGCGCGACATCACGGTGCCGATCGGGGCGCCGAGAATCTCGGCGACCTCTTTATAGGAAAGGCCTTCCACCGACACCATCAGCAGCAGGGCACGCTGTTCGGTGGGTAGGCGATCGAAGGCTTGCAGGGTCGACTGGGCGATGACGGTGCGCTCGGCCGAGGGCTCGGCGTCGTCGCGACCGGTGAAGAATTCGAGCATGCGCGCATAGCGTCGGGAGCGGCGATGGGCGTCGAGAAACTGCCGATACAGGATCGCAAACAGCCAGGCACGCAAATCGCCGTCGGCGCGTTTGTGGCCCCAACTCGACAGCGCCCGCTCTAGGCTGGCCTGCACCAGATCGTCGGCGCTACTGCTGTTGCGTGTCAGTGACACGGCAAAGCGGCGCAATCTGGGAATGATTTCTCTCAACTGTTCGTCGAATTCGCTCATGAAATTCTACTAGTCACTACGCTGTGGACTAGGGAGACGCCCGTCGCTGGAGGTTATTCCACGTTCGGAAAAATAAATACCGTCGTGTGGAATAAACCCGGACGAGGTGCGTCTTGCTGATTCTTCCTACTTGTGGCCGATGGCCCTGGAGTTTTTCATGGTTGATCGTTCATCACCCGATACTGCGCCGCCCGGCGGGCCAAAGCGCCCGCCACTGAGTGCGGCGAGCCTGATTCTGCGTCTGGGCGGCATTGCTGTGGTTGTCGCCGCAGTGGCCGGGGCATTCGCCTACGTTCACGGCAACTTTGACCCACAACGCCTGACGCCAAAAGCGCTGGTCGATGTGCTGGAGAAAAACAACGGCGTGCACCCCGGGTTTCGCCGTAACCACGCCAAAGGCGTGTGCGTGATCGGCCATTTCGAGAGCAGTGGCGAGGCGCGGGTGTTTTCCACTGCGCAGGTGTTCAACGAACCGCAGACCCCGGTGGTCGGGCGATTCGCGCTGCCGGCGGGCAATCCGTATGCACCGGACAGCAGCGTGCCGATTCGCAGTCTGGCGCTACGGTTCACCCAAGCCAACGGGCAGCAGTGGCGCACCGGGATGAACAGCATGCCGGTGTTCCCGGTCGGTACGCCTGAGGCGTTCTATCAATTGCAGCAGGCGCAATCGCCGGATCCGGCCACCGGTAAACCGGATCCGGCGAAGGTCCCGGCATTCTTCGCCGCGCACCCGGAAACCGTGCCGTTTCTGACGTGGGTGAAGACCGCCAAACCTTCGGCCAGTTACGCCACCGAAACCTATAACAGTGTCAACGCGTTCTATCTGGTCGACGCCAGCGGTAAAAAGCAGGCTGTGCGCTGGAGCATGACGCCGTTGGCGCGCGACGCTGCGGGCGCCAGTGCACCTGAGGGCGGCGATTTTCTCGAGAAGGATCTGGTGCAACGCTTGGCATCCGCGCCGCTGCGCTTTCAGTTGAATATCACTCTGGCCAATCCTGAGGATCCGGTGAACGACGCCAGCAAGACCTGGCCCCAGGGGCGCAAGGTGCTGAATGCGGGCACGTTGGTGCTGGAAAAGACCCAGCCGCAACTGAGCGGCGAATGCCGTGACATCAACTACGACCCGCTGGTGCTGCCGGCCGGGATTCAAGGTTCCGACGACCCGTTGCTCGCGGCGCGTTCCGCCGGTTACGCCAATTCCTATCTGCGTCGCACCAGCGAAGTCAGCCAGTTGCCCGCTGCCAAACAGGAGGCTCGCCCATGAGAACTCAACCGACGCATTTCGCACTGTTGGCGCGACTGCTGCACTGGCTGATGGCGCTGATGATCATCGCCATGCTGTTTATCGGCGCCGCCATGGTCACCTCGGTTTCCGAGCGACATGAATGGTTGATCCATCTGCACAAACCGCTGGGCATCGCGATTCTGGCGCTGGTGATTGTGCGTTTGCTGGTGCGGCTGACCACGCGCCAGCCACCGTTGCCCGCGGATCTGCCGGATTGGCAAGTGCTGGCGGCCAAGGCTTCGCATTTGTTGCTGTACGCGTTGATGCTGGTGTTGCCGTTGCTCGGCTGGGCGATGATCAGCGCTTCGGGTGAGCCGGTCATGCTCAGTACAACGCTGCAGTTGCCAGCGATTGTTCCGGCCGATGCACAGTTGTTTGCGTTTCTGCGCAAGGCTCACGGGTATCTAGCTTATTTGTTGTTCCTGACGGTGTTGTTGCACCTGGCGGCGGCGCTGTTTCATGGCTGGATCCGCCGCGACGAGGTGCTCGACAGCATGTTGCGCGGTCGCGATCGCGGTTAACTCGCTTGAGTGGCGCATCGAGCCGGTGCGCCGCTTTTCAGGGTCAGCCACCAGTACGCGAGCGCCACGGCGTTGATGCCCGCGCCGAGCAGGCACACGCCAATCCAGCCGGCCCACGCGTACATCGCGGTCGAGCCGATGGAGCCGAGCGCGCTGCCGATCGAGTAAAACAACATGTAACCGGCGGTGAGACGGCTTTGCGCTTCGGGGCGTACGCTGTAGATCATGCTCTGGCTGGTGACGTGTACGGCTTGCAGGCCTAGATCCAAAGTGATCACGCCGAGCAGCAAAGCCCACAGCGAAGATTGGGTGAGGGCGATTGGTAGCCATGAAGCGAGCATCAGCAACAGCGAAAGACCGCTGACCCATTGCCCGAGGCCGCGATCAGCCAAGTGTCCGGCCCGTGCGGCGGCCAGCGCACCCGCTGCGCCGGCCAGTCCGAACAGACCGATTTCACTGTGCGACAGGGACAGTGGCGGCGCGGCCAGTGGCAACACCATCGGCGTCCACAGCACCATCGCGCTGGCGAAGGTCAGCAGGGCGAGGATCGCGCGTTGGCGCAGTACCGGTTCTTCTTTGAACAAACCGAAAACCGAGGCGATCAGTGCAATGTAGCCAGTCGCCGGTTGTGGTGATTCATGCTTGGGTAGAACTCGAAACAGCAGCAACGCCATCACCAGGGTCAGCCCGGCTGACAGAAAGTAGATCGCTCGCCACCCAGCCAGATCAGCCATGCCGCCGGCGACTGTGCGAGCCAGCAGGATGCCGACGACGATGCCGCTGGTGACCACACCGACCACGCGCCCGCGTTGTGCCGGGACAGCAAGTGTTGCGGCGTAAGCCACCAGCACCTGCGTCACTACGGCGAGCAGCCCCGTCAACGTCATGCCGAGCAGCAGCCAGACACTGCTGGGCGCCAACGCGATCATCAACAACGCCGCTGCCGACAGCAGGGTTTGAGTGACGATCAATCGGCGTCGATTGAGCAGATCGCCGAGGGGCACCAGTAACACCAGACCGATGCCGTAACCGATTTGCGTCAGGGTGATGACGATGCCGATAGTTGCCGGCGACATCGCAAACGCTTCAGCCATGGCGTCCAGCAAAGGCTGGGCGTAATACACGTTGCCCACGGCCAGCCCACAGGCCACAGAGAAAAGCAAAACGACGCTGCTTTTGAGAGGTTTCATATCTCGCATCCTTTTAGGTTTCAAAATAAAACCTTGATCACGGTATTGATTCGGGTTTTATTTTGCAACCTGTTTGCGCGGAACTGTGAATCGCAGAAAGCAAAAGATCGCAGACAAGCTGCGATCTTTTACAGGAAGCGGGAGGGGGATCAGCGCAGGGTATCAACCATGTCAGCGATAGTGGTCAGCACGTCTTTACCCAACTGTTTTGAGCGCTTGCCCGACCAGCCGGTGACTTTGTCGGGATGGTCGTCGTGATCCTTGAACGGCATTTCCAGCGTCAGCGACAGGCAGTCGTATTTCTGTCCGACGCTGTTGCACGCCAGGGTCATGTTGGCTTGGCCCGGTTCGTCGCGGGTGTAGCCGTACTTGGTCTGGAAATCTTTGGTGGTGTGTTTCAGATGGCTGCGGAAGTGTTCTTCGAGCTTCTCGATTCGCGGCGTGTAGCCGGGATTGCCTTCGCAGCCGGCGGTGAATACGTGGGGGATTTCTTCGTCGCCATGTACGTCGAGGAACAGATCGACGCCGTACTTTTCCATTTGCTGTTGTACGAAAAGTACCTCGGGGCTGACGTCCTGACTGGCGTTCTGCCAGGCGCGATTCAAGTCCTGGCCCATCGCGTTGGTGCGCAAGTGACCGTGGAAGGCACCGTCGGGATTCATGTTCGGCACCAGGTACAGATCAGCGCTGGCCAGCAGTTTGTTCAGCACGGGATCGTCGTGTCTTTCCAGACGTTCGATGACGCCTTCCATGAACCATTCAGCCATGTGTTCGCCGGGATGCTGTTGAGCAATGATCCAGATTTTGCGCTGACCTTCGGCACCGGTGCCTTTGCGCAGAAGCTGAATGTCGCGACCTTCGACGCTCTTGCCGGTGGCCAGCAATTCGGTGCCGGCCTTGCTCAGTGCCTGATCGATCAACCAGTCGTGACGGCCACGGCTATAGGGTTCGAAGTAGGCGAACCAGGCGTGGGTCTGCTCGGCTTCGAGACAAAAACGCAGGCTGTCACCTTCAAAACTGGTTGGAATGCGGAACCAATTGACGTGGTCGTAGGAAGCGACTGCCTGATAGCCGGTCCAGGCTTTGTTATAGGAGGATTGGCTGGCGTTGACCAGGCGAAACCAGTGTTCCTGATGAACATGCAGACCGCTGGCCTTGAAGTGGAACCACTGAAAATGGGCGCTGCGGGTATCCGGGCGAATGGCCAGAACCGGATTGAGCGGATTGCTGATGTCGATGACTTGGATGTTGCCGCTGTCGAAGTTGGCGCTGATGTCGAACGAGGATTTGGCCACGGTCATAATCGATTCCTGAATATGATTTTTATGGCCGTTACTGTACACGCAGGCAGGTCTGAAACCGAGGGGAATTGCGGGGTGTGGCGGGGGGCGTCCTCCATGACGCGGATGCAGCTTAGAGAGTGTGCGATTGATTCTCAAGTGCTAATTGTCATTAGTTTGCCCCAATGTGGCCGGGGTTGGCTTGTCATTCGATATTCTTTTGATATTATCCGCGCCATCGAATTTGCAACACCTGAAGACTTCATTAGCCTGAAGCCACAAGCCCGAAAAACGGGCAAAAAAAAGACCCGGCAAAAAGCCGGGTCAAAAACCGTGATTAGCCTGATGAGGAGATAGTCCAGAAGACCGACCTAAGGTCTCTGGTCCATCGACTGATCTCGCGACCAGCTGAATGCAATAATAATCATTATCATTTGCAAGTCAAATGTTTTTATCTGCGCGATTGGAAAATTCTTTCCTGTCCGTCTGCATTTCCGTTCCTCACGCTTCATCGCCATCGAGCGAATGGTCGACCATCGCCCGCGCCATATCCACCATGTGCACCACTGAAAAGGCCAGGTCGCGACTCGCGCCTTGCAGGTTTTCAGCTGCCTTGAACGCCGTGGCTGCGGCACAGCGCAACAGATCCGAGGCGTGCACCAGGGCTTCTTCGCCGCTCAGATGGCGCCTGACATCGAAAAAGCGTTCGTCGACCTCGGGTTCTGACACAGCTGGTTTCAAGTAATAGTCCAACGCTCGCTGCGCCGCTGCATTGCCCTGAGGCGAGGTGAAGGTGGTGTCCATTTGCAGATCGGGCAAGTCTTTGCTGCTGATATTCATGATGAAGAGGCACTCCTTGGTCGATTGAAAATCCGTGCCTTCAGAATAGTACTCTGTGTAGTTGTGACCAGAATTTAAATACTACAATATGTGTTTTGCTGGCCGAAGGCGTCGACGTAAGGTGCTGCACATGGATAAATGGATTGAGTTGGTCAAGGCCAAGATGAGTGAACTCAAAATCACTCAAACAGAGCTCGGAGAGCGCGTCGGCATGTCCCAGGGCGGGATCGGCCATTGGCTGAACAAGCGTCGCGAACCCGGCATCACGCAAATGAATCGCGTGCTGCAAGCGCTGGGCATGGATTTTCTGGAAGTGGTGCTGGTGATCCGGGAACCGCAAATAACATCTGACGACGACATGCCGCTGGCGCAGAAGTACAACCCTTACTTCCGTTACCCGGTCAGCGATTGGCAGACGACCTGCGAGGTGCGCGAGAGCGATGCGGCATCCTACGCCAAGGCATCAGGCAAACAGCGTTTCGAACTCACTGATTACCACGCGCGTGGCCCGGCGTTCTGGCTGACGGTGACGGGGGATTCGATGACGGCTCCCAGTGGCCAGAGCATCGCCGAAGGCATGCTGATTCTGGTTGATCCGGCGGCCGAGGCGGTGCCCGGTAAACTGGTGATCGCCCAGTGGCCCGACAGCGCCGAAGCGATTTTTCGCAAACTCGACGAAGAGGGCGGCCAGCGTTACCTGGTGCCGCTCAATCCGACGTGGCCAAAGGCGCTGCTGACCGATGAGTGTCGAATCATCGGTGTTGTGGTTCAGGCAACGGCGCGTTACTAGTCAGATCGATCCTCGCCAGGCGTAGGATCGATCCTCACATTCACACCTCTTCCAGTTCAACCAAAGCGCTGCCTTCGCCAACCATTTCGCCTTCCTGGCAATACAGCGCTTTGATCACCCCTGCATGCGGCGCACGGATGCTGTGCTCCATCTTCATCGCTTCCAGCACCACCAGTTGTGCACCGGCCTCGACCGATTGCCCGGCCTCGACCAGCACACGGACAATGCTGCCGTTCATGGGCGCCGTCAGGCCGCCCTGATGGCTGTGGCTGGCTTCGACAGCGCTGATCGGGTCGTACGTTTCGATGCGCCGCAACTCGCCGTCCCATTGCAGGTACAGCGAATCCCCTTGGCGGATCGCACGCAACGTACGACGGACGCCTTCGTGCTCGACGATAAGCACTTCGCCGGACAGTCTGGCGTGGTCAGCGGCGCTCAGCGTCAGGGCTCGGTCCTGCCCCTCGCAAGTCAGATGCAGAGTGATTTCCCGTGGCAGACCCGCACGCAAACCGCTGTTGAGCGACCAGGGCGAAGCAGGGTCATCCTGGCGCGCCAATTGCGGCAGACTCTGCGCCACCGCTTGCGCCGCCGCGCTCCAGAACGCATCGCTCAACGTGCCCGGTGCTGGCAGCAATTGCTCCTGATAGCGCGGGATAAACCCGGTATCCAGTTCCGCCGTCGCAAACGCCGGGTGCGCGATAATCCGTCGCAAAAAATTGATGTTGGTTTTCAAACCGCCAATCGCGAACTCATCAAGCATGCTCAGCAAACGCAGTCGCGCCTGCTCACGATCCTCGCCCCAGGCAATCAGCTTGCCGAGCATCGGGTCGTAGAACGGCGAAATTTCATCGCCTTCCTCAACCCCGCTATCGACCCTGCGCCCAGGCCCTTCAGCCGATTCGCGATACAACGCCAGACGCCCGGCTGCCGGCAGGAAGTCATTCGCAGGATCCTCGGCGTACAAGCGCACTTCAATCGCATGGCCGTTCAACGGCACTTGCTCCTGAGTGATCGGCAGTGCCTCACCACGCGCCACGCGGATCTGCCACGCCACCAGATCGAGACCGGTGATAGCCTCGGTCACCGGGTGTTCAACCTGCAAGCGCGTATTCATCTCCATAAAGAAGAACTCACCGCGCGCATCCAGCAAAAATTCCACAGTACCGGCGCCGACATAACCAATCGCCTGCGCCGAGCGCACAGCCGCCTCGCCCATCGCCCGACGCAGTTCCGGGGACAAGCCCGGTGCCGGCGCTTCTTCGACGACTTTTTGGTGGCGACGCTGGATCGAGCAATCACGCTCATTGAGGTACAGGCAATTACCATGCTGATCGGCGAACACCTGGATTTCCACGTGACGCGGCTTGAGCAGATATTTTTCCACCAGCATCCGCGAATCGCCGAACGATGACTGCGCTTCACGCTGTGCCGAGGCGAGGGCTTCGGCCAGTTGGCTGACATCCTCGACCACTTTCATGCCTTTGCCACCACCACCGGCCGTGGCCTTGAGCAGCACCGGATAACCGATGCGTTCGCAGGCATCGCGGAAGGTGTCCAGATCCTGTGCTTCGCCGTGATAACCCGGCACCAGAGGCACACCGGCGGTTTCCATCAACGCTTTGGCAGCGGACTTGCTGCCCATCGCGTCGATGGCCGAGGCAGGTGGGCCGAGGAAAATCAGGCCGGCCGCTTCAATCGCGCGGGCAAACCCGGCGTTCTCGGACAGAAAGCCATAGCCCGGATGAATCGCCTGCGCGCCGCTGGCCTTGGCCGCCGCGATCAGTTTGTCGATTTGCAGATAACTGTCGGCCGCTTTGCTGCCACCGAGATCGACACGAATATCCGCTTCACGACTGTGTCGCGCCTCGCGGTCGGTGGCGCTGTGCACGGCGACGGTGGTCAGCCCCAACGCTTTGGCGGTACGCATCACACGGCAAGCAATTTCGCCACGGTTGGCCACCAGCAGGGTGGTGATAACAGGTGCGCTCATCAACGCGGCTCCTTGGTTGCGGCTTGCCAGCTCGGCGGACGTTTTTGCAGAAAGGCGCGCAAGCCCTCCTGACCTTCAGGGCTGACGCGGATGCGGGCGATGGCATTTTCGGTGTAGCTGCGCAGCGCCGGGGTCAACGCGCCGTTGCCGACTTCACGCAGCAAATCCTTGCTGGCGCGCATGGCGGCGGGGCTGTTGAGCAGCAGGTTGTTGATCCACTGTTCGACTTGCTGATCAAGTTCAGCGGCGGGATAGCTTTCGGACAACAAACCGATTTCCCGTGCGCGTTGACCGCCAAAACGTTCAGCGGTCAGCGCATAACGCCGCGCCGCGCGCTCACCAATGGCTTGCACCACGAACGGACTGATCACCGCCGGCGCCAGGCCGATGCGCACTTCCGACAGGCAGAATTGCGCGTCATCGGCGCCAATCGCCATGTCGCAGCAACTGATCAACCCCAGTGCACCACCGAACGCCGCGCCTTGCACCACGGCCACGGTGGGGATTTTCAGTTTGGCGAGGTTGTACATCAGCTCCGCGAGTTCGCGAGCGTCGTCGAGGTTGGTGTGGTAATCGAGTTCGGCCGATTGCTGCATCCACGCCAGATCGGCGCCGGCACTGAAGTGCTTGCCACGGCCACGCACTAGCAGGAAACGCAGGCTGGCGTCGCTGGCGACTTTGTCGAGGGCGAGGATCAACTCGCGGATCATCTCGGCATTGAACGCGTTGTTCTTTTCCGCGCGGTTGAGCCACAGCGTCGCGAAACCGCGTGGGTCGCTTTGCAGTTCGAGGGTGTTGAAATCACTCATATTCATCCGTCTCCACGGTTCCTGTGGGAGCGAGCCTGCTCGCGAAAGTGTTGTACCAGTCGACATTTCCGCTACCTGACAAACCGTATTCGCGAGCAGGCTCGCTCCCACAAAAAATCACATCCGGAACACGCCGAAGCGGCTCGGTTCGATTGGCGCGTTCAGCGACGCGGACAGGGCCAGGGCCAGCACATCGCGGGTCTGCGCCGGGTCGATGACGCCGTCGTCCCACAGCCGTGCGCTAGAATAGTAGGGGTGACCCTGCTCTTCGTACTGGTCGAGGATCGGTTGCTTGATCTCGGCTTCCTGCTCGGCGCTGAAGGCCTGACCACTGCGTTCAGCCTGTTCGCGTTTGACCTGCACCAACACGCCCGCCGCCTGCTCGGCGCCCATCACGCCAATGCGCGCGTTCGGCCACATCCACAGGAAGCGCGGATCGTATGCGCGGCCGCACATGCCGTAGTTACCGGCGCCGAAGCTGCCACCGATGATCACGGTGAATTTCGGCACTTTTGCGCAAGCCACTGCCGTGACCAGTTTCGCGCCATGTTTGGCGATGCCGCCGGCCTCGTATTTCTGACCGACCATGAAACCGGTGATGTTCTGCAAAAACAGCAGCGGAATACCGCGTTGGCAGGCCAATTCGATGAAGTGCGCGCCTTTCTGCGCGGCTTCGGCGAAGAGAATGCCGTTGTTCGCCAGGATCGCGATCGGGTAGCCGTGCAGATGGGCGAAACCGCAGACCAGCGTGGTGCCGAACAAAGCCTTGAATTCATCGAACACCGAACCGTCGACCAGTCGCGCAATCACTTCGCGCACATCGAACGGTTGCTTGGCATCGGCGGAAACCACGCCGTACAACTCGTCGCTGGCGTACAGCGGCGCAATCGGCGCGCGCTGCTGCACCTCGCCGAGCTTGCGCCAGTTAAGGTTGGCGACGCTGCGGCGGGCGAGGGCGAGGGCATGTTCGTCGCTCTCGGCGTAGTGGTCGGCGACCCCGGAAATCTTGCAGTGCACATCGGCGCCGCCCAGGTCTTCGGCGCTGACCACCTCACCGGTCGCGGCTTTTACCAGCGGCGGCCCGGCGAGGAAAATCGTCGCCTGATTACGCACCATGATCGCTTCGTCAGCCATCGCCGGCACATAGGCACCACCGGCAGTGCAGGAGCCCATGACCACAGCGATTTGCGGAATGCCCATCGCGCTCATGTTGGCCTGATTGAAGAAAATCCGCCCGAAATGCTCGCGATCCGGAAACACTTCATCCTGACGCGGCAGGTTGGCGCCACCGGAGTCCACCAGATAGATGCACGGCAGGCGATTCTGCTGCGCGATGGTCTGCGCGCGCAGGTGCTTTTTCACGGTCAGCGGGTAGTACGAGCCGCCCTTAACCGTTGCGTCGTTGGCGACGATCATGCACTCGACGCCTTCGACACGACCGATCCCGGCGATCACACCGGCGGCCGGCACGTCTTCGCCGTACACCGCGTGGGCGGCCAATTGGCTGATTTCCAGAAACGGCGAACCCGGATCAAGCAAGCGGTTGATGCGCTCCCGCGGCAGCAGTTTGCCGCGCGAGGTATGGCGTTCCTGGGCTTTCGCGCCGCCGCCCTGCGCCACTTGGGCGAGCAGGGTATGCAGGGCGTCGACCTGTTTGAGCATCGCCGCGCTGTTGGCGGCGAACTCTGCCGAACGGGGATTGAGCTGAGTGTGCAGGATAGCCATGGCCAGCTCCGTTTAGCGGGTTTCGTTGAACAGTTCGCGACCGATCAGCATGCGACGGATCTCACTGGTGCCGGCGCCGATTTCGTACAGCTTGGCGTCACGCAGCAGACGGCCTGCCGGGAATTCGTTGATGTAGCCGTTACCGCCGAGAATCTGGATCGCGTCGAGTGCCATTTGTGTGGCGCGCTCGGCGGTGTAGAGGATCACCCCGGCGGCGTCTTTACGGGTGGTTTCGCCGCGCTCGCAAGCCTGTGCTACCGCATAGAGGTAGGCGCGGCTGGCGTTGAGCTGGGTGTACATGTCGGCGACTTTGCCCTGGATCAGCTGGAATTCACCGATGCTTTGGCCGAATTGTTTGCGGTCGTGGATGTACGGCACGATCAAGTCCATGCACGACTGCATGATCCCGGTCGGGCCACCGGACAGTACGACGCGCTCGTAATCGAGGCCGCTCATCAACACTTTGACGCCGCCGTTGAGGACGCCGAGGATGTTCTCTTCCGGCACTTCGACGTCATCGAAGAACAGCTCGCAGGTGTTGGAACCGCGCATGCCGAGCTTGTCGAACTTGTTGCTGCGGCTGAAGCCTTTCCAATCGCGCTCGACGATGAATGCGGTAATGCCGTGCGGGCCCTTCTCCAGATCAGTCTTGGCGTAGATCACGTAGGTGTTGGCGTCAGGGCCGTTGGTGATCCAGGTCTTGCTGCCGTTGAGGACGAAACGGTCGCCGCGTTTGTCGGCGCGCAGCTTCATCGAGACTACGTCGGAGCCGGCGTTTGGCTCGCTCATGGCGAGGGCGCCGACGTGCTCGCCGCTGATCAGTTTCGGCAGGTATTTGGTTTTTTGTTCATGGTTGCCGTTGCGGTTGATCTGGTTGACGCAGAGGTTGGAATGCGCGCCGTAGGACAACGCCACCGAGGCCGAGCCACGGCTGATTTCTTCCATCGCCACCACGTGTGCCAGGTAACCCAGGCCCGCGCCGCCGTACTCTTCCGGCACGGTGATGCCGAGCAGACCCATGTCACCGAACTTGCGCCACATGTCGGCGGGGAACAGGTTGTCGCTGTCGATCTGCGCCGCGCGCGGAGCGATCTCCTTGGCGACAAAGGACTGAACCTGATCGCGCAACATGTCGATGGTTTCACCGAGGGCGAAGTTCAGGGATGGGTAGCTCATGGGTCACCTTTTGGCTTTTTTGTAGGGTGGGGAGGGCGCGCACTCGGCTCTCACCTTTACGTTAACGTAAGCCTGTGACGGATGGCTGTCAATCACCCTTTACGTTAACGTCAACTTAGGCGAGAGTAGGGGCAGTTCAAGATTGAAAGCTGATTAGTTTTTGTAGGAGTGAGCCTGCTCGCGATCGCGTTGTGTCAGTCGACGTAAATGTTGACTGATGGATCGAGATCGCGAGCAGGCTCACTCCTACAAGTGACCGTCGGCAACCCATCAATAAAGACAATAGGGGTCGTCATGGATCAACCCAGTGCAAACCCGCAGCGCAGCTATACCCGGGGTTCTCAGGACAAAGCCTTGCTGGCGATGACCATTGGGCAGAAGTTCGATCAGACTGTTGCGCAGTACCCGGACGGTGAAGCGCTGGTGGTGCGCCATCAGCAGTTGCGCTACTCATGGCGGCAACTGGCCGATGCAGTCGATCTGCACGCCAGAGCGCTGCTGGCTTTGGGATTGCAGGCCGGCGATCGCCTCGGGATATGGGCGCCGAACTGCGCGCAGTGGTGCATCAGCCAATTCGCTACGGCGAAAATCGGCGTGATCCTGGTCAACATCAACCCGGCCTACCGCAGTTCCGAACTGGAATACGTGCTCAAGCAATCCGGCTGCCAATGGCTGGTATGCGCCGGGGCGTTCAAGTCCTCCAACTACCACGGCATGCTGCAGGGACTGGTGCCGGAACTGGCCGAGCAACCCATCGGCCAATTGCGCAGCGAACGTCTGCCAGAACTGCGCGGGGTGATCAGCCTCGACCCGCAGCCACCGTCAGGTTTCCTGCCGTGGTCTCAATTGGCCGACATGGCAACCAGTGTCTCCAAAGAACAACTAAACGAACGCAGCGACAGCCTGCACTTCGATCAACCGGTCAACATCCAGTACACCTCCGGCACCACCGGCTTCCCCAAGGGCGCGACCCTCAGCCACTACAACATCCTCAACAACGGTTACATGGTCGGCGAAAGCATTGGCCTGACCCCGCGCGACCGCCTGGTGATCCCGGTGCCGCTGTACCACTGCTTCGGCATGGTCATGGGCAACCTCGGCTGCATCACCCACGGCAGCACGATGATTTACCCCAACGACGCGTTCGACCCGTTGTTGACCTTGCAAACCGTCGCCGAAGAAAAAGCCACCGGCCTCTACGGTGTCCCGACCATGTTCATCGCCATGCTCGATCAGCCGCAACGCGCCGAGTTCGATCTGTCGAGCCTGCGCACCGGGATCATGGCTGGCGCGACGTGCCCGATCGAGGTAATGCGCCGGGTCATCAGCGAGATGCACATGAGCGAAGTGCAGATCGCCTATGGCATGACCGAAACCAGCCCGGTGTCGCTGCAAACCGGGCCAAACGATGAACTGGAATTACGCGTGACCACCGTTGGCCGCACCCAGCCACAGCTGGAAAGCAAGATCATCGACGAAGCCGGCAACCTCGTACCACGCGGCACCATTGGCGAACTCTGTACTCGGGGTTACAGCGTGATGCTCGGTTACTGGAACAATCCACAGGTCACCGCCGAAGCCATCGATGAGGCAGGCTGGATGCACACCGGCGACCTGGCGAGCATGAATGAGGAGGGTTACGTCAACATCGCCGGGCGCAACAAGGACATGATCATTCGTGGCGGCGAGAATGTTTATCCGCGTGAGCTGGAGGAGTTTTTCTTCACCCATCCGGCGGTGGCGGACGTGCAGGTGATCGGTATTCCGTGTTCGCGTTACGGCGAGGAGATTGTTGCCTGGATCAAATTTCATCCCGGCCACAGCGCTTCGGAGTTGGAACTGCAAACCTGGTGCAAGGAGCGCATCGCGCACTTCAAGACGCCACGGCACTTCAAGTTCGTCGAAGAGTTTCCGATGACGGTGACGGGCAAGATTCAGAAATTCAGAATGCGAGAGATCAGCATCGAAGAGCTACGCGAAAAGCTCGCCTGACGAGGATTCAATGTGGGAGCAAGCCTGCTCGCGAATGCAGTGTGTCATTCAGCGCAGATGTGTCTGATACACCGCTTTCGCGAGCAGGCTCGCTCCCACAAGGGATACGCAGTGAAAACACAAATCACAGAAAGCACAAAGGGGAGCCGAGGCTCCCCTTTAATTTTGTCGTCGCGTGCTCTTTTTTATTATTGAGGGTCGGTCTGTTGTTGTTTTTGGCAACCGTGGCCCTTTACCGCTGTTTTTGGCGACCCCCATCCGGGGTCAAGAGCAAACGTATTTTTTTGAGCGCTGATCTACTTTCTCGCTAAGCGATCCAACCGATTCGGGAGCTACCTGAAGGTAGTTTTATTGTTCTCTGCCCGGTTGCGGGTCACTCCTGAGAGCACCCTGAAAAGCACACCTTCTCCAAAAAAATCTGTTAGCTGCGTCTCTGCCGTGTTGTTTTTGTTATGTCAGAGTCGGTACGTCTTATTTTTATTGGTTTGCTGCTTTTTATTCTTGTTATGCCATAGAGATAGCAGAAGCCGTGCCAACTTTTAAAATCCTTTATAAATCAATGGATTGAAAGTTTCTGCGTTTTTTCACTCCGGCGAAGCCAGACAATTTGTTTCCGTGTTACTCGCTTCAACCCACATTCCGGACACAGCGGTAACACCTTGTCCCCTCACTGTGCTCTGCGAGCCTTGGCCACTCGCGAACCGCTCGGGCGACCGAGCACCGCGCTGATCTGCTGACCCGCAGCAATCAAGGCGTCCAGGTCGATTCCGGTCTTGATGCCGAGGCCGTTGAGCAGGTACACCACATCTTCGGTAGCAACGTTACCGCTCGCGCCTTTGGCGTACGGGCAGCCGCCGAGGCCCGCGATAGAGCTGTCGAACACCGAAATCCCTTCGAGCAGGCTGGCGTAGATGTTGGCCATGGCCTGGCCGTAAGTGTCGTGGAAATGCCCGGCGAGTTTTTCCCGTGGCACTTGCGCCGACACCACTTCAAACAAGCGCCGAGTCGCGCCCGCAGTGCCGGTGCCAATGGTGTCGCCCAGCGAAACCTCGTAGCAGCCCATCGCATACAACTCGCGCGCGACCATCGCCACTTGCTCCGGCGCGACCGTGCCTTCGTACGGGCAGCCGAGCACGCAGGACACGTAACCGCGCACGGTAACGCCGTGCTGTTGCGCCGCTTCCATGATCGGCGCAAAGCGCGCCAGACTTTCGCTGATCGAGCAGTTGATGTTGCGCTGTGAGAACGCCTCAGACGCGGCGGCGAACACCGCGACTTCCTTGACTCCGGCGGCTATGGCGTCTTCGAAGCCGCGCAGGTTCGGCGCCAGTGCACCGTAGGTCACGCCGGGTTTGCGCTGAATCTGTGCGAAGACCTCGGCAGAACCGGCCATCTGCGGCACCCATTTCGGTGAGACGAAACTGCCGACTTCTATATAGCCAAGGCCGGCGGCGCTCAAAGCGTCGACCAGTTGCACCTTGTCGGCGACGCTGATCGGTTGGGCTTCGTTCTGTAGGCCATCGCGCGGGCCGACTTCGATCAGGCGTACTTGGGAGGGGAGGGACATGGCGGTTGACCTGCTCTTTTGAATTCGTGGAGAACCCTTGTAGGAGTGAGCCTGCTCGCGATAGCGGTGTGTCAGATAATATTTGTTCGACTGACACACCGTTATCGCGAGCAGGCTCACTCCTACAGGGGATTTGTGTTGTCGGCTAGATGGCCTGCTGACTCTTGAGGGTTTGCTCCAGCGCCTGCACGCAGCGCTCCTCGGCGGTATCAAGCTCCAGTTTCATCTGTTCGATATCCAGCAACTGCTGCTCCAACTGCTCGCGGCGCTCCGTGATTTTCGCCAGCATGCTGTTGAGCTGTTTGGTGTTACCGCTGGACGGGTCGTAAAGCTCGATCAGTTCACGGCATTCGGCCAGCGAAAAACCGATGCGTTTGCCACGCAGGATCAGCTTCAGGCTGACCTTGTCACGTGGCGAATAGATGCGTTCCTGGCCTCGGCGCTCAGGACTGAGCAGGCCTTGCTCTTCATAAAAGCGGATCGCCCGGGTGGTGATGTCCAGCTCGCGGGCGAGGTCGGAGATGCTGTAAGTCTGGCTGCTCATGGAAGCGCTCGGAAAAAGGTCTTGGCGCTAAGCTAATGGCAGGTTGACGTTTACGTCAAGCGGGATGATTTGTGGTGTTCATGCTGGCCTCATCGCGAGCAGGCTCACTCCTACAATTGGTTGCATTTCTTCAGATGAAACACGGTCAACTGTAGGAGTGAGCCTGCTCGCGATGGCAGCGCCGCGGTAAAAAGCCCTACACCTTATCGAGCTTCTTCTCCTGCGCCGTCACCTGCTGGCACAACTCGATCATCTGCTCACGCATCCAGCGATTCGCCGGGTCCTGGTCAGTACTTTCATGCCAATACAGATGCGTCTCCACCGGCGGCACATCATTCACCGGCAGATTAAACGCCTGCAGTTCATGCCGACGGGCAAAGCGTTCCGGCACGGTCATGACCATATCCGTCTGCTGCATCACTTGCGAGGCCATCAAATAGTGCTGCGAACGCAGGGCAATCTTGCGCTGAATGCCCATTTTGCCCAGCGCCAGGTCGACATAACCCAAACCACTGCGGCGGCTGGAAATATGGATATGGGTCAGCGACAGGTAATCATCCAGCGAAAGCTTTTCCTTGCCCGCCATCGGATGGCCCTTGCGCATCGCACACACGTAGCGGTCTTCCATCAGCTTGACGTGGCGCACCTGCGGGTCGGTGTTGAGCGGTGCATCCACGGCAAAATCCAAGCGTCCGGCCGCCAGTTCCTTGGTGGTCTCGCGGCGTTTGGACAGGAAACTTTCGATGATCACCGTCGGCGCCAGACGGCGCAGGCGCTGGAACAGCGGCGGCAGAATCACCGCTTCGGTGAGGTCGGTCATGCTGATGCGGTAGGTCTTGACCGCTTGCGCCGGATTGAAGATGCGACTTTCCTGAACCGACACGCGCAGCAATGACAGCGCGTTGCGCACCGGGCCGATGATGTTCTGCGCCATCGGCGTCGGCACCATGCCCTGCGCGGTGCGCACGAACAGCGGATCATTGAAGGTCTCGCGCAACCGCGCCAATGCGTTGGATACCGCCGGCTGAGTGATGCCGACAATCTGCCCGGCGCGGGTCAGGTTGGCTTCGGTATAGATCGCGTCAAAGACGATGAAAAGGTTGAGGTCGACCTTACTCAGATTCATAACGCGGCTTCTCTTGTTATTTAGGGCGGTGTTTTGGGGGCTGGCAATCAGCCGATCATATATCGGTGATGAATGTTTATACACGCCGAGAATAGGCTAGGTAAATTATCAGCGCTGTTCTAGCATCGATTGCATGACTTGAACAACCTCTGCCCAAGAAGGTAATTGATCATGGATTTCGCTTATTCGCCCAAGGTGCAAGAACTGCGTGAGCGCGTGACCGCGTTCATGGACACTTACGTTTACCCGGCCGAAGCCGTTTTCGAGCGCCAGGTTGCCGAAGGCGATCGCTGGCAGCCGACGGCGATCATGGAAGAGCTCAAAGCCAAGGCCAAAGCCGAAGGTTTGTGGAATCTGTTCCTGCCGGAGTCGGAACTCGGTGCCGGCCTGACCAACCTTGAATACGCGCCGCTCGCGGAAATCATGGGCCGCTCGCTGCTCGGGCCGGAGCCGTTCAACTGCTCGGCGCCAGACACCGGCAACATGGAAGTGCTGGTGCGCTACGCCAACGAAGAGCAGAAACAGCGCTGGCTCGAACCGTTGCTGCGCGGCGAGATCCGCTCGGCGTTCGCCATGACCGAACCGGACGTGGCTTCGTCTGACGCGACCAACATGGCCGCCCGCGCCGTGCGTGATGGTGACGAGTGGGTGATCAACGGCAAAAAATGGTGGACCTCCGGTGCTTGCGATCCGCGCTGCAAGATCCTCATCTTCATGGGTCTGAGCAATCCCGATGCACCGCGCCACGCCCAGCACTCGATGATCCTCGTGCCGGTCGATACCCCCGGGGTGAAAATTGTCCGCCCATTGCCGGTATTCGGTTACGACGACGCACCACACGGCCACGCCGAAGTGCTGTTCGACAACGTACGTGTGCCGTACGAAAACGTCCTGTTGGGTGAAGGTCGCGGTTTCGAAATCGCTCAAGGTCGCCTTGGCCCAGGCCGGATTCACCACTGCATGCGTTCGATCGGCATGGCCGAGCGTGCACTGGAGTTGATGTGCAAACGTGCGGTGAGCCGCACTGCCTTCGGTAAACCGCTGGCGCGTCTGGGCGGTAACGTCGACAAGATCGCCGACTCGCGGATGGAAATCGACATGGCACGTCTGCTGACGCTGAAAGCGGCGTACATGATGGACACCGTCGGCAATAAAGTGGCGAAAAGCGAGATCGCGCAGATCAAAGTGGTTGCGCCGAACGTCGCGCTGCGGGTGATCGACCGGGCGATCCAGATGCATGGCGGGGCGGGGGTATCGAACGATTTCCCGCTGGCCTACATGTATGCGATGCAACGTACCCTGCGCCTGGCCGACGGCCCGGACGAAGTGCACCGCGCAGCGATCGGCAAGTTCGAGATCGGCAAGTATGTGCCGAAGGAAATGCTGCGTAGCGGTCATTAAGACTTAAGACCGCGTCGCCCCCTTCGCGAGCAGGCTCGCTCCCACAGGATGATCGTTCCCACGCTCTGCGTGGGAATGCATCCCGTGACGCTCTGCGTCACAGTGGACGCAGAGCGTCCATGGCGGCGTTACCACGCGGAGCGTGGGAACGATCTGGTGATATCAATACACCCAAACCTCAACCCGCCGATTCTTGATCCTTCCTTCATCCGCATTGTTCGCCGCCACCGGCATCAACGCGCCAAAGCCACGAACCTCACGCAGCACCACGCCGTTCTTCACCAATTCTCGCCGCACCGCCATCGCCCGCAGCTTTGACAGCAGGTCCGCCCGCGCAGGGTCGTCCTTGGCATCACCAAACCCAACCAATGTCACCGCGCGCTCGGTCTTGTCGTGGCGCTTTATATAGTCGAACACCCGCGCCAGATCCTGACGCGCCTTGTTATCGAGATTCGCGCTGCCTTCCTCGAAACGGAAATTCACCGTCAGACGTTGGGCGTGACGGCTGAGGGATTGATAACCCTCGGGCATCAGCGCATTCGGTGCGACGCTCATCGCATGCACGGTCTGACTGATAAATCCGCTGGCCGCCACGATTGCCTGGCCTTGGCGACTTTGCGCAAACGTCACCAAGGCTTTCGCCCACGGATTGTTGCTGTCGGGTGGCAGATAAAAAAACAGCCGTCGTGACAGCGGATAGTCTTCAGTGGCGATCAAGCTGTTGAGCGGCAGCATCGATTGCGACGCACCGTCGGCAATGGCCACCGCTTTGGCCTGACGCACGTAGGGCAAACCGATGAAGCCGATGCCCTGCGGATCCGCGCTGACGGCGTCGGACAATTGCTCGCTGGATTCAAACCGTTTCGCTGCGCTGCTCAGACTTTTCCCACGACGACTCAGGACTAACTCCTTAAACGTGTCGTACGTGCCGGACTGATCATCGCGTGCATATAAATGAATCGCACCGCCACGACCGCCGAGGTCTTCCCAGGTTTTCACCTCGCCGGCGAAGATCCGCGCCAGTTGCTCAGTGTCCAGTTGCTGCAGCGGATTTTCGGGATGAAGGATGATCGCCAGACCGTCGATGGCGATGACTTGTTCGGCGGCGGCGCTTTTCAGATCGCCCAGTGATTGCAGGGCCTGCAATTCACTGTCCTTGATTTCGCGGGAGGACGCGGCAAGGTCGGCGCTGGCGTTTTTCAACGCGGTGAAACCAGTGCTCGAACCGTGTGCGGCGACTTCAACGATCACGCGTCTGCCCTGAGCGGTCTGGCCGACGATGCGCAACTCGTTGGCGGTGTCCGGGGTTTCGCGATGGATTTTCAGCAAGCCCTGTTCTTGCAGCAGACCTTCGACCAGAGCCGGTCCAAGTTCGGCACCGATGGTGTTGGAGCCTTGAATGCGCAGCGCCGGGCCGTTTTCAGGAAGGGGCAGGGCGGCGGCAGAAACCGTCAGCCACGCACTCAAGAGAAAAACGCACAGAACACGCAGGGTCATGCCGGCACCGAATCAAGCCAAGGGGATTGCCGGGGAGATTAAGTCAGGCGCATGACCGAAAGATGACAACTAACCAATGTAGGAGTGAGCCTGCTCGCGATAGCGGTGTACCGCTCAACATTTATGTCGACTGATTCACCGCTATCGCGAGCAGGCTCACTCCTACAGGTATTGCGTAAGGCTTGGGATCAGCTTAGTTCAAGCCAGATCGGCGCATGATCGGACGGTTTTTCCATCCCGCGCAATTCATAGTCGACACCGGCGGCCTTCACCCGCGGCAACAAACCATGGGATGCCAGAATCACATCGATGCGCAGGCCACGCTTCGGCTCATCTTCAAAACCACGGCTGCGGTAATCGAACCAACTGAACATGTCGGTCACGTCCGGGTTCAGGTGCCGATAGCTGTCGGTCAAACCCCAGTTTTTCAGGCGTGCCATCCACTCGCGCTCTTCCGGCAGGAAGCTGCATTTGCCGGTTTTCAGCCAGCGCTTCATGTTGTCCGGGCCGATGCCGATGTCGCAATCTTCCGGAGAAATGTTCACATCGCCCATCACCACCAGCGGCTGCTCGTTGTGAAACTGGCTTTCCAGCAACGTTTGCAGATCGCTGTAGAAACGCTGTTTGGCGGGGAATTTGGTTGGGTGGTCGCGGCTTTCGCCCTGTGGGAAATAGCCGTTCATGATCGTCACCGGCACGCCATTGGCGTCGGCGAAGGTACCCCAGATAAAGCGACGCTGAGCGTCTTCTTCGTCGGTGGCGAAACCTTTGTGGATGGCGATCGGTTCCTGACGCGAGAGCATCGCCACGCCGTAATGGCCTTTCTGGCCGTGGAAATACACGTGGTAGCCGAGGGCGCGGACTTCTTCGAGCGGGAACTGGTCGTCGTGGACCTTGGTTTCCTGCAGGCCGATCACGTCCGGCTGGTGTTTTTCGATCAGCGCTGCCAGCTGATGCGGACGGGCGCGCAGTCCGTTGATGTTGAAGGAAACGATCTTCATGGTCGGCAGTCCTGGCAAAAGGGCGATGCTAGCTGACATGGGGGAGATGGGCCAGTGTGGGGTGGGAGAAATCACTTTTGTCTGTGGGATTTGTGTTGTCAGCAATGGCGCCATCGCGAGCAGGCTCACTCCTACAGGGGGAACGCATTCCAAATGTAGGAGTGAGCCTGCTCGCGATAGCGGTCGCCCAGTCGATGAAGATCCCGACTTGGTCTATACCTGTGGGGAACCACGCCACCCGCAAAAGGTTCGTACCAACAAGAGCGCCGCCATTTGAACGCGCCCCGGGGAGAATCACCGTCATGCCTGAAACCCAGACCGCCATCGCCGACATTCATATGCTCGACCGTGGCTACTCCCGCGAAGCTCGATCGCTGCTCTATCAGGCTTATCGCCATGAGCCGACCTTCGCTTACCTGTTCGAAGCCGAGCGCCCCGGCTACGAACAGCGCGTGCGGGCGACGGTGCGCGAACTGGTCAAACAACACTTTCTGCAGGATCTGCCGGCCATCGGCCTGCTGATCAACGATCGCCTGATCGGCATCGCCCTGATCGCGCCGCCGCAACGCCGTTTGGGCATCACCGAAAGCTGGGCGTGGCGCCTGCGCATGGTGCTCAGCACCGGATTCCGCTGCACCCGGCGCTATCTGGAATACCACGATGCGGTCGCCGCGTGTGTGCCCAGCGATTCCGTGCACATGCTTCCCTTGTTGGGCATTCACCCGCAATTCCAGGGCAAACACTTTGGCGAACAACTGCTGACCGCCGTACACAACTGGTGCGCCGTCGACGAAACCTCGCAAGGCGTGGTGCTCGACACCGGCAACCCACGCTATCTGGAATTCTATAAAAGGCAGGGTTACCAAGAGATCGGCGAAGTTGCCGTCGGGCCGGTGCGTGAACACGTATTTTTCCACGCCAATCCGCAGGTGTTACAAACTGCAACAGCATGACAATCGAACTTCTTGGGAAATTTCCTGTTCTATCACGCTCCCAAGCCCGTGATAGCATCCGCGCCTATGAAGTTTCCAGGAAGATTTACCAGTGGCGTGCTCCTGCTGTTAACCAGCTGCGCGGCGCTGGCGCAAAGTGAATTGGATGTGCGGATCAAACCGTCCAACGATGAACTCAAGGCCAATATAGAAGGCTATATCGGCAGCCTCGGCGATCGTGACGAAGAAGCCCTGCAGCGCTTCAGTCGCGGTGCCGAAGAGCAGGCGCGCAAGGCAGCCCAGGCGTTGGGCTACTACCAGCCGCAGATCGAAAGTGACGTCAAGGGTGGCGACAAGCCGCGCCTGGTGTTGAACATCGATCCCGGCGAGCCGATTCACCTGCGCAACGTGACCATCCGTGTCGACGGCCCGGCTGCCTCCCTCAAATCCTTTCGTGTACCGAAAAGCGACGCGCTCAAGTCCGGCGCGGTGCTTAACCATGGGCGTTATGAAGACGCCAAAAGACTTATTCAGAATCAGGCCTCGCGCTTCGGTTTTTTCAGTGGCCATTTCACCAGTCAAAAACTCATGGTCGACCCGCGCGCCGGGGTCGCCGACATCGAACTGATCTACGAAAGCGGCCCGCGTTATGCACTGGGCAAAGTCAAATTCGAAGGCGACACGCCGTTCGACGAAGATCTGCTGCAACGCATGGTGCCGTTCAAGGAGGGCGAGCCGTACGACTCCGAGCTGATCGCTGAGCTCAATCGCGATCTGCAATCGAGCGGTTACTTCGAAGGCGTACGCGTCGATGCCGCACCGACGACGGCGAAAAATGACGTGATCCCGGTGGACGTCAAACTCGACACACGCAAGCCACGGACCATGGGCCTGGGCCTCGGTTACTCGACCGACGTCGGCCCGCGCATCAAAGCCAACTGGACCCGCCACTGGGTCAACCCGCAAGGCGACAGTTATGGTTGGGAAGCCGAACTCTCGGCACCACGGCAAAACGTCGGGCTGTTCTATGACATCCCGCTTGACCCGCCGCTGACCGACAAACTGCGTTGGGCCGGCGGCTACCAGTTCGAAGACATCGACGGTTCCGACACACTCAGCAAACTGCTGACCTTCGGCCCGGAATGGCACAGCAAGTTGCCCAGCGGCTGGCAGCGGGTGATCTCGCTGAAATGGCAGCGTGAAGAATATGAACTCGGCGACGACTCGGGCCTGAGCACCTTGTTGATGCCTGGCATCAGTTATTCGTACCTGAAAAGCGATAACCGCATTGACCCGCACAATGGCTATCGCCTGAGCTTCGAAAGCAAAGTGGCGAAGGAAGGCCTCGGCTCGGACAACAACCTTTTATATGGCACCGCGCTGGTCAAAGGCCTGACCACGGTGTTCGACAAGCACCGCTTCCTTGGTCGCGTGCAGGTCGGCGGCAGCGCCACCAACGGCTACAACTCGATTCCGCCGTCGCTGCGTTTCTTCGCCGGTGGCGATCAGAGCGTGCGCGGTTATGACTATCAGAGCCTGTCGCCGAAAAACTCCGACGGTGACCGGATCGGCGGGCGTTACATGGTCGCTGGCAGCGTCGAGTATCAATACTCGATCGCCGAGAAATGGCGCGTCGCGACCTTCGTCGACCAGGGCAACTCTTTCAACAAACTCGAACTGCCGAACCTCAAGACCGGGGTCGGTATTGGTGTGCGTTGGGTCTCGCCGGTCGGGCCGATCCGCCTCGACCTGGCCCACGCACTCGACGACGATGGCGGCATCCGGCTGCACTTTTCCATGGGGCCTGAGCTGTGAAGCGTGGTTTGAAAATTACGGCGCTGGCGTTGTTGGCGCTGCTGTTGTTGATTGTATTGAGTGTCACCGCTGTGCTCGGCACGGCGGCCGGCAGCCGCTGGGTGCTGGGCCTTGTGCCGGGCTTGAGCGTGGAAAATTTTCAGGGCCGCCTCGGCGGGCAATGGAGTGCCGATCATTTGGTGTGGCAGCAGGACAGCAGCCGCGTCGAACTGAACAAGGCAATCTTCGCCTGGTCACCGCTGTGCCTGACACGCATGACCTTGTGCATCGAACAGCTCAAGGCTGATCAGGTCATTCTGCAATTCCCGCCGAGCGAAGAAACCACCGAGAGCGGCCCGATCAAACTGCCGGATCTGCAATTGCCAGTGGCCATCGAACTGGGCGACGTGCAGGTCGGCAGCCTGCTGTTCAACGGCAGCGAACAGCTCAAGGGCTTGCAACTGGCGGCGCACTGGACCGCCCAAGGCATGCAGATCGACAGCGTGAAATTGCAGCGCGACGACCTCAGCCTGAACCTGTCCGGCACACTCACGCCGACCGGCAACTGGCCGCTGAACATCGCCGGTGACCTGACCTTGCCATCGCCGGGCACGGGGCCGTGGACACTGGCGTTGAAGATCGACGGCGATCTGTTGAAAACCCTCAACCTGCACGCCGACAGCCGGGGTTACCTTGACGGCCAGTTGAGCGGCGAGTTGCAGCCACTGGCGGAAAACCTCCCAGCCAAAGTGCGCATCACTTCCGAGGCGTTCAAACCGAGCACCGATTTGCCGGACACCCTGCAACTCAATCAACTGGTGCTGACCGGCGAAGGCGACCTGAAGAACGGTTACCAACTGAACGGCAACGCCACGCTGCCCGCCGACAAAGGCCCGGTGGCGCTGTTGCTCAAAGGTAAAGTCGACGCCAGCGGCGCGCAGATCGCCGGCCTCGACCTGACGGCCAACGACAAGCAAAGCCTGAAACTCACGGGCAGCGTCGACTGGAGCAAAGGCCTCAGCGCCCAAGCCAATATCAACTGGCAGGACTTTCCGTGGCATCGGCTCTATAACGAAATCGACGAGCCACAAGTCGCCTTGCGTACGTTTACTGGCGAAGTCTCCTACACCGACGGCCAATACCTCGGCAACTTCGCCGCCGCACTGGATGGCCCGGCGGGCGCGTTTACCCTGAGCAGTCCGTTCAGCGGCAGCCTTAAACAGATCGCTTTGCCACAACTGAAAATGCAAGCCGGGCAGGGTAAGGCTGAAGGTCACGTCAATGTGCAGTTCGCCGACGGCATTGCTTGGGACACAGCGCTGGAGCTGTCGGCGCTCAACCCGGCGTACTGGGTTGCCGAGTTGCCGGGCACCTTGGCCGGGCCGCTGAAAAGCCAAGGCGAAATAAAAAATGAACGCCTGAGTTTGACCGCCGATCTCGACTTGAAAGGCAAACTGCGCGGTCAACCGGCGATCCTCCAGGCCAAGGCCGACGGCGTTGGCGAGCAGTGGAATCTCAACGCCCTGCAAATCCGCCTCGGCGACAACAGCATCAACGGCAAGGGCAGCCTGCAACAGAAACTCACCGGGCAGATCGATATCAAGCTGTCGCGTCTGGCTCAGCTCTGGCCGCAACTGCGCGGGCAGGTCAACGGGCAGGTCAATGTGGCCGGTACGTTGAAGGCGCCGCAGGGCAAGCTCGACCTGCAAGGTTCGCAACTGGCGTTTCAGGACAATCGCCTGCAAAGCCTCAACCTCGACGCCACCCTCGACAGTGCGCAGCGGGCGAAAATCGATCTGAAAGGTAGCGGCATTCAGGCCGGCGACACCAACCTGGGTGTGTTGGCCGCGAGTGCTCAGGGCGACATCAAGAACCAGAAACTCAACCTCGACCTGATTGGGCCGAAGCTGAAACTGGCCCTCGGTCTGGACGGCAATCTCGACAAAGGCAACTGGCGTGGACGCCTGGCCAGCGGCGATATTCAGGCCGGCGGCCAGGACTGGAAACTGCAGAATCCGGCAAAACTCGAACGCTTGGCTGACGGCAAAATCAACTTCGGCGCGCATTGCTGGATGTCCGGCAATGCCAGCCTGTGCGGTGAAGATCAGCGGCTGATGCCGGAGCCGAAACTGCGCTATCACCTCAAGCAATTCCCGATCGAAAGTCTCGCGCAATGGCTGCCGAAAGACTTTGCCTGGAAGGGTAAGCTCAACGCCGATCTGCAACTGGATCTGCCGGCCAGCGGCCCGAACGGCGTGGTCAGCATCGACGCCAGCGGCGGCACCTTGCGCATGAAGGACAAGGATCAGTGGCTGGACTTCCCGTACCAGACCCTGAAACTCACCAGCAAACTCACGCCCAAGCGCGTCGACACCGAACTCAACTTCGTCGGCGGCAAACTTGGCGAATTGATGGTGCAGGCGCAGCTCAATCCACTGCCGAAAAACAAACCACTGAGCGGCTCGTTCCGCCTCAGCGGGCTGGACCTGTCGGTGGCGCGGCCGTTTGTGCCGATGGTTGAAAAACTCACCGGGCGCCTGAATGGTAGCGGCACGCTTTCCGGCGGACTGCTGGCGCCGCTGGTCAACGGCACCGTGCAACTTAGCGATGGCGAAGTGTCCGGCGCCGAGTTGCCGATGGAGCTGCAGAATCTGCAACTCACCGCCCTGATTGCCGGCGAATCGGTACGCCTCGACGGCGGCTGGAAAAGCGGCAAGAGCGGGCAGGGCAGCCTGACCGGTAACGTCGCCTGGGGTCAGGCGCTGGTGGTCGATCTGGCGTTGAAAGGCACGCAGTTGCCGGTCACCGTCGAGCCGTATGCCAAGCTGGAAATGGCGCCGGACCTGAAGATTTCCATGGCCGGCGACGAACTGAAGATCGCCGGCAAGGTGCAGGTGCCCAAAGGCGAAATCACCGTGCGTGAATTGCCGCCATCAACGGTAAAAGTCTCCGATGACACGATCATCGTCGGTGCGCAGACCGAAGAGGGCAAACCGCCGCTGGCGATGAAAATGGACATCGACGTGGTGGTCGGCGAAGACAAACTCGCCTTCGCCGGTTTTGGTCTGACCGCCAACGTGCAAGGTCATGTGCACATCGGTGACAACATGGACACCCGTGGCGAACTGTGGCTCAACGACGGCCGCTACAGTGCCTACGGCCAGCGCCTGCAAGTGCGCCGTGCGCGTCTGTTGTTCGCCGGCCCCCTCGATCAGCCGTATCTGGATATCGAAGCGATCCGCCAGACCGACGACGTGATCGCCGGTATTCGCCTGAGCGGCAGCGCTGAGCAGCCGACCACACAGATCTTCTCCGAGCCGGCGATGAGTCAGGAGCAGGCGTTGTCCTATCTGGTCCTTGGCCGTCCGCTGAGCACCAACGGCGAAGACAACAACATGCTCGCGCAAGCGGCGTTGGGTCTCGGCTTGATGGGCAGTTCCGGGGTCACCAGCAGTCTGGCCAAGGATCTGGGGATTCAGGACTTCCAGCTCGACACGGCGGGCAGCGGCGATGCCACCAGCGTGGTGGCCAGCGGCAATATTACCGAGAAGCTCAGTTTGCGTTATGGCGTGGGCGTGTTTGAGCCGGCCAGTACCATTGCGCTGCGCTACAAGCTGAGCAAGAAGGTCTATGTCGAGGCTGCGAGTGGCGTCGCGAGTTCGCTGGATATTTTCTACAAGCGCGATTTCTAACGCGCGTTTCCCCTGGCCGGGTCGCGTCGCTGCGATCCGGCTTTTACAGAATGAATTAGACTCAGCGCTACTTGAATGCTGCGCGGTTGGCGGCTGCCCGAAAACAACAGAGACGCCTATGGTCCGCTTGAGTATGGTCTTGCTCGGTCACGAATTCGTCCGCAAGCGTTGGTCCGCACTGGCGCTGACGGGCATCGTCTGGGGCGCGGCCGGTGTGGGCATCTTCATTGATGCGCTGGACGGTGTTCTGTATTTCCCGCTGCATCTTTTCGGTTATCTGTTGTTGCTCGAAGCGCTGATCCTGCTGCTGGTGCCGGCACCACTAGCCGGGACCGCTGCGGCCCTGCGCAGAGCGCGCGGACTGGCTTTTCTCTTGCTGGGGCTGCTGATCGTCGACCGGCAACATGCTGCCGGGCTGATTCTGGCGGTGCTGTTTGGCGGGGCTTTTTTGCTCGATGGCGGTTTTCGGCTGGCGGCGGCGCTGGTGGTGCGCTTTGTCGGTTGGCAAGTGTCGCTGCTGGCGGGGTTGTTCGAAATCGGCTTTGGCGTGTTTATCCTCGAACCGTACCCGACGCTGTACAAGGGCACGGTGCCGTTTTGCATTGGCATGAGCCTGTTTCTTTCGGGTTGCGCGTTGTTGCGGCAAGCCGTGCGCTTCAAAAACCAGCTGCCGCTGACAAGCCCTTTGTCGGTCAGTGCGCCGGCCAGCAGCGATGCGTTGGTGATTCATGTCTGGACCCCCAGCGGCACCGTCGACGACACTCTGGTGCGCAATCGCCTGCTCAACCGCTACATCGCGGCGGTCGATATCAACGGCGTGATCTCCGCCGGCCATGCGGCACTGGAATGTGGCCCGGACATTTACATCAGCCATTACCCGCAGGACGACATCGATCGTTCGGCGGGGGATTTTGTGCGATTGCTGCGGGCGACGCCGAACAACGATGTCGCCGGCAGGTTTCTGCCGGATTATGCGGGGGAGGTGGCGGACTGGTGTCCGTCTTCGGTGCAGGTCAGTTTTGCCCATTACGACGCCCGGCGCCTGCATGCGTTCTGGACAGAGTATCGGCAGAACAGCACTTACAACCTGACCAGTCGTAACTGTTCCAGTGCCGTCGCCCATAGCCTCGAAGCGGCCTTGGAAGGGGCGATGAATCGGGGGCATTCGAGCATGCTGGATTTCACCCGAGTCATCTTCAGCCCCGAGTTCTGGGTCGCCGCGCAAGTGCGCAAACGGGCAGAGGCGATGGCCTGGACGCCCGGACTGGTGCTCGACTATGCGCGGGCGTTGCATGCTGCAATCGAGCCGGCACCGCCGGGTTGGCACAGCATTTATGCGGTGAGCAAACGCGCCTTTGGGTACGTGGCGACTGCCTTGCGGGGGCGTGAGGTGCATCCGGTGCAACCGCCATCTGTGCATCCTTCTGACGAATCCTGATCAATTCTGTACCGAGTCGCGGCCTTCGCGAGCAGGCTCGCTCCCACATTGGATCTCTGAGCAACGCGGAATTTGTGTTCGCTGGAGATCCCCTGTGGGAGCGAGCCTGCTCGCGAAGGCGTCCGCCTGAGCGCCACAAAAACCCACTCCACTGGTCAACTAATTACCAAGCCTGCTAACTATTCCATTGACATTCGCTGCCTAGGCAGTAACATCTCGACATACATTCACTGCCTAGGCAGTTATTAGGTGAGCAAATGAAGCATTTCACCCCGGACGAATTCAAACATTGCCATCTCGGCCTGTTGCTTGGCCGTGCGGCGCTGCTCAAGGACCGGATCATCGACACTCACATGGAACCCCACGGCATCACTGCCGCGCAGTTCAAGGTGTTGATCATCATGGCCCAGTTCGGCGTCGATACTCCGGCCGAACTGTGCCGGCATCTGTCGCTCGACAGCGGTTCGATGACACGCATGCTCGATCGTCTGGAGCAGAAAGGCTTTCTGGCTCGCCAGCGCAGCGAAGGCGATCGCCGTCAGGTGCAACTCAAGCTGACCGAGCAAGGCCAGCAACTGGCCGATCGCCTTCCGCACATCGGCGCCGACGCGATGAATGAACTGGCCGGCGCCATCTCTCGCGAAGAGCTGAAAACCTTGGAATACATCCTCAAGAAAATCCTGCTGGCAGCCGGTGACCCGATCACCATCCAGCGCTTAGGTGAACACAATGAGCGGTAAAACCTTGCGCAGCAGCCTGACCCTGGTGCTGTCGGCGATGATTCTGGCCGGTTGCGCCAATTACAGCGGCCTCGACACTGAAGGTCAGCGGCTTGATGCCGGGAAGCTGAAGACAGCGCAGTCTCTCGAAGGCGTCACCCTGTCACCGGCCGCGTGGCCGAAGAGCGACTGGTGGACCAGCCTCGGCGATCCGCAACTCGACGGTCTGATCCGCGAAGCGCTGCACGACAGCCCGGACATGCAGATCGCTGAAGCCCGCGCGCATCAGGCCAGCGCCGCTGCCTATGCCGCCGATGCCGAACGTTATCCGACCCTCGACGCCAGCGCCGGCATCAGCCGTTCGCGTCTGGCCAAGGATCAGGACCCGCTGGGGCAGGGCGATGCCTACGCCACCGTGCGTAACGTCAGCGCCGGTTTCAATTACAACTTCGACCTCTGGGGCGGCCAGCGTGATGCCTGGGAAGCTGCACTCGGTCAGGCCCGCGCCGCTGAAGTTGATCGTCAGGCCGCACAGCTGACCCTCGCCGCCGATGTCGCTCGTGCCTACAGCGATCTCGGTCAGGCGCACATCGTTTATGACCTGGCGAACGAAGACCTCAAACGCACCAAGCAGATGCTCGACCTGAGCCAGCGTCGCCTCAGTTCCGGGATCGACAGCCAGTACCAGTTCCAGCAAACCCAGAGTCTGGAAGCCAGCTCCGAAGCCAGCCTGATCGATGCCGAAAAACGCCTGAACAGCGCGAAAATCGCTTTGGCCGTGCTGCTCGGCAAAGGCCCGGATCGCGGCAACGAAATCGCTCGACCGAAAGTCCTGCAAGCCAGCGCTGTCGCCGTGCCGTCGGTATTGCCAGCGGAATTGCTCGGCCGTCGCCCGGATCTGGTCGCCGCCCGTTGGCGCGTCGAAGCGGCGAGCAAAGACATCGACTCGGCGAAAACCCGCTTCTATCCCAACTTGAACCTCACCGCTTCGGCCGGCGCCGAGTCCTTGTTGGGTGACGCGATGTTCGGTTCGGCCAGTCGCTTCTTCAACATTGCCCCGACCATTTCGGTGCCGATCTTCGACGGCGGACGCCTGCGCGCCAACCTCGATGCGCGCGACGCCGATTACGACCTGGCGGTGGCGCAGTACAACAAAAGTCTGGTGAAAGCACTGGGCGATGTCAGCGACACGATCAACCAGTTGCGTGACATCGGCCGGCAGATCGGTGCGCAGCAACACGCCACCGACATTGCCCAGGATTCTTACAACACCGTCGTCCAGCGTTACGGTTCCGGCATCGGCAACTACCTGGACGTGCTCAGCATCGAGCAGCAATTGCTCCAGGCCCAGCGTCAACTGGCCAACCTCAATGCCGAGCAGATCGACCTGTCGATTCAACTGATGCAAGCGCTGGGCGGCGGCTTCCAGGGGCAAACCCTGACCGCAGCCAACGCCAGCCCAGCCACGCCGCACAACTAATTCAAGGTAATTGTCATGGCCACTGCCGAAAACACCCAAGCTCAAGGCAACACCCCGGACACCGGCAACCCGCGCAAACGCAAAGTCATGCTGTTGGTGCTGGCCGTTGTGGTTGCACTCGCCTGCGCCGGCGTCTGGGCGTATCACGAGTTCATCGGGCGCTTTAACGAAAGCACCGACGACGCCTACGTCAACGGCAACGTTGTCGAAATCACTCCGCTGGTGACCGGCACTGTGGTCAGCATTGGTGCTGACGATGGTGATCTGGTTCACGAAGGTCAGGTGCTGATCAACTTCGACCCGAACGACGCTGAAGTCGGCCTGCAAAGTGCCCAGGCGAAACTGGCGCGCACCGTGCGTCAGGTGCGCGGCTTGTACAGCAACGTTGATGGCATGAAAGCCCAGGTCAATGCGCAACAGGCCGAAGTGCAGAAAGCCCAGGACAACTACAACCGCCGGAAAAACCTCGCGCAGGGCGGGGCGATTTCCCAGGAAGAACTGTCCCACGCTCGCGACGACCTGACCTCGGCGCAAAACGCCCTGGCCAACGCCAAGCAGCAGCTGAAAACCACCAGCGCGCTGGTCGATGACACCGTGGTCTCGTCGCATCCGGACGTGATGTCGGCCGCTGCCGATCTGCGTCAGGCCTACCTGACCAATGCCCGCAGCACCTTGATCGCGCCGGTCACCGGTTACGTGGCCAAGCGCACCGTGCAACTCGGTCAGCGTGTGCAGCCGGGCACCGCGTTGATGGCGGTGATTCCGCTGGATCAACTGTGGATCGACGCCAACTTCAAGGAAACCCAACTGCGTGACATGCGCATCGGTCAGCCGGTCGACATCGAATCCGATATCTACGGCAGCGATGTGAAGTACAGCGGCACCGTCGACAGCCTCGGCGCCGGTACCGGTAGCGCGTTTGCCCTGTTGCCAGCGCAGAACGCCACCGGTAACTGGATCAAGATCGTTCAGCGTGTGCCGGTGCGGATTCACATCAACGCCGAAGAGCTGGCCAAGCATCCGCTGCGCGTCGGTCTGTCGACCAATGTTGAAGTGAACCTGCACGACCAGAGCGGTCCGGTGCTGGCGCAGCAGCCGCCGCAAAAAGCCTCGTTCAGCACCAACGTCTACGACCGCCAACTGGCTGAAGCCGACGCGATGATTGCGCAGCTGATCCACGACAACAGCGCTGCGCTCAGCAAAACCGC
This sequence comes from Pseudomonas sp. Irchel s3f10, assembly GCF_900187515.1. Taxonomy (NCBI): domain Bacteria; kingdom Pseudomonadati; phylum Pseudomonadota; class Gammaproteobacteria; order Pseudomonadales; family Pseudomonadaceae; genus Pseudomonas; species Pseudomonas sp. Irchel s3f10. The sequence continues at coordinate 62,630 of NZ_FYDZ01000001.1, forward strand.
GCAACGCTGACCTGCACTGACCTTGTAGGAGTGAGCCTGCTCGCGATAACGGTGTATCTGTCGAGGAAATTGGGTCTGACACACCGCTATCGCGAGCAGGCTCACTCCTACAGGGCTGCGGCGACCATCAGGTTTCATAGGATTCACAATGAGCAATAACGCCTCTTTCACGCCGCCCAGCCTGTTGCTCAGCACCATCGGCCTGTCGCTGGCGACGTTCATGCAAGTGCTCGACACCACCATCGCCAACGTGGCGCTGCCGACGATTTCCGGCAACCTCGGGGTGAGTTCGGAGCAGGGCACCTGGGTGATCACCTCGTTCGCCGTGAGCAACGCGATTGCGCTGCCGCTGACCGGTTGGCTCAGCCGCCGTTTCGGTGAGGTGAAGCTGTTTCTCTGGGCCACCATTCTGTTTGTGCTGGCCTCGTTTCTCTGCGGTATCTCGACGTCGATGCCGGAACTGATCGGCTTCCGCGTGCTGCAAGGTCTGGTCGCCGGGCCGTTGTACCCGATGACGCAAACCCTGTTGATCGCGGTCTATCCACCGGCGAGGCGAGGTATGGCCCTGGCGTTGCTGGCGATGGTCACAGTGGTTGCGCCGATTGCCGGGCCGATTCTTGGCGGCTGGATTACTGACAGTTACAGCTGGCCGTGGATCTTCTTCATCAACGTGCCGATCGGCATCTTTGCGGTGATGGTCGTGCGTTCGCAACTGGCCAAACGTCCGGTGGAAACCAGCCGTCAGCCGATGGATTACGTCGGTCTGATCACGCTGATCATCGGTGTCGGCGCGTTGCAGGTGATCCTCGACAAGGGCAATGATCTGGATTGGTTCGAGTCGAACTTCATCATCATCGGCGCGGCGATTTCGGTGATCGCGCTGGCGGTGTTTGTCATCTGGGAAATGACCGACCAGCATCCGGTGGTGAATCTGCGGCTGTTCGCCTACCGCAACTTCCGCATCGGCACGCTGGTGTTGGTGCTGGGTTATGCCGGGTTCTTCGGCATCAACCTGATCCTGCCGCAGTGGTTGCAGACACAAATGGGCTACACCGCGACCTGGGCCGGTCTGGCCGTAGCGCCGATCGGCATTCTGCCGGTGCTGCTGTCGCCGTTTGTCGGCAAGTACGCGAACAAGTTCGACTTGCGTCTGTTGGCCGGGCTGGCGTTTCTGGCGATTGGCTTGAGCTGCTTTATGCGAGCTGGATTCACCAATGAGGTGGACTTCCAGCACATCGCGCTGGTGCAGTTGTTCATGGGCATTGGTGTGGCGCTGTTCTTCATGCCGACCCTGAGCATTCTGATGTCGGACCTGCCGCCGAGTCAGATTGCCGACGGTGCCGGTCTGGCGACTTTTCTGCGGACGCTGGGCGGTAGCTTTGCGGCGTCGCTGACCACATGGATATGGATTCGCCGGGCGGATCAGCATCATGCGTATATGAGTGAAAGCATCAGCACCTTTGAACCGGCGACGCGCGAGACCTTGAATCATTTGGGCGGGGCGAGCCAATCGGCTTATGCGCAGATGGATCAGATTTTGACCAGTCAGGCGTACATGCTCTCTACGGTGGATTACTTCACGCTGCTGGGCTGGGGGTTTATGGGGTTGATTCTGATTGTATGGCTGGCGAAGCCGCCGTTTGCTGCGAAAGCAGGGCCTGCTGCTTCAGGACACTAAGGTCAAAAGCCCCTCACCCTAACCCTCTCCCGGAGGGAGAGGGGACTGACCGTGGTGGATGTTCGAGGTACACCGACTTGCAATACCGAGTCGAACTCAGGTTTTGAAAAGCATAGAGATCGGCTCCCTTTCCCCCTCGCCCCCCTTGGGGGAGAGGGCTGGGGTGAGGGGGGTAGCGATCTTCAGCCGTGCGGCAAAGCCAGTGGCGGGGCGAAGTCGAACGGCGTCAGGGCGTACCCGCTCTCATCCACCTGCAATGCCCAACCCTGCCGATCCCAATCCCCCAGCACAATCCGCTTCGCCGCTTGCTCACCGAGCTGCAACTTGTGAATCGCCGGGCGGTGGGTATGTCCGTGAATCAGGGTTTTCACGCCAAATTCCTGCATGATCCGCGGAATCTCTTCCGGCGTGACATCGACAATGTCATTAGCCTTCATCCGCGTCTGCGCCTTGCTCTCGCTGCGCAGCTTGCGCGCCAGTTTATGGCGGCTGCTCAGTGGCAGATTGCGCAGGATAAACAGCGTGATCGGGTTACGCAGATAACGCCGCAGCTTCATATAGCCGACGTCGCGGGTACAGAGGCTGTCGCCGTGCATCAACAGCACCGGCTCGCCATAGAACTGCACGACACTCGGGTCCTTCAACAACGTACAGCCGGCCTGCTTGCAGAAGGCCTTGCCGAGCATGAAGTCGCGATTGCCGTGCATCAGAAAAATCGCCGTGCCGCTGTCGCTCAATTCGCGCAGGGCCTGGCAGATGGAACGCTGGAAGGGCGTCATGGCGTCGTCGCCAATCCACGCTTCGAAGAAGTCGCCGAGAATGTACAACGCACTCGCCGAGCGGGCGCGTCCGGCGAGCAAATCCAGAAACGCCCGGGTAATGTCCGGGCGCTCCTCTTCCAGATGCAAGTCTGAAATCAGCAATATCACGCTTCGATGATCTCGGCTTTCTCGATGATCACGTCGTCTGCTGGTACGTCCTGATGGCCGGCCTTGGAAGTGGTCGACACGCCTTTGATCTTGTCGACAACGTCGGTGCCGGCGGTCACTTTACCGAATACCGCGTAGCCCCAGCCTTGCACGTTCTTGCCGCTGTGGTTGAGGAAGGTGTTGTCGGCAACGTTGATGAAGAATTGCGCGGATGCCGAATGCGGCTCCATGGTGCGGGCCATGGCAACGGTGTACTTCTCGTTGGAAAGACCGTTGTCAGCTTCGTTCTGGATGCTTGGACGCTTGTCTTTCTTTTCCTTCATGCCTGGCTCGAAACCGCCGCCCTGGATCATGAAGTTACCGATGACGCGGTGGAAAACGGTGTTTTCGTAGTGACCGGCGTTGACGTACTCGATGAAGTTGGCGACGGTGATCGGCGCCTTTTCAGCGTTCAGTTCGATGACGATGTCGCCATGATTGGTGGTCAATTTAACTTGAGTCATGATCGCTACTCTTTAGAGGAATTCGTGGTTTTGGGACATCGAGCCCCCAAACCGGTTCAGCCAGCGTGGGCCAAGGTGCGCAGTTTAGCGTGACAGGCGCGAATTTCGAGGCTGTTTTTCAATTCCCGGCGATAAAAAGCACACCTTTATAGGGCCTGCTCTGTCAGCCCCTTGACAGCATCGGCTATGATAGCGGCTTTGTTTTGTCTGGCCCCCTCTGCGGCCGCGCACATGTAAGTCAAGGATCCTATGAGCAAGCCCACTGTCGACCCTTCCTCGAATGCCAAGTCCGGCCCTGCCGTGCCGGTCAATTTCCTGCGGCCGATCATCCAGGCAGACCTGGACTCGGGCAAGCACACCCAGATCGTTACCCGTTTCCCGCCTGAGCCCAACGGCTACCTGCACATCGGTCACGCCAAGTCGATCTGCGTGAACTTCGGCCTGGCCCAGGAGTTCGGCGGCGTCACGCACTTGCGTTTCGACGACACCAACCCGGCCAAGGAAGACCAGGAATACATCGACGCGATCGAAAGCGACGTCAAATGGCTGGGCTTCGAATGGTCCGGCGAAGTGCGCTACGCCTCGCAGTATTTCGACCAGTTGCACGACTGGGCCGTTGAGCTGATCAAGGCCGGCAAAGCCTACGTCGATGACCTGACCCCAGAGCAGGCCAAGGAATACCGCGGCAGCCTGACCGAGCCGGGCAAGAACAGCCCGTTCCGCGACCGTTCGGTTGAAGAGAACCTCGACTGGTTTGCGCGCATGCGTGCCGGTGAATTCGCCGACGGCGCCCGCGTGCTGCGCGCGAAGATCGACATGGCCTCGCCGAACATGAACCTGCGCGACCCGATCATGTATCGCATCCGCCACGCGCATCACCACCAGACCGGTGACAAGTGGTGCATCTACCCGAACTACGACTTCACCCACGGTCAGTCGGACGCCATCGAAGGCATCACCCACTCGATCTGCACCCTTGAGTTCGAAAGCCATCGTCCGCTGTACGAGTGGTTCCTCGACGCGTTGCCAGTGCCGGCGCACCCGCGTCAGTACGAGTTCAGCCGTCTGAACCTCAACTACACCATCACCAGCAAGCGCAAGCTCAAGCAACTGGTCGATGAAAAGCACGTCAACGGCTGGGACGATCCGCGCATGTCCACGCTGTCGGGCTTCCGCCGTCGTGGCTACACGCCGAAATCGATCCGCAACTTCTGCGAAATGATCGGCACCAACCGTTCCGACGGCGTGGTTGACTTCGGCATGCTCGAATTCAGCATCCGTGATGACCTCGACCACACCGCGCCGCGCGCCATGTGCGTCCTGCGTCCACTGAAAGTCGTGATCACCAACTACCCGGAAGGCCAGGTCGAGAACCTCGAGCTGCCGCGTCACCCGAAAGAAGACATGGGTGTACGCGCGCTGCCATTCGCCCGGGAAATCTACATCGACCGTGACGACTTCATGGAAGAGCCGCCGAAGGGCTACAAACGCCTGGAACCGGCCGGTGAAGTGCGTCTGCGCGGCAGCTACGTGATCCGTGCCGACGAAGCGATCAAGGACGCCGATGGCAACATCGTCGAACTGCGTTGCTCGTACGATCCGGAAACCCTCGGCAAGAACCCTGAAGGCCGCAAGGTCAAAGGCGTGATCCACTGGGTGCCGGCTGCCGCCAGCGTCGAGTGCGAAGTGCGTCTGTACGATCGTCTGTTCCGCTCTCCGAATCCTGAGAAGGCCGAAGACAGCGCGAGTTTCCTCGACAACATCAACCCTGATTCGCTGCAGGTACTCACCGGTTGTCGTGCTGAGCCATCGCTTGGCAATGCACAGCCGGAAGACCGTTTCCAGTTCGAGCGCGAAGGTTACTTCGTCGCTGATTTGAAGGACTCGAAACCAGGTCAGCCGGTATTCAACCGTACCGTGACCCTGCGTGATTCGTGGGGCCAGTGATTCAGCGTCAAAGGAAATAACGTGCTAACGATCTACAACACGCTCACCAAGAGCAAAGAAGTCTTCAAGCCGCTGGATGGCAACAAGGTGCGCATGTACGTCTGCGGGATGACCGTGTACGACTACTGCCACCTTGGCCACGGCCGCAGCATGGTCGCGTTCGACCTGGTGACCCGCTGGTTGCGGTTCAGCGGTTACGACCTGACCTACGTGCGCAACATCACCGACATCGACGACAAGATCATCAACCGCGCCAACGAGAACGGTGAATCGTTCGAAGCGTTGACCGAGCGCATGATCGCCGCGATGCACGAAGACGAAGCGCGCCTGAACATCAAGAAGCCGGACATGGAACCGCGCGCCACGGATCACATTCCGGGCATGCACGCGATGATCCAGACCTTGATCGACAAGGGCTACGCCTACGCCCCGGGCAATGGCGACGTGTACTACCGCGTTGCCAAGTTCATGGGTTACGGCAAGCTGTCGCGCAAGAAAATCGAAGACCTGCGCATCGGCGCGCGCATCGAAGTCGACGAGTCGAAACAGGACCCGCTGGACTTCGTGCTGTGGAAAGCCGCCAAGCCGGGCGAGCCAAGCTGGGAATCGCCGTGGGGCGCCGGGCGTCCGGGCTGGCACATCGAGTGCTCGGTGATGTCCACCTGCTGCCTCGGCGAAACCTTCGATATTCATGGCGGCGGCAGCGACCTCGAGTTCCCGCACCACGAAAACGAAATCGCCCAGAGCGAAGCGGCCACCGGCAAGACCTACGCCAACGCGTGGATGCATTGCGGCATGATTCGTATCAATGGCGAGAAGATGTCCAAGTCCTTGAACAACTTCTTCACCATTCGCGACGTGCTGGAAAAGTACCACCCGGAAGTCGTGCGTTACCTGCTGGTGTCGAGCCACTACCGCAGCGCGATCAACTACTCGGAAGACAATCTCAAGGACGCCAAAGGCGCTCTGGAGCGTTTCTACCACGCGTTGAAAGGCCTGCCGACTGTGGCGCCTGCTGGCGGCGAAGCGTTTGTTGAACGTTTCACCACGGTAATGAACGACGACTTCGGTACGCCGGAAGCCTGTGCGGTGCTGTTCGAGATGGTGCGTGAGATCAACCGTTTGCGTGAGAGCGATCTCGATGCGGCGGCGGGTCTGGCGGCGCGTCTGAAAGAGCTGGCGAGTGTGTTGGGTGTGTTGCAGTTGGAGGCGGATGACTTCCTGCAGGCGGGCGCTGAAGGGCGTGTCGATGCGGCTGAGGTTGATGCGCTAATTGCGGCGCGTCTGGCTGCGCGGGCGGGTAAGGATTGGGCTGAGTCGGATCGGATTCGTGATCAGCTCACGGCGATGGGTGTTGTGCTGGAAGACGGCAAGGGTGGGACTACCTGGCGTCTGGCTGACTGAGATCAGGGACGCGGAGCGTCCCGGGCTGCATTCCCACGCGGAGCGTGGGAACGATCAACAAAACCCGCCTTGTGCGGGTTTTTGTTTGGGTGCGAAAAAAAGCCCCTCACCCTAACCCTCTCCCAGAGGGAGAGGGGACCGATTGGGGGATGTTCAGGAAATACACCGACTTGAACGTGCTGCTTTGAATCCATAATCGACTGGTTTTTTCAGGTCGATGTACAACGCCAGACACTTCGGTCAGCTCCCTCTCCCTCCGGGAGAGGGCTGGGGTGAGGGAGAGGGTGTCAAAGAGACACGCCGACTTGAACCTGCCTTGAATCCATAATCGACTGGTTTTTTCAGGTCGCTGCATTACGCCAGACACCTCGGTCAGCTCCCTCTCCCTCTGGGAGAGGGCTGGGGTGAGGGTTGCTTTTGCCGTTCGCGTAGGTCTTGATGTCGGCAACGCGTTCAGCCGGATGCTGAGCGGCGATGATCATGTAAGGGAAACATCATGGCCAATCACTATCGCGAACTGCTAACGACCCCCGGCGCCACCGGGCTAGTGCTCGCGAGTTCTATCGCCCGCTTGCCGCAGGCAATGATCGGCATCGGCATCATCACCATGCTGGTGCAGCAAACCGGGGTTTACTGGCTGGCCGGCACCGTCGCCGGAACGTTCACCCTGGCCAATGCGCTGCTCGGCCCGTACATCTCGAGACTGGTCGATCAACATGGCCAGAGCCGCGTGCTGCCCGTCGTCACGGCGTTCAGCATTGCCATGTTGCTGGCGCTGATCATTGCCGTCCACTGGCGCGCACCCGCCACATTGCTGTTTGTTCTGGCGGCACTGGCGGGGACGATGCCGAGCATGCCGTCGATGATCCGCGCGCGATGGACGCAGTTGTTTCGGGGCAAGCCGCAACTGCACACGGCGTTCTCGCTGGACACGGTCCTCACCGAAATGGCCTACATCGTTGGCCCGCCGCTGGCGATCGGTCTGAGCGTGAGTTTCTTTGCTGAAGCCGGGCCACTGGTTGCGGTTGGATTGCTGGCCGTCGGGGTAACGGCGTTCCTCCTGCAACGCCAGACTGAACCTAAAGTTGTCGTGGGCCACGCCAGTCATGGTGGCTCAACCCTGCTGATTCCCGGTGTACGCACCATTGTGCTGGCGCTGTTGGCGATGGGTGTCATTGGCGGAGCAATCGATGTCGCCGTCGTGGCGTTTGCCAATGCGCAAGGCTGGCCAGCCTCCGCAACCTTCATCCTCGCCGCCTATGCGTTTGGCTCACTGGTCGCGGGACTGACATTCGGTGCGATGAGGGTTTCGCTGGCGATCGAAAAACAGTTCCTGATCGGGATATTGGTCACGGCGTTCACCGGCGTGTTGCCTGTTTTTGCAACGGATGTTTATGTGCTGACAGCGGCGCTGTTTATCGCGGGCATCTCGTTTGCGCCAACGATGGTCGTGGTGATGAAAATGGGGACGATCATTATCCCGCCGTCGCGGATTACTGAAGGGCTGACGTGGATGACCACCGGTATCAGCATTGGCGTTGCGCTGGGCGGCATGCTGGCGGGGTTGGTGATTGATGCGTGGGGCGCGCGCGCGGGGTTTGGCGTCGCCATTGGTGCGGGGATCATGATGGTGGTTGTTGTACTGGTGGGGCTGCGCACATTGGAGGCGGCTTCGGTTGCGCATGTTGAGCCGGAATTTTCGCCCTCACCCTAGCCCTCTCCCCCAGGAGAGGGGACTGAATGGGGGATGTTCGAGAAATACACCGACCTGACCGATTTGCACCGAATCCATAATCGCCACGATGTTTCAGGTCAATGTCCAGCGCCAGACACCTCGGTCGGCTCCCTCTACCTCCGGGAGAGGGCTAGGGTGAGGGGAACGGGATTCACTCAACCCTCAATCTGCCGCAGCCGCTTGTAAAGCGTATTGCGGCTAACACCCAAGCGCCGTGCCAAGTGCGAAATATTCCCCCCAGCCGCTTTCAACTCCCGGTTCAACGCCTCCACATCATTCAAATCAACCGCCAACAGCGCCGCGCTCTCCACTGGCTCCATCTCCAGATCAACAAAAAAATCATCCGGCAAATGCTCCAGCCTCACCGGCTGCTCCTCAGCCATCGCCAACGCCACCTGCATCACGCTACTCACCTGGCGCAAATTCCCCGGCCACGGATGCCTTTCAAACAATGCCAACACCTCCTGACTCAATCCCGCCCATTGCGTCGGCTCACGATGCTGCTCCCACAGTCGTTTAAACAACGCCTCCTTATCACTGCGCTCCCGCAGCGGCGGCAGCTCCAGCGTCAGGCCACCAATGCGGTAATACAAATCCTCACGAAACCGGCCCAATTGCACTTGCTCGCGCAACGAACGGTTAGTCGCCGAAATAATCCGCAGATCTACCGGGAACAACTCGCTACTGCCGACCGGTTGCACGCAGCGCTCCTGCAACACCCGCAACAACCGCGCCTGAGTCGGCAGCGGCATATCGCCAATTTCATCAAGGAACAGCGTGCCTTTATCCGCCTTGCGAATCAGGCCGATGCTGCCTTTCTGGTTGGCGCCGGTGAACGCGCCTTTCTCGTAACCGAATAACTCGGACTCAACCAGTTCGGCGGGGATCGCCGCGCAGTTGACGGCGATAAATGCCTGTTTACTGCGGGAGCTTGCTTGATGAAGGGCTTTGACGAAAACTTCCTTGCCGACCCCGGTTTCGCCATGAATCAGCAACGGAATGTCTTTCTCCAGCAAACGCTCAGCCTGACGCACGGCTTTTTCTACGCGACTGTCGCCGAAGTGCAGGGTGTTGAGGCTGATCGCGGTGGGCGCGGCAGTTTTGGCTTCAACAGCAAAAACGCGCGGCTGAACTGACGCCTGCTTCGGCCGCTTCAACAAACACTGAAAACGGTTACGCCCGGACGTCTGCAAGGCAAACGGCAACCCGTCCGGCTGGTTGATCAACTCCAGCAGCGACACCTTGAACAGACTTTCAACGCTGACCCGCGACAAACGCAGGCCGAGCAGATTGTCGGCGCGGCGATTGGCCGACAGCACCTGTCCGCTCTCATCAAAAATCAACAACCCGGCCCACTGACTGTCGAGGTTGTTCAACCCGGTGTTGAAGGTCAGTTGAAAGTGCTGGCCATGGAACAGATTGAGGATCAGCCGGTTTTCCACGGTCTGGCTCATCATCTTGACCATGCCCAAAGTGTGCGAGGGCGGCAGATAGCTGTCGCTGGACACATCAAGCACAGCAATCACCTTGCGCTCGGCGTCGAAAATCGGCGCAGCGGAACCGGTCATGAAACGGTTGGCTTTCAAAAAGTGTTCATCGTGTTCGATATGCACCGCTTGCTCACAGGCCAGTGCCGTGCCGATCGCATTGGTGCCGCTGCAGCGCTCCATCCAGCTCGCCCCAGCCTGAAAACCCCGGGCCAGATTCGGCTCGATAAAGCGCTGCGTGCCCCACGAGGTCAGCACCTGGCCCTGATTGTCGGCGAGCATGATCAGGCAGTTGGAGTTGCTGAGGATGTTTTCGTAATAGGGCAGGACTTCCTGGTGCGTGGTCTGCACCAGTGAATGATGACTGTCGAGCAACTGCGCAATGCCGGTGGCGGGCAGTTGATCGAAGGCCGGCGTGCTTTGGTGGTCGAGACCGAACGCGCGGCAACGTTGCCAGGAAGTCTGGACGATCGCGTCGTGGGACAGCGGCGGGGCAGGTGCGGCCATGGCAGTCAGCCTCTGATGCAGCGATTTTTATTGTTGTTATGAACCCGATCTTTGAAACCAACACAGATCCCTGTAGGAGTGAGCCTGCTCGCGATAGCGGTCTATCAGACAAAATTGCATTGACTGACACACCGCTATCGCGAGCAGGCTCACTCCTACAGGGATCTTCGGCGTCCATGAGATCGGGCAAAAAGCGCTTATAGAGTGTTGTTCACTATTGTTCATTGTCAATCGCCCAACTGTTCAAATGTGTTCAGCAATGAACGCCCAATTGCCACGATTTCAACGATTTTCACGACAAATCAACCACTTGCCATTCCTGGCACGAAACTCGCTCCCGTGCACAGGTCGCTTGACTCCAATTATAAAAAGGCCGAGCCATGTCACTCACCCTGGAGCACGTCAGCCGTACCGTCGAGGGCCAGACCTGGATCGACGATGCGTGTCTGAAATTCGAACCCGGTTCTTTCAACGTTTTGCTCGGCCGCACGCTGTCCGGCAAAACCAGCCTCATGCGTTTAATGGCCGGGTTGGATAAACCTGACAGCGGCCGCATCCTGATGAACGGCGTCGACGTCACCCAACGCCCGGTGCGTCTGCGCAACGTGTCGATGGTCTATCAGCAGTTCATCAATTACCCGACCATGACCGTGTTCGAGAACATCGCCTCGCCGTTGCGTCAGGCCGGGGTCTCCAAAGAAATCATCCACAGCAAAGTGCAGGAAACCGCGAAGATGCTGCGCATCGAGAAGTTTCTGCAGCGCTATCCGCTGGAACTCTCTGGCGGCCAACAGCAACGCACGGCCATGGCGCGCGCACTGGTCAAGGACGCCGAGCTGATTCTGTTCGATGAGCCGCTGGTCAACCTCGACTACAAACTGCGCGAAGAACTGCGTCAGGAAATGCGCGAGCTGTTCAAGGCGCGCCACACCATTGCGATCTACGCCACCACCGAACCCAACGAAGCGCTGGCACTCGGCGGCACCACGACGATTCTTCACGAAGGCCGGGTGATTCAAAGCGGTCCGTCGACTTCGGTCTATCACCAGCCGCAAACCGTGCTCGCCGCCGAATTGTTCTCCGAACCGCCGATCAACCTGATGCCCGGGCGCATTGCCGGTAACGAAGTGAGTTTTGCCAACTTCGTACACTTCCCGTTGAACGTCGATCTGCGCCCGGTGGGCGAGGGCGAGTTCCGTTTTGGCGTGCGCCCCAGCCATATCTCGCTGGTGCCGAGCAACGATGACGATCTGGAATTGGCAGTGACCGTCGAAGTCGCCGAGATCAGCGGTTCGGAAACCTTCCTGCATGTGCGCAACGAGCATTTCCTGCTGGTGCTGCACCTGCCCGGCGTTCACGAATACGACGTCGATGCGCCGATCCGCATTTATATCCCGACCCATAAACTGTTCGTTTTCGATGCGCAGGGCCGTCTGGTGCAAGCACCGGGCCGGCGTGTCGCGAGGGTTGCCTGATGGCCGAAATCCGTTTGCAGCACCTCGCCCACAGCTACAGCAAAACCCCGAGCGGCGCCGAGGATTACGCGATCCGCGAGATGGATCACGTCTGGGAGCAGGGCGGCGCCTACGCCTTGCTCGGGCCGTCGGGTTGCGGCAAATCCACTTTGCTCAACATCATTTCCGGCCTGCTCAGCCCCTCGCAGGGCCACGTGTTGTTCGACGGCAAAGCGGTCAATGACCTGACGCCGGAGAAGCGCAACATCGCCCAGGTTTTCCAGTTTCCGGTGGTCTACGACACCATGACTGTGTTCGACAACCTGGCTTTCCCCCTGCGCAATCAGGGCATGGCCGAGGCGAAAGTACACAGCAAGGTGCAGGAAATCGCCGAAGTCCTCGACCTGCAAAACCTCCTTAGCAAAAAGGCGCGCAACCTCACCGCCGACGAAAAACAGAAAGTCTCGATGGGCCGTGGCCTGGTCCGCGACGACGTTTCCGCAATCCTGTTCGACGAGCCGCTGACGGTGATCGATCCGCACCTGAAGTGGAAGCTGCGGCGCAAGCTCAAGCAGATTCACGAGCAGTTCAACATCACCATGGTCTACGTCACCCACGATCAACTGGAGGCCTCGACCTTCGCCGACAAGATCGCGGTGATGTACGGCGGCCAGATCGTCCAGTTCGGCACGCCACGGGAACTGTTCGAGCGGCCGAGCCACACCTTTGTCGGCTATTTCATCGGCAGCCCGGGGATGAACCTGATCGAGGTGCAGCCGCAACCCGGCGGCGTCGGTTTCGCCTCGACGCACTTGCCGTTGTCCGACGCCATGCAGCGACATATCCAACACGGTCAGTGGAAAAATCTGAAGGTCGGCATCCGTCCTGAATTTATTCATGTGTGGGACGAGCCGTTTGATGACGCCATGCAGGCCAGGGTCGTACACGTCGAAGACCTCGGCACCTACAAAATCATGACCCTCGACCTCGACGGTGCACCGCTGAAAGTACGTCTGGCCGAAGACAAACCGGTGCCAGAAGGCACCGCGTACATCAGTTTCCCGGCGCAGTGGCTGATGGTCTATGCCGATGAATTTCTGCTGGAAGCCGACGAAGAGGTGCAGCCATGAACAAGGTGCAGAACAACAAGGCCTGGTGGCTGGTGTTGCCGGTGTTCCTGCTGGTGGCGTTCAGTGCGGTGATCCCGATGATGACCGTGGTCAACTATTCGGTGCAGGACATCTTCGACCAGTCCAGCCGCTACTTCGTCGGCGCGGACTGGTACAAGCAAGTGCTGCTCGACCCGCGTCTGCACGACTCGTTGCTGCGTCAGTTTATCTACTCGGCGTGCGTGTTGTTGATTGAAATTCCGCTGGGCATTGCCGTTGCCCTGACCATGCCAACCAAGGGTCGCTGGTCGTCGGTGGTGCTGATCATTCTGGCGATTCCGTTGCTGATTCCATGGAACGTGGTCGGTACGATCTGGCAGATTTTCGGCCGCGCCGACATTGGTCTGCTCGGTTCGAGCCTCAACGCCATGGGCATCAGCTACAACTACGCGGCCAACACCATGGACGCTTGGGTGACGGTGTTGGTGATGGACGTCTGGCACTGGACTTCATTGGTGGCGCTGCTGTGTTTCTCCGGATTGCGCGCAATTCCCGACGTGTATTACCAGGCCGCGCGGATCGACCGCGCCTCGGCCTGGGCGGTGTTCAGGCACATTCAGTTGCCCAAGCTGAAGAGCGTGCTGCTGATCGCGGTGATGCTGCGCTTCATGGACAGTTTCATGATCTACACCGAGCCGTTCGTGCTCACCGGCGGCGGGCCGGGTAACGCCACGACCTTCTTGAGTCAGACGTTGACCCAGATGGCCGTAGGGCAATTCGACCTCGGTCCGGCAGCGGCGTTCTCGCTGGTGTACTTCCTGATCATCCTGTTGGTGTCCTGGCTGTTCTACACCGCCATGACGCACTCCGACGCCAACCGCTGAGGCCCGGCCATGAGCAAGAGAAAGCTGATTCCGTTGCTGGTGTACATCCTGTTCCTGCTGGTGCCGATCTACTGGCTGCTGAACATGTCGTTCAAGAGCAACACCGAAATCCTCGGCGGCCTGACGCTTTTCCCACAGGCCTTTACGCTGGCGAACTACAAGGTGATCTTCACCGATCCGAGCTGGTACACCGGTTATCTGAACTCGCTGTATTACGTGAGTTTGAACACGGTGATCTCGCTGAGCGTGGCGTTGCCGGCGGCGTATGCGTTTTCGCGCTATCGTTTTCTCGGCGACAAGCACCTGTTCTTCTGGCTGCTGACCAACCGCATGGCGCCGCCGGCGGTGTTTCTGCTGCCGTTCTTTCAGTTGTATTCGTCGATCGGTCTGTTCGATACGCACATCGCCGTGGCGTTGGCGCATTGCCTGTTTAACGTGCCGTTGGCGGTGTGGATTCTCGAAGGGTTCATGTCTGGGGTTCCCAAGGAAATTGACGAAACCGCCTACATCGACGGCTACAGTTTCCCCAAGTTCTTCGTGAAGATTTTCATCCCGCTGATTGGCTCGGGCATCGGCGTCACGGCGTTTTTCTGCTTCATGTTTTCCTGGGTCGAACTGCTGCTCGCGCGCACGTTGACCTCGGTGAACGCCAAGCCGATCGCCGCCGTGATGACGCGCACGGTTTCAGCATCGGGTATCGACTGGGGCGTGCTGGCGGCGGCGGGGGTGTTGACCATTCTGCCGGGCATGCTGGTGATCTGGTTTGTTCGCAACCACGTGGCCAAGGGCTTTGCCCTCGGTCGGGTCTGAGGAGCTGATGATGGAATGGATGAGCTGGACCACGCCTACCGCAGCATTCTTCATCGTCATCGGCCTGATTCTGGTCGGCATGACTACCTGGGAATTGCGTTCGCCGAGCATCCTGCGGCGAGGTTTTCTACCGATTGCCACCACCCGTGGTGATCGTTTGTTTATCGGTCTTCTCGGCAGCGCCTACCTGCATTTGCTGGTGATCGGCGCCACCGACTGGAGCATCTGGGTGGCGTCCGCGTTGTCCCTGGTGTGGCTGTTGGCTGTGATGCGTTGGGGCTAGTCGAGTCGTTCGGCAACGCGGCTCCACAACTTAAACAGGAGGTCTCTATGTTCGACAAAAACAATAAGCTGCGACATAGCATTTCATTGGCAGCCATGCTGGCACTCAGCGGTTTGAGCGCATCCGCCTGGGCCGATGCCTACGAGGACGCGGCGAAAAAATGGATCGGCATTGAATTCAAACCGTCGACCCTGACGGCCGAGCAGCAACTCGAAGAACTGAAGTGGTTCATCAAGGCCGCCGAGCCGTTTCGCGGCATGGACATCAAGGTCGTTTCCGAGACCCTGACCACCCACGAATACGAGTCGAAAGTGCTCGCCAAGGCGTTCAGCGAAATCACCGGGATCAAACTCACCCACGACCTGCTGCAAGAAGGCGATGTGGTCGAGAAAATGCAGACGGTGATGCAGTCGGACAAGAACATCTATGACGGCTGGGTCAACGACTCGGACTTGATCGGTACGCACTTTCGCTACGGCAAGACCGAATCGATCACCGACCTGATGGCCAACGAAGGCAAGAACTTCACCTCGCCAACCCTCGATATCAAGGACTTCATCGGCATCTCATTCACCACCGCGCCGGACGGCAAGATCTATCAATTGCCCGACCAGCAATTCGCCAACCTGTACTGGTTCCGCGCCGACTGGTTCGAGCGTGCCGATCTGAAAGCCAAGTTCAAGGAAAAGTACGGCTACGAATTGGGCGTGCCGGTGAACTGGTCGGCCTATGAAGACATCGCCAAATTCTTCAGCGAAGACGTCAAGGAAATCGACGGCAAACGCGTTTACGGGCACATGGACTACGGCAAAAAAGACCCGTCGCTGGGCTGGCGCTTCACCGATGCCTGGTTCTCCATGGCCGGTGGCGGCGACAAGGGCATACCCAACGGCTTGCCAGTAGACGAGTGGGGGATTCGCGTCGAGGATTGCCACCCGGTCGGCTCCAGCGTGACCCGTGGCGGCGACACCAATGGCCCGGCGGCAGTGTTCGCCACCACCAAGTATGTCGACTGGCTGAAGAAGTACGCGCCACCGGAAGCGGCGGGCATGACCTTCTCCGAGTCCGGTCCGGTGCCGTCACAGGGCAACATCGCCCAGCAGATCTTCTGGTACACCGCGTTCACCGCCGACATGACCAAACCGGGCCTGCCGGTGGTCAACGCCGACGGCACGCCGAAATGGCGGATGGCGCCATCACCGCGCGGGCCGTATTGGGAAGAGGGCATGAAGCTCGGTTATCAGGACGTGGGTTCGTGGACGTTCATGAAATCCACGCCTGAGAAACAGAAGCTGGCAGCGTGGCTGTACGCGCAGTTCGTGACCTCGAAAACCGTGTCGCTGAAGAAAACCATCGTCGGCCTGACGCCGATTCGCGAGTCGGACATCAACTCGCAGGCGATGACCGATCTGGCGCCGAAACTCGGTGGTCTGGTCGAGTTCTACCGCAGCCCGGCCCGCGTGCAATGGACTCCGACCGGAACCAACGTGCCGGACTATCCGCGTCTGGCACAACTGTGGTGGAGCCATATCGCTGAAGCAGCGAGCGGTGAGAAGACCCCGCAACAGGCGCTCGATGGTCTGGCCAAGGATCAGGACGCGATCATGACGCGCCTCGAACGCTCCAAGGCCCAGGCCACTTGTGCACCGAAGATGAATCCGGAGCGCGACGCGCAGTACTGGTTCGATCAACCGGGCGCACCGAAACCGAAACTGGCGAACGAGAAGCCGAAGGGCGAGACCGTGAGCTATAACGAACTGCTGAAATCCTGGGCGGATGCGCGTAAGTGATAGGGGAACTGTGAAAGGCGAACGGCACCGGAAGGTGCCGTTTTCTTTACTGTCTGTGCCATTGCTATCGCGAGCAGGCTCACTCCTACAGGGGATTGAGGCGTACGCATCATCTGTGAACGATACAAAAACCTGTAGGAGTGAGCCTGCTCGCGATTGCGGTGTGTCAGATAACAAAGATGTGACTGACCCACCGCCATCGCTTGCAGGCAATCTCACACAGATTGCAGTGGTGTTCACAAAACTCCAAAACACCCTGCCCACTGCAGCAGCTACTAAAGGGCATCGGTCAATGCCAGCTTCATGCTTGAATTTCTTCAAAGGTATCAAGCATGGCGTCAGGCAATGGCGAATCGAAATCTTCAGGCAGCACCAACTTGCCTTTCATAGCGCCAATTCGTGGTGTACCGGTTTTTCCTGTGTGAGCGAGAAGGCGCTGCGCCCGACCTTGGACTGCCAGAATCTCGATTTCTGCAACCAACTCGCAAAACATGTCTCTGCTCATAGTTTGACCCGCATCGTTCTTCAATCTGCAAAGACATTAACCATAGAACTCCACACTCAAGGCTGGCTGTAGGACGAAACGGATGTTAGGGCGGGAGCTTTCGGAGTTTGTGCGGAGACGAGAGCGTATCGGTAAGAAATCGTACAAAACTCCCGATTCCCATTCTGACATTCAACATGGATATCGCCTGATCCGACGCTTTCGCGAGCAAGCTCGCTCCCACAGGTTTTGGCGGCGTCCACATGTTTTGTGGATGACTACTGCCCCTGTGGGAGCGAGCCTGCTCGCGAAGGCTGAGTATCAGGCAGTGCAGATGTTGCAGGACCCACCGCCATCGCAAGCGGGCGAAGGCCTGCAGGTTTCAGTGGTGTCCACAAAACCTGAGTACCCCGCAAATCACTGTGGGAGCTTGCCTGCAAGCGAAGGGGGCGTTGGCGTCACCGCAGGAAAGCCAAGCCGGAACACGGTCATCGCCCCCGGCAAGCTCTTAACCTCCGCCACCCCCTGATGCAGGCTCATGATCGAGCGCACGATCGCCAGCCCCAATCCCGTGCTGCCCTGCGAGCGTGAGCGGCTGCTGTCGACGCGGTAGAAGCGGTCGAACAGATGTGGCAGATGTTGCGCCTCGATCCCGGCACCGGGGTTGCTGACCAGCAGGGAGGCCTGGTTCGCTCCTTGTTCGATCAGCAACGTCACGGTTTTCCCGTTCGGGCAGTGGCGCAGCGCATTCGACAGCAAATTCGAAATCGCCCGTTGAATCATCAGCCGATCGCCCATCACCGTCGCGCTGCCGACGACATTCAAATGAATGTTCTTATCCTGCGCCGACAATGAAAACATCTCGGCCACTTTCGCGACTTCAATCTCCAGCGCCACCGCTTCAAACGGCGCCAGCGCCGACGGATGACTCACCTGCGCGAGAAACAACATGTCCGAGACAATCCGCGCCACGCGCTCCAGTTCCTCGGTGCATGACACCAACACATCTTTGTACTCATCCACCGAGCGCTCGCGCGAAAGGGTCACCTGCGCCTTGCCCATCAGGTTATTGATCGGCGTACGCAGCTCATGCGCCAGGTCATCGGAAAATTGCGACAACTGCTGCACCCCGGCATCCAGCCGATGCAGCATGAAGTTGATGCCCTGCGCCAGTTCACTCAACTCCTGCGGCATGTTTACCACCGACAGCCTGTGTTCCAGATCCTGGGTAGAGACCATCGCCGCCACTTTGCGAAACTCGCGCAGCGGCGCCAAACCCCGCTGCACCGCGCCCCAGGCCGTCAGGCCGATAAACACCAGCAACAATGGCAAGGCAATCAGCGTCGAGCGCAGATACGCGCTGAGCAAAGCCTGATCATGGGCGTTGTCCATCGACAGCAGCACCGGCACGCTGTTGCCGTCCTTGAGGCGAATCAGCTTGGACACGGTGAGGAATTTCGCCCCTTCGGCATCGATGCTGTCGGAGTAAGTCAATTGATCAGTGGTTGCCCGCACTGCTTTCAATTCAACCCGTGGATCAGTCAAACCGCTGCCGGATTTAAGCAGCGGCGAGCGCAGGTTCAAGCGGTCATAAATCGTCAACGTCAGGTTGTCATGGCCCATCACCTGATCGAGCAGAATATGCGGCTTGCCACTGATTTCATTGGCATCGATGTACAGCGACAGGCTGTGCTCCACCTGCGCCATCTTCTTTTCCAGGCTGTCTCGAGATAGCGCATTCAGTTCATGGGTCAGAGCGAAGTAGGCGAGGATCGCCAGAAACACCACCAACAGTGCGCCGAGAATACTCACCGTCAAACCAAGGCGCATCGACAGGCTGGAGGGCTTCATTCCCGTGCCTCCAGCACATAGCCGACACCGCGCAGGGTGTGAATCAGTTTGCTGTCGAACGGGTCGTCGATCTTCGCCCGCAAACGGCGGATCGACACTTCGACCACGTTGGTGTCGCAGTCGAAATTCATGTCCCACACCAGCGAGATAATTTGTGTGCGCGTCAGCACTTCACCGGACTGGCGCATCAGCAAATGCAGCAGGGCGAATTCCTTGGTGGTCAGGTCAATACGCTGCGCGCCACGAAACGCACGATGGCGGCCCGGATCGAGTTCCAGATCAGCGACTTTCAGCACCTGCGGCACCGGGATGTTTTCGCTACGGCGCATCAATGTGCGCACCCGCGCCAGCAATTCGGGGAACTCGAACGGCTTGACCAGATAATCGTCGGCGCCCAGATCCAGGCCGCGAATCTTGTCGGCCAAACGCCCGCGCGCGGTGAGCATCATCACTCGTGTGGAATGAGTGCGACGCAACTGTTCCAGCACACCCCAGCCGTCGAGTTCCGGCAGGTTCACGTCGAGAATAATCAGGTCATACGCTTGTTGTTGCGCCAGATGCAGGCCATCGGCACCGGTGGCCGCGTGGTCAACGACATAACCACTTTCGGTCAAACCCTGATGCAAGTATTCGGCAGCTTTAAGCTCGTCCTCGACGACAAGGATTCGCATGATCTTTCACCACTTTTATTTGATGGGTATTTAATTAAGAAGGCCCTCACCCTAGCCTTCTCCCAGAGGGAGAGGGGACTGAGCGCGGGATATTTCGGAACTACGCCGACGTTAAAACAATTTACTGAATCCATAATCGACTTGATGTAACAGGTCGATAAATAACGCCAGACACTTCGGTCAGCTCCCTCTCCCCCCGGGAGAGGGCTGGGGTGAGGGGAAGTCCGGACGATAAAGGTTGTAGTGGCTACAGGGTCAACCACCAAGCGCTTTAAAACGGTGCTCTGCGACAGCCGGTCGCAGCGCAAGCCACAAAATCCCCATGACTTTTATTCCGGCAAGTGCAATTCAGCAGATAACTAGCGCGTTTTTGTTTCGATGTATTTCGATAACGCCGCCAGCACTTCGCATCCTAGAGCAAAACAACTTCGGCAAACCGTGGATAACGGATTTGTAATGTTCCAGTCACCTTGTCGATAAGTTCAAAACCCTACCGTGGCGGCATCCGAGATTCTTGAATAAAGGAAGTCTTCCATTGCCCGGTTTAATAAAACTGACGGCGCGATCACGCCTGAAAAAAACCGCCAGCGGCATCCTGTTGCTGGCCTGTACCAGCCTTGCAAACGCGGCGCCCCTGACTCTGGAGCAAGCCCTGCAAAGTGCCTTCGCCGGCAACCCGGACCTGGCCGCTGCGCAGTGGGAAATCGGCATCGCTCAAGGCGAGCGTCAGCAAGCCGGGCTGATCCTCAATCCCGAAGTGTCGTGGGAGGCTGAAGACACTCGCCGCGATTCGCGCACAACCACGGTGATGCTCAGTCAGCCGATCGAACTGGGCGGCAAACGCGGCGCGCGGATCGATGTCGCCAGCCGCGCGCAGGACGCTGCCGGCATCGAACTGGAGCGCAAGCGCAATGCCTTGCGTGCAGACGTCATTCAGGCGTTCAACAGCGCGCAAACCGCGCAGCAACGCTTGCAGCTGTCGCGGCAATCCCTGCAATTGGCCGAGCACGGTGTGCGCGTGGCGCAAGGGCGCATCGAAGCAGGAAAATCATCACCGGTCGAAGGCACGCGCGCGCAAGTGCAGCTCTCGGAAGTGCGCCTTGAACTGAGCCGGGCAGAACGCGATCAGGCCACCGCGTACCAACAATTGGCGCAAGTCATGGGCGCGCCGTTGCCGACGTCGACCAAGGTGCAGGCACCCACGCAAAGCATGCCGGACGTTCCTCCACCGACACGATTGCTCGAACGTCTGAACGAGACCGCCGAACTGCGTCTGGCCAAACTGCAGATCGATCAACGCGAAGCGTCATTGGGCCTGGAAAAATCCCAGCGCATTCCCGACCTCACCGTGAGCATCGGCAGCCAGTACAGCGAAACCGAGCGCGAGCGGGTCAACGTGGTCGGGCTGTCGATGCCGATTCCGCTGTTCAACCGCAATCAGGGCAACGTACTCGCCGCAGCGCGCCGAACCGATCAGGCGCGGGATCTGCGCAACGCCACCGAGCTGCGTTTGCGCACGGAAATCCAGACCAGTCTCGAGCAATGGCAGACCGCCAATGGCGAGGTAAAGGCATTCAACCAGACCATCCTGCCTGCGGCGCAAAGTGCGGTCGACAGCGCCACCCGTGGTTTCGAAATGGGTAAGTTCGGCTTCCTCGATGTGCTCGATGCGCAACGCACTTTGATCAGCGCCCGTAGCCAGTACATCCAGGCAGTCAGCGAAGCGACCGATGCCCGCGTACGCATTGAACGGATCTTCGGCGACCTCAGCGTCAGCCCTTGAATTTCACTTTTCACAGCACTGCGCGCAGGTATGACGCAGAGGAGTTTCCATGGATCAAAAACTGATGGTGGTCGCGGTGGCGACGTTGGCGCTGGGCATTGGTATCGGCTCGATGTGGGCGGGCGATGCAAGCATCGATGCCCATGCCGATGAAGCAGCCGAACATGCCGATCACGCCGAAGAAGGTGCCGCCGCCGAAGGCGAGCATGGCGAAGAAGGGCACATTGAGTTGAGCGCCGAACAAATCACCGCTGCCGGCATTCAACTCGCCGAAGCACGGGCGCAAAACATCAGCCGCGGTCTGCCATTCCCCGGCGAAGTGCGCTTCGACGAAGACCGCACTGCCCACGTCGTGCCACGCGTGCCGGGCGTGGTCGATTCGGTGGCGGTCAACCTCGGGCAAACCGTGAAGAAGGGCCAGTTGCTGGCGGTGATCGCCAGTCAGCAGATCTCCGATCAACGCAGCGAACAAGCTGCCGCGCAGCGTCGCCTGGCCTTGGCGCGCACCACCTACGAGCGCGAGAAAAAACTCTGGCAGGACAAGATCTCCGCCGAGCAGGATTTCCTCCAGGCGAAACAGGCGCTGGAAGAGGCGGAGATCGCCATGAACAACGCCCGGCAGAAAATTAGCGTGCTCAGCGGCAGCGTGGTCGCCACCGGCGGCAATCGCTATGAATTGCGCGCGCTGTTCGACGGCGTGGTGGTGGAAAAACACCTGACGCCGGGCGAGGTGGTTGATGAAAGTACAGCGGCGTTCACGCTCTCGGATCTGTCGCGAGTGTGGGTGACGTTCGGCGTGTCACCGAAGGATCTGAACAAGGTTCAAGTAGGCAAAGCGGTCACCGTCAGCGCCCCGGAGTTGAACGCAGAAGTGGTCGGCAGCGTGGCTTACGTCGGCAGCCTGCTCGGCGAACAAACCCGCACCGCGACCGTCCGCGTCACCCTGGAAAATCCGCAAGGCTCGTGGCGCCCCGGTCTGTTCGTCACCGCGCTGGTCGCCACTGACAGCCGCGAAGCGAAAGTCGCCGTACCGGAATCTGCGATCCAGACCGTCGAGGACAAATCCACGGTGTTCGTGCGTACCGACGATGGCTTCGAAGCGAGAGCAGTAGAGCTGGGCAGTCGCGCAGGCGGCCATGTGGAAATCACTCAAGGCCTGGAACCGGGCGCGCAAGTCGCCAGCGCCGGCAGCTTCGTCCTCAAGTCGGAGCTGGGCAAAGCCTCAGCCGAGCATAGTCATTAATTCTGGAAGGTCCTCATGTTCGAACGCCTGATCCAGTTTGCCATCGAGCAACGCATCATCGTGCTGCTCGCCGTTCTGCTCATGGCCGGCCTCGGCATCGCCAGTTATCAAAAACTGCCGATCGACGCCGTACCCGACATCACCAACGTCCAGGTGCAGATCAACACCGGCGCCGCCGGGTTCTCGCCGCTGGAAACCGAGCAACGCATCACTTTCCCGATTGAAACCGCGATGGCCGGTTTGCCGGCACTGGAGCAGACCCGTTCGCTGTCGCGCTCGGGGCTGTCGCAAGTCACGGTGATCTTCAAGGACGGCACCGACCTGTTCTTCGCTCGTCAGTTGGTCAACGAGCGTTTGCAGATCGCCAAGGAGCAATTGCCCGAAGGCGCGGAAGCGGTCATGGGGCCGATTTCCACCGGCCTCGGCGAGATCTTTTTGTGGACGGTCGAGGCCAAGGAGGGCGCGCTCAAGGACGACGGAACCGAGTACACGCCGACCGATCTGCGGGTGATTCAGGACTGGATCATCAAGCCGCAATTGCGCAACGTGCCGGGTGTGGCGGAGATCAACACTATCGGCGGTTTCGCCAAGGAATATCAGATCGCGCCGGATCCGAAACGCCTGGCGGCGTACAAGCTGACGCTTACTGATCTGGTCACCGCGCTGGAGCGCAACAACGCCAACGTCGGCGCCGGTTACATCGAGCGCAGCGGCGAGCAATTGCTGATCCGCGCGCCGGGGCAAGTGGCGAGCACCGAAGACATTGCCAACATCGTCATGGCCAATGTCGACGGCACGCCGATCCGCGTGAAGAACGTCGCGACAGTGGAAATCGGCCGCGAATTGCGCAGCGGTGCGGCCACAGAAAACGGTCGCGAAGTGGTGCTCGGCACGGTGTTCATGCTGATCGGCGAGAACAGCCGCTCGGTCTCGCAAGCGGTCGCCAGCAAGCTCGAACAGATCAATAAATCCCTGCCGCAAGGCGTGATCGCCGTGCCGGTGTACGACCGCACGCACCTGGTCGACAAAGCCATCGCCACAGTGAAAAAGAACCTTATCGAAGGCGCGATTCTGGTCATCGCGATTCTGTTCCTGTTCCTCGGCAATATCCGCGCGGCGCTGATTACCGCGATGGTGATTCCGCTGTCGATGCTGTTCACCTTTACCGGG
The DNA here is from genome assembly GCF_900187515.1 of Pseudomonas sp. Irchel s3f10. Lineage (NCBI taxonomy): Bacteria > Pseudomonadati > Pseudomonadota > Gammaproteobacteria > Pseudomonadales > Pseudomonadaceae > Pseudomonas > Pseudomonas sp. Irchel s3f10. The sequence continues at coordinate 86,352 of NZ_FYDZ01000001.1, forward strand.
ATGTTCAGCAATAAAGTCAGCGCCAACCTGATGAGCCTCGGCGCGCTCGACTTCGGCATTATCGTCGACGGCGCGGTGGTGATCGTTGAAAACACCCTGCGTCGACTGGCCCATGCGCAGCAGCATCACGGACGATTGTTGACCCGTGCCGAGCGTTTCAAGGAGGTGTTCGCGGCGGCGAAAGAAGCGCGGCGACCGCTGATTTTCGGGCAGTTGATCATCATGGTCGTGTACCTGCCGATCTTCGCGCTCAGCGGCGTCGAAGGGAAAATGTTCCACCCGATGGCGTTCACGGTGGTCATCGCTTTGCTTGGCGCGATGTTGCTTTCCGTGACCTTCGTGCCGGCGGCGATTGCGTTGTTCGTAACCGGCAAGGTCAAGGAAGAAGAGGGCGCGGTGATGCGCGGCGCACGTCGCGTTTATGCACCGGCGCTGGCGTGGGTGATGAGTCATCGTGCTGTCGCGGTGGGCGCTGCTTTGGGCGTGATCGTGCTTAGCGGTGTGCTCACCAGCCGCATGGGCAGCGAGTTTGTGCCGAGCCTCAGCGAAGGGGATTTTGCTTTGCAAGCGTTGCGCGTGCCGGGCACCAGCCTGACGCAATCGGTGGACATGCAGCAGCGGCTGGAAACGCTGATTCTGGCGAAGGTGCCGGAAGTCGAGCGCGTTTTTGCTCGTACCGGCACCGCCGAAATCGCCTCCGATCCGATGCCGCCGAATATCTCCGACAGCTATGTGATGCTCAAGCCGAAAGAGCAGTGGCCGGATCCGGGCAAGTCCCGCGAAACTTTGATGGCCGAACTGCAAGCCGCCGCCGCGACACTGCCGGGCAGCAACTATGAACTGTCGCAGCCGATCCAGTTGCGTTTCAACGAGCTGATCTCCGGCGTGCGCAGCGACGTCGCGGTCAAGGTGTTTGGTGATGACATGGACGTGCTCAACGCCACCGCTGCGAAAATCGCTGCTGCCATGCAAAAGGTCAACGGCGCATCCGAAGTGAAGGTCGAGCAAACCACCGGGTTGCCGGTGCTGACCATCAACATTGATCGCGACAAAGCGGCGCGCTACGGGCTCAACGTCGGTGATGTGCAGGACACCATTGCCGTTGCGGTCGGCGGGCGTAAGGCCGGGACGTTGTATGAGGGTGATCGGCGTTTCGATATGGTCGTGCGCTTGTCAGATGCCATGCGCAAGGATATCGACGGCTTGTCGGCGTTGCTGATTCCGGTGCCGGCGCCTTTGAATGGAGCGGCGAATCAAATCGGCTTTATCGCGCTGCAAGACGTCGCCAGCCTCGACCTGGTGCTCGGGCCGAATCAGGTCAGCCGCGAGAACGGCAAGCGTCTAGTGATCGTCAGCGCCAACGTGCGCGGGCGTGATATCGGTTCGTTTGTCAGCGAGGCCGGTGAGGTGATCGAGCGTGATGTGCAAGTCCCGGCCGGTTACTGGACCAGTTGGGGCGGGCAGTTCGAGCAACTGCAATCGGCGGCCAAGCGCTTGCAGATCGTGGTGCCGGTGGCGCTGCTGCTGGTGTTCGGCTTGTTGTTCATGATGTTCAACAATCTCAAGGACGGCTTGCTGGTGTTTACCGGGATTCCGTTTGCCTTGACCGGTGGGGTCATGGCGCTGTGGTTGCGGGATATTCCGCTGTCGATTTCGGCGGGGGTCGGGTTTATCGCGTTGTCCGGGGTGGCGGTGTTGAACGGCTTGGTGATGATTGCGTTTATTCGTAATTTGCGTGAGGAGGGGCGTTCGCTGTCCGATGCCATTAACGAAGGTGCGCTGACGCGTTTGCGGCCGGTGCTGATGACAGCGCTGGTGGCTTCGCTGGGCTTTATTCCGATGGCGCTTGCGACCGGCACAGGTGCGGAGGTGCAGCGACCACTGGCGACTGTAGTGATCGGCGGAATCCTGTCCTCGACGATCCTCACGTTGCTGATCTTGCCGGCGCTTTACCAACTTGCCCATCGCCGGGATGAGGACGCTGTTCCAACTAAATAGGTAATCCCCTTGTAGGAGTGAGCCTGCTCGCGATAGCGGTCTATCAGTCAGATCTAAATTGACTGACCCACCGCTATCGCGAGCAGGCTCACTCCTACAGGTTTTGTGTTCGACTTCAGGAGAGTGCCGGGCACATAACGGATATGTAATTTCCCCGCCACCGTCACGATAGGTTCGGATTGTTACCTTGATCCCGTCAGTTACTTAAACGAGGAATCAACGATGAAACTTGCCCAACTCAGTACCTTCGCCGCCGCTCTGGCGATCTCTTCCGTGGCGTTGGCCGAAGGCGGTGGCGACCGCACTTTCGAGCGGATGATGAGCAGCCATGACCGCTCCATGGAACTCTTCGTCGCCAAGGAAAAAGCCGCCGGCAACCCGGTGGTCGTCAACGACAAGAAAGACGACAAGACCCGCGAGCTGTAAGCCTGCTGCACCTGAACAAGCCCGTTATCGCGCATCGATGCCGGGCTTTTTTTACGCCCGGACGGGAAGGAAATGGATATGAAAGTACTCAAGTTGATCGCATTCGCGGTTGTCATGGCGATGTCGGTGAATGTGCTGGCTGAAGGCGGTGGTGACCGCACCTTTGAACGCGCGCTCAGCGCCAACAGCAAAGCCATGGAACAGTACGCCGCCAACCAGGGCAAAGCGCCGCCGGTGGTGAAGGATTACGAATACGGAATGAAGCTGGACGTGGTCAAGGTGGTGAGTGTGGTGAAGCCGCAGCCTGCGTGCAAAGTGGTGCCCACTGCGATGACCTACGAGGATTCCAAAGGTCAGCTCAACACCATCAAGTACAACGTGATGGGCGTGTGTCGAAACGGCGGGAGCTGAATCTGTAACGTCTAATCGCGGTCCCCTGTAGGAGCTGCCGAAGGCTGCGATCTTTTGATCTTGATCTTTAAAATCAAAAGATCGCAGCCTTCGGCAGCTCCTACACGTTCTGTATTTCAATTCGTGATGTTTAAGTGTTGTGTGGGAAGAGCGGAACCTTCCCACAATGTTTTCAGGTTGTCCGTCGGACGTCAGCTCTCTAGCCTGTGTGGGTCGCTGCCAATTCAGCGATCGGGATTGGAACCCCGTGGCTCAACTGAAGCAAAACGCACTGTTCATGACGTATGCTTGCGCACTTTCATGTGTGCACTCCGTTATGGCGGCTGTGCGCGGGAGACTTCGAGTCTGTCGGGTTTGCTCAGTTGCCCGGGTTCCAACCTGCGTACAGCTGCCACCCTTTCGCGTGGAACCGAAAGGGCCAGCTCCACCTTCAAGCTGAGTAAAACATTATGAAAAAGCCAACCCCGAATCCCCCCGAAACAGACGTCATCCCGGACGCCAACTCAACATCCCCCTACGCCTCCGTCGAAACTAAAAAACTTCACGAAGCCGCCGACCGCGCCCTCGATTTCTACCTCAAACCCTCAGTCGCCATCATGTCCGCACCGTACATCCCCAACCAGATGTTCCTGGTCAATCCCAAAGCCGACACCGAATCATTACTGGCCAACGCCAGCGAATCCCTGGCCTCGGCCACGGTGATGCTCGGCGACTTCGCCGCGCTGTTGGGCGGCACCCATCGCAAGACCCTGCTCGGTATCGCGCAGGTCGTCATGCTTGGCGAATTAGCGGTGAACAAAGCGCTGGATAACGTAGATCCAAACGCGTAGCTATCAATGGCCGGGTTTTATCCGTTGTTTTTGCGTTGACCTCAAAATCCTGCCCCCTCAGCCCAGCCCTCTCCCCCGAGGGGGCGAGGGGGAAGGGAGCAGATCTTCAAGCCATTCAAAACCAGAGTACGCCCCGGTTTTTCAGGTCGATGTATCTTCAACAACCAGCTCGGTCAGTCCCCTCTACCTCTGGGAGAGGGCTAGGGTGAGGGCCGGGCCTAAACCTGGAATACATAACCACGGCAAAACACAGCGCAAAAAAAAGCGCCCCGAAGGACGCCAAAAGATTCACCTCTTACCAAAGGAGCAAGGAGCTTCTAAAGGTGAATTTGCATCAACCGCGCAATCAGAGAATCGCCAGCGGATACTCGACAATCACCCGCACTTCATCCAGATCCGACTCGAACGCCGTGGCGCGGGTTGTGGCTTGGCGCAAGCGCAGTGACAGGTCTTTCATCGAACCGCTTTGCACCACGTATTTGACTTCGATATCGCGCTCCCAACGTTTCTGATCGGTCAGCGGATTGCCCTCGGCATCGCGACGCATGTACACCGCGTTGGCATTGGAATAATCCGCGTCGGTGCCGCGTGCGTAACGGGTCATGAACGACAGACCCGGTACGCCATAGGTGCTCATGTCGAGGTCATAGCGCACCATCCACGAACGCTCTTTCGGCGAGTTGAAGTCGCTGTACTGGATCGAGTTGTCGAGGAAGATCGAATCGGATTGGCGCAGGTAATCGAAGTCGTCATTGCCGTTGTTGCGCTGGTGGGAGAGGGCGACGGAGTGGGCACCAAGCTTGACGCCGACACGGCCGCTCCAGATGTTGTTGTCGAACTCGCCGAGCAGTTGTTTGCCTTCATCGACGGCCTTGTAATAATTCAGGCCACCGAACAGCGACAGATCATCGGACAGCGGATAGGTCCAGGCAGTACCGGCGTAATACTGATTCCAAGCATCCTTGAGGCGACTGGAGTACAGGCTGAAACTGAGGTTTTTGTTCAGCACGTAATCCCCGCCGCCATAAGCGATCCACGGCGAGTTGACCGGGCCTGCGTAGAACGTGGCGAAGTTCTCGCGCATGTCGCTGGACACCGGTTGGCTCATCGCATGCAACCGACCGCCCTGCAACGAAAGACCTTCAATGCTGGTGTTGCTCGCCGTCACCCCGCGAAAGCTTTCCGGCAGCAGGCGCGAGTCACCCGCCGCAACCACCGGATTGGCCGGGAACACATCGCCAACCTTGACCACCGTATCGAACGCCCGAATTTTCGCGGCGCCGCCAACCTTGGTGTATTCGTCCCGCGCTTCGCCGTCGCTGTTGACCGGCAACACATCAAACGAACTGCGCCCGCCATTACGGCCGTCACCGGTGTCGAGTTTCAGCCCAATCATCGCAAACGCATCGACCCCAACTCCGACGGTGCCTTGGGTGAAACCGGATTCGAACTTGCTGATCACGGCATGCGCCCAAGCCTCGGAATAACCGTTGCCGGTGGGGCTGGACTGACCATTGCGATGATCACGATTGAAGTAGAAATTGCGGTTGAGCAGCGTAAGGCTGCTGCCTTCGACAAAGCCTTCAGGCTTGTCTTCTGCAAACACCATGGACGGCCCGGCGCCGACCACCACCGCTAAAGCGGCCATCGATATTTTTGTAGGGTTAACCATCAAACACTCCTTGGGTTCGGCAGAACGGGAACGTGCTTCGGCGTGGGTTTTATTGTTCGGCGGGGCAGGGCCCGCCGGCATTGGTCGCCGGGTCACATCGTTGCAAGCTGCGGATAACGCCAAGGTGATGCGGGAATTACAATTTCGTCATGTGGTTATTTGGATTGAGTGAACGCCACACAAACCTGTGGGAGCGAGCTTGCTCCCACAGTGGTCTGAGTGAGTCTGATCGATCACATGAGAGCAGGTTTGGCTTTTTATCGTTCGAAGGTATCCAGCAAACCGTGTGATAGAGAGGCATCAGTTTCGGCGGGAAGTATGAGTTTGCCCTTCGTGTCGCCGATCCGTTTTACACGCGTCTTCTTCAATGTGATTTTGCCTTGGCGTTCTCTGGCTATCGCACCAATGCCATCCATCAACTCTGAAAAAATATCCCGCTTCATGGTTCGTGGATCTCCACTTGATAGGTGATCCTCAAATTTAACTACAAATGTCTTCTACGGAATGTCAGCCGTTGCTCACGGGTTTGCAGGCAAATTCCTAAAAAGGGGAGAGCGTAGTAAGTCAAAAGATCGCAGCCTTCGGCAGCTCCTACAGACCGCATACCATCCCAATGTAGGAGCTGCCGAAGGCTGCGATCTTTTTGACGTTAAATCCCACAAAAACAAAAACGGCACCCGAAGGTGCCGTTTCTATTTGTAGCTAAAAGCGACGGAGCAATCAGCCCGCCAGACCCGCCTGCTGAACCAGAGTCAGCAATGGCTGCGGGTACACACCCAGGAAGAATGCGACCAAGGCGATGGCCAGCAGCATCACGCCGCCTGCCTTCTGTTCCCAGTGCAGCTGGGCGTCGTGACGACGCAGGTTTGGCTCGATCAGGTACAGGGTGACCATCACGCGCAGGTAGTAGAAGACGCCGATGGCGCTGCCCAGCACCAGCGAACCGACCAGCCACCATTGGTGCGATTCAACACCGGTAGCGATGATGTAGAACTTGCCGATGAAGCCAGCGGTCAGCGGGATACCCGCCAGCGACAGCATCATCACGGTCAGCACGGCGGTCAGGTACGGACGGCGCCAGAACAGGCCGCGGTATTCGTACAGGGCATCCGCGTCACGGCCGTTGTACGGCGAGGACATCAGAGTGATCACGCCGAAGGCGCCGAGGCTGGTGATCACGTAGGTGACCAGGTACACGCCGATGGCTTCCACCGCCAGACCCTTGCTCGCCACTAGAGCGATCAGCAGGTAGCCGAAGTGTGCGATGGACGAGTAACCGAGCAGACGCTTGAGGTTGCTCTGGGTCAGGGCCAGCAGGTTACCGAACAGGATCGAGGCGATGGCGATGACGGTCAGCACGTCGCTCAGCACGCCGCTGCTGGCAGCAGGGGAGATCTGGAACAGACGCACCATCACCGCAAACACCGCAACCTTGGAAGCGGTCGCGAGGAACGCGGCGACCGGTGCCGGAGCACCTTCGTAAACGTCCGGCGTCCACAGGTGGAACGGTACCAGCGACAGCTTGAACGCCAGACCGATCAGCATCATGCCCAGGCCCAGTTGCGCCAGCGAGCTTGGCAGGCCAGTCGCAGCCAGCGCCTGACCGATACCGACGAAGCTCAGCGAACCCGAGTCTGCGTACAGCAGCGCCATACCGAACAACAGGAATGCGGAACCGGCGGCCGACAGCACCATGTACTTGATACCGGCTTCCAGCGAGCGCTTGTTGAAGAAGGCGTAAGCCACCAGACCGTAAACCGGTACCGAGAGCAGTTCCAGACCGATGAACAAACCGGCCAGGTGCTGCGCGCTGACCAGAACCAGACCACCGGCGGCGGCCATCAGGATCAGCAGGTACAGTTCTTCACGGTTGCCCGGGTAACCCGAACCGCCATCACCCAAGTAGGCGTGGGCGAGGGTCACACAGGCGAGGGTGGCGACCAGGATCAGCGCCATATACAGGCAAGCGAAGGTGTCGATTTGCAGCAATGGAGTCACGGCCAGAGGCGCGACTTTCAGGGCTGGCAGGATCGACAGCAAGGCCAGGTTCAGACCGGCGACCGAGATCAGGAAGGTCTGCGAGTGGTTGCGGCGCCAGGCGATTGCCAGCATCACCACGATAATGGTGAGGCTGGTGATCAACAGTGGCGCAAGCGCAATAAAGTGTTGAATCGTGAATTCCATAGCGCTCTTACCGGGCCGAAGCGAGTTGAGTGAAGGCGGTGCCGAGCCACTGCTGCACGCCATGCATCGTGGCGGCAGACGTGTCGAGGAACGGTTGCGGGTAGACGCCGAGGTAAACCAGCAGCACCGCAAGGCCGAGCACCATGATCAGTTCGCGAGCGTCCATGCCGTGCAGGATCGAATCCGATTTCGACGGACCGAAGTAGGCACGGTGGATCATGATCAGCGAGTAGACCGAACCGAACACCAGACCGGAAGTGGCAATCGCAGTGATCCATGGCCAGCTTGCGAAGGAGCCGATCAGGATCAGGAACTCACCGACAAAGTTACCGGTACCCGGCAAGCCCAAGGATGCGGCTGCAAAGAACAGGCTGATTGCCGGCAGGTAAGCGATACGCGACCACAGACCGCCCATCTCACGCATGTCACGAGTGTGCAGACGCTCGTACAACTGACCGCTGAGGATAAACAGTGCCGCCGCCGACACACCGTGCGCCAACATCTGGATCACTGCACCTTGCAGGGCCAGTTGGCTGCCGGAGTAGATGCCGATCAACACGAAACCCATGTGGGAAACGGACGAGAAGGCGATCAGACGCTTGATGTCGGTTTGTGCGAAAGCGAGGAACGCACCGTAGAAGATCCCGATCAGGCCGAGGGTCATGGCAATCGGCGCAAACTCGGCCGAAGCATTCGGGAACAGCGGCAGGGCGAAACGCAGCAGGCCGTAAGCAGCGGTTTTCAGCAAGATACCGGCGAGGTCGACGGAACCGGCAGTCGGCGCCTGGGCGTGGGCATCAGGCAACCACGAGTGGAACGGAACCACTGGCAGCTTGACCGCGAAGGCGATGAAGAAGCCGAGCATCAGGATGTACTCGGTGGTCATCGACATCTTGGTTTTCAACAGGTCGGCGTAGTTGAAGGTAATCACGCCAGTGTTGTTGAAGTTGACCAGCACCAGACCGAGGATCGCCACCAGCATGATCAGGCCGGAAGCCTGAGTGAAGATGAAGAACTTGGTCGCCGCGTAGATCCGGGTTTTCTTGCCGTCCGAAGAACTGTGACCCCAGAGCGCGATGAGGAAGTACATCGGCACCAGCATCATTTCCCAGAAGAAGAAGAACATGAACAGGTCGAGGGCGAGGAACACGCCGACAACGCCGCCCAGGATCCACATCAGGTTCAGGTGGAAGAAGCCAACGTGACGTTGAATCTCTTTCCACGAGCAGAGTACCGAGAGGATGCCCAGCAGACCGGTCAGCAGGATCATCAACAGCGACAGGCCGTCGAGGGCCAGGTGCACGTTGATGCCGAAGCGCTGGATCCAGACATGCTTGAACTCAAGCGCCCAGGTCGGATCGGCGCCAGGCGCCGGCGCAAATGAATAGTCACCGTGGGCCCACAGCCAGAGGCCGAGGGCGAGTTCCAGGGTCATGGTCAACAGCGCAATCCAGCGCGGGAGGGTAGCGCCGAAGCGCTCACCCATCCAGCACAGCAGGCCGCCGATGAAGGGGATCAGGATTAGCCAAGGCAGAATCATGACGGGCTCGTTTCCTTTCGCAAATTCGCAAGGTTCATATCAGACCGCTACCAGCACGATGGCGCCAATCACCAGCACGGCACCAGCAGCCATCGAAGCAGCGTACCAACGCAGTTGACCGGTCTCGGTGCGGCTCAGGGCGGTGTGACCACCCTTGGCCATACGCGGGATCAGACCGATGGTCTGGTCGAGCGGGTCTTTGCGCAGTACGTGGCTGATCGCCAGGTAAGGCTTGACGAACAGTTTGTCGTAGATCCAGTCGAAGCCCCAGGCAGCGAACCACCAGGCCGAAAGGAAACGGCCGATGCCGCTGTTGGCGATCGCCGTGACGAAGCGACGCTTGCCGAGGAACAGCAGCGCTGCCAGCAGGATGCCGGCCAGGGCGATGGCGCCCGAAGCGATTTCCAGACTGTGCTTGGCTTCGCCACCGGCATGGCCAACGCTTTCTGGCAGCACGCCGTGCAGCGGTGGCACGATCATGGCGCCGACGAAAGTCGACAGCACGATCAGCACCGACAGTGGCAGCCAGTGCGAGATGCCGTGACCGGCGTGGGCTTCAGTCTTGGCTTCACCGTGGAACGTGATGAAGATCAGGCGGAAGGTGTACAGCGACGTCATGAACGCGCCGACCAGACCTGCGTAGAGCAGACCGTGGTTGCCGCTGGCGAACGCTTCCCAAAGGATTTCGTCCTTGGAGTAGAAACCGGCGGTGACCAGTGGCAGAGCAGCGAGGGCGGCACCACCGACGATGAAGCTGGCGTAGGCCAGTGGCAGCTTTTTCCACAGACCGCCCATCTTGAAGATGTTCTGCTCGTGGTGGCAGGCAACGATCACCGCACCGGAAGCAAGGAACAGCAAGGCCTTGAAGAAGGCGTGGGTCATCAGGTGGAAAATCGCGCCATCCCATGCACCAACGCCCAGCGCCAGGAACATATAGCCGATCTGGCTCATGGTCGAGTAGGCGAGGATACGTTTGATGTCGGTCTGAACCAGAGCGGCGAAACCTGCCAGCACCAGCGTCACACCGCCGACGATGCCGACCAGGTGGAGGATTTCCGGCGCCAGGGTGAACAGACCGTGGGTACGGGCGATCAGGTAGACACCGGCGGTAACCATGGTTGCGGCGTGGATCAGTGCCGAAACCGGAGTCGGGCCGGCCATCGCGTCCGCGAGCCAGGTTTGCAGCGGCAGTTGTGCCGATTTACCGACCGCGCCACCCAGCAGCATCAGGGTTGCCAGGGTGATCCAGAAGTCGCCGACCTGGAATTTCTGCGGTGCCAGCACCAGCAGTTCCTGGATGTTCAGCGTGCCCACTTGCTGGAACAGGATGAACAGGCCGATGGCCATGAACACGTCGCCGATCCGGGTCACGATGAAGGCCTTGAGTGCGGCGTTACCGTTGTTGCGGTTGCTGTAGTAGAAACCGATCAACAAGTACGAGCACAGGCCCACGCCTTCCCAGCCGAAGTACAGGAACAACAGGTTATCGCCGAGCACCAGGAACAGCATGCTGGCGATAAACAGGTTGGTGTACGAGAAGAAGCGCGAGTAGCCCGCTTCGCCGCGCATGTACCAGGACGCGAACAGGTGGATCAGGAAACCCACGCCAACGACCACGCCGAGCATGGTGATCGACAGGCCATCGACGTAGAGGGCGAAGTCAGGCTTGAAGCCTTCGACCGCCATCCACTTCCACAGCACCAGGGTGTAGTGACCGCCTTCCGGTGGCGCGACGTTGAATTGCCAGATGACGTAGGCGGCGACAATCGCCGACAAGCCAATGGAACCCACGCCGATCAGCGCCGAGAGGTTTTCCGACCAGCGTCCACGGGAGAACGACAGCAGCAGGAAACCGATCAGAGGGAATACGAAAGTCAGAAAGATCAGGTTCATCCGCGCATCTCACTGGCAGCGTCGATATCGAGCGTGTGGAAGCGGCGATACAGTTGCAGCAGGATCGCCAGACCAATACTGGCCTCGGCGGCTGCAAGGCTGATCACCAGGATGAACATGATCTGTCCATCCGGCTGGCCCCAACGGGCGCCAGCAACAATGAACGCCAGTGCAGAGGCGTTCATCATCACTTCCAGACTCATCAACACGAACAAAATGTTGCGGCGGACCATCAGGCCGACCAGACCAAGGCAGAATAGGATGCCGGCAACTGCCAGACCATGTTCGAGAGGGATAGCAGGCATGTCTTACTCCTTCGCCTCGTTACGGCCCAAATGGAACGCCGTGACGGCTGCGGCGAGCAGCAGCATCGAGGCGAGTTCGACCACCAGCAGGTACGGACCGAACAGGCTGATGCCCACGGCTTTCGCGTCTACGGTGGTGTGGCCGATGGCCTGGCCGCTCTGGTGAGCGAACAGCACATACAGCAGTTCGGCCAGCAGCAGCGCGGCGAGAATCACCGGACCGGCCCAGATGCCGGGCTTGAGCCAGACGCGTTCTTGCTGAACCGAGGCGGGACCCAGGTTCAGCATCATCACCACAAACACGAACAGCACCATGATGGCGCCGGCGTAGGCGATCACTTCCAGCACGCCGGCGAACGGCGCGCCGAGTGCGAAGAAGGTCATGGCCACGGCGATCAACGAGATGATCAGGTAGAGCAGGGCGTGCACAGGGTTGGTGTTGGTGACTACGCGAAGCGTGGACACAACAGCGATACCCGATGCGAAATAGAAAGCGAATTCCATCGTTCTTCCTTAAGGCAGCAAGCTCTTCACGTTGATCGGTTCGGCTTCGTTCTGCGCGGAGCCTTTCGGCTTGCCAGCGATTGCCATACCTGCAACACGATAGAAGTTGTAATCAGGGTTTTTGCCGGGGCCGGAGATCAACAGATCTTCTTTCTCGTACACCAGGTCCTGACGTTTGAACTCGGCCATCTCGAAATCCGGAGTCAACTGGATTGCGGTGGTCGGACAGGCTTCCTCGCAGAGACCGCAGAAAATGCAGCGCGAGAAGTTGATACGGAAGAAGTCCGGGTACCAGCGACCGTCTTCGGTTTCAGCTTTCTGCAGCGAGATGCAACCCACCGGGCAAGCCACGGCGCACAGGTTGCAGGCAACGCAACGCTCTTCGCCATCGGGGTCGCGGGTCAGGACGATGCGACCACGGTAGCGTGGTGGCAGGTAGACCGCTTCTTCCGGGTATTGCAGGGTGTCGCGCTTGCGAAAGCCATGGCCGAAGACCATGACCAGGCTGCGCAACTGGGTACCAGTACCCTTAACGATGTCGCCAATATATTTGAACATGGGTCAAATCCTCACTGAACCGCGACTGCAGGCGTGTTCCACAACACGACCGCAGCGGTCACCAGCAAATTGATCAGGGTCAGTGGCAGGCAGAATTTCCAGCTGAAATCCATCACCTGGTCATAACGCGGACGCGGGATAGAGGCGCGCAGCAGGATGAACAGCATGATGAAGAACGCGGTCTTCAGTGCGAGCCAGACGAACGCCAGTTGCGGCAAGATGCCGAACGGACCGTGCCAGCCACCGAAGAACAGGGTGACCAGCAGCGCCGAGATCAGGATGATGCCGATGTATTCACCGACGAAGAACATGCCCCATTTCATACCGGCGTATTCAATGTGGTAACCGTCGGCCAGTTCCTGTTCCGCTTCCGGCTGGTCGAACGGGTGACGGTGAGTCACGGCGACGCCAGCGATGAAGAACGTACAGAAGCCGAAGAACTGCGGAATGATGAACCACAGGTTCTGCGCCTGGTACTCGACGATGTCGCGCATGTTGAACGAGCCGACCTGGACCACGATGCCCATCAGGGCCAGGCCCATGAACACTTCGTAGGACACGGTCTGCGCCGACGCACGCAAGCTGCCGAGGAGGGCGAACTTGTTGTTACTCGACCAGCCGGCGAACAGCACCGCGTAGACCGATAGACCGGCCATGGCGAAGAAGAACAGCAGGCCGATGTTCAGATCCGCGACGCCCCAGGTCGGGGTGATCGGGATGATCGCAAAGGCGATCAGCAAGGCGGACATGGCCACCACCGGCGCCAAAGTGAAAATCACTTTGTCGGCAAACGGCGGAGTCCAGTCTTCCTTGAAGAACATCTTCAGCATGTCGGCGGCGATCTGGAACATACCGAACGGGCCAACGCGGTTCGGACCGTAACGGTCCTGCCACCAGCCCAGCAGGCGACGTTCGACAAAGCTGAGCAACGCGCCCGCGACCACCACGGCCAGCAGAATCACGATGGCTTTGACGACCGAGAGGATCACATCGATCACTTCAGGGGTGAACCAGGTCATTGCGCTGCCTCCTGCAGACCGTCGACGGATACGCCGGCGAATGCCGGTGGAATGCCGGCGATGCCCGCAGGCAGTGCCACCAGACCGGCGCCCAGTTCTTCATTGATACGCAGCGGCAGACGCAGGGTCTGACCGGCCACGTTCAGGCTCAGCAGGGCACCGTCGTTGACGCCCAGACGATCCGCTTCCGACTTGGCCAGAGCCACGTATGGAGCCGGAATGCGCTCTTGAACCGGTGCGGCTTTCGAAGAGTTCTCTTCGCTGCCGAACAGGTGGAAGAACGGCACGGCTTGCCAGGTGCCCGGCGCCGGGTTGAATGCGCGCGGTGCGGCAGCGAACCAGTTCAGCGAATCGCCAGTGCTTTCGATCAGGCGGGTGCCCGGGTCGCCGGCACGGATGTGACCACCGACTTCGTCCTGGAACTTGTTCCACGCTTGTGGCGAGTTCCAGCCAGGCGACCATGCGAACGGAACCTGCTGACGAGGTTCGGCAGAGCCCGAGTAACCTTCCATGGAGAAGGCGAACGCGGTGTCTTTGTCTTGCGGAGTGCGCGGTTCGTGAACGCTGATGTCGGCGCGCATGGCGGTGCGACCGGAATAACGCAGCGGCTCACGCGCCAGTTTCAGACCCTTGATGCGGAACGCTGCCGATGGTGCAGCGTCGACGATGCGCGCCAGTTGCTCGGTGCTCGAAGCAACGGCAGCGGTGACGTGGTCGAGTTGCGTCCAGTCGATCGGCTGGTTCAGCAGGGTCGCGCGCAGGGCGTGCAGCCAGCGCCAGCCTTCGTGAACCAGAATGCTCGCATCCATGTATTGCGGGTCGAAAACCTGGAAGAAGCGCTGGGCGCGACCTTCCTGGCTGACCAGCGTACCGTCGCCTTCAGCGAAGCTCGCGGCTGGCAGAACCAGGTGCGCGCGGTCGCTGGTAGCGGTTTTCTGATGGTCAGCAACGATCACCACTTGCGCAGCGTTCAGTGCAGCATCGACTTTTTCTTTGGCGGTGCGGGTGTACAGATCGTTTTCCAGCACAACGATGGCGTCGGCTTTACCGTCGATGACAGCTTGCAGCGCAGCATCCACCGATTCGCCACCGAGCATGGCCAGACCGAGGCTGTTGGCTTCCGGGACGATCAGGCTGATCGAACCGTTCTTCTCGCGCAGCTTCAGCGCCTTGGCGATGTTCGCCGCGGCTTCGATCAAGGCTTTGGAGCCCAGCGAAGTACCGGCGATGATCAGCGGACGTTTGGCCGCGAGCAGGGCGTCAGCAATACGCTGAGCCAGTTCCAATGCTTCGGCGTCCAGACCTTCAACGGCCGGGGCGCTGGCATCCAGCGCGTGAGCAACAGCGAAACCGATGCGTGCCAGATCATCTGGAGCGGCGTGTACGCATTCTTCAGCGATGTCGTCGAGCTTGGTTTCCGCCAGGCTGGCGATGAACAGCGGGTTCAGCGCGTGCTGACCGATGTTCTTCACCGCAGCGTCGAGCCAAGGCTGGACGCGCATGGCTTCGGCCATGTCTTCAGCTTTGCCCTTGACCGATTGACGCAGCGACAGCGCCACACGGGCGGCGGTCTGGGTCAGGTCTTCACCGAGGACGAAAATCGCGTCGTGGTCTTCGATGTCGCGCATGTTCGGCACAGGCAACGGGCTGTCTTTCAGCACTTGCAGGACCAGACGGATGCGCTCCAGTTCGGACGCTTCGATACCCGAGTAGAAGTGCTCGGCGCCGACCAGTTCGCGCAGCGCGTAGTTGCTTTCAAGGCTGGCACGTGGCGAACCGATGCCGACGATGTTGCGCCCGCGCAGCAGGTCAGCAGCTTTATCCAGTGCAGCATCCAGACCGAGCTTGGTGCCGTCGGCCAGCAGTGGCTGACGTGGACGGTCGGTGCGGTTGACGTAGCCATAACCGAAACGGCCACGGTCGCATAGGAAGTACTGGTTCACCGAACCGTTGAAACGGTTTTCGATGCGACGCAGTTCGCCGTAACGCTCGCCCGGGGAGATGTTGCAACCGCTCGAGCAGCCATGGCAGATGCTCGGCGCGAATTGCATGTCCCACTTGCGGTTGTAGCGTTCGGAGTGAGTCTTGTCGGTGAACACACCGGTCGGGCAGACCTCGGTGAGGTTGCCGGAGAACTCGCTTTCGAGGGTGCCGTCTTCAACGCGACCGAAGTACACGTTGTCGTGGGCGCCGAATACACCGAGGTCGGTGCCGCCAGCGTAATCCTTGTAGAAACGCACGCAGCGGTAGCAAGCGATGCAGCGGTTCATTTCGTGGGAAATGAACGGGCCCAGTTGCTGGTTCTGGTGGGTGCGTTTGGTGAAGCGATAACGGCGCTCGTTGTGGCCGGTCATCACGGTCATGTCTTGCAGGTGGCAATGACCGCCTTCTTCGCACACAGGGCAGTCGTGCGGGTGGTTGGTCATCAGCCATTCAACAACACTGGCGCGGAACGCCTTGGATTCTTCATCGTCGATGGAGATCCAGGTGTTGTCGGTGGCAGGGGTCATGCAGGACATGACGATGCGACCACGGGTGTCGTTCTCGTCGGTGTACTGCTTGACCGCGCACTGGCGGCAAGCCCCGACGCTACCAAGCGCGGGGTGCCAGCAGAAATAAGGGATGTCGAGGCCCAGCGACAGACATGCCTGTAACAGGTTGTCTGCCCCGTCGACTTCGAGCGCTTTGCCGTCTACGTGGATAGTGGCCATGGTTCAAAGGTCTTCGTTGGCCCGGTGTCAGCGGGCGTGGCTAATGGAATCTTGTTATCCGTCCGAATCCAGTCAGCCCCGAAAGGCGTCATCGGACGAAAGGCGAAGGGCACGGACCCTTCGCCTTTTTAAGCGTTTACGCGCCGATTACGATCGGCCTTGCCAGAGGCGGGACGGCGGCGCTGACTGGCGCGATACCGGCTTCGAACTCTGGACGGAAGTATTTGATGGCACTGCCCAACGGTTCCACGGCACCCGGTGCGTGAGCACAGAAGGTCTTGCCCGGGCCGAGGAAGTTGACCAGACCCAGCAGGGTCTCGATATCGCCCGGCTGACCGCGGCCTTGTTCGATGGCCATCAAGAGCTTGACGCTCCATGGCAAACCATCGCGGCACGGGGTGCAGAAACCGCACGACTCGCGAGCGAAGAACTGCTCCATGTTGCGCAGCAGCGAGACCATGTTGACGCTGTCGTCCACCGCCATGGCCAGGCCGGTACCCATACGGGTGCCCACTTTGGCGATGCCGCCGGCATACATTTGCGCGTCGAGGTGTTCTGGCAGAAGGAAACCGGTACCGGCGCCGCCTGGCTGCCAGGCCTTGAGTTTGAAGCCGTCGCGCATGCCGCCGGCGTAGTCTTCGAACAACTCGCGACCGGTAACGCCGAATGGCAATTCCCACAGGCCGGGGTTTTTCACTTTGCCGGAAAAGCCCATGAGCTTGGTGCCCATGTCTTCGCTGCCTTCGCGCGCCAACGATTTGTACCAGTCAACGCCGTCGGCAATGATCGCCGGCACGTTGCACAGGGTTTCCACGTTGTTCACGCAGGTCGGCTTGCCCCACACGCCGACAGCGGCAGGGAAGGGCGGCTTGGAGCGCGGGTTGGCGCGGCGGCCTTCGAGGGAGTTGATCAGTGCGGTTTCTTCACCGCAGATGTAACGCCCGGCGCCGGTGTGGACGAACAGCTCGAAATCGAAGCCACTGCCGAGAATGTTTTTACCCAGCAGGCCCGCAGCCTTGGCTTCTTCCACGGCACGGTTGAGGTGCTTGGCGGCGGTGGTGTATTCGCCACGCAGGAAGATGTAGCCACGGTAGGTTTTCAGCGCGCGAGCACTGATCAGCATGCCTTCGATCAGCAGATGGGGCAGTTGCTCCATCAGCATGCGGTCTTTCCAGGTGTTCGGCTCCATTTCATCCGCGTTGCACAGCAGGTAGCGGATGTTGATGGATTCGTCTTTGGGCATCAGGCCCCACTTCACGCCAGTGGGGAAGCCTGCACCGCCGCGACCTTTCAAGCCTGCGTCTTTCACGGTCTGGACGATGGCGTCCTGATCCATGTCGGCGAAGGCTTTGCGCGCAGCGGCGTAACCGTTCTTGGCCTGGTACTCGTCGAGCCACACGGCTTCGCCGTCGTCACGCAGACGCCAGGTCAGCGGGTGAGTCTCGGCCGAACGCTGAATGCGGTTGGCAGGACCGAAAGATGTCAGGGTCATACGTAGCCCTCGAGCAGTTTGGCGACGCCAGCAGGCTGCACATCACCAAAGGTGTCGTCGTCGATCATCAGCGCCGGTGCCTTGTCGCAGTTGCCGAGGCAGCAGACCGGCAGCAGGGTGAAACGACCGTCGGTGGTGGTCTGACCCAGGCCGATGCCCAGATTGTTCTGGATTTCGCTGACCACCGACTCGTGGCCACCGATGTAGCAGACCATGCTGTCGCAGACGCGAATGATGTGACGGCCAACCGGCTGACGGAAAATCTGGCTGTAGAACGTCGCCACACCTTCAACGTCGCTGGCCGGGATGCCGAGGATCTCGCCGATCGCGTACAGGGCGCCGTCCGGCACCCAGCCGCGTTCTTTCTGAACGATCTTCAGGGCTTCGATCGACGCCGCGCGCGGGTCTTCGTAGTGATGCAGCTCGTGCTCGATGGCCGAGCGCTCGGTTTCACTCAGGGTGAAACGGTCTGTCTGGATAAGCGTGCTGTTCATGCTTAGCGGTCCACGTCGGCCATAACGAAATCGATACTACCCAGGTACGCAATCATGTCCGCGACCATGCTGCCTTTGATCACCGAAGGGATCTGTTGCAGATGCGGGAAGCTTGGAGTGCGGATCCGGGTACGGTAGCTCATGGTGCCGCCGTCGCTCGTCAGGTAATAACTGTTGATGCCCTTGGTCGCTTCGATCATCTGGAAGGATTCGTTGGCCGGCATGACCGGGCCCCACGAAACTTGCAGGAAGTGCGTGATCAAGGTTTCGATGTGCTGCAGCGTGCGTTCTTTCGGCGGCGGCGTGGTCAGCGGGTGATCCGCCTTGTACGGGCCTTCCGGCATGTTGCGCATGCACTGGTCGATGATCTTGATGCTCTGGCGCATTTCTTCGACGCGAACCATGCAGCGGTCGTAGGCATCGCCGTTGGCAGCCAGCGGTACTTCGAACTCGAAGTTTTCGTAGCCGGAGTACGGACGCGCTTTACGCAGGTCGAAATCGCAACCGGTCGAACGCAGGCCAGCACCGGTGACACCCCATTCCAGGGCTTCTTTGGTGTTGTACTGGGCGACGCCGATGGTACGGCCCTTGAGGATGCTGTTCTGCAGGGCAGCCTTGGTGTATTCGTCGAGGCGTTTTGGCAGCCATTCAACGAAGTCTTTCACCAGTTTTTCCCAGCCGCGCGGCAGGTCGTGGGCAACACCACCGATGCGGTACCAGGCCGGGTGCAGACGGAAACCGGTGATGGCCTCGATCACCGTGTACGCCTTCTGGCGGTCGGTGAAGGTGAAGAACACCGGGGTCATCGCACCAACGTCCTGGATGTAAGTCCCGAGGAACAGCAGGTGGCTGGTGATCCGGAAGAACTCGGCCATCATGATGCGGATGACGTCGACCTTCTCAGGCACCTTGATGCCGGCCAGCTTCTCGACCGAGAGCACGTACGGCAGGTTGTTCATCACGCCGCCGAGGTAGTCGATACGGTCGGTGTACGGGATGAAGCTGTGCCACGACTGACGCTCGGCCATCTTCTCGGCACCACGGTGGTGGTAACCGATGTCCGGCACGCAGTCGACGATCTCTTCACCGTCCAGTTGCAGAATGATGCGGAACGCACCGTGCGCCGAAGGGTGGTTCGGGCCGAGGTTGAGGAACATGTAGTCCTCATTCGGGCCGGAGCGCTTCATGCCCCAGTCTTCCGGACGGAAGCGCGCGGCTTCTTCCTCAAGCTGTTGCTTGGCGAGGTTGAGGCTGTACGGATCGAATTCGGTGGCGCGCGCCGGGAAGTCCTTGCGCAGCGGGTGACCTTCCCAGGTCGGCGGCATCATGATGCGCGACAGGTGCGGGTGACCTTTGAAGTCGATACCGAACATGTCCCAGACTTCACGCTCGTACCAGTTGGCGTTCGGCCAGATGCTGGTGACGGTCGGCAAGCTGAGGTCGCTCTCGGACAAGGCGACCTTGATCATCACGTCACTATTACGCTCCAGCGACATGAGGTGATAGAACACGGTGAACTCGGCGTCGCTCGGCAGTCCTTGACGCTTGGTGCGCAGACGCTCGTCCACGCCGTGCAGGTCATAGAGCATGACGTACGGCTTGGGCAGGTTACGCAGGAAAGTCAGGACTTCGACGAGTTTGGCACGCGCCACCCACAGCACCGGCATGCCGGTGCGGGTCGACTGAGCGGTGAACGCTTCGGCGCCAAAACGGTTGTTCAATTCAACGACCACATCCTGGTCGTCTGCCTTATAAGGCGGGATGTACAGAGCACTGCCTGTAGTCATGGTTATTTTTTCGCTTTCGGTCAACGTAAAGAATGAAGCCAGCTTCTCGTTTCTTTTGTAAGAACAGATCTGGATCAGACTTCGTCAGGGCTGCGCAGGTTGGTGACTGCGATTCGCTGTTCGCGGCGCTGTTCCTTCTGCGAAGGCATGTCGGCGCGATAAACGCCTTGATCACCAACGACCCAGGAAAGCGGACGACGCTCCTTGCCGATCGATTCCTGCAACAGCATCAAGCCTTGCAGAAATGCTTCCGGACGGGGCGGGCAGCCAGGTACGTAGACGTCCACGGGCAGGAACTTGTCCACCCCTTGAACCACAGAGTAGATGTCGTACATGCCGCCGGAGTTAGCGCACGAACCCATGGAGATAACCCACTTCGGCTCGAGCATCTGCTCGTAGAGACGCTGGATGATCGGCGCCATCTTGATGAAGCAGGTACCGGCGATAACCATGAAGTCGGCCTGACGCGGCGATGCCCGGATAACTTCGGCGCCAAAGCGCGCGATGTCGTGGGGCGCCGTGAAGGCGGTGGTCATTTCCACGTAGCAGCACGACAGGCCGAAGTTGTACGGCCACAGGGAGTTCTTACGTCCCCAGTTGACCGCGCCACTCAGCACGTCTTCCAGCTTGCCCATGAAAATGTTTTTGTGGACTTGATCTTCTAACGGATCGGAAACGGTTTCCCGTTCGCCAATCGGATATTGCTCGTTAGGAGCATCGGGGTCGATCCTGGTGAGATTGTATTGCATTGCCAAAGCCTCATTGTTTCAGCTTCGCCTGCCGCTTGCGACGAGCTTCCGGAGCCCAGTCAAGGGCGCCCACTCGGAACAGGTAGACAAGACCTGCCAACAGAATTGCTATGAAAACGAGAGCTTCGACGAATCCGGTCCAGCCGCTTTCGCGGACGGACACAGACCATGCAAAGAGAAAGAGGGCTTCGATATCGAAGATCACGAAGAGCATCGCGACCAGATAGAATTTGGCTGAGAGCCGCAAGCGGGCGCCACCGGTAGGTAGCATGCCGGACTCGAACGGTTCGTTTTTGCTGCGACCCCAGGCTTTTGACCCAAGGAGGCTGGAGACGCCAAGCATGAAGGCACACAGGCCGACGACACCCAGAAGGAAAATGGCAAAGCCCCAGTTGTGGGCCATGAGTCCTGTCGCTTCGGGCATGCTGGTAATCCTTAACAGAGAGCAAAGGTCTCTGAGCTTGATAAAGAAATAGGCAGTGACGATATGTCGCAGCAATCAATCGCGCTGATTTTATGGCTAAACACCCTGCAAGTAAAATTCCTATAGCGAAATTATTTATTGGAATAAGGACATAGCGCATCTCCAATGCCCTGCAGCCCATGCGTTGCGGGCATTAGGCGGGTTTATGCAAATAATGTTTTGTAGGGAATGTAACGAACATAGTTGCGGCTAAATGATAATTGATATCGTTTGGAGTGATTTTGTAACTGTTTAACGGGATGTCAGTTGGGAAGTTGTCTTACTTGCACGTTACTGCAAGTAGCGACGGCGCCCGTTTTAGCGGATTTTTCTGACGGTTGTACCGCGCTGGATCAATGTTTTCTCCGAACGACACCGATCCCTGTAGGAGTGAGCCTGCTCGCGATAGCGGTGTGTCAGCTTGCGCATGCGGTGACTGACCCACCGCTATCGCGAGCAGGCTCACTCCTACAGGGATTTGTGGTGTTCATTAAATCGGGGCAAAAAAAAACGCCCCGAACCAGTCGGGGCGTCAGTTTTGCGGCTCTGCGGTTAGCTTTCTATACGATCCGCAAAGGCCGTTTGCTCAGCGAAGCCGAATCAGTGGAACTGTTCTTCTTCAGTCGAACCGGTCAGTGCGGTGACCGACGACGAGCCACCTTGAATCACAGTGGTCATGTCGTCGAAGTAGCCGGTGCCGACTTCCTGCTGGTGAGCCACGAAGGTGTAGCCCTTGGCGGCGTCGGCAAATTCCTGCTCTTGCAGTTTCACGTAGGCAGTCATGTCGTTGCGGGCGTAGTCGTGCGCCAGGTTGAACATGCTGTGCCACATGTTGTGAATGCCGGCCAGGGTGATGAACTGGTGCTTGTAACCCATGGCGGACAGTTCGCGCTGGAACTTGGCGATGGTCGCGTCGTCGAGGTTTTTCTTCCAGTTGAAGGAAGGCGAGCAGTTGTACGACAGCAGTTGGTCCGGGTATTCCTTTTTGATCGCTTCGGCGAAGCGGCGAGCTTCGTCCAGATCCGGCTTGGCGGTTTCGCACCAGATCAGGTCGGCGTACGGCGCGTAAGCCAGACCACGGGCGATGGCTTGATCCAGACCAGCACGGACCTTGTAGAAACCTTCCTGAGTGCGCTCGCCAGTCACGAACGGCTGGTCGTATGGGT
This sequence comes from Pseudomonas sp. Irchel s3f10, assembly GCF_900187515.1. NCBI lineage: Bacteria > Pseudomonadati > Pseudomonadota > Gammaproteobacteria > Pseudomonadales > Pseudomonadaceae > Pseudomonas > Pseudomonas sp. Irchel s3f10. The sequence continues at coordinate 108,554 of NZ_FYDZ01000001.1, forward strand.
CGCAATCGGAAGTCAGCAGGTCAGCGGCGTTGGCGTCGGTACGGGCCAGAATGATGGTCGGGGTACCGGCAACGTCAGCCGCCAGACGAGCAGCGGTCAGCTTCTGTACGGCTTCCTGAGTAGGAACCAGTACTTTGCCGCCCATGTGACCGCATTTTTTCACGGAAGCCAGTTGGTCTTCGAAGTGAACGCCGGCGGCGCCTGCTTCGATCATGCTCTTCATCAGCTCGTAAGCGTTCAGCACGCCGCCGAAACCGGCTTCAGCGTCAGCCACGATCGGCGCGAAGTAGTCGATGTAGCCGTCGTCGCCCGGGTTCTTGCCGGCTTTCCACTGGATCTGGTCAGCACGACGGAACGAGTTGTTGATGCGCTTGACCACGGTTGGAACCGAATCCACCGGGTACAGCGACTGGTCCGGGTACATGGATTCTGCGGAGTTGTTGTCCGCAGCCACTTGCCAGCCCGACAGGTAGATCGCCTGGATACCGGCTTTAACCTGCTGAACAGCCTGGCCGCCGGTCAGGGCGCCCATGCAGTTGACGAAATCTTTCTCAGGACGGAAGGACGGCTTGGCACCCTGGGTGACCAGGTTCCACAGCTTGTCGGCGCCCATTTTTGCAAAGGTGTGCTCAGGTTGAACCGAGCCACGCAGACGGACGACGTCAGCAGCGGAGTAAGTGCGTGTCACGCCTTTCCAGCGCGGGTTTTCAGCCCAGTCTTTTTCGAGGGCTGCAATTTGCTGTTCGCGTGTCAGTGCCATGGAGATAAACCTCGTCGCGTCTTTTATGAAAAGTTGTTCTGCGGTGGAAAATTCCTGCGCTCGCTGACCAGAAGCTTAGGTGGTCAAGTCGGATTCGGCGGGGTAGGCGACGGGATGAACGATGGGCTCGAGGGGAAGTGAGCAGGTAGTGGCGGACTGTGGGCGCATTCGGGCGTCGTGGGCCTCTATACGGTCTACAGTGTGATGCCGGGTTACCTAAATACGCTTCCGTCCCTCGGGACAACTTCGTTCCAGTCGGCAACCTCGTCAAACACACCTTGTGGGCGGTACAGACACGAAGCGGTTCGCGGGGTAGGTGCGAACATCGCTTCGAAGGCCCTTGCCAGGGCCTCTGATTAGCGGGAGCGAGGCCATCATGCCTTCGCTTTTTTACCCCGTCAAACGTTTTGTAGTGCTTTTTTTCAAGCACTACATCTTTCGTCTAATACGACTAATCAGTCAGTTTTCGGTGCTTTAGTCCAATGCGTCGACTTTCACCCACAAGGTCATGTCATCCCGGCCTTGAGTCGAGTAGCTGCGGGTCAGGCCCTGTTTGTCGGCCTGAGTCTGGCGATTGACGCCGGCGAGGGTGATCCATTCACCGAGGCGCCCGCTGACAGTTGTGTCGGTGCTTTGCACGTTCACTACATCGGGACGTTCCTGGCTCATGCGGTCACGGTTGGTACTGATGGCGAGATGAACGATGTCGCCGGTGACGCTGGCGGTGACGTAGAAACCCTGGGTGACGTTGCGATATTGGGTCTGGCTGTTGTAACCGCCGTAGGAGTCGCTCTGAACATTGGTGATCGGTACGCTCTGGCCGACTTGAATCAGCGCGGGCATGCCATCGGTGGCCTGCACCTGCTGCACGCCGCCTTCGCGGCTGGCGGTGCTGCGGCTGATGATGCGGGTCTGGTTCGGTTGAGCGCCGTTAACCGAATAGCCTTCATCGCCACGGCCATTGTTTTCATTGGTGTCGACGCTGATCAGCAAGCGCTTGGGCGCCGTGTCCAGTTGCGTGATCAGCGCCTTGAGTTCCTGGATCTTGTCCGGCTCGGCCTTGATGATCAGCTGGTTGCCGTAGGCGCTGACCTGACCGTCCTTGCCGAGGAAGTCTTGTGCCATCGGCAGCATGTCGGCGCTGGTGCGGTAATTGAGAGGCACGATTTCTGTGGCTGCCATCACCGAAAAACTGCAACCGAGCAGCAGGGTGGTGAGCAGGGTGCGTAGGGACATGTCCGTTATCTCCGCTTTCGAAAGGCTTGATATTGCCAGTTTGTCGGCCTGGGGTGGGGCAAGTTGAATCGTAGACAGCAAAACGCCCCGGCATCGGTTGATGTCGGGGCGTGATCGTTCCCACGCTCTGCGTGGGAATGCAGCCAGTGACGCTCTGCGTCACATGCCGCTAGGGACGCGGAGCGTCCCGAGAGGCATTCCCACGCAGAGCGTGGGAACGATCAGGGCAGAGCTCAGGCCGAATGCCGAACCATGTCGACATGCGGAATCCCGGCTTCGAGGAATTCCTCGCTGACCAGGCTGAAGCCCAAACGCTCATAGAACGCCGTGGCTTGCACCTGGGCGCTGAGCATCTGCTGTTTCAACCCACGTTCTTCAGCTTCAGCAATGACCGCTTGCATCAGCGCATCACCGACTTTCATGCCGCGCCAGTCTTTCAGCACGGATACCCGGCCAATGTGCCCGTCGGGCAACAGGCGCGCAGTGCCGATCGGAAAGTCGCCTTCAAACGCCAGAAAATGTACGGCGGTCGCGTCATCCGCGTCCCATTCCAGCTCAGGTGGCACCGATTGCTCGGCGATGAACACCGTTTCACGAATGCGCCGGATCTCGGCGATGTCCTTCTGCCAGTCTGCGACACGAACGCGAATTTTATTCATCAGCAAACCCCAGGCTGCCTTGCTTGACCAGTTGGCACAGCAGGCTGCAAGCGTCTTCGTCGTTCAGCCACTCACCGAGGTTGTCGGTGTGCAGGGCGTCGGCGGCGCAGATCAGCTTCAGCAGTTCGCGCAGCTTGCCCGGCAGGTAACGGCTCTGGCCGCTGGCGAACAGCAGCAGGTCGTCATCGACTTCCGACCAGGCCAGGCGCGCACTCGGGTTGCGGATCAGAATGGCGCCATCCTGCAGGGCGGCGAGGAAGTCTTCTTCTTCGATTTCTTCCGGGCCGGCCACCAGTTCCGGGTAGCGCGGCTCGGTCATGTACTGGCCGAACCAGGTCAGCAGCAGGCGCTCGTCGCTCATGTGTTCGGCGAGCAGGGCTTTCAGGCGATCCAGTGCGTCGTGTTGAATCTGGTGTGGATCGCTGGCCGGCTGTGCGTCGGCATCGGTGTAGCGCTCTTCGTCAGTCAGGAACTGGCTGAGGAAGTCGGTGAAGTGAGTCAGTACTTCAGAGGCGCTCGGTGCGCGGAAGCCGACCGAGTAGGTCATGCAGTTATCGACCGCAACACCGCAGTGAGCCAGACGCGGCGGCAGGTAGAGCATGTCGCCCGGTTCCAGCACCCACTCTTCGGTCTCGTGGAATTCGGCGAGGATGCGCAGATCGGCGTGTTGCAGCAGCGGGCTCTCGGAATCGCACATCTGACCGATTTTCCAGTTGCGCTTGCCGTGGCCTTGCAGCAGGAACACGTCGTAGTTATCGAAGTGCGGACCAACACTGCCACCCGGGGCGGCGAAGCTGATCATCACGTCGTCGACGCGCCAGCTCGGCAGGAAGCGGAAGTTTTCCAGCAGTTCGCTGACTTCCGGTACGAATTGGTCGACCGCTTGAACCAGCAGGGTCCACTCTTTTTCCGGCAGTTTGCTGAACTCGTCTTCAGCGAACGGGCCGCGACGCAGTTCCCATGGACGCTCGCCGTGCTCGATCACCAGGCGCGATTCGACTTCTTCTTCCAGGGCCAGGCCGGCCAGTTCGTCGGCGTCGATCGGGCTTTCGAAGTCAGGAATCGCCTGACGGATCAGCAATGGCTTTTTCTGCCAGTAGTCACGCAGGAACTCGCGTGCCGTGATGCCGCCCAGAAGTTGAAGAGGAATATCGGGATTCATATGTAACCTATTGAAAAAAAGCACTTTTCAGACGGGAATAAAAACGCCCGGCGCGGCCGGGCGTCTCAAACGGGTCAAGCGGTCGATCAGATGCGTTTGGCTTGCGCTACAGCGTTGCCGATGTAGTTGGCCGGGGTCAGTTGCTTGAGCTCGGCTTTCGCTTCGGCAGGCATGTCCAGGCCATCGATGAAAGTCTGCAACGCTTCCGGGCTGATGCCCTTGCCGCGGGTCAGTTCTTTCAGCTTCTCGTACGGGTTTTCGATGTTGTAGCGGCGCATCACAGTCTGGATCGGCTCAGCCAACACTTCCCAGCAAGCGTCGAGGTCAGCGGCAATCTTCTGCTCGTTGAGCTCCAGTTTGCTGATGCCTTTGAGGCTGGCTTCGTACGCGATCACGCTGTGGGCGAAGCCGACACCGAGGTTGCGCAGGACGGTGGAGTCGGTCAGGTCGCGCTGCCAGCGGGAAATCGGCAGTTTGCTCGCCAGGTGCTGGAACAGTGCGTTGGCGATGCCCAGGTTGCCTTCGGAGTTTTCGAAGTCGATCGGGTTGACCTTGTGCGGCATGGTCGACGAACCGATTTCGCCAGCGATGGTGCGCTGCTTGAAATAACCCAGGGAGATGTAGCCCCAGATGTCACGGTCGAAGTCGATCAGGATGGTGTTGAAGCGTGCGATCGCGTCGAACAGCTCGGCGATGTAGTCGTGCGGTTCGATCTGCGTGGTGTACGGGTTGAAACCCAGACCCAGTTCGTCTTCGATGAAGGCGCGGGCGTTGGCTTCCCAGTCGATCTGCGGGTAGGCCGACAGGTGCGCGTTGTAGTTGCCGACAGCGCCGTTGATCTTGCCCAGCAGTGGAACGGCAGCGACTTGAGCGATCTGACGCTCGAGACGGTAAACCACGTTCGCCAGCTCTTTACCCAGGGTGGTCGGGGAGGCTGGTTGGCCGTGGGTGCGCGACAGCATCGGCACGTCAGCGAAACGGATGGCCAGTTCGCGGATGGCGTTGGCGGTCTGGCGCATCAGCGGCAGCATCACGTCGTCACGGCCTTCGCGCAGCATCAGGGCGTGGGAGAGGTTGTTGATGTCTTCGCTGGTGCAGGCAAAGTGGATGAACTCGCTGACCTTGGCCAGCTCCGGCAACTTGGCCGCCTGCTCTTTGAGCAGGTATTCGATCGCTTTGACGTCGTGGTTGGTAGTGCGCTCGATCTCTTTGACGCGCTCGGCGTGTTCCAGCGAGAAGTTTTCAGCCAGTTCATTGAGAACGGCGTTGGCCTCGGCGGAGAAGGCTGGCACTTCAGGGATACCCGCGTGGGCGGCCAGGCGCTGGAGCCAGCGCACTTCAACCAGAACACGGGCACGGATCAGGCCGTACTCGCTGAAAATCGGGCGCAGGGCCTGGGTTTTGCCGGCGTAGCGGCCGTCAACAGGGGAAACCGCAGTGAGCGAAGAAAGCTGCATGGGGTGTTCTCGGACAGTCGGGCAACGAAATGGGGCGCGTATCATACATGAAAAAATCCGCCGGTCCGTTGCCAACTGACCGGCGTATTACGCGTTACAGGCTACAAAGCTTTTATTGCAGGGCGAATTACTCGCTGCGCATCAACGGATACAGCTCTTTGAGCAGCTTGCGCCGGCTGATCACCAACTGCCAGCGATGCCCGCCAAGCTGTCGCCACAGGCGCGCCGAACGAATGCCGGCAAGCAGCAAGGCGCGGATCTTCGAAGCATTGCTCGGCTGCTGCAGGTTGCGCATGTCGCCATGCACCTGAATGCGTTGGCGCAGGGTGCTCAGGGTGTCCTGATACAGCGCGCCGCAAGCCGCGACCACGTTTTCGTGGGCCGGGCCGAAATGCTCGACCTGCGACTGAATCTGCGGCAAACGCTTGCCGATGATATCGAGCATGTCGTTGCGCTTGGCCAGTTGACGCTCCAGACCGAGCATCGACAGCGCGTAACGCAACGGCTCGCGCTGCAACGTGCTCGGGTCGCGTTCGAGGGCGCCGATCAGTGCCCGGTAGCCCTCGCGCAGATTGATGTCGTCGCCGCCGTACACGTCCAGCGTGTCTTTAGGGTCGCGCACCAGCAGGCTGCCGAGCATGCAACTCAGGCCGGCTTCGCTGGTCTGGCCGGTCTTGGCGATCCGGTCGACCAGCACGGCGGCGAGAAACACGCCGCCGAGCGCCGTCAGTTGTTCCTGAGTCGGGCTCATGCCTGGCCGCTCCACGGCTCGGCCACTTCGATCACGCCGCCACCGAGGCAGATTTCACCGTCATAGAACACCACGGACTGGCCCGGCGTGACCGCACGTTGCGGTTCGTCGAACACCGCGCGATAGCCGCTGGCGGTTTTTTCCAGGGTGCAGGCCTGGTCGCTCTGGCGATAACGCACTTTTGCGGTCAGGCGCAGCGGCTGGCTCAGGTCGATCGGGTTGACCCAATAGATTTCCGAAGCGAGCAGGGCGCTGGAAAACAGCCACGGATGGTTGTTGCCTTGGCCGACGATCAATTCGTTGGTGTCGAGATCCTTGCGCAGCACGTACCAAGGCTCGTCGCCGGCGTCTTTCAAACCGCCGATACCGAGGCCCTGGCGCTGACCGATGGTGTGGTACATCAAACCGTGGTGACGGCCGATGACGTCGCCTTCGGTGGTCTTGATCTCGCCCGGTTGCGCCGGCAGGTATTGCTTGAGGAAGTCGCTGAAACGCCGCTCGCCGATGAAGCAGATCCCGGTGGAATCTTTCTTTTTGGCGGTGGCCAGCTCGTATTTCTCGGCAATCGCCCGGACTTCCGGCTTTTCCAGTTCTCCGACCGGGAACAGGGTCTTGGCGATCTGTTCGCCGCCAACGGCGTGCAGGAAGTAGCTCTGATCCTTGTTCGGATCGAGGCCTTTGAGCAGTTCGGTGCGGCCATCGATATCGCGGCGGCGCACGTAGTGACCGGTGGCGATCAGGTCGGCGCCGAGCATCATGGCGTAATCAAGGAACGCCTTGAACTTGATCTCGCGGTTGCAGAGGATGTCCGGGTTCGGCGTGCGTCCGGCCTTGTACTCGGCCAAAAAGTGCTCGAACACGTTGTCCCAGTACTCGGCGGCGAAGTTGGCGGTGTGCAGCTTGATGCCAATCTTGTCGCAGACAGCCTGGGCATCCGCCAGGTCGTCCATGGCGGTGCAGTATTCCGTTCCGTCGTCTTCTTCCCAGTTCTTCATGAACAGGCCTTCCACTTCATAACCCTGCTCGATCAGCAGGAGAGCGGAAACGGAAGAGTCCACGCCGCCGGACATGCCGACAATGACGCGCTTCTTGGATGTGTCAGAAGGGGCTGGATCACGCATAGGGATTCAATGAGTGTCTTGAAAAAGGACGCGATTCTAGCAGGCTCGCGGCCTCAAGGCTAAAGAGAAGGGCGGATCAGTTCGAGGCTGAAGTGATGACCGGCCAGATAATCGTCGATGCAACGGATGATCAGCTCGCTGCGCCAGTTGTCGCGCTGGGCGATTAATTCGTCGCGGGTCAGCCACTTGGCGCCGACGATGCCGTCGTCGAGCTGGTAGTCCGCGTTGTGTTTTACCGCTTTGGCGCTGAAGCACACGCGCTGGTAAGTCACGCCGTTGCTCGGCGCGGTGTACAGGTAAATGCCGATCACGCCGGTGGGTTCAACATCCCAGCCGGTTTCTTCGAGTGTCTCGCGGATGGCAGCGTCGATCAGGGTTTCGTCCGGGTCGAGATGGCCGGCGGGCTGGTTCAGCACGTTACGTCCGGCCTTGTGTTCTTCGACCATCAGGAAACGACCGTTGTCCTCGACGATGGTGGCAACGGTGATGTGGGGGAGCCATTCCATAAAACCTTCCTCAATCTATTGGTTGAAACCCAATCCCATGTAGGAGTGAGCCTGCTCGCGATAGCGGTGTGTCAGCCGCCATTAATGTTGAATGGTATACCGCTATCGCGAGCAGGCTCACTCCTACAGGGGATTTGTGTTGTATTCAGAAACACAAACCCCGGCACAAGGCCGGGGTTTGTGATGTTCCCTTTACAACCTTAAACCAGCGCAGCAATCGCCGCGTTGAGGGTTGCGCTTGGGCGCATGGCCTTGCTGATCAGATCGGCATTGGCGTGGTAGTAACCGCCGATGTCGACTGGCTTGCCCTGAACGGCGTTGAGCTCGGCAACGATGGTTGCTTCGTTCTCGGTCAGGGTTTTGGCCAGGGTCGCGAACTGCGCTTGCAGTGCAGCGTCTTCAGTCTGGGCAGCCAGGGCCTGAGCCCAGTACATCGCCAGGTAGAAGTGGCTGCCGCGGTTGTCGATGTTGCCGACTTTGCGCGATGGCGACTTGTTGTTGTCGAGGAACTGGCCGGTAGCCTGATCCAGAGTTTTCGACAGTACCAGTGCTTTCGGGTTGTTGTAGTTCACACCCAGGTGCTCAAGGGAGGCTGCCAGTGCGAGGAACTCGCCCAGCGAATCCCAGCGCAGGAAGTTCTCTTCAACCAGTTGCTGCACGTGCTTCGGAGCCGAACCGCCGGCGCCGGTTTCGAACAGGCCACCGCCGTTCATCAGCGGCACGATCGACAGCATCTTGGCGCTGGTGCCCAGTTCCATGATCGGGAACAGGTCGGTCAGGTAGTCGCGCAGTACGTTGCCGGTCACCGAAATGGTGTCCTTGCCTTCGCGGGTGCGCTGCAGGGTGAACTTCATGGCGTCGACCGGCGCCATGATCTGGATGTCCAGACCGGTGGTGTCGTGATCCTTCAGGTAAGCCTGAACCTTCTCGATCACTACGCCATCGTGAGCGCGCATCGGGTCCAGCCAGAAGATCGCTGGAGTGCTGCTCGCGCGAGCGCGGTTGACGGCCAGTTTGACCCAGTCCTGGATCGGCGCGTCTTTGGTCTGGCACATGCGGAAGATGTCGCCGGCTTCAACAGCCTGTTCCATCAGCAGGTTGCCCTTGCTGTCGGTGACGCGAACCACGCCGTCAGCCTTGATCTGGAAGGTCTTGTCGTGCGAGCCGTACTCTTCGGCTTTCTTCGCCATCAGGCCAACGTTTGGCACGCTGCCCATGGTGGTCGGATCGAAAGCGCCATTGGCTTTGCAATCTTCGATCACGGCCTGGTAGATGGTCGCGTAGCAACGATCCGGAATCACTGCCTTGGTGTCGTGCAGCTGACCGTCGGTGCCCCACATTTTGCCGGAGTCACGGATCATTGCTGGCATCGAGGCGTCGACGATAACGTCGCTCGGCACGTGCAGGTTGGTGATGCCTTTGTCGGAGTTGACCATCGCCAGCGATGGGCGAGCAGCGTATACCGCGGCCATGTCAGCTTCGATCTGAGCTTGCTGCTCGGCCGGCAGGGCCTTGATGCGCGCGTACAGATCGCCGATGCCGTTGTTCAGGTTGAAGCCGATCTCGGCCAGCACGTCAGCGTGCTTGGTCAGGGCGTCTTTATAGAATTCGGCAACGATCTGGCCGAACATGATCGGGTCGGAGACCTTCATCATGGTCGCTTTCAGGTGAACCGAGAGCAGCACGCCTTGAGCCTTGGCGCTTTCGATTTCAGCAGCGATGAACGCGCGCAGGGCGTTTTTGCTCATCACGGCGCAGTCGAGGATCTCGCCGGCCTGAACGGTGGTTTTTTCTTTCAGAACGGTAGCGGTACCGTCCTTGGCGATCAGTTCGATTTTCACAGCGTCAGCGGCGTCGATCAGGGCGGCTTTTTCGCTGCCGTAGAAATCGCCGGTGCTCATGTGAGCGACGTGGGACTTGGAGTCTTTGGCCCAGGCGCCCATTTTGTGCGGGTGCTTGCGCGCATAGTTCTTCACCGACAGCGGTGCGCGACGGTCGGAGTTGCCTTCACGCAGAACCGGGTTCACGGCGCTGCCCTTGACCTTGTCGTAACGCGCCTTGGCGTCTTTGTCGGCGTCGCTGGTCACGGTTTCCGGGTAGTCCGGCAGGTTGTAACCCTGAGCTTGCAGCTCTTTGATCGCGGCTTGCAGCTGTGGCACCGAAGCGCTGATGTTCGGCAGCTTGATGATGTTGGCTTCAGGCGTAACGGCCAGGTCGCCCAGTTCGGCGAGATGGTCGGCTACGGCTTTGTCGCCCAGTTGCTCGGGGAAGCTGGCCAGAATGCGCGCTGCAAGAGAGATATCGCGGGTTTCCACGGCGATATCGGCCGAGGCGGTGTAAGCCTCGATGATCGGCAGCAGGGAATAGGTGGCGAGGGCTGGAGCTTCGTCGGTGAAGGTATAGATGATCTTCGAGCGGGTGGGCATATTCGGATTAACTCTCTCTTCTTTGCTAAAGCGTGCGCAGAAACTCGAGGGGCGCCGGGTAAGCGCGTTCGTTCAAAGTCATCCATGAACCGAATGTCGAGAATCTTCGCGGTGATGTTGGGTGCATCAGTAGAGCGTCAAGCAGTCGGACTGCGGTAACAACCCGACCAATCAGGCGGAAAGTCTCGTGCTAGAGAGGCCAGCCGTCGTGACCCTGTGGTCAGCGGGCGGCATTATACATAGGTAGCTGGCAATCTGCCGATGGTTCATATGCAACGATTCTCGTCCATTGGTCTAAAGGTCGCAGGGCAGGGTGGGGCGTAGAGTCGTCGCGAATGCTTGAGTTTGGCGCTTTTCCCTTTGCTTTCAGGCTTGTACGAAACGAGATGTAGCCGCGCCACGAACAGAGGGTTTGCGTGTTGATTTAACTGGGTTACGCTCGAACCAAGCCAGATGTTCAATCCAAACAATGGAGTTCAGCATGGGTTACAAGAAGATTCAGGTTCCAGCCGTCGGCGACAAAATCACCGTCAATGCAGACCATTCTCTCAATGTTCCTGATAACCCGATCATCCCCTTCATCGAAGGTGACGGCATTGGTGTCGACATCAGTCCGGTGATGATCAAGGTTGTCGATGCTGCAGTTCAAAAGGCATACGGCGGTAAACGCAAGATTTCCTGGATGGAAGTCTACGCCGGGGAAAAAGCCACTCAGGTTTACGATCAGGACACCTGGCTGCCTCAGGAAACCCTGGACGCAGTCAAGGATTACGTGGTTTCCATCAAAGGCCCGCTGACCACCCCGGTCGGTGGCGGCATCCGTTCGCTGAACGTGGCCCTGCGTCAGCAACTCGACCTGTACGTCTGCCTGCGCCCGGTGCGCTGGTTCGAAGGCGTGCCAAGCCCGGTGAAAAAGCCTGGCGACGTCGACATGACTATCTTTCGCGAGAACTCCGAAGACATCTATGCCGGCATTGAGTGGAAGGCCGGTTCGCCGGAAGCCACCAAGGTCATCAAATTCCTTAAAGAAGAAATGGGCGTCACCAAGATCCGTTTCGATGAAAACTGCGGCATTGGCGTCAAGCCGGTTTCGCTGGAAGGCACCAAGCGTCTGGCACGCAAGGCCCTGCAATATGTGGTCGACAATGACCGCGATTCGCTGACCATCGTGCACAAAGGCAACATCATGAAGTTCACCGAAGGTGCCTTCAAAGAGTGGGCCTACGAAGTGGCCGCCGAAGAATTCGGTGCGACCCTGCTCGACGGCGGCCCGTGGATGCAGTTCAAGAACCCGAAAACCGGCAAGAACGTTGTGGTCAAAGATGCCATCGCCGACGCCATGCTCCAGCAGATCCTGCTGCGCCCGGCCGAATACGATGTGATCGCGACCCTGAACCTGAACGGCGACTACCTTTCTGACGCCCTGGCGGCGGAAGTGGGTGGTATCGGTATCGCACCGGGCGCCAACCTGTCCGACACCGTGGCGATGTTCGAAGCGACTCACGGTACTGCGCCGAAGTACGCCGGCAAGGATCAGGTCAACCCGGGTTCGCTGATTCTCTCGGCCGAGATGATGCTGCGGCACATGGGCTGGACTGAAGCGGCGGATCTGATCATCAAGGGCACCAACGGCGCCATTGGTGCCAAGACCGTGACTTATGACTTCGAACGTCTGATGGAGGGGGCCAAGCTGGTTTCGTCTTCGGGCTTCGGCGATGCGTTGATTTCGCATATGTAAAACGCGGGCACATAAAAACCGCCTGACTCGATGAATTGAGTCAGGCGGTTTTTTATGGCCGGGTGTCTTGGGCGAGGTTGCTCAGCTCACGACTGCAGCGTGGTTGATGCCACTGGTTGCGGCGGCAGCGGCTCCTGCTGCACCCACAGCTTCATCCACTGTGTTTTTGTCCTGAATCGCGATTGCGTGCAGGCCTTTGGGGCCTTGAAGGAGTTCGAAGTACACCTCTTGGCCTGCCTTCAGGGTTTTATAGCCTTCCATCTGGATAGCCGAGTAGTGGGCAAACAGGTCTTCTGTCTGGCCGTTCTCGATAATGAATCCAAAACCCTTGGCATTGTTGAACCATTTCACCTTGCCGACAGCCATGCTCAAATCCCTCTGCAACAGACTCCATCGCTGGAGTATCATCCAATTCATCCGCAATCTTATTCGTTAAAAGAATTGACTCCGCGGATCTTTTTTACCCACTGTGGGTTCTATTGGTTGTAACACCGTTTTCCCGATAGTCAAGGTGACCGGGCAGTCGGAGTTGAAAACGTGGACAGCCGCCCCCACCACTGTATTTGCACAACTGACGAACCTTTCTTTCCATGCATGCAATCAGCCAGATTCGACTAACATTCAATCAGGATCGCCCGCTTCTCCAAAAGGATCTTCCACAGGAGCACGACGACGATTCGGCAGGCGTTGCTGTTCAGGAAGCAAAGCCTGCGTTACAGGCGCCGCCGATGTACAAGGTGGTTTTGTTCAACGATGACTACACACCGATGGATTTCGTCGTCGAAGTGCTCGAGGTGTTTTTTAACCTGAATCGCGAGCTGGCGACCAAGGTCATGCTGGCCGTCCACACAGAAGGACGGGCAGTATGTGGAGTGTTTACCCGCGACATCGCCGAGACAAAGGCCATGCAGGTCAACCAGTACGCCAGGGAAAGCCAGCATCCGCTACTCTGTGAAATCGAGAAGGACGGTTAATCGCCGACCACTTGGGTATGAGGTGAAGCTATGTTAAACCGCGAGCTCGAAGTCACCCTCAATCTAGCCTTCAAGGAGGCTCGTTCGAAACGTCATGAATTCATGACCGTCGAACACCTTTTGCTGGCCCTATTGGACAATGAGGCTGCCGCCACCGTTTTGCGTGCCTGTGGCGCAAACCTCGACAAACTCAAGCACGACCTGCAGGAGTTCATCGACTCCACCACGCCATTGATCCCCGTTCATGACGAAGATCGCGAAACCCAGCCAACCCTGGGCTTCCAGCGTGTACTGCAACGTGCTGTTTTCCACGTACAGAGCTCGGGCAAGCGCGAAGTAACCGGCGCTAACGTGCTGGTTGCCATCTTCAGTGAGCAAGAGAGTCAGGCAGTGTTCCTGCTGAAACAGCAGAGCGTTGCGCGCATCGATGTCGTCAATTACATCGCACACGGCATTTCGAAAGTGCCGGGGCATGGCGATCACTCTGAAGGTGAACAAGATATGCAGGACGATGAGGGCGGTGAGTCTTCTTCTTCAGGCAATCCTCTGGATGCTTATGCCAGCAACCTCAACGAACTCGCGCGCCAGGGTCGCATTGATCCGCTGGTCGGCCGCGAATCGGAAGTCGAGCGTGTCGCGCAGATTCTCGCGCGCCGGCGTAAAAACAATCCGCTGCTGGTCGGTGAAGCAGGCGTGGGTAAAACCGCAATTGCCGAAGGCCTGGCCAAGCGCATTGTCGACAACCAGGTGCCGGATCTGCTGGCCAACAGCGTTGTTTACTCGCTTGACCTTGGCGCTCTGCTCGCAGGCACCAAATATCGCGGTGATTTCGAGAAGCGCTTCAAGGCGCTGCTCAATGAACTGAAAAAACGTCCGCAGGCGATCCTGTTCATCGACGAGATCCACACCATCATCGGTGCCGGCGCTGCGTCCGGTGGCGTGATGGATGCCTCGAACCTGCTCAAGCCGCTGCTGTCGTCTGGCGACATTCGCTGCATCGGCTCGACCACGTTCCAGGAGTTTCGCGGCATCTTCGAAAAGGATCGTGCCTTGGCGCGTCGCTTCCAGAAGGTTGATGTCGTCGAGCCGTCGGTGGAAGACACCATCGGTATCCTGCGCGGCCTGAAAGGGCGTTTCGAGCAGCATCACAACATCGAATACAGCGATGAGTCGTTGCGCGCTGCTGCTGAACTGGCCTCGCGCTACATCAATGACCGGCATATGCCGGACAAGGCCATCGACGTGATCGACGAGGCGGGCGCCTACCAGCGTCTGCAACCGGTCGAAAAACGTGTGAAGCGCATTGAAGTGCCACAGGTCGAAGACATCGTCGCGAAAATCGCGCGGATTCCGCCGAAACACGTCACCAGTTCCGACAAGGAATTGCTGCGTAACCTGGAGCGTGACCTGAAGCTGACGGTGTTTGGTCAGGACGCAGCGATCGATTCGCTGTCGACTGCGATCAAGCTGTCGCGTGCCGGCTTGAAGTCGCCTGACAAGCCAGTTGGTTCGTTCCTGTTCGCAGGTCCGACCGGTGTTGGTAAAACCGAGGCTGCGCGGCAATTGGCCAAGGCGTTGGGGATCGAGCTGGTTCGCTTCGACATGTCCGAATACATGGAGCGTCACACCGTATCGCGTCTGATCGGTGCGCCTCCAGGCTATGTCGGTTTCGACCAGGGCGGTCTGTTGACCGAGGCGATCACCAAGCAGCCGCACTGCGTATTGCTGCTCGATGAAATCGAGAAGGCGCATCCGGAAGTCTTCAACCTGCTGTTGCAGGTGATGGACCACGGTACGCTGACCGACAACAACGGGCGCAAAGCGGACTTCCGCAATGTGATCGTGATCATGACCACTAACGCCGGTGCCGAAACGGCCGCGCGGGCTTCGATCGGTTTCACCCATCAGGACCACTCGTCTGATGCGATGGAAGTGATCAAGAAGAGCTTTACGCCGGAGTTCCGTAACCGTCTGGACACCATTATCCAGTTTGGTCGCCTCAGCCATGAGGTCATCAAAAGTGTGGTGGACAAGTTCCTTACCGAGCTTCAGGCGCAGCTGGAAGACAAGCGTGTGCTGCTTGAGGTCACTGATGCCGCGCGGAGTTGGCTGGCGGCGGGTGGTTATGACTCGGCGATGGGCGCACGTCCGATGGCGCGTCTGATCCAGGACAAGATCAAGCGTCCGTTGGCGGAGGAGATTCTGTTTGGCGAGCTGGCCGAGCATGGCGGTGTGGTTCACATCGACATCAAGGATGGTGAGTTGACGTTTGACTTTGAGACTACGGCAGAAATGGCCTGATGGCCTTGGATCAAGAGGGCGCCTTCGGGCGCCTTTTTGTTATTGGTCGTTTGGGGTTTTTGGGTGAATATCCGTTGCTGCGGTGATGGCTGATTAGGGTTTCGCCCTTACGGCGACTCACTTTTTTTCAAACGCCAAAAAAAGTAAGCAAAAAACGCTTGCTCCTACGTGCGGCCCGCTCGCTGGGGCTCGGGGTTCCTTCGCTGCGGGTTCGATCCGGGCGCAGCGCCTACGGTTTGCTTCGCTGCACCTCCTCTCGCTGTGTTTGGCTGCGCCAAACGGTCGCTGCGCTCCCACGCCCGGATCAATCCCTCCACTCAGCCTTCCGACGTCGCCTTACAGATCAAAAGCTGCAGCCGAGCTAACGCTCATCCTGTTGAGTGGTGAAGAGCAACAGCGTGTTCGGCTTTGGTTTTGTGGTGGATTCGCCCCTCACCCCAGCCCTCTCCCGAGGGAGAGGGAGCCGATTTGTGGGCTTTTCAAAGCCTGAGTTCAACGCGGTATCGCACGTCGGCGTACTTCTGCCAAACACCTCGATCAGTCCCCTCTCCCTCCGGGAGAGGGCTAGGGTGAGGGGCTTTTGATCTGATTCAGAATCTGAGTTCGGCTCGGTATTTCACGTCGGCGCACCTCTCCCAAACACCGCGATCAGTCCCCTCTCCCTCTGGGAGAGGGCTAGGGTGAGGGGCTCTTGATCTGGCTTTTGATTTGGCTTGTGATCTTGCTTTGGCTTTTGATCTTTTGCCCCATCGGCAGGCCGAGCGTAGGTGTTCATCCGGGGGTAGGCGCGCAGCGCCGTGCGGCGAAGCCGCATTCATCGAGAGGAGGTGCAGCGAAGCAAACCGTAGGCGATGCCCCCGGATGGACACCGTAGCGAGGGAACACTGAGCCTAGGCGAAGTGCCGTACGCCAGGGGCAAAGCCTTTTGGTTCCTTTTTGGCGTTTGAAAAAGGGACTCGCTGTAAGAGCGAAACCGCCAGCGGCCGCACCCGAAAAAACGGATATGCCCCCAAACCCCAAACCCAAACCCCCAAAACGCAGACAAACAAAACGCAGACAAACAAAAACGCCCGGCATAAACCGGGCGTTCTGTATTGACTTGATTAACGAGCGCGGTAAGTAATGCGCCCTTTGCTCAAGTCATAGGGCGTCAGCTCGACGCGCACTTTGTCACCGGTAAGAATACGAATGTAGTTCTTGCGCATCTTGCCGGAAATATGCGCGGTTACGACGTGCCCATTTTCCAACTCCACACGAAACATGGTGTTGGGCAGGGTGTCGACGACAGTGCCTTCCATTTCGAAGCTGTCTTCTTTCGACATGCAGTAAAGCCCTCGGTATCCAATGAATGGCCCGGTGCAACTGCGCCAGGCAAAAGCGGCGTGCATTGTGCCCGAAAAATGGTGTTTACGCCAAGGGGTTTACGGCTTGGGTTTAGTTGAGGATGACCCAGCGCTGATTAATCAGCAATTCGATGGGTCGGTATTGCGTCTTGTAGCTCATCTTTTTGCAGTTCTTGATCCAGTACCCGAGGTACACCGCCTCAAGCCCGAGGTGCTGTGCCTCGGCGATTTGCCAGAGGATGGCAAATCGGCCAAGGCTGCGACGCTCTTCGTCGGGTTCGTAGAAGGTGTATACGGCGGACAAACCGTTCGGCAGTAAATCGGTCACCGCCACGGCGAGCAACCGTCCGTCGAGTCGGAACTCGTAAAACCGCGAGAAGGGCAGATCGCGTACCAGAAAAGTCGAGAATTGATCACGGCTCGGCGGGTACATGTCACCGTCGGCGTGGCGTTGTTCGATATAGCGCTGGTACAGATCGAAATATTCTTCGCTGAACTGCGGCTTGGCCGGGCGCACCTGCAAATCCGTGTTGCGCTTGAAAATCCGCTTTTGCTGACGATTAGGCGTGAACTGCGCCACCGGAATGCGCGCAGGCACGCACGCATTGCAGTTCTGGCAATGCGGGCGGTACAGATGATCGCCGCTGCGACGAAAGCCCATTTCCGACAGGTCTGCGTAGACATGCACATCCATGGGCTGGCTCGGATCGAGAAACAGGGTTGTGGCCTGCTCCTCGGGCAGATAACTGCAAGAGTGAGGCTGAGTGGCATAAAACTTCAAACGCGCCAACTCGGTCATGATCAACCCTCGGGATAAGCTGGTGAGATAAGTGTAAGCCAAGCGCGCAAAAGTCGCTCAGCAAACCCAGGTGGCACGATTGGGTTGATCCAAGTGATGAGCCAGGTATTCGGCGAATTGCTGGCGAGGAATCGCCCGCGCGCCGAGGCTGTGCAGATGATCGGTGGGCATTTGACAGTCGATCAGCACGAATCCCGAGTCTTTCAGATGGCGCACCAGGGTGGCAAAGCCGAATTTGGAAGCATTGTCGGCGCGGCTGAACATTGATTCGCCGAAAAACAGTTGGCCCATTGCCAGGCCATACAGTCCGCCGACCAGCTCGCCCTGATCCCAGACTTCCACGGAATGGGCGAAGCCGCGGCGATGCAATTCAATGTAGGCATCCTGCATGGCTTCGGTGATCCAGGTGCCGTCGGCGTAATCCCGGGGTGCAGCACAGGCGCGGATCACGGCGTCGAAGTCCTGATCGAAGGTCACTTGATAGCGTTTCTGACGCAGCAGTTTGCCGAGGCTGCGCGAGACATGCAGTTCGTCGGGAAACAACACTGTGCGCGGATCCGGTGACCACCAGAGAATCGGTTGGCCCTCGGAAAACCACGGAAAACAGCCATGACGATAAGCCTCGATCAAACGATCGGCGGACAGATCGCCACCGGCGGCGAGCAATCCGTTGGGGTCGCGCATGGCCTTTTCCAGCGGTGGAAAGGTCAGGGAGTTACGTTGTAACCAAGTCAGCATGGCATCCGGGCTTGCAGAAGGGGTGGGCGGGGCGAGCTGTTGGGCTCGCGGTAAAGTGTGCCGCTAAACGTTGCGAATGTCGTCTCGATCCTGCGCGACGTTCGCCGCATTGCAACTTGGCGAGACGGACGCGGTCGTAACCGAGCGCTGGCCCGGTGCCTGGCCGGCATGGCGAGCGCTCAGCGACAGTTCAGAAGGTCTGGATGGCAATGCTTCGCTACGTTCATCAAATACACCTCATAAGCCTTTGTCACAAAAGACAATGCGTGCTCAAATTGAAGCGCAGGTTTTATGCGCTTGGCTATGCTCAATGCTGGGGTTTGAAGCATGGCATCCGACGCACAAACCCGTACAATACCGGGCTGTTACAGAATATTCGCCGGGCACTGTTTTGATACCTGTGTTTATAAAAGCAGCAGCGCAGTGTTAAAAGTAGTCTCAGTTGTGCCCGTCAACTTTTTACCTGCCTGGATTGGGCAGTTTTTTATCGTCATTCAATAGATGGACGCGCCTCGGGCGCAGGAAAAGAAGCGTTTTGAAGAAATCCACCGAAGCACCAAAAACCGTCGTTCCGCTCTGGCGCCAACAGTTGCACTACCGGCTCAAGGAAGGTGCATTGATCGCCATCGGTGCCTTGTGCCTGTTCCTGATGATGGCTTTGCTGACCTACGGCAAGGACGATCCGGGCTGGAGCCACAACAGCAAGATCGACGACGTGCAAAATTTTGGCGGCCCGGCGGGCTCCTACAGCGCCGACATCCTGTTCATGGTGCTGGGTTACTTCGCCTACATCTTCCCGTTGCTGCTGGCGGTCAAGGCCTACCAGATCTTCCGTCAGCGCCACGAGCCGTGGCAGTGGAGCGGCTGGCTGTTCTCCTGGCGTCTGATCGGTCTGGTGTTTCTGGTGCTGTCCGGCGCTGCGCTGGCGCATCTGCACTTTCACGCGGCCTCGGGTCTGCCGGCGGGTGCCGGTGGTGCGCTGGGCGAAAGCCTCGGCAATCTGGCAAAGAACGCGCTGAACATTCAGGGCAGCACGTTGCTGTTCATCGCGTTGTTCCTGTTTGGCCTTACAGTATTTACCGACCTGTCGTGGTTCAAGGTGATGGACATCACCGGCAAAATCACTCTCGACCTGTTCGAACTGTTCCAAGGTGCGCTCAATCGCTGGTGGTCGGCACGTACCGAACGCAAACAACTGGTCGCGCAACTGCGTGAAGTCGACGATCGCGTGCATGACGTGGTCGCGCCGACGGTCACCGACAAGCGTGAGCAAGCCAAAGTCAAAGAACGCCTGATCGAACGTGAGCAAGCCCTGAGCAAGCACATGTCCGAACGCGAGAAACAAGTGCCGCCGGTTATCGCCCCGGCCCCGGCCAAGGCGCCTGAGCCAAGCAAGCGCGTGCAGAAAGAGAAACAGGTGCCGTTGTTCGTCGACAGCGCCGTGGAAGGCACCTTGCCGCCGATCTCGATTCTCGATCCTGCGGAAAAGAAACAACTCAATTACTCACCGGAATCCCTGGCGGCAGTCGGCCATTTGCTGGAGATCAAGCTCAAGGAGTTCGGTGTCGAGGTTACGGTGGATTCGATCCATCCGGGCCCGGTGATTACCCGTTACGAAATCCAGCCGGCCGCCGGCGTAAAAGTCAGCCGTATCGCCAACCTCGCCAAAGACCTTGCACGTTCCCTGGCCGTGACCAGTGTGCGGGTGGTCGAGGTGATTCCGGGCAAGACCACCGTCGGTATCGAGATCCCCAACGAAGACCGGCAGATCGTGCGCTTCTCCGAAGTGCTGTCGACGCCTGAATATGACAACTTCAAATCGCCGGTCACCCTGGCACTCGGTCATGACATCGGCGGCAAACCGGTCATCACTGACCTGGCGAAGATGCCGCACCTGCTGGTGGCCGGTACCACCGGTTCCGGTAAGTCGGTGGGTGTGAACGCGATGATTCTGTCGATCCTGTTCAAGTCCGGCCCGGAAGACGCCAAGCTGATCATGATCGACCCGAAAATGCTGGAACTGTCGATCTACGAAGGCATTCCGCACCTGCTGTGCCCGGTCGTCACCGACATGAAGGACGCTGCCAACGCTCTGCGCTGGAGCGTTGCCGAGATGGAGCGCCGCTACAAGCTGATGGCAAAGATGGGCGTGCGAAACCTGTCCGGCTTCAACGCCAAGGTCAAGGAAGCCCAGGACGCCGGCGAGCCGTTGAGCGATCCGCTGTACAAGCGCGAAAGCATTCACGACGAAGCACCGCTGTTGCAGAAGCTGCCAACCATCGTTGTGGTGGTCGACGAGTTCGCCGACATGATGATGATCGTCGGCAAGAAGGTGGAAGAACTGATTGCCCGTATCGCCCAGAAGGCGCGTGCCGCCGGTATTCACTTGATCCTTGCAACCCAGCGGCCGTCGGTGGACGTGATCACCGGTCTGATCAAGGCCAACATTCCGACCCGTATGGCGTTCCAGGTGTCGAGCAAGATCGACTCGCGAACCATCATCGACCAGGGCGGCGCCGAACAATTGCTCGGCCACGGTGACATGCTCTACATGCCGCCAGGCACCAGCCTGCCGATCCGTGTTCACGGCGCGTTCGTCTCCGACGATGAAGTACACCGTGTGGTCGAAGCGTGGAAACTGCGCGGCGCACCGGAATACAACGACGACATCCTCAACGGTGTCGAAGAAGCCGGCAGCGGTTTTGAAGGCAGCAGCGGTGGCGGCGACGGCGATGATCCGGAAGCCGACGCGCTGTACGACGAAGCTGTACAGTTTGTGCTGGAAAGCCGTCGCGCCTCGATTTCCGCGGTACAGCGCAAGCTGAAGATCGGCTACAACCGCGCCGCCCGGATGATCGAAGCCATGGAAATGGCCGGGGTCGTCACCTCGATGAACACCAACGGTTCCCGTGAAGTCCTGGCTCCAGGCCCGGTACGCGACTGATTGCAAACGCAAGAGGCGGGACAATGATGTGCCGCCGCTCTCCCAACGAGTATTCAAGAGGACTCCCATGCGTCTTATCCGCATGCTGCTGCCAGTACTGGCGCTGACCACTCTCACGGCCCACGCCGATGACAAGGACGTGGCGCGTCTGACCCAATTGCTGGAAACATCCAAGACCCTGAGCGCGAACTTCTCGCAGCTGACCCTCGACGGCAGCGGCACGCAGTTGCAGGAAACCACCGGCAACATGACCCTGCAGCGTCCGGGCCTGTTCTACTGGCACACCAATGCGCCGGCCGAGCAGACCATGGTGTCTGATGGCAAGAAAGTCACCCTGTGGGACCCGGATCTGGAACAGGCGACCATCAAAAAGCTCGACGAGCGTCTGACCCAGACCCCGGCGCTGCTGCTGTCCGGTGATGTGTCGAAGATCAGCCAGAGCTTTGATATCAGCGCGAAAGAGGCGGGCGGTGTGATCGACTTCACCCTCAAGCCGAAAACCAAGGACACCCTGTTCGACAACCTGCGTCTGTCGTTCCGCAACGGTCTGCTTAACGATATGCAACTGATCGACAGCGTCGGCCAGCGCACCAATATCCTGTTTACCGGGGTCAAGGCCAACGAGCCGGTGCCAGCCTCCAAGTTCAAGTTCGACATCCCCAAGGGTGCCGACGTGATCCAGGAATAAACCCAAAGCCCTTTGTAGGAGTGAGCCTGCTCGCGATTCGATTTGTCAGTCACATCTTCATCGTCTGACCCACCGCTATCGCGAGCAGGCTCACTCCTACAGGGTCAATGATCGGCAAAATAGAGGTTTCAACGCTACGTGATGGATCTGTTTCGCAGTGCACCGATTGCCCAGCCACTGGCCGCGCGTTTGCGGGCGACCAATCTGGATGAGTACGTCGGTCAGGAGCACGTGCTCGCTCGCGGCAAGCCTCTGCGTGAGGCGCTGGAGCAGGGTGCCCTGCATTCGATGATCTTCTGGGGTCCGCCGGGCGTGGGTAAAACCACCCTGGCGCGGTTGCTCGCGGAAGTCTCCGATGCGCACTTCGAAACGGTCTCGGCAGTACTCGCCGGGGTCAAGGAGATCCGTCAGGCCGTTGAAATCGCCAAGCAGCAGGCCGGCCAGTACGGCAAGCGCACGATTTTGTTCGTCGATGAAGTGCACCGCTTCAACAAATCCCAGCAGGATGCGTTTCTGCCTTACGTTGAAGACGGCACGCTGATCTTCATCGGCGCCACCACTGAAAACCCTTCGTTCGAACTCAACAACGCCTTGTTGTCGCGTGCCCGCGTCTACGTGCTGAAAAGCCTCGACGAAGCGGCGCTGCGCAAACTGGTGCACCGCGCGCTCACCGAAGAACGCGGTCTGGGCAAGCGCAATCTGACGCTGAACGACGAAGGCTTCCAGATGTTGCTGTCCGCCGCCGATGGCGATGGCCGGCGTCTGCTCAATCTGCTGGAAAACGCCTCTGACCTGGCCGAGGACAACAGCGAAATCGGCACCGAGCTCCTGCAAAGCCTGCTCGGGGACACCCGTCGGCGTTTTGACAAGGGTGGCGAGGCGTTCTACGACCAGATCTCGGCGCTGCACAAATCGGTACGCGGCTCCAACCCCGACGGCGCGCTGTACTGGTTTGCGCGGATGATCGACGGTGGTTGCGATCCGCTGTACCTGGCCCGGCGCGTGGTGCGCATGGCCAGCGAAGACATCGGCAACGCCGATCCGCGCGCCCTTAGCCTGTGTCTTGCAGCGTGGGAAGTGCAGGAACGTCTCGGCAGCCCGGAAGGCGAGTTGGCCGTGGCTCAAGCCATCACCTATCTGGCCTGTGCGCCGAAAAGCAACGCGGTGTACATGGGCTTCAAAACCGCTCTGCGTGCCGCCGCTGAAAACGGCTCGCTGGAAGTGCCGCTGCACCTGCGCAATGCGCCAACCAAACTGATGAAACAATTGGGCTACGGTGACGAATACCGCTACGCCCACGACGAACCGGACGCCTACGCCGCCGGCGAAGACTACTTCCCGGAAGAGCTTGATCCCATCCCGTTCTACCAACCGGTGCCGCGCGGCCTGGAGTTGAAGATCGGCGAGAAGCTCAACCACCTCGCTCAACTCGACCGTTTAAGCCCTCGGCAGCGGAGAAAATAGTGCTTCCATTGATCGTTGCGGTCTCCGTCGGCGGTGTCGCCGGCACCTTGTTGCGCTTCGCCACCGGCAATTGGGTCAACGCCAATTGGCCGCGGCACTTCTATACCGCGACGCTGGCCGTTAATATCGTGGGCTGTCTGTTGATTGGCGTGTTGTACGGCCTGTTTTTGATACGCCCGGAGGTGCCGATCGAGGTGCGCGCCGGGTTGATGGTTGGCTTCCTCGGGGGGCTGACGACTTTTTCATCCTTTTCACTGGATACGGTGCGCTTGCTGGAAAGCGGGCAAGTGCTGCTGGCCCTGGGCTATGCGGCACTCAGCGTATTCGGCGGGCTGCTCGCGACGTGGGCTGGCCTGTCTTTGACCAAACTTTGATAACGAGAAACCGACATGCTCGATTCCAAACTGTTACGTAGCAACCTTCAGGACGTAGCGGACCGCCTGGCTTCCCGTGGCTTTGCCCTGGATACCGCGCGCATCGAAGCGCTGGAAGAACAGCGCAAGACCGTCCAGACCCGCACCGAAGCACTGCAGGCTGAGCGTAACGCGCGTTCCAAATCCATCGGTCAGGCCAAGCAGCGCGGCGAAGACATCGCGCCGTTGATGGCGGACGTCGAGCGCATGGCGGGCGAACTGAGCGCCGGTAAAGTCGAACTGGACGCGATTCAGACCGAACTGGATTCGATTCTGCTCGGCATCCCGAACCTGCCACACGAGTCCGTGCCGGTTGGCAAAGACGAAGACGACAACGTCGAAGTGCGCCGTTGGGGCACGCCGACTGCATTCGAATTCGAAGTGAAAGACCACGTGGCGCTGGGCGAGAAGTTCGGCTGGCTGGACTTTGAAACCGCCGCCAAACTGTCCGGCGCGCGTTTCGCCCTGTTGCGTGGACCGATCGCCCGTCTGCACCGCGCACTGGCGCAGTTCATGATCAACCTGCACGTCAACGAGCACGGCTACGAGGAGGCTTACACGCCTTATCTGGTCCAGGCCCCGGCACTGCAAGGCACCGGTCAACTGCCGAAGTTCGAAGAAGACCTGTTCAAGATCGCTCGCGAAGGCGAAGCCGATCTGTACCTGATCCCGACCGCCGAAGTGTCGCTGACCAACATCGTTGCCGGCGAGATCGTCGATTCGAAACTGCTGCCGATCAAGTTCGTTGCCCACACCCCGTGCTTCCGCAGCGAAGCCGGTGCGTCGGGTCGCGACACCCGCGGCATGATCCGTCAGCACCAGTTCGACAAGGTTGAAATGGTTCAGATCGTTGAGCCGTCGACCTCGATGGAAGCGCTGGAAGGCCTGACCGCCAACGCTGAAAAAGTCCTGCAACTGCTCGGTCTGCCTTACCGTACGCTGGCGCTGTGCACCGGCGACATGGGCTTCAGCGCGGTCAAGACTTACGATCTGGAAGTGTGGATTCCGAGCCAGGACAAGTACCGCGAAATCTCCTCGTGCTCGAACTGCGGCGACTTCCAGGCCCGTCGTATGCAAGCGCGTTTCCGCAACCCGGAAACCGGCAAGCCGGAACTGGTGCACACCTTGAACGGCTCCGGTCTGGCCGTAGGCCGTACGCTGGTTGCCGTGCTGGAAAACTACCAGCAGGCCGACGGTTCGATCCGTGTGCCGGACGTACTGAAGCCGTACATGGGTGGCCTTGAGGTCATCGGCTAAATGAAATATCTGCCGCTGTTTCACAACCTGCGCGGCAGTCGTGTGTTGGTCGTCGGTGGGGGGGAAATTGCCTTGCGCAAATCCCGCCTGCTGGCCGATGCCGGTGCGCTGCTGCGGGTGGTCGCACCTGAAATCGAAACGCAACTGCGTGAACTGGTCGTCGCCTCTGGTGGTGAATGCCTGTTGCGCGGTTACGTTGAGGCGGATCTGGACGGTTGCGGGCTGATCATTGCCGCTACCGACGATGAGATGCTCAACGCACAGGTTTCTACCGATGCTCACAAGCGCTGCGTGCCGGTCAACGTGGTCGATGCGCCTGCCTTGTGCAGCGTGATCTTCCCGGCGATCGTCGATCGTTCGCCGCTGATCATCGCGGTGTCCAGCGGCGGCGATGCGCCGGTGCTGGCGCGGTTGATTCGCGCCAAGATCGAAACCTGGATTCCGTCGACTTATGGTCAGTTGGCCGGACTCGCCGCGCGTTTCCGCAATCAGGTGAAAAGCCTGTTTCCGGATGTGCAGCAGCGTCGTGGTTTCTGGGAAGACGTGTTTCAGGGGCCGATTGCCGATCGCCAACTGGCCGGACAGGGCGCCGAGGCCGAGCGTCTGCTGCAAGCCAAGATCGATGGCGAAGCCATGGTCACCACCGGCGAGGTGTATCTGGTTGGCGCGGGCCCGGGCGATCCGGATCTGCTGACCTTCAAGGCTTTGCGTCTGATGCAGCAAGCCGACGTGGTGCTGTACGACCGCTTGGTCGCGCCAGCGATTCTTGAGCTGTGCCGTCGCGATGCCGAGCGGGTCTACGTTGGCAAGCGTCGGTCTGATCACGCCGTGCCGCAGGATCAGATCAACCAGCAACTGGTCGATCTGGCCAAGGCCGGCAAGCGCGTGGTGCGGTTGAAGGGCGGCGATCCGTTTATCTTCGGCCGTGGTGGTGAAGAGATCGAAGAACTGGCCGCTCATGGCATCCCATTTCAGGTCGTGCCGGGTATTACGGCGGCCAGTGGTTGCGCGGCATATGCCGGGATTCCGTTGACCCATCGTGATTACGCGCAGTCGGTGCGTTTTGTCACCGGGCATTTGAAGGACGGTTCCACTGATCTGCCGTGGGTCGATCTTGTCGCGCCGGCGCAGACGCTGGTGTTTTACATGGGCCTGGTCGGGTTGCCGGTTATCTGCGAACAATTGATCAAGCATGGTCGTTCAGCCGATACCCCGGCGGCGTTGATTCAGCAGGGCACCACGGTCAATCAGCGCGTCTTTACCGGCACGCTGGCTGATCTGCCGCGACTGGTGGCGGAGCATGAAGTGCATGCGCCGACACTGGTGATCGTTGGTGAAGTGGTGCAACTGCGCGAGAAACTGGCGTGGTTCGAAGGGGCTCAGGCGCAGGTCTGAGTCAGATCAAAAGATCGCAGCCTTCGGCAGCTCCTACATGAGAATGCGTTCCCTGTAGGAGCTGCCGAAGGCTGCGATCTTTTGCTTTTTGCTATTAACCCTTCAACCAAACCCCTTTCCCAGCCAGCCGCGCCCGATCATGGGCCACGGTGAAATCCTGCTCCGGCCCCTTCGGCACAACCCCCGTCGGGTTAATCGTCTTGTGACTGCCGTAGTAGTGATTCTTGATGTGCTGGAAATCCACCGTCTCGGCAATCCCCGGCAACTGATACACCTCACGCAGCCAGTTCGACAGATTCGGGTAATCGGCAATCCGCCGCAGGTTGCACTTGAAGTGCCCGTGATACACCGCGTCGAAACGAATCATCGTAGTAAACAAGCGGATGTCGGCTTCGGTCAGGTACTCACCCGACAAGTAGCGATTGGCACCCAGTACCTGCTCCAGATGATCCAGCTCGGCAAACACCTCATCGAACGCTTCTTCATAAGCCTGTTGCGACGTCGCAAAGCCTGCGCGGTACACACCGTTGTTCACGGCCGGATAGATTCGCTCGTTCAACGCGTCGATCTCGCCGCTTAATGGCGCTGGGTAGAAATCCAGATCATTGCCGGTCAGATCATCAAACGCGCTGTTGAACATGCGGATGATTTCCGCTGATTCATTGCTGACGATGCGTTTGAGCTTCTTGTCCCACAGCACCGGCACAGTAACGCGGCCGGTGTAATCAGCCGTGTCGGCGGTGTAGCGTTGGTGCATGAAGTCGAAATCATCAAGCTTGTCGCCGGTTGAGCCGAGCGCGGTGTCGAAGGTCCAGCCGTTTTCCAGCATCAACCAACTGACCACCGAGGCGTCGATCAGACTTTCCAGGCCTTTGAGCTTGCGCAGGATCAGCGTGCGATGCGCCCATGGGCAGGCGAGGGAAACGTAGAGGTGATAGCGCCCGGCTTCAGCGGCAAAACCACCTTCGCCGCTGGGACCGGGTTCGCCGTTAGCGGTGACCCAGTTGCGGCGCTTGGCCTGTTCGCGCTGGAACGCGCCGTCCTTGCTGCTTTCGTACCACTTGTCCTGCCAGTGGCCATCGACGAGTAAACCCATGATCAAGACTCCGTAAACCAATAATCGTTGGAGTCGAGTCTATTCCGATGAGTTCGAACAAAAAGCGCAAAGATCGGGCGTGAATGATCGGTTAAATCGATTTGTTCCGCGCGGCCCAGTACTGCTCGGCGGTTGCGAAGGCTTGCTCACGGTTTTGACCGAGGCCGCGCAAGGCCAAGGCCATAGTCGCAATCAAGGCCATATGCGGGTAACTGTCGACCACCTCACCACGCCACACTGCTTTCAGATGTTCAACGTCCAAAGTTGCCGGTTTGACGTGGCGTTGCGCCGACAATTGCGGCCATTCCTCGTCCCAGCTCTCGCCGCCGGTGGTGCCGTAGAGGTGACTGTCGGCATCCGGGTTGATCTCGATTTCGCCGCCATCGCCTTTGACCACAATCGCCGTGTCGCCGAGCAGGCCGCTGGCATCGCGATGCACCGCCTGATAGCCGGGGTGGAAGATGCTTTGCAGGCCGCAGCGTGCGCCCAGCGGATTGAGAATCCGCGCCAGGGAATGAATCGGCGAACGCAGGCCCAAGGTGTTGCGCAGGTCGATCATGTTCTGCAACTGCGGCGCCCAGTCCACCAGCGGCATGAACGCCAAGCCACCGTTATCCAGCGCCGTTCCGACCTGCTGCCAGGTGCGGCACAGCGGAATGTTCAACTCGCCGAGCAGTTGCTCGCTGTAGAGCCGCCCGGCCGTGTGTGCGCCGCCGCCGTGCATAAAGATGCGCACGCCGTTCTGTGCCAGGCATTTGGCCGCCAGCAGATACCACGGCAGATGGCGCTTCTTGCCGGCATAGGTCGGCCAGTCCAGATCGACGTTCAACTCGGGTGCCTGCAAGCGCTCGCGCAGGGCTTCGGTGAAACCAGCCATCTCCTCGGCACTTTCTTCCTTGTGCCGCAGCAACATAAGAAACGCGCCCAGCTGGGTGTCCTCAACTTTGTCGTCAAGGACCATGCCCATGGCTTCCCGGGCTTCTTCGCGAGTCAGGTCGCGGGCACCGCGTTTGCCCTTGCCGAGAATGCGCACGAATTGGGCGAACGGGTGTTCGGCAGGGGTTTCGAGGGTCAGTGCTGGAAAGTCGGTCATAAGCAATTCGTCGGTTTGGGCAGGCCCGCCAGTTTCGCGGCGAGTTTGGCGGGAGTGCCTTTGAACAGTCGGTTCAGGTGCAGGCTGTTGCCTTTGTCCGGGCCGAGTTTCAACGCGGTGTATTTGATCAGCGGCCGTGTGGCCGGGGACAGCTGGAATTCTTCGTAGAAGCTGCGCAACAGTTCGAGGACTTCCCAGTGTTCGGCGGTCAACTCGATCTCTTCGGCGGCGGCGAGGGCGCTGGCAACGTCGGCAGACCAGTCGCTCAGGTCGACGAGAAAGCCGTCCTTGTCCAGTTCGATGGCGCGGGCGCCGACGGTCATGGAATTCATAGCCAGCTGTTGACCTTGTCGTGGTGGATCGACAGTTCGACGAAGGCCGGGTAATCAATGGCCTCAGCCCAGTCCGGGACTTCGATGGCGCGAGCCTGTGCATCTTCGGCCAGAACGAACAATTTGATCTGGCGGCTTTGCAATGCGCTAAACGGTGCGGTGCCCGCTTGCAACGCATAGACCGCGTCGCCGGACAGCAACAAAGCATCAGCGCTGCCGATCAGACGCAGACAGCTGGTCAGGCGATCGTCGCCGAACGGGGAATGAGACAACACATGCAAAGTCGACATCAGAGGGTAATCACCTGGTCGTAACGGTCAATAAGGGCGGTGATTTGCTCGGCGGCGAGCGGCTGCGCTTCGTCCAGCGATAGAGTGCCGAGACCGCGAGTACTGGCACTCTCTGCGCAGTAGAACAACTCTTCGACACCAAACATCGGTAGCGCTTGCAGGTTAGCGCTCAAATCTTTCTGCTGCAGGACCTTGGCGTTCTGCCCGGCAGCCAGTTGCAGCACGCCATCATCGAGAAACAGCAAGCCAATGGGCAGGTCAAAGGCGCCGCCGGCCAGCACAATGTCCAGCGCTTCGCGAGCCGCCGGGCCGGACCACGGCGATTGACGGCTGATGATCAACAGGGATTTGGCCATCTCACGCACCTCCGAAGCAGATCAAGCGGTCAGCGTCTTGCACGGCGTCATGCAACTGACCGAGGCCGGACAATTCCCACGGCGCGCTGACCGAAATCGCTTCACGCTGGTAGCGCTTGGCTTCTTCGCTGTTCAGCACACCGCGACGCAGGGCGGCGGCGATGCACACCACGCCGTCCAGATTCTGCTCGCTGATGAAAGTGCGCCATTGTTTGGGCAAATCCAGTTCGTCCTGCGGAGTGACGACCGCATCCGAAGCGTTATAAACGCCGTCCTGATAGAAAAACAGCCGGACAATCTCATGCCCACCGGCCAGCGCAGCCTGTGCAAACAGCAGGGCGCGGCGCGAGGAGGGCGCATGGGCGGCGGAAAACAGCGCAATGGCGAACTTCATGACGGACTCGATCAGCAAAACTGCGGCCATGATAAAGCTTTATCGAGGCTGCCGCGAAACCCAAGTTGTACTCAGGCCCCTGTGGGAGCGAGCCTGCTCGCGAAAGCGGTGGGTCAGGCGATAAACAACATTGAATGTGCCGGCCTCTTCGCGAGCAGGCTCGCTCCCACAAGGATTTGTATAAGAGTCCATTAGCGAGGCATATAGCCCAACTGCCAGCGCCGCGGGATTTTCAGCGAGAGCAGCCCGATCATCGCGGCCAGCAACCCGCTAACGAACATCGCCTTCAGTCCCAAATGATGTTCCAGCACCGCCCCCAGAATCGCGCCGATAAACATCCCGCTCCATGGCACCAGTTGCACCCGCCAGCCACTGCGTCGTTCGCCGAGCATCCAGCGGCCCAGCCCTCGTCCGAATCGCGACAACGCGCCGGTGACATAGGTGAGTCCGACCGGTAAGCCATTCACCTCTTCGACGGCCGCATTGAGCATGCCCATTGCAACGATCGCCGCCAGCAACGCCGGCAGTTGGGTGTCGAAAGGCCAAGCAGCCGCCGCGCACAGCAGGGTGGCGATACACAGCAGCAGTGGCAACGCCCGACGTCCGCCGAAACGTGCAACGACCACCCCCAAGGCATTCCCGACGATAAAAGTTACGACGAGAATCACCAGGCGCACGGTCAGCCCGATATCGCCATCACTGATCGCCACGGCGAGTCGGGTGGTGTTGCCGCTCATGAACGAGACGAAGTCGCCGCTGGCCATAAAGCCAATGGCGTCGGTCATCCCGGCCAGCACCGAGAGGCTGGCCACCAGCGCCAGACCAATCCGCCCGCGCCACTTTTGTGTGTGCAGATGGCCGGGGCTGGCGCGGTGAGTCGAGGCGGATGGCAGCATGAGTGCGGTGTCCTTGGGCGACAGTTACGGTTCTATGCCATACAGATCGCAATACTCCAGCCAATCCATCCCGGCCATTTCCGCGACTTCACGGTGAACTTCCAGCCGCTGCGCCTGATACTCCTCAGGCGAGTCAGCCGTCAGTTGCAGGGTCAACTCCCAGGCAAACAGCCCGAGACTTTCCGCTTCGGCCTCAAACGCTTCATGCAGTCGCTCTTCACGATATTGCGCTTGAGTTTCGCCTTTGGCCTGGGCCAGCAACGGGTTGAGGTGATCGAGGGTTTCGCGCAGTTCGGGACGCGCGTCGAGAAATACTTTCAGGGCATGTTCATGTCGCTGGTCGGTAGGCGCCATGTGTTTTCCTTGTGAGGCTGATGACCTTAGGTTGCCGCAGCGGCCCGCGCGTGTCGCGCTATAAATGCAGTAAAGCAGAACGATTTCTGCTGCTGCGGTGATACAGTCCGCTTTTTTCTGAATGAGCGAATGCAATGCGAATTCTGATGGTAGCGCTGGCAGCAACGCTGCTGGCCGGTTGCGCAGGCTCGGTGATGGACGATGCTCGCACCAAAGCCCCCTATAAAGTACTGACTTCGGACAAAGCCGAGAAAGTCGTCGCCCAGTGTGTGCAGTTCGGCTGGCAGGACGAGGCGGTGTTCGGCGTGGACGCGGCGGCGTATCTGGAACCGCGCAAGTCGGGCGGGACGACGGTGTATACCCGGTCGGCTGAGTCGTTTGTCGATGTGATTACCGAGGCCTCGGGTACGACGCTGAATTACTACGCGCAGAAGGATGACTTTGTCGCCAAGCGCCGGTTGGCGGCGTTGGCGACCTGCCTCTGATCACGCGTTGACGCGGCTGTCGGCATCGCGAGCAGGTTCACTCCTACCGAGGAATGCATTCCAAATGTGGGAGCGAGCCTGCTCGCGAAGGGGTCGGTACATTCAACCTACAAGTCGCTTCTGGAAAAAGTGCCGCTTGTGCCCCGGCGGATAATCGACAATCTCCCCAAACTGGCTATACCCCAGCTTCTTGTAGAACTCTGGCGCCTGAAAGTCGAACGTGTCGAGCCATGCGCCGATGCAGCCTTTCTCACGCGCCAGCTCTTCGGCCATGTGCATCAGCTTCGAGCCAATTCCCTGGCCCCGGCCTGCTTCAGGCACTGACAGCAAATCGATGAACAACCACTGGCAGACCAGTCGGCCATAAAGTCCGCCCAGAATCTGGTCGTGATCATCGCGCACCAGCAGGGTGAGCGGCTCTGATACCGCGATCCCGGCCTTGGCCACGTTATAAGCATGCAGGGGCGCCAAAATGGCCTGGCGTTCTTCTTCTGTTGAGTTTTGCGACAGCTCGATGCGCAAGTTCATGCGTGACTTCCTTGTGGTTTGAATCCGCAGCCTATCCTGCCCGACGCCTGTCTTCCAAGCCCTTCCTCAACCCGGTGGAACTGCCGCTCTCGCGTCGGGGTCTAGCCTTTACAGCGTCACTCCAGCACGCGGTTGATGAGGATCCCCCATGAATATTTTCGAAGCCCTTCGCGAAAGCCACGACCGCCAGCGTAGCTACGCCAAAACCCTGATCGAAACCAGCGGCGATACGCCGGAGCGGGTCGAAGCCTACAAACAGCTCAAGGCAGAGCTCCAGGCCCATGAAACTGCGGAAGAGCGGCATTTCTACATTCCGTTGATGGAGCTTGATGACGGTGTCGATCTGAGCCGCCATGCCATCGCCGAACACCATGAAATGGACGAGATGATGGAAGAGCTCGATGAGACCGAGATGTCCAGCCCGGCCTGGCTGGCCATCGCGAAAAAGCTTTCTGACAAGGTTCATCACCATCTCAAGGAAGAAGAGCAGAAGTTCTTCCAGATGGCCGGCAAGTTGCTCAACGAAAAACAGAAAGAACAACTCGCCGGGCAGTACGAAAAGGAGTTCAACGCACAGTTGCCATGAGTACTGAATGGCAGCTTTTGCAGCATTGCCGTGTAATCTTTTGACCACATTTCAGGTGGGCGTTGTCGCAGAAGGCTGTATATGCATCCAGTGTTTGCGATGTTTTTACGCTTCAAGGCTGCTGACTGCGACAAAACCGCCGATGGACAAAAAATCCCTCTCCGTTAGCTTGAAGGCCTCTCCTCGGAAAGGAGAGTTCTTAAATCAACGGAGTGAAAAATCATGAATCAACCACAAACCCAACTGCGACACGGTCGTGTAATTTCCCCTGCAAGCCGCGGTGCGGTTGCCATTGAGCAAGGATTGCTCGGTGCCTGGCAGGTCAACGAAATGGAAGGCGGGAAGAATTTCCCGGCACTGGCAGCGGGGCCGTTTCCGACCCCTTACCAGTCCGACTCGGACAGTGTCACGCCACCGGCCGATGGCTACATTCTCAGCGGTGGCAAGAGCGATGCCCGCGATTGCGTGAACTTCACCAATGATGAAATGAGCAAGAAACTCGCTCGTCCGTTCACTTGGCCGCTGCTCAATGTCACCCCGGGGCAGACCCTCGAAATCAAATGGGAATACACCGCGCCGCACACCACCCGCGGCTACCGCTGGCTGATCACCAAGGATGGCTGGGACCCGAAACAACGCATCACTCGTGCGCAACTGGAAGCCCAACCGTTCTTCGAGGACTTCTACACTCAGGTGCCTTATTACAGCTACCCGAATGAATTGAAGGCCAAGGTCAATCACGCGGTGAAACTACCGGCCAACAAGAAGGGCCATCACGTGATCGTGCTGATGTGGATCGTTGCCAACACCGGTAACGCCTTCTATCAGGCTTTCGACGTCGACTTCAAATAACGGCGATATGTCGTCAAACCCACACGTTCTGAAGGATTAGAACATGTCACAAATCGATTTCTCTTTAGTGCAAAGCGCGGCGAGCGATGCCGCTTCGCTGATGCCGAGCATTGCCGGTAAAAAGATCCTCATGGGCTTCTGGCACAACTGGCCTGCGGGTCCGAGCGATGGTTACCGCCAGGGTCGCTTCGCCAGCCTCTCGCTTGAGGAGGTGCCCAAGGAGTACAACGTGGTCGCGGTGGCCTTCATGAAGGGCAGCGGGATTCCGACCTTCAAGCCGTTCAACGTTTCCGATGCCGAGTTCCGCCGCCAGGTCGGCGTGCTCAACAGCCAGGGGCGAGCAGTGTTGATTTCCCTCGGCGGCGCCGATGCGCACATCGAATTGCGCAGTGGTCAGGAACAAGCGCTGGCCAATGAAATCATCCGTCTGGTGGAAACCTACGGTTTCGACGGGCTGGACATCGATCTTGAACAGAGCGCGATTGACTTCGCTGCCAACAAGACCGTCCTGCCGGCCGCGCTGAAACGGGTCAAGGATCACTACGCAGGCCAGGGCAAGCACTTCATCATCAGCATGGCCCCGGAGTTTCCGTACCTGACCAGCACCGGCAAATACGTGAGCTACCTGCAGGCACTGGAAGGCTACTACGACTTCATCGCCCCGCAGTTCTACAACCAGGGCGGCGACGGTGTCTGGGTACCGGAAGCCAACAACGGCGCAGGTGCGTGGATCGCGCAGAACAACGATGCGCTGAAGGAGGATTTCCTCTTCTACCTGACTGAAAGCCTGGTGACCGGCACTCGCGGCTTTACGCGGATCCCGGCGGACAAGTTCGTCATCGGCCTGCCGGCCAACAACGATGCGGCTGCCACCGGTTATGTGATCGACAAAACCGTGGTCGGTAACGTCCTTAAACGCCTGGCGATCAAAGGGCTGCCGATCAAAGGCTTGATGACCTGGTCGGTGAGTTGGGACAACGGCACCAGTAAGGATGGCTTGCCGTACAACTGGGAGTTCAGTCGGCGTTATGGGCCGTTGATTCATGGAGTGAGTTCCGCCGAGTCGGATGTCGATGACAAGCTTTCGCACATCGCTCGTTAGTTGCAAATAAAGAAGCCCGGTAGCGCTGCCGGGCTTTTTTTGTTTGCGCAATTATTCGACCATGGCGGCTTATTCAGGAAACAGGATCAAGCGTCATGTCCAACACAACCGAGCGGGTCAACATCGTCGACACTCAGGTGTTGTCCCATGACTGGTATCTGCTGAAGAAAATCACCTTCGACTATCACCGCAACAACGGCGAGTGGCAGCGTCAGACTCGTGAAGTCTATGACCGAGGCAACGGTGCAGCGATTTTGTTGTTCAACCGTGAACAGCGCACGGTGGTACTGACCCGGCAGTTCCGCTTGCCGGTGTTCGTCAATGGCCATGACGGATTGCTGATCGAGGTGGCTGCCGGGTTGCTTGAAGGCGCTGCGCCGGAGCAACGGATTCGCGATGAAGCCGAAGAGGAAACCGGCTATCGCGTACACGACGTGAAGAAGGTGTTCGAGGCGTACATGAGTCCCGGTTCGGTGACCGAAAAGCTGCATTTTTTCATTGCCGAATACGACGCGGCAGCGAAGGTCAGCGACGGTGGTGGTCTGGAAGAGGAGACCGAAGAACTGGAAGTGCTGGAGTGGCGATTCGACGAAGCGTTGGCAGCGTTTCAGCGCGGTGAGATCTGCGACGCCAAGACCATCATGCTGTTGCAGTATGCGGCGATGAATAACCTGTTCGGCGCTTGATTCAGAACAGCTCGCCTGTTTTGCCAATTTGCGACCACTGCCCACCCTCCAGGGTCAGCAAGCGCTCTTTCGCCTCGAGCCCACCGGCAAACCCGGTCAGCTTCCCCGAAGCGCCGATCACCCGATGACACGGCGCGACAATGGAAATCGGGTTGCGTCCGTTCGCAGCACCCACCGCCCGCACGGCGCTGGGGCTGCCTATCTGCTCGGCAATCTGGCTGTAGGTCCGCGTCTCGCCGAATGGAATGGTCAGCAACGCCGCCCAGACCTTTTTCTGAAAGTCGGTGCCAGCGAAATCCAGTTCCAGATCAAAACAGTCCCGCGTCCCGGAAAAATATTCTTCAAGTTGTCGAGCCGTTCGAATCAGGATCGGATTGTCGGGTGCCTCGCTCATCGGTCCGAGGCGCACGCGGTTCGGTTTGTCGTTTTCCCAGAGGATGGCCGCCAGTCGTGAGCCGTTCGCGACCAGCTTCAGCTCGCCGACGGGCGAGGGCAGGGTGATGAACGTGTAAGACATGACGGCAGACTCCGGATCAGGGCGGCAACAGCGACCAGCATACTGCCTGAGCGGGGAGGCGCAATACGCAAAGCCGACCATACTGCTTGGTGCTCTTGAAGCGTTCCCCGCTCTGTTTTGCACAGACCCTGAAAACAAAAAAAGAGATCGACTCATGAAGTACGAACCTTTGGCCAAAACGCTGATAGCGACCTCACTGGCACTTAGCTGTCTCATGGCTCACGCGGCGTCAGTCGCACCGGTTGCCGCCGAAAACGGCATGGTGGTCACCGCGCAACATCTGGCCACCCATGTGGGTGTCGACGTACTGAAAAGTGGCGGTAATGCCGTCGATGCGGCAGTCGCCGTGGGTTACGCGCTGGCGGTGGTGTATCCCGCAGCAGGCAACCTCGGCGGTGGCGGCTTCATGACCATTCAACTGGCGGACGGGCGCAAGACCTTCCTCGATTTCCGCGAAAAAGCGCCGCTGGCGGCCACCGCGAACATGTACCTCGACAAGGAAGGTAACGTCATTCCCGATTTGAGTACGCGTGGTCACTTGGCGGTGGGCGTGCCCGGCACGGTCTCCGGCATGGAACTCGCGCTGAGCAAATACGGGACAAAACCGCGCAAAGAGATGATTGCCCCGGCGATCAAACTGGCGGAAGACGGCTTTGCGCTGGAGCAGGGTGACGTCGAGTTGCTGGAATACGCCACCGACGTGTTCAAGAAGGACATGCGCGATTCCGGCTCGATCTTCCTGCACAACGGTGAGCCGATGCAGGTCGGGCAGAAACTGGTGCAGAAGGATCTCGGCAAAACCCTGCGAACCATTTCCGATAAAGGCGCCGACGGCTTCTATAAAGGCTGGGTCGCGGATGCCATCGTCACCTCGAGTCAGGCCAACAAAGGCATCATTACCCAGGCTGACCTCGACAAATACAAGACCCGCGAACTGGCGCCGGTGGAGTGTGACTACCGTGGTTATCATGTGGTCTCGGCGCCACCGCCAAGCTCCGGCGGCGTGGTGATCTGCCAGATCATGAACATCCTCGAAGGCTATCCGATGAAGGATCTGGGCTTCCATTCGGCCCAAGGCATGCACTACCAGATCGAAGCGATGCGCCACGCCTATGTCGATCGCAACAGCTACCTCGGCGATCCGGATTTCGTCAAAAATCCGATCGAGCACCTGCTGGACAAGAACTACGCGACCAAACTGCGCGACGCTATCCAGCCGAACAAGGCCGGCGTGTCGGCTGAGCTCAAACCTGGCGTAGCGCCCCATGAAGGCAGCAACACCACCCACTATTCGATCGTCGACAAGTGGGGCAATGCGGTGTCGGTCACCTACACCCTCAACGATTGGTTCGGCGCTGGCGTGATGGCGAGCAAGACCGGGGTGATCCTCAACGATGAGATGGACGACTTCACCTCCAAGGTCGGCGTGCCGAACATGTACGGTCTGGTGCAGGGCGAAGCCAATGCGATAGCGCCGGGCAAGGCACCGCTGTCATCGATGAGCCCGACCATCGTCACCAAGGACGGCAAAGTGGTAATGGTGGTCGGTACACCGGGTGGCAGCCGTATCATCACGGCGACTTTGCTGACCATGCTCAACGTCATCGACTACGGCATGGGCCTTCAGGAAGCGGTCGATGCGCCACGCTTCCACCAGCAGTGGATGCCGGAGGAAACCAACCTCGAAGACTTCGCCGCCAGCCCCGATACGCGCAAGATTCTCGAGAGCTGGGGCCACAAGTTCGCCGGCCCGCAGGACGCCAACCACATCGCCGCGATTCTGGTGGGGGCACCTTCGCTGGGCGGTAAGCCCGTTGGCAAAAACCGTTTCTACGGCGCCAATGATCCGCGCCGCAACACCGGCTTGTCACTGGGTTACTGAGGGGCGTAAAAAGGGGGCGGGCTCACGTCCGCCCCTGTCTCAAGGACTGATCAAGGAAGGCTCATCATGACCACCGCATTACTGATCATCGACGTCCAGCGCGCCCTCTGCTCGGGCGAATATCAGTGCCATGATATTCACCGGGTGATCGACACCATCAACGGTCTCAGCGCCCGCGCCCGCCAGGCAGGTGTGCCAGTGGTGCTGATTCAGCACGAAGAGAAGGACAGCCCCTTGGCCCATGGTGCCGAAGGCTGGCAATTGGCCGAAGGGCTTGAGACATCGCCCAAAGACCTGCGCGTACGCAAAACCACGCCGGACTCGTTCTACCAGACAGACTTGCGCAAACTGCTGCCGAGCGAGGATTTCGAAAAACTGGTCATCTGCGGTTTGCAAACCGATTACTGCGTCAACGCCACCGTGCGTCAGGCCCATCAACTGGGTTATGACGTGGTGCTCGTTGCGGACGCCCATTCCACCGTCGACAACGGCAACATGAGCGCCGAAGACATCATCACCGAGCACAACAAGGATCTGGCGCATCTGACCGGCTCCGTGGCGCGTATCGACGTCATACCCGCAGCCGGAATCACGTTCTGACAACCCACACAAAACCTGTAGGAGTGAGCCTGCTCGCGATAGCAGTGTGTCAGTTGGCGCAGCATCGTCTGACTGGACGCTATCGCGAGCAGGCTCACTCCTACAGTGGGGATTTTCGCTGGCAGCACTGGCATACTGCGCGCCGTCCGAAGAATGGAATCTCTCGATGTTCGCGATCTCCCTGCGTCACGCCGTGCTGCTGACGTCCCTTGCGTTTGCCGCTGTCACCCAGGCCAGCAGTTTCGATTGCGCCACGGCCAACAGCAAAACTGAAAAAGCCATTTGTGGTGACCCGCAGATTTCGCTGCTCGACGAGAAGCTGGGCAAGCTGTGGCATTCGACATTGGCTAATGTCCCCGATGCCCAAGCCCTCAAGACTGACCAGCGGCAGTGGCTGAAAAATCGCAACGCCTGTGGTGAGCAGACGGCCTGTTTGCGCCGCCAGTACCTGATGCGCCTGACCGAACTTGAACACGCCACTCAGCCCTTCAGTTGGGACGCGACCTGGCAGCTTGTTCCGCCGGGGACTTCAACCTCGGCGACGGTGATAACCCAGCGCCGCGATGCTACGCACATCAGCATCGACATTACGGCAGCTGAGGGCGCCAACTCCGGTGATCTGGACGGCATCGCCACACTCAAGGACGGTAAGGCCGTTTATTCGGAAGACAAGTGCACCCTGTTGTTCACTCCCATCAACGGTGTGCTGGATATTTCGCACGTGGGTGCAGGCGGATATTGCAGTGCCGGATTGGGCGTCTATTACACCGGCCGTTTTGTCGCCTCGCAGCAACCGCTGGCGCTGGATTACGACATGCTCAGCCTGGGCTTGGCTAAAACTCCGGAAGAGAACCAGGCACTGCACACGTTGCTCAAGACTGATTATCAGACGCTGGTGGAAAAGTCCGGCTCGTTGATGACCGCTGAGCCTTCTGCTGATGTGCCGGGCAGTCAGGTCTGGGAGATGTGGATGCGCGGCCTCGGCGGTACCGGCGTCTTGATGCGGTCAACCGCTGGGCATTTCTGGGTGCTGCTGGTGACCTACGACAGTACCGGGCACTCGCGTCTGCGCTATTACACCAACGCTGCGAAATGGAAAAAACGTCTACCCGACGCCTTGCACGACTGGAACGAGCGCATGAAAGATCATCTGGAACTCCCCGTAGACTTCATGCCCTGATCTGCGCAGCACTCCTCCATCACGTCGCAAACAAAACCCCACGAATCTCGCCCACCCGCGGCGCTACGACCACGCCCTCCAGCACCATCCGGGTAATCGTCTGCGCCGCCGTTTGATAATCCTCATCCTGCGGCACTTCGCGCCCCATGATCCGGCCCATCTGCCAGCCGATGTTGGTGTACGTGCGCGTCGCCGACCAGATGAACAGCATCAAATGCTCAGGATCCACCGGCGCGAGCAAACCGCGCTCGATCCAGCTGCGCAGGCATTCAACATTGCGCCGCGCTTCGGCATGCAACAGATCGCGGCACTCATCCGGCAACTGTCGAGCACCGAGCAGCAACTCGCCACTGAACACCTTGGCAATCGCCGGATGCTCGCGGGCAATCCGGATCCGTGCGGCGACGTAGGCGCGTAGCCCCGTTAGCGGGTCATCGCTTTCACGCAGCACTGCCGAGGCTTCCAGCAGCGGTTCGACAAAACCCAGCAGCACTTTGCCGTAGAGGTTTTCCTTGGTCTGGAAGTAGTAATACAGATTGGCCTTGGGCACGCCGGCACGCGCCGCGATATCGCGGGTCTGGGTGGCGTCGAAGCCGTTGGCGGCGAACTCTTCGCTGGCGGCGGCGAGGATCAATTGCTCGTTGCGGACGCGGATGGCGCTCATGGACACACAGGTTGGCTGGATGGCATGGAAAGGTTCTGGCGATTTTGGTTTCGCAATATACAAAACTATACAGCGATGAGGCCGGCACACTTGAAGGGCAGCGCTATGCTGTTTCGATCATTTCAGTGAAAAGGAGCACAGACATGTCAATTCAGGCACTGCGGGCGAACACGACGCATCTGGACGCGCTGGCGCCGTTGTTCGATGCCTACCGAGGTTTCTACGAGCAACCGTCGAACCTTGAGCAATCGCGTACCTTCATCGCCGAGCGCATGGCCGGCGATGAATCAACGATTTCTCTCGCGCAGGATGAACACGGCGAAGCGCTGGGTTTCGTGCAGTTGTATCCGACGTTCTCGTCCATCGATGCCCACCGTACCTGGCTGCTCAGCGACCTGTTCACCGCACCCGCCGCCCGTGGGCGCGGGGTTGGCCGACTGTTGATGAACATTGCGCGGGATTTTGCATTGGAGACCGGCGCCAAAGGACTGATGCTCGAAACCGCAACCGACAACTTCACCGCGCAGGGGCTGTATGAATCATTGGGTTATGTCCGCGATACGGGTTACTACACCTATTTGCTCGACTTGCGTCAGGGCTGAACGGCCGCCATCAGCATTTGCTCGATCTGCGCCAATTCCCAGGTACTGAGCAAACTCACCGGATCGGTGCCGTAACGCTGCCAGCTCTCCAGCGCACCTTCTTGCCCATCGTCGCTGCGGGCAAATTCACAGTGGTGTAACCGCCCACCTTCAACATCCAGCAGCAGGCGCCAGCCCTCAATATCGACCGCGACCAGCCCGGCCTCGGCAGGCCGCTCGCAGACTTTGAAAGCGAGCACACCCAGCGCAGCGTCACGCAGACGCTGGCAGACCTCGCGGGCGCTCAGAAATGCAGACATGTTCAACTCAACGGTTACCGGAACGCGTCAGCATAAAGCCCGAACCCACAAGTGTCAGCGTTCACTGGCCCGATCCGCGACAATTCCGTAACATCCGCAACCCTCTTTTTCCCGAACACTTGCAGCCGCGCTCAGTGGCTGCTCGATAGGTAAGCCATGAAACCGATTCGTCTGCGCGCCGATGTCCTGGCCGGACTCACCACCTCGTTTGCCCTGTTGCCCGAATGCATTGCGTTCGCGCTGGTGGCGCACCTCAATCCACTGATGGGTCTGTATGGCGCCTTCATCATTTGTACACTGACAGCGTTGTTCGGCGGCCGGCCGGGCATGGTCTCCGGCGCGGCGGGTTCGATGGCCGTGGTCATCGTCGCGCTGGTGGTGCAACACGGCGTGCAGTATTTGCTGGCGACGGTGTTGCTTGGCGGTTTGATCATGGTGGCGTTCGGGCTGCTGCGCCTGGGCAAACTGGTGCGCATGGTGCCGCATTCGGTGATGCTCGGTTTCGTCAACGGTCTGGCGATCATCATTGCGCTGGCGCAACTCGAGCATTTCAAGAGCGGTGAGGAATGGCTCAGCGGTACGCCGCTGTACCTGATGACCGGGCTGGTGGCGCTGACCATGGCCATCGTTTACCTCTTGCCGCGTCTGACAAAAGCGGTGCCACCGGCGCTGGTGGCGATCCTCGGCGTCGGCCTGTTGGTCTACCTGTTCGGCCTGCCGACCCGCACCCTTGGCGACATGGCGCACATTGCCGGAGGCTTGCCGACTTTCGCTTTGCCGGACATCCCGTGGAATGTCGAAACCCTGCGCATCATTGCGCCTTACGCGATTTTGATGGCGCTGGTCGGTTTGCTGGAAACCCTGCTGACGTTGAACCTCACCGATGAAATCACCGAAACCCGTGGCTATCCGGATCGTGAGTGCGTGGCGCTCGGTGCGGCGAATATGGTCTCGGGTGCGTTCGGCGGTATGGGCGGTTGCGCGATGATCGGTCAGACGGTGATCAATCTTAGCTCCGGTGGGCGCGGGCGTTTGTCCGGTGTGGTCGCTGGTGTGCTGATTCTGTTGTTCATTCTGTTTCTGTCGCCGCTGATCGAGCGTATTCCGCTGGCGGCGCTGGTGGGTGTGATGTTTGTGGTGTCGCAGCAGACTTTTGCCTGGGCGTCGTTGCGGGTGGTGAACAAAGTGCCGCTTAACGATGTGCTGGTGATCATTGCTGTGACCACTATTACGGTGTTCACTGATCTGGCCACTGCTGTGCTGTGCGGCATTATCATCGCCGCGCTGAACTTTGCCTGGCAGCAGGCGCGTGAGTTGTACGCTGATGAGCATCTCGAGGCTGACGGCAGCAAGCTTTATCGTCTGCATGGCACGTTGTTTTTTGCCTCGACTGCGCCGTTTCTCAATCAGTTCGATCCGGCTAATGATCCGGCTCGGGTGACTTTGGATTGTCGGCATTTGAGTTTTGTCGATTATTCGGCGATTGCTGCTTTGAAGACTCTGCGGGAGCGATATGCCAAGGCGGGGAAGCATTTGCAGGTGTTTCATTTGTCTGAGCGGTGCAAGAAGTTGTTGAAGCGGGCGGGTGAGGAGGATCACTGATTATCTGGCTGACCGGGTACATATCCGTTGCTGCGGGTGTTGCTGATTAGGGTTCCGCCCTTACGGCGGGTCACTTTTTCCAGACGCCGAAAAAGTAACCAAAAAGGCTTGCTCCTGCGTGCGGCCCGCTCGCTGGGGCTCGGGGTTCCTTCGCTCCGGGATCCCTCCGGGCGCATCGCCTACGGTTTGCTTCGCTGCACCTCCTCTCGATGCATTTGGCTGCGCCAAACGGTCGCTGCGCTCCCACCCCCGGATCAATCCCTCCACTCAGCCTTCCGACGTTGCCCGTGGATCAAGATCAAGAGCAGGCGAGCTGACACTCGGCCTATTGAGTGGTTAGAAGCGATGCGGTGCGAGGTGGGTACTGCTTTTGCTTTTCTGTGGGAGCGAGCCTGCTCGCGAAGGCGGCCTGCCAGCCGACCAATCTCTTGCTGATGTACCCGATCCAACTGTAGGAGTGAGCCTGCTCGCGATAGCGGTGTGTCACTCAAAGATGCTTTGAATGACACACCGCTATCGCGAGCAGGTCAGCTCCAACAGGTTTTGTGTGGCCGGATTCAGATGGCCGGGAAGTCGATATCGGTCAGCGCCGCGTTGTTCAGGTAGTTGGTCAGGCTCTGCACGGCCACCAGGGCAATCACTTCGATGATCTTCAGGTCGTCGATGCCGGCAGTGCGGGCGGCGGCGATCTGTTCATCGCTCAAATGGCCGCGGCTTTCGGTCAGCTGACGGGCGAGGGTGGCGTAGGCGTTGAGTTCGCCTTGGCGGGCGGCGGCGATGTCCTGGGCCGAGAGCCCGGCCTTGCCGGCAAACAAGGTGTGGGCCGCCAGGCAGTAGTCGCAACCATTGACCTGTGAGGTGGCGAGGTACACCGCTTCTTTTTCCTGGGCGCTGAGCGAGGTTTTGCCGAGGATCGCCGAGGCTTGTACGTAGGTTTCGAGGGCTACCGGTGCTTTGGCCAGGGTGGTGAAGACGTTGGGCAGGAAACCGATTTTCCTTTTCACGCCTTCCAGCACTGGGCGGCTGGCGTCGGTGGCGGTTTCGAGGCTGATAGCGTGGATGCGGCTCATGGGGATTCTCCGAGAGTCCGGTGCGCAGTGCGCCGGGGATGGAGGTCATGTTATTGAGTGAGGCTGGTGGATTGGCGGCAAATCGTCGAGGATATGCGGCAGATCGTCCAGATATGCTCTTGGAGTCGTCCATGGATCGCCTTTCAACATTGCTCAGCCATTTCGGCGTGTCTGCCGGGACTTTTCACAGCGGCGCGTTTTGCGGCGTCGCTGTTCATGAAAATGAGCCGGTCGGCCATGTGCATCTGTTGCAGGCCGGCGAGTTGCTGCTCAAGCCGGGCAGCGAACGCGAGATCCGCCTCAGTGAGCCGTCGCTGATTTTCTTCCCCCGACCCTTTGCCCATCGCATGTTCGCCGACGAGGCGATGGACACCCAAGTAGTCTGCGCAACGTTGACGTTTGATGGCGGTTCCGGCAATGCACTGGCGGCGGCGCTGCCGGATTATCTGGTGCTGAAACTGACGGACATCCCGGAACTGGGCAACACCGTCGAATGGCTGTTCAAGGAAGCGTTCGAAGGGCATTGCGGGCGGGTGGCGGTGATGGATCGCCTGTTCGAACTGCTGGTGATTCTGCTGTTACGGCATTTGATCAGCAGTCGCGAGCAACAACCGGGGATGATCGCCGGACTGGCTGATCCACGTCTGTCGCGTGCCTTGAATCTGATGCACGAGCAACCAGAAAAACCGTGGAGCGTGGCGGATCTGGCCTCGGTCGCCAATCTGTCCCGCGCCGGATTTGCCGAGCAGTTTCGCC
Organism: Pseudomonas sp. Irchel s3f10; assembly: GCF_900187515.1. Taxonomy (NCBI): domain Bacteria; kingdom Pseudomonadati; phylum Pseudomonadota; class Gammaproteobacteria; order Pseudomonadales; family Pseudomonadaceae; genus Pseudomonas; species Pseudomonas sp. Irchel s3f10. The sequence continues at coordinate 152,908 of NZ_FYDZ01000001.1, forward strand.
GCGTTGTCGGGCAGACGCCGGCCGATTATCTGCTGAGCTGGCGCGTCAGTCTGGCGCAGAAGCGCCTGCGTGAAGGCAAGCCGATTGCGCTGATTGCCGAGGAGGTCGGTTACGAAAGTCCGTCGGCGCTGGCCCGGGCGTTTCGGCGCAAGACCGGGCTCAGTCCGCGGGAGTGGAAGGCGGGCGCCTGAGGCTCATTTGGCGAATTTCTTCGCCCCGGCCACACACAGAATCACGCCCAACGTCACGGCGAGCATGCCGAGGCTGACCTGTTCATGCAGCAAGGTTGCCGCAAGCGCCAGACCAAAAAACGGCTGGAGCAATTGCAACTGACCCACTGCCGCTATCCCGCCCTGAGCCAGGCCGCGATACCAGAACACAAAGCCGATCAGCATGCTGAACAGCGACACATAGCCCAGACACAACCACGCCGACAGACTGATCGTGCTGAACGAGGCGGGCGCCAGCCACAGACTCAAAAGCGCCATGAGCGGTAGCGACAGCACCAGCGCCCAGCAAATCACCTGCCAGCCGCCGAGGGTTCGCGACAGCTTCGCGCCTTCGGCATAACCGAGGCCGCAAGCGAGAATGGCAGCGAGCATCAACAGGTCACCGGTGGGCGAGGCAGTCAGACCTTGCGCAATCGCGAAGCCGACCACCAACGCACTACCGAGAATTGAAAAAACCCAGAACACCGGTCGTGGCCGCTCACCGCCGCGCAGCACGGCAAAAATCGCCGTGGCCAGTGGCAGCAATCCGACAAACACAATCGAGTGCGCCGACGTCACGTGTTGCAGCGCCAGGGCGGTCAACAGTGGAAAGCCGAGCACTACGCCCAGCGCGACAATCAACAGCGACAGCCACTGATCGCGCGCCGGGCGCGGCTCGCGAAACAGCCACAGCAGCGCTACCGCCAATACCCCGGCGATCGCGGCGCGGACCACGGTGAGAAACACCGGATCGAACTCCAGCACCGCCAGGCGCGTGGCGGGCAGCGAGCCGCTGAAGATGACCACGCCGATAAAACCATTGATCCAGCCGCTGGTTTTTTCCACTGCCGGGGTCGTCAGATTCGAGGTTTGTTCCATAGCAGATCACGCTCAGAAGTGGGTTGCGTTGCCGTGATGCTAGAGCCGAGAATCAGCACAATCAAAAAATTGTCATGGATACATCCGGCATGCCACGTTCGCGCTACAAGACCATCGTCGATGCCTATGCGGCGGACATTCGTTCGGGGCAGTTGCCGCCGGGTACGCGGTTGCCAACTCACCGGCAACTGGCTGCTGAGGAAGGGCTGGCGCTGGTCACGGCCTCGCGGGTGTATGCGGAGCTGGAGGCCATGGGCCTGGTCAGCGGCGAAACCGGGCGCGGCACGTTTGTCCGCGAAACCTCGCTGTCGCCGGGGCAGGGCATCGATCAGAAAGACGTGGCGGTCGGCATGATCGACCTCAATTTCAATTACCCGTCGTTGCCCGGTCAGGCCGATTTGTTGCGCAGCGCGTTGCGCCAATTGGCGTTGTCGGGCGATCTGGAGGCGTTGCTGCGTTATCAGCCGCACGCCGGCCGTGCCCACGAACGTGCGTCGGTCGCTCGGCATCTGTTGACGCGCGGGGTGACTGTCGACGCTGAGCAGGTGCTGATCGTCAACGGCGCCCAGCAAGGCCTTGCGGTGACGCTGATGGCGCTGCTCAAACCCGGCGATGTGATTGCCGCCGACGCGCTGACCTATTCCGGCTTCAAGGTCTTGGCCGACGCGTTGCATCTGGAAGTCGTGGCGATCCCGTTCAACGATCAGGGGCCGGATCTCGCGGCGCTGGACAAACTCTGTCGCAGTCGCTCGGTGCGCGCCGTTTACAGCATGCCGACGCTGCACAATCCGCTGGGTTGGGTGATGCCCTTGGCGCAACGGGAGCAGTTGGTGGCGATTGCTCGTCGGCATGATCTGACGATCATCGAAGACGCGGCCTACGCGTTCCTGGTGGAAAACCCACCCCCGGCGCTGGTCGATCTGGCGCCGGAGCGCACGGTGTATGTCTCGGGTCTGTCGAAAAACATCGCCACTGGCCTGCGCGTTGGTTTCATTGCCGCCCCGACCGACGTGGTGCCAGCACTGGAACGCATCATCCGCGCCACGACCTGGAACACGCCGGGCGTCATGACCGCCATCGCCTGTGGCTGGCTCGACGACGGCACAGTGAGGTTGCTCGAGGAGCAGAAACGCAAAGATGCCAAGGCGCGGCAGGCGCTGGCGGCCGAAGTGTTGAAAGGATTGCCCAGTGTTGGCCATCCGGCGTCGTATTTCCTGTGGTTACCGTTGCCGGAGGATGTGCGCGCCGACCAGATTGTCGTCGAGCTGATGCACGAGCAGATTTCCGTCACCACCGCCGAGCCGTTTTCGGTGTCGGGTCATGCGCCGCATGCGATTCGCCTGGCGCTGGGTTCGGTAGAGATGGATGTGTTGCGCCTGGCATTGATCAAAATCAGCAGGATCATTGGCGCTTACCGGTAAAAACAAAATGCTACCCTTGCGCCGCACGATGCAGACCGACCCGGAACCCTCAATGAAAAACACCGCTGCACTGTCACTCGCCGTGATTCTTGGCACCAGCCTGTTCAGTCCATTCAGCCATGCTGCAGGCGACCCCGAAGCCGGCGCGAAAATCTTCCCGCGTCTGTGCGGCGGCTGCCATCAGGTCGGCGAATCGGCCCGCCCGGGATTCGGCCCACAACTCAATGGCATCATTGGCCGGGCTGCCGGTACCTCGGCTAATTACGTGTATTCCGATGCGATGAAGAACTCAGGAGTGACCTGGGATCGCGAAACGCTGATCGCGTATCTGAAGGATCCGAAAGGTGTAGTGCCCGGTACGCGGATGATTTTCTGGGGGTTGAGTGATGAAGAGAAACTCGACAATCTGCTGGCATACCTCCAGACCTTCACGCAATAACGGTAGGAGCTGCCGAAGTCCCTGATTGAAAATGACATGAAAAAGCTATTCGGCGTTTTTGCCGACTTCAAGGAACCCACCATGAAATCTTTGCTATTGGCAGCGCCGCTGTTGCTTGCCACCGGACTGGTCCACGCCGGCATTCCCCTGCTCAACGCTACGTGCCCGGGCAAGATCGAAGTGCACGCCGATGAGGGCGGTCCGATCTACATCAATGGCAAGGAAGGCCAGTTGAAGAAATTCAACGACAACTACTTCGAAGCCAAAGGCGCTGGCGTGATCATTTCCCTGAGCATCAATCCCGACGGTTCGCCTGCGGTGTCGTACACCGGGAAGAACAGGGCCAACGGCATTTGTGAAGTGAAGCAGGGCTGATCACGCCACCTGATTACGGCCCGCAGCTTTGGCTTGATAGAGCTGCTGATCGGCGCGTTTGATCAGCGCACTGTGGCTGTTGTCGGCCGGATCCGCCAGGCCGACGCCGATGCTCACCGTCACATTCCCGACCGCAGGGAAATCGGCCTCGGCAACCGCCGCGCGAATCTTCTCGGCGACCACTTCCGGGGTGTCGGGTTGGGCGATTTCCGGCAACAACACGGCGAACTCTTCGCCGCCATATCGGGCGACGAAATCGGTGGTGCGCAGGCTGTTCTGAATCAACTGTGCCAACTGCTGTAGTACCTCATCCCCCACCGCGTGACCGTGGGTGTCATTGATTCGCTTGAAGTGATCAGCGTCGATCAGCAGCAGGGAAAACGGACGTCCGGTGCGGCGGAACAGCAGTGTGTATTCGGTGAGTTTTTCATCGAAACGGCGACGGTTGTACACGCCGGTCAAGCCATCGTGAGTCGCCAGGCTCAACAGTTCGGCGTTGGCCTGCGTCAGCGCCGCCGTGCGTTGCGCCACGGTGGCTTCCAGCGAGGCATTGGCCTCTTGCAGTTCGCGCTCTTTACCGAGCAGCGATTGCGTCATTGCATCAATGGACTGGCCGAGCTGAGCGATTTCCAGTACCGGGTGTTGCAGCGGGAATTGCGCGCCAGGCTCTTTGTTCTGGACCTTTCGGGCCGAACGGGCGAGCTGTTCGATCGGGCGGCTCAGGTACAGCGCCAGGTAATAGGCCACCAGCCCGAACAGCACTGCTGCGGCCACACCCAGGATCAGCAATTTGTACATCAGCAGGCGCGCCGGTTGCAGCGCGGTTTGCAATGGCTGGCGCACGGCAATCGACCACGACAGCGCCGTACTCGGTGGCGTCGGTACCGTGACCATGCTGGTGAGAAAGCCGTTACCCGCGGTCCAGTCCTGCAATTTTGAATCAGTCGCCGCCAGTTGCTGGCCCATCAGTGCTTCGGGATAGAGAATCTTGCCATCGTGATCGATGATCAACGCTTCGATATCCGGCATTGAATTTTTATGCGCAAACGCCGCCGACTCAACAATGCGCGTCACCCAACTCCAATGTGCGTGGGCGCCCAGTACACCAATCACCTGACCTTCGGCGTTGTGGATCGGCGCGGCGAAATCGATGAAACGCAGTGGCTCACCGTTCGGCAGCCCCGGCAGCATTTTCGCCAGCAGCACCGCTTCATGAGGGTCGCCGGTGTACTCACTGCGTAAGCCGGCCTGGAACCACGGCCGCTGTTGCACCGATAGGCCGACCAGCAAGCCGTTCACCGCCTGATGCACTTTGCCCTCGGCATCGGTGACGCCCATCCACGCGTACTCGGCGCGCGCTTGGGTGCGCAGCTGCATCGATTTGAGAATGGCCGGGTTGTCCAGATCGCCACGCTCCAGATGCGGCGCGCGGCTGAGCAGATAAACCTCCAACTGGCGTTCGCGCAGTTGTTCACCCAGCAACGATGCCGCCGAGCGCGCCGTGTTGAGCAGCGCATTGCCGCTGGCCTGCTTCATTTGTTCAGTGGCGATGTGACCCACATAGAAGCCCACGCTGAGCAGCGTCAGCAGAGATAAACCGGCAAACCAAAGGGTGAGGTGGCTACGCAGACTGGCTTTGAGCATGGGCAGGCGAGGTCTGTTTTGGAGTTGTGGCCGCATGGTATGCGCAATGGGCGGTGGGTGACCAGTCGGGGAATGGATGGTTGCGGGCAGGAAAAAGCCCGGCTGATCAGGCCGGGCTTTTCAGGGGATTGCAGTGAAGCCAGTGACTTATGCGACGCGGCGTTCGATCAGACGATCGGAACCACCCTCGGCAACACGGCGTTCGATCAGACGATCAGAACCACCTTCAGCAACGCGGCGCTCGATCAGACGATCAGATCCACCTTCGGCAACGCGGCGTTCGATCAGGCGATCGGAACCGCCTTCGGCAACACGGCGTTCGAGCAGACGATCGGAACCGCCCTCAGCTACACGACTTTCAATCAACTTGTCCGAGCCGCCCTCTGCGACCTGGGTGTGTGCCGGGGTGGCGGCAAAAGCGTTAATGGCGAAAACCGAGAAAGCGATGCTGAGAAGGGTCTGGCGTTTCATGATCGTGTGCTCCGGGGTGTTGTTGGTTGGTATGGAGCTGATGTTACGCCGTGGATTTTTTATGAGAACTTCATTGCCGTGATGGTGAACATCGACCGCAATGATGGTTCACCAATCCCCTGTAGGAGCTGCCGCAGGCTGCGATCTTTTGGTCTGGCCGTTTCTCAGCGCGAGTTCGCCGCCCGCACACACAACTCACCGGTCGCCCGTGTCAGGGCCAGTTCATGCAGCGCATCGTGGGTCAGGCCACTGCGCGCCTTGGCCAGCCACACCGGGCAATTCGAATCATGGCGATACGGCGTGAAGTCAGCGTATTGCTGCAAGAGCCGGGTTTGCAGTTCATCCAGACGCGGGCGGATCTGCTTGCCGAGGTCGGGGCGCGGAGTATCCGGCGCGATACCGGCCGCTTGCCATTGCGCGAGCAAACCGTACTGCACCAGTTTGTTCGCCTCCATTTGCGCAGCAATCAGTTGCGCCACGTCTTCGGGGTCGAGCTGGCGCTCGGCGGCCAGCGTACGGGCATTGGCAATGACCTGTGCCTCACGCGGGCTGTCCTGAATCGGCTTGCCGCTGTCCCATTTGGTCAGTGCGACGAGGTCGCCGATGTTCAGGCGTTCGTTGAGTGTTTCCAGCAACGGCTTCAAGGTTTCGCCGGGCGCGGCGGCGTGAGCGCTGCTGGCGAGCAGAGCGAGGAGGGTGCCGGTCAACAGATTGGCAAAGGGCGGCATGAACAGAGCCTCAATGGGAGCAATGGGAGTGGGCAGTTGTTTACCACAGCGCTGAACCGACACCTACAGATCCGTGCCAATTACACAGGCGTAGGCACCGGCAATAAACACCGATTTGAAATGTTAATTGCGCCCCGCGTGCAACTCGCCGAAGCTATCCTCCATCAGCCCTCCCGCCGTTCGAGATGGACCTCTATTCAATGCAAGCTGCCGCTCAACGCCCACTCTGGCACACCTACCTGCTGTTCCTCGCACCGATGGTGCTTTCCAATTTTCTGCAGTCGATGTCGGGCACGGTCAACAGCATCTACATCGGCCAGATGCTCGGCACCCAGGCGCTGGCGGCGGTGTCGGGGATGTTTCCCGTGGTGTTCTTTTTTATCGCCCTGGTGATCGGCCTCGGCGCGGGCGCCGGTGTGTTGATCGGTCAGGCGTGGGGCGCACGTGAGCCGCACATGGTCAAGGCGATTGCCGGGGCGACGCTGTTGCTGGGCGTATTGATCGGTCTGGTGGCTGCGGTGTTGGGGAGCGTGTTCGCGCGGCAGGCGCTGACGGGGTTGGGGACGCCGGCGGATGTGCTCGACGATGCGGTGGCGTATGCCCATGTGATGATGTGGATCTTGCCGTCGCTGCTGGTGTTCGTGTTGTTTACGCAACTGTTGCGCGGGGTCAGCGATACGCTGTCGCCGCTGCTGGCACTGGTTGTGTCGACCTGTGTCGGACTGGCCCTGACCCCGGCGCTGATTCGCGGCTGGTTCGGCTTGCCACAAATGGGTATCCAGAGTGCGGCGTACGCGGGGCTGGCGGGTAATCTGGCGGCGATGGCGTGGTTGTCCTGGCGGTTGATCAGAAAGGGTCATCCGTTGGCGCCGGACCGAGAGTTCTTTGCCGCGCTGCGCCTCGACGGGGCGATTCTCGGCAAGGTCTTGCGCATCGGCCTGCCGACTGGCGTGCAGATGATTGTGCTGTCGCTGTCGGAGCTGGTGATTCTGGCGCTGGTCAACCAGCACGGCTCGCAAGCGACGGCGGCGTATGGCGCGGTGACGCAGATCGTCAACTATGTGCAGTTCCCGGCGTTGTCGATTGCGATCACTGCGTCGATTCTTGGCGCACAGGCCATTGGCGCCGGGCGGCTGGAACGCATGGGGCCGATTCTGCGCACCGGACTGTTGATCAACGTGTGCCTGACCGGCGGTTTGATTTTGCTCGGTTACCTGTTGTCGCACTGGCTGCTGGGGCTGTTCCTGACCGAGGACTCGACCCGGGCAATGGCTGAGCATCTGCTGCACATCATGTTGTGGAGCCTGTTGGTATTCGGCTTCCAGGCGATCATCGGCGGGATCATGCGCGCCAGCGGCACGGTGTTGGTGCCGGTGATCATTGCGATCATTTGTGTGGTCGGCGTGCAACTGCCGGCGGCGTACTGGCTGGACGGGCAATATGGTTTGCAGGGCGTGTGGATGGCGTTTCCGGTGGCGTATCTGGGCATGCTGGTGTTGCAGACCCTGTATTACAGACTGGTCTGGCAGCATCAGAAGATCGAGCGTCTGGTGTAAACGCTGGCGTAACAGTCGGATGTTTGCTTAAGTCAATCGAGGCCCTCGACGGCCAGCCCCGCCCGGAGAATCCCATGTCGATCCGATTGCTGCTGGCTGCCGCGTGTTCGCTGTGCGTCGTTTGTGCCGCGCAGGCTGTCGAATACACGCGGGTCAACACCACCGCCAGTCAGATCAGCTTCACCTACAACCAGATGGGCTCGCCGATGTACGGCACCTTTGGCAAGTTCGAGGCGACGCTGGACTTTGATACCGACAACCTCGCCAACGCCCGTACCACGCTGCACATTGACCTCAACAGCATCGATGCCGGCAGCGAAGACGCCAACACCGAGCTGGTAAAACCGGCGTGGTTCAACACCGAAAAATTTCCCGTGGCGGTGTTCGAATCCCGACGTTTCACCCAAGTGGCCGAGCGTCGCTATCTGATCGACGGACAACTCACCCTCAAGGGCATTACCCGCGAAGTGCAGGTGCCGGTGGAATTGAAACCGGGCAGTGCCATCGGCATTTTCGACGGTGACCTGGTGCTCAAGCGCGACGAGTTCGGACTCGGCGCGGGGGAGTGGGCGGACACGGTGGTGTCCAAGGACATCGCCATCAAATTCAAAGTGGTGGCGCCGCAGCAGTGACCTCGTCAGTCAATAAAACCGGTCCTGTTCTTTCATCGCCTGAATCTGCCAGAACGTCCTGCCGGAGATCAGCAGAAACAGCAACGCGAGCAACACACCACCGCTCATGATGTAGAAGCTCGTACGGTAACTCTGCAACTGGCTGGCAATGCAGCTTTTATCTGGCATCCACGGCGACGCCAGCAGGGTGATCGGGCCATCGACTTCATACTGGGTATGCTCGACGTAGCGTTCGTCGGCGTGTTGCCCTTCATGGGGCTGGCCTTGGGCATCCGTGTATTGATAGTGAATGACCTTGCCATTGGCGTTCATTGGAATCTCTTCCAGTGCCGTGACACTGCCACGGGTTTCCACACCGTTGAAACTCAGCGCGCCATAAAGCATGCCCGACTTGTGAGCCATTGCAGCGAGCAGCAGCACCACGCAGCAAGCAACGGTCAGCATGACGATACGGTTGTAGAGTTGATCCTTGGCAGCTTCGCGCGGGTAATACATGGCCGATCCCTGGTGGTGATTTCTGTAGGAGACCGTTACATCGGCGCTCGGAAAAGGAACTTTAGACGTCCGCCGGGCCGGTCACGGTATGATGTCGCGGTTCGTCGACCGCTGCGGTTGTCGGCAACGCTTTTTACCGTCGGAGTTCGTCATGCCACGCATCACCCATTACAAAACCCCATGCCCCGAAGGCGTCAACAGCCAGATTCTGCAACTGGTCGTCGACTACCTGACCGACATCAGCGCGGTCGGTCTCGGCCCGAGCAACCTGCTGTACAACGTCTATCAGTACGCGGTCGGCTATGAGGTGCATCTGTATCTGGAGGCGTTGAATGGCGAGAAGGGCACCGACGTCGAGTTGCTGGTCGCCACCGACGAGGATGATCCGGAGCAAGTGATCGGCTTTCTGTTGTACCTGCCGGTGCAGGGCGATTGGGAAGCGTGCAGCGTCGCCTACATCGCCGTGCGCGAAGGACATCGGCGTCAGGGTGTGGCGCGGGCGATGATCGGCGAAATGCTCGGGCGTTATCCCCACGCGGAACTGGCCTGCACGGTCGGCAAAGTCCCGTACTTCGAAGCGTTGGGCTTTGAGGTGATTGGCCAGCGTGAAACCCAGGTGTTGATGAGCACCCGGCATTACCGCAGTAATGGCCTGCGCGGATTTATCGACACCACGCCGATTTACCGGTCGCTGGAGGTGCAGCAGATCCACACCTATCTGCTGCAGAAAAACGGCAAACGCGCGATGCTCGACGCCGAGAAACAGCGCGATCGACACCTCGATCAGACCAGCCGTCATGTCGAGGAGTTTGTCCGCCAGCGTCTGACTGTGCACTGACACCTCATCAGCGAAAAAGCCCTTGCTATGGATCCCGCAGCAAGGGCTTTTTTATACGCGTCATTCAGCCGAGTTTGACGTTCATGGTGATCCGCGCCGTGAACACGTGCTTGCCCTCGGTGTCGTGAATATCCACGGTGACGATCTTGTCGCCTTCGCCCTGCCAATCCACGCCTTCACCACTGGCCACCGCCGTCACATCGGTTTTTGCCTTGGCCAGATACTCCACAGTCATGCCTTTGGGGATCCAGCGTGCGCCGGCCGGGATCGACACGTCGGTCATCATCCCGGCGGCGAGTTCTGCGGCGTTGCACATGGCAATCGCATGCACGGTGCCGAGGTGGTTGGTGATCTCACGGCGGAACGGCACTTGCACCGTCGCCGCATTCGCGCGCAACTCGGTCACCAGTGGGTTGATGCTGCTGAAGTACGGCGCGACCTGGCAGGCCATCTGGCTGAATGCTTGCGGACCTGCGCTGTTGAACATGCTGAGAAACTGACTCATGGAAAGCCTCGCGGAAAGTGATTTTGCAGAATGATGTTCCGTTACAGAATAATATTCTGTAACGGAACGGTATTCTGTCTGCGGGAAATCTGTCAACCTGTGCGTGTTTTTTCATGGGCACGACGTGTGCCTTTCAATCCCGATTTTCAGGCAGTGAGCCGCATGGACACCGCAGATCTACTTGAACGCAGTTACCCCGGCCGCCGCGCCGAACTCAAGCGCGATATCTTTCGCAAGGCGTTAAGCCTGTTCAACGAGCAGGGGATCGAGGCCACCACCATCGAGATGATTCGCGCCGAGTGCGACACCAGCGTCGGGGCGATCTATCACCATTTCGGCAACAAGGAGGGCTTGGTCGCGGCGTTGTTTTTCACCGCGCTGGAGGATCAGGCGCGCCTGCGCGATGCCTATCTGGAGGCGGCGAAAACCACCGAAGAAGGTGTGCAGGCGCTGGTGTTCAGCTACGTCGATTGGGTCGAACGTCAACCGGAGTGGGCGCGCTTCCAGTACCACGCGCGGTTTGCCGTGACCAAAGGGCCATTCAAGGACGAACTGGCCGAGCGCAACAAAACGCGCAATCTGCGTCTGCGCGACTGGTTGGCCGAATCGGGGCGCGCTGCCGAACTCAAGGCGCTGCCCGCCGAGCTGTTGCCGTCGTTGATCATTGGTCAGGCCGACAGTTATTGCCGTGCCTGGTTGGCCGGGCGGGTGAAGGGTGGACCGGCGGAATATCGCGCGTTGCTGGCGCAAGCGGCCTGGCGCTCGATTCGCGTCGATGCGCTGCCGGACTGCTGATTTACGCAGACAAAAAAAGAGCCTCAAAGCTCTTTGATGGGGAGGAAGTAGAGCCCTCGAGGCTCAAGATGCGCATGAAGCCAGACACGGGCTTGATTGGGGTTCAGAGCACCCGTGCCTACGCAGCGCTCGATAGAGCGGAGCCACTGCGTGATTCCATCCTAGGAGTGTGCAACTGGCGGCTCAAGTACCGCCAGTCGCCCGGGCGGCGGCGCGTTCGACCATGGCCAGAATGGTCGCGAACAACTCGTCGCTGGCCTCTTGCGCGCTGATTTCACCGTTGGCGGCCGCGTGCGACAGCGCTTCGGCGGCGCCGAGCATGGCGCGCAATCCAGCCTGTGTGATCTGCCCGCCGCTGGCGTGCGGTGTCAGATCACGGCGGCATTTTTCGAGGAAGATCGCCTCGTACTCGCGCTTTATCTTCTCCAGTTCCGGGGAACTCGCCAGCGCGGCGATGATCCCCGGAATTTCGTTGCCCTGCAGCATCACGCACTCAACGTACGCCGTGGCAATCACCGAAGCGATGCCGGTCAGTGTCGGTTCGCTCTGGGCGATTGCAGCGTCCATCAGCACCGTCTGTCGTGTGTCGAAATCCCGATAGAGCGCCGCGAGCAATCCGGAGCGCGTGACGAAATGGTCGTACACCACCGGCTTGGTCACCCCGGCTTTTTCCGCCAGATAGCCAAGTGTCAGGGCGTCGGTGCCTTCGGCGCGGATGATTTGCCAGGCGACATCAAGCAATTGGCGCAAGCGGTCCTCTCGCGCCAAGCGACGGCGTGGTTGCGCAGGGGCGTTTTGTTGTGAAGTTTTACCGGTTGACATGCTTATCTACCAAACGTAGCTTACTATTCGTAACTTACTCTGAGTATATAAGCCTTGGTGAGCAATCACCAACCGGAGAATTGCCATGCACGCCTTGATCGTCGTCGCGCATCACGACCCGCACTCGCTGACCCACAGCGTAGCCACACAAATTGCCGCAAGCCTTGTTCAGGCCAACCCGGCCAACGCCTTTGAAATCGCCGATCTCTACGCCGAAGGCTTCGAACCACGTTTCGGCGCTGCGGATTTCGCCGTGCATCACCGGGAGTCCGCGCCGCCTGCGGATGTGCTGGCCGAGCAGGCACGCATCGACCGCGCCGATACCTTGGTGCTGGTGTACCCGGTGTACTGGTGGTCGATGCCGGCGCTGCTCAAGGGCTGGATCGATCGGGTCTTCAGCAATGGCTGGGCCTTCGATTTCACGGGGGAGCTCAAGCATGTGAAGAAGCTCCAACGCCTGCGTGTGCATCTGGTTGGTCTCGCTGGCGCGGATTCGCGGACTTATGAGCGCCATGGTTATGGCGCGGCGATGAAAGCGCAAATCGAACACGGGATTTTCGATTACTGCGGCGCGACGGTGTTGAGTTCGACGTTGCTGCCGGAATCGGAATTGCGCGATCCGTCGGAGCAATTGGCAGTTGCAAGGGAACTCGGTAGCCAAATGCTCACATAACCCCTGTAGGAGTTGCCGAAGGCTGCGATCTTTTGATCTTGTTCTTAAAATCAAAAGATCGCAGCCTTCGGCAGCTCCTACAGTGTTTTTGCGGTGTCAGCGGGCGCCGGGCCAGCCTGAATTTTCGAGGGCTGCGAGCAGGGTTTGCACATCCAGTCCCGGTACGGAATGCCCATTACCTTCGGTGCCGTCACTGGCCAGCAACGCATTGATGATCGCTTCTTCAACCGCTTCGGTCGCGGCCAGAAAAAGCTCGCTGATATGGTCGTTATTGACCATGCACAAGCCGTCACAGGTCGGCGCGCCTTTGCCTTCGTAGGCGGCGGGCGGTACGTGATCATTACCCGTGGCAAACGCGATGAAAATGTCGCCGCTATGATCTTCGTTGCCGCCGCCGGTGCGCGCCAGGCCGAGGCTCGCGCGCTGTGCCAGACGTGTGCACTGATGCGGCAACAGCGGCGCATCTGTGGCCAGACACACAACAATCGAACCCATGCCCGGATGCGGCAACGCTGCGCGCAAGAACGGCGAATCTTTCTGTTCCATGTAGCGCCCGACCGGGTAGCCATCGACCCGTAACTCACTGCGAATGCCGTGATTGGCCTGCACGATCGCGCCGACGGTCCAGCCACCCTGAGCACGGCTCAACCGCCGCGACGAGGTGCCGATGCCGCCCTTGAATTCATGGCAGATCATGCCGCTGCCACCGCCGACCGCGCCCTCGACGACGGGGCCGTCGACGGCTGCGCTCAGCGCTTCGGCGACGTGTTCAGGCTGCACGTGAAAACCGTTGATGTCATTGAGCAAACCGTCAAAAGTTTCCAGCACTACCGGCATGTTCCAGTAGAGGCGACCGTCGTCGGGTTGCTGCTGGCGATCCAGTGCTATCAAGGCATCGCGCACTACACCGAGGCTGTGGGTGTTGGTGAAGGCAATCGGGCTGGTCAGCAGACCCGCCTCGCGAATCCACTCAAGTCCGGTGGCGTCGCCATTGCCGTTGAGCACATGCACGCCGGCAAAACACGGCTGCTGATTGGTCGAGCCCGGGCGCGGTTCGATCAGTGTGACGCCGGTGCAGATGTCGCGCCCGGCGTTGCTGCGTCCGCGCACATTGCTGTGGCCGACGCGCACGCCAGGTACATCGGTGATGGCGTTGAGCGGGCCGGGATGCAGTTGGCCGATGCGGATGTTGAGGTCACGGGCACGAGGTTTCATTGATTTCTGTCTCTCTAAAAAATGTCTGGTGAATCACAAAACCTGTAGGAGTGAGCCTGCTCGCGATAGCGGTTTGTCCGGCAAAACAGTGTTATCAGGCAGACCGCTATCGCGAGCAGGCTCACTCCTACAGGGGGAATGCGTTGTTCTTACTGGCCGTTCTTGACCTTGCTCCAGACCCGCGTGCGCACCCGTTCGGTGGCTTTGGGCAGGGGTTCAAGGGTGTATAGCGTGGCCATCGCCGTGGCCGATGGATAAACCGCCGGGTTGTCCCGAGTCGCGGCGGCCACCAGCGCTGTTGCCGCGCGATTGCCATTGGGGTACGACAGATGATCACTGACTGGCGCGATTACTTCGGGGCGCAGCAGATAGTCGATAAAGGCCAGACCCTGAGGACGATTCGGCGCGTCCTTGAGCAGCACCAGCGTGTCGAACCACACCGGCGCGCCTTCCTTGGGCAGGCTGTAGGCGATCTTCACGCCGTTGTTGGCCTGCTCGGCATTGGTCTTGGCCTCCAGCATCGCGCCCGACCAACCGACCGCCACGCAAATGTTGCCGTTGGACAGGTCGCTGATGAATTTTGACGAGTTGAAGTAAGCGATGTGCGGGCGCAGTTTCAGCAGCAGCGCCTCGGCTTTTTTATAGTCATCAGGATCGGTGCTGTTCGGTGGCAGCCCCAGATAATGCAGGGCGACCGGCAGCATCTCCGACGGCGAATCGAGCATCGCTACACCGCACTGGCCGAGTTTGGCGAGGTTGTCTGCGTTGAACACCAGATCCCACGAGTCCACCGGCGCCTTGTCGCCGAGCGCCGCGCGCACTTTGTCGATGTTGTAGCCGATGCCGTTGGTGCCCCACAGATACGGCACGGCGTATTGATTGCCGGGATCGTTGTTGGCCAGTTTCGCCAGCAGGTCGCTGTCGAGATTCTTCCAGCCCGGCAGTTGCTCGCGCGGCAGCGGGGCGAGGGCGCCGGCCTTGATCAGCGTCGGCAGGCTGAAATTGCTCGCCACCACCACGTCGTAGCCGCTGCGGCTGGTCATCAGTTTGCCTTCGAGGACTTCGGCACTGTCGAAGGTGTCGTAGACCGGCTGGATACCGCTGTCGCGCTGGAAATCGTGGAGGGTGTTCGGACCGATATAGTCGTACCAGTTGTAGACGTGCACGCTCGGTGCGTCGGCGGCCATGGCAATTGAGCTGGCGCTGAGACCGGCCAGCAGGCCCAGTTTTATGCTGAGGTTGATACAGCCACGGTGACGACGCATGATGCGGCACTCCTGGCCTGTGCAGGCCGGTGATGAACAGGAGTGCTCAGCCTATCGGGCCGGTCACGCCTGACCCATTCCCATCATGGGTTACTCAAAAGGGGTAGTGCGTGGACGCGTTGTTGCAGGAACTGCCGGTGCATCAAAGCCTGGCGCGGGTATTTGCCAGTGTCGGTCAGGACGGTTTCTGGCGTGCGCTGGTGGACACGTTACGGCTGTTGGTGCCGCTGGACAACGCGCTGGTGGCGCTGATGCAAGCCGGGCAGGCGCCGCAGTTGCTGATCGACTTCGACAGCAAGGGCCGCCCCGACGAGCAGGAAGAACTGGCCGGTTACAGTGCCGGCATGTACCTGCTCGATCCGTTCTATCAAAGCGCATCGACCGGCATTGCCGACGGCTTGCACAGCCTCGCCTCGGTCGCGCCGGACCAGTTTCTGCACAGCGAGTACTACCAAAGCTATTTTCGTTCAGTGGTCGGCGAGGACGAGTTGCAGTTCATGATCAACGTCGAGGGCGGCGTGCTCGGTTTGTCACTGGGGCGCTCGACGCCATTCGATATGGCCGAGCAGGGCCGGTTGCTGTGCGTGCGCGATTGGGTGCTGGCGGCGATGCGTCGGCATGTGCATTTGCTGCCGCCGCAGGGCGCGGTGGCGCAAACGGTGGTCGGTGATCTGGCGACGTTGCTTGACCGTTTCGATGCGCGGCTGACGGTGCGCGAGGTCGACACGGCACGGCTGATTTTGCAGGGTTTCTCCAGCAAGGCGATGGCCCAGCAGATGGGTATTTCGCCGGAGACGGTCAAGGTGCATCGGCGCAATCTGTATCACAAGCTCAATGTCACCGGGCATGGCGAGTTGTTTGCGCTGGTGTTGCGCCCACCAACTCCCTGACCCAACACAATCCCCCTGTAGGAGTGAGCCTGCTCGCGATAGCGGTGTGTCAGATATCACCTATTTGACTGATAGACCGCTATCGCGAGCAGGCTCACTCCTACAAGGGATCTTCTGGGTGTCAGATAGTGCGCTGGAAGACCAATGCCTTGAGTCCGCTTTCTGGATCAATGTCCGGAAACTCCGGCGGGTTCTCCAGCCGCTCTACAAAGCGCAGGCTCGGCGCTTCCTGCGTCACGCCATCAATCAGAAAGTCCGAACCGAACGCCGGATCATTCATGCACGCCAGCACGGTGCCGTTGGCCGTGAGCAGTTCCGGCAAACGACGCAGCACGCGCTGGTAATCCTTGGTCAGCAGGAAACTGCCTTTCTGGAACGACGGCGGGTCGATGATCACCAGATCATACGGGCCACTGTTGATCACCTTGCCCCAGGACTTGAACAGGTCGTGGCCAAGGAAACTGACTTTGCTCAAGTCATGGCCATTCAAACGATGGTTGTCACGGCCACGGCTCAGGGCGGCGCGGGACATGTCCAGGTTGACCACATGGCTGGCACCACCCTCGATGGCCGCCACGGAAAAACCGCAGGTGTAGGCAAACAGATTCAACACGCGTTTGCCGTCGGCCTGTTCGCGCACCCAATTGCGCCCGTAACGCATGTCGAGAAACAGCCCGGTGTTCTGCTTGCGACCGAGGTCGACGCGGTACTGCAAACCGTCCTCGACGATGCTCATTTCGTCGATTTCATCGCCCTGCAACCATTCGGCAGTGCTTTGCGGCAAGTAGCGATGCTGGATCAGCAACGTGTGCGCGCCGGACTGTTTCCATTCGGCGGAACCGGTGAGTTCCAGCAGCAGCACCTTGAGATTGTCCAGCTGCTCAGGCGCTGGTTCCTTGAACAGCGACACCAGCACCACGCCTTGCAGCCAGTCCACGGTCAACTGCTCCAGCCCCGGCCAGCAGCGTCCGCGCCCGTGGAACAGGCGACGGGTTTCGCTCGGCGCTGCCGCGAGGGCCGGCAGCAGATGGGCATAGAGGGTGGCGAGGGCTTCAGGGTTCATCGGTCAGGATCGGCAAGCAAAAGGGCCGGCATTTTAACCACAAATACGCCGTCACGAACGATTGCCTGCGACGGGCAAAAATGGCCTTTCGCAAAAGACCTGTATCAAAAATGAATTTCTGCAGAGCCCGCTGCTCATACCAGTTAAGCAGCGGATTCAAGCCGCTAAATCGTTAATGCAATTCAGGGAGTGCAGTTCCATGTGCCCAACACCGACGGCGGACGCGCACCTTCCTGGCGGGTTGATTCTGGTAGTCGAGGACGATCCGTTGATTCTGGAGTTTCTTTGCGAAATTCTTCAGGAGGAAGGTTTCAAGGTCGAGCCGCACACCAGCGCCGACGCCGCATCGCAATATCTCGAGCAACACGCGCCGGAAGTGGCGCTGCTGCTGACCGACATCACCATGCCCGGCACCCTCAATGGTGCTGATCTGGCCAACCTGGTCGGCGACCGCTGGCCGGACAAGCCGGTGATGGTCATGTCCGGCTACGAGACGCCCGAGACCTCCGGGGTCAAGCATTCGGTGGCGTTCATCAAGAAGCCCTGGGCCATCGGTCAATTGCTCGACTGCGTCGACAGTGCTTTCAAGTCCAAGGCACCGCGTCTGCACTGATAGGCTGGGTGGATCGAGCGGGCAAGTGCTACATTGCCCGCCCGGTCTTTTGCCAGAGGATGCGACCCTTTGTCTGCTCACACTTGTGTATTCGATCGCGCATTTGGC
Organism: Pseudomonas sp. Irchel s3f10; assembly: GCF_900187515.1. Lineage (NCBI taxonomy): Bacteria > Pseudomonadati > Pseudomonadota > Gammaproteobacteria > Pseudomonadales > Pseudomonadaceae > Pseudomonas > Pseudomonas sp. Irchel s3f10. The sequence continues at coordinate 170,544 of NZ_FYDZ01000001.1, forward strand.
GCGTTTCTGTTCGACATGGACGGTACCGTACTTAACTCCATTGCTGCCGCCGAGCGGATCTGGGCGGCCTGGGCCGTGCGCCATGGTGTCGATGTGGAAACCTTTTTGCCGACCATTCATGGCGCGCGTGCCATCGACACGATCAATCGCCTGAACCTGCCGGGCGTGGATGCCGAGGCGCAAGCGGCGTTCATCACCGAGGCGGAAATCGCAGACGTTGAAGGCATTGTCGAGATTCCCGGCGCGGCGAAGTTTCTCAACAGCCTGCCCAGAGATCGTTGGGCGATGGTGACGTCGGCACCACGGGATCTGGCCTTGCGGCGCATGGCGGCGGCGGGGATTCCAGAGCCTGCGCTGATGATCACGGCTGAAGATGTGCAGGCCGGCAAACCTGATCCGGCCGGCTATTTACTGGCTGCGAAACGTCTTGGCCAGGAGCCGCATGATTGCCTGATCTTCGAAGACGCCACCGTCGGTATTCAGGCTGCCGAAGCGGCTGGCGCGGCGTTGATGATCATCACCACGACGCATCAGCATCCGCTGGAAACGGCGCACGCGACGTTGGCCAGTTACGTTGGCATCCGCGTTGCAGTCGACAGCGACGGCCTGCACCTGCAACGCAACTGACAAACACAATCCCTTGTAGGAGTGAGCCTGCTCGCGATAGCGGTCTGTCAGACACATGGATTTGACTGACCCACCGCTATCGCGAGCAGGCTCACTCCTACAGGGGGACGGTGTTCGCAAATCAATAAACCCCAGGCAGCAACCGCCAACTCCGCGCGCAATAGGCGTCATACTCCGCCCCAAACTGCGCCCGCAGCAGCGCTTCCTCCGAATGAATCCGGGCAATCAACGGGATCAGCGTCAGCGCCGCCAGCAACAGCCCGACCACCGAACGAAACGCCAGCGCCCAACCCACAGCATTGACCACCAGCCCCAGATAGCTCGGATTGCGCAGGTGTTGATAGATGCCATCCGTCACCAATCGGTGCCCCGGCTGAATCGCCACCAACCCACTGAACCGCCGCCCCAGCACAAACACCGGCCACAGTCGCAGCGCGCCGCCGATGATAAACAGCAAAGCGCCGAGCCAGCGCACGCCTTCACCACCAAACGTCCAGAAGTTCACCCGGTCGCAGTAGGCCGGCAGAAAACCACTGACCAGCCCGATCACACCGAACGCCGGAATCACCCAGCGATTGGCGCGGTCTTCACGCTCGCCAGCACTCAGGTTGACCTCACTGAACAGTGAAGCAATCACCATCGCCACCGTCGCCAGTGCGACGATCACCAGCGAGCCATGGGAAAAGAACATCGCCACACCGCCAATGCCCCACACCGCCAGACCCAGCCAGGCGAGGGTGGCGAGTACCGCGACGACGGTCATTTGCGCAGACATTTTCATGGCGATCTCACGGCTGGGTGCTGATCCGTTGAGTGTAGATCCGCCACAAAACTGTGGGAGCGAGCCTGCTCGCGAAAGCGTTGGGTCAGTCAAATTCGATGTTGGATGTGCCGGCCCCTTCGCGAGCAGGCTCGCTCCCACAGGGATCGGCGTCGTACATAAAATGCGAGATCACCTTCTGAAACTGTGGGAGCGAGCTTGCTCGCGAAGGGGCCATGTCAGTCAGCAGATACCTTGTCGTCAGTCAGGACTTTGCGGAACGTCTCCACCAATGGCCGCAAATTGATCCGGTGCCACGCCGCCCACAATGGCGTAGTCAGCGTCAGCCACGGCAGTTCACGCAACACCACACCCGGCGGTGCGTTATGGCTCAAGCCTTTCTGGATCATCGCAATCCCCAGCCCCGACGCTACCAAGCCCAGCGCGGTAAAAGGCTCGGTCGCCTGCATGCGCACATCCGGAGTGAACCCTGCGCGGATGCACGCGCTGACAAACTCATCGTTGGCATCCTGACGCGGCTGCACGCCGATCCATTCCTGCTCGGCCAGATCCTGCGGACTCAACGAGGCCTGTCGGGCTAAAGGATGATGCTCCGGCAACGCCAGCAGCATCGGCTCATCCAGCACCTGAAAGCCCAGCAGATCCGGATCGTCGTCGGTCGGCGGTTCACTCACCAAGGCAATATCGAGACTACGCTGTCGCAGGCCTTCCAACTGCTCGGCGGAACTGAGGTTGTACAACGCGACATGCACATTCGGCCGATCGGCGCGCAACACGCGCAAGGCATTGGGCAGAACCCCGGCGTGCATGGCGTTTTCGATATAGCCGATGCACAGGCCGCCTTCTTCGCCGCGACCCAGACGTTTGCCGAGGGATTCCAGGCGATTGGCGTGGGTCAGCAGGGCGCGGGTTTCGGCGAGGAAGGTCTGACCGTCGCGGGTCAGACGAATGCGTTGCTGGCTGCGCTCGAACAGGGTCAGGCCCAAGCGCTCTTCGAGCTGGGCGATCTGTCGGCTCAGCGGTGACTGGGAAATGTGCAGCCGTTCGGCGGCGCGGCCGACGTGTTCTTCCTCGGCGACTACAACGAAGTAGCGCAATTGGCGGATGTCGATCATGTCAGACCTATAGGGACTCAAGTGCTGCGCATTATGTCTTGGACGGTCTAGGTGTCGCAATCTAGGATCTGCTCAACGGTCACACCGACTCAGAACCTACGAGGAAAATCCAATGAGTTTGAAAGACAAACTGCCCGGCCAACTGGGCTTCGGCACCGCGCCACTGGGCAACATGTTCCGCGCCATCCCGGAAGCCGAAGCGCAAGCGACCGTGCATGCTGCGTGGGAGGCCGGCGTGCGTTACTTCGACACCGCGCCGTTTTACGGCTCCGGTCTATCGGAAATCCGCCTCGGCGAAGTACTGAAGCAATATAAGCGCGACGACTATGTGCTGAGCAGCAAGGTCGGCCGGGTGATTCTCGATGAAATCGAAGACGCCGCCGCCCGCGATCTCGGCGAGAAGAGTGGGGTGTTCGAACACGGTCGCCCGAACAAGATCGTCAATGACTACAGCGCCGACGCGACTATGCGGTCAATTGAAGACAGCCTCAAGCGCCTGCAAACCGATCGCCTCGACATCGTCTGGGTGCACGACATCGCTCAGGATTTCTACGGCGATCAATGGCTGGAATACTTCAATCAGGCCCGCACTGGCGCATTCAAAGTGCTGACCCGCTTGCGCGAAGAAGGCGTGATCAACGGCTGGGGCCTGGGCGTGAACAAAGTCGAGCCGTGCGAACTGACCCTCGACCTCAGCGAAGCGCAGCCGGATGGCTTCCTGTTGGCCGGTCGCTACACGCTGCTCGACCACGAACGCCCGCTGCAACGCCTGATGGATGCAGCGCTGGCGCAGAACGTTGAGATCGTCGTCGGCGGCCCTTATAGCTCAGGAATTCTGGCGGGTGGCTCGCACTTCGAATACCAGCAGGCCAGCCCTGAGATCATCGCCAAGGTCGAACAGATCAAACGCATCGCCGCCGCTTACAACGTCGATATCAAAGCTGCTGCGCTACAGTTCTCGCTGGCCAATCCAGCGGTTGCGGCGGTGATTCCCGGCGCCAGCAAACCCGGCCGAATTGCTGAAGACGTCGCCGCATTGTCAGCCGTTATTCCTGCCGGTTTCTGGCAGGCGATGCGTGACGCCAGACTGGTTTCCGAGCGTGCACCATTGCCAATCGATGAGGTGAAAGCATGAAGATTGATCTGAGTGGAAAACTGGCCATCGTCAGCGGCAGCACCGCTGGCATCGGTCTGGGCATCAGCCAGTCGCTGGCCGAGTCCGGCGCCACCGTGGTGGTGATCGGCCGCGACACGGCCAAGGTCGAGCAGGCGCTGGCGAGCATTCGGCAGAAAGTGCCGGGGGCGCAGTTGCGTGGTTTGACCGCGGATCTGGGCACCGCTGAAGGTGCGCAAAAACTGTTCGCCGCTGAACCGCGTGCCGACATTCTGGTGAACAACCTCGGCATCTTTAATGATGTGGATTTCTTCGAAGCGCCGGACAGCGAGTGGACGCGTTTCTATGAGGTCAACGTGATTTCCGGCGTGCGTCTGGCGCGGAATTATGTGCCGGCAATGGTCGAGCAGGGCTGGGGTCGGGTGATCTTCCTGTCCTCCGAGTCTGGCGTGGCCACGCCAGCGGACATGATCAATTACGGTGTGACCAAAAGCGCCAATCTTGCGGTGTCCCACGGTCTGGCCAAACGTCTGGCTGGCACCGGGGTGACGGTCAATGCGATCCTGCCGGGGCCGACCTTTACCGATGGCCTGGAAGACATGCTCAAGGATGCCGCCGCCGAATCCGGGCGTAACCTGCGCGATGAAGCCGACGCCTTTGTACGCAAGGCCCGCCCGACCTCGATCATCCAGCGCGTAGCGGATGTCGAAGAGGTCGCGCATCTGGTGACCTACATTGCTTCGCCGCTGTCGTCGGCCACCACCGGCGCCGCGTTGCGCGTCGATGGCGGCGTGGTCGACAGCCTCACGATCTGAATTCCCGAGAGAGACATTTATCTATGCCAACAGCATCTGCAACCATCGACATCCCGGCCTCGGCCGATCAGGTCTGGCAATTGATCGGCGGCTTCAACACGCTGCCCGATTGGCTGCCGTTCATTCCCAACAGTGAACTGAGCGACGGCGGCCGCGTGCGCACCTTGCAAACCGCTGACGGCGCTGTGGTGGTCGAGCGTCTGCAAGTGTTCGATAACGCGGCGAAGACTTACAGCTATTCGATCGAACAGGCACCGTTCCCGGCGACTGATTATCTGGCGACGATCAAGGTTGAAGCCCAAGGGCAGGGCGCCCGGGTGACGTGGTCGGGGCGCTTTAATGCCAAAGGCGTGAGTGATGAGGAAGTGGTGGCGCTGTTCAGCAGCATCTACCAGGGTGGCCTCGAGGCACTCAGAGCCAATTACCCAACCTGAGTTGATGATTGTTCCCACGCTCTGCGTGGGAATGCAGCCCGGGACGCTCCGCGTCCCTTTCGCAAGCTGGAACGCGGAGCGTCCCTTGAGGCATTCACACGCAGAGCGTGGGAACGATCATGTCGGGAATCAGGAATTCTCGATCAGGCTCTGCCGGCAATCGAGCACCAGTTTCGCCCCACCCAGATCACTGCTGCCGACTTCAAGACTGAAGCCATGCAAGCTGACAATCGCCGCGACAATCGATAATCCAAGGCCAAAGCCACCCTGCGGCTGCCCACCCTCGGCACGATAAAAGCGCTGGAACACCGCCTCACGTTCAGTCTCGGGAATCCCCGGCCCTGAGTCGTGCACTTCAATCCGCGTCTGCCCACCCGCGTTCACCCCACGCAACATCACCGTGCCGCCGACCGGGGTGAACTTGATCGAGTTGCTGAGCAGATTCGCCAATGCCTCGAACAGCAATGCCCGATCACCGTTCAGCGCCGGTAATGTTTCCGGCATGTTCAAGTCGAAACGCAGCTCGCCTTCCTCGGCCAGTGGCAGATAAAACTCATGCAGTTCTTCCAGCAGTTGCACCGGGTCGAGTTCGACAAAACCCGAGCGCCGCTGACGATCCTCCAGTTCGGAAATCCGCAACAACCCGCGAAAGCGCGCCATCAGCGTATCCGCTTCCGCCAGCACCAGATCCAGCTGCGCCGCTTCCTGCGAGCCTTCGCCAGCCTGCTGCTGCATGCGATACAACTGCGCGCGCAGGCGCGTCAGCGGGGTGCGCAAATCATGGGCGATGTTGTCGCAGACGCCTTTGACTTCATTCATCAAACGCTCGATGCGTTCGAGCATGGCGTTGACGATCGCGGCGAGCATGTCCAGTTCATCGCGGCGATTGGACAGGGGCAAACGGTGGGTCAGGTCGCCGGCAACAATTGCCTGGGCGCTGTCCTGAATCGCCCGGATGCGCCGCAACGGCCGACGGCGCAGCAAATGCCAGCCGGCAATGCCCGGCAGAATTGTCAGCGACACTCCCCAGAACAACGCATGCAAAATGATCCGCGTCACGGCGAACAGCGAACCGTTGTCGCGCAGCAACACCAGCCAGCGGCCATCGCGGGTTTGCGTGGCGACCGCGTCGCAGCTGTCATTGGGCAGGGTCGGGTCGTCGGAGTCGGCGCATTCGGCGAGCATGTGGATCTTGCCGTCCAGCGGCAGGCCTTCGGGGATCTGCTGCAACGCGCCGCTGAGGTAAACGCCGTCAGCATCGAACAAGCCATAAGCGTCGATGCCGCGAATATCGAAAGTCATGCTGGCGGCGAGCGCGTCTTCCAGTTGCTCACCGCGAAAGTGCGAAAACAGGTGCTGACGTTGCATCAGCGAGTGTTTGGCGAGGTTGTCGAGGTAGCCGGAGACCTCGTAATACATGACTCCCATGAGGATCGCGCTCCAGGCCACGAACAGCGAACTGTACAGCGCCAGCAAACGGCTGCTGGAGGAGCGCCAGCCGTCAGACGGGTTCGGCAATGACATAACCCGAGCCCCGTACCGTGCGGATCAGCGGCACATGGCCGGCGGCGTCGATCTTCTTGCGCAGACGGCCAATGTGCACGTCGATCAGGTTGGTGCCGGGGTCGAAGTGATAACCCCAGACCTCTTCGAAAATCATCATCCGCGAAAGGATCTGGCCGCTGTTGCGCATGAGGAATTCGAGCAACTTGTATTCGGTCGGCAATAGCGTCAGCACCTGTTCGGCACGGCGCGCTTCGTGGCTGATCAAGTCGAGTTCCAGGTCGGCCACCTGCAAGGTTGTCGCCTGAGTCGCGCCGCTGTTCTGTCGGCGCAGCAACACTTCGACCCGTGCGGCCATCTCGTCGGTGGCGAACGGTTTGGTCAGGTAATCATCACCGCCAGCGCGCAAGCCGCGTACGCGTTCATCGACATCGGAGAGGGCGCTGATCATCAGAATCGGTGTGGCCACGCCCATGGTGCGCAGGGTGGTGACGATGGCCAGGCCATCGAGTTCGGGCAACATGCGGTCGAGGGTGATCAGGTCGTAGTTGCCGCTCACGGCGCGGTCGAGGCCTTCGCGGCCATTGTCGACCCAGTCGACGTCGAGTCCGTGGCTGCTCAGTTCGGCGACGATTTCCCGCGCGGTCACGGCGTCGTCTTCGATGGTCAAGATACGAGTCATAGGCAGACCTGCTGATCGGTTCAAACGGAATGGCAGCATTTTGCCAAGAAAATCCGCTGACGCTTTAAATTAACTTTCATGTTCACCTGTCACAAACGCAGATTTCGAGCGCGATGGGTATTCGAGGCCAATGCATAAAACCCGCTGTTATCCGGCCCTTGTTGCAATTTGCAAGGTTTTAGGAAGTTCATTCTTTATAACAGCTTGAAATTAAACGACTTATTTAATTCTCGCGACTGGCACGGTCACTGCAATTCCTCTGATGACGAGTTGTAACACCATTTTTCATGCCTGGAGCAGAACAAAAATGAATAGATCCCCTGATGGGTTTTATCCCGCCGTTGAAGAGTCGAGCAGCGTTTCGGGCGTCTCCTGGGGCGCGATCTTCGCCGGTGCGGCGGCTGCCGCTGCACTGTCGATGATTCTGGTCCTGCTCGGTTTCGGTTTGGGTTTCTCTGCCGTTTCACCGTGGGCCGGAGAGGGCGTCAGCGCCAAGGGCCTGGGCATTTCAACGATAGTCTGGCTGGCGGCGACGCAAATCATCGCTTCCGGCATGGGTGGTTACATCGCCGGTCGCCTGCGGGTGAAGTGGGCGAACATGCACGGTGACGAGGTGTATTTCCGCGACACCGCGCACGGCTTCCTTGCCTGGTGTGTGGCTACGTTGGTTACCGCAGTGCTGGTGGTCGGTTCGGTCAGCAGCGTCATCAGTGGTGGTGTGCAGGCCGGTGCCAGTGTGGCTGGCGGTGCTGCCAGCGCGATGACCCAAGCGGCCGGCTCTGCTGCAGCGAACACCGACAGCAACCAGTACGGTTACTACATCGACAGCCTGTTCCGCGATGACCGTCCAGCTTCGGTCAGCGATGACGCCGCGCATGGCGCCGTGGCCCGTATCTTTGCGCAAAGTCTGGCCAATGGTCAGCTGAGCGCCGAAGACCGAACCTACCTGGCGCAACTGGTCGCCCAACGGACCAACCTGACTCAGGCCGATGCCGAGCGCCGCGTCGATGAGATCTACGCCCGCACTCAGAAAGCCCTGGCCGACGCCAAGCTGAAAGCTCAACAAGCCGCCGACACCGCTGCGAAAGTCGCTGCCTGGACCTCGCTGTGGATGTTCATCTCGCTGCTGGCCGGTGCGTTCTTCGCCAGCCTCGCCGCTACCTATGGCGGTCGTCGTCGGGATGCCGTCGAGTACGTTGAAGTCGACACCTACACCACGACCACTCCAGTCCGTTAAACAAGGAGCATGACCATGCGCTCACTACTGCTGTTTTTCCTAGGCGTACCGATCCCGATCATCATCCTGATCGCCCTGTTCGTGCACTGAATGCTCCATTGAGGCCCATGCCTCGGCCGCTTCGACCTTCGGGTGGAAGCGGCTTTTTGCTTTCTGGCGGGCAACAAGGGGAGAATCCGCGTCGGCAACGGGGCGGCCGTTGCGCACACGTTTAAGGATGAATACGTTGAACAAGCAAGCAATCAAACGAAAAGTCGTCGAAATGCTCGATAGCGGGCATTCCAGAACCGAAACTTTCAAGGCGCTTTCGGGTGGCAAGGTCAAGGATCGAGTGCTGGCGGGCTGGATCGGGGCGCATCCGGATCCCGCCCTGAGAAAACGACACGCCGTTAAAGTCAACATACTGGTCGCGCTGATGGGTATCTGGGGACTTCTCGGGGGGATAGCCGGGCTTCTTCAAATCAATGACGGCGGCATCGCTATGGCATTGACCATGGTGTTGATCATTGGCGTTATTCCGCTCGTGTTTGCGTGGGGCTTTTACAAGGGGATCGCGCTGGTTTACACAATCTATGTCACCTTCACGATCAGCCAGATTCCTCGTGAATTTTACGGCTTCAGTGAAGAGCCCGTGTCGACTCTGCTCGGCGTGGCGTTCATTTTGGCCATGGTGTTCTATGCCGCCTGGATCAAATCCCTGCTGTTCCCGGACTTGGGCTTCATCGGCGCAAAAAAGATCAAAGGGCAGTTCGTCTTCTCCAATTGATCGTTGGACAATCCAACCGCTTTCACTGGCCTGGATCAATATTTCGAGCGGCGAGATCGCCTAACGTAAATGATCCCGGCCTTTGCTGAGGTATGAACTACAGTGCTTCACGCGCACCTTGTTGCGCTGACGGAGTACGCGTCGACGCCCCAATCACCGCAACAATAAACGCGTCGACACGCTGTAGTGCAGCAAGGAGCTGACACCACCTCAACCGAACCTTCACGGATGAACATCGCAATGCACTGCCAAGAAAGAACTTTCGATATCCAGCCGTTGGCACAGGCGGATATGACAGTCCACATCAACGGTCAAGCGGTCACCGCCGCCATCGGCGAAACCGTCCTCAGCGTTATTCAATCACTCGGCGTACGCCAGATTGCCCGCAACGATCACGACCAGATCACCGGCGCCTATTGCGGCATGGGCGTGTGCCAGTGCTGCCTGGTGAAAATCAACGGCCGGCACAAACGCCGTGCCTGCCAGACCGTGGTGCGTGACGGCATGCACATCGAAACCCAGGTCAACCGCATCACCGCGCAGGAGGTGGTCGTATGAACCTGCAACCGGTCATCGTCGGCGGCGGCCCGGCGGGGATGGCGGCGGCCATCGAACTGGCGCGCCACGGCGTGCGCTGCACCTTGCTCGAAGAAGCTTCACGGCTTGGCGGTGTGGTCTATCGCGGGCCGCTGCGTGACGGCGTGCAACTGGATTATCTCGGCCCGCGTTACTCCGAAGCGCTGGGCAAACTGCACGGTGATTTTCAGGAGCAGGCCGGGCTGATCGACGTGCGCCTCAACCATCGCGTGGTCGGCGCCGAAGGCACCCGCGCCTTGGTGGTGCTGGATGGCGACGAGCAACTGCACGAAATTGAGTACCCGCAATTGCTGTTGGCCGCCGGTTGCCACGAACGCAGCGTGCCGTTTCCCGGCTGGACCTTGCCGGGGGTGATCATGCTCGGCGGTCTGCAACTGCAAATCAAAAGTGGCGTGGTCAAGCCGCAAGGGCCGGTGATTATCGCCGGCACCGGGCCGCTGCTGCCGCTGGTGGCGACACAACTGCATGCCGCGGGCGTCAGCGTTGCGGGCGTGTATGAGGCCTGTGCGTTCGGCAAGATCGCCCGTGAAAGTCTGGCGCTGCTTAATAAACCGCAGCTGTTTCTCGACGGTTTGAGCATGCTCGCCTACCTGAAACTGCACGGTATCTCGATGAACTACGGCTGGGGCGTGGTTGAGGCTCATGGCGAGGGCGAGCTGAAAAGCGTCAGCGTCGCGCCATATTCGGCCACTTGGGAACCGGACATGAGCCGCGTCGAGCGTTTCGAAGCCAAGACCCTCGCGGTCGGTTACGGCTTTATTCCGCGCACGCAACTGAGTCAGCAGATGGGCCTGGATCACGGCTTCAGCGACGACGGTTACCTGCGCGCCAACGCCAATGTCTGGCAGCAAAGCAACGAACCGCACGTGCATCTGGCCGGCGACATGGGCGGGATTCGCGGCGGTGAGGCGGCGATGCTTGCCGGCAAGATCGCGGCGACCTCGATTCTGCTGCAACGCGGTGTGCTTGAAGAGGAACTGGCTCGCGTGCGCCGCGACCGCTACCTGAGCAAACTCAAAGCCATCGTGCGTTTCCGCGCTGCCGTGGATCGCTACACCGAACGCGGCGTCGGCCAGACTGCATTGCCCGCCGCCGACACGGTGATCTGTCGCTGTGAACACGCGACCCGTGCCGACATCGACCTGGCGCTGGAGCAGGGCGTGCAAGACATCGCCAGCCTGAAAATGCGCACCCGGGTGAGCATGGGCGATTGCCAGGGGCGCATGTGCGTCGGCTATTGCAGCGATCGACTGCGCCAGGCTACCGGGCGCAAGGACGTCGGTTGGCTGCGCCCGCGTTTCCCGATCGATCCGATTCCTTTTTCTGCGTTCCAGTCTGTCGGCACGGAGGCCGCTGCCCATGAGTAAGTTCTATGACGTGGTCATTGCCGGTGGCGGCGTGATCGGGGCGTCCTGCGCCTATCAATTGTCCAAACGCAAAAACCTCAAGGTCGCGCTGATCGATGCCAAGCGACCGGGCAACGCGACGCGTGCTTCGGCCGGTGGTTTGTGGGCGATCGGCGAGTCGGTCGGCCTCGGCTGCGGGGTGATTTTCTTCCGCATGATGTCAGCCAACCGCAAGCGCGAAACCCAAGGCGCGGCGGTGGCGGTGGACGCGAGCACGCCGCATATCCTGCCGGAGTCGTTTTTCGATTTTGCCCTGCAGTCCAACGCGTTGTACCCGGCGTTGCACCGTGAGCTGAAAGACAACCACGGCATGGATTTCAAGTTCGAAAAGACCGGGCTGAAATTCGTCATCTACGACGACGAAGACCGGCTCTACGCCGAGCACATCGTCGGCTGCATCCCACACCTGGCCGATCAGGTGCGCTGGCTCGATCAGGCGGCGCTGCGCGAGGCTGAGCCGAGCGTCAGCCATGAAGCACGCGGGGCGCTGGAGTTTCTCTGCGACCATCAGGTCAGCCCGTTCCGCCTCGCCGATGCCTACATGGAAGGCGCGCGGCAGAACGGCGTCGACATCTTCGTCAACACCAACGTCACCGGCGTGTTGCATCACGGCAGCCGCGTCACCGGTGTGCAAACGGCCGAGGAGGGCGTGTTCCACTGCAAGACGCTGATCAATGCCGGTGGTGCCTGGGCGGCGGACTTGAGTGAATGGGCCACGGGCATTCGCATTCCGGTGAAGCCGGTGAAAGGCCAGATCCTGCTGACCGAGCGCATGCCGAAAATCCTCAACGGCTGCCTGACCACCAGCGACTGCTACGTGGCGCAAAAGGACAATGGCGAGATCCTGATCGGCAGCACCACCGAAGACAAAGGCTTCGACGTCACCACCACCTACCCGGAAATCGCCGGGTTGGTGCAGGGCGCGGTGCGCTGCCTGCCGGAGCTCAAGGATGTCAATCTGAAGCGCACGTGGGCGGGGCTGCGTCCGGGCTCGCCGGATGAATTGCCGATTCTCGGGCCGATGCGTGGGGTGGAAGGGTATTTGAATGCCTGCGGGCATTTCCGCACCGGGATTCTGACCTCGGCGATTACTGGCGTGCTGCTGGATAAGCTGGTCAACGATGAACCGCTGCCGCTGGACATCACGCCGTTTCTGGCGGATCGGTTTGCAGCAGCCCCGGTCAAGCAGGAGCGCACGCTAGAGCCGGCCTGACAAAGATCCCCTGTAGGAGTGAGCCTGCTCGCGATAGCAATCTGTCAGTAATGAATAAGTCGACTGACACACCGCCATCGCGAGCAGGCTCACTCCTACATTTGGTTTCTGGCAAGGCTCAGGATTTGCGGGATTCTTCTTCGAGTTGGTCGGATTCGAACAACCGCGCCAGTTCCGCCCGGGCTTCCTGGGCGGTTTGCAGGACTTTGGCGGCGTCGTCGTAGATCGCGTGCTGTGCCTCCAGCACCTGTTCGTCGTGATGCTTGAAGCGCTTGATCCGCGCATCGGCCTGGGCCTGGGTCAAACCGAGGCCGACCAAGGTGCGCCGGCTCATCTCCAGACTTGAGTAATACGTTTCACGAATCGCCTCCGCGCCAACGTCAACCAAGCGGTGTACGTGCTGACGGTTACGCGCCCGGGCGATGATCTTCATGTGCGGATACAGCTTGCGCACCACCTCGGCAGTCTTGATGTTGGTCTCCGGATCATCCGTGGCAATCACGAAATATTCCGCCTCGCCGACCTTGGCCGCATTGAGGATTTCCGGACGCATCGGGTCGCCGTAGAACACCGGCACACCGCCGAAACTGCGCGACAGTTCGATGGTTTCCACCGAGGTGTCCAGCGCGACGAATTTGATGTTCTGCGCACGCAGAATCCGCGCGACGATCTGGCCCATCCGGCCCATGCCGGCGATCACCACCCGAGGGGTGTCGGTGTCGATCTCACGGTATTTTTCCGGCACTTCCACCGGCTGCACTTTCGGGCTGACCAGCCGCGCGCAGAGCAACAGCAACAACGGCGTCACCGCCATCGACAGCGTGATGGTCAGCACCAGCAAGTCATACAGGCGTGGTTCGAACAGGCCCTGATCGCGACCGATCTTGAACACCACAAAGGCGAATTCACCACCGGCCGCCAAGACGATACCGAGGCGTATTGCACTGACCTTGTTCAAGCCACCCGCCAGACGCCCGACGACAAACAGCAGCGGAAGCTTCAGCCCGATCAACAGCAGCGTCAGCCCCAAAACGGTGATCGGCGCACTCAGCAGCAAGCTGAGGTTAGCGCCCATGCCCACGCTAATGAAAAACAGCCCGAGCAGCAGACCTTTGAACGGCTCGATCTGCGCTTCCAGTTCATGGCGATATTCCGAATCCGCCAACAGCAAACCGGCGAGGAACGCCCCCAGCGCCATCGACACACCGACCAGATCCATCAACCACGCCGTGCCGATCACCACCAGCAACGCCGTGGCCGTCGACACTTCCGGCAAACCGGTTTTCGCCACCACGCGGAACACCGGACGCAACAGATAGCGCCCACCGACCACGACCACGGCGATACCGCCGAGCACTTGCAAGGCGTGATTCAGGCCCTCGGCATTGCTGGTGTCCTGAGCACCACCGGCAAGCATCGGCACCAGCGCAATCAGCGGTATCGCCGCGATGTCCTGGAACAGCAAAATCGCAAACGCCAGCCGCCCGTGGGGGCTGGTCAGTTCCTTGCGCTCGGCCAGACTTTGCAGGCCGAATGCCGTCGAGGACAGCGCCAGACCAAGGCCAAGCACAATCGCACTGTTCAACGGTTGGCCAAACACCGACAGGGCCAGCACGCCAATCACCGAAGCCGTCAGCAACACCTGCGCCAGACCGACGCCGAACACCGATTTGCGCATCACCCACAAGCGTCGCGGCGACAGCTCAAGACCAATGATGAACAGCAGCAACACCACGCCCAGTTCGGAAATATGCGCGACGCTTTGCGGATTGCCGATCAGGCCCAACACCGACGGGCCGATAATCACGCCGGCAAACAGATAACCGAGCACGGCGCCCAATTGCAGACGTTTGGCCAAAGGCACGGTGAGCACGGCCGCGAACAGAAACACGACGGCGGCTTGCAACAGATTGCCTTCATGGGGCATGGGGGTTACTCCTGACAACGGTACGGCGGGGGCGACAAGGATAAGGGCTGAGTTCCTGTCACACCACTGGCACTTTCGGGTGGCGATTTTCGATTAACGTCTTTTGATGGGCGTAAAAGGCCTTGCGCTGAAGAGTGTCAGGCGCCTTGGGATTGCTTTGCGGACAAAGGCGCTTCGCCAATTATCTGGTTGGGTAAAGTTATACTTTGGTCTTGGAAGTCAGCGTGTGATATTGCCGAGCCATTGCGCGATAACTCGATAATCGCTGGCGATGGGCGAAGTTTTTAATTGGAGATTCATTCATATGTCATCGGCGAGTGTGCGGGTGGTCGATAATGCAAAGCTCGAAATGCCCGTATTACACCAGGCAGTTGCGTGAACTGGATAGTTCATAGTGTGCGACCTGTGATTAAATGTTTGTTACAACGATTGACAAGCTGAAGGCTCCGAATCTACTATTTTTCACCCGAGATGCTGGCTGTATATAACGGCTGTAATAAAGCGACCAGGATGGTCGCGAGAAGTTTTCACAAGGAATTGAAACTTTGTATCTGGACTCCATTGGATCGGAATCTCTACGCTTTCAGCGCGCTCCCTATATAGGTTTCAGCGTGGCGCAAGATCATGCGTCGGCTGAAATTCCGGCGTCATTATTGCGTCGCCAAATTCACGGCAGTCACTCGATAGGGTCCCGGGAAACCGCGGGTTCAGACGAGTTTATCTTCTTGAAAAATCGAAAACCCCTTTGCGGATTGTTTGCTTGCCAAACCGCAGGTAACGCGTTTTTGAACGGTTCTTAACGACGACTTCAAATCAGTCTGATCGAGGCGAGCATTCATGTGCTTGTCAATCCGTCACACTGCTCAGGTTTTCAGTCTTAAGTTGTACTCGCTATCAAGATAAGTACAGCTTTTAAAGTAAAGATTTCATAAGGATTTGAAGTTTTGTACTTGGATTAGTGTCGCGCCTTTTAACGAACATACAAACAAATTGATCGGCTCTCAATAAGTCGCGGAGCCGTGCGAGTGCGTTTTATGTGTGCGCTAACCAAGTGCTGATATCTCCCGGATCTTCGTCGAGTCGTGATCGTACGTTTCGATGCAACCTCTGCTGTAGTGCGCAAATAAGCACATTAAATCTGAAGTTTTCATAAGGACTTGAAACTGTGTACTTGGATTCCATTGATTCAGCGCGTCAACGCCTGCAACCGGACAAACTCGCGACTGCTGAGGCTCAGGCGACATTGTCGCGAATCGAGCGGTATGACAGTCGCTCGATGTACTGCCGGGAACACGCACTGCCCAACGAGCGGATCTTTTTGAGTGGTCAGCAGGCGCTGGTGAGGTTGCTGCTGTCGCAGGCCGAACTGGATCGATCCAACGGCATTCGCACGGCGGGGTTCGTCAGTGGCTACCGGGGTTCACCGCTGGGTGGTGTCGACCGCGAACTGGTCAAGGCCAAGGCTGTTCTGGCGAGTGCGAATATCCGTTTTCTGCCCGCGATCAATGAAGATCTGGCAGCCACGGCCCTGATCGGCACGCAGCGCGTCGAAAGTGATCCGCAGCGTCTGTATGACGGCGTATTCGGCATGTGGTACGGCAAGGGGCCCGGGGTCGACCGCTCCGGTGACGCGATCAAGCACGGCAGTTCCTATGGCTCCTCGCCCAACGGTGGTGTTCTGGTGGTCACTGGCGACGATCACGGTTGCGTGTCGTCATCGATGTCGCATCAATCCGACCGCACGCTGATCGCCTGGGGTTTGCCGGTGATTCATCCGGCAGGCCTTGATGACTACGAGCGCTGCGGTCTGTGGGGGTGGGCGCTGTCGCGCGTTTCGGGATTGTGGGTGGGGTTCAAGGCTATCACCGAAACCGTCGAGGCGACGGCCTCCGTTGAATCGATCCCGCTACCCGAGTTCGTCACCCCCGAGATCAATCCGGGACCGGACGGTCTGCATTGGCGCTGGCCGGACCTGCCGGGCATGCAGATCGAGCGCCGGACCGCGTTCAAATTCGACGCCGCCCGCGCCTTTGCCCTGGCGAACCCGATCGATACCGCGGTCACCGCGCCCGCCCGGCCAACGTTAGTGATCGGCGCGGTGGGCAAGGCGTATGGCGATGTGCGCCAGGCCTTGCAGCAATGTGGCATCTCCCTCGAACAACTGGAAAACGCCGGCGTTGCGCTGCTCAAGATCAACCTGGTCTATCCGCTGTCTCCTGTTCTGGAGGCCTGGACCCTGCGCGCCGGCAAAGTACTGATCATCGAAGAGAAGCAGGCGATCGTCGAAGAACAGCTCAAACAGAAGTACTACAACGCGGCGCATGACCAGCGTGCGGTGATCATCGGCAAGACCGACGAATACGGCCAACCGCTGATCTCGGATCACGAAGAGCTGCGACCGTCGCGCATCGCCGCACTGCTCAATCAGCGTCTGCAAGGTCTGGGCATTGATCTCGGTGTTCCCGATTTCTGGCGCCTGCCCAGCGTCTCGCGGGTGGACGACTGGATCCGGCGCACGCCTTACCTGTGTTCCGGTTGCCCGCACAACACCTCCACTCAGGTGCCCAAGGGCAGTGAAGCGCGGCTCGGTATCGGTTGCCATGCAATGGCCGCGCGCATGCCTGAGCGTTCGACTACAGGCAGCGTGCAGATGGGCGGAGAAGGGGTCGACTGGCTGGGCCAGGCACCGTTCGTGCAGACCCCGCACATCTTCCAGAACATCGGCGACGGGACCTTTTTTCACTCCGGATTCCTCGCGGTGCGTCAGGCCATCGCGGCCGGTGCGACCATCACCTACAAGCTGCTCTACAACGACGCCGTTGCCATGACCGGTGGCCAGCCGATCGACGGCAAGCTCACGGTGAAGAAAGCCGTTGAGCTGCTCAAGGCCGAAGGCGCGCAACGAATCGTGGTGGTGGCGGACGACCTGCAGCGTTATCAGGCGCATGACAGTCTGCCCCAGGGCATCGAAGTCTTTCACCGTGAAAAGCTCGAAGAAGTGCAGTTGCAACTGCGCGACACCCGTGGCGTCAGCGTGCTGATTTTCGATCAGGTCTGCGCCGTCGAGGGTCGTCGACGCAAGAAGCAATTGCCGGCCCCGCTGGTGAAGACTGAAGTGGTCATCAACGAAGCTGTCTGTGAAGGTTGCGGCGACTGCCAGGTCAAATCCAACTGCCTGTCGGTGATCCCGGTGCAAACGCCGTTCGGCGCCAAGCGTCGCATCGATCCGCATTCGTGCAACACCGATCTGTCGTGCATCAAGGGCTTCTGCCCAAGCTTTGTGACGGTGACCGGCAAGCCGCGGCAACGGCCGCGCAAACTCGCCGACAGCGCCCAGGTGCTGGCGCGGGCCGAAGCGCTGGCGCTGCCGCACGTAGCGCGTTCGCTCGACCTGCCGTATGAAATGCTGCTGGTGGGTGTTGGCGGCACCGGTGTGGTGACCGTGGCGCGGGCGATTGCCATGGCCGCTCACCTCGACGGACGCGCGGTCAGCGTGCTCGACTTTACCGGTTTTGCGCAAAAGGGCGGCGCCGTATTGAGCCACATACGTCTGGCCGGTGACGCCGATGCGTTGCACCAGCACCGCATCGACATCGGCGGTGCCGACCTGCTGCTTGCTGCCGATCTGGTGGTGGCCAGTGAAGACGATGCGCTGGCAACGCTGCGACCGGACAAAACCGTGGTCATCGCCAACAGTGCTCTGACCCAGACTGGCGCAATGCTGCGCAATACCGGACTGGGTATAGAAACCGACGCGATTCAAACGTTTCTGAAGCAAAAGGTCGGCGCCGAACAGTTCCACAGCCTGGATGCCGGTGAGTTGGCGAACAGTCTGGTCAGCCCGATGCAAGCCAACATGCTGTTGCTCGGTTACGCGTGGCAGAAGGGCACGATACCGGTGTCGCTGCCGGCGCTGAAAAAAGCCATTGATCTGGCCGGCAGCGCCGCGACCAACCATTTGGCTTTCGCCTGGGGCCGGTTGTGGGCGCAGGATTCGGCTTTTGTCGCGCCTTACCTGGAGCAACCCGTGGCTGCCGTGTCGACAATTGCGATCCGCGACATCAGCGACATGCGCGGCCGCCGCGAAAGCCTCGAACAACTGATCAACCATCGCAGCGAATTCCTCAGCGGCTACCAGAATGCAACGTATGCGGCGCGTTACCGCAAGGTCATCGAGCAACTGCGAGCGCTGCCGGCGGCCGGTGATGACAGCGCGCTGACCCAGGAAGTGGCACGCAACCTCTTCAAGCTGATGGCTTACAAGGACGAGTACGAGGTTGCACGGCTGCTCACCACGCGCAGTTTCACCGACTCGCTGAAGGCCCGCTTCGACGGCGGCATTCGTCTGAAATTCCACTTTGCCTTGCCGCTGCTGCGCAAGAACCAGGCGAGCACCGGCGAGCCGAAAAAGATCGCGTTTTCCGGCTGGATCCTGCCGCTGTTGAAGGTCCTGGCCAAGGGCCGGGTGTTGCGCAACACCCGGTTCGATCCGCTGGGCTTCTCTGCCGAGCGCCGCGAAGAGCGTCGCTTGCTCAATGACTACGAGCAAACCCTGCAACGCCTGTTGCCGAAATTGAACTCGGAGAATCTGTCGGCGTTCGTCGCCTGGGCAAATCTGCCGGATTCGATTCGCGGCTACGGCCACGTCAAGCAGCGCTCGATCGCGGCGGCGCGTCTGCGCGAGAAAGAACTCATCGAACAGATTCTGGCGGACAAGCCGGTCATTCACGGTGTCGAGTCATGGCAGCCATCCACCGTCATCGCCAGGCAACTGAGCGAGGAAGAGCGTGACGTGATGGAAGCCTCTTGACCGAAGGCTACGCCAGCCCCGCAGAACAACAAATACAACAACTACCGAGATGAGCTGATAACGATGAATAACGACAGCATTGCGCCCGACCTCCTGCACAAAGGTTCGGCTGACGACGTTTTGATTGGCGCCCCCAGAGACGCGCTGCCGCTGTATATGAACGAAACACTGATCGAGGCCAACGGGCATAACCCGTTGGTAGGCAATTACGCTGCAGGCGCCAACCAGCCACGCCGCTTCGAGATTGCGCCGCAGCTGCAGAAAAACAGCCGAATGGGTGCCGACGATGAATGGAATCGACTGAGGGCGCTGCCGTACCAGATCGTCGCCGCACAGCTGGAGGCCGCTGGAATCCTCAGCGACAGCCTGGAAACCAGCGTGGCCGCGCTGTGCGAATCGATTCCGGCGATCCGCCGCGCCAGTTCGTTCCGCTTCATCAATAACGCCGACAATTATTTCTTCTATCGCAAGGCGCACGAACATGTGCCGGGGACGATGTTCATCGAGGCGGCGCGGCAAGCGGTTTATCACCATCTGTATCACCACACCGACCATGCGCGCGGCGCTGTCACCGTCAGCGTCAATGAGCTGAACGCGAGTTTTTTCGCTTACGCAGAGCTGATGTATCCGATCGAACTGGTGGTCGACAACATGACCCCGAGCGATGCCACGTCGCCGAAGAAAATCCATCTGCGCGTTGCGTTCTATCAACGCCAGACCCTGTTCGCCACCGTCGACACCAAAGCCACCGTGATCGACATGCCGCTGTTCGAAAAGACCCGCAATATCTTCATCTACTGCAACGACTGGTTTGCACCGCTGCAACCGTTGAAGCTGACCTGCACGATCAGCGACGCGCAGGGGCGCAAGGTTGCGGTGCAGCTATTGGGCCTGGGCAAGAGCGGTTGCGTGACGACAACGGCGGATATGTCCGAGCCGGTCACTCTGCACATCGTCTATGAAGGCAAATTGAGTTTTACCGCCGGCATCCGCCGCGTCGGGCAGGGCAAGCATTCTTCGTGGCAATTCGCCGAGGTAGATTTCAAGGTCTTGCAAGTGATCAGCGACATGATCAAACGCGGCTTTGTCCACCTCGATGAGCCGGCCCTTGCGGCCTTGCAGCAATGATCGTGGCAAACCCCACTTTCCAGGCGGCCACCCAAACACTGCATTTCGGCACGCAGGCAGTGGCGAAGAATCGACTGTATTTTTCCTCGCTCGGCATGGATCTGTGTGACGAACACGGCTTCCCGCAACCGGCGTTTTTCTCGGTCTATCAAGCTTTGATGGACGGCGGCGCCGGGTTTGGTTTTCTCGGCAATGCCAGCGTCGACGCTGATGCACGCTACAACAGCCGTGGTCTGCGCCTGACCTCCGCGGCCCACGCGCAGGCCCTGCGGCCGCTGTTTGAAGCAGCGCGGGCGCGTGGCTTCCCGTTGGGCGTGCAATTGCAGCATTACGGGCCGCAGTCACTGCCGTCGAAGCAGGGAATCATTCTGACCCCCAGCGCCATCGCGTCGCCGACCATCCTCAGCGCGTACCCCGAGGCACGGGCGGTGGCGATGAGCGAGGCACAGATCCAGCGCTGCATCGAGCAGTTCTGTGTCGCCGCCCGCTATGCGCAACAGGCCGGCGCCACGTTGATCCAGCTACAGGCGTCCAACGGTTATTTGATCAGCAGCTTCCTTTCGCCAAAGACCAATCGGCGCGTGGATGACTGGGGCGGCACGCCGCTCAAGCGCGCCAGGCTGTTGCTTTCGATTGTCGACGGGATCCGCCAGGCCACCGATCACAAGGTCGCGGTCACTGTGCGCCTGGGCATGGATGACGGCCTCGGTGCAGAGGGCCAGCACGCCGCGCTGTTGGGTGACGTCGTCGCCGCGCTGGAGGCCAGTGGGGTCGCAGCGATTACCTGTTCGCTGGGCATCAGCGAGACCTTCCGTTTCTTTTTCAAAAATACCGGGCAAGCCCTGGCCATGTCGCGGGAAGGCTGCCGCTATCTGAAGCGTTTCGTGCGGATTCCGCTGGGCTTTACCGGTTCGGTCGCGGACGTGGCGCAAGCCGATGAAATCATCGCCAGTGGCGATGCCGATTTCGTCGGGTTCGGCCGCGCCATGCTCGCCGACAGCGACTTCGTCGCCAAGCAACTGGCGGGGCGAGCGGATCAGCTCAACCGATGCCGTGGCGACGCGTTTTGTTTCCGCGACAAAAAAGAGCCCATGGCCGAGCGCGTGTATTGCTGCGTCAATCCTGCCTACCGCCGGCCAGAACAACTCCAACAGCACTACGAGGAAAACCTGAAATGAATTTCACCGCCAAGATCGCTCTCGTTGTCGGGGGCACACGTGGGATCGGCTTTGATGTCAGCCAGAAGCTGATCGAAGCCGGCTGCATCTGTTACATCACCGGCCGCAACGAAGATGATGGCCTGACCGCGCAAAGTCGTCTCGGCGAAAACTGCACGTTCATCCGCAGCGACGTCACCGACGAAGCCTCGGTGGTCGAGCTGTTCCGCCTCATCAACGACAGGCACGGTCGACTCGATCTGGCCGTCAACAATGCCGGCGTCACCTCAAAACACGCGCCGATTCGCGACCTGGATTTCGCTGACTGGAAGCGCGTACTGGAGATCAATCTGCTGGGCCCGCTGCTGTTGCTCAAGCACGAAACCAACCTGATCTCCAAACACGCCGGCGGTTCGATCGTCAACGTCTCGTCCTGCGCCGGTCTACTCGGGGTTGCTAAACAAAGCGCCTATTCCACCAGCAAGGCTGCGCTGAACATGCTGACTCAGGTCTGCGCGATTGAATGCGCTGAAGAAGCCCTGCCTGAGCGGCATTCGATTCGCGTCAACGCCGTATGCCCCGGGCCGACATTGGGCGGCATGAACTCGGAAGAACGCCTGAAAGCCAACCCGGAGTCCACCCGGCACAAGCTGCAAGTGACGGCGATGAAGCGCTTCGCCAACCCTGGCGAGATTTCCGCCGCCATTCTCTGGCTGCTGAGTGACGCGTCTTCGTTTGTCACCGGCACCGTGATGCCGGTCGATGGCGGCTTTTCGGCCGGTAAATTCTGATGCACACCGTAAAGCGTAACCCCACTGCAGGTGTTCGCGAAAAGGCCAGCCACCGGGTGTTTATCACGGGCGTGAGCAGCGGCATCGGCGAGGCGCTGGCGCTGCTGCATTTGCAAAACGGGCATACGGTTTTCGGCACTTCGCGTCGTCAGCCCTATGGCCTGATGGACTATCCGGACTTCCATTTTCGGCCGTTCGATCTGTCCCGGCCGAGCGCGATGGACGAGCTGTTCGAGGACAACTTTGCCAGCGTTCTGGAACAGGGCGTCGACAGGGTTTTCCTGAATGCCGGGGTCAGCGGCAACGTACCAGGGCGTGCTGCGGAATTCTCGCTGGATGAGCTGCAGCATGTGCTCAACGTCAACGTGCTGGCCAATAAAGCCATGCTTGACCTCGTGCTGTCGTCTTCCCGACGCCCGACGACATGCGTGCTGTCAGCCTCGATGGCGGGCGTACGCTTTCGCGCGGGCACGCTGCCATACAGCCTGTCGAAAGCCGCGCTGGCGGCATTGGGCGGTGTTTACGCCGAGGAAAATCCGCAGGTCTTCTTCGCGGTGCTCGGTCTGTGCAACGTCGATACCGGTCTGTCCCGGCAGGTGAGCTTCAGTCAGCGCACTGCCGACTTCGCCGACCTCAAGTCGCTGCAGCAACGAGCCCTGGCGCCCGGTTACATGGTGTCGCCTGCACAACGCGCGAAGGACATGCTGGCGGTGATTGACGCGCCCGATGCCTACGGCATCAAGAGCGGGATATTCGTCGACATGCGCACGGCGCTGGCCGATCACCAGAAAGCGCAGCCGCCATTGTCTCAAGCGTAGTGAACGCAGGGACCTGCATCAGCCAATAAAGGAATGTTGGAATGTTCAATCAAGTCAAAGCGCTGACCGAGTCAGCCGTTCGGCAACAGGATCTGTTGCTGTGCACCCCGATCGATTTGTCCCGTGGCGAAGACAGCCGCCTTTACGGCGTGGACGGCAGCATCGATTCCCTGACCCTGGTCTCGATCATTGTCGATGTCGAGGAAAAACTGCGCAGCCAGCTGGGCGTTGAGGTGCGTCTGGCCGATACCACCGACCTGCCCGAAACCGCCACGCCGTTTGCCACACTGGGCACGCTGATCGCCTACATCATGGACCGGTTGTCTGCGGCGCAAGCGCCCGTTCAGGCCGTTTGACCGATCGAGGGGTTGGGTATGCAAGTAGCAGCATTTTTGGCTCATCTGAAAAACGCTGGCAGCCAACTGGCAATCGTCAGCGATGAGGGCCGCTTTACCTATGACCAGTTGCACGCGCAAATAACCGCGTACAGCGCGGAGCTGACGGCAAAATCCGTCAGCGATTCCTGCGTGCTGCTGGTCGACAACTACAGCTTCAACAGCGTCTGCATGCTGTTCGCGTTGTGGCTGCACAACAACGTGGTGGCGTTGTCTGTGCCCAAGGGCGAGGAACAGCTCGCGCAGTTGGCGGGCGCGGCGGGCGCGAGGTTTTCCGTCATTGGCGGGACGCCGGAGTTTGCGCTTGTCCAGCACGCCAACCCTGTCGTGCCACCGACCGTAGACGGACTGCTGTCGCGGCGTCAGGCCGGCTTCATTGTGTTTTCTTCAGGCTCGACAGGTCCTGCCAAAGGCGTGGTGCACAGCATTGCGCCGTTCTTCGAGCGCTACCTGAGTGCCGAACACTGCGGCGCGATTCTGGCGTTTCTGCTATTCGATCACATCGGTGGGCTGGTCACGGTTCTGCAGGCGCTGGCAACCCATGGCACGCTGATCCTGCCCAAGGAGCGCTCGCCGCAAGAGGTCGGGCGCTGTATCGAATCGTTCAACGTACAAACCCTGCACGTCTCGCCGACGCTACTGAACCTGGCAACGATCACCGGGGTCTTCCAGAAGTGGGACACGAGCAGTCTGCAGCGCATCTATTTCGGCTCCGAACCGAGTTCGCCGGAATCCATCCAGCGCATTGCCAATGTCATGCCGCAGGTGCAATTGCAGCAGTTGTACGGGATGTCGGAAATCGGCGTGCTGCCGTGCCGCAGCAAGGCCGGCGACAGCACGTGGATGAAGATCGAAGACCCGAACTACAGCCTGCGGGTGGTCGACGGCATTTTGCACGTGCGCGGCGCAACCAACATGCTTGGCTACCTGGCCAGCGCTGGTGACCTGGCGAGCGACGGCTACCTGATCACCCATGATCTGGTCGAGGAGCACGAGGGCTATTTCCGGGTCACGGGGCGGGCGGTCGATCTGATCAATGTCGGTGGCAAAAAGGTCTTTCCGTCGCACGTGGAAAGTGTGCTGATGGGCCTGGAAAACGTCGCAGATGTGGTCGTTTACGCGCAGCCCAACCCACTGCTCGGGCAAATCGTCGCCGCGCGTTTCACGCTGTTCGAGCCGGAAAGCCTGGACGCGTTGAAGGTCCGCTTGTATGCACACGTTCGCGGCGTATTGGCGCAGGAACAACTGCCGCGGGTGGTCTCCATCGCCGAGACTCCGCTGTACACCAGCCGCTTCAAGAAAATGCGTCACCCCGGCGCTCTCGCCCAGTCGTGAGACCGCTTTACTCATCACGTTATAAGGAAATGACCAATGGTTGATCTGGTAAAAATGCGTGCAAGCATCGCTGAAATCCTGCTCATCCCGGTGGCTGAACTGCACGGTGAGACGCGGCTGGAAAACAGCGATAACTGGGACTCGATGGCGCGAATCGGGATTGTCGCCCTGGTGTTCGAACAAACCGGTGTGAACGTGTCGGGCGAGGAGATCGACGGTGTAGTCACGGTGCAGGATCTGTTCGATCTGATCGACCGGAAAATCGAGGTCGCCGCATGAGTCTGCTGACCATTGAGGGCGTCGCAATTCGGGCGGTCACGGCGGCGCTGCCCGAGCGTCGTGTGACTGAAGAGGACTTTGCCGAACTGTTCGGTGCCAAGGAAGTTGCGCGCATCACCAAGAGCACCGGCATCCAGTCGATCCGCGAAACCAGAACCCTGCACACCTCCGATCTGATCATCGCCGCGTGCCGCAACCTGCTCGATCAAGGGCATGCGGCGCCACAGGAAATCGACGGCCTGATCGTGGTGACCCAGACGCCCGATTCGTGGGTGCCCGGCGTCGGCTTCATGGTGCAGCAGGCCCTCGGTCTGCCGCAGCATTGCCTGGTACTGAATGTGGCTGCAGGTTGCTCCGGCTATATCTCTGCGCTGGTTCAGGCGGGCGCGCTGATTTCATCCGGGGCCTGCAGGAAAATCCTCCTGTGCACCGGGGACGTGACCACGCGAATCCTCGACGAACGCGACCGCCACGTGAAGATGCTGTTTGGTGACGCTGCGTCGGCAACCTTGCTGGAGCCGGGTGCAGGCAAGTTCGAGTTCATCTGCGGCGCCGATGGCAGCGGCGGCGCGGCGCTGCAGTCCGACATCACCTACGCGCGGGAGGCGGGCAGCCACGATTGCGCGACCATCCAGCGTTTGCAGATGGATGGCACGGCGGTGATGAATTTTGCCCTGAGCCGGGTCCCGCAGACCGTCAAGGCTTTGCTTGAGGCCACGGGATCAAGTCCTGCTGCGCTGGACTTGCTGGTACTGCACCAGGCGAACGCGTTCATGCTCAATTACCTGCGACGGATGATTGGCGTGGCGGCGGAAAAGATGCCGGTCGACATCGATGGCGTCGGCAACACCAGCTCCACCTCGATTCCGATCGTGTTGTCGCGCCATGCCGCGATCGGCACGCCGCAGGCCGAGCACGTTGTGCTGTGCGGTTTCGGCGCCGGGCTGTCGTGGGGCGCGTTGAAGGTCGATCTGCGGCTCACGACCGCTGTGGCACCTTGCGAAGTGCCGGAGAAAACCGTTCTGGCGGACGAACCGGCCCTGGCTCCGAGTGAGCGTTTACAGGCCTGACCGCTACGCAACGGCATGATATGGCACCCTTGCGGCGATCCTCGGATCGACCTCAAAGGTGCCACGCCTTGGTTCAAATCGTCTGATCACGGGACAGCTGTTTCATGAAGCGAAAATTCTGCAACGCACTGGGTATCATCGGCCGCCAGGCCAATCTGACGTGGGAATATCCTTCGCCTTTTCTGCCGCTGTTCCAGTTTCACGAGCGGCATGAGTCGGGTGCGATCCGTGCGCAGTCCGAGGACATCATCGCCGCCGTTTGCGCGTTGGACATGCGTGAAGACCGCATCGTCGATTCGCTGTTATCCCTGCGCGAGTTGCCGGGGAAAATAATGCAAAGATTGGCTGGCGGAGCTTCGCAGCCGCAAACCGCACCCTTCGGTTTTGACGCTTTCACGCTACTGGAACGCACCCCGACAGAAGTGTCTCTGGGTCTGGCGGGACGCTTCTGGCGCCCGGACCTGAAGACTGGCCATATCGCTGATGCTCAAGCCTTCAAGGCGCTGGATGATCCAAGCGCGGCGAAACTGGTGCTGCGTTTTCAGGTCATCGAACATCCACAAGGCATGCGCACGCTGCGCACCGAAACCTTTGTGTATTGCACCACCACGCGCAGCAAAATGCTCTTCACCCCGTACTGGCTGGTGATTCGTCTGGCCAGCGGCTGGATTCGCCGGCGCAATCTTGCTGCTATCCAGCGGCAATTCTCGACAGAACGGGTGGTGTAAAAAAGCGCATCAATTGGTTACATTGATAGCCTCTGCGAATCAATCTCCCGAGTCCCGCCATGGCCATCAACTTCGACCTCAACGACCTGCAAGCCTTTCGCGCCGTGGTCGAGCAGGGCAGTTTCCGCAAGGCTGCCGACACCGTGCGCCTGTCGCAACCGGCGCTGAGCCGGCGCATCGAAAAGCTTGAAGACGCCCTCGGCGTCAAACTCTTCGAGCGCACCACACGCAAGGTCAGCCTGACCCAGGCCGGGCGCGGTTTCATGCCCAGCGTTGAGCGTTTGCTCGATGATCTGGATGTCGCGTTGCTGGGCATCAGCGAAGTCGCTTCGACCCGTTTGGGTCACGTCACCGTCGCTTGCGTGCCTTCGGCGGCGTACTACTTCATGCCCCGCGTGGTCGCGCGCTATCACCAGCAATTCCCGCGCATCAAAGTCAAAGTGCTCGACTCCAGCGCGCACGATGTCTTGAGTGCGGTGGTCAATGGCGAGGCGGATTTCGGTTTGAGTTTTCTCGGCACGCAGGATGCCAAAGTCGAGTTCGAACCGCTTGTGCAGGAGTGCTACGTCGTCGCTTGTCGCCGCGATCATCCGTTGGCCGAACGCAGCAGTGTGAGCTGGGACGAGTTCTATCAGCAGGATTACATCTCGCTGGACAAGACCTCCGGCAACCGCTTTCTGCTCGATCAGGCGTTGAGCACGGTGGTGCCGCAGCGTTCGAGCATCTGCGAAACCCGGCATGTGACGACGATGATCGGTCTGGTGGAGGCGGGGTTGGGCGTGGCGGCGGTGCCGCTGATGGCGATGCCCGGACCGGACCATCCGATCCTGACGCGGGTGCCGCTGACCGATCCGCAGGTGATGCGCAGTGTCGGCATCATCAAGCGCCGGGGTCGCACGCTGACCCCGGCGGCACTGGAACTGGAGCGGCTGGTGATAGAAATGAAAGTCCAGCCGCCTACGATCAGCGCTTGACCGAATCCAGTCCGGTGGCTTGCACGTCAGCTTGCGCGGCCGGCGCGGCGAGATAAGCGAGCAGCGCTTTGGCTTCTTTCGGATGCTGTGCGCCGACCGGAATCCCGGCGGCAAAACGCGTCACCGACTGCACCGATTCCGGAATCTTCGCGACAAAACTTACGCCCGGCACCGGCAGCAATTCGCTGACCTGTTGGAAGCCCAGTTGATAGTCGCCGGTGGCAACCACCGAACCGACCGGTACTTTCGGGATCATTTTTGCCTTCGGTTTCAGCTGATCTTCGATGCCCAGTTTCTTGAACAACTGCTGCTCGATGTACACGCCGCTGGCGCTGTCGGAGTAGGCCACCGACTGTGCGTCGAGCAAGGTTTTCTTCAAGGCGTCGACGCTGCTGATATCCGGTTTCGGCGCGCCTTCACGCACCACCAGGCCAATTCGCGAATCTGCCAGCTCAACGCGCGAGGCCGGGTCGACCTTGCCTTGTTTGATCAAGTCGTCGAGGGCGTAGCCGACCATGATCACCACGTCGGCGTGCTCACCGCGCGCGAGGCGATTGGGGATCGCCTCCGGCGCCTTGCCCATCGACGGGCCGAGGCTGGTGGTCAGTGTGTTGCCGCTGCTGGCAGCGAATTTCGGCCCGAGAATCTTGTAGGCGGCAGTGAAGCCGCCGGAGGTCATCACGCTCAATTCTTCGGCCTGGGCCGCGAGGTTGAACGCGAGACCGGCGAGCAGGGCGGTGACAGTAAACAGTTTTTTCATGGCGAGTTTTCCTCAGGCCGCGACAGGTTGCAGACGACCACCGGCACGGCGGTACAGATAAAGAGTGGCGCACAGGGCACACAGCGCACCGATGCTCATCCAGTAACCCGGCGCGGCTTTGTCGCCGGTGTACTGAATCAGGAAGGTCGACATCGCCGGGGTGAAGCCACCGAAAATGGCGGTGGCCAGGCTGTAGGCGAGGGAGAAACCGGCAACGCGAACCTCGACCGGCATGATCTCGGTGAGCGCCGGAATCATTGCGCCGTTGTACAAGCCGTAGATAAACGACAACCACAACAGCGACAGCAGCATGTGGCTGAAGCTCGGCGCCTGCACCAGATACGACAGCGCCGGATAGGTGGTGGCCAAGGCCAGCAGCGACATGGCGATCAGCACCGGACGACGACCGATGCGATCCGACAACATGCCGCCAATCGGCAGCCAGAAGAAGTTCGACACACCGACCAGCAACGTCACCAACAGCGCGTCCGAAGTACTCAGATGCAGCACGGTTTTACCGAAGGTCGGCGCGTACACGGTGATCAGGTAAAACGCGGTGGTGGTCAGCGCGACCATCAGCATGCCGCCAAGTACCACGCCCCAGTTCTGGCCGAGGGTGCGGAACACTTCGCCCATGCTCGGGCGGTGTTTGCGTGCGGCGAACTCTTCGGTTTCCGCCAGGTTACGGCGCAGGAAAAAGATGAACGGCACGATCATGCAGCCGACGAAAAACGGAATCCGCCAGCCCCAATCGGCCACCACCTCCGGCGCCATCCACGCGTTTAGCGCATAGCCCAACGCGGCGGCGACGATGATCGCCACTTGCTGACTGGCCGACTGCCAAGCGGTGAAGAAACCTTTGCGACCCGGGGTGGCGATCTCGGCGAGATACACCGACACACCACCCAATTCCGCACCGGCCGAGAAGCCTTGCAGCAAACGTCCGATTAACACCAGCGCCGGCGCGAACAGCCCAATGCTTTCGTAGCCGGGCACCAGCACAATCAATATCGTGCCGCTGGCCATGATCGACAGGGTGACGATCAAACCTTTGCGCCGGCCGACATCATCGATGTACGCACCGAGCACAATGGCGCCCAGCGGACGCATCAAAAAGCCTGCGCCGAACACGGCAAAGGTCATCATCAGGGAAGCGAACTCACTGCTCGCCGGAAAGAACACCGCCGCGATCTGCGTGGCGTAGAAGCCGAACAGAAAGAAGTCGAACTGTTCGAGGAAGTTGCCCGAGGTCACCCGGAAAATGGCGCCGGCCCGCGAGCCGTTGTGTGGGATTGAGGCTGTCATAGAAAAGTACTCCACCGCTTTTATGACGTGCGCGACGGGAGGGCGGCGCACGGTTTTTATTGAGGCGGATGGTGGCTCAGGTGTAACAGGATGTTAATTGCATTGTTGGCATGGATTGATGTGCAGAGTGGATCAATTCGTCTATGTCGATACCGCGGACCATTGTGGGAGCGAGCCTGCTCGCGAAAGCGGTGGCCCAAACAATGAAGATGTTGAATTTGCCGGCCCCTTCGCGAGCAGGCTCGCTCCCACAGGTTTTGTCGCACCTGCAAACTCAGGACATTGCAACTTCATGGTGAGCAGTGTCACGGGTGCTGTTAGCCATTTCGGCGTGTGCGGCAAGCAATGGTGGCAGCGGGCAGTCGAGCAAGTCCGCGACGGCGCGAAACAGTTCTGCTTCAGCCACGGTGATCACGCCATCGTGCATCACGCAGCGGGTCATGGCATCGAGCAATGCCGGACGCTCCTCTGGCATGAGATGGCGCAGGCGCTTGATCGCCGCTTCCAGCCCCACCAGATCTTCAAGTTCGGCGCGCATTTCCTCGGGCTGTTCGAACGCAAGACCTTGCCAGGCAAACTGAATGGCCTGCGACGCTGCCGATAGATTGTCCTGTCCGGCTCGGGCCATTGCGGTTAACAGTGCCATGAGTTCTTCGGCGCACTGGAACAGTCCGAATTTGAATTGCACCGGTGTCGCGCCTTCAACATTGCGCTCGACGATGCGCAACAGCGTCCACTCCAGCAACTCTGTTTCGTTGTCCGCTTCGATCAGCAAATTCAGGTTGTGCTTGACCTTTGCAAAGGATTTTTTGCCAAGCTCTCGCAGACTCGGGATGGCCAGATCCAGCAACGGCAGGCGCAGGCCGGGACTCAGCGACGACAGCGGTTCACGCAGCTGACTCAAATAGTCGAACACCGTTGCGTCGATTTCCGACTTCAGTAGCTCGACTTGCATGCCCAGCAGGGAGGTTGAACGCGACAGCAGCAGGCCATACACAACGGCCTCAGCGCCCTCAATATTGCGTGCTGCCATTTTGAGTTCGTGCGGAATGTCTTCCAGCACGCGGCGAGCTTCCATCAGATGTTCTGGATGCGGCGCGCCAATGGCTGCCACGGAGGCCTGGACCGCATTCATGTCGTAGAGCACCGACTTGGCCGCAGCGGGGATACCGCCGAATGCATCGGGCACCGGCAGAGCGACCGAAGGTTGTGCATCTGCGGGCGGCGCCGCCACTTTGATGAAGCTGCCATCCCATTGCGCATCGACCCGACGGATCCGCTCACTCAAATCCGGATGGGAAGCCGTCGAGTCGGTGTTCGAGTAACCCGGCCCGAAATACAAATGGCTGTATTCCTCCGCGCGCGCGGAATTGATGCGTGCACCCAGTTCATAACCGCCAATTTTCTTCAACGCACCGGCGATGCTTTGCGGGTTGCGGGTGTATTGCACCGCCGTTGCATCGGCGAGGAATTCACGCTGTCGACTGATTGCAGATTTGATCATATTGCCAAAAATCGTCCCCGCGATACCCACAAACAACAGTACAAAACCAATCAACATCGGTATCGCGACGAACTTGCTGCGCTGCAGCGGGGTTTTGCCGACCTGCTCGGTGCCTTCCAGGATATAGCTGCCGGTCAACCCGAGAACCATGATCCCGTGGACGATGGCAATCAGTCGCGTGTTGAGGCGCATGTCACCGTTATAGATATGACTGAACTCATGGGCGATCACCCCTTGCAGCTCTTCACGGGTCAGCACGTTGATCGCGCCCTGAGTGACGCCGATGACGGCGTCCTGTGGCGTGAGTCCCGCCGCGAAGGCGTTGATGCCCAGATCGGGCAGCAAGTACACCGAGGGCACGGCGGTGCCGGAGGCGATGGCCATTTCTTCCACCACGTTCATCAATCGCTGCTCTTCCAGCGTTTGCGCGCTGTGGTTGATCACGCGTCCTTCGAGGCGCCGCGCAACCACTTTGCCGCCTTCTGACAACTCCATGAGTTTGGACAGACTGCCCAGCAGCACGATGCCGACGACCACGGCTGACACGGTCATGACCAGTTGCCGGTCGAGCTCCAGATCCATCAGGACTTTACCGCTGCCATCCTCGACAGGAATGGTCATCAGCACACACGACACGGCGATCAGACTGAGCACCGCCATGAACATCAAGAAAATGAGGTACACGGTGCGGCGCTTGGCCCGGCGCTGTTGTTCAAAGAAATTCATGTTGCCATCCGTTGGCTGAGGGTCAGAACGAAACCTTTGGCGCTTCCTGAATGGCCGCGCTGTCAGCGAACGTCAACGCCGAGGCATCGGCACCATGGCCGAACATCGGGGCGAGCAAGGCTGCCGGGAAACTTTGCTTGAGCGTGTTGTAGGTCATCACTGCATCGTTGTAGGCCTGGCGGGCAAAACTGACTTTGTTTTCGGTGCTGCTCAGCTCTTCACTCAGTTGCTGCATGTTTTGCGACGCTTTGAGTTCCGGGTACGCTTCAACCGTTACATTCAGCCGGCCCATGGCATTGCTCAGCGCACTGTCGGCCTGGCCCAGTTGCGCGATGTTCTGGGCATTGCCCGGCTGCGCCTGAGCGGCCTGAAGACCGGCGACGGCGTTGTTGCGCGCGGCAATCACCGCTTCCAGGGTTTCGCGCTCGTGGGCCATATAGCCCTTGGCGGTGGCCACCAGATTGGGTATCAGGTCATAACGGCGCTTGAGTTGTACTTCGAGTTGCGCGAAGGCGTTTTTGATTTGATTGCGTCGAGCGACGAGGCTGTTGAAAAGGAAGATGGCATAGAGGGCGAGGAGGCCGCCAACGACCAAAAGGATGACGAGGGTGCTGTTCACGGTGATGTCCTTGTTCACACGGTGGAATGGGGCGCGGCATGTTAGCGCAAATGCAAAAAAACAAGGAATGATTCCCGAACCCGGCAGTCCGAGTTCAGGTAGCACACATCTCAGGAGGTTCACCGATGAACAGCAAAACCCTAATCGCCAGCCTGGCCCTCGTCGCCGGCATTGCCGGGATCAGCCCACTTGTTCAAGCGGCGCAAACCTCAAATGAACAGGCTGTGCAATCGCCGACCAGCGATCGGGAGTTGAAGGTCAACGACCGTGCGCCGGAAATGTATCAGCGCAAGGACAAGGCCCTGCAAAACTGGAAAGCCAAAGGTCTGAAAGCACCGATCGAGCAGGCCCAATGGGTGCAGATCAACGACAAGTACGTGATGGTGATGATTACCAACGGGACAATTGTCGAGATGCAACCGGTCGAGCGTTAACCCCGGTCATAATTGGCCACGGATGGCCGATTGCATTCGAACGCCGTTCCTGTAAAACAGCGGACCTCTGGATAAGGGGCAAGGGATTGGACAAGAAACCGCTTTACCGCAAAATCAACACTCGCACCTGGGGTGTTCGCCGCAATGATTTGGTCGCCCGTTACCGCGATCAACGCAATACCAAAACCGCAAGCCGCAGCGAAACCACGCGAAGTTCGATGCATCCAGGCAAGCAATACGGAAGAGACTACACCCCGCTTTTTCGCTTCTTGTTGTCTCGCGTTGGCGGTCAATGGGATTCCATTTTCAGCGAGGCTGTCGCGCGACTTGATCAATCGGCCCCAGTGTTCTGGATGGTTGCCATCGATGAAGAAGATCGTCAGGAAATCGTGCGATTGGGTGAATCCAGTTATTTCAGTGGGCTGTATGTCGACGAGCAGAATCGCCTGCAAATGGTCAATCCGAATCTGAAGGCGCAGGACATGACGCCGCGTTGCGAGTGCTGTACGCATACATTCAACGGTGTTGTTTTCGGCCAAACGGAAAGCTTTGGCCCACGCAAATTGCCAGGTGTCGGTGCAGAAGACTCGCCTGCATGAATCACAGCAACTCCCCCTTGTCCCACAAATGCACCAGATCCCCCGGCGCCCGATCCTCCGGCACCTTCAACACCATTTCCCCGGACTGATAGCGCACTTCTATCTGATAGAAGCGTTGATCCCCACGTCCGGATTCGCTGCTGTCCAATGGCAGGCAGCCCTCCAGCACCGAGCAGATCCTTGAACGCTGACTGATGTCGCATTGTGCAAATTCGATTTCACGTGGGCGGCTCAGGCTGTGAATCGCTGCAACGCCACCCTGGCGAGATACGCGCAAAACGGAATCGTCATCCAGCTCGGGTAGCGTTTTCATACAGCCTCCTCGAATTATTCGATGCCGACCTGCGCCCAGGCTTGCTGCACTGCCTCGGCTGCTTCGGCGCCAAAGCGCTGGCCCGCGTGATCGATGGTCAATTTTGCGAACGCGTCAAACGTTGCGTCCTGGCTCAAGCGGTCATCGCACAGCGTGTCGTACCAGATTCGTCCGGCCTTTTCCCAGGCGAAGCCGCCAAACGCTCGGGCTGCCAGATAAAATGCGCGGTTGGGAATGCCCGAATTGATATGCACGCCACCATTGTCTTCGCTGGTGATGACGAATTTGCGCATATGATCCGGTTGCGGATCCTTGCCCAACAGCGGGTCGTCATACGCCGTACCGGGGTGCGACATCGAGCGCAGGCCCTTGCCCTGGATTTTCGGCATCAGCAGGTCGGCACCGATCAACCAGTCGGCCTGTTCGGCTGTCTGGCCGAGCGTGTATTGCTTGGTCAAGACGCCGAACACATCCGAGAGCGACTCGTTCAATGCGCCGGACTGGTTGGCATAAATCAGCCCGGCCTCGCTTTCAGTAACGCCGTGGGCCAGTTCATGGCCGATGACGTCGAGAGAGCGGGTGAAGCGCTGGAAGATTTCGCCATCGCCGTCGCCAAACACCATTTGCGCGCCATTCCAGAAAGCGTTTTCGTAACCCTGGCCGTAATGCACGCTGCCGATCAGGGCAAAGCCCTGATTGTCGATCGAGTCGCGACCGAACACTTTCCAGAAGAAATCATAGCTGGCGCCCAGCGCATCGTAAGCCTCGTCGACCGCCGCATCACCACTCGGCGGCTGGCCTTCGAGGCGCACGAGCTTGCCCGGCAAGAGCATTTTGTTCTGCGCATCATGCACACTGCGTTCGGCCAGGCCGGGCTTGCTCTTCTCGGGCAGGATCGCGCGTGCCGGCGGTTGTGCGGGTGCGCCTGGATTGGGCAACAGGCTGCGTACATGGTTGAGCGTGAGCATCGCTGCCGTACGCTGCGGCGCTGAACCGTGAGCGATGATGCGGTTGAGAATGTACGGTGGAATGAAACTGCGCAGTAGTGAGTCGGTCATCAGAGCTTCCCTGGCTTAATACGATGTCGATAAACATGTGAGCGATGACGCGTGTTTCGGTTCCATGGATTGCCATTGGCAACGGATTCTGCGAAAAACGCCAACCGCGCCCGACCGGGCCAACCACAAAGAGTCCACGAACATGACAGATGAACTGCAGGTAATCGATCTTCAGGTCGGCGAAGGCAAAGCCGCCGTCAAAGGAGCACTGATCACCACCCAATACACGGGCTGGCTGGAAGACGGCAGCGAGTTCGATTCTTCCTCCAGCCGTGGCAAACCTTTTCAGTGTGTGATTGGCACGGGGCGGGTGATCAAGGGTTGGGATCAGGGCTTGATGGGCATGCAGGTGGGCGGCAAGCGCAAGTTGCTGGTGCCGGCGCATCTGGGGTATGGCGAACGGACGATGGGCAAGATCCCGCCGAATTCGAATCTGGTGTTTGAGATTGAGTTGTTGGAAGTGCTGACGCGGGAGGATTGAAATCGGGTCGTTTTTTACGCTTGGGAGTAAATGCGATGGATGTGTGGCAGGTGGTTTCACAAGTTGCCGATTGGCTGGTTGAGAGGCATGCGACTCGCAGGGGATCGACCTACAACTATATGTTGTTCGTTTCCGCTGCCGCTGCAGTTGGCAGCTGGGTAGTCGCGAAAGAACTGCTCGCCAAACGCAAGGCTCTCAAAGCAAACGTGTCTGAAGCTCTGCAAAATGAAACGTTACGTGCGTTCTCCTTTGCTCAGCAGGATGGGCGGCCGGTGAAACGCACTGCGACGTTGGTCCGACAGGCAGAAACCTTTTTCGTCACGGTCATTCGCCATGACGATGAAGAATGCGTGGAGTCATCCAGTGAAGCGTTGCACTCGCTGGACGATGTCGACGTTTACTTGCGTGACCACACACCCTTTATCCTCGCGGATTTTCGAGCGTCGTGACTCACGCGTCCGATGCAGAAAGAACGCTTTCGCGAGCAGGCTCGCTCCCACATCGGATCGGCGGCGTACTCAAATTCCATGAGCCACCGCAGATCTAGTGTGGGAGCGAGCCTGCTCGCGAAGAACGATCACGCGGTCAATCAGGCTGCGTGTGCCATCTCGGCCAGTGTGTCGGCCACGGTTTTTTGCAGTGAGGGGAACCGGCGGGTCACGCGGCGCAGTGCGGGTAGCACGGCGTCGATTTCCAGTTCATCGAGTTGGGGAAGCACGGTGACGGCGGAGGCGACGATGGTTTCGCGTTCGCTTTCGAAGAGCACCAGGCAGGCGTTCTGTGCCCAGCGTCCGTCCCGCTCGTTGAAGCCCATGGCCACCAGTGCCGCGACGACCTGTGCATCGGTTTTGTGGGTCATGGTTATTGCCTCAGGGCGGGTTCGATTTTGTCGAGGGCGCGGTTGACCGCGAGTTCGCCGAGCATGACCACTTGCTGGATGCCGAGCACGGTGTTGCGGTAGGGCGAGTCGAGCAGGGCGGCGAAGTCGCTGAGCATGACGCTGGCCGAGGCCATGGATTCGCAGGCGTGGGCCATGAGGTCTTCGGCACCGGTGTTGGGGTCGACGAGGAACATGGTGCTGGGTTTGCGCGGTGGCGATGGCGGTGTGGGTTTCAGGTAATGGTCGAGGGCGCGTTCGGCGGCTTCGTGGAGTTTTCTGGAGCCCGGTGTGGAATAGGGGGACGTTGGATTTGGATCGATTTCCGCGTCTGTTTCGGGCGGATTCGGCGTAATTTTGAACATATGCTGGGAAACCTCAATGAGGCTGACACCGTTCTGCGACTAAACATTAGGTGGCAGCTATACGCAGGTTAGTCGACCGGCATCCCAAGCATTACCGGCGCGCTCGAAAGCGCCCTGCGCACAGCCGCCATTGAGTGCAGGCATGGAAATGCCAGACTGAATAACAGCTTGCGAACTTGAGAAAACACCGAGCGACTAAACCCGATCACTGAACATTCAGTGACGCGAACCAAGTTACCGGCAGCCCCCAAGCCGCACAAGCCGGCGGATTCTGGCGTAGTTGTAGGCAAAGGCGCAAGGCGCTGTAGCCTTGTGGCTGATGTCTAAATGATACTGCGTTTTACCCGGCGCTTTCGCGAGCAAGCTCGCTCCCACAGGGGGTACGCATTTCAAAGGTGGGAGCGCGCTTGCTCGCGAAGGCGCCTTCAAAATTACCTCAGGATTCAACCCTCACGCCGCGCCCAAACCGCTCCCGATAAACCGACGGCGGCACCCCCACCACACCACGAAACGCCACACGAAAACTCTCCACCGACCGATAACCGCAACGCTCGGCAATCTGCTCGGTGTTATGCGGCGTACTCTCCAGCAACTCCCGCGCCCGCGCCAACCGTTCGTGCTGCAACCACGCCTTCGGCGACTGCCCACTGGCCTCGGTAAAACGCCGCAGAAACGTGCGCTCACTCATCGCCGCTTCACTGGCCAGATCGCGCACTTCCAGCGGTTCATGCAAACGCTCGCGCGCCCACTGCATCACCCGCGACAGATCATTGCGCGGCGTCGGGCTAACCGGTGTCGGAATGAACTGCGCCTGTCCGCCAGTACGTTGCGGCGACATCACCAGACGCCGCGCCACCGAGTTGGCGACTTGCGTGCCGAAGTCCCGCGCCACCAAATGCAGGCAGGCGTCGATTCCGGCAGCGCTGCCGGCCGAGGTGATCAACTGACCGGAATCGACATAAAGCACATCCGGATCGACGGCAATTGCCGGGAAGCGCTGCGCCAGTTCCGCCGTGTAACGCCAATGCGTGGTGGCGCCGTGGCCGTCGAGCAGGCCGGTGGCCGCCAGCACAAATACACCGGAGCAGATCGACAGCAATCGCGCGCCCCGGGCATGGGCCTGGCACAGCGCGTCGATCAATGCTGGAGGCACCGCCGCGTTGCGGTCGCGCCAGCCGGGAATGATGATGGTGCGCGCCTCGGCCAACAATTCCAGGCCGCCATCGGCCAGCACCTGAATCCCGCCCAAGGCGCGCATCGGCCCTTTATCGACCGCCGCAATGGCGTGGCTGTACCACGGGAAATCGAACTCCGGCCGGGTCAGGCCAAAGACCTCAACGGCGATGCCGAACTCGAATGTGCAGAGGCCGTCGTAGGCCAGAATCGCGACCAGACCTGGTGATGTCGGCATTTGGCGGAAAATTCCCGGTGAGTGTCTTGTGCGCCACTGTAGCCGCAAGCGACCGCTCGATAAAGTCTGTTCACACCCGTTCAGATAAAGGAGCAACACCCATGGTCAGTCTGGTTCGAGATATCCCTGCGGCGCCGTCGGCGATCGCCCTGATGCACTTCAGCAATCGTCTGACCTTTGAAACCGATTGTTCCGACGTGTTCAGCAGCCAAGAGGCTGGCGAGATTGATTTCGTCCTGGTCGACGTCCGTGGACCACTGGCCTTTGAGCGCGGGCATGTGCCGGGGGCGATCAACATTCCGAACCGTTTGCTGACGGCAACGGAACTGGCGAAATATCCGAAAACCACGCTGTTCGTGGTCTATTGCGCCGGCCCGCACTGCAACGGCGCGAACAAGGCAGCGGTGAAACTGGCGGCGCTGGGTTACCCGGTCAAGGAGATGATCGGCGGGGTTACCGGATGGCTGGATGAAGGTTTTCAACTGAGCGTTGAGCAAGCCGCCAAAACCGCCATCGGCTGCGAATGCTGATCCCCTTGTAGGAGCTGCCGCAGGCTGCGATCTTTTGATCTTGGTGTTTAAAAAGCCAGATCAAAAGATCGCAGCCTGCGGCAGCTCCTACAGGAAAATCAGCGATTTTCTGCGCTGAAAACACGCTTGTCCTACAGCCCTTGCACCACGACGGCGCACCCGTTGACCCCGGTCAATCGGTGCGCCGATCTTTCATAAGTATTTGTCGCTTAAACACAATTTACCCTGTGCGCGCCGCCATAGACTGCCGGCCACTTCGGTTTTTGTAGCCAATTGGCCATGACCGAACGCTGAATCGAAAGCTGCCAATAAAAGCCTCCGCACACAGGAGTTATAAATGAAGAAGCTAGTGATGTTCGGTGCCCTGGCACTGTCGATGTTGTCCCTGACCGCCGTGGCCGAAGACGCCAAGCCGATCCGCATCGGTATCGAAGCCGGTTACCCGCCATTCTCGATGAAAACCCCTGACGGCAAACTCGCCGGTTTCGACGTCGATATCGGCGATGCGTTGTGCGCGCAGATGAAAGTCAAATGCACTTGGGTCGAGCAGGAATTCGATGGCCTGATCCCGGCGCTGAAAGTGAAGAAGATCGACGCGATTCTGTCGTCGATGACCATCACCGACGACCGCAAGAAGAACGTCGATTTCACCATCAAGTACTACCACACCCCGGCGCGCTTCGTGATGAAGGAAGGCTCCGGTGTCAAAGACCCGCTGACTGAGCTCAAGGGCAAGAAAGTCGGCGTGCTGCGCGCCAGCACCCACGACCGTTACGCCACCGAAGTGCTGGTGCCGGCCGGGATCGACCTGGTGCGTTACGGCTCGCAGCAGGAAGCCAACCTCGACATGGTTTCCGGGCGTATCGACGCGATGCTGGCCGACTCGGTCAACCTCAGCGATGGTTTCCTGAAAACCGACGCCGGCAAAGGTTTTGAATTCGTTGGCCCGACCTACGAAGACGCCAAGTACTTCGGCGGCGGCGCCGGCATCGCGGTGCGCAAGGGCGATACCGCGCTGGCCGAGCAATTCAACAAAGCCATCACCGAGATCCGCGCCAATGGCGAGTACAAGAAAGTCCAGGACAAGTACTTCGACTTTGACGTGTACGGCCATTAATACGCCGTAGAAAAAAGTGGCCCCGTTTGTGCGGTGGCCACTTTTTTTGCGCCCATGATTTATCCTGTTTCACACATTTCCCATGTAGGAGCTGCCGAAGGCTGCGATCTTTTGACTTTGCTTGTGAAAAACAAGATCAAAAGATCGCAGCCTTCGGCAGCTCCTACAGAAACATCGGAGTCTTCCCATGCAACGCATCGACCATGTTCTGCCCTGGAGCCACTTGGGCAGCGAGCGCTCGCTCAGCGTGTTTCGCTATGGCGCGGGCACCCGCAAGGTGTACATCCAGGCCAGCCTGCACGCCGATGAACTGCCGGGCATGCGCACCGCGTGGGAACTCAAGCAACGCCTCAATGAGCTGGAACAGCAAGGCCGGTTGCAGGGCGTGATCGAGCTGGTGCCAGTGGCCAACCCGATCGGCCTTGATCAACACGTGCAAGGTGCGCACATGGGTCGCTTCGAACTCGGCAGCGGCAAGAATTTCAACCGTGCCTTCGTTGAACTCAGTGCACCGGTCGGGGCGTTGATCGGTGAGCGTCTGGGCGCGGATGCCCAAGCCAACGTCGCGCTGATCCGCCAAGCGATGGGCCAGGTGTTCGATGAATTGCCGGCACCGGTCTCGCAACTGCAAGCCTTGCATCGTCTGTTGCTGCGCCATGCCTGCGATGCCGACATCACCCTCGATCTGCATTGCGATTTCGACGCGGCGATTCATTTGTACGCGCTGCCGCAGCACTGGCCACAGTGGCAATCATTGGCGGCACGTTTGAAGGCCGGCGTGGCGCTGCTGTGTGAAGATTCCGGCGGCAGTTCGTTCGATGAGTCTTGCTCAACGCCGTGGCTGCGTCTGGCGCGGGCGTTTCCGAATGCTGCGATTCCGGCGGCGAACCTGGCGACCACGCTGGAACTGGGCAGCATGGGCGACACCCGGGTCGATCAGGCGCAGGCCAATTGTGAGGCGATCCTCGGATTCCTCGCCGAGCAGGGTTTCATCAGTGGCGAATGGCCGGCGGCGCCGAGCGAGTGCTGCGAAGGCCTGCCGTTCGAGGGCACCGAATACCTGTTCGCGCCGCACCATGGCGTGGTCAGTTTCCTGCGCAATGCCGGCGAGTGGGTGGAGAAGGGCGATGCGCTGTTTGAAGTGGTGGATCCGTTGCAGGATCGCGTCACCACTGTGCGTGCCGGCACCAGTGGCGTGCTGTTTGCGCTTGATCGCGGGCGCTATACCGAGCCAGGGATCTGGCAGGCGAAAGTGGCGGGGCGGGTGGCGTTTCGGACGGGCAAATTGACTAACGACTGACGGGATCGCCGTTGGGGCTAATGGCCTCATCGCGAGCAGGCTCACTCCTACAGGGGAACGCATTCCAAATGTAGGAGTGAGCCTGCTCGCGATGGCGGCATCAGCAACACCACCGAATTTGGATCCTTGGCCGAGGATGTTAGGCTCCCCCCGAACCCGACACTCTGTGAAGGAAGGCTCTATGTTGAAGGTCTTTGCTCTCTTGACCCTGCTGGCGTCCAGCGCCGTGCAGGCGCAAACCACGCTGCAATCCGATCTGCCGCTCAAGTACCTCGAACAGGTGCACGCCGACGCCGAAGCGCGTCCGCTGGTGATTTTCCTGCACGGCTACGGCAGCAACGAAGCCGATCTGATCGGCATGAAATTTCAGCTGCCGGCGCAATACAACTACCTGTCGGTGCAGGCACCGCTGTCATTGGGTGAAGGGCGTTTCCAGTGGTTTCGCAAGAAAGGTGAAGGCGCCTACAACGGCGAGACCGATGATCTGAAGGTCAGTGGCCAGAAGCTGCGCGACTTTATCGCGCAAGCAGCGCAGAAATATCACACCACCCCGGACAAGGTGTACCTGATCGGCTTCAGCCAGGGCGCGATGATGACCTATGAGGTCGGGCTGCGGCCGCCAGTGGCTGTCGGCGGGATCGCGGCGTTGAGCGGGCGTTTGTTGCCGGTGTTGAAGAGTGAGCTCAAGGCCGAGCAGCAGCCGTTACCGCTGAACATCTTCATCGGCCACGGTACGGCCGATGATCCCGTGCCGTACAAAAACGGCACCGAGGCCAACACGCAACTACAGAAACTCGGTTACAAACCGCAGTTCCATGCCTATCCCGGCGTCGGCCACAGTATCAGTGCGGCCGAGCTGCGCGACTTGAATGGATGGCTGCAGCAGCTCAATCCTTGAGGATGGTTTTCACCAGCGCATCGTGACCTTTCTTGTCGCTGGCGCGGGAGATCACCTGCACCAGCGCCATCTTCGTGCCGGAGCCGGCCATCAGCGTGGTGTTGAGGGTCTGGCCGCCGCCCTGGGTCGCGGTGCTGTCGACCTGACGCAGACCAAGGCCGGTGCCTTTCTGGGTCAGGCTCTTTTCGCTGAGTTTGTTGAAGTCCGGCAGGGCCTTGCGCTGGTCTTCGATGAAACTCGCCACGCTGCCATCGAGGAACTGCCCGTCGTTGTCCTTGACGTGCTGGCCTTCGGGAATCTTGTTCTCAGCGGTAATGACCACGGTTTTTGTGGCCTCGTTGGTGTACATCGTGCCCGTGGTCCCGCTCGGGCTGGTCGGCAGCGGGTCGGCGACGAAACCTTTTGGCAGCACAAACGTGAACTTGCCCTCGAGCATCGAGACTTTCTCGGTGCTGGCTTTTGCCTTGGCCGCTTGCGCGTGGAGGGCGCCGAAACCGGCGAGGGCCGCCACCAGCAGGACGACGGCTTTTTTGCTCAACAATGACATGTGAATCTCCGGTGGATGGTCGCGCGAGGCGGGCGATCATCCCATGGAGGGGGGCGGGCGTTCCAGCGCGAATCATCCGAGCGGTTACTGCGCCTGCGCTTTCGCCAACGGACGGGCCAACAGGCGTTTGGTCACGCCGAGCATGGCCACCGACACCGCGACGCCGACGGCAAATCCGCTCAGGCCCATGGTTGGCAAGGTCAATGCCGAGACCAGACAAAACGCCGAAAACGAATACATGCCGGTGGCCGTCGCCCTTAACAATGCGGCGGTAAATGCCGGGCCGCGAGTTTGTTGCGAGAACACCGCCATCACACTGCCGAGCACCGGGAATACCGCGAGCAAACCGCTCCAGCGCTCGCCGACGGTGCTGGCGAGCATCGTCACCACCAGGGTCAACGCGGCGCCGGCGATCATCCGCCAGATCAGTCTGTCCGACTTCGGCGCCGTGCCGCTGAGCACCGGTTGCACCGTGGGAAACAGATAAGGCGATGCCAGCAACGCAATCGCCGCCGCCGACACGGAAAACGGCAGTGACGCCGGAATCAGCGACAACACCCCAGCAATCACGGCCCACACCGTCAGCGACGCCGCCAGCGCCAACGGCCAGTTCGCCCGTTGCGCGACCTGCGCGTAGGTGATGCAGAACGCAATCATCGCGAACATCGCCGATAACGCCGCCACCGCCGACTGCGCGGCAAACGCCGGACCCTGCTCGATGGCGAGGAAAAACAGAATCGGCCCGACCACCACCGGCAATCCCGACAGCCACCCGGCCACGCTCGGCCCCCAGCGTTTGCCCGCCAGGGAAATCAGCAGCAGAAAACCGGGAATCAGCAGCAGTTTGAGGATCAGCACGCAGGAGTCTCCATCCGTTGAAGGTTCGCCACGTTAGCATTGTCGATCGGCGATTGCTGCCTATGTGCGCAGATTTTGTATACAAAGTACTGACGGCGATACCCGGCTATGCTTTGCCTATCAGGGCTTGCCGGAGTCGATACCGCGATGAACAGAACACCCAAGGTGTTACGGGGATGTTGCGGCATCGGCTTGTGGGCGCTATTGCTGACACCAACCTGGGCCAATTGGCAGGACGCCGTGCCCGGCGCGCAGATCATCGGTACCGGCGATTACAGTGTGTTCGGTTTCGATGTCTACAACGCGCGCCTGTGGAGTGCCGCGCGGCCCTTGGCCGAGGGCCAGCCGTTTGCGCTGGAGCTGATCTACCGCCGCAGCATTTCCCGCGACGACCTGGTCAAGGCCAGCGTTGACGAAATCAAACGCCTGGCCGGCCCCCGCGTCAGCCCGGCGCAATTGGCCGGTTGGCAGGTACAGATGCAGCAATCGTTCGTCGATGTGCAGGCCGGCACGCGGATTACCGGCGTGTATCTGCCGGGGCAGGGCGCGCGGTTTTTTGTCGGTCAGCAGTTGCAGCATGAGATCGATGACCCGCTGTTTGCCCGCGCATTTTTTGATATCTGGCTGGATCCGCGTACGCGCAGCCCCGAGTTGCGCGAGCAGTTGTTGGGGGGGAGTCGATAAGAGCAAAGATCGCAGCCTTCGGCAGCTCCTACAGGAGAGTGCATTCCAATGTAGGAGCTGCCGAAGGCTGCGATCTTTTGCGCTTCAAGGCTGTGGCGGAAACCTCTAAGCTGCGTCTTTCCGACTTGTTTCTGGATGTGTGCGTGAAATTCAGTTTGCCCAAAATCGCCACCGCGCCGTTTTGCCCGCCGGAAGTGGCTGGCAGTGTCGCGGTTGATCCCAATGCCTCATTCTTCAAACGCGTGCTGCGTTTCGCCGGCCCCGGCTTGCTGGTGTCAATCGGCTACATGGATCCCGGTAACTGGGCCACCGCCATCGAGGCCGGTTCACGCTTCGGTTACAGCCTGTTGTTCGTGGTGCTGCTGGCGAGTCTGGCGGGCATGGTCGTGCAGTGCCTGTGCTCGCGACTGGGCATCGCCACCGGGCGCGATCTGGCGCAACTGTCCCGCGAGCGCTACAGCACACCGACCGCGCGCTTGCAGTGGGTGCTGGCGGAAATCTCGATCATCGCCACCGATCTGGCCGAAGTACTCGGCTGCGCGCTGGCGTTTCACTTGTTGCTCGGTTGTTCGCTGACCTTCGGCATTGCCCTGACGGCGTTCGACACCTTGCTGGTGCTGGCCCTGCAAAATCGCGGTTTCCGCAGGCTTGAGGCGATCATGCTGGTGTTGGTCGCGACCATTGGCGTGTGTTTCTTCGTTGAACTGTTGCTGATCAAACCCTACTGGCC
Organism: Pseudomonas sp. Irchel s3f10; assembly: GCF_900187515.1. NCBI lineage: Bacteria > Pseudomonadati > Pseudomonadota > Gammaproteobacteria > Pseudomonadales > Pseudomonadaceae > Pseudomonas > Pseudomonas sp. Irchel s3f10. The sequence goes on from NZ_FYDZ01000001.1 coordinate 215,362, forward strand.
GGACGTCGCCCAAGGTTTCAAACCGTCGCTGGCGGCGATTGGCGAGGCGGCGCCGTTGTACCTGGCGATTGGTATTCTCGGCGCGACGGTGATGCCACATAACCTCTATCTGCACACCTCGATCGTGCAGACGCGGATGATCGGCAAGGACCTGGCGAGCAAGCAGGACGCGGTGAAACTGGCGCACATCGACACCATCGGTTCGCTGGCCCTGGCGTTGCTGGTCAACGCGGCGATCCTGATTCTCGCGGCAGCGGCGTTTCACCAGTCCGGGCACACCGAGGTGGTGGACATTCAGGACGCCTACCACCTGCTCGATCCGCTGGTCGGTGGTGCGCTGGCCAGTGTGTTGTTCGGCGTCGCGTTACTGGCGTCGGGGCAGAGTTCGACCTTCACTGGCACCATCGCCGGCCAGGTGATCATGGAGGGCTACCTGAACCTGCGGATCCCCTGCTGGCAGCGGCGCTTGATTACTCGCGGACTGGCGTTGATTCCGGCGTTTATCGGCGTGTGGCTGATGGGCGATAACGCGATTGGCAAGTTGCTGGTGTTGAGTCAGGTGGTGTTGAGTCTGCAGTTGCCGTTTGCCTTGTATCCACTCATTCGAATGACTAACGACAAACAACTGATGGGGCCGTTTGTGAATCGCTGGCCGACACGGGTGTTGGCGTGGGGGTTGTTTGTGGTGATCAGTGGTGCCAATAGCTGGTTGATTTTGCAGTGGGCGGCTTGATCCAGCATTTGCAGTGACTGGGCTGGCCTCTTCGCGAGCAGGCTCGCTCCCACAGTTTCCAAGGTGATTTCAACAGTGTGTACACCCCATAACCCTGTGGGAGCGAGCCTGCTCGCGAAGACGGACTGTCAGGCGCCAACGTCGCTGAACACTGGAATGCGCCCATTGAGCGAAGGCCTGTAGTGCCAGTTCAGGCAATTCAGATCGATGCCCTTTGCGAGTATTTCCCGCACCGTAGCTCCGGCAATACTCATCGCCAACGCTTGCCCCGGACACTCGTGCCGACCACTGCCGAAACTGAAACTGCGGCGGTTCTCGCGCTGCACCAGAAACTGCTCAGGCTGTGCGTTAAGCGCCGGATCACGATTGGCGGAGGCCAGTAAAACCAGAATCACATCACCTGCTTCGACCCGCACACCAGCAATCTCGCAGGGCGCGGCGACAAAGCGCCGGGTGTTCTGCACAGGCGGGTCGAAGCGCTGGACTTCGCCAAGCAGTGCTTCGATGGATTCGCCGCGCAACGCCGGCTGACGACGTAACGCCAACAGCGTGTTACCGATCAGACCGGCGCAGGCTTCAAACGTCTGCGAGCAGAGGCCGATCAGGTTGGCGATCAGGGTGTCTTCATCGCCGGCAAAGCGCTGTTGGATCGCGCCGAGGAAGTCGCTGGCGGGTTCGGCGAGCAGCTCGATGAAGTAGCCGCGCAGGTGTTCGGCCGCCGCGTCCGCTGCGGCCAATTGCAGGTCATTGCTCAACGGCGACAGGCAGGCGACGAAGTCCGCCGTCAGCTCGCTGACTGCCCGGGCCTGTGCCGGCGTGAATCCCAGAAGCGCCGCGACCACGCACACCGGGCCACGAAACATTGCCTTGTACACACCGTCTGCATCCGCTGTGATCAGCCGTGCGGCGACCAAAGCATTGATCGTCTCAAGCTCCAGCACTGCCAGCTCAGGCTCGATCGCCGAACGCGGGCAGCGCTGGCGTTCGCCGTCATTCATGCGCATCAATTGGCCGAAGACCTTGCCGGCCATGCCTTTTGCAATCGCCTTGGGCACCGGCTCCTGCGCCGGACGCACCTGACAATCGGCGTGGGCCAACACCGCACACACCGCACGGGCGCTGCTGGCGACCCACAGTTTCAGATCCGGATAAAACGTCAGTCCACCTGCTGCGCGCAGTTCGGCGTAGTAGGGATAAGGATCGACATGCGTTGCGGCGCTGATCGGGTTCATGGTTTGCATCCTTGTCGGCGGGGAAAGTGTTGCTACTATCTCCACTGCGCAACGACGATGATTCGTCCGGGAGCGAACTATGCACGCAGAACATCAAGACATCGGCGTATCGCAGGTGGCCGCCGCCATTGCCGAGCCGGCGCGGACAAAAATCCTCTGTTCGCTGATGGACGGCCACGCCCGCACCAGCACCGAGTTGGCGACGATCGCCGAGGTCAGTGCCTCGACCGCCAGTGTGCACCTGGCGAAACTCAAGGACCTGGCCCTGCTGCGCCTGCATGTGCAGGGCCGCCATCGCTATTACAGCCTCGCCGATCAGCGCGTGGCGCAGGCGCTGGAAGCGTTGATGGTGATTGGCCAGAACGCCGCGCCGACGTTCAAGGCGCACACCCCGGATCGCCTGCAATTCGCCCGCACTTGCTATGACCACATGGCCGGGACGCTGGCGGTGTTGCTGCATGACCGTTTGATCGCAGGCGGTTGGCTGGTGCAAACCGACGAGCAGGCGTATCGCCTGAGTGACACCGGCGAGGCGTTGTTTCTCGGGCTGGGCATCGACGTGCAGGATTTGACCACCCTGCGCCGCAAGTTTGCCTGTCCGTGCCTGGACTGGAGCATGCGCCGGCCGCATCTCGGTGGCTCGCTGGGGGCGGCGCTGTTGCAGACCGCGTTGAAGCGCAAGTGGGTGACACAGGATCTGGACAGTCGAGCGTTGGCTTTGACGGCGGTGGGGCGCAAGGAGATTGGTGCGCGGTTTGGTGTTGAGTGGCCGGTAGACGGGCAGATCAAAAGATCGCAGCCTTCGGCAGCTCCTACAGGAGTTGCGTACACCCGATAAATCTCGATCCTACCCAATCCATGTAGGAGCTGCCGAAGGCTGCGATCTTTTGATTTTCAGCTTCTGACCGACGAGGGGCGCTTCTGCCACCTTGTATCACCGCGGGCGACCCTATACTGTATATGCAAACAGTATAGAGCCCGTGCCATGCAAATCATCGACAAGCTGAGCATCCTCGCCGACGCCGCCAAGTACGACGCCTCCTGCGCGAGCAGCGGCGCGCCCAAGCGCAGCTCCGAGGGCAAGAGCGGGCTGGGTTCGACCGATGGCATGGGCATTTGCCACAGCTACACGCCGGACGGCCGCTGCGTGTCGTTGCTGAAGATTCTGCTGACCAATTTCTGCCTTTACGATTGCCAGTACTGCGTCAACCGCCGTTCCAGCGATGTCCCGCGTGCCCGGTTCACCCCCGAGGAAGTCGTGGCGCTGACCATGGATTTCTACCGGCGCAACTGCGTCAGCGGGCTGTTTCTCAGTTCGGGGATCATTCGCTCGGCGGACTACACCATGGAGCAACTGGTGCGGGTGGCGAAGCTGCTGCGCGAAGAGCATGAGTTTCGCGGGTACATCCATCTCAAAACCATTCCCGAAGCCGATCCGGCATTGATCGAAGAAGCAGGGCGCTATGCCGATCGCCTGAGCGTCAATATCGAACTGCCGACCGATGCCAGCCTGCAAGTGCTGGCGCCGGAGAAGGACATCGCTTCGATCAAACAGGCGATGAGCACCATCTACACCGGCGTGCAGACCGTTTTGAACGAACCGCGCTCGGCGAAGTTCGCCCCGGCCGGGCAGAGCACGCAGTTGATTGTCGGCGCTGACGACACCGATGACAGCACCATCCTCCACAGCGCCCAGGCCTTGTACGGCAACTTCCGACTGCGGCGGGTTTACTATTCGGCCTTCAGCCCGATCCCCGACAGCCCGAAAAGCGTACCGCTGGCCGCTCCGCCGCTGATGCGCGAACACCGTTTGTATCAGGCTGATTTTCTCTTGCGCAGTTATGGCTACAGCGCCGATGAATTGCTCAAGGGGCCGGGCAATCTGGCGCTGGACATCGACCCGAAACTGGCCTGGGCGTTGCAGAATCGTGAAGTGTTCCCGCTCGATCTGAACCGCGCTGAAGCGTCGTTGATTGCGCGTATTCCCGGCATCGGACTGCGCACCACCGAACGTCTGGTGGAGTTGCGCCGACAGCGGCGCATTCGTTACGAAGACGTCGCGCGCATGCGCTGTGTGCTGGCCAAGGCCAAGCCGTTCATCATCACCAGCGACTATCACCCGCAGCAGGCTGAGGTCACCAGCCATTTGCTCTATCAGCAACTGCGCGACCGGCCAATGCCGCAGCAAATGGGGCTGTGGGGATGATCAATCTCGATTGCGATGATCTGTTCGACACGTGGCGCCAGCAGGCGCGCTGGCTGCTGAGCCATCAAGTCGACCCGAGTCTGGTGAGCTGGGCTTCGCAAGGCGTGGCTGATCTGTTTGCCAGTGATGAGCCGGTGCCTGAAGGGCAGGGGCCGTTTCAGGCACGTATTCCGCGAGCGCTGCTCGACACGCTGGAGCAAGCCTCGCGCTATCGTGGTGATCAACGCTGGAGCCTGCTCTATGAGGTGTTGTGGCGCGTCAGCCACGGTGATCGTACGGCGATGATGGCCGGGGACAAACTCGGCAGCGAACTACAGCGACGGATCAAACAAGTGCATCGGGAAGCCCATCATCTGCATGCGTTTGTGCGTTTCATCGAGCGCCCATCATCCAGCGCGGGCCCGCAATATGTGGCTTGGCACGAACCGGCCCATGACATTTTGCACAGCGCCAGTGAGCATTTCATCGGGCGAATGGGCCGACATCGCTGGTTGATCGCCACGCCGCGCGACGGGGTTTATTACGATGGCGAGCAACTGATCCATCAGCGGCAATGCCCGCAGGAATGGCAGCAACTGGCGCAGAATGTCGACGATCCTCATGGGGATCTGTGGCTGACTTATTACAGCCACATCTTTAATCCAGCGCGGTTGAACGAGAAGGTCATGCAGGGGCATTTGCCGGCGCGGTTCTGGAAGAATCTGCCGGAAGGGGAGTTGATTCCCGGGTTGATTACGCAGGCGCGGATGGGTAAGCAGCAGAATGGGCAGGCGAGCGGGATTGCTGATCGGCTTGGTAAACGGATAACGCTGAAAAGCCCCTCACCCTAACCCTCTCCCGGAGGGAGAGGGGACTGACCGAGGTGTTTGGACTTGATCCATCGACCTGAACGATCAAGTCGAACTCACATTTTGAATACCACAAAGATCGGCCCCCTTTCCCCCTCGCCCCCCTGGGGGAGAGGGCTGGGGTGAGGGGGAAAAGATCTCCAGCCTTACACAAAAAAACCAACAACCACAATCAAAAAAGCCCCCCACCAATCACTCGGTGGAGGGCTTTTCTACATCAGCAGCCGTCAGATCAAACCTTGACGATCCAGCCCGCTGGCGCTTCGATGTCGCCGGTCTGCACGCCAGTCAGCTCTTTGTAGAGCTTCTGGGTCACAGGACCCACTTCGGTTTCGCTGTGGAACACATGCAGATGGTCGTTGTAGCTGATACCACCGATCGGGGTGATCACCGCAGCCGTACCGCAAGCGCCGGCTTCCTTGAAGTCCGACAGCTTGTCGATCAGCACGTCGCCTTCAACCACTTCCAGGCCCAGACGCGATTTCGCCAGTTCGATCAGCGACAGGCGGGTGATGCCTGGCAGAACGGACGGCGAGTTCGGGGTGATGAACTTGTTGTCGTGGGTGATCCCGAAGAAGTTGGCCGAGCCGACTTCCTCGATCTTGGTGTGGGTCATCGGGTCCAGGTAGATCGCGTCGGCGAAGTTGGCTTTCTTGGCTTTCGAGCCCGGCATCAGGCTGGCAGCGTAGTTGCCGCCGACCTTGGCTGCGCCGGTGCCTTGTGGGGCGGCGCGGTCGTAGCTGGAGATCTGGAAGTTGTGCGGGGTCAGGCCGCCCTTGAAGTAGGCGCCGACCGGGATGCAGAAAATCGAGAAGATGAACTCGGGTGCAGTGCGCACGCCGATGTTGTCACCGACGCCGATCACGAACGGACGCAGGTACAGCGCGCCGCCGGTGCCGTATGGCGGAATGAAGCGCTCGTTGGCGCGAACCACGGCTTTGCACGCTTCGATGAACTGCTCGGTGTCGACTGTCGGCATCAGCAGACGCGCGCAGCTGCGTTGCATACGCAGGGCGTTCTGGTCCGGGCGGAACAGGTTGATCGAGCCGTCCTTGCAACGATAGGCCTTCATGCCTTCGAAGCACTGCTGGCCATAGTGAAGGGCAGTCGAGCCTTCGCTGATGTGCAGCACGTTATCTTCGGTCAGGGTGCCTTTGTCCCACTCGCCATCGCGAAAGTACGACAGATAGCGTTTGTCGGTCTTGATGTAATCAAAACCCAGCTTGTCCCAATTGATGCTTTCGTTACCCATGACACCCTCTATCACTGAACAACCGTCGAAACGGTTCAAGGCTTCTGACGTTTTTTGGATGGGCACAACAATACTTCATTCTTGAGCGGTTTCGCAGCCCGGAATTCGCTCCACTGATCGTTCCCACGCTTGATCGTTCCTACGCTCTGCGTGGGAATGCCTCATCGGACGCTCCGCGTTCGGCTTTTGGGACGCAGAGCGTCCCCGGCTGCATTCCCACGCAGAGCGTGGGAACGATCAACGCAGCTACAGGTGCAACGCATGCCCGAGGGCACGCAACGCCGCTTCCTGCACCGCTTCACCCAATGTCGGATGCGCATGAATGGTGCCGCCGATGTCTTCCAGCCGCGCGCCCATTTCCAGGCTTTGCGCAAACGCCGTCGACAATTCGGAAACCCCGACGCCCACCGCCTGCCAGCCAACAATCACATGGTTATCCCGACGAGCGACCACGCGCACGAAGCCGCTTTTCGACTCCAGCGTCATCGCCCGGCCATTGGCGGCGAACGGGAAACTGGAAACGATGCAGTCCAGCCCCGCAGCCTTGGCCTCGTCCGGGGTCTTGCCGACCACCACCAGTTCCGGGTCGGTGAAGCACACGGCGGCAATGGCAGTCGGGTTGAATTCGCGGGTTTTGCCGCTGATCAACTCGGCAACCATCTCGCCTTGGGCCATGGCGCGGTGGGCCAGCATCGGCTCGCCGCTCAGATCGCCGATGGCGTAGACGTTGCGCATGCTGGTCTGGCAGCGGCTGTCGATCTTGATCGCCGAGCCGTTCATATCCAGATTCAGCGCTTCAAGGTTCCAGCCCTGGGTATTCGGTTTGCGACCGACGGCGACCAGCACCTGATCGGTTTCCAGATTCAGGGTTTCGCCTTCCGGATCGCGCACCTGCAAGGTGCCATCGAAACCCAGCACGCTGTGCTTGAGGTACAGCTTCACGCCCAGTTGCTTCAGTGCGTCATGTACCGGTTGCGTCAGTTCCGCGTCGTAGGCTGGCAGGATGCGATCCTGCGCCTCGACCACGCTGACTTCAGCGCCAAGCTTGCGATAAGCAATGCCCAGTTCCAGACCGATGTAACCACCGCCCACCACGACCAGGCGCTTTGGCACGGATTTCGGTGCCAGCGCTTCGGTGGAGGAGATGATCGGTCCGCCAATCGGCAGGATCGGCAGATTGACGCTGGTCGAACCAGTGGCCAGCACCAAGTGCTCGCACTGGATGCGCGTGTCGCCGACATCCACGGTTTTACCGTCGATGACCTTGGCCCAGCCGTTTATGACCTGAACCTTGTTCTTCTTCAGCAGGGCTGCGACGCCAGTGGTCAGGCGATCAACGATGCCGTCCTTCCACTCGATGCTTTTAGTGATGTCGAGCGTCGGCGCCGAAACGCTGATGCCCAGCGCCGAATGCTGGCTGTGATGCTGGGTCTGGTGAAACTGTTCAGCCACATGAATCAGCGCCTTCGACGGGATGCAGCCGATGTTCAGGCAGGTGCCGCCCAGCGATTGGCCTTCGACCAGAATTGTCGGAATGCCCAGTTGTCCGGCGCGAATCGCCGTTACATAACCGCCGGGGCCGCCGCCGATGATCAGCAGCGTAGTGTTCAGAGATTGCATGCGCGCCTTACTCCACAAACAAAGTGGCAGGTTGTTCGATCAAGCCGCGAATGGCCTGGATGAAGAGTGCCGCGTCCATGCCGTCGACCACGCGGTGATCGAAGGAGCTGGAGAGGTTCATCATCTTGCGGATCACCACCTGGCCTTTGACGACCATTGGCCGTTCGACGGTTTTGTTGACGCCGACGATCGCCACTTCCGGCAGGTTCAACACCGGCGTGCTGACAATGCCGCCCAGCGCACCGAGGCTGGTCAGGGTGATGGTCGAACCGGACAATTCATCGCGGCTGGCCTTGCCATTGCGCGCAGCGTTGGCCAAACGCGAGATTTCTGTGGCGCTGTCCCACAGGCTGCGCGCCTCGGCGTGACGTACCACCGGCACCATCAGGCCAACATCGCTTTGCGTGGCGACGCCGACATGTACAGCGCCGAGGCGAGTGATGACTTGGGCTTCGTCGTCGTAACGGGCGTTCATCTGCGGGAAGTCGCGCAGGGCGACGACCAGAGCGCGAACGAGGAATGGCAGCAAGGTCAACTTGCCACGACTGGCTCCGTGTTTTTCATTCAAATGCGCGCGCAGTTCTTCGATGGCAGTGACGTCGATTTCTTCGACATAGCTGAAGTGTGCGGCACGCTGGGTAGCGTCCTGCATGCGCTGGGCGATCTTGCGGCGCATGCCGATGACTTGAATCTGTTCTTCGTCGTTACGCTGGGCGTAAGCAGCGGCAACTGGTGCCGAAGCATTTGACTGACCTTGTGCCAAATAGGCTTCAAGGTCTTCGTGCAGCACGCGACCGGCCGGGCCAGTGCCGCGTACCAGACGCAATTGAATCCCCAGATCCAGCGCGTGTTTGCGCACGGCCGGCGAGGCGAGCGGGCGTTCGTCTGCTTCGCGAGCAACCATTGGGCCTTGGCAAGCAGCCGCCGGACGCAGGGCGGCTGGAGCAGGTTTGCTCTCAACAACGGCCTCAACTTTCGGCGCAACCGGTGCTTCTTTAACAGGCGCAGGTGCGGCGGACTCTTTCAAGTTACCGGCACCTTCAACCTCAATGCTGATCAGCACACTGCCAACCGCCATCACTTCACCCGGCTGACCACCGAGGGCAATCACCTTGCCGTGTACCGGCGAGGGAATATCGACCATCGCCTTGTCGGTCATCACGTCCGCCAGCACCTGATCTTCAACGACCAGATCGCCAACCTTGACGTGCCACTGCGACAGTTCTACTTCTGCGATGCCTTCGCCGATGTCCGGCATCTTGATAACGTGCGTGCCCATTCAGACCTCCATGACCCGTTTCAACGCCGCGCCCACCCGGGACGGCCCTGGGAAATACGCCCACTCCTGCGCGTGCGGGTAGGGGGTGTCCCAACCGGTGACGCGTTCGATCGGCGCTTCCAGGTGATGGAAGCAATGCTCTTGCACCAGCGATACCAGTTCGGCGCCGAAACCGCAGGTGCGCGTGGCTTCGTGGACCACCACGCAGCGGCCGGTTTTCTTCACCGACTTGACGATGGTTTCCAGGTCCAGCGGCCACAGGCTGCGCAGGTCGATGACTTCGGCATCCACGCCGGATTCTTCGGCCGCGACTTGCGACACGTAAACGGTGGTGCCGTAAGTCAGCACGGTCACGTCCTTGCCCGGACGGGTAATCGCAGCGACGTCCAGCGGCACGGTGTAGTAGCCGTCCGGAACCTGCGCTTGCGGGTGTTTCGACCACGGCGTTACCGGGCGGTCGTGGTGGCCGTCGAACGGGCCGTTGTACAGGCGTTTCGGCTCGAGGAATATCACCGGGTCATCGTTTTCGATGGAGGCGATCAGCAGGCCTTTGGCGTCATACGGGTTGGACGGCATGACGGTGCGCAAACCGCAGACCTGAGTGAACATCGCCTCGATACTCTGGCTGTGGGTCTGACCGCCATAGATGCCGCCGCCGCAAGGCATGCGCAGGGTCATTGGTGCGGTGAACTCGCCAGCCGAGCGATAACGCAGGCGCGCCGCTTCGGAAATGATCTGGTCGGAGGCGGGGTAGACGTAGTCGGCGAACTGGATCTCGGCGACCGGACGCAGACCGTAGGCGCCCATGCCGACGGCCACGCCGACGATGCCGCTTTCCGAGATCGGTGCGTCGAATACGCGCGAGGTGCCGTATTTGGTCTGCAAGCCTTCGGTGCAACGGAACACGCCGCCGAAGTAGCCGACGTCCTGACCGAACACGACGACATTGTCGTCACGCTCAAGCATCACATCCATGGCCGAGCGCAGGGCCTGGATCATGGTCATGGTGGTCGTGGTCATGGCGGTTTCCAACTGAATATTGTTGTTGTGATCGTTCATGTCAGATCCCCAACTGCTGACGCTGGCGCTTCAAGTGCTCCGGCATCTCTTTGTAGACGTCTTCGAACATGGTCGCGGCGCTAGGAATCTGGCCGCCGGCGAGGGTGCCGTACTGTTCGGCCTGTTTCTGCGCGGCAATCACTTCGGCTTCGAGCTCGGCGCTGACGGCGGCGTGCTCTTCTTCTGACCAATGGCCGACTTTGATCAGGTGCTGCTTGAGACGGGCGATCGGGTCGCCGAGCGGGAAGTGACTCCAGTCATCGGCCGGGCGATATTTCGACGGATCGTCGGAGGTCGAGTGCGGACCGGCGCGGTAGGTGACCCATTCGATCATGGTCGGGCCGAGGTTGCGGCGGGCGCGTTCGGCAGCCCAGGCAGATGCCGCATACACCGCGTAGAAGTCGTTGCCATCCACGCGCAGCGAGGCGATGCCGCAACCGACGCCGCGTCCGGCGAAGGTGGTGGCTTCACCACCGGCGATGGCCTGGAAGGTCGAAATCGCCCATTGGTTATTCACGACGTTGAGGATCACTGGCGCACGATAAACGTGGGCGAAGGTGAGGGCGGTGTGGAAGTCCGATTCGGCGGTAGCGCCGTCACCGATCCACGCCGAAGCGATTTTGGTGTCGCCCTTGATCGCCGAGGCCATGCCCCAGCCGACCGCTTGAATGAACTGGGTGGCGAGGTTGCCGGAAATGGTGAAGAAACCAGCCTCTTTAACCGAATACATGATCGGCAACTGGCGGCCCTTGAGCGGATCGCGCTCGTTGGACAGCAGTTGGCAGATCAGGTCGACCAGCGGCACTTCGCGGGCCATCAGAATGCTTTGCTGACGGTAGGTCGGAAAGCACATGTCGTCGATGTTCAGGGCCAACGCCTGAGCACTGCCAATGGCTTCTTCGCCAAGGCTCTGCATGTAGAACGACATTTTTTTCTGACGCTGGGCGACCACCATGCGGTTGTCGTAGATACGCGTCTTGAGCATGGCGCGCATGCCTTTGCGCAGGATCTCGACCGGCACGTTCTCAGCCCATGGGCCGAGGGCGTTGCCCTGATCGTCGAGCACACGAATCAGCCCACGCGCCAGGTCGGCGGTGTCGGCAGGTTCGACGTCGATGGAAGGTTTGCGCACCGTACCGGCATCGGTCAGATGCAGGTAGGAAAAATCGGTTTTGCAGCCTGGACGGCCCGAGGGTTCAGGGACGTGCAGACGCAGCGGTTCATACGCTTGGGTCATGGCTTCTACGCTCGATCTTGTGAATTTCTTGTAGTGAGCTGGCAGTCATTCTTCGGTAGAAGAAATCTTGTCCTACAACAATCATAGGCCGGGCCAAGAAGAATATTTATCTCTGTTTCGTTGCGCTGGAGACGATTTGCAGATAGAAATTCTGCATAAACATAAAAAACAGGTGGTTTTGTCTCATGCGCAAACTGGATCGTACCGACATCGGCATTCTCAACAGCCTTCAGGAGAATGCGCGCATCACCAACGCCGACCTCGCACGCTCGGTGAACCTGTCGCCGACGCCGTGCTTCAATCGGGTCAAGGCGATGGAAGAATTAGGCTTGATTCGCGAGCAGGTGACGCTGCTGGATGCCGACCTGCTGGGGCTGCACGTGAACGTGTTCATCCACGTCAGCCTGGAGAAGCAGGTCGAGGAAGCGCTGCAGCATTTCGAGGAAGCCATTTCCGATCGTCCCGAAGTGATGGAGTGCTACCTCATGGCCGGAGACCCGGATTATCTGATCCGGGTCCTGGTGCCGACCATTCAGTCGCTCGAACGCTTCATGATGGACTTCCTGACCAAAGTGCCGGGTGTGGCGAATATCCGGTCAAGCTTTGCGCTGAAGCAGGTGCGCTACAAGACCGCGCTGCCGTTACCCGCTAACGGTTTGACGCTGGGCAGTTGAACGTCAGATGTAGTCATAGCGGTAATCGAGCTCTGTGGTGAAGAGGGTTTGTTGGACGGTATAGGTTGGTACCCAGGGTGCCGGCTCATTGGCGGGATGAAAGATCAGCACGGTTTCGTTCATGTCTGTCGAGCCGGCCTCGTTGGTAAAGCCCGGAGTGCCAGGGTGTTGATGTTTCCAGCGCTCCCACAACAAGTCGAGGTAGCAGTGGTGCAGGAAGAAGATCGGGTCATTGGGTGAGGCAGCTTGCGCCATGCTGCCGCCTATCCAGGCATGTACTGGATTGTGCAGTTCGGTTTCCGAGATGTTTTCCCAGCCGCTTGCCTCCATCCAGTAAGGCGTACTGTTGAGCGTCGATATGACGGTCTCTGCGCTGGGCAGTGCGCCGTTTGCCCCGAGATCTCGACGAATGCCGGTGTTGCCGATGCCCTCGTCCCAGACTCTCACTTCGAACTGCGATTGCTCTCTGGAAAACGGCCCGCTGGTGACGCGCTGGTCTTGCAGGTTGTCACCGTTTGAACCCATGAAGTCCGAGGTGAAGGGGTTGTCGGCGCCGGTCAGTTGCCAGTTCCAGTAGGGCAGGGTGATGGTCGGGTCATTGGCGGCGGACTGCAGGGCCAGTTCGAACTGGCGGATCAGAATCCGGTGCCACGGATAGAACAGCGGGCTTCGATGCGGGTTGGGCGTCAGCGGATTGCCCCGGCCCATCGAGTTTTTGTGGATCTGGACAAAATCATCGTAGCGGCTTTGCTGTCCGGGGCGCAGTACGCTGTCGACGTTGTTCTTCAGCCTCAGGATGGCATCGATGAATGCGGATTTCTGTTGCGCGGTCATGTCACGGTGATTACGGCGAATATCCATATTGCGAAAACTCCATTGAATGTTTGCCCAATGGAGTCTGATCGCTGAGAGGATTTTCACCAGTTCATCACTATCGCCAGCGTTTGTAGGAAAAATAATCCGGCGACGGCCCGAGCGGTTTTTTCCTATAGGGAATTGAGCGGAATCTTCAGGTAAACCACGCCGTTTTCCTCCGCCGGTGGCAAATTCCCCGCCCGCACATTCACCTGAATCGCCGGCAGCAACAATGTCGGCATGCCCAGCCCGGCATCACGTTTTGTACGCATCTCGACGAACGCCGCTTCATCGATCCCGTCATGCACATGAATATTGTTTTTGCGCTGCTCGCCGACCGTGCTCTGACACTGCGAGGCGCGACCCTCGGGCGGATAGTCGTGGCAGACGTAGAGTTTCACGCTGGCGGGGAAGGCCAGCAGTTTGTGAATCGAGTTGAACAATTGGTGGGCATTGCCACCGGGAAAGTCGCAACGCGCGGTGCCGACGTCCGGCATGAACAACGTATCGCCCACCAGAATCTGTTCGCCATCGATCAGATAGGCCATGTCCGCCGGCGTATGCCCCGGCACATGTAGGGCAGTGGCCTTGAGATTGCCGATGCGGAATGATTCGTTCGGTGCAAACAGGTGATCGAACTGCGAGCCATCAACGCAGAACTCCGGCTCCAGATTGAAAAGAGCCTTGAACACGTTCTGCACTTTGCTGATCGATTCACCAATGGCGATTTTCCCGCCCAGCTCCCGGCGCAGATAAGGCGCGGCGGAAAGGTGATCGGCGTGGGCGTGGGTTTCCAGCAGCCACTGCACTTGCAGGTCATGCGTGCGGACGAAGGCGATGATCTTGTCGGCCTGCGCGGTGCAGGTGCGCCCGGCGGCGCCGTCGTAATCGAGCACCGGATCTACGATCGCACATTGCCCGCCGTCGGCTTCATAGACCACATAGCTGTAGGTCGAAGAGGCGGGGTCGAGGAAAGCTTCAATCTGCGCGGGCATGGACACCAACCTGAACGAGGAAAATGGGTTGCAACACTTTATCTAAAAACATAATGTTCGCAGCTTAAGTGACCTTGAAGGCATCGTGCAAATGCAATCCAGTCTGACCGAATGTGAAGTCGCCCAGCTGCGCGCCTCGGCCTCCAAGGCCTGCGCGTTGCTCAAGGCTTTGGCCAATGAGGATCGTCTGCTGATCCTCTGTCAACTGACCCAAGGCGAACGCAACGTTGGCGAACTGGAAAAGATGACCGGCGTGCGCCAGCCGACGCTGTCCCAGCAACTGGGCATTCTGCGTGATGAAGGGCTGGTCGCGACCCGTCGTGAAGGCAAGTACATTTTTTATGGGCTCGCCAGTCCGGAAGTGATTCAGGTGATGAAGACCCTGTCGGGACTGTATTGCGGGGCCGTGCTGAAAAGTCTGGGCCATCAATAAAATGCCAGCCAACACGCTATCCCAATGTAGGAGTGAGCCTGCTCGCGATAGCGGTAGGTCAGCCAGAACATTCATTGACTGACACACCGCTATCGCGAGCAGGCTCACTCCTACAATGGATGTGTGTGAGGCCAATTAATCCTTGCGTGCAGCAAAAGGAACAAGCAATGAACGATCAACACTGGGGCCCATCCATCAGTGCAGACATCGTGGTCATCGGCGGCGGTACGGCCGGTATCGGTTTTGTCGCCAGTCTGCTCAAGCGTGATCCGGCGCTGAAAATTACCGTGATCGAACCGAGTGCCCAGCATTACTACCAACCGGCGTGGACGCTGGTCGGCGGTGGCGCCTACGACGTCAAAGACACCGCACGGCCGATGAACAAGGTCATGCCAAAGCAAGCGAACTGGCTGCAAGCGGCAGTCACCGCAATCGACCCGGACAATCGCCAGCTCACCCTCAATGATCAACGCACGGTCAGCTATCAAAACCTGATTGTCTGTCCCGGCCTGCGTCTGGCCTGGGACAAGATCGAAGGCCTGCAGGAAAGCCTCGGCCAGCACGGCGTCACCTCCAACTACAGCTATCAGCACGCGCAATACACTTGGGATCAGGTGCAGAAACTGCGCGGCGGCAAGGCGCTGTTCACTCAACCGGCGATGCCGATCAAATGCGCCGGTGCGCCGCAAAAGGCGCTGTATCTGTCCTGCGATCACTGGCGTAAAACCGGCGTGTTGAACAACATCAATGTCGAATTCAATCTCGCCGGCGCAGCGCTGTTCGGGGTGGAGACGTTCGTGCCGCCGTTGATGAAGTACATCGAAAAGTACAACGCGCAGTTGGCGTTCAATTCGAATCTGGTCAAGGTCGACGGCCCGGCGAAAACCGCGTGGTTCGAGATCAAGGACGCTGACGGCAACGTCACCCGTGTGGCGAAAACTTTCGATCTGCTCCACGTCGTGCCGCCGCAGATCTCGCCGGATTTCATTGCCCAGAGCCCGTTGGCCGACGCTGCCGGCTGGTGCGAGGTCAACCCGCACAGCCTGCAACATCCGCGCTTTCCCGAGGTGTTCGGACTCGGTGATATCTGTGGCACCAGTAACGCGAAAACCGCTGCCGCAGTGCGCAAGCAAGTCGTAGTGGTCGCGGAAAACCTGCTGGCCCTGCGCAAGCAACAACCACTGCCGCTGAAGTACGACGGCTACGGTTCCTGCCCGCTAACGGTGGAGAAGGGCAAGGTGATCCTTGCCGAGTTCGGATACGCCGGCAAGTTGCTGCCGACCTTTCCACTGGACCCGACGGTGGCGCGGCGTTCGGCATGGTTTCTCAAGGCGACGCTGCTGCCGTGGTTCTACTGGAACGGCATGCTCAAGGGCCGCGAGTGGCTGACACGTGTGTCCAAGGTCGACTGAGAAAACCCTATGTTGCTGGCAAGTCTGTTTGGCGTGGTGATGGGGTTGGTCCTCGGTTTGACCGGGGCCGGCGGTGGCATTCTGGCGGTGCCGGCGCTGGTGCTCGGGCTTGGCTGGACGATGACGCAGGCAGCGCCGGTGGCGTTGTTTGCGGTCGGCAGTGCGGCGGCGGTCGGTGCCATCGATGGCCTGCGTCATGGCCTGGTGCGCTATCGCGCGGCGTTGTTGATTGCCGCTTTGGGGGCGGTGTTTTCGCCGTTGGGCATTTACTTTGCGCATCAGTTGTCGGAGAAAATCCTGATGGTCCTGTTCAGTCTGCTGATGGTCATGGTGGCCTGGCGCATGCTGCGCCGCGAGCGTCAGCAGGAGGGGCCGAGCGATCATGGCCACGCCAGTTGGGGTCAGAAGAACTGCATGCTCAATGAAGACACCGGGCGCTTTGACTGGACCGCCAAATGCACCGCAACATTGGCTGCGTTAGGCGCAATTACCGGCGTGGTGTCCGGATTGCTCGGTGTCGGTGGCGGTTTTTTGATTGTGCCTGCGTTCAAGCAACTGACCGATGTGCAGATGCGCGGGATCGTCGCCACGTCGTTGATGGTGATCAGTCTGATTTCGGCGATTGGCGTGATCGGCTCGTTTCACGCCGGTGTGCGGATTGACGGGCAGGGCGCGGCGTTCATCGTCGCCAGCATTGTCGGCATGATCATCGGCCGTAAGCTCTGCGCGCGGGTGCCGGCGCGGGCGTTGCAGGTGGGGTTTGCCAGTGTGTGTCTGGTGGTGGCAGCCTACATGCTATTTCGCGCCTGAGCGTGGGTAAGATCAAAAGATCGCAGCCTCGTTTTACTCGACAGCTCCTACATGGGAATGCGACTTCTGTAGGAGCTGCCTAAGGCTGCGATCTTTCAGGGGGTTACAGAACCAAGTGCGGCAACCACAGCGACAGTGCCGGCACGTAAGTCACCAACATCAACACCAGGAACAGCACGGCATAGAACGGCAGCAACGCTTTAACAGTGCTTTCAATACTCACTTTGCCCACCGCTGACCCGACAAACAGCACCGCACCCACCGGCGGCGTTATCAATCCGATCCCAAGGTTCACCAGCATGATCATGCCGAACTGTACCGGATCGACGCCGATGCCGAGAATCACCGGCATCAGGATCGGCGTCAGGATCAGAATCAGCGGCGCCATGTCCATCACCGTGCCGAGCAACAGCAGCATGACGTTGATGCACATCAGGATCACGTAGCGGTTGTCCGACAGGGTCAGAAACGCCGTGGTGATCTTCGCCGGAATCTGCATCAGGGTCATGATGTAACCGAAGCTCGCCGCGAAGCCGATAAGGATCATCACGATCGAAATCGTCCGCACCGTACGGTGCATCAGTTTCGGCAGTTCGCTCCACTTGTAGTCGCGGTAGATGAACATGGTCACGAAGAACGACCAGAGCACGGCGATGGCCGCCGACTCGGTCGCGGTGAAGATGCCGGACAGGATGCCGCCGAGGATGATCACCATCGCCATCAGGCCCCAGAGGGCTTCGCCGACGATTTTCAACGCCTGGCGCATCGGGATCACTTCACCCTTGGGATAATCGCGTTTTCTCGCGAAAATCAGACACAGCACCATCAGGCAGGCGCTCATCAGCAAGCCCGGCACGATGCCCGCCATGAACAGCGAGGCAATCGAAACCGTGCCACCGGCGGCCAGCGAGTAAAGCACCGAATTATGGCTGGGCGGGGTCAGCAGGGCTTGCACCGAACCGCTGACGGTCACGGCGGTGGAGAAATCCCGTGGATAGCCCTCGCGTTCCATTTCCGGAATCAGCACCGAACCCACCGACGCGGTGTCGGCCACCGACGAGCCGGAGATCGCGCCGAAAAAGGTCGAGGCGACAATGTTGACCAGTGACAGGCCACCGCGGACAAACCCCACCAGCACCCCGGCACACGCCACCAATCGACGCGACATGCCGCCCTCGGCCATGATCGCACCGGCCAGCACGAAGAACGGAATGGCCAGCAGCGAGAATTTGTTCACCCCCGAAGCGACCTGAATCATCACCGCCTGGAACGGAATGTCGATCCACCATGCACCGATCAGCGCGGCCGCGCCCAGCGCGTAGGCGACCGGCATGCCGATCAGGATCAAAGCGATAAAACTGCCCAGCAGTATCAGAGCGTCCATTAAGCGGCACCTTCACTTTCTTCAACCAGGTCGAACTGCACGACGCGTCGTTTGCTCTGGTCACCGAGCAAGAGTTTTTCCAGCACGAAAATCAGCGTCAGCAAGCCGCCCACGGGAATCGGCAAGTAGGTCACGCCAACCCGCAGATCGGGCAGGGCTGCCATGAACTGGTTCCAGGTGGACATGCACAGCTTGGCGCCCCAGATCGTCATGAAGATGCAGATCGCCGCCATGAGCAGCTGGGAAAAAATCGCCGCCGCTGATTTCACGTGCGCTGGCATGCGATCGGTGAGCATGGCCACGGCCATGTGCGCGCCGGCGCGGTAACTGGCGGCGGCGCCGATGAAGGTAAACACCATCATCAGCAGGATCGCCGTGGGCTCGGGCCAGCTCGAACCGGTACCCAGGACGTAGCGGGCGAACACGCCCCAGGGAATCATCAGGGAAATCGCCAGGACGGAAAGGCCGGCGACCCAGATGCACGTCATGTAGATCTTGTCGTTGATACGCAGCAGTAGATTCTTCATCGGGTTCCACCGTAACCGGGCGTGCCGCAGTCATCGGGCGCACCGGGCCTTGTTCATGAGGACGGAGCGGGAGGCGTTACTGAACGGCTTCGATTTTCTTGATCAGGTCGGCATACTTCGCGCCGTACTTTTCCCGTACCGGTGCGGTGGCGTCGTAGAAGGGTTTTTTGTCGACCTCGATGAACTCGACGCCGGCGGCCTTGAGTTTTTCTTCACTGGCAGCGGACTTCTTGTCCCACAGCACGCGCTCTTCGGCCTGGGCAGCCTTGGCGGCTGTCTTGACCAGCGCCTGTTGATCCGGCGTCAGTTTTTCCCAGGTGATTTTCGACATCACGATCGGCTCTGGCAGGATCAGGTGACCGGTGAGGCTGTAGTACTTCGCATTCTGGAAGTGGTTGTGTTCGAGCAGGGTTGGCGGGTTGTTCTCCGCACCGTCGATCACGCCGGTCTGCAGGGCGCTGAAGATCTCGCCGGTGTCCATCGCGATACCGTTGCCGCCCATGGCGTTCATCATGTCGATGAACATCGGGTTGCCTTGCACGCGGATTTTCATGCCCTTGAGGTCTTCGAGCTTGCGTACCGGTTTCTTGGTGTAGACGTTGCGCGTGCCACCGTCCATCCAGGCCAGGGCTACCAGGCCGAATTCAGAGTTGGTGATTTTGTCGAGGATCTCGTCGCCCACTGCGCCGTCGATGACGTTACGCATGTGTTGGTGATCGCGAAAGATGAACGGCATGTTGAACACGTTCACGTCCGGGACCACGGGGCCGACGATACCCAGGCTGACGCGAGACAGCTGTACGGCGCCGACTTGCATCTGCTCGATGACTTCCTTTTCGGAGCCGAGCACACCGCCGGGGAAGTATTGGAAGGTCAGTTCGCCGTTGGTCTCCTTGGTCAGGGTCTTGCCCATGTTTTCTTCGGCCACCACGGTGGGATAACCGGCGGGGTGAATGTCAGCGAATTTGAGTTGCAGTGCCTGAGCGGCGCCAGTGAAGGTAAACATCAGCGGGAGTGCAGCGGCCAGCAAGGTGCGTTTGAAGTTCATGGGGGTGAGTCTCCAGTCTTGTTATTGTTGTGTTCAAGGCGCAGCGGTGCAGCAGAGGCGGGTGTTACAGCAAATCGTCGAACAGCGGTTCCGGCAGGCCTTTGACGTTGGGGTTCAGGGCGAACACGCCACCGGCCAGGGATTGCGGGTCGTGGTCGTCGCCGGGGCGAATCGAGGTGACGAACAAGGTGTCCATCCGGGTTCCACCGAAGGCGCACATGGTCGGTTTTTTCACCGGTACGGCCAGCGAGAAGTCGAGTCGGCCGTCCGGCGCGAAACGGTGAATGAGGCCGGCGTCGTTGGCGCAGATCCAGTAGAAACCTTCGGCGTCCACGGCGGCTCCATCGGGGCGACCGGGGAAATGATTCATGTCGACGAAGACGCGGCGGTTCGACGGCGTGCCGGTCTCGGTGTCGTAATCGAACGCCCAGATCAGTTGCACGTCGGGGTGCGAATCGGACAGGTACATGGTTTTGCCGTCGGGGCTGAAACCGAGGCCGTTGGGCACGATGAAGCCGTCGAGCTGCGCTTCGATCACGCCAGACTGCCCGACGCCGTAGCGGTAGAGCCGGCCTTCGGGCGCATTCAGGCCCATGTTCAACACCATGCTGCCGGCCCAGAAGCGGCCCTGACGGTCGCAGCGACCATCGTTGAGACGCATGTCTTTGCGGCCGTGCTCGACGCTGGCAAGTCGTTCGCTGTCGAGGCTGCCGTCGCTGTGTGGGTGCAAATGAAAGAAGCCGCTTTCCATGCCTGCGACCCAGCCGCCACGGCTGTGGCGGGCGATGCAGGCGAGCATTTCCGGGGTTTTCCAGGCATGCACATGGCCCGTGTCAGCGCTCCAGCGTTGCAGGCCGCCGTTGGGAATATCCACCCAGTACAGCGCGTTTTCCTCTGCCACCCAGACCGGGCTTTCGCCCACGGCGTTGCGGGCATCAACGATCAATTCGGCTTGCATACTCATTCCTTTGCGTCGTTGTCAGAGTGATCAGTCGCCGAACGGTCCGGCGGCGACAAACGCGCCGCCCTGATAGATCCGCGCCGGGTCGTCGGCCGCCGGCATTGGCTGCGCCTCGACTTTTTCGCGGAACACTTCGGAGCTGTCCTTCGCCGCGAAGCCGAGGTGGCTGGCGAAGCGGTTGTCCCACCAGACGTCCTTGTTGGCGGACATGCCGTAGACCACGGTGTGGCCGACGTTCGGCGTGTACAGCGCGCGTTCGAGCAATTGCGTGAGGTCGTCGAAGCTCAGCCAGGTGTGCATCATTCGACGGTTTTGCGGCTCGGGGAACGAGGAGCCGATGCGGATGCTGACGGTCTCGATGCCGTAGCGATCGAAGTAGAAACTGGCCATGTCTTCGCCGTAGGACTTCGACAGTCCGTAGTAGCCATCGGGGCGGCGCGCGGAGCTGGCGTCGAGCGGTTCGTCCTGTTTGTAGAAGCCGATGACGTGGTTGGAACTGGCGAAGATCACCCGTTTCACGCCATGCCGGCGCGCGGCTTCGTAGATGTGAAACACGCCGCTGATGTTGGCGCCGAGGATCTCTTCGAAGGGCCGCTCGACGGAGACGCCGCCGAAATGCAGGATCGCATCGACGCCTTCGACCAGTTGATGCACGGCGTGTTTGTCGGCCAGATCGCAGAGGACGATTTCTTCGCGGTCATCGACGGCCGGGGCGAGGGCGGCGATGTCCGACAAGCGCAGGACATGGGTATAAGGGCGCATCCGTTCGCGCAGAACTTTGCCCAGACCACCGGCAGCGCCGGTCAGCAGCAGACGGTTGAACGGGGCGCGGGGAGTGGAGGTAGATGTCATGGCAATCCCTTACACGATTGTTATTAGGTTTGTTGTAGGTTGTCGTATGACTGCGCTGAAGTATCGGTAGGGTTTCCGGAACTTGTCAACGCGACTTTTGGTGTAGATGACGGAAGGCCTGGTTCCTCTCCCTTCAGCACAATTCCCTCCTTGCAATGCAATCCCCTGTAGGAGTGAGCCTGCTCGCGATAGCGGTGTGTCAGTTGAGGAAGAGGCGGCTGACACACCGCTATCGCGAGCAGGCGAAGGCCTACAGGGGGTTTGCGGCGCCTGGTGGTTACAACAACGAAATCGGATAACTGATAAAAATCCGGTTCTCGTCAAACTCGTTGGTGCTGAAGTCCCGGCGTATCGTCGCGTTGCGCCATTTCACGTTGAGGTTTTTCAGCGGCCCGCTCTGCACGGTGTAGGCCAGTTCCGACTCGCGGCCCCATTCCTTGCCGTCATTGGTGGTGGCGGTGTGCACGTTGTCGCCGCTGATGTAGCGGTTCATCAGAGTCAGACCGGGAACGCCGAGTACGACGAAGTTGTAGTCATGGCGCAACTGCCAGGAACGTTCCTTGGCGTTGTCATAACTGGCGTTGTAACTGTCGTTGGCGAGGGTGCCGCCGCTGGTGCCGTTGACCCGCATCCAGGCGTCGTCGCCGCTGAGTTTTTGCAGGCCGACATAGAACGTGTTGCCGCCGTATCTGGCCGAAAGCAGAGCGAACGCAGTCTTGTTGTCGAGGTCGCCGGCCTGGGCGCTGCCGTCTTCCTTGCCGGTGAAGAAACCGAGGTTGGCGCCCAGCGTCCAGTCGCCCACAGGCTGGCTATGGCTGAGATTGAAATACTGCTGCTGGTAGATGTCCGTGAGTTCGGCGTACCAAACACCAACCTGCGTGCGCTTGTCGTTGAAGCTGTACTCGCCGCCGCCGAAGTTGAAGCGATCGGAAGTGAACGCTCCGCGGCCGTTCATCGACATGTCTTCCATGCTCGCGTCGTTGCGCGGGCTGTTGCCACGGAACTGGCCGCCGTAGACGGTTAGGCCGTTGATTTCGGTGGAGGTGATCTGGCCGCCACGAAAAGTCTGCGGCAGCGAGCGGCCATCATCGGAACGCAGGATCGGCAGCACCGGCATCCATTCGCCGACCTTCAATTCAGTCTTCGAGACCTTGGCTTTCAGCGCTACGCCGAGCCGTCCGAAATTGTCCGCCGGGCGCCCGTCATCGTGGATCGGCAACAGTTGCGTGCCGCCCGTGCCTTTGCCGCCATCGAGCTTCTGCGAATACATCCCCAGCAGATCAAGGCCGAAACCGACGGTGCCCTGAGTGAAGCCGGATTTGGCGTCGAGGATGAAGTTCTGCGTCCACTCCTCAGCCTTGCCCTGCGGGTTGGCCGGGTTGACGAAGTTGCGGTTGAAGTAGGCGTTGCGCAGGTTCAGCGTGGCTTTGCTGTCGTCGAGAAAACCTTCGGCTTCGGCGCTCATCGGCAAGGCGAGGGCGAGGCTGCTGCAGCCGATCAGACTTAAAGCGGTACGCGGGCGGGTGACGGAAAGACGGGAAGGGCGGACGGAACTGCAGACGAGTGTGCTCACTGTGACGCTCCCTGTTTCGTTTGTTGTTTTTATTATTTGTTATACGTCGTCGTACAACATGGGTGCGGATATTTCCTAGGTTTTACGGGAATGTCAACAGCAAGTTGTGCGATGACTTAGCGTCGCGACGCAGATCTCTTTGTAGGAGCTGCGGCACGCTGCGATCTTTTGATCTTGCTTTTTAAAAAATCAAAATCAAAAGATCGCAGCCTCGTTTCACTCGACAGCTCCTACAAAGATTTGTGTTGTCCATGGGATGTGTGTTGCCGGTGAATTTGCGGCAAACTTCACCCACTCTCCGTACAAGGCCTTGCAATGGATCAATACGCCCCGCGCAACTGGCAGCCCCACGAAAAGCCCAGTCTGCCCGGTTCCCCCTCGACGCCGTTGCACTCCAACCCCAAGCGCCTGGCCTATGCGCTGGTGGGCGTGCTGGTGGCGGTGACCGGTGGCTTGGGCAACTCGCTGGTGGTGGCCAACCTGCCTTATCTGCAAGGCGCACTCGGCGCGACCACCGCCGAAATGGCCTGGCTGCCGGCGGCGTACGTGATGACCAACGTGTCGATGAACCTGCTGCTGGTGAAGTTTCGCCAGCAGTTTGGTTTGCGCGCGTTCACCGAGGTGTTCCTGGTGTTGTATGCGCTGGTGACCTTCGGCCATCTGTTCGTCAATGACCTCAATTCGGCGGTGGCGGTGCGGGCGGCGCACGGCATGGTCGGCGCGGCGCTCAGCTCGCTGGGCCTGTATTACATGGTCCAGGCGTTCCCGGCGAAGTGGCGGCTGAAGGCGCTGGTGCTCGGCCTCGGCACTTCCCAACTGGCGCTGCCGTTGGCGCGATTATTTTCCGAAGACTTGCTGCAGATTGCCGAGTGGCGCGGCTTGTACCTGTTCGAACTGGGCATGGCGTTGCTGTCGCTCGGCTGCGTATTGCTGCTCAAGTTACCGCCCGGCGACCGCTTCAAAACCTTCGAAAAACTCGACTTTCTCACCTTCGCCATTCTCGCCACCGGCGTGGCGCTGCTGTGTGCGGTGTTGTCGCTGGGGCGGATCGATTGGTGGCTGGAGGCCGACTGGATCGGCTATGCGTTGGCTGCTTCGATTGCCTTGATCATCGCCGGCCTGGCCATCGAACATAACCGCAGCAATCCGCTGCTGATGACCCGTTGGCTTGGCAGCGGAACGATGATCCGCCTGGCGCTGGCGGTGACCCTGATTCGCATGGTCACCTCGGAGCAGTCCACCGGTGCGGTCGGTTTCATGCAGAACCTGAACATGGGCTACGAGCAGTTGCACAGCCTGTATGTGGTGATGCTGATCGGCAGCGTCGCGGGTTTGGTGACCAGCGCACTGACGATCGACCCCAAGCACCTGCTGATGCCGTTGATCATCTCGCTGGGTCTGATGGCCACCGGGTCGGTGATGGACAGCTTTTCCAACAACCTGACCCGGCCGGAAAACCTCTATTTCAGTCAGTTTCTGCTGGCCTTCGGCAGCACATTTTTCCTCGGCCCGACCATGGTTTTCGGTACGCGCAACGTGCTGACCAATCCGCGCAATCTGGTGAGCTTTTCCGTGTTGTTCGGGATCTGTAACAACCTCGGCGGCCTGCTCGGTGCGGCGCTGCTGGGCACCTTCCAGATCGTCCGGGAAAAATTTCATTCCAGTCACATCGTTGAGCACCTGACGCTGTCTGACCCGTTGGTGGCTGCGCGCGTGCAGAGCGGCGGCTCGGCGTACGGTTCGCTGTTGGCCGATCCGAGTCTGCGCAACCTGGCGGGGATTCGCAGCCTGGCCAACGCTGCCACCCGTGAGGCCAATGTGCTGGCCTATAACGATGTGTTCATGCTGATCGCCGTGATTGCGGTGTTGACCATGATCTGGCTGTCCATTCGTGCGCTGTGGCTGATGAGCACCACCAAAGCCGTCGCCACGGCGCCATCCACACCTTCGAGCGGTGCCACTTCTTCATGACCGAACCGACCACCACAACCACCAATGCCATCGCTGCCACGCCCGAGGGTGAGGCGCCGCCGTCATCGCCAAACACCGAGCCACGTTCGCTGCGGGTGCGGATTATTTCCTCGCTGGGGTTTGCCGCGATTGCCATCGTTGGTGTGCTGATCGTGCTGTATGCCTGGCAATTGCCGCCGTTCAGCAGTGCGGTCGAAACCACCGAAAACGCGTTGGTGCGCGGGCAGGTGACGATCATCGGCCCGCAGCTCGCCGGTTATGTCTATGAAGTGCCGGTGCAGGATTTCCAGTACGTGAAGGCTGGCGATTTGTTGGTGCGCCTGGACGACCGCATCTATCAGCAGCGTCTCGACCAGTCACTGGCACAACTGGCGGTGCAGAAGGCTGCATTGGCCAATGTGGTGCAGCAACGCAACAGCGCCGAGGCGACGATCAAATTGCGCCAGGCCGTACAGGCTGACAGCGAAGCGCAGTTGCGTAAAAGCGAGGCGGATCTGCGCCGCAACAAGGAATTGGTTAGCGACGGTTCGGTGTCCAAGCGCGAGATGGACGTCGCGCTGGCGGCGAATGCGCAGAGTGTCGCAGCGGTGGCGCAGGCCAAGGCCAATCTGGAAATTGCCCGCCAGGATCTGCAAACGGTGATCGTCAATCGCGGCTCGCTGGAAGCGGCAGTGGCCAGCGCCGAAGCGGCGGTGCAACTGGCGCGAATCGATCTGTCGAATACGCGCATCGTTGCCCCGCGTGACGGTCAGCTCGGGCAGATCGGCGTGCGCCTCGGCGCCTACGTCAACTCCGGGGCGCAGTTGATGGCGTTGGTGCCGAACCAGAAATGGGTGATCGCCAACATGAAGGAAACCCAGATGGACAACGTGCGCGTCGGGCAACCGGTGCGCTTCACTGTCGATGCGCTGAACCACCGCAAATTCACTGGGCATGTGCAGCATATTTCGCCGGGCACCGGTTCTGAATTTGCTCTGTTGCAGGCGGATAACGCTACTGGCAACTTTGTGAAAATCGCTCAGCGGGTGCCGGTGCGGATCACCATCGATCCGGATCAGCAGGAAGAGGAACGGTTGCGGCCGGGGATGTCGGTAGTGGTCAGTATCGACACCGCCGCCGGCAACACCCAGCCCCACTGATCAACACGCAGATCCAATTGTAGGAGTGAGCCTGCTCGCGATAGCGGTGTGTCAGTCGAAACATTCGTCACTGGCACACCGCTATCGCGAGCAGGCTCACTCCTACAGGGGATCTCTGTGGTCTTCAGGTGGTGATCATCGGGGGCAGGGTACCGAGCAGCGAGACAGCCGCCACCGCGCCAATGCCCAGCAGCCATTCGAGCATCACACTGCGCCTGAGCGCGGCCATGCGCTGCTCGCAATCCTCAACCCGCAAGCGGTTGAACAGCGCCAACCCAAGCATCCCCAGCACGATCAGCGCCTTGATCAACAGAATCAAGGCAAACCCGCTGAACAACGGCGTCGGCCACCACTGGCCGGTCAGCACGCGCACATTGATCAAACCGGTGATCAGCAGCCCGGCGACCAGCGCATAACCGACGCCGCTGAAGCGCCGCAAAACTTCACGCATCGGCTCCGTCGGCTGACGCAAAATCATCACCAGCAACCACAACCCGCCCAGCCACGCCGCCACGCAGGTCAGATGCACGATCTGGTTGAGAATCAGTAATTGCCCGCTCAGCCCGTCGAGCATCGCACCATGCCCGACCGGTGCCAGGGTCGCCAGCAGCAACGCGCTCAAGCCCAATCGCAACGGCATGCTTGAACGCCAAGGTGTGAACAGCAACGCCAACAGCACAGCATTGATCAGCAGATGCCAACGCCACACCTGACCAAAAAACGTATGGCCCAGCACCAGCGCAACCGTGTCCGGATCAAACGCCGCCGCTGCCGAACCGGCCATGCTCGCGGTGATCAACAACGCCCAGGCGATCCCGCTGACCAGCGCCACCGCAGCCAGCCAACGCGCCAGTCGCGCCAGGTGCCGATCCACTTGCAGCGCTTCATCCTTGAGCAGCAACGGCCTGAACAGCCAGGCCCCGAACAGCATCAACACCACGATGAAATGCACAAAGCGGCACAGCACCAGCGCTTCACTCATGAATTACTGGCCCACCTTGAACTGATAAGCGCCTTCGCTTTTGTGCGTGTCGACCGACACTGCATGCCATTCGACCTTGTATTCGCCAGCGGTCAGCGGCGCGGCGGGGGTGACGATCAGGGTTTTCTTGTCGCCTTCGGTGGTCAGTGCTTTGACGGCGACCGGCGCGCCATCGCGGGTGACGGTGACTTTGGTGAAACTGGCTTCAACACCTTCGGAAAAGGTCAGGCGCAAATCGGACGGCGCGGCGACGGTGCTGTCGGCGGCGGGGGTCTGGCTTTCAAGGTGGGCGTGGGCGAATACAGAAGATGCGGCGAACAGCGAAGCGAGCAGGGCAGTGGTGGTCAGGACGTTCTTGAACAGCATCGCGAATACCTTTGGGGCAGGAGTGAAGAAGCGTCAGTTTAGCCATCCGCTGACGCCAGTACGAAGTTTTGTTTGCAGCGGTCGCCCGCGCACCAGAGCGGATGCTAGTCTTGGGCAACGCTGTTGTCAGGGAGCCCTCATGGGCAATCACAAGATCGAGATTCGTCGCAGTAACGTCGAGAAAATCCTCCTGGCGGCGGAGAAAGTCTTCGCTGAAAAAGGTTTCGGTGGCACCGCCATGGCGGACATCGCGGCTGAAGTACAACTGCCGCGTTCCAACCTGCATTACTACTTCAGCACCAAGAGCGAGCTGTACAGCGCGGTGCTGTTCGACCTGCTGGAAGTGTGGAAACAGGACGCGCTGTGCTTCGAGATGTTCGACGACCCGCGCGTGGTGCTGAGCAGCTACATCCGCGCCAAGATGAACCACTCGCGCAGTCGGCCGTACGGCTCGAAAGTCTGGGCCAACGAAATCATCCACGGCGCGCCAACCTTGGGTGAGGCGCTGGATGTCAGCCTGTATGACTGGGCGAAGATGAAGGAAGCGAAGATTCGTCAGTGGGTCGAGGACAAGCGGATTCTGCCGGTTGAGCCGTCGAGTCTGCTGTACATGATCTGGGCGTCGACCCAGCACTATGCCGACTTTGATCATCAGGTGAATATTCTGAATGAACATCAGCCGTTGTCGGATATGCAGTTTGAGCGGGCGGTGCAGACGGTGACGAGTGTGATATTGCGTGGGATCGGGTTGGAGCCCTGAAGCAGACCCTCACCCCAGCCCTCTCCCGGAGGGAGAGGGGGCCGACCGAGGTGTCTTGTGAGGTACATCGACCTGAAAAATTCAGTCGATTATGGTTCAAAAAGCCGTCCGAGCCTGTGCCTGTTTCGATTAAGGATTCAAAGCAGTTCTTACCTGTGAACCCCTAGTCGATTATGGATTCACAACAGCACTTTCAGGTCGGCGGAGTTTGCCAGCATCCCCCAATCAGTCCCCTCTCCCTTTGGGAGAGGGTTAGGGTGAGGGGGCTGTTGGATCAGTCGGCAATCTAGACCGCAACGTGATACGGATTGCGCGGATCATGATTCCAGTCCAGAAACGGCTTGCCAGTCTCCATCGGCACCATCTCGATGCAATCCGCCACCGGACAAGTGATCTGGCACAAGTTACAACCCACACACTCCTCATCAATCACTTCATATTTATGCGTGCCGTCCGCCTGCTTCAGACTGCCAATCGCCTGGTGTGAAGTGTCCTCACAAGCAATGTGGCAACGCCCGCAACCAATGCACGCGTCCTGGTCAATCTTCGCGATCACCTGATAGTTGATGTCGAGGTACTTCCAGTCGGTGGTATTGCCCACCGCACGCCCGGAAAACTCGGCAATGTTGGCGTAACCCTGACTGTCCATCCACCGCGACAGCCCATCCTTCATCTCCTCGACAATGCGGAAACCATGCAGCATCGCCGCCGTGCACACCTGCACCGCGCCGCTGCCCAACGCCATGAATTCTGCCGCATCGCGCCAACTGCCAATACCGCCAATGCCACAGATCGGCAGGCCCTGGGTCTGTGGATCGCGGGCAATCTCGGCGACCATGTTCAGCGCAATCGGCTTCACCGCCGAACCGCAATAACCGCCATGGGTGCTTTTGCTGCCGACGGTGGGCAGGGCGACCATGTGCTCCAGATCGACGCTGGTGATCGAGTTGATCGTATTGATCAGCGACACCGCATCGGCACCACCGCGATGGGCCGCGCGGGCGGCGACACGGATGTCAGTGATGTTCGGCGTCAGCTTGACGATTACCGGCAGCGAGCAATAAGTCTTGCACCAGCGCGTGACTTGCTCGACGTACTCCGGCACCTGACCGACCGCCGCGCCCATGCCGCGCTCGGGCATGCCGTGCGGGCAGCCGAAATTCAGTTCGATGCCGTCAGCGCCCGTTGCTTCGACCAGCGGCAGAATGTGTTTCCACGACTCCTCGACGCACGGCACCATCAGCGAAACGATCAGCGCGCGATCCGGCCAATCCTTCTTCACTTGAGTGATTTCGCGCAGGTTGATTTCCAGCGAACGGTCGGTGATCAACTCGATGTTATTGATACCGAGCACTTCACGGTTGTTGCCGTAATGCGCCGAGTAACGCGAGGACACGTTGACGGCCGCCGGGTCCTCACCGAGGGTTTTCCAGACCACGCCACCCCAGCCGGCTTCAAAGGCACGGACCACGTTGTAAGCCTTGTCAGTCGGTGGCGCGGAGGCCAGCCAGAACGGATTCGGCGCTTTGATGCCAGCGAAGACAATCGACAAATCGGCCATTTACGCAGCCTCCACGTTAAGCATCAGTTGAACGTTGATCGCCTCGGCGGCGCGTTTGCCGTGCTGCACGGCTTGCACGGTGAGGTCCTGATCGAGGCTGGTGCAGTCGCCGCCGGCATACACGCCGGGGATGCTGGTGCGCAGGTTTTCATCGACGTAGATGCGTTCGCCCTGACGCTTGAGTTCACGGGCCAGCGGGTCGGCGAGGGCGCTGCTGTCGAAGGCCTGGCCGATGGCTTTGAAGATCGCGTCGGCGGCCAGTTCGAAGGTTTCGCCGGTGGTTTGCAGGCGACCGTCGACCAGATCGGTGCGGGCGAAACGCATGCCGCGCACATGACCCTGAGCGTCGAGCAGCACCTCTTCCGGTTGCGCCCAGGTCATCAGGCGTACCTGATTGGCTTTGGCGATGTCTTGTTCGTGACCGGTGGCGCCCATGTCCGCCGCGCCACGGCGATACACCAGATTCACATCACGGGCACCGAGGCGGGCCATTTGCACGGCCATGTCGATCGCGGTGTTGCCGGCGCCGAGGACGATGCAGCGCTCGGCCAGCGGCAGTTGCGTGAGGTCATCGGTCTGGCGCAGTTCGCGGATGTAATCGGTGGCGGCGAGCAGACCGGGTGCATCTTCGTGAGGTAAACCGAGTTGCTTGCTGGCATTCAGGCCGAGGCCGAGGAACACCGCGTCGAACTGTTGATGCAGTTCACTCAGCGTCAGATTCTCGCCGAGTTTTTGCCCATGACGAATCTCGATGCCGCCGATCTGCAAGAGGAAATCCAATTCCTTCTGCGCATAGTCGTCGACCAGTTTGTACTTGGCGATCCCGTATTCATTGAGACCGCCAGCCTTCTCCCGTGCTTCGAAAATCACCACGTCGTGACCGTGCATGGCGCTGCGGTGAGCGCAGGACAACCCGGCAGGACCGGCGCCGACCACGGCAATCTTTTTGCCGCTGGCGGCGGCGCGCTGGAACGGATGTTCGGTGAAGTGTGCGTTGTCGACGGCGTAGCGTTGCAGCAGGCCGATCAGCACCGGCGCGCATTCCTGAGCGTTGTTGCGCACGCAGGCTTGCTGGCAAAGGATTTCTGTCGGACACACCCGCGCGCAGCTGCCGCCGAGGATGTTCGCCGAGAGGATTTTCTGTGCGGCACCGGTCACATTGTCCTGGTGGATATTGCGGATGAACGACGGGATGTCGATCTCGCTCGGGCACGCATTCACGCACGGCGCGTCGTAGCAATACAGGCAGCGCGAGGCTTCCAGATGTGCCTGCCGATCGTTGAGCGGTGGCGCCAGATCGGTGAAATGCCCGGCGAGGGCGGCCGCGCTTTCGTGCGGGTGGGGGAGATGGTTGAGGGTCTCGATCACGGTTTTGTGCCTCACGGTTTTTTAGGTTCTCTGCCTCTAATGGGCAGTGGTTTTTGTGTTGTTTGAACTGACGCCATCGCGAGCAGGCTCACTCCTACAGGTGTACGCATTCCAAATGTAGGAGTGAGCCTGCTCGCGATGAGGCCGAAGGCCTCGCGTTAGCGCTTCACGGCAGTCGGACGATGTTGCTCAGCCCGCTTGCTCAGCAAATCAAACACCGCCGGGTACGCCGGCCGTTCGATATACCGCCCGGCACCGCGCTCGGCGCGCAGGTCGCCATCGGCCCAGACCACCCGGCCCTGGCTGACGGTATGGCTCGGCACGCCGCGCACGGTCTTGCCTTCGAAGATGTTGAAATCCACCTGCTGATGGTGGGTCTTGGCGGAAATGGTGCGGGTGCCTTGCGGATCCCACAGCACCAGATCGGCATCGGCGCCGATGCGAATCGCGCCTTTGCGCGGATAGAGATTGAAAATCTTCGCGGTGTTGGTGGAGGTGAGGGCGACGAAATCTTGCATCGACAAACGCCCGGAATTAACCCCCTCATCCCAAAGCACCGCCATGCGATCTTCGATGCCGGCCGTACCGTTGGGAATCTTGCTGAAGTCATCGCGCCCGGCGGCTTTTTGCTCGGCGCAGAAGCAGCAGTGGTCAGTCGCGGTGGTGTGCAGATTGCCGTTTTGCAGCCCGTGCCACAGCGCCTCCTGATGACCGCGCGGGCGGAACGGCGGGCTCATCACGTAACCGGCAGCGGTCTGCCAGTCCGGGTGTTGATAGACGCTGTCGTCGAGCAGCAAATGCCCGGCCAGCACTTCGCCGTACACCGGCTGACCCTTGCTGCGCGCATAGGTGATTTCGTCGAGGGCTTCCTTGGTCGAGACGTGCACCAGGTACAGCGGTGTGCCAATGGTTTCGGCGATGCGAATCGCCCGGCTCGCCGCTTCACCTTCAACCTGCGACGGCCGCGATAGCGGATGCGCCTCCGGCCCGGTGATGCCCTGGGCCATCAATTTACGTTGCAGGTGATAGACCAGCTCGCCATTTTCCGCGTGCACGGTCGGCACGGCGCCGAGCTCCAGACACCGCTCGAAACTCGCCACCAGCGTGTCATCGGCGGCCATGATCGCGTTCTTGTAGGCCATGAAATGCTTGAAGCTGTTGATGCCGTGATGGCTGACCAGCTCGGCCATTTCCTCACGCACCTGCTCGCTCCACCAGGTGATCGCGACGTGGAAGCCATAGTCGGAAGCCGACTTTTCCGCCCAGCCGCGCCACTGATGAAAGGCTTCCATCAGCGACTGCTGCGGATTGGGAATCACGAAATCGATGATCGACGTGGTGCCGCCGGCCAGACCGGCCGCCGTGCCACTGTAGAAATCCTCACTGGCCACGGTGCCCATGAACGGTAGTTGCATGTGCGTGTGCGGATCGATGCCGCCGGGCATCAGGTATTGGCCACTGCCGTCGAGCACTTCGGCGCCGGCGGGAATATCAAGGTTTTCACCGATGGCTTTGATCACTCCGTCGGCGCAATAGACGTCGGCGCGATAACTTTCATCATGGGTAACAACGGTGGCGCCACGGATCAACAGAGACATTCCGAGTTCCTCGCAGGCATTGACCGACTTGTGTCGGTTCTAGATGTTTTATTGATGTACAGCGTTGCAGGGTGTATTCCTGTCAGCGCTGTCAGGAATAGAAACTAGTCGCAGATTTGCAATAGAGCAAGATTATTTTTTATAAGCTTATGACTGTTTTAAATGTTTGAAAAATAACGATAAAAACAGAAAATCACCAAAATGGTGAGGCTGCTCACCATTTTGACGCACTTGACAGGATGGAAATATGAGCAAGATTTCCTATGTGAAATCAGCCGCTTGAAGTTGAGCTGCGGTTGCTCGCTCACGATGAAAAAAAGTGCAGTGCACCAGATTGAGTCCTGTCTGTTCGGACAACTTGCCAGGTGTTTAGCCTGAGCACTCAGACAAGTTTCCGCGAACTCATCCGGTGAATAATTAAAACTGATGAATATCAGAAAGTTGCAATGCGTTTTAACCACGGCCCGATGCGCAAGCGGGGCACCCGGCACGTTTATTGATGCCGCCGCTGACACCATGGCCGGTGCACGAAAGTTGTCAGTTCCTCCGGCCATCGTCCGGCTCGCACCCTCGTGTGTCAGCCGCCTGATGAGCAAAAAAATAATCAGAAGAACAGTGGAGCGGCCATGCAACAGAACAGATCGCAAGTGACCGAGCGCGACGGCTTGTTCGAACTCGAAGCCGGCAGTGACGTCCTCGACAGTCCCCGTTACAACCACGACATGGCACCGACCAAGGTGCGCGAACGAACCTGGAACAAATGGCACATCACCGCGCTGTGGGTCGGCATGTCGATCTGCGTGCCGACCTACACCCTCGGCGGCGTGCTCACCGCCTACTTTGGCCTGACCGTCGGTGAAGCGTTACTGGCAATTCTGTTCGCCAACGTCATCGTGCTGATTCCGCTCACGCTCAACGCCTTTCCCGGCACCAAGTACGGCATCCCGTTTCCGGTGTTGCTGCGCTCATCGTTCGGCATTCTCGGTTCCAACGTGCCGTGCCTGATTCGGGCGCTGGTGGCGTGTGGCTGGTTCGGTATTCAAACGATGTTTGGCGGGTTGGCGATTCACCTGTTTCTCGGCTCGGTGTTCGAGGGCTGGAAATCCCTCGGCGGCACCGGGGAGGTGATTGGCTTCATGATCTTCTGGGCGCTGAACCTGTGGGTGGTGATTCGTGGCGCCGAGTCGATCAAATGGCTGGAAACCTTGTCGGCGCCGCTGTTGGTGGCGGTCGGCATCGGGCTGCTGGTGTGGGCGATGCCCAATGTGTCGATGACCGAACTGTTGGCGATTCCGGCCAAGCGTCCGGAGGGTGCCAGCGTGGTCAGTTACTTTGCGGCGGGGCTGACCGCGATGGTTGGCTTCTGGGCCACGTTGTCGCTGAACATTCCGGACTTCAGCCGTTACGCCAAAAGCCAGAAAGATCAGATTCTCGGGCAGATTTTCGGCCTGCCGCTGACCATGTTTCTGTTCGCTTCGCTCGGCGTGATCATGACGGCCGCCTCGGTGAAACTGGTCGGTGTGACCGTCTCCGATCCGGTCACTCTGATCGGTCATATCCAGAGTCCGGTGTGGGTTGCAGTGGCGATGGCGTTGATCATCATCGCCACGCTGTCGACCAACACCGCCGCCAATATCGTCTCACCGACCAACGACTTTCAGAACATCGCGCCCAAAGTCATCAATCGCACTAAAGCGGTGTTGCTGACCGGCATTGTCGGGCTGGCGCTGATGGGTCATGAGCTGCTGAAAAAACTCGGTTTGATTGTTTCCGATGTCAGCCTGGAAACCGTGTATTCCAACTGGTTACTGGGTTATTCGAGCCTGCTCGGGCCGATTGCCGGGATCATGGTGGTGGACTATTTCCTGATCAAGAAACAGCAACTGGACCTCGCTGGGTTGTACCGCGATGACGTGTATCCGGCGTGGAACTGGGCCGGTTTTGTGGCGTTTGGCGTGCCGGTGGTGCTGACCTTGCTGTCGCTGGGCAGCGATGCGTTCAGCTGGTTCTACAGCTATGGCTGGTTCACCGGCTCGGCGCTGGGCGGGATTATTTATTACGGGTTGTGCGTGATGCGTGCGCAGCCCTCGGTCGTGAAGTCGGCGGTGTAACACATGATCGTTCCCACGCTCTGCGTGGGAATGCAGCCCGGGACGCTCCGCGTCCCAACAGCGGACGCAGAGCGTCCATGGATGAGTTCCCACGCAGAGCGTGGGAACTATCGGTACCAGCACTGAGGAGATCCCCATGAACGCAGCCGTAGACGTTCTGCAATCAACCCATCAGCACATCAACCGCGATCGCCTGTGGGCGTCGCTCATGGAACTGGCCAAACTCGGCGCGACGGTCAAGGGCGGTGTCTGTCGCCTGGCCCTGACCGATCTCGACCGTCAGGCCCGCGACCTGTTCGTGCAATGGTGCAAGGACGCCGGATGCAGCGTCACGGTCGATGCGGTCGGCAACATCTTCGCCCGCCGCCCCGGGCGCAATCCGAACCTGCCGCCGGTAATGACCGGCAGCCACATCGACACCCAACCCACCGGCGGCAAATTCGACGGCTGCTTCGGCGTGCTCGCCGGTGTCGAAGTCCTGCGCACGCTCAACGACCTCGGTGTGGAAACCGAAGCACCGCTGGAAGTGGTGGTCTGGACCAACGAAGAAGGCTCGCGCTTCGCCCCGTGCATGATGGGCTCCGGCGTGTTTGCGGAGAAATTCACCCTCGAAGAAACCCTCGCCAAAGTCGATGCCGACGGCGTCACCGTCGGCGAAGCGCTCAACGCCATCGGTTACGCCGGTCCGCGCAAAGTAAGCGGGCATAAGGTCGGCGCTTATTTCGAGGCGCACATCGAACAAGGTCCGATCCTCGAAGACGAACAGAAAACCATCGGCGTCGTGCTCGGCGCGCTGGGGCAGAAGTGGTTCGACCTGAAGCTGCGCGGCGTCGAAGCGCATGCCGGCCCGACGCCGATGCACCTGCGTAAAGACGCGCTGGTCGGCGCCTCGGTAATCGTCGGCGCCGTCAACCGCGCCGCGCTCGGCCATCAACCTCACGCCTGCGGCACGGTCGGTTGCCTGCAAGCCTATCCCGGTTCGCGCAATGTCATCCCCGGTGAAGTGCGCATGACCCTCGACTTCCGTCACCTGGAGCCGGCGCGGCTTGACTCGATGATTGCTGAAGTGAAGCAAGTCATCGACGCCACCTGCGAAGAACATGGCCTGACCTACGAACTGACGCCGACGGCGGACTTCCCGCCGCTGTACTTCGAAAAAGGTTGCGTGGAAGCGGTGCGCGGCGCGGCGAAAGGGCTGGGCTTGTCGAATATGGACATCGTCAGCGGCGCCGGCCATGACGCGATTTTCCTCGCCGAACTCGGCCCGGCCGGGATGATCTTCGTGCCGTGCGAAGGCGGCATCAGCCACAACGAAATCGAGAACGCCGCGCCGGATGATCTGGCGGCCGGGTGTGCGGTGTTGTTGCGGGCGATGCTGGCGGCTTCGGCGATGGTTGCGGGAGGGCAGCGCGCAGCCTGAAGATCAAAAGGTCGTAGCCTTGTAGGAGCTGTCGAGTGAAACGAGGCTGCGATCTTTTCCTGTCACCCAAACGTCACAAACCTGTGCGATGTTGCCGGCCCATGAAAATCATCACCTCCGGTGCGTCCTATCTGGACATCGACGCCTACGCCTGCTGCATCGCTTACGCAGAATTGCTCAACCTGCAAGGCATTCCCGCCCGCGCCGTCAGCAGCGCGCAACCCAACGCCAGCGTTTCGCTAACCGTACTCGGTTGGGATGCGACTTTTGACGAATACCAACCGAAACCGGACGATGAATTTGTCATGGTCGATGTCTCCGACTATTACCATTTCGACCCGTCGGTGGTGCGCGAGCGGGTGGTAGAGATCATCGATCATCATCCGGGGTTCGAGCATTATTGGGCGCAGAAGCTTGGGTCTGCCGCCGATATTCGCCCGATCGGCGCGGCGGCAACTCAGGTTTTTCAACGCTGGCAGGCGGCCGGTGTGCTGCCGCAGATCAGCGTGCAAAGTGCCGCATTACTGGCCACCGCGATTCTCGACAACACGCTGAATTTCACCGGGCAGATGACCACGCCAGCGGACATCGAGGCCTACGCCGACCTCGCTTCACGGGCAAAACTGCCGACAGACTGGCCTCGGCAATATTTTCTCGAATGCCAGGCCAGCATCGAGTCGAACCTTGCCGCTGCATTGGCAACCGACTCGAAACGGATGAAACCCGAGAGCAACCTGCCAGGCTTTTTCGCGCAAATGACGGTGTGGGATGCCGACGCCTTGCTGCAAAAACACCGGCCGATGATCAATGGCTGGATGGCGCAGCAGGGCGATGACTGGCTGCTGAATGTGATCAGTATCCGCGACCACAAAAGCTGCTTTCTGGCGCCAACCGAGGTCAGCCAGCAAAAGCTCAATCGCTTGTTGCCACTCGACTGGCAGGCCGGATTGGCCGTGCGGTCGCCGTCAATGCTGCGCAAGGAACTGTTGAAATTGGGGCTGGACGCTGGCAGTCACTGCGCGCCAAACAGCATCGTCCAGTAAACCCCTTCATCACTGCGCGCCTCACTGGCAAACCCGGCGCCGACCTGGGTAAACGTCGGGTTCATCAGGTTGGCGCAATGTCCGGGGCTGGCCAGCCAGCCGGCCATGGCCTTGCCCGGTGAACTCTGCCCGGCGGCGATGTTTTCGCCGATTTGCCGACCACGGTAGCCGGCCGCGCGGGCGCGATCGGCGGGCATGTCCCCGTCCGGATCGCGGTGGGCGAAGTAGTTGCCGTAAGCCATGGCTTTGCTGTGCCCCTGCGCGGCAGCGCCTAGCGCAGCGTTCCAGCTCAGTGGCCGGGCGGCGGTGAAGCGCTGGCGTCCACACATCCGTGGCCGGGCGCGCGCGGCGTTGACCTCAGCGAGCAAGGCCTTGCCGACGCTGCGATTGTCACCGACGCGATGGTCGAGCACCGGTTGCGCCAACACCACTTGCCATTCATTGCGCGAACGACTGACACCGATATCGGCGTAGCTCGCATCCAGCAGCGCGGCGCAGTGCTCGTCTTGCAGCAGGTCGAAAGCCTCCTCGGCGTCCTCGGCCCCGACCACGCGAATACTGCGCACCGCCACGGCGGAATAACCGGACGACTTCAACGCTTCACGCATGCCGCCGGCATAGCGATAACCGATCGGCAAGGCCAGGTTCGACTTCAGCGCCAACGGTGCCAGCCGTTGCACCGGGCGTCGATCACAGCGTTGCGGATGGGCACGATAGTCGTTGATGGCGGCCACCAGTTGCCGCTCCGCACCGGCATGGGCGGTTGCAGCGAACAGCGGCGAAAGGATCAGCAGGCACAGCGAAACCAAGCGAGACGAACGAACGGCGTGGCGCATGAGACGGGCAGCTCTGAAGGAGGACAGCGCAAAAGTTGAGTGAACCGCAGAAAGCGGCGCGAGTAGGACTGGGGAATCGGGACTTGGTTCAAGGGGCGGTGAAGGCTTTACGGCGAAGCGACGAACAGTGGAATCAAACAGAGCGCTATGTTGCGCCGGATGACGCTATCGCGAGCAGGCTCACTCCTACATTTGGAATGCGTTCCCCTGTAGGAGTGAGCCTGCTCGCGATGGCGTCACTGAAAACAATACAAAAGACACAGGCAGACCACTATCACCGATTCAACACATCCTTCATCCACTGCAAATACTGCGCACGATCCGAGATCGAGTTATGCCCCGAATCCGGCACCACCCTGAGCACCGCCACGCCTTGCGGGAAGTTCTCCAGCAAACGCTGCGTGCTGGCGCGCGGAATCACCTCGTCGTCACTGGCCGCCAGCAGCAACGTCGGCACGCGGATATGCGCGGCGTATTTGCCGGATTCGAAGCGATCCTTGAGCAACCATTTCACCGGCACCCACGGATATTGCTGCGCCGCGATTTCTTCGAGGCTGTTGTAAGGCGTCACCAGAATCAGCTGTTGCACCGGTCGCTGACTGGCCAGACGCACCGCGACGCCAGAACCGAGACTGCGCCCGACCACGGCTATCTGCGGATGACTGGCGTAGACCTGATCGAACAGCGCCAGCGCATCCTCGGCAATCGCCGCTTCCGACGGTGAGCCGCCGCTGCCACCGAAGCCGCGGTAGTTGAGCAGATACACCGCGTAATCGGGAAACGCCTCGGCAAACTCCGGCAGATTGCGCGACACGTCCTCGGCATTGCCACCGAAATAGATCAGCGCCCGTGGCCCGACACGCTCGCGGGTGATCAGCGAAATCTGCGCGTCCGGCATCGACAGTGTCATCCGTGAATCAGCGGAAGTGACGGCATTAGGCTGCGGAAAATAGATCAGCGAGCGCTGAAAAAAGAACAGCGCCGCGCACAGCACCAGGTACACGGTAACGATCAATGCGACGAGTGACATCAGGGTTCGGGACATTCGGCTACTTTTAACGGTGTGTGAAGGATCGCTGTCGCAGTGTAGTCCAGCCCTGCAACCGGGCCGCTCGCACACACAAAAGGCAACAGATCCACGCAGCAGGGGAACCAGCATGAGCCACACTGAGGGTTACTCCCGTCGCCGATTGCTCACGCTGGCCGCCGGGGTTTCGGCGGTCTTCACCTTTGATCGGGCGTTGGCCACAACCACCACGTCCGCGACTACCGGAGGCCACGCCATGCAGACCCGCGCCATCCCGTCCAGCGCCGAGTCGCTGCCCATCGTGGGTCTGGGCACCTATCGCGGCTTCGACGTCGCCCCCGGCGATCCGGCCTACCGGCAACTGCCGGCGGTGCTTGATGAGCTGTTCACCAAGGGCGGCACGCTGATCGACAGTTCACCGATGTATGGCCGTGCCGAACAGACCACTGGTGAATTGCTATCGATCCATGAGCCGCGCTCGCCGGCGTTTCTGGCGACCAAGGTGTGGACGCGCGGACGCGAGGAGGGCATCGCGCAGATGGAGCAGTCATTCAGCCTGCTGCGTGCCGAGCGCATCGACCTGATGCAGATCCACAACCTGCTCGATTGGCAGACGCACTTGCCGACCCTGCGTGAATGGAAAGCCCAGGGGCGCATCCGTTACATCGGCATCACCCATTACACGGACTCGGCCTATGAAGAAGTCGAAGCGGTGTTGAAGGCCGAACAACTGGATTTTCTGCAAATCAATTACGCCCTCGATGACCGTGGCGTGGAAAAACGCATTCTGCCGCTGTGTCGCGAGCGTGGCGTGGCAGTGATCTGTAATCGGCCGTTCGGTGGCGGGGGACTGCTGGCCCGGCTCAAAGGCAAACCGCTGCCGGGCTGGGTGTCGGACGTGCAGGTCAACAGCTGGCCGCAACTGGCGTTGAAGTTTCTGCTGTCGCATTCAGCGGTGACCTGCGTGATCCCGGGCACGGGCAATCCGCGTTTCATGGCCGATAACGCCAAGGCCGGGTTCGGGCCGATGCTCACGGATGCGCAGCGGCATCAGTTGATTGCGTTGATGGGTTGATCGAGCTCGCCAAACGATCGCGACTTCGCGTTGGTTCAGGCTTGTATTAATTTCGAAATGGTCTGAAGGACTGTCATATCTGACAGTTGGAAGGGGTTTGTTTGTCGGTGAGTATGAAGATTCCTGCCTCACCAAAGAAGAACGATCATGGACGTGCAAGGCCGCAGGTTCACCTATTGCACCGGGGTTTGTCTCTTGCTGATTTTGTTCGCTGCGTACGCCCATAACGAACAGTATGTTTGTCTGGGCATGCAGCGCGGGCAGATTGCAACAGTGACGGCGAACTCTGTGTACGCGGCCGTGCAGATAGCCAAGGCGTCTTGGGGCGCTGCGGGTTGCTTTAAAACGTGACAAGTCGCTCAAGCGCGATAGCGCAACGCCTCCAGCAACAACGCAAACGCCGGTGCTGCCTGACGTCGACTCGGGTAATACAGGTGATACCCGGCAAACGTCGGGCACCAATCCCCCAGCACCTGCAGTAAACGACCGTCGGCCAGATACGGCGCGACGACGTTTTCCGGGATGTAACTCAGGCCAAAACCGTCCAGCGCAGCGTCGAGCAGCGGGTAGACGCCGTTCAGGGTGATCTGCCCGGATACTCGCACTTTCAGGCTTTCCCCAGCCTTTTCGAATTCCCAGCTGTACAACCCGCCATTGGTGGGCAGGCGCAGGTTATTGCAGGCGTGGTCGGTCAGATCCCTTGGCGTTTGCGGCGGGGTGCGTTTGGCGAAATAGGCGGGTGAACCCACCACCGCCATGCGCATGTCGGGACCGATGCGGGTGGCGATCATGCCTTGTGCGACGTCTTCGCCCAGGCGCACGCCGGCGTCGAAACCCTGGCCGGCGATGTCGACGAAACCGTAATCGCAGCAGACTTCGACGGCGATGTCCGGGTACTGCGGCAGAAAGTCTTTGAGCACCGGGCGCAGCAGCCAGTCCAGCGAATGATCGGTGGCACTGATGCGGAGCTTGCCGGCGGGGGTGTCGCGCAGGTTGCTCAGGGCCGCGAGTTCCAGTTCGATTTCTTCGAAGCGCGGGCCGATGGTTTGCAGCAGATGATGACCGGCTTCGGTGGGCGAGACGCTGCGAGTAGTGCGGGTCAGCAGACGCAGGCCCAAACGGGCTTCGAGTGCGCGAATGGTGTGGCTGAGCGCCGATTGCGAGACGCCGAGTTTGGCCGCCGCTTTGGTGAAACTGCGCTCGCGGGCTACGGCGAGGAAGGCGAGGAGGTCGGTGGCATTTTCACGCAGCATTGATGAGTGTCCCGCATAAGTTTTTTTGAATTCTAGTCGATTATCTGAAGAGTTGTTGTCGGTACAGTGGTGGCATTGAATATCCGGAGGAACCACCATGAACCCGATTGCTGCTTCTGCGTTGACCCTTTCTCTGTTGGCGGGTGAGGTGCAGGCCGATGAAACTCCGCGTGTGACGGTCACGCCCAATGGCTCGCAACCTTCGGCCAAAGGCCCGACGGATTGGTTCACCGGCACTGTCCGTGTCGATGCGCCGTTCAAAGGCACAGACGAGGCGCGGGTCAGTGGTGCGACGGTGACGTTTGAGCCGGGCGCGCGTACCGCTTGGCACACGCATCCGTTGGGACAGACCTTGATCGTCACGGCCGGTTCCGGGTTTGTGCAGGAATGGGGGCAGCCGGTGCGTGAGATTCGTCCTGGGGATACGGTGTGGATCGCGCCGGGGGCAAAGCATTGGCACGGGGCGGCGCCGACTACGGCGATGACGCATATTGCTATTGCTGAAGTGCAGGATGGCAAGGTGGTGGAATGGATGGAGCAGGTGAGTGCCGAGCAGTATCCGCGAGCGGACTGAAAGCTATCGGTAGCGCACTAGCACCCCATGCTAGTGCGCCACCTGACTTCCCTCACCCCAGCCCTCTCCCGGAGGGAGAGGGGGCCGACCGCAGTGTCTTGCGTCATACATCGACTTGAGAGACCGAGTCGATTATGGATTCACATTGGAGCTTTCAGGTCGGTGAAATTCTCCAATATCCCCCAATCGGTTCCCTCTCCCTCTGGGAGAGGGCTAGGGTGAGGGGCTTTTCCGGGGCTTTCAGATCATCTCCGGCAACGACGACAAAATCTTGTCCAGCGTAATCGGATACTCCCGCACCCTAGCCCCCGTGGCGTTGTAAATCGCATTCGCCACCGCCGCACTGACCCCGCAAATCCCCAACTCACCAACACCTTTGGCCTTCATCGGCGAAGACACCGGATCGGTCTCATCGAGAAAAATCACCTCCTGATGCGGAATGTCGGCATGCACCGGCACTTCATACCCGGCCAGATCATGATTGACGAAAAAGCCGAGTTTCTTGTCCACCGCCAACTCTTCCATCAACGCCGCACCAACGCCCATAGTCATCGCGCCGATCACCTGACTGCGCGCCGCTTTCGGATTGAGAATTCGCCCGGCCGCGCACACCGCCAACATTCGGCGCACACGCACTTCACCGGTCGCCGCATCCACCGCGACCTCAACGAAATGCGCACCAAAGGTCGACTGCTGATATTTCTCGGCCAGATCACCGAACTCGATGCTGTCCTCGCCGACGAGCGCGCCGCCTTCAGTCGCATTGCGTAACGGCACGCTCTTGCTGCCGACGCGCACCTCACCGTCGACAAACTCCGCCTGATCCGCCGCCATGCCCAACTTGCCAGCCACCGCCTCACGCAATTTCATACACGCGGCATACACCCCGGCAGTCGAGCAGTTAGCGCCAAATTGCCCGCCGGAACCTGCCGACACTGGAAAACTCGAATCGCCCAGATGCACGCTCACATCCTTCAAACCAACGCCCATCATCTCGGCCGCCGTCTGCGCGATGATCGTGTAGCTGCCGGTGCCGATATCGGTCATGTCAGTTTCCACCGTGACCTTGCCGTCGCGTTCCAGCCGTACCCTTGCACCGGACTTGACCAGCAGGTTGTTGCGGATCGCCGCCGCCACGCCCATGCCGATCAACCAGCGGCCTTCGCGCCGTGAGCCCGGTTGGGCATTGCGCTGACTCCAGCCGAATTTCTCGGCACCGGTTTGCAGGCATTCGATCAGGCGCCGCTGCGAAAACGGCCGCTCGGTTTTCACCGGATCGACCTGCGTGTCGTTGAGAATCCGGAACTGGACCGGATCAAGCTTGAGCTGCTCGGCCATCTCGTCCATGGCGATTTCCAGGACCATCAGCCCCGGCGTTTCACCGGGTGCGCGCATGGCGTTGCCTTCGGGCAAATCCAGCGGCGCAAGACGCATGCTGACCAGCCGATTTTCCGCCGCGTACAACAACTGACTCGGCTGCGCTGCAACCTCGACTTTGCCTTCCGCCAGATTGCCCGACCAGCCTTCGTGGGCGATCGCAGTGAGTTTGCCGTCCGCTGTCGCGCCCATGCGAATGCGCTGAATCGTCGCCGGGCGGTGAGTGGTGTTGTTGGCGATCTGCGGGCGGGCGAGGGCGACTTTCACCGGCCTGCCAGCCATCCGCGCACCGAGGGCGGCGAGGATCGCATCGGCGCGCACGAACAACTTGCCGCCGAAACCACCACCAATGTACGGCGAAATCAGCCGCACCTTTTCCTTGGGCAAACCGAGCGTCGTAGCGATGTCGCCGACGCTCCACGCGATCATCTGGTTCGACGTCCACAAGGTCAGTTGATCGCCTTTCCACGCCGCCAACGTGGCGTGCGGCTCCATCATCGCGTGGGACTGATCCGGCGTGGTGTAGGTCTGATCGAACTGCACCGGCGCGGAGGCGAAGGCCTTGGCGAAATCACCGTGGCTGACGTCGGGCAATTCGTCTTTCGGCTCGACGCCTTGGTCGCGCACGCTGGCCAGATCGAATTCGCCTTTGGCCGCGACGTAGTCGACCTTGACCAATTGCGCAGCTGCACGGGCCTGCTCGAACGTCTCGGCAACCACCAGTGCAACAGCCTGGTGATAGTGCTGAATCTCCGGCCCGGCCAACAGATGCGCGGCGTTGTATTGGCCTTTGCCGAGTTTGCCGGCGTTGGCGGCGGTGACGATGGCCAGCACACCCGGTGCGGCTTTCGCCTGTTCAAGATCGATATTGTTGATGCGGCCCTTGGCGATGGCTGAACCGACCATGACACCGTAAGCCTGATTGGCCACCGCCTCGTGCTGCTCGTAGGCGTAAGGCGCCTGACCGCTGGTTTTCAGCGGACCTTCGATGCGGTCGGTGGGTTGGCCGATGACCTTCAACTGGTCGATCGGGTTGGTGGTGGCGGGCGTGTCGAATTTCATGCTTCATCCCTCGCTTGCGCCAACACTGAACCGAGCGTGCGCTCGACCAGGGTCAGTTTGAATTGGTTGTCGTGGGTCGGCGTGGCGCCGTCGAGCAGGCGTGCGCTGACGGCTTTGGCGCCTTGGGGCAGCAACGCTTCGGCGGCTTCAACCCGCCATGGTTTCGGCGCGATACCGCCGACGGCGATGCGGCCACTGCCGTCCTTTTGCAGGATCAGACCGACCGACACCAAGGCGAACGCGTAGGACGAGCGATCGCGCACTTTGTGATAAACGTGGGTGCCGCCGAGCGGTGCGGGCAGTGTCACCGAGGTGATGAACTCGCCGGGCGTGAGGCTGGTTTCGATGTTCGGCGTGGTGCCGGGCAACTGATGGAAATCGGCCATGGCGATGCTGCGGGTCGTGCCATCGGGTTTCACCGTTTCAATCTGCGCATCGAGCGCGCG
Organism: Pseudomonas sp. Irchel s3f10; assembly: GCF_900187515.1. Lineage (NCBI taxonomy): Bacteria > Pseudomonadati > Pseudomonadota > Gammaproteobacteria > Pseudomonadales > Pseudomonadaceae > Pseudomonas > Pseudomonas sp. Irchel s3f10. The sequence continues at coordinate 260,321 of NZ_FYDZ01000001.1, forward strand.
CATGGCAATTGCCATGTCACTCGGGTGTGTGGCGATGCAGGCGTCGCTGACGCCGATGATTCCCAGTTGCCGACTGACCCCGCCGATCGCTGCGCAACCGCTGCCGGGTTGGCGTTTGTTGCAGGCCTGATTCGTGTCGTAGAAGTACGGACAGCGCGTGCGTTGCAGCAGGTTGCCGGCGGTGCTCGCCATGTTGCGCAATTGCCCGGAAGCCCCGGCGAGCAAGGCGCGCGAGAGCAGCGCGTAGTCTTTGCGGACCCGCTCGTCTGCTGCCAGATCGGTGTTGCGCACCAGCGCGCCAATTCGCAATCCGCCTTCGGGCGTGGCTTCGATCTGATCCAGGCCGAGGTGATTGACATCGATCAGGTGCAACGGCGTTTCGATGTCGAGTTTCATCAGGTCGAGCAGGTTGGTGCCGCCAGCGATAAACCGCGCACCTTCGACTTGAGCGGCTTGCGCAGCGGCCGCGGCGGGGGAGTCGGCGCGGCTGTAATTGAACGGTCTCATGCCGGCACCTCCGCGACTTCAGTGATGGCTTCGATGATGTTCGAGTAAGCGCCGCAGCGGCAGATATTGCCGCTCATGCGCTCCTGAAACTCACTGGCAATCAACCGTGGCGCCTCGGTGAGGCTTTCACTGACATGGCTGGGAATGCCATCGCGGATTTCCTTGATCACCGCCACTGCCGAGCAGATCTGCCCCGGCGTGCAATAGCCGCACTGATAGCCGTCGTGCTTGATGAATGCGGCCTGCATCGGGTGCAGATTGTCGGGCATGCCGAGACCTTCGATGGTGGTGATCTCACTGCCTTCGTGCATCACCGCCAGGGTCAGGCACGAGTTGATGCGTCGACCATCGGCGATCACCGTGCAGGCGCCACACTGGCCGTGGTCGCAGCCTTTTTTACTGCCGGTCAGGTGCAGGTGTTCGCGCAAGGCATCAAGGAGGGTGGTGCGGGTGTCGACGTCAAGCGCACGCGGCTTGCCGTTGACGTTGATCGTCACTTTGCTCATGGCCGGTTGCTCCAGATTGGCCGCGTAGGCCTTGAGGCTGATAAACGGCGGCATCGCGAAGGCGGTGGCGGTCACGGCGCCGAGGATCAGAAATCCGCGTCGGGAAATCGTCATGGTTCGATTCCTTTTCTCTCTTCATCAGGGCAGCAGGGTCGTAGAAGGCCCAAGCGGGCAGCCAGCGTCATCGCCGGTCTCGTTAAGGAGTGACTGCTGGAGAGAGGAAAAGGTTTTGTCGGATTTTCGTTATAGAGTTATGCAAGCAGCTCATTAATCGCTTGGCCAACACAGATCCACTGTAGGAGTGAGCCTGCTCGCGATAGCGATAGACCAGTGAGCAATGTGGCGATTGACACACCGCTATCGCGAGCAGGCTCACTCCTACAGGGATCTGTGTGGTAACCACCATTTCATTCACAACTTGAAACCTGTGGGAGCGAGCCTGCTCGCGAAGAGGCCGGCACAGCCAATATCTTCATTGGCAGACCGGACGCCTTCGCGAGCAGGCTCGCTCCCACATTGGATATGTGTCCGGCCGGACTAATGCCCGCCCACCACCATCGAGGTAAACGGCGCCACATACGCCTGCAACGTCACCAGCCCACCGACCAGGATCGCCAACACAATCGAGTGGAAGAACACGTAGCGCAGAATCTCGCCCTCATGCCCATACCAGCGGGTCGCGGTGGAGGCGACCACGATCGATTGTGCATCGACCATTTTGCCCATCACCCCACCGGAACTGTTTGCTGCCGCCATCAGCACCGGACTGATCCCGAGCTGTTCCGACGTCACCCGCTGCAACCCGCCAAACAGAACGTTCGACGCCGTATCCGAACCGGTCAATGCCACGCCGAGCCAACCGAGCAATGTGCCGAACATCGGATAGAAAATCCCCGTCGCCGCAAACGCCAGGCCCATGGTCGCGTCAAGTCCCGAGTAGCGCGTAAGGAACCCCAGCGCCAGCATCGCCGCAATGGTGATCAGCGAAAACCGCACCACCCACAACGTGCGCAGGTATTGCTTGATCAGTTGCGGAATCGAATAACCCATCAGCAAACCGCCGACAATCGCCGCCAGCAAGATCCCGCTGCCGGTGGCGGTCAGCCAGGTGAATTTGTACACCGCTTCTTCCGCTTTCGGCGCGGCAACCACCGGCGGGACTTTTTCGATTTGCAGGTGCAGGCTGGTAAAGGTCACTGCCGGGGCGAAAATCGGGTTGGCCTCGCGCAGCGGTTTGCCCTGTGGGTCGAGCTTGACCGACTGGGTGACCGGATCAATCGCCGGACGGGTGTCGAACATATTCTTGAAGCCCTGCGTGCCCCAGGCAAACACGAACACGGTGAGGATGATCCACGGCATCCACGCGCGCATCACCGCCGGGCGCGCCTGATCACTGAACGCGGCGCTGGCGGTGACTTTTTCTTCCTCGACCTTGGAGTTGTCGACACGCCCCGACAGCGCTGCCGAGGTGTGAATGGTCGCCGGTTTCCACACCTTCAAGAACAGCGTCAGGCAGGCCATGGAAATCAGCGCGGCGATCACATCCACCAGCATCGGCCCGTGGTAGTTCGACACCAGAAACTGCGGGATCGCGAAGCTGACGCCGGCCACCAGAATCGCCGGCCAGATCTCGAGCATCTTGCGCCAACCGGCAAACGCCCAGATCAACCAGAACGGCACCAGCACCGAGAAAAACGGCAACTGCCGACCGACCATCATCGACAGCTCCATTTCATCCAGCCCGGTGACTTTGGCCAGCGTGATGATCGGCGTGCCCAGCGCGCCGAATGCGACTGGCGCGGTGTTGGCGATCAGCGCCAGACCGGATGCTGCCAGCGGCGAAAAACCGAGACCGATCAGAATCGCCCCGGTCACCGCCACCGGTGTACCGAACCCCGCCGCGCCTTCGAAAAACGCACCGAAGCAGAACGCGATCAGCAGCAACTGCAAACGTCGGTCATCGGTGATCCGCGCGAGAGAATCCTGCAGCACTTTGAACGAGCCGTTCTCGGTGGTCAGGCGATGCAGGAAGATGATGTTGAGGACGATCCAGCCGATCGGCAACAAGCCATTGGCCGCGCCAAACAACGCCGCTGAGCCGGCCATGCTCGCCGGCATGCCGAAGGCAAAAATCGAAATCAGCAGGGCGGAAGCCAGCGCCAGCAGCGCCGCCAGATGCGCCTTGACGTGGAAGAACGCCAGCGCCGCGAGCATCACCACCACCGGTACGGCGGCCATGAGCGTGGAGATCACCGGGTTGCCGAACGGGTCGTAAATTTGCTGCCAGACCATGGTCCACCTCTGCTTGTTGTTATTGAGGGCGCAGATCCATTGCGTGGGGCTAGGTTGCAAGCAGTATAGGTGGCATTTCGCCGCCGCTCGTATAGCGCGGACGGGGCGACCAACGGTCAATGGTGGCCACTGAATCAACGCTGATTTGCCCGGTCGTATCTGCGGCTGCGCGCACCGCGTCCTGAAGGCGTGGGCAGCGTCGCCGATTCCGTCGTCAAGACCTTGGTTTTAGGGAAGTGTTGAATGAAGCGTGCAACAACGATGCTGCTGACTGTGACTGCCGCCGTATTGCTCGGCGGCTGCGTCGCGGATTTTGATGATGACCACCGCCATGGCCGGCATTACGACCGCGATCATGGCCGCAATTACGACCACGATCGGCGTTGGGATGATCGCGATGATCGCCGCGACGGGCGTCGTTACTATCGCGATCGGGATGATGACTGAGCCGTGAAGTAATCGGCAGACACCCAAGCGCACAGACATGACGAGGGTGGACGCAGTAGTGGCAATTCAGTAGCATCGCCGCTTTTTCGCGCCTTCCTCCAAGGATGATCATGTCTGTCGCTTCTTTTCTGCGCTATTCGCCTGCGCTGTTCAGCTCTGTCGTAGCCGCTTTTGCACTCGTCGGCTGCACGCAGACGGGGACTTATCAGGACGCCAGCGTGCCTGACGCAGCCAAACTGCGTTTCGTCGCTAACTTGTCCAATGCCACCCTCAATTATTTCGATGCCGAGCATTGCGATGGCATGAGCACCGGGCCGCTGAACAATCTGTTTATCGCCGAGAGCCAGCGCCGGGTCGGCATGAGCGTCGCCGCACCCAAAGACGCCCGTGGTTATCTGGAAATCAAATTGCCGCCGGAAAAAGACCTGTATCTCCAGGTTATGACTCAGTTGGGGCATGGTACCTGTGGTACCGGATTCAACTTGAAACCGGAGCGCGGCGCCGAATACGAGGTGACCTTCGGCTTTACCGGACGTGGCCAGTGTTCGACGTTGGTGGAGCGTTTGCAGCGGGTGGATGGCAAGGATGTGCGTATGCCTCTGACCGTCAAGCGTGGCGGTTTTCCTGCCTGTTACGGGCGCAACGCACTTTTCCCGCAACCGCCGAAACTGCTGCCGGACACGCCAGAGCGTGCTGCGCTGATCGAGCAGATCGTCAATGGCAGCGTGATTGTCATGATCAAGCCCGACCCGGCCAAGGAGCCGCCTGCCAGCATGACGCCTGAGAAACTCGAATCGCTGATCAGCGAGCGCAAGGGCAAACTCGGTTTTGCGCTGCCAGACGAGTATTGGACGCTGTACCGTCAGAACCTTGTTGAATTCGAAAAAGAGGCGGGCACTAACAGGACGCGGGCGCTGCAAGTGGCCACCGATGAATATCGCCAGCGCCTGCGCAGCGTTGACGACAAGCAGTTGAAAGAGTGGTCGCACAGCGAAGATACATCCGGCAAGCGCGCTAATTCGGCGCCGGCCGAGCAGGAAAAACTGGCGATCATGGATTATTTTCAGGCCACCAATAAGGTGATGGCCGAGACCATCAATCATCATCTCGAGCGCATGGCGCAAATGGATACGCAGTACGACGTGTGCTCGCGTTATTCCGAGTGCTGGAAGCGCTGACTGCGTATATCGCCGATGTAAAAAAGCCCACTGAGTCGTGATGACCAGTGGGCTTTTTCATGGCCGCTCGGTTTGTCCAGGCGTCCGTTACGGCAATTGAAAGTGAGCGCTCGCCCGGACGCTGGATCGCGCAGGCACGGCGGCCTCGATGTCCAGCAAATGGGTGGCGAGAATGTCGCTCAGAAAACGGAACTGATCGTTGATGCCGACCACTTCGTTGCTGAAGTGATTGGTTGCAGCCGGCATCAGCAGATCTTCGAAATCTTCGTTGAACACCAGTGCCTGCGCCTTGTGCGACACGACGTGCTGGTCGTAATAGTTGCTGCCGAACACCGGGAAACTCACGGAGAGTGTGACGTGGGTGTGAATCATGTTGTGAACTCCTCGTTGTGTTTCGGATGGCTTAATCGTGCCTTTCATGGACGGTGTGCGGAAGGCAATCGTGGCGATGGTGAATATCGATGACAGTGATGGTTGGGGTTTTTGGGGTGTTGCTGATGGCGCCTTCGCGAGCAGGCTCGCTCCCACTTTGAAATGCATTCCCCTGTGGGAGCGAGCCTGCTCGCGAAGGCGCCAGTCCAGCCACAACCGGACAAACGGCCCGATACTCACACCTATACTCAGATCTGCATCCTCCCTGTTTAAAGGAAACCGCCACCGTGAACCCGCGTGCGCTGCTCGTCGCCGCACTGCTTCTGCTGGCCGGCTGCGCGACTTCCGCGCGGGCCCCGGTGGCAGCGCCCCAGGCCGTGTTCATCTCGCCGGCAACCTGGCAGCAGATCGACCGCGAAATCGTCAGTGCTTCGCAGCAGTCCACCGAGCAGGTCAAAGTCTTCGCCCGTGGCTCGATGGAACATTGGCGCACTCGGGTCTATCAGCAAACTGAAGAAAATTTCATCCCGTGGTTCAGCAGCTACTGGACCCAGGAATGGCTGTCGATGAAGGTCAGTTGGTACACGATCAATGCCGGTGGTGAGCAAGATGCGTCGGCCAAGCGTCTGGCGGCGTATCTGCTTGAGCAATATCAGGAAAGGGTGCTGGCGCCAGTGGCAGTGGAGGTCGATCCGGACGCGATTCTCGGCCAGGCCACGGCGTTCTATGCGCAGTTGATGGCGCAGCAGATGCCGCTTATCGCCCAGCGTCATGGTGTGCCCGTTGGTCAGCTCAATGGGCGTTTGCAGAAAGTCCCGGCCATTGCGTTGGGCCCGCCGCCGGCGCGTGATGCTTCGCTGTATCAGGTCATCAGTACCGAGCCGTTGAACACGCTGCCGGCCTACGCCGCACTGATCGACAAGATTCACACCGAGGGTGGCGCCAAAGGCATCGCCTCGACCGACGCCGGCATGGCGCCGGTGGCCAAGCGCGCCAGTCAGCGGATGGAAGCGGAAATGGCCCCGCGTGGGGCTGCCAGCGCAGTCGCAGCAGCGGCTGGGAAACTGGCTGGCGGACTGATTTCGGTGGGAGTGGCGGGCATTCGCGCGATCATTCAGGCCAATGACCGCCCTGACAGCGAAGCGCTGATCCGCAGCAGTCTGGGCAGCACCTTCGACAAGGCCTGGCTGAAACTGGTGCAAAACCCGACCACCGGCGTCATGGCCGGCACGCTGCACATGGCCGGGCAAGTCGAGCGCAATCTGGGCGGGGGCGATGAACCGTCGGTCGGCTTGGGGGTGAATCGTGTCGAATGGCAACCGCCGCAATCGACCAGTCAGCAGATCGAACCCAACGTGCAAGGAAAGTGATCATGGCTTATATCGATATTTTTGTAGCGCCAGTGCCGACTGCCAATCGTGAGCAGTACAAAAAGCACGCCGAAATTGCCGCCGTACTGTTCAAGGAGTACGGCGCCCTGAGCGTGGCCGAATGCTGGGGAGACGACGTGCCGGACGGCAAGCTCACCTCGTTCCCGATGGCGGTGAAGCTCAAGGAAGGCGAAACCGTCGCCTCGGGCTGGTTGATCTGGCCGGACAAAGCCACCCGTGATGCCGGCATGGCAAAAATGATGGAGGACCCGCGCATGCAGCCCGATGTGAACCCGATGCCGTTCGATGGCCAGCGCATGATCTACGGCGGCTTCCAATACCTCATCGAACCCTGAAGCCACCGCAAATCCATTGTAGGAGTGAGCCTGCTCGCGATAGCGGTGGGTCCGTCAATGAAGCATTGAATGTGCAAACGCCATCGCGAGCAGGCTCACTCCTACAGGTACGGTGTTCACTCGGCAGAGGGGGTGATGCGGCAGCTTTTGCGGTTGCGGATCTGCTCGTCAGTCGGCCGTTCGCGGACGAATTCGAAGCGCGGCTCACCCTCGCTGTAATGCACCAGCCAGCCCCATTCCAGTTCGCTTTCATCCTGCCCGGGATGCGGCGGCCGCGCCCACCACGGTTCTTTGCTGAGGATCTCACGCATGGCGGTCTCCGGTTGATGGCAATCCTTGAACTATAGCCAGCTGTCACGAGTCGTCAGATCAGGCTGTGTAGAATCCGGCGGATAACGATGAACAGGGGAGCAGGGCCATGACCGATGAAGCGAAGCGACTGTTTTTCGCCCTCGATTGCCCGCCGGCGCAGCGCAAGGCGATTGCACAATGGCGAGCAGATCTGGGCTTGAGAACCGGGAAACCGGTGCCTGCGGATAATTTTCATCTGACGTTGCTGTTCCTTGGCGCGGTGCCATTGGCGCAGATCAACGAAGTCTGTGAAGCGGCCGGGCAAGTGCGCACGCCAGGAGAGGCGTTGAAGATTTCGCTGGATCGCATGCAGGTCTGGCATCGCGCCGGGGTGTTGTCGCTCGCGCCGGAGCAGGCACCGCTGGCGTTACTGCGCCTGGTCTACGCGCTGGAACAGGCGATGTTACCTTTTGGTCTGGAAGAGACGCCCCGCGAGTTTCGCCCGCACCTGACGTTGGCTAGAGACTACCGTGCGCCGGAGCCGGAATCCGCTACGCCACCGGAGTTTTTCCTGCGTGCAGAACGCTTTGCCTTGTTCGAATCGCACAAGGGTCGTTATCGCGTTCTGCAAGATTGGTCGCTGATGTGAAGGCACAAAAAAAGGCGCCTGAGGGCGCCTGAGAATTCACCTGAACCGAGGGAGCCAGGTGAGGCCGTTCATAGCAGGGTGCAGCGGTGGTAAGGCGCTGCGTGAACGGGAAATTTTTACACTGATCGTTCCCACGCTCTGCGTGGTAATGCCTCTTGTGACGCTCCGCGTCACGCTTTGGGACGCAGAGCGTCCCGGACTGCGTTCCCACGCGGAGCGTGGGAACGATCATCGGCTCACTTACCGAGCTTCACCCGGGTCCAGCCACGGGTCATGATTCGCTGCGTGGCAATCGGCTGATCCGGCACCGCATACAGTGTCGCCATTACCGCTTGCGACGGATACGAACCCGGATCGTTGCGGATCGCTTCATCCACCAATGGCGTAGCCGCCGCGTTGGCGTTGCTGTAGCCGTTGCTGTTGGTGATCTCGGCGATGATGTCCGGACGCATCAGGAAGTCCATGAACAGGTACGCGTTGTCGACGTTGGCGGCATCGCGCGGGATGGCGACCATGTCGTAGAAGCTGCCGGCGCCTTCCTTGGGAATGCTGTAGTCGATCACTACGTTGTTGCCGGATTCCACCGCGCGGGCCTTGGCCTGCAGCACGTCACCGGAGTAACCGACCGCCACGCAGATGTTGCCGTTGGCCAGATCGGAGATGTATTTCGAAGAATGGAAATACGCCACGTTCGGGCGGATCTTCATGAACAGCGCCTCGGCTTCCTTGATGTGCGCGGTGTCCTTGTCGTTCACCGGGTAGCCCAGGTAGTGCAGGGCGGCCGGGATCATTTCGGTCGGCGAGTCGAGGAAACTGATGCCGCAGGCTTTGAGTTTTTCTGCGTTTTCCGGTTTGAACAACAAGTCCCAGGAATTGGTCGGGGCGTTGGCGCCGAGCACTTCCTTGACCTTGGCCGGGTTGAAACCGATGCCGATCGAGCCCCACATGTACGGGAACGCGTGGGCGTTGTCCGGATCACTGGCGGCGGCATTTTTCAGCAGCACCGGGTTGAGATTCTTCCAGTTCGGCAGTTTGGATTTGTCCAGCGTCTGATAGACGCCGGCCTTGATCTGCTTGGCCAGGAAACTGTTCGACGGCACGACCAGGTCGTAGCCGGATTTGCCCGCCAGCAAGCGCGCCTCAAGGGTTTCGTTGCTGTCGAAGACGTCATAGGTCACGCGGATGCCGGTCTCGTCTTCGAACTTCTTGACGGTGTCCGGTGCGATGTAATCGGACCAGTTGTAAACACGCAGCACCTTGTCGTTGGCCTGGGCGCCCATGACCATTGCGCCCATTAAGGACAGTGTCAGCAGAGTCCTGCCAAACATTTTCATCGGTACAACTCCATTGTTTTTATTCACGTTACGCAAATTCCCCTCACCCTAACCCTCTCCCAGGGGGAGAGGGGACTGACCGAGGGGCTGACTACATTTGTGTAGGAGCTGTCGAGTGAAACGAGGCTGCGATCTTTTGATCTTTTACATCAAGATCAAAAGATCGCAGCGTGCCGCAGCTCCTACCGGTCAAGCGGTGGCGGCTTGTTGCTGTGGTTGCCACGACTCGTTCGCCGTCTGATCCATCGCTTCCTGAATCGCTCGTTTGCGGTTGGCTTCTGCCTTGCGGCCGAAGTACCAGACCAGGAAGGTCACCAGCGACACCGCCAGCAGAATCAGGCTGGCCACGGCGTTGATCTCAGGCTTCACACCCAGACGCACCGCCGAGAACACTTCCATCGGCAACGTGGTCGAACCTGGTCCGGAAACGAAGCTGGCCAACACCAGGTCATCCAGCGACAAGGCAAACGACATCATCCCGCCCGCCGCCAGCGACGGCGCGATCATTGGAATGGTAATCAGGAAAAACACCTTGAACGGCTTCGCACCGAGATCCATCGCCGCTTCTTCGATCGACAGATCCAGCTCGCGGAGGCGGGCGGAGACTACCACCGCCACATAAGCGGCACAAAACGTGGTGTGGGCGATCCAGATGGTGACGATGCCACGCTCTTGCGGCCAGCCGATCAACTGCGCCATCGCCACGAACAGCAGCAACAGCGACAGACCGGTAATCACCTCAGGCATCACCAACGGCGCGGTGACCAGACCTCCAAACAGCGTGCGCCCCTTGAAGCGCGTCACTCGAGTCAACACGAAAGCGGCGAGGGTGCCCAACGCTACAGCGGCGATCGCGGTGTAGCAGGCGATCTCCAGCGAGCGCACTACCGAGCCCATCAGTTGCGTGTTGTCGAGCAGGCCGACGTACCACTTCACCGACCAGCCGCCCCACACCGTCACCAGTTTCGAGGCGTTGAACGAGTAGATCACCAGAATCAGCATCGGCAGATAGATGAACATCAGGCCGAAGATCAGCATGAACTTGGAAAAACCGAAGCGTTTCATCCCCGTGCCTCCATCTCTTTGGCCTGGCTGCGGTTGAACAGCAGAATCGGCACAATCAGGATCAACAGCATCACCACCGCCAGCGCAGACGCCACCGGCCAGTCGCGGTTATTGAAGAACTCTTGCCACAGCACGCGACCGATCATCAGCGTCTCCGGGCCACCCAACAGTTCGGGAATCACGAACTCACCGACCACCGGAATGAACACCAGCATGCAGCCGGCAATAATCCCGTTCTTGGCCAGCGGCACGGTGATTTTCCAGAAGTTGTTGAAGTTGCTCGAACCCAGGTCCTGCGCGGCTTCCAGCAAGCTGCCGTCGTGCTTGACGAGGTTGGCGTACAGCGGCAACACCATGAACGGCAGGTAGGCGTAGACCACGCCGATATACACGGCCGTGTTGGTGTTGAGGATCTCGATCGGGTGATCGGTCAGCCCCGTCCACATCAGAAACCCGTTGAGCAAACCGTTGTTGCTGAGGATGCCCATCCATGCGTAAACGCGGATCAGGATCGCGGTCCAGGTCGGCATCATGATCAAAAGCAGCAGGACGTTTTGCGTTTCCTTGCCGGTCTTGGTGATCGCGTAGGCCATCGGGAAACCGATCAGCAGACACATCATCGTGCTCAGCGCCGCGACCTTCAGCGAACCGAGATACGCCGACAAGTACAGCTCGTCTTCGCCGAGCAGGGTGTAGTTGCCGATGTTCAGCAGCAGCTGGAATTTCTGTTCGGCGTAGGTGTAGATCTCCGAGTACGGCGGGATCGACAGCGCGGCTTCCGAGAAGCTGATCTTCATCACCAGAAAGAACGGCAGCATGAAGAACAGGAACAGCCAGATGAACGGGATGCCGATCACCAGTTTTCGCCCGCTGGGCACCAAGCGCAGGAATTGCTGATTGAAGGTTTTCATGAGCGCAGTACCACGCCGCTGTCGTCTTCCCACCAGACGTAGACTTTGTCGTCCCAGGTCGGCCGCGCGCCACGGCGTTCGGCGTTGGCCATGAACGACTGGACGATTTTGCCGCCGGGCAATTCGACGTAGAACACTGAGTGGCCGCCGAGGTAGGCGATGTCATGCACCTTGCCTTCGGACCAGTTGTAGCGGAACTCGGGTTGGGTGGTGCTGACGAGCATTTTTTCCGGACGGATCGCGTAGGTGACCGACTTGTCCTGCACCGAGGTGCTGACGCCGTGGCCGACGTAAATCTTTTGCTGCAAGTCCGGGCTGTGAATGATCGCGTGACCTTCAAGGTCTTCCACCACAGTGCCATCGAAGGCGTTCACGTTACCGATGAATTCGCAGACCATGCGGCTGACCGGCGCTTCATAAATGTCGACCGGGCTGCCGATCTGCGCGATCCAACCGAGGTGCATGATCGCGATGCGCTCGGCCATGGTCATGGCCTCTTCCTGGTCGTGGGTCACCATCACGCAGGTCACGCCGACGCGTTCGATGATCTGCACGAGTTCCAGTTGCATCTGCGAACGCAGCTTTTTATCCAGCGCGCCCATCGGTTCGTCGAGCAGCAACAGCTTCGGACGCTTGGCCAGCGAGCGGGCGAGGGCGACGCGCTGACGCTGACCGCCGGACAACTGGTGCGGGCGGCGTTTGGCGTATTGAGTCATGTGGACAAGGCGCAGCATTTCATCGACGCGGGCATCGATTTCACTGGCAGGCAAACGGTCCTGCTTCAGACCGAAGGCGATGTTCTGCGCGACGGTCATGTGTGGGAACAGCGCGTAGGACTGGAACATCATGTTGATCGGCCGCTCGTACGGCGGCATGTCGGTGATGTCCACGCCGTCGAGCAGAATCCGCCCTTCGGTCGGGCGCTCGAAACCGGCGAGCATGCGCAGCAGGGTCGATTTGCCCGAACCGGAGCCACCGAGCAGGGCGAAGATTTCGCCCTGATGGATCTCCAGGGACACATCGTCCACGGCCACGGTTTCGTCGAACTTCTTGGTGACACGATCGACTTTCACCAGCACCTTTTTCGGTTGCTGATGACCTTCAAGTGCCTTCCTGTAAGTGCTGGAGGCGTTTGCCATGTGAAACTCCCAACAGGTTTCGTTCGCCTGGCCAATGTGGCCGGGCTTAAGTGGATTGCAAGCCTGCAAGCGCAATCTCAGTCATTACACATCCCCTGTAGGAGTGAGCCTGCTCGCGATGAGGCCATGTCAGTCGACATCTCTGTTGACTGGTCTATTGCTATCGCGAGCAGGCTCACTCCTACAGGGGAATTGCGCATGCCTGACTGACCTTGCACTGCCGAGGGCTTGGTCGGCGCCGCCGTCCTGGCTGCCTGGGTCGTACTTGTTGTTATTACGGGTGTTGCTGTTCACGAATGACGGATGTGCGCAGGCACACCCGACGTCCGTGGGGGCAGTAAATCGTTATGGATTCTTGGGGTGAGTCAGCGTTTGTTGCGCTGCGCCGCCCGTTGCCGGCAAGCCGCGCCGAATGCCTGGAAAATCTTCAGGTAGTTCGGGTTGTCGAGCACTTGCCATTCCGGGTGCCATTGCACGCCGAGGGCGAAGGCCGGGCTGTGCTCGACCGAGACCGCTTCGATCAAGCCGTCCGGCGCCACCGCTTCGGCACGCAGGCCGGGGGCGAGGCGATCGATGCCCTGGCTGTGAATCGAGTTCACCTGAAACTCGCTCGGCAGTTCCAGCGCCTCGAACACGCCGCCGGCGAGCACGGTCACCGCATGCGCCGGTGCGTACTGCACGGCCACATCCGGGCTATCGGCTTCGCGGTGATCGAGCATGCCCGGCAGCTCATGCACCTTCTGATGCAGGCTGCCGCCGAATGCCACGTTCATTTCCTGGAATCCCCGGCAAATGCCGAGCACCGGAACGCCCGCCGCGATGGCTGCACGCAATAAAGGAAGGGTAGTGGCATCCCGCGCCGGATCGTGATCCGTGCCGGGGGCGCTGGCCGGGCCTTGATAGTGGAAAGGTTCCACATTCGAGGGCGAGCCGGTCAGCAGCAGACCGTCGAGTTGACCGAGCAGGTCTTCGATTTCAGTCAGGTTGCCAAGGGAAGGAATGACCACTGGCAACCCGTTAGCGCCAACGCTGACAGCACGTACGTACTTGTCGCCGCTGATGTGATAGGGGTGCAGGCCAATCTGTTTGACGCACGCAGTAACGCCGATCAATGGCTTGAATGCCATTTTTATTCACCTCGAAGTTTGACACTTGAACGAGCTTTTCCGGAGCTTAGCCTCGTTGATTTTAATTAACAACTGCCATGTAAAAAATTCTAAACGCCGTTCATCAAATCTTCATGATTTCCGGGGCTGTGGCGTCTGTGTTGGCACGCAAGTGTTAAAAAAAGCCCGAAAAATAAACCCTGAGCGGTCATCTGTTCGCTATTGACTTCACTTTGCCGTTCGGGTTGACTGGCTCGGCGAAACAGCAGTGAACATAATAATTAACAGCTAAATAGGTGCATCATGTCGGTCCCTCTGCGTACCGTTCAACTCAACGAAGCAAACGCATTCCTTAAGAAATATCCTGAGGTTTTGTACGTCGACCTTCTGATTGCGGATATGAACGGTGTGGTGCGCGGCAAGCGCATCGAACGCACCAGTCTTCATAAGGTTTACGAGAAAGGCATCAACTTGCCGGCCTCGCTTTTCGCCCTCGACATCAACGGCTCCACGGTGGAAAGCACCGGCCTGGGTCTGGACATCGGCGACGCTGACCGCATCTGTTACCCGATCCCCGGCACCCTGAGCATCGAGCCGTGGCAGAAGCGCCCAACCGCACAACTTCTAATGACCATGCACGAAATCGAAGGCCAGCCGTTCTTCGCTGACCCGCGTGAAGTGCTGGCCAACGTCGTGCGCAAATTCGATGACCTCGGTCTGACTATCTGCGCGGCATTCGAACTCGAGTTCTATCTGATCGACCAGGACAACGTGAACGGTCGTCCGCAATCGCCACGTTCGCCGGTGTCCGGCAAGCGTCCGGTGTCGACTCAGGTGTACCTGATCGACGATCTCGACGAATACGTCGATTGCCTGCAAGACATCCTCGAAGGCGCGAAAGAGCAGGGCATCCCGGCTGACGCGATCGTCAAGGAAAGCGCCCCGGCGCAGTTCGAAGTCAACCTGCATCACGTCTCCGACCCGATCAAGGCGTGCGACTACGCCGTCCTGCTCAAGCGTCTGGTGAAGAACATCGCCTACGACCACGAGATGGACACCACTTTCATGGCCAAGCCGTATCCGGGTCAGGCGGGCAACGGTCTGCACGTGCACATTTCGATCCTGGACAAAGAAGGCAACAACATCTTCGCCAGCGAGGATCCCGAGCAGAACGCCGCACTGCGTCACGCGATCGGCGGTGTGCTCGAGACCCTGCCTGCGCAAATGGCCTTCCTCTGCCCGAACGTCAACTCCTACCGCCGCTTCGGCGCACAGTTCTACGTACCGAACTCGCCAAGCTGGGGCATCGACAACCGCACCGTTGCGGTCCGCGTGCCAACCGGTTCGGCCGATGCTGTGCGTATCGAGCACCGTGTTGCTGGCGCTGACGCCAACCCGTACCTGCTGATGGCTTCGGTACTGGCCGGTATTCACCACGGTCTGACAAATCAGATCGAACCGGGCGCGCCGGTGGAAGGCAACAGCTACGAGCAGAACGAACAGAGCCTGCCGAACAACCTGCGCGACGCACTGCGTGAGCTGGACGACAGCGAGGTCATGGCCCGCTACATCGACCCGATGTACATCGACGTGTTTGTCGCGTGCAAGGAAAGCGAGCTGGCCGAGTTCGAAAACTCGATTTCTGACCTTGAGTACAACTGGTATCTGCATACGGTCTGAGTGTTTGAGGGCCCCAAAGCCCCTCACCCTAACCCTCTCCCAAAGGGAGAGGGGACTGATTCGGGGATGCTCGGGGAATCCGCCGACCTGAACGATTTTTGCCGAATCCATATTCGACTCGGTCGTTCAGGTCGGTGCAGATCCCGAGACACTTCGGTCGGTCCCCTCTACCCCTGGGAGAGGGCTAGGGTGAGGGCAGCCATCTCAAGCCAGACCCAACACCCCGACACCCCCAATCCCCCCTTGTCGAGCCACAACAATGACAACGACCCGCAACGACTGGGAACAACGCTTCCAGTCCCTGACCATCGAAGCCCGCGCGTTCATCAACGGTGAATACCGCCCGGCCATCAGTGGCGACACCTTCGAATGCCTGAGCCCCGTCGACGGCCGTTTCCTCGCCTCCGTGGCCAGCACCGATGAAGCCGACGCCAACCTCGCCGTTGAAGTTGCGCGCCAGTCTTTTGAATCCGGCATCTGGGCGAAAAAAGCCCCGGCCGAGCGCAAGCGCATTCTGATTCGCTTCGCCGATCTGATCCTGCAGAACCAGGAAGAACTGGCGCTGCTGGAAACCCTCGATATGGGTAAACCGATCAGCGATTCGATGAGCATCGACATCCCGGCGACCGCCAACGCGATCCGCTGGAGCGCCGAAGCCATCGACAAGATCTACGACGAAGTCGCCGCCACACCGCACGATCAACTCGGCCTCATCATTCGCGAGCCATCCGGTGTGGTCGCGGCCATCGTGCCGTGGAACTTCCCGCTGATCATGGCCAGCTGGAAATTCGCTCCAGCATTGGCGGCGGGCAACTCGTTCATTCTCAAACCTTCGGAAAAATCGCCGCTGACCGCAATCCGCATCGCTCAACTTGCGCTGGATGCCGGCATTCCAAAAGGCGTGTTCAACGTCCTGCCAGGCTTTGGCCACACCGTCGGCAAGGCGCTGGCGTTGCACATGGACGTCGACGTGCTGGCCTTCACTGGCTCCACGGCGATTGCCAAGCAACTGATGATTTATGCCGGCCAAAGCAACATGAAACGCGTCTGGCTCGAAGCAGGGGGCAAGAGCCCGAACGTGGTGTTTGCCGACGCACCGGACTTGCGTGCGGCAGCACAAGCGGCGGCCGGCGCCATTGCCTTCAACCAGGGCGAAGTCTGCACTGCCGGTTCGCGCTTGCTGGTCGAGCGCTCGATCCGCGAGCAATTCATTCCGCTGTTGGTGGAAGCGCTGCAAGCGTGGCAACCGGGTCATGCACTCGACCCGGCGACCACCGTCGGTGCCGTGGTCGATCAGCGTCAACTCGACAACGTGCTGCGCTACATCAGCATCGGTCGCGGGCAGGGCGCCGAGCTGATCGCCGGCGGCCAACGCACCCTCGAAGAAACCGGCGGCCTCTATGTGCAGCCGGCGCTGTTCGACGGCGTGACCAACGCGATGACCATCGCCCAGGAAGAAATCTTCGGCCCGGTGCTGTCGCTGATCACCTTCGACACCGCTGAAGAAGCGCTGCAGATCGCCAACGACAGCATCTTCGGCCTCGCCGCCGGTGTATGGACCAGCAACCTCAGCAAGGCGCACACCTTCGCCCGTGGCCTGCGTGCCGGCAGCGTCTGGGTCAACCAGTACGACGGCGGCGACATGACCGCACCGTTCGGTGGCTTCAAACAGTCGGGCAACGGTCGCGACAAATCGCTGCACGCGTTCGACAAGTACACCGAGCTGAAAGCGACCTGGATCAAGCTCTGACTCTATTACAGCGGTGGTCGCCGTTTATTGGCGGCCCTCGGAGAAACGTATGAAACAGCAACACGTAAACAGCTACTACGCCGCCACCCGCAATGAAGTCATCGACTTTCCGGTTCTGGAAGAGTCGGTCGAGTGCGATGTCTGCATCATCGGCGCCGGTTACACCGGCCTGTCCTCGGCGCTGTTCCTCACCGAAGCCGGCTACAAAGTGACGGTGCTGGAAGCGGCAAAAGTCGGCTACGGCGCCAGCGGTCGCAATGGCGGTCAACTGGTCAACTCGTACAGCCGCGACGTCGACGTGATCGAAGCGCGCTATGGCGACAAGACTGCGGAAATCCTCGGCAGCATGATCTTCGAAGGCGCCGACATCATCCGTTCGCGCATCAAGGAGTACGACATCAAATGCGACTATCGCCCAGGCGGCATCTTCGCAGCGATGAACAAGAAACAACTCAACGGTCTGGCTGAGCAGAAGCGTGGCTGGGAACGTTACGGCAACAACAATCTGAAGATGCTCGACGCGGCTGAGATTCGTCGTGAAGTTGGCTCTGATGCTTACGTTGGCGGCTTGCTCGACATGCAGGGCGGCCACGTTCATCCGTTGAACCTGGCACTGGGTGAGGCGGCAGCCATCGTGCGTCTGGGCGGCAAAATCTACGAGCAATCGGCGGCCGTGGAAATCAAATATGGCGAGCCCAACGTCGTGCGCACCGCCAAAGGTCAGGTCCGCGCCAAGTACTTGCTGATCGCCGGCAACGCTTATCTGCCGCAAGGTCTCGACAACCGCGTGACCGCGAAAAGCATGCCGTGCGGTTCGCAGATCGTCGTCACCGAACCCTTGACCGAGAAACAGGCGCGCAGCCTGATCACCAACAACTACTGCGTTGAAGACTGCAACTATTTGCTGGATTACTACCGCCTCACCGCTGACAACCGTTTGCTATACGGCGGCGGCGTGGTCTACGGCGCACGCGAACCGGACGACATCGAACAACTGATCCGCCCGAAGATCCTCAAGACCTTCCCGCAGCTCAAAGACGTCAAGATTGACTACCGCTGGACCGGCAACTTCCTGCTGACCATGTCACGCATGCCGCAATTCGGCCGCATCGAAAAAAACGCCTACTACATGCAAGGCTACAGCGGCCACGGCGTCACTTGCTCGCACCTCGCCGGCAAACTGATCTCGGAAATGATCCGCGGCGACGCCGAACGTTTCGATGCTTTCGCATCGCTGCCGCACATGCCAATGCTCGGCGGCCGCACCTTCTCCGCGCCGCTCACCGCCCTCGGCGCCGTCTACTATTCGCTGCGCGACCGCTTCGGCATTTAAGTTACCTCCCCGGCGGCGGTCTCCAAGACCCCGCCGGTTTTTCTTATCGCAACACTCCCTGATATCCAAATGTGGGAGCTGGCTTGCCAGCGATGAGGCCAGCAAACACAACATCAATCCGACTGAAACACTAAAGATCAAATTGTAGGAGTGAGCCTGCTCGCGATGAGG
The DNA here is from genome assembly GCF_900187515.1 of Pseudomonas sp. Irchel s3f10. NCBI lineage: Bacteria > Pseudomonadati > Pseudomonadota > Gammaproteobacteria > Pseudomonadales > Pseudomonadaceae > Pseudomonas > Pseudomonas sp. Irchel s3f10. The sequence continues at coordinate 278,778 of NZ_FYDZ01000001.1, forward strand.
TTAGAAAAGACACCATCACTCCCGCTGACACACCACAAAACCTGTGGGAGCTGGCTTGCCAGCGATGGCGGTCTTTCAGCAAAAGGGATGTTGAATGTGCCACCCAATCGCTGGCAAGCCAGCTCCCACAGGTTTTGTATTCAGCCCAGAATTACCACCGGCGGGTTCATTTCACCCACCGTCCATCGAACCTGCTGAGCAACACCACCAAACGTGATTTAATAGCCGCCTTTCACGGTTCCGGGACACGGGAGCAACGTGATCCGCGCCCCGGCGCGTCACCCGCCACCCACCCCCATTACCCTTAAGTACTCCTCACATAAGGCTGTCATGGATACGGGTTCTCGACTCAAACTAGTACGCGAAAGCTACAAACTCTCCCAGCGCGAGCTGGCCCGGCGTAGCGGCGTGACCAATGCCACCATCTCCCTGATCGAACAGAATCGCGTCAGCCCCTCCGTCAGCTCCCTGAAAAAGCTGCTCGAAGGCATACCGATGTCCCTGGCCGACTTCTTCACCTTCGACCAGCCCCCACGCGAACACCAATACGTGTTCCGTGCCAATGAACAGCCTGATCTGGGCCGCCATGGTTTGCGCCTGCTGCTGATCGGCGCCTCGGTACCAAGCCGCCAGATGCGCTTGCTGCGCGAGCAATACGCACCGGGCGCGAGCTCCGGGGAAGAGCCGATTGTGCATGCGGAAGGCGAGGAGTGTGGGTTGGTGACGCGGGGCACGGTTGAGTTGACCGTGGATGGGTCGGTGAGTGTGTTGAATGCGGGGGATGGGTATTACTTCCCGACGACGCTGCCGCATAAGTTCCGGAATATCGGGGCGGATGAGGCTGAGATAATTAGTGCGAATACGCCGGCTAACTTCTGATCACTGTTTAGATTAGGCGCACGTTGTAAATAAATCCGACACCTTTTATTGGGTGTCGGATTTTTTGTGCGTGGATGAAATGTTTGTAGGGGGTAGGGTTTTGATTTGTAGGAAGGTTCTGAATGGTTGCGTGAAGATGCAGGGTCAATGGTGTTGTGGCTTTATTGGCATGTTTACATTGCGTGGCGGTTCAATTTTTCGAGGCTGAAAACTGGTCTTGAGGTTTTTGGGTGAGTTAATGAAGTTGTTTGATCTTCGGTATTATTTTAGTGTCTTCTGTCTTGTTGCCGGTTCCGCTGGTTTCTGGGCGGTAATGATTGTGAGTGGTATTCGTCAGTTCATCGATCTAGAGGGAGGGTTGCTTTGGGGGGTATTCTGGGGTGTTTATGTGTTTCTTATGGTGTTTGATTGTATTTATAATTTACCGCGACTTCGTAATGTGCTCCGTGGCGAGATGATTGAGGAAAAATATTATAGTCTACGAGTCGCATGGGTTCAGATAGTTATTGTATCTATAGCTGCGACCTTTATTTTTACTCCTTTTTTAATGGAGTTTGATTTTTTTGTTGATGTCTCTTGTTGGGTTATGGCTGGAGGACTGTTTTTTTTGTTTCTTGGGTTGTTTTGTTATTTGAGTTTCTTTCGGCGTTGATTTCGTTCTCGTCGTTGATAAAGCCGTCACTTGATAATTTTTCAGGAAGTGATTCCTTTATAATCGTACTCAGTGTGATGCTGTCTGCAAGTGCTTCGAGGGCTAGTGCGAGCGCTCCCATTTGTTTGTATCCGCGCTCGTGGTTTATCGGGTCTCTATTGAAAAGCTGTACCGAGTCAGGCTTTCGAACAAATCTCATCATTCCGTTAATAGATAGGTAGAAATCGAAGGTGTAATAGGCCAAGTTACCATTTTCAAGGCCGAAAGTTTTCTGATAAGCCATCCTTATAGGCCCCAAAATACTTGGCTTTTCAGGGCCGACGTAGATGTTTCCCACCCCCTCGTAAATGTTGTTGATGCCATGAGCCACTAGGGCAGCGCCCTTGACGCCGTCCCTACCTCGGCTAGCTGAAATTACTAAAGCGCCAGCCTGAAGTTGCATGCTTCCCGCAGCGATAGTCACCCCATTCTGAAAATAAAACATGGACTTGGCAGAAAGCTCTGAATACTCCTCCCTCAGTTCCTGCAACCCTTGCTTCGCACTAATAACACCTTCATCCACCGCCCGAATAATCTCATTCGCATAAGCCGACACGATCTCGCCAAACTTGAGCTGGCTGAAACTGTCGTACAACTGCGTGGCGCCAATCTGGCAGCCGAAAGCGACCAGGTCCGATGCGGCGCGGGTAACGTCGTTAATGTCGCATGAGTCCTCATTCACCGTTATTTCCCCACGTGCTGTGGCCGCACGTTCCCGCTTGAATATGCGTCCAGCTGATCTCGCGATAAGTGAACGACACCAGTTCCTGTGGTTGTGCGTCATTGAGGTGAATGGCGTGGGGAACTTGAAGATTGATGTGGGCGACTTTGGCGCCGGTTATATGGATTTTGAAATATTTGTCTTGGGTGCCGGCGGGCGAGGTTCGGTAGAAAAATATTGTGCATTCCAGCACTTCGCGTTCGTGAAGTGCGGCGGACAGGAGCGGGGAAGACTTGTCTATGTTCTTGGTGATCATGATGGGCAGGTGTTGGCCTCGGTCGGCGCCAACGCCACCGTCATTGCCGGTGGTCATGTTGTGTGAGTAGGCCAGCACCATGATTTCATCCTGATGGCCCAACTGGCATTTATTGCCGATTGAGCTAGTGTCGGAACATCCGGCGGAGATCAGCCCTTGTCGGTTTCCGGTAATGCTCATGTAACTGTGATTGGCCATGGATGCTCTGCTTTATTAGAAAATTGGTTTTGTCTGCAGAGTAACCGCCAACTAAGCCACGGCCGAGAGGCAGCATTTCAGAGTTCTTGAAACTCAGACACGTCTTACAGGAGCAGCGGAAGTCAGGAAGTGAATGTTCTGAAGTGCCAACAAAGTTACGACCGAAGGTAGCAGTGGTGGTTAATGGATAGCGCGCACTAAAAAGCCCGGTCTTTTGCCCCGGGCTTTCCTTTGCATATTGCCAACGCGGATATCAAACGTTTACTTGGTCGTCCAATGCCCACCGCCACTTTCACAATCAATCTTCGCCTGCCCCAGATTTTCCGCACCGTAGTAATACGTGGTGACCTGCGCGCCATCCTGAACATTCAACGCCTTGGCGTTTTTGTCCTTGCTGGTGGAGTGCGGGTTGGCCAGGGACTCCTGAGTGAGGGTGGCGATGCAGGTGGCTTGATAGTGGTCGTCGCACTGCTGGACCTTTTTCTTGACGGCGTTGACCATGTCTTTGCTTTCATTGCTGCACGACCAGTCGATGGAGTTGACGGGCATGCCCTCGTATTCGTAACAGCTATGGCCGGACACGGTGGGCACGGAGGCGCTGGAGGAGCGGGTCTCGACGTCGCAGCCTTCGGCCATGACGCAGGTGGGGATGACGCAGAAGGTGGCGAGCAGAAGCAGGAATCGAATGTTCATCGGGCTTTCCTCTTCGATGGCGCCGGTTCTGATCAATGATGGGGCGCTTATGGTTTCGAGATTGCGCAGGGGAAGGAGGTTCCATCAGGTTTTTGATTTGCGCTGTTCGCGTAGACTGCGAAACAATCGGATACATCTAGCGCCCCCAAGGATTGGAATATTGCCCATGATCGAGATCGGCGGTCGCAACAACGCCCCCACGCCACAGCACAACACCCACGACGTCTACTTCTTCAGCATCGACTTGACCCGAGCGGCGACGCCTTTTTGTTTCGAGCAATCGATTGGTGGCGGGCACGCCGAGCAGGGCGGTGCGCGCTGGTTGGCGCTGGATGAGCTGGAGGCCTGGCCCGGTGACTGGCGTGAGCATTTGAAGAAGTCTGACTGTGCCTGGGTCGCTGAGTTGATCGATGCACATCCTGGTGCGGATCAAGTGACATTGGTGTCGATGATTCTCCAGCGTCACTCCGCGCCCGCGAAGCCAGTCGGTCGCTTGAAGTCCATTGCCGCTTGGCTCAAACGCAATATCCACGTCGGCGGCCGGTATGGCGTTTAACCCGAGGAAACTTCTATGACTCAAACATTGGAACGCGCTATCGCCATCGCCGCAACCGCCCACGCCGGGCAGCTCGACAAGGGTGGTGCGCCGTACATTCTGCATCCGCTGAAAGTCATGCTGCGCATGAACACGCTGGAAGAACGCATCGTCGCCGTGCTGCACGATGTGGTCGAGGATTGTGGGATCAGCCTCGATGATTTGCGCAAAGAAGGTTTCAGCGAAGACGTGCTGACGGCGATTGAGTCGGTGACCAAAGTGCCCGGCGAATCCTATGAAGACTTCGTCGATCGCGCCGCACAGAACCCGATCGGTCGGGTGGTCAAGTTGGCGGATCTGGAAGAGAACAGCGACCTGTCGCGGATTGCCTCGCCGAGTTGGGAGGATCTTGAGCGGATCGAGAAGTATCGGCGCGCGATTGGACGGTTGCGCTCATAAAACTGCGCAATCCCCATGTAGGAGCTGCCGAAGGCTGCGATCTTTTGATCTTTTTAAGAGCAAGATCAAAAGATCGCAGCCTTCGGCAGCTCCTACAGGGGATCGAGCTTAATTGCCAGGAAGGCATCTATGAAACCCATTCTCTGTTTGTTGATCGCCGCCGGGTTTGGCGCGGTGTTGCAGTCCCTCGGCGTGCCTCACGGTTTGCTGTTGGGCTCGATTCTTGTCACTGCATTGGTCGCCACTAAATCAGGTTTCGCCCCCGTGACGCCTTATGGCCTGGGCTACATACAGGTGGCGCTGGGCATCGCCACGGGGCTGATGTTCGAAGCGTGGGACAGCGCGACGGCATCGGCCATGTTGCCCAGCCTTGGCGTATTGCTGCTGTGTTTGATCGTGCAGATTACGTTGGCCGCGCTGTGGCTGACGCGCGGGGCAGGGTGGAATCGCACTGATGCATTGTTGGCGGTATACCCGGGCGCATTGGCAGCGGTTTTCGATCTGCTGGAGTCAGAAAAGGCATCGAGCAAAGTCATCATCGTGCACTTGATGCGGCTGTTGCTGATCACCGTGTTGGTGAGCTTTTTGATTCCGGGACAGGCATCGGTGGCGGTGATTGAAAGCGCTCCGTTGACGACCGGGATGGCACTGACCGTGTTTGCGGTGATCGGCTTGAGTGTGGTGCTTGGACGCTTGCTGCTGGTGATCGGCGTACCGGCGCCGTTTATGCTCACGGCGATCATCATCACGGCGGTTTTTGTCAAAGCAGGATGGCTGCACAGCTTCCACATGCCGGATTGGAGTTTGAATCTGGCTTCACTGATTCTGGGTGTACGAATCGGCTCGCGATTTCAGGGATTGGGCGTCAAGGAGTTGGGCCGGCATGGTCGCACGGCGCTGGTTTCGGTCGGGTTGATGATCGTGGTCGCGGCGGCGTTTGCCGAAGTGGCGGCGCGGTTGTTGGACAGTGATCCGCTGTCGCTGTGGCTGGCGTATATGCCGGGGGCGATCGAAACGATTGCAATCGTCGCGTTCGCGGGAGGGCTGAATGTGGTGTTTATTCTGACCCATCATTTGGCGCGGATGGTGCTGCTGCATTTTGCTCCGGCGTTGTTGGTGCAGGTGCGGCGGGTGCGGGAAACTTCCTGATTTGGATTGTGTCAGCTCAATCGATCCCCCTCACCCCAGCCCTCTCCCGGAGGGAGAGGGAGCCGACCGTGGTGTTTTGCGCGATGCATCGACCTGAACGACCTTATTGATTATGGATTCACTACAAGGAATTTCACGTCGGCGTACTACTTGAATATCCCGCAATCAGTTCCCTCTCCCCCGGGAGAGGGCTAGGGTGAGGGGGGCGCTTGATTCAACACCATGAACTACACTCCCTCATTACCCCGCAACACCGCCAACCCCAGGCCCCGCCGGAGGTAACGATGAATCGCCTAACGCCCATCGCGCTGATGATCGCTGCCCTGTACATCACTCAAGCCAGCGCCGAATCCATCGTCCCGCTCAAAGGTCAGACCTCCCAGCAAACCCAGATCGACATCAACGACTGCCACTCCATCGCCTCGACTTCAACGACGTCCACACCGCAAACCGGCGGCCGTCTCAAGGGCGCCGCTGTCGGTGCCGCCGCCGGAGCCGCAGGTTCTGAAGTCCGCGGTCGTCAACACGACGAGGTTTACGACCGCGTCGACGATGATCGCAAGCAGGATTACCGACAGAACCGTGCGCAGCAAACCGCCGCGGCCGGTGCGGTAGTCGGTGGCTCTCGACAGCGGCAAGAGCGGCGCGCGCAGAGCAAAACCGATGCAGCGGCCAGTTCCAGTGCCTACACCGGGTGTTTGCAAGGACGCGGCTATCAGGTCACGCCTTGACGGCGAGTTCTGTGCCCGTGGAGCAGGTGCATCATCAAAACGCCGTAAAGCGTTACCAGGATAAACAGGGCCATGCGCACGGCAAATGCTGTGTAGACGTCTTTGCCTGCCGCGCTGTCCTGCACCGATTGGCCGAGCAGGATGATCATTGTTATCAGGGTGTTGAGCCAGAACCCCGGGCTGAATTGCGTCGGGCTGAGGCGATAGAGTTTGCGCGCCAGCCATAGCCCGATCAGCAACATCCACAGGAAGAACATCCACAAGTGCACGAAAAGGCTTAATCCGCACCACACCAGCACCGCCAATACGCCGGCGAGCAGGGTCGAACCGACCAGTTCGCGCCCCGCGTGATGAGTGTTTGTCGTGGAGCTTTGTTGGCCGAGGCTGACGGCTTTGAGGATGATCGGCATGTAGCTGGCCGGGTCGCTCAGGGCCAGCAAAAAGGTCGGCAGCACGATCAGCGTGGCGCGCAGGGCCACGCGCGGTACCTCGTCGGCGGGCATGGCGGGCGGCTTGGGTGGGACGGGGCTGTTTGCCGGTTCCGGGAATAATGCGTGGCTGACGCCAACCACCGCGACTGCCAGCAACAGGCCTTTGACCAACGCACCAATCACCGCTATCGCCAGATCGAATTCAGCGAACCCGGCGGCGGAGATCATGGTCATGCCGATCACCAGAAAGGTCACGATCAGCGGGTTGCCGCCGCGCAAACCAAAGCGGAACACCAGAAACAAACCGACGCCAATCAACAGCACGCCGCTCACCGGGTAGTAACGCAGCAGCGGCATCAGCAGCAGGCCGATGCTGGTGGTCAACGCGGCGACCAGCGCCAACACGATCGCGCCTTTCAGCGGTAACGGTCGGGGCAGGCTGGCCAGCAGCAGCACCGCCAACACCGGCGAGATAAACGCCAGCGGCAGCGCCAGCGCATAACTGGCGGCGGTGCACAGCGCCGTGCCGAACGCCAGGCGCAAGGCCCGTTGCGCTGGGACGCTGCGTTCAGTAGGCATACGACAGCCAGCTCATCAAGCCGACAAACAAACGGCCCAACGGATTGAGCGGATTGCCCTCGGTGGGAAAGGCCATGACTTCAGCCTGGCCGCCGGCACGGATCGCGCGACTGTCGATCAGGCGTTTCTTCGCCTCTGGCGTGAACTCGATGATCACCGGGAAACGCTGCGCCGGCCGTAACCAGTCGCGGCTGTTCTGAATGCTTGGCAGGGTGCCCGGCGCGGGTGTCTGGCCGACGCTGACGCCATAACCGACGCTGCGCACCCGCCCATCAAGTACTGCGCCGGGCAACGCGTCGAGGACGATGGCCACCGGCGTTCCGGGTTGCACACGGCCAAGGTTGTTTTCGGTGAGGTCGGCGCTGATCCATACGTCGTGGATGGCAATCAAGGTCATCACCGGGCTGCCGGCTGCAGTGAACAGGCCGACGTCGGTGCGCAGGTCAGTGATCAATCCGGCCGAACGCGCACCGATGCGGGTGTTGGCCAGGTCCAGTTCGGCCTTGGCCAGTGCCGAAGCGGCGCTGCGCAATTGCGCGTTGGTCTCGGTGTTGCCACCTTCCTGTTCCTGGGCGCGTTGCACCTCGGCACGGGCGGCGGCGACTTGGGCGACGGCTTGTTCGCGGTTGGCCCGAGACACTTCCAGCAAGCGTACGGAGACGGTGCCGGGATCCTGTTTGTACAGGCCCTCAAGACGTTGATTGTCCTGCCGCGCCTTGAGTTCGTTGGCTTGCGCGGCACGCAACGAAGCCTGCGCCGAGGCGATACCGGCGGTGCTGGCGCCGACTTGCCGACGGGTTGATTCCAGATCGGCTTTGGCGCGATCTACAGCGATTTGCAGCGGCTGCGGATCGAGTTCGAAGAGGATGTCACCCGCCTTTACGTCCTGATTGTTGCGCACGTTGACGCGGATCACCCGACCGGCGACTTCGGCAGCGACCGGAATCACGAAAGCGCTGACCCGCGCCTGCTGGGTGTAGGGCGTGTAGCGGTCGGCGAGCAGATACCAGGCCAGGCTCAGTACGATCAGCAACAGCACCCAGCGGATGCCTTTTTTTGCCGGATCGGGCTGGGCAGGCGCGGGGGCCGGGGCGGGTGGCGCGGCTTCAGTCATGACGGGTTACCTGCGATGGGAGGGGATACGCCGGTTGGGCGGGCGGCGCGTTGAGCAGGCCGCCCCAATCAGTGCGCTGTTGCATCTGTTGCCGGGTCGGCTCATCGACCTGCGGGGCATTGCTTTGCCAACCGCCACCAAGGGCTTTGTACAGCGCGATCAGGTTGCTCACGGCGTTGCTGCGGCTGACCAGATAGTTGTCCTGCAATTCCAGCAGTGCGCGTTGCGCATCGAGTACCCGCTGAAAGTCCGAATAGCCTTCGCGGTATTGCGTGTTGGCGAGCACCAGCGAGCGCCGCGCCGCACCTTCGGCTTCACGCAGAATGCGTTCGCGCTCCAACGCTTTACTCAGGCCGCTGGCGGCATCGTCAGCCTCGCGTGCGGCCTGGCGAACCTTATCGCGGTAGGCCTCGATCAGTTGCTGCAAACGCGCGTCCTGGACCCGCACGTTGTTGCGGATGCGCCCGTAATCGAAGATGTTCCAGCGCAGGCTCGGGCCGCCGATCAGGTCGAAGCTGCGCGGAGTGGCGCCGAGGGTATCGCTCGACCAGACGATGCTGCCGAGTAAGGTCAGCGACGGGTACAGATCGGTTTCGGCGACCCCGACCAGCGCCGATTGCGCGGCGACATTCAGTTCCGCCGCACGCACGTCCGGGCGGCGCAGCAGCAGGTTGGCCGGAACGTCCTGCAGTACGGCGCGATCGGTCAACGGGATCAGCCCGGTTTGCTCGGCCAGCAATGCTGCGCCACCGGGCGGCTGGCCAACCAGCACCGCCAGAGCGTTGCGCGTGCGCAACAGTTGATCCTCGAAGGCCGGAATGCTGCTCAGCGTGCCGAGGTATTGGGTCTTTGCCTGCTGCAGGTCGAGCTCGGCGCTCTGGCCGCTGTTGAAGAGTTTTTCGGTGATCTCGAAATTGCGTTTTTGCTGCACGGCGTTTTCCTGGGCAACGCGCAGTCGTGCCTCGGTGGTGCGCAGGGAGAAATAGGTGTCGGCGACTTGCGCGCGCAGGAGTACGAGGGCGTCCTCGTAGTTGGCCTGTGCGGCGAAATAGCTGGCGTCCGAGGATTCGATGGCGCGGCTGAAGCGGCCCCAGAAATCCAGCTCCCAACCGACATCGAACGCGGCGCTGTGCTGCCAGAAGTGCAGATCCTGTGGATTGCTGCCGCCCGACTGATGACGGTCGACATACAGGCTGTCGACCCCGACCTGTTGCAGCTGCGGGTAGCGACCGCTTTCGGCGACGCCCAGTTGGGCGCGGGCTTCGAGTACCCGCAGGCCGGCGATTTTCAGGCTGCTGTTATGTGCATCGGCGGCGGCGATCAGGCGGTCGAGTATCGGGTCGGCAAATACCTGCCACCACTGGCGCAGATCCGGTTGGGCAGCGCGTTCGCTGGCCTGCTCCAGTGCCGCGCTGTTCCACTGCTTGCTCCACGCTTCGCCCGGCGCCTGAAAGTCCGGTCCCAGGCGTACGCAGCTGCTGACACTCAAGGCGCCAAGCAACAACAGGTAACCGGGCCGCGTCAGCAGGGCTGTTGTTGAAGGCATTGCGTTATGTCCCTGACCCGCAAATATCAGTGGAGCATAGACGGCGAATTGCAAGTTGTTCAGGTGAATCTGCTGCTACGCTTTTCAGGCGTCTGCACCCCACCCAAACAGGTATAAAACCATGGAAACTGTCCAAGATCCGCTGACACCGACCCCCGCTGCCACCTGGCGCTTCAAGGTTGGCGTGGCGATCATTTGCCTGATGCTGGGCTCGTGGCTGATGGTGCCACTGGCCGCCGCCCTCGACGTGCCCGGTTCGAAAGTGGCGGCGCTGACCGGCGTGCTCTTTATCAGTAACAAGGTGCTGTTGCTGGTGGTCATCGCAGTGATGGGCAAGGCCGGGTTTGCCGAGCTCAAACGCACCATTGGCCGACATGTCTCGGGGATGCTTCCGACGCCTGTCGCCGAAGTCTCGCCGCTGCGGCATCGGGTGGGCGTAGTGATGTTTTGCCTGCCGTTGCTGTCGTCGTTTCTGGAACCGTATTTCGATAATTTCTGGCCGGGGTTGCGGCCCAATCTGTGGCAGATGCAGATGCTCGGGGATCTGATGTTCATCGGCAGCTTCTTTGTGCTGGGCGGCAATTTCTGGGACAAGGCCCATGCACTTTTTGTGCGTACGGCGAAGGTGGTGTCCGTTTGAACGTTGATTGCTAGAGCCATTGTGGCGGGGGGGATAAAACCCCTCACCACAAGGTAGGCGTGAGGTCAGCGGATGTGCGCGGCAAAGCCCACTAGATCCGGCGCAACGTGATCCTTGAGGGTCAACGCAGGAATGTCGTACTCCCCCGCGTTCTGCTGCCGAAATGCAATTGGCCGTGTACTCCATAACTCGTCCAGACGCTGGCCCAACGCCTCGGTCGTCTCGGTGAACCGCGCTTCATCCATCCGGCTGACACGATAGGTCAGGAAGGGCGGCAGCACGTCAAAACCAGGGTAGTAGAGAACGCCATGCTGGATCGGAAACAGCAGATCATCGATTGGCCCGTTGATCCCGCGCGGGGCGTAATGCGACTCCCAGCCACCGGTGGTGACCATCAACATCGCCCGTTTGCCTTTCATTTTGCCTTCGCCATAACGCTCGCCCCAGCGGCTGTCGGAGTGCTCGCCGACGCCGTAGGCAAAGCCGTAGGCATACACGCGATCGACCCAGCCTTTGAGAATCGCCGGCATGGTGAACCACCAGAGTGGAAACTGCAGGATCAGTGCATCAGCCCACAGCAGTTTTTCCTGTTCGCCAGCGATGTCGGCGGATTGAGTGCCTTCGGCGTAGGCGACCTTCGAGTCGAGGGAGGCGTGAAACGGCTTCGTCGCATCGCGTTGCGGGGCGTCATCGGCGTCAAGGGTGGCTTTCCAGTTCATCGCATAGAGATCGGAGACCTGCACGTTGTGGCCGGCGGCTTGCAGGCGCTGGACGGTAAAGTCGCGCAGCGCGCCGTTGAGGGATGTTGGTTCCGGGTGGGCGTAAACCAGTAATACGTTCATGTTGAAACTCCGTTGGCTGAGTGACAGCAGGATCGGCGTTCAACCGGTATATTGGAAATGAATGTCTGATATGTCTGGTATAGCCATGAATAATTTAAGACGGCTGGATATCAATCTTCTGTTGACCCTCGATGTGTTGCTGTCGGAGCACAACGTCACCCGCGCGGCCCAACGGTTGAATCTGTCGCAGCCTTCGGTGAGTGTGCATTTGGCCAAGCTGCGCGACATCTTCGGCGATCCGCTGCTGTTGCCCGGGCCGCGCGGCATGCGCCCGACGGCGCGCGCCGATGAGTTGCGTGAGCCGTTGCGCGAGGCACTGGAAGCGTTGGAGCGGGCGGTGGCGCCGGCCAGTGCGTTCGACCCGGCGCAGGCCACGCACACCTGGAAAATCGCCGCGACCGATTACGGCGAGTCGACGGTGGTGCTGCCGGCCCTGCGCGGTTTGCGCGAACAGGCGCCGGGCACGCGGCTGGCGGTGATCGATCTGACGCCGGCGCATTTGGTCAAACAGGCTGAGCAGGGCGTGTTCGATCTTGCGCTGCACATTAGCGAAGACGCGCCGCCGGAGTTGCACCGACGACCGTTGTTTACCGAGCGTTATGTGCTGGCCGGTCGAGTCGGGCATCCGGGATTAAAGTCTGCACCCACGCGCACAGAATTCTGCGCGCTGGAGCACGTGATGGTGTCGCGCGCGGGTGGGGGCTTTTTCGGGGTGACTGACCGGGCGCTGGCCGATATCGGGCTGATGCGCAAAGTGGTGCTGTCGGTGCCGCACTTTCTGATGGCTATGTCGGTGTTGGCCAGCACCGATCTGGTGGCGATGCTGCCGTCACGCCTGGTGCGTGGCAGCCCGGCATTGCAAGTGGTCGACGCGCCGCTGGAGGTGCCCGGTTACGAAATGGCGATGTTCTGGGGCGAACGCTCGCACCGCGATCCGGCGCACAAATGGCTGCGCGAGCATTTGCTGGCGTCGGTCTGAGACGTTGTCAGGCGTGGCCCAAGGCAATCGCAAACGACACGACGATCATGCACGCAAATGCAAAATTGAGATTCATGAGGTGTTCATCCTGAGCCTTTTAGAGTGGGGTCATTCTGAACAGGTTGAAAGCAAAGGAAAAATTCGCCTTATTGATTCCAGAGATCGAAACAATCGATACCCCGTCGGTTTGTGTTTGTTCGGGGCTTTCGCTACTCTCGCAAAACCTGCAACTACAAGCATAAACAGGCATAACCATGCACGATCACTCCGCGGCTGAACTGCCATCCCTGCGCCGGCAGAAAATCCTTTTACTGCTCGAACGCGACGGCAAAGTCATGGCGTCCGAGTTGAGCCAACACTTCGCGGTGTCCGAGGACACGATTCGCCGTGACCTGTCCGAACTGGACAATGCCGGGCTGGTGCAGCGCGTGCACGGCGGGGCTTTGCCGCGTCCGAAGGATTCCGGAAAGGATTACTTCACGCGGCTGGACGAGACGGATGAGGTCAAGATCCGTTTGGCGCAAAGAGCGGCGCAGGAGATTGAGGACGGGCAGATTGTGCTGTTCGATTCCGGCTCGACTACGCTACAAGTGGCGCGCTCGTTGCGTGCTGATATCAGCATCACGGCGGTGACCGCTTCGCCGATGACGGCGATTGCCTTGTCCGAATTCAAGGCAGTGAAAGTGATTCTCGCTGGCGGCCAGCTGAATCCACGGACGATGGCGGCGGGTGGGCATGAGGCGCTGCGTTTGCTCGCAGGGATCAGGGCGGATCTGGCGATTACCGGGGTCTGTGCGATTCATCCGGAGGTGGGGATCACCTCGCTGCATTTCGATGAAGTGCCGGTGAAGCAGGCGATGCTTGATGGCGCCGGGCGGGTGATTGCGGTGACTTCGGCGGACAAGTTGGGAGCGGTGGAACCGTTTGTGGTGGCGCCGTGTTCGCGCCTGCATACGCTGATTACCGAGCGGCATGTGGCGTCGGGGAGTGTCGAGGATTATCGGCGGTTGGGGATTGTGGTGGAGCAGTTGCCGGATTGAGGTTTTGTGGTGTGTTTGATGGCCTCATCGCGAGCAGGCTCGCTCCCACAATGGATCTTCAGTGAATCGATGACCCTGTAGGAGCTGCCGAAGGCTGCGATCTTTTGATTTTGATTTTTAAAAACAAGATCAAAAGATCGCAGCCTTCGGCAGCTCCTACAACTGGAGGGTGTGTCAGCGAAGTCGCTCAAGCATCTGGTAATACCACATCCCCGCCGCCAACAATGGATTGCCCAACAAATCCCCCATCGGCACGCGAATGTGCTGGCACTGGGCAAACGTATCGAACTGCTCCATCTGCCCGGTGATCGCCCGACTCATGATTTCGCCCATGATGTGTGTCGTCGCGATGCCGTGGCCCGAATAGCCCTGGCAATACCAGACGTTGTCCGAGAGCTTGCCCAGTTGCGGAATGCGGTTGATGACGATGCCCATCGCGCAGCTCCACTGGTAATCGATCTGCACACCTTTGAGCGCCGGAAAGGTCTGCTCAATGCACGGGCGCAGTTCGGCGGCGATGTCCCGTGAATCCTTGCCGCTGTAGTTGGCACCGCCGCCGAACAACAGGCGGCCGTCGGCGGTGAGGCGGTAGTAGTCGAGGACGAAGCGGCAGTCGTACACCGCGAGGTCTTCGGGGTTGATCTGTTTTGCCAGATCGCCCAGCGGCGCGGTGGTGACGATGCCGCCCATGGCCGGGAAAATCTTGCCCTTGAGCTGCCCCGGTTCGAGCTTGTGGTAGACGTCGCCGGCGAGCATCACCTGATTGGCATCGATCTGCCCGTGAGCCGTGCGCACACCGGGCGTAGCGCCGTGAATGATCTCCAGCACTTCGCTGTTTTCGAAGATCAATGCGCCCAGGCTTTCCGCCGCTAGGGCCTCGCCGATGCACAGGTTGAGCGGGTGTAGATGCATGTTGCGGGTATTCTTGATTGCGCCGTGGTAGAGGTCGCTTTGCAGCAGATCACGCACCTGACTGCGGTCCAGCAGGCTGACCTTATCACCCAGTCCGCGGCGCACGGCTTCTTCGTAATCGTTGCGCAGATCGGTCATGTGACTGGGCTTGTACGCGGCGTGTAAGTGGCCGTGTTTGAGGTCGCATTGAATGCCGTACTTCTCGACGCGTTGCTGGATGATTTCATGCCCGCGCCAGCGCAGGTGCCAGATGAAATCATCGACCTCATCGCCGAGTTTCGGGCGCATCTGTTTGCGCATCGCGCCGTCGCCGGAGAGGCTGCCGGTGACTTGTCCGCCGTTGCGCCCGGTGGCGCCCCAGCCGATCTTGTGGCTTTCGACGATGGCGACTCTCAGGCCTTTTTCGGCGAGTTCGACAGCGGTGGCAACGCCGGTGAAACCGCCGCCGATGATCACCACGTCGACAGTGTGCCGGCCTTGCAGGGTCGGGTAGTTGGTGTCCTGGTTTAGGGTCGCGGTGTAGTAGGAATTGCAGCGTTCGGTCATGTCAGTGTCCACACAAATTCTTCGGTTGTACGCGGTCCCTGTAGGAGTGAGCCTGCTCGCGATAGCGGTGTGTCATTCACAGATGATTTGACTGACATGGCCTCATCGCGAGCAGGCTCACTCCTACAGGGGGTAGTGGTGAGTCTTCAGGCCTCGGTGAGATACCAACGCCAATCCTGCTCACCCACCTCAGCCATGAACTGCCGGTACTCGGCACGTTTCACCGCCAGATACACCCCGAGAAATTCCTGCCCCAAGGAATCCCGTGCCCACACCGAATTCTCCAGCGCCTGCAGCGAGGTCAGCCAATCGGTCGGCAGTAACTCCTTCGCCTGCGCATAACCATTGCCTTCAACCGGCGCACCCGGATCAAGGTCTTCACGAATGCCGCGATGAATCCCGGCAAGGATCGCCGCCGCTGCCAGATACGGGTTGGCATCGGCGCCGCAGATGCGGTGTTCGATGTGCCGGGTGTTGGCCGGGCCGCCCGGGACGCGCAGGCTGACGGTGCGGTTGTCGACGCCCCAGGTCGGCGCCAGCGGTGCATAGCTGTTGGCCTGAAAGCGTCGATACGAGTTGGCGTTAGGGCAGAACAGCAGCAGCGAATCGAGCAAGGATGCGAGCATGCCGCCAATCGCCGTGCGCAGCAGCGGCGTGCCGGCCGGGTCTTCGGAGGCAAACAGATTGTGTCCCGCGCCATCGGCCAGACTGACATGCATGTGCATGCCGGTGCCGGCCAGATCATCGAACGGCTTGGCCATGAAGGTCGCCTGCATGCCGTGCTTGTGGGCGATGGCTTTGACCAGCCGTTTGTAACGCACGGCCTGGTCCATCGCCTCCAGCGCATCACCGTGTTCAAGGGTGATTTCCACCTGGCCCGGCGCGTATTCGGAAATCGCCGTGCGCGCCGGAATGCCGTGCAGTTTGCAGGCGCCGTAGAGGTCGGCGAGGAACGGTTCGATCTGTTCCAGCTCACGCAAACCGTACACCTGAGTGTGTCGCGGTCGACCACCGTCAGCGTCCAGCGCCGGTTGTGGGCGGCCGTTGTGGTCGCGTTTGGCGTCGAGCAGATAGAACTCCAGTTCGCAGGCCATCACTGGGTGATAACCCTCGGCCTTGAGGTCGTCGATGACCTTGATCAGCAGGTGGCGTGGGTCAGCGATGCTCGCCGGCATGCCCTCGGTCGGGTGCATGCTCACCTGCACGGCGGCGGTCGGAATCTGCCGCCATGGCAGGCGCACCAGGCTGCCTTCCAGCGGGTAGGCGCGGCAGTCGATATCGCCGACGTCCCAGACCAGACCGGAGTTCTCGACGTCTTCACCCTGCACGGTCAGACCGAGAATAGTGCTCGGCAGCGGCCGGCCGCTTTCGTACACAGCGAGCAGTTCTTCGCGGTGCAACAGCTTGCCGCGCGGCACGCCGTTGGCGTCGAGGATGAACAGTTCGACCATGTCGATATCGGGGTTCTGTTCAAGGAACAGGCGTGCGTCTTCGATGGCTGCGAATTTCATAATCAATCACTCACGATGGCGCCGCATAGGCGCGCAGATTCGGGCCGGACACGACGCAGCAATAGGCGTGGCTGTCCTGGCAGGGATATCAAGAAGCAGGGGGCTGTCGCGGTTCTTTAACGGACGCGATCAGACAGACCGGGCGATATCCGGCGGGCGTGCGGAGTGACGCAGCTTGGAACGGCGCAGGGCCATGGGGAGATTGACGATACGATTCATACGCCGCCCCTGTGAGATAGGGCGCGCAGAGTAGAGACGTTCAACGATTTTCGTTGTTGTGGTGACGTACTCATAACGCGTGTTTCCGTTGGCGGAAAACGTCGGTGGCGGGCTGACCCGCCGACCGGTGTGCCCGGATAGTAAGGGGGAATTCGCGGGCGTGTAAACGGGAGATTCGCAGGCCAGGGTTCAGCGCATCAGGTGAAAGCCCAGCCCGGCGAGGGCGCAAACGATCAACACACTGATCACACCGCGCTTGAAAACGAACAGCGCCAGCGCCGCTGCAACCGCCAACATCAGCGAAAACAGATCCAGCGCCCCGGTAAAACCGTTCGGCCACATTACGTGATAGGCGAAAAAACACGCCAGATTCACAATCACCCCGACCACGGCAGCGGTGATTGCCGTCAGCGGTGCGGTGAACTTCAGTTCGTTGTGCGTCGATTCCACCAATGGCCCGCCGGCCAGAATGAACAGAAACGAGGGCAGGAAGGTGAACCAGGTCACCAGGGTTGCTGCCAGCGCGCCGGCGGTAAACGCATGTTCGGGGCCGAACGTCGGTTGCATGTAGGCACCGACGAAACCGACAAACGCCACCACCATGATCAGCGGGCCGGGGGTGGTTTCGCCGAGGGCGAGGCCGTCGATCATCTGTGTTGGCGTCAACCAGGCGTAATGCCCGACGGCGCCCTGATAGACGTAAGGCAGCACCGCGTAAGCGCCACCAAAGGTAAGCAGCGCGGCTTTGGTGAAGAACCAGGCCATTTGCGTGAAGGTGCCGTCCCAGCCGAACAATGCTGTCAACAACGCCATCGGTAAACACCAGAGCACTGCGCCGATCAACCCCAGGCGCAGCAGCTTCGGCAGGCTGAAACGGGCGTGTTCCGGCGCCGGCGTATCGTCGTCGATCAACGCCGGACCGAAGGATTTTTCGCTGTTGCGCGCACCACCGTTGCTGAACCGCTGCGGGGCGAAACGTCCACCCAGGTAGCCGATCAGCGCGGCCCCGAGAACAATCAAAGGGAAGGGCACGTTGAAGGCGAAAATCGCCACGAACGACGCCCCGGCAATCGCCCACAGCCAAGCATTCTTCAAAGCACGCGAGCCGATGCGATGCGCGGCGTGCAGCACTATCGCGGTGATCGCCGGTTTGATCCCGTAAAACACCCCGGCCACCGCAGGTACATCACCGAAAGCGACGTACAGCCACGACAAGCCAATCAGAATGAACAACGACGGCAACACAAACAGCGCACCGGCGATGACACCGCCCCAAGTGCGATGCAGCAGCCAGCCGATGTAAGTCGCCAATTGCTGAGCTTCGGGGCCGGGCAGCAACATGCAGTAGTTGAGCGCGTGCAGAAAACGCTTTTCAGAGATCCAGCGCCGGCGCTCGACCAGCTCCTGATGCATGATCGCGATCTGCCCGGCCGGCCCGCCGAAACCGATGCAGCCGAGTTTCAGCCAGAAGCGCCAGGCCTGGCGCAGGGTGACGGGATCGGGGCGGGGCAGGTTGTTCGGCGCTGTGCTCAAGCGAGACTCCGGGCTGAATACTGGCGGAGTGGCTATCTAATCAGACTTTCAACCCTCACCCCAGCCCTCTCCCAGAGGGAGAGGGGGCCGACCGAGTTGTCTTGCGTTATCCATCGACCTGAAGGATTGAGTCGATTATGGATTTGATGGTCACCCGAAGGGGCTGATCGAGGTGTCTGCCGTTCTCCATGACCGGAAAGATCCCATCGATTATGGATTCACCACAACTCCTTCACGTCGGCGTACTTCTGCAATATCCCCCAATCAGTCCCCTCTCCCTCGGGGAGAGGGCTAGGGTGAGGGGCTTTTGCTTTTCAGGCATGCGCCAGACTCCAGCGCAACGCCGCATTTTGATCACTCTCCCGCGCCTCGACCCAATGCGCACCCTGCGCCGTGGTCTCACGCTTCCAGAACGGCGCGCGGGTCTTGAGCACGTCCATGATGAACGCGCAGGCCTCGAACGCCATGTGCCGATGCTTGCTGCTGACCCCGACAAACACGATCGGCTCACTCACCGCCAACGCGCCGACCCGATGCACAATCTCCACCCCCAACAGCGGCCAGCGCTCGCGGGCCTCCTCGGCGATCTGCTCGAGGGCTTTTTCGGTCATGCCCGGATAGTGCTCAAGAAACAGTTCACTCACACTCTGACCAATATTCAGATCACGCACATAACCAATGAAATTCACCACCGCGCCCACCCGTGGATTGCGCGCGTGCAGATCAGCAGTCAGTTCGCCGACATCAAAGCTTTTGTGCTGGACTCGAATAGCCATCGATCAACCCCCGGTCACAGGCGGAAAAAACGCGATTTCATCAAAATCCTCAATCACCTGACTCGGCTGACACAGCTCCTGATTCACCGCGCACATCAGGTTGCCGGCGCCGAGCACTTCACGCCACAGATCGCCGCGCTGCATGAGCATTTGCCGCACGTCTTCCACGCTGCCCAAAACCTCAGTCAGCGGAATCTTTTCACCGCCCAGATTCAACCGGTCACGGTAGCTGGCGAAGTAGTTGATCAGGATCATTGCGCGTCCTCCCATTGAAAGTGCCCCGAGCGTCCGCCCTGTTTGCTGAGCAGACGGATATCGCCAATAACCATCGCCCGGTCCACCGCTTTGCACATGTCGTAAATGGTCAGCGCAGCAACGCTGGCGGCGGTCAACGCTTCGAGTTCGACGCCGGTCTGGCCGGTGAGCCGGCAAGTGCTGGTGATCTGCACGCGATCCGGTTCGCAGGCCGTGAGTTCGACGTGAATCGAACTGAGCAGCAACGCATGACACAGCGGGATCAGCTCGTGGGTACGTTTGGCGGCCTGGATGCCGGCGATCCGCGCCACCGCGAAGACATCACCTTTCGGATGACCGTTGGCCTGAATCATCTGCAGGGTTTGCGGGCGCATCTGCACCCAGGCTTGCGCACTGGCTTCGCGGCGGGTCGCAGCTTTGTCGCTGACGTCGACCATGTTGGCGCGGCCCTGATCGTCGAGGTGGGTGAGGGTGTGGCTCATGCGGAAATCTCCTGGATCGGGCTGTAAATTCGTGGGGCGTTGCGGTGCGGCACATGGATCAGATTGAGTCGATGCTTGAGCGCCCAACGCACGGTCAACGCGGTAGGCGCGGACAGACTGACGAGGGTGCCGAGGCGTGCGCGCACGGCTTTGTGGATCAGTTCGAGGCTGCAACGGCTGGTGACCACGACGAAGCCTTCAGCCGCATCGATGGCGTCGATCTGCATCGCGCCGATCAGCTTGTCGAGGGCGTTGTGGCGGCCGATGTCTTCGCGGCACAGCAGCGCTTCACCGTCGGCGCCGAAGTACAGCGCGGCGTGCAGGGCGCCGCTGCTGCGCGCCAGTTGCTGGGACTGTTCGATGCGTTGGCGAATGCCGTCGAAATGCTCTGCTGGCGGCAGTGCCGACGGTTGCAGAATTTGCAGTTGCGGCAGCGCCTGCTCCAGCGCTTCGACGCCGCAGATACCGCAGCCGCTGGTGCCGGTCATTTGCCGACGATGATCCTTCAAGGCCCAGAACGCCCGGCTGGAAATCTGCACATCGGCCTGACAGGCCTGATCGAAATGCGTGAGGCGGATATCGTAGATCTCGTCGACGCTGTCGATGATCGCGTTGCTCAGGCTGAAGCCACGGATGAAGTCTTCGAGGTTGCCGGGCGAGACCATCATCACTGCCTGGCTCAGGCCGTTGTAGGTGATGGCGAGGGCGATTTCCGCGGCCAGCGCGGCGTGGGAGATGGCGGCGTCGGGCAGGTATTCGCGAAACGCCACCTGCGCCGGTTGCGGGGCGGGAGCGTTGGGTTCGCTGGTGGATTCTGTGATGGTTTCGACTTGGCAGAGCATCTTGAAAGTCCCGAGGCGCTGAAGAGTGTTCAGGCTACGGGGGCGTTAAAAATGCGTCCAATCGCTTGTTCCGATGTGGTGATTGTTTTGGTCGATCAATCAGGATTTGTATCGACTGTTCGGGCCTCTTCGCGAGCAAGCTCGCTCCCACAGGGGAATGCATTTCAATTGTGGGAGCGAGCTTGCTCGCGAAGGCGGTCTGACATCCAACATCAATTATTCAGCGGGAACTTCTACCCCAAACAACTTCCGCGCCTCGGCAAAACACTTCTCGGCAATCGCCGACCGCGGTTCGGTCTTGCGCATCACCAGCCCCAATGGCGCGAGCACGCTGGCATCCGGCAATTGCATGAACGACAGGTGCTCGATCGGCTCTTCCAGGCCACTGTCCAGCGGCATGATCGCGCAGCAGAAGCCTTGGTGAATCGCCTGCAACAGCTGATAGGTCGAATCGCTTTCCATGATCGGCTGCGGGCTGAGGCCACGGCTGCGGAAGCTCAAATCGATGGATTTACGGTAATGCATGCCGGCGGTGATCATCCCCAGCGGTAGCTCGGCGGCGTCTTCCCAGCTCATTTCCGAGCCTTCGAAATGAAAGTGGCGGTTGTCGTAGAGCAGGCCGACACGGGTTTCACCAATCTCGAAAAACTCGAAATAGTTCGGGTTGACGTGATCGAGGTAGCACACGCCCAAGTCCAGTTGGTTGTTGCCCAGACCGGCGATGATCTCGTCGGAGCTGAGCGACGACAGGCTGAATTTCAACTCCGGATAAGTGGCGGACAAACCCTGAATGTAATTGACCGGGTTGAAGCTGCTTAGCGGCACCAGACCCAGACGCAAACTACCGACCAGTTGCCCGCGACACGCCGCCGCTTCGGCGAACAGACCGTCGTGAGCTGCCAGCAAGGTGCGCGCCCAGGCCAGCACACGCTCGCCAGCCTGGGTGAAACCTTCAAAGCGCTGGCCACGGTTGACCAGCACCAGATCCAGCTCGTCTTCGAGATTGCGCAGGCGCATCGACAGCGTCGGCTGGGTGATGTGGCAGCGTGCGGCGGCCTGGCCGAAGTGTCGGGTTTCGTCCAGCGCGATCAGGAACTTGAGTTGTTTGATGTCCACGATGGCACCTGCTCGATGGGAAATTTTTGATTGAGTATTGACGCAGATGCGCAAGGCGCACGAAAAGTGCAGGGTGCGACGATCTCATCTGGACGGATATTCGTCCAATCGGAACTGTTTAAGGGCCAATCGATCAGCTCTATCAGGCCCGATTCTGCTGGCGTCTGGCGAGGTGAAAAGCACCGATAGAGCGGGTCGATAATGTGGTTGGCCAGAGTGATTAGACAGTACTGATAAGTGGCACTTAGGCTGCTCGGCAATGTTGATTGACTGCTGCCGGAGAACTGCCATGAGCGCCAAAGCCGATGCCCTGTTTGTCCCCCTGAATATTGCCGTGCTGACGGTCAGCGATACGCGCGATTACGCCAGCGATACGTCCGGCCAGTTGCTGGTCAGTCGGTTGCTGGAGGCTGGTCATACGCTGAGCGAGCGCAACTTGCTGAAGGACGATCTGTACAAGATCCGCGCTCAGGTAGCGAACTGGATCGCCGACGAAGGCATTCAGGTGGTGCTGATCACTGGCGGCACGGGTTTCACCGGTCGCGACAGCACGCCGGAAGCGGTGGCTTGCTTGTTTGATAAGCAGATTGACGGCTTCGGCGAGTTGTTCCGGGCGATTTCGATTTTGGATATCGGTACGTCCACCGTGCAAAGCCGCGCGCTGGCCGGGTTGTCGAACGGCACGCTGGTGTGCTGCCTGCCGGGTTCGACTGGCGCTTGCCGCACGGCGTGGGAAGGCATTCTTGCCGAGCAACTCGATAACCGTCATCGCCCGTGCAACTTCGTCCCGCACCTGAAAGCCGCGCAAGCCTGCGGGCCACGCGGATGAGCAAGACACCGCTGATGCCGGTCGAGGATGCCCTCGACCAGTTGCTCGGCATGGCCAATGAGCAACGTCTGGCCGACAGCGAACTGCTGGCGCTCGACGATGCGCGTGGACGGGTGTTGGCCAGTGATCTGGTGGCGACACTCGACTTGCCGCCGTGGCCGAACAGCGCCATGGACGGTTACGCGCTCAATCTCGCCGATCTGCACCGACAGCCGTTGAAGGTCTCGCAAAAGGTTTACGCCGGGCAGGCACCGGACACGTTGCTGCCCGGCACCTGCGCACGGATCTTTACCGGCGCACCGCTGCCGCCCGGCGCCACCTGCGTCGAGATGCAGGAGAACGTCGAAGTGCTGGAGGACGGTCGCGTGCGCTTCTTGCAGCCGCTGAAGGCGGGGCAGAACATCCGCGCGCAAGGTCAGGAAAATCGCGTCGGCGACATCCTGCTGCGCGCCGGCAAACGCCTTGGACCGTTCGAACTGGCAGTCGCCGCCGGGCAAGGGCTGGCGCAACTGCACGTGGTGCGTCGCCCGCGGGTGGCGCTGCTGTCGACCGGTGACGAATTGGTCGAGCCGGGCCAGCCGTTGCGTCCCGGCAGCATTTACAACAGCAACCGCGTGTTGCTCGGCCACTGGTTGCGGGAGTTGGGCTGCGAAGTGATCGACGCCGGGATCCTCCCGGATCGACCAGCGCAGACGCGGCTTAAGCTTGAGCAGCTGCAAGTGAGCGCTGATCTGATTCTGACCACGGGTGGCGTATCTGCCGGTGATGCCGATTGCCTCGGGCAAGTGCTGCGTGACAGCGGTAAACCGTTGTTGTGGAAACTGGCGATCAAGCCTGGCAAACCGCTGACCGTGGGCCATTTCGGCACGGTGCCGGTGATTGGTTTGCCGGGCAATCCGACGTCGGCGCTGGTGACGTTCGGATTGTTGGCGCGGCCGTATTTGCTGCGCATTCAAGGTGTGGAAGATGTCATGCCATTGAGTTTTACGGTCAACGCGGGTTTCGATTGGCACAAGGCGGGCAGCCGTCGTGAATACCTGCGGGTGAAGCTGGAAGCAGGGCACGCAGTGCTTTATCCCAATCAAAGCTCCGGCGTCCTGCTCGGCGCCACCTGGGCCGATGGCCTGGTGGAAATCCCCGAGCACAGCACGCACAACCTCGGCGACCCGCTGCGCTTTATTCCGTTCAACGAACTGTTCTGACCTCAACACCAATCAAACAGTGGGAACGAGCCTGCTCGCGAAGGCGAAGTGTCAGTCAACATTGATTTTGGCTGATAGGGCCCCTTCGCGAGCAGGCTCGCTCCCACAATGGATTTGGCGCTCATCAATATCCGGGTGTGAATGCAAAACCTGTAGGAGTGAGCCTGCTCGCGATGACGGAGGGTCAGTCGACGAAGATGTTGACTGGGCCGCCGCCATCGCGAGCAGGCTCACTCCTACAGTGGTTTTGTGGTGGTCATCAATATCCGCGGTGTACGCGAACCCTGTGGGAGCGAGCCTGCTCGCGAATGCGGAGTGTCAGTCAACATCGATGTTGGCTGACAGGGCCCCTTCGCGAGCAGGCTCGCTCCCACAGGGTTTCGGGGTGTCTGGAGAGCTACGGATCAGCTCAGCACATAGTCCACCGGCTTCAGCGCCGGCGGCACTTCGGCGCCCAGTTCGGCGAGGATGTCGCGCTCGATGGTGCGCACCAGCGCATCGGTCGGCAGGTCGTTTTCGTCGCGGCCGAACGGGTCTTCCAGCTCATCGGCAATCGCATCCAGGCCAAAGAACGTGTAGCTGACAATCGCCGTGAACAGCGGCGTCAGCCAGCCCAGCGGCTCTGCCATGGCAAACGGCAACAGGATGCAGAACAGATAAATCGTCCGGTGCAACAGCAGTGTGTAAGGAAACGGCAGGGGCGTGGTTTTGATCCGTTCGCACACGGCTTGCGCCTGGGTCAGGCTGGTCAGGTGATTGGCCAGCAACATGTAGCGCCACTCAGTCAGCTCACCGCTCTGATGCAGATCGGAACACTGCTGGCCGATCGTTTGCAGAATGCGCCCGCTGTAATCCGGCGTATCTGGATCAGGTTTCGGCGTGATCCATTGGCTGCTCGCATCGGCCTCGCTTTCTTTACGCAACCGCGCGTTCAACGCATGAGCAAAACCACAAAGATTGAGCAGCAACGGTTTACGCTCGGCGGACTCGCGAATCACATGGGTTTCGCGAATCACCGAGCGAATGTGCACGATCACTTCGCCCCAAGCCTTGCGCGCTTCATACCAACGGTCATAACAGGCGTTGTTGCGAAAATTCATGAAGATCGACAGCGACAAACCCAACAACGTAAACGGCGTGGCGTTGACCTTGGTGAAGTTGCTCGGATGAAGGATTTCCACCAGCACGATGGCCGAAGCCAGCAGGGTGACCATCAACGTGCGCAGGGCGATGCGCTTGGCAATCGAACCCTTGAGGGTGAAGAGAATGGCGAACTGGTTGACCTTGGGTCTGATGATCATGCTGTGCGGTTCCGATAACCGATGAAACTGGCGGGATCAGCCGCCGGTCATGTTCATGAAGCGCACGACCTGAACATCATCGTTCACTTCGAAATTATGTCGATACGGCTTGAGTTTCATCGCCTCGACGATAGCTTTCTCCAGCCGCTGCGGTTGCCCCGGATGCGCACGCAGCACCGCTTTCAGATCCACCGAATGCTCGTTACCCAGACACAGTAGCAGGCGCCCTTCGACGGTGAGCCGCACGCGGTTGCAGGTGCCACAAAAGTTGTGGCTGTGCGGCGAGATAAACCCCAGGCGAATCTCCGGCGCCTCGGCCAGCCGCCAGTAGCGCGACGGGCCTTGCGTCGATTCCGCCGAGTCGATCAAGGTGTAGCGTTCGGCAATCTTTTCCCGCACTTGCGCGCTGGAGAAAAACGACTCGGCGCGGCTGTGTTCACTGATGATCCCCAGCGGCATCTCTTCGATGAAAGAGACGTCGAGCTGACGATCAATGGCGAAGCTGACCAGATCATTGATCTCTTGATCATTACGGCCCTGCATCACCACGACGTTGAGTTTAGTGCGAGTAAAACCGGCCTTGCGCGCGGCATCGATGCCTTTGATCACTTGCGCCAGATCGCCGGTGCGGGTCATTTGTTTGAAGCGCTGCGGATCGAGGCTGTCGAGGCTGATGTTCAGGCGTTTGACCCCGGCGTCGAACAGCGGCGCGGCGAGTTTGCCCAGTTGTGAGCCGTTGGTGGTCATGCACAGTTCGCGTAGCCCGGGCAGGGCGGCGATCTGCTCGCACAACTTGACCACGCCCGGACGGATCAGCGGCTCGCCCCCGGTGAGGCGAATCTTGCGCGTGCCGAGCGCCACAAAGCTCTGTGCCAGTTGATAGATCTCTTCCAGCGTGAGGATTTTTTGCCGTGGCAGAAACTGCATGTCTTCGGCCATGCAATAGACGCAGCGGAAGTCGCAGCGGTCGGTCACCGACATGCGCAGATAGTCGACGCGGCGGTTGTAACCATCGATCAAGACACGCTCTGACATGACAGCCTCGCAGGAATGAAAACCCCGGTTGAAGGAGTTTGGTCAGCGCAGGTTATGGCTAACTTCAAGTGCCGTCCAATCACTGTTAATGAACAGCTGATTGATTCCGTCGATGATGAGTTATTTTGCGCAAAAAGTTGCTTCGTTAGTTTCGCAAGGCCCTGTAAGTAAAGGGTTTTAATCCGTGATAGATGCTTTCGATAAGGCAGTCATTAATAGCGATTAGACAATGTTTTGTAACGGTTCATATCCTTGCCCCGGCAAACCCAACGACCACTTTGCAACCTTGAAAGTCGGCCGTCGCTGTTTAACCGAATCAGGTTCATGCCTGTGTGCATCGTCATGGAGAGTCCCATGTCACAAGTCGACCGTTACAAACCCTACAAAGGCGCCGCTGCCGGTTGGGGCGCTGTCATCAGCCTGACCAAGAGCTGGCTGGGCAGTGAAAACGCCCTGAAAAACATTCGGGCCATGCTCAAGACCAACCAGAACGGCGGCTTCGACTGCCCGGGTTGCGCCTGGGGCGAAGCGCCGGGCGCGAGCATGTTGAAGTTCTGCGAGAACGGCGCGAAAGCGGTGAACTGGGAAGCGACCGGGCGCTTGGTCGACCCGGCGTTCTTCAACAAGTACACAGTGTCGAGCCTGGCCGAGCAGAGCGACTACTGGCTGGAGTATCAGGGCCGTCTGACCCACCCGATGCGCTATGACGCGCGGGTCGACCGCTATGTGGAAATCAGCTGGGAAGATGCGTTCGCGCTGATCGCTGATCACCTGAAAAACCTCAAATCGCCGCACGAGGCCGAGTTCTACACCTCCGGCCGTGCGAGCAATGAAGCGGCGTTTCTCTATCAATTGTTCGTCCGCGCGTTCGGCACCAACAACTTCCCCGACTGCTCGAACATGTGCCATGAAGCCAGTGCGGTGAGCATGATCGAGACCCTCGGCGTCGGTAAAGGCACTGTCGTTTACGAAGATCTGCATCACGCCGACGCGATTTTCGTCATCGGCCAGAACCCCGGCACCAACCACCCGCGCATGCTCGAACCGCTGCGTGAAGCGGTGAAACGTGGCGCCCAAGTGGTGTGCATCAATCCGCTGAAAGAGCGTGGCCTGGAGCGTTTCCAGAACCCGCAGAACCCGCTGGAAATGCTCAGCAACGGCTGGGAAGCGACCAACACTGCGTACTTCCGCCCGGCGCTGGGTGGTGACATGGCAATGATTCGCGGCATGGTCAAATTCCTCCTGCAGTGGGAACGCGAAGCGCAGGCAACGGGCGGCGAACCGGTGTTCGATCATGCGTTCATTGCCGAGCACACCACAGGGCTCGACAGCTATCTGGCTGAAGTCGAGGCGACAAGTTGGGAGCACATTCTCGAGCAGTCCGGCGTGCCGTTGCATGACATCGAACTGGCCGCGCGCATGTATGGCCGCGCCAAAAGCGTGATCATGTGCTGGGCCATGGGCCTGACCCAACACGTGCACTCGGTGGCGACCCTGCAGGAAGTCATCAACCTGCAACTGCTGCGCGGCAACGTCGGCCGTCCGGGCGCGGGGCTGTCGCCGGTGCGCGGCCACAGTAACGTGCAGGGCGACCGCACCATGGGCATCAACGAGCTGGCGCCGAAAGACTTGATGGACGCGCTGGAAAAACGCTTCAACTTCGACGTGCCGCGCATGCACGGGCACAACACGGTGATGGCGATCGGCGCCATGGAACGTGGCGAAGCCAAGGTGTTCATCGGTCTGGGCGGCAACTTTGCCCAAGCCACGCCGGACACCCCGCGCACCCACGCCGCGATGCGCAAACTCGATCTGACCGTGCATATCGCGACCAAGCTCAACCGCAGCCATTTGGTCACCGGTCGCGACGCGCTGATTCTGCCGTGCCTCGGGCGTACCGACATCGATATCCAGGCTGAAGGCCCGCAAGGCGTAACCGTCGAAGACACGTTCAGCATGGTGCATTTGTCGTTCGGTCAGTTGAAGCCGAAGTCGGCGCAGTTGAAATCCGAGCCGGCGATCATTGCCGGGATCGCCGCCGCGACGTTGGGCAAGCATCCGATCGATTGGGAGTGGGTGGTGGGGGACTACGGGCGCATCCGCAACCTGATTGCCGATGTGATTCCGGGCTTCGAAAACTTCAATGAAAAACTGCTGATTCCGGGTGGCTTCCACCTCGGTAACGACGCTTCGGATCGGGTCTGGAACACCGCCAGCGGCAAGGCCCAGTTCACCCCGTGCGTGCTGCCCGAGCACTTGATCAGCGAAGGTGTGCGCAATCTCCCGGTGAAACCGCATCTGATTCTGCAAACCATGCGTTCCCACGATCAGTACAACACCACGCTGTATGGCCTCGATGACCGTTATCGCGGTGTTTACGGCATGCGCGATGTGATCTTCGCCAACGAGCAGGACATCCAGCGCCTGGGTTTCGAGCCGGGGCAGAAGGTTGATCTGGTAGCGCTGTGGGACGACGAACGTGAACGTCGGGTCAGCGGTTTTACTTTGATCGCCTACGACATTCCGGCAGGGCAGGCAGCGGCGTACTACCCGGAAACCAATCCGCTGGTGCCGCTGGAAAGTTACGGCGACCGAACCTACACGCCGACTTCCAAATTCGTGGCGATCCGCCTCGAAGCCGCGAAGGTCAGCAACCTGATTCCGTCGTCGGTGGCGTAATCCGCAACCTATAAAAACCATAGCAATTTGACTGGCTGCAGGCGTTCGCGCCTGGCGGTGGCCCGGGTTTGTGCTGCCGCTTTTCAGCCTGGATGAGGACATCATCATGTTCAATCTGGAGGCACTGGACCTGGCGCGCATTCAATTCGCGTTTACGGTTTCGTTCCACATTATTTTCCCGGCGATCACCATCGGCCTGGCGAGTTTCCTCGCGGTACTCGAAGGCCTTTGGCTGAAAACCCGCAACGACACGTACCGCGATCTCTACCATTTCTGGTCGAAGATTTTCGCGGTCAATTTTGGCATGGGCGTGGTTTCGGGACTGGTCATGGCGTATCAGTTCGGCACCAACTGGAGCGGCTTCTCGGATTTTGCCGGGAGCATCACCGGGCCGTTGCTGACCTATGAAGTGCTGACCGCGTTCTTCCTTGAGGCCGGGTTCCTCGGGGTCATGCTGTTCGGCTGGAACCGGGTTGGCCGTGGCCTGCACTTCTTCGCCACGGTGATGGTCGCGATCGGTACGTTGATTTCGACCTTCTGGATTCTCGCGTCCAACAGCTGGATGCAGACGCCGCAGGGCTTCGAAATCGTTGACGGGCGAGTGATGCCGCTGGACTGGCTGGCGATCGTGTTCAACCCGTCATTCCCGTTCCGTTTGGCGCACATGGCGATTGCCGCTTTTGTGGCGACGTCGTTCTTCGTCGGTGCGTCGGCTGCCTGGCATTTGCTGCGCGGCAATAACACGGCGCCGGTGCGCAAGATGTTTTCCATGGCGTTGTGGATGGCCCTGATCGTTGCGCCGATTCAAGCGGTGGTCGGTGACGCCCATGGCTTGAACACGCTGGAACATCAACCGGCAAAAATCGCCGCCATCGAAGGCCACTGGGAGAACGCCGACAACGGCCCGACGCCGCTGGTGCTGTTCGGCATCCCGGACATGGACGCGGAGAAGACCAAGTATGCGCTGGAGATTCCCTATCTCGGCAGCCTGATCCTCACTCACAGCCTCGACAAGCAGATCCCGGCGCTGAAGAGCTTCCCTAAAGAAGACCGGCCGAATTCGACCGTGATTTTCTGGAGCTTCCGCGTCATGGCCGGGTTGGGGATGTTGATGATCCTCGTCGGTTTGCTGGGGCTGGCGTTGCGCCGGGGCGGCAAGCTTTATCAGCATCGCGGCTTCCAGCGTCTGGTGTTGCTGATGGGGCCGAGCGGCTTGATTGCGCTGCTGGCCGGTTGGATTACCACGGAAGTCGGGCGTCAGCCGTGGGTGGTTTATGGTTTGTTGCGCACCCATGACGCGGCGTCGCATCACTCGGTGGCGCAGATGAGCACGTCGCTGGCGCTGTTCGTGGTGATCTATTTCACCGTGTTCAGCGTGGGCATCGGCTACATGATGAAACTGGTGAAAAAAGGCCCGCAGCCGCACCACGAACATCCGCCTGCGGGCGATGAATTGCAGACGCCGCGTCGACCGATTTCGGCGGCTATCGCCCCTATGAAGGAGCATTGAGTCATGGGTATTCAAGGTATCGATCTCTCGTTGATCTGGGGAGTGATCATCGCCTTCGGGGTGATGATGTATGTGATCATGGACGGCTTCGATCTGGGCCTGGGGATTCTGTTTCCGCTGATTCCGGACGAGCAGGAACGCGATGTGATGATGAACACCGTCGCCCCGGTCTGGGACGGTAACGAGACGTGGCTGGTGCTCGGTGGCGCGGCGTTGTATGGCGCGTTTCCGCTGGCGTACGGGGTGATTCTCGAGGCGTTGTATCTGCCGCTGATCTTCATGCTTTGCGGTTTGATTTTCCGCGGCGTGGCGTTCGAGTTTCGCTTCAAGTCGTCGCCGCAAAAACGCCATTGGTGGGACAAGGCGTTTATCGGTGGTTCGCTGCTGGCGACGTTCTTCCAAGGCGTGGTGATCGGCGCGTATGTGTCCGGGATTCCGGTGGTCGATCGGCAGTTTGCCGGTGGCGGTCTGGACTGGTTGGCGCCGTTTCCGCTGGTGTGTGGCGTGGGTCTGGTGATTGCATACGCGTTGCTTGGCAGCACGTGGTTGCTGGTCAAGACCGAAGGCATGCTTGAGTCGCGGATGCGTCTGTTCACCCGGCCGCTGGCCTTGCTGTTGATGGCGATGGTGCTGGTGATTGGCGTGTGGACCCTGCAACTGCATCCCGAGCTGGCAGTGCGTTGGTCGACGCACGGGCATCTGCAGGTGTTCGCCGGGTTGGTGGTGTTGGCGTTGCTGGCGCTGTTCGGGCTGCTGCGCACGTTGCGTCAGCGGCATACGCACTGGCCGTTCGTGTTCACCCTGGTGCTGATGCTGCTCGGTTACATCGGCCTGGCGCTGAGCATCTGGCCGAACATCATCCCGCCGTCGGTAAGCATCTGGGCCGCCGCGTCACCACCGTCGAGCCAGTTGTTCGCGCTGATCGGCGCACTGTTCATCCTGCCGGTGATCCTGATGTACACCTTCTGGAGCTACTACGTATTCCGCGGCAAAGTGAGGATTGGCGATGGCTACCATTGATTCGCGAGAAGTGAAATCCAGCCGCTGGTACAAGCGTCTGGGCTGGCTGTTGTTGATCTGGCTGGGCAGTGTGGTGTCGCTGGCGGTTGTCGCCAGTGTGCTGAAACTGGCGATGTATGCCGCGGGGATGAGAACCCACTGACCCCAAAAAAACCGGAGCCTGGCTCCGGTTTTTTATTGCCGCCGATCTTGAGGTCACTGACTACCCCCTGTAGGCCTTCGCCTGCTCGCGATGGCGTCAGGTCAGACAACATTGATGTTGAATGTACTGGCCCCATCGCGAGCAGGCTCACTCCTACAGGGATTTGTGGTGGTTGGAGAATATGTAAACACCGCCGAACACTGTGGGAGCGAGCCTGCTCGCGAAGGCGTCATGTCAGACAATGTTGATGTTGAATGTAACGGCCTCTTCGCGAGCAGGCTCGCTCCCACATTTGATCTCGGTTCGGCCGAAGATCTACTGATCAACCCAATCCCCTGTGGGAGCGAGCCTGCTCGCGAAGGCGGCAGGTCAGACAACGTTGATGTTGAAGGTAACGGCCTCTTCGCGAGCAGGCTCGCTCCCACATTTGATCGCGGTTCGGCCGAAGATTTACTGATCAACTCAATCCCCTGTGGGAGCGAGCTTGCTCGCGATGGCGGTGGGTCAGACAACATTGATGTTGAAGGTAATGGCCTCTTCGCGAGCAAGCTCGCTCCCACAGGTATTGTGGTGTTTTTGCGATTGGGTTTACTGCGCGCCGAACATCGCGGTCCAGTAGATCCCGGCGCTGCTTTTCGGGTCGGTCGCGTAGGCGGCGCCGAGTTCCTGGTATTGCGGGTTCATCAGGTTGGCGCAGTGGCCGGGGCTGGCGAGCCAGCCTTCGACGACTTTGTGCACGGTGTCCTGGCCAGCGGCGATGTTTTCGCCGACCAGTTGGCCGCTGTAACCGGCGAGTTCTGCGCGATCGCCCGGGGTGCGGCCGTCGCGGTCCTTGTGGTCGAGGTAATTGTTGTTGGCCATGTCGCGGCTGTGATCCTGGGCGATCGTGCCCAGCGTCGCGTTCCAGGCCAGCGGTGCGGCAGCGGCGAACGCCTGACCGCCACACTGACGGGCCTGACTGCGGGCGACGTTGAGTTCACTGAGCAATTTCTGCCCTTCACTTTGTGCATCACCGAGCTTGGCCGACAGCAGCGGCCGTGCCAATACGATGCGCCAGTCACGGTCATCGCGGCTGACACCGACATCGACGAACTGCGGATCCAGCACCACCTGACAGAAACTTTCCTGAATCGCTTTCATCGCCGATGCCGCATCACGCGGGCCGTTGAGCGTGATCGCCTGCACATTGACCATCGGATAACTGGCGCTGGCCATGGCTTGTTGCAGATCGACAGCACCGGTGGCGCGTAATCTCAGACGCGGATCGGCCGACAGCGGCGGCAGTTCATTCGACGCCTGACTGCCGCAACGCTGCGGCTGGCTGCGATAGCTGTTGATCGACTCGATCAATTGCGACTCATCGCTGGCCAGCGCCGGGATGGCAAACACTACGCCCACGGACAACGCGGCAAGACGCAAAACGGATGGCATGAAGCGCATGGAAATCTCCCTTGAGCTGAATGCGCCCATGATGCGCGAAACGCCCCCGGTGAGTGCAATGTCTTTTTTCTTCATTCAGCGGTTTTTCTGCGCAACTTTGCCTCTGGATTTGCCGTCTACACTCACCGAAGGCCCCGGAAACCGGGTGTCTCCCCGACGTAACACCTTGCCCGTATCGGGCGCTGCCGGAAGAACAGACATGGGATTGAAAGGCTGGGCGGGTTGTCTCGTATTCACCCTGTTGGCAGGCTCTGCATGGGCCACCGATCAGGCCCCGATCAAAGCGAAGGCTGAAGAAAAAGCCCAAGTGCTGGAAGAAAAAGCGGCGGACAAAGTCAGTACCGCA
The DNA here is from genome assembly GCF_900187515.1 of Pseudomonas sp. Irchel s3f10. Lineage (NCBI taxonomy): Bacteria > Pseudomonadati > Pseudomonadota > Gammaproteobacteria > Pseudomonadales > Pseudomonadaceae > Pseudomonas > Pseudomonas sp. Irchel s3f10. Next base: position 311,957 of record NZ_FYDZ01000001.1, read on the forward strand.
CCGGCACCGAAAGCCGAAGCCATCACCCCGACCGAAGTGCAGGCGGTCGACCCGGCCGGCGCGGCGCCGCTGGATGATCCGATCACTTGCCTGGCGCGTAGTATCTACTGGGAAGCCAAAGGCAAAGACACGCCGGAAATGGAAGCGGTGGCCAGTGTGGTGATGAATCGCCTCGGCCACGAAGGCTTCCCCGACACGGTATGCGCTGTCGTCAAACAAGGCTCGGAAACCAAGAGCTGCCAGTTTTCCTGGTGGTGCGACGGGCGTCCGGATCAGGTCAAGGAAGATGCCGAATACACGCTGGCCAAGGATATCGCTCGCAAAGCGCTGAACCGCCAACTCAAGGATCGCACCAACGGCGCGCTGTATTTCCACGACCGCAATGTGCATCCGAGCTGGGCCAAGGAATACCGCAGAACCGCTGAAACGAAAAAATTCCTCTTCTACAAACCTGCTGGTGGCGACGCGCGTTAAGCGCAGACCTGCCGCACACATTCGCGCAACCAGCGATGCGCCGGGTCGGCATCCATGCGCGGGTGCCAGAGCATCGACACACTGATGTCCGGCATCGCGAAGGGCAGGGCGAAGCTGTGCAGACCGGTGCGCAGTTTGCTGGTGTGCCGCTGCGGTACCGTGGCGATCAGGTCGGATTCGCGCACCAGCGTCAGCGCCGCCGAGAATCCACCGAATGAAGTGACGATGTCTCGTGTCAGGCCGAGTGCGAGTAACGCTTCGTCGACCGGGCCGCTGCTGCGTCCGCGCCGTGAGATAAGAATGTGCTCGCCGCCAGCGAAGCGTTTGCTAGTGATTTTCCCCGTGCTCAAGGCATGCCCCTCACGCACCACACCGATCCATTGATCCTGAAACAGGATGCGGCTGTGCAGCGTCGGGTCGGTGCTGTCGTCGACCACGCCGGTTTCCAGATCGACGCGACCTTCTCGCAGCGGCGTGCTGTCCTTGTCGGCTTTCTGCACAAAGCGCAGACGCACGCCGGGTGCTTCTTCGGCGATCCGCGCGAGCAGGGCGGCGGCAAAGGTTTCGACGAAGCCGTCGGTGTTGCGCAGGGTGAAGGTGCGTTGCAAGCGGCCGGGGTCGAGCACTTCGGCAGGGCGTAAAACCGCCTCGGCTTCCTGCACTAGATGACTGACCCGCTCGCGCAATTCGAGTGCGCGCGGCGTCGGTACCAAGCCACGACCCGCGCGCACCAGCAACGGATCGCCAGTGGTTTCGCGCAGACGGGCGAGGGCGCGGCTCATGGCCGAAGGGCTCAAGCGCAGGCATTTGGCGGCGCGGGCGACGCTACCTTCACGCAATAACACGTCGAGGGTGATCAGCAGGTTCAGGTCCGGCGCAGTCATGACATGGCGTTCCATGCAGGTATTGAGTGCAAAGCTTGCGTCTTGCGCCGCGTGTTGTCGAGGCTCAGGCTATGACGCATCACCTTTGCGTTGCGAGCCGTCCATGCCCCGAGAACCCCTGAGCACTCCCGCCCGCTGGGCGCTGACCAGTCTGGCCCTGTCGATGTTGATGCCATCGCTGGACACCAGCATCGCCAACGCCGGGTTGCCAATTCTGGCGACGGCGTTCGATGCGACGTTTCAGCAAGTGCAATGGATCGTGCTCGCTTACCTGCTGGCAATCACCACTTTGATTGTCAGTGTCGGACGTCTGGGCGATGGCTTCGGTCGACGTAGACTGCTGTTGATCGGGATCGGTATTTTCACCAGCGCCTCGTTGGCTTGCGCATTGGCTCCGGGACTCGGTTGGCTGATTGGCGCACGGGCGGTGCAAGGCGTTGGCGCGGCGATCATGTTTGCCTTGACGGTGGCGTTGGTGGCCGATGCGGTACCCAAGGCGCGGGCGGGCAGTGCGATGGGCTTGCTGGCGACGATGTCGGCGACGGGCACCAGTCTTGGGCCGTCGCTGGGTGGGTTGTTGATGACGCATGTCGGCTGGCAGGCAATTTTTCTGCTCAACGTGCCGTTGGGCATGCTCAATGCGTGGCTGGTGTACCGCTATTTGCCGGCGGATCGGGCAGCAGGGCGGCGCATGGCGTTCGATTATTCTGGCAGCGCGGTGCTGGTTTTCACGCTGGCAGCCTATGCGCTGGCAATGACGCTCGAAGGTTTCACGTTGCCGTTGTTGCTGGCCAGCCTGTGCGGACTCGGGTTGTTCGTCGTGGTCGAGAAGAAGGCCAAGGCGCCGCTGATTCGCTTGTCACTGTTCGCTGACCGGCGATTGAGCAGCAGCCTGGCGCTGACCCTGCTGGTGACAACCGTGATGATGACCACGCTGGTGGTGGGACCGTTTTACCTGCATCGGGGCTTGGGTCTCAGCAGCACAATGGTCGGAGTGGCGTTATCGATCGGACCGTTGTTGTCCGCAATGAGTGGGGTACCGGCGGGACGTTTGGTGGATCGCTTCGGTGCGCGACGAATCGTGCCGGGCGCTTTGCTCGGGATGGCCGGCGGTTGCAGCTTGCTGGCACTGTTGCCGATGAGTCTGGGGTTGCCCGCCTATTTGCTGCCGATTGCAGTGGTTGCCATCGGCTATGCGCTGTTTCAGGCGGCGAACAACACCGGGTTGATGGCCGGAGTGCGTCAGGATCAACGCGGTGTGGTCTCGGCGATGCTCGGGCTGGCGCGCAACCTCGGCTTGATCACCGGGGCAGCGGTGATGGGCGCGGTGTTTGCGCTGGCGGCGGGGGATCCGACGCAAGCCCCTGCAACCGCCATTGCCAGCGGCCTGCACATTACTTTTGGCGTTGCGGTGGCGTTGATGCTCATGGCGTTGATCATCAGCCGAGCGCAATTCAACTGTAGGAGCGAGCCTGCTCGCGAAGAGGCCGGCACAGCCAACATCTCCAATGACTGACACTCCGCATTCGCGAGCAGGCTCGCTCCCACAGGGGATCGGGTTAATCAGTAGATCTTCAGCCGAACCTAGATCAAGTGTGGGAGCGAGCCTGCTCGCGAAGAGGCCGGCACAGCCAACATCTCCAATGACTGACACTCCGCTTTCGCGAGCAGGCTCGCTCCCACAGTGAATCGGGTTGATCAGTAGGTCTTCGGCCGAACCGAGATCAAGTGTGGGAGTGAGCCTGCTCGCGAAGAGGCCGGCAGAGGTAACATCTCCGGTGACTGACACTCCGCTTTCGCGAGCAAGCTCGCTCCCACAGGGGAAAAGTGGTGATGTTCAGTCCCGAGATTGCCGGGCGGGGAAGAACAGTTCGAAGCAGGTGATGCCATCGACATTGCTGACGCTGTAGCGGCCCTGATGCAACTGCATGATGGTCGCGACAATCGACAGGCCGAGGCCATTGGATTGCGCCGAGCGCTCGCGTGACTGGTCGACCCGGTAGAAGCGTTCGAACAACCGCGCCAAGTGTTCAGGGGCAATGGTTGTGCCGTGGTTGCTTACCCGCAGGTAGCTGCCGTCCGCCTCGGCAATCGCTTCCACCTGCACCGTCGAATCCGCCGCACCGTACTTGATCGCATTGGCACACAGGTTGGCTAGCGCGCGCCTTAATAGCATCGGCTCGGCCCAGATCACACCGCTGCCACGGGCCTCGATACTCACCCCTACATCAGCCGCCAATCCTTCAAAGTAATCGGCAATGCGCTGCATCTCATCCGCCGCATCCAGCTCCTGGCGCTGACTCAAGGCACCGGCCGGATCGGTGCGCGCCAGAAACAGCATGTTGTCGAGCATCCGCGTCAGGCGTTCCAGTTCTTCGACGTTGGAGGCGAGCAACTGCTGATAGGCCTCGATGCTACGGTGCTGCTGCAGCGCGACCTGGGTTTCGCCGAGCAGGTTATTGATCGGCGTGCGCAGTTCATGAGCCATATCGGTGGACACCTGACTCAATTGCGCAAAACCCGTGGCGAGGCGGTCAAGCATGGCATTGAACGCTTCGATCATCGGCTGCAATTCTCGTGGCGCACCGCTGCTGGCGAGGCGTTCGCCGAGGTTGCCGACGCCGATACCGTGGGCGTGTTTCGCCAGTCGCCGCAATGGCAACAATCCGCGATACACCAGCAGACAACCCACCACCGCCAGTAACAGCGCCGCCAGCGAGGCGAGGCCATAAACACTCAAACGGTAATTGGCGAGCATCGCCGTGCGCTCGCTCATCAGGCGCCCGGTGGTGACTTGCAGATTGCCCAGCTCACCGGAATCGATACTCGCTGCCACCGCCGAAAACGGCACACCGTCGACACTCGGCAGGTGCTGCACGTCTTTCAGCGTCATCGCCTGGTCGATGGGCACCGCCGGCAACGTCGGCGTGTTCAGATTGCCCGGGTTGACCACCAGCAGCGGCGGTTGCCCCGGTGCGCCGATGGTCAGCAGAGCTTCGCGGTTGCCGAGCATGTTCTGGAACAGCGCCGGTTTGTTCTTGATCAGCTCCAGGGTGTTGCTGTCGTTGAGGAAGCTGCGCAACTGATCGACGCGACTGACCAGCGCGATGTCATCACGGCGGATCAACTGTTGCTCCAGTTCGTTGTACAGCGCGGCACCAAGCCCGGCCAGGGAGGCGAAGGCGAGCAGGGCGAACACCAGCGCCAGACGCAGGGTCAGCGAATGCGGGCGATGGGCACTCATGGCTGCGTATCGAAGCGATAGCCGATGCCGCGCACGCTGTGGATCAGCTTGAGCTGGAACGGGTCATCGATTTTCGCCCGCAAGCGGCGCACGGCGACATCGACGACGTTGGTGTCGCTGTCGAAATTCATGTCCCACACCCGTGAGGCGATCAGCGAACGCGCCAACACCTGCCCGGTATGCGTGGCGAACAATTGCAACAACGCAAACTCCTTATTGGTCAGGGTGATGCGCACCCCGGCGCGCGTCACACGGCGCTTGAGCACGTCGATCTGCAGGTCGGCCACTTGCAGTTGTTCGTCTTCATGGATCGGCCCGCGCCGGGTCAGGGTGCGCAGGCGCGCCACCAGTTCGGCGAAGGAAAACGGCTTGATCAGGTAATCGTCGGCACCCAGTTCCAGGCCTTTGACGCGGTCGGCGATGTCATCGCGGGCGGTGAGGAACAGCACCGGCGTGTCGGCTTCCTTGCGCAACCGGCGCAGGACTTCCCAGCCATCCATTTTCGGCATCATCACATCGAGCACGATCACATCGAAACTGTGTTCCAGCGCCAGGTGCAGACCGTCGGCACCGTCGCGGGCGAGGCTGACGCTGTAACCCAGTTCCTGCAAACCGTTGAGCAAGTAATTGCCCGCCTTGGGTTCGTCTTCGACAACCAGAATATTCATCGATCAGTCTCAATGGTCATTGATGCAGCCGCTGCCTTGTACCTGATAGTCCAGCACATGTTCGCGGCCCTGATGGTCGAGGTAATTCAATTGCGCCGGGACCACGCCACACGCTTGTGAAATATCGGTGCTGGACAGGACTTTGTCGACATCCAGATGGACGTAGAAGCCGGATTTGTCATGAATCACGGCGGTGTCGGGCAGGTTCGCGGCGAACACGCTGCCGGTGGCGAGGAGGGCGGTGAAGGCGAGCAGGAGGCTTTTCATGGTCAGTCACTCAGTGGTCAAAGTTGATCGGCATTGGCGCCGGGACAACTTCAGGCTACCGAGCGATCCGCACGGCAAACCGACAGCTGAATGACAAAGTTGTAATGAAAGTGACTGCGAATCTCCCTGTAGGAGCTGCCGAAAGCTGCGATCTTTTGATCTTGCTTCTAAAAGTCAAAGTCAAAAGATCGCAGCCTTCGGCAGCTCCTACAGGGAATTTGTGGTGGTCGTTCAGCTCGCGTGGGTATTGAGAATGCTCGCCACTTGCTGCGGCTGGCAGTTCAGATACGGCGAGGACTTCAGCCAGCGCTGATCCGGGTACCACGAAAACATGAACTGGCCATTCTTCAACCGGTCGATCACCTGTTTGGCAATCTGTGGCCGTACCGCCGGGCAGCCCTGGCTGCGGCCGATGCGCCCCTGTTTCTTGCTCCACAACGGATTCACATAACTGGCGGCGTGAATGACGATGGCGCGATCGCGGGCCATGTCATTGAAGCCTGGCTCCAGACCGTCCATGCGCAGCGAATAACCGTGGGTGCCGCTGTAGCTTTCCTGAGTGCGGAACAGGCCGAGGCTGGACTGGTAGCTGCCTTCGACATTGGAAAACTGCGTAGCGAAGTTTTCCCCGGAGTTGGAACCGTGGGCCACCAGATCGCGCAGCACCAGTTTCTTTTTGCTGAGGTCGAAGATCCACAGTCGGCGTTCGGTGGACGGTTGCGAATAGTCGATGATCGCCAGGTGGCGGGACGGCTTCGCACCGTTGTTGACCGCGCATTGCATGGCGCTCAATGCACCTTTCAGCGCTTGGGGATTGAGTTCTGGCGCGGCGTGCGCGAGGCTGGTGAAGAGAACCGGCGATGGTTTGCCGGCGGCAAAAACGGGACTGGTCACGACGAGAGCGGTGGCAGTCAACAGAAGTCGGCGCAAAAACGTCAACATTTTATAAAGAGTCCTCACTTGCTACTTATTTGGCACTTTGGCTCCTGACTCCCAGTCAATACCCGCAAGCCCGTCGATCGAGCCTGACTCTCAAGCGCACCTGATGTAAGGTTGGCCATCATCTGGACGGCCATGGATTGGAGTAAAGCAGTTGTTCAAAAAGTACGCATGCTACTTGAGCATTTGTTTGCTCGCTGCGCCGTTTGTCGCTTGTGCCGATGAGCCGTTGCCGCCGCTGGAGACATTGCCAACGCCACCGGCCGAGATGCCGGTCGAGCCGCAAAGTCCGTTGCAGGCTGTAATGATCAGTCTGCCGCAGTCGTGCCCGGCGATTGCCGCACAGCTCAACGGCCCGGCGCTGACGCAATTGCAGGCGTTCTACCAGCAGCAGGACTGGATGCCGGTGTGGGCGAGTGAATCTGCTCGATTGCCGATGTTGCAGGCACAATTACAGTTATTGGCCGATGATGGTCTCAATCCAAAACGCTATCCGGTCGCGACCACGGCGCCGCAGGATGGCGAGTTGTGTGCCGACATCGACATCAGTCGCAACTATCTCCAGGCCCTGCAGGATTTGCACTACGGTCTCCTGCTGCAATCGCACTTTGAACCGCTGTGGCATGCCGACGCCACCCCGCGCGACCGTCAGGCGGAATTGTTGGCCATCGCCGTACCGGGCATGCATGACATTCCCGCTGCGTTCGACCTGGCGCGGCCGCGTCTGGCGCAATATCAGGATCTGCGTCAGCTGTACGCGGCGCAACGGCTCAAAGCCTTGCCGCAATGGCAATCGGTGGGCAGCGGGCCGCTGCTGCGCCCGGACATGGAAGACAAACGCGTGCCGGAACTGGCTCAGCGTCTGTACAGCGAAGGCTATCTGACTCAGATCATTGCTACGCCCGGCAATGCGTATGATGGCGTTCTGGTCGACGCGGTGAAGAGTTTTCAGGCCAACCATTCGCTCCAGGCTGATGGCGTGGTCGGACCGGGGACGATTGCCGAACTCAACATCACTCCACTGACCCGCCGTGAACAACTGCGGGTCAACCTCGAACGTTTCCGCTGGATGTCCCAGGACATGGAACCCAATGGCCTGCTGGTCAACGTTGCCGCTGCCGAGCTGACGCTGTATCAGGGCGGCGTGCCGGTGTGGCAGACGCGTACTCAGGTGGGTCGCGCGGAACGCCAGACCCCGTTGCTGAAGTCCCGTGTCACGCGCCTGACCCTGAATCCGACCTGGACCGTGCCGCCGACCATCTGGAAGGAGGACAAACTGCCGGAGATCCGCAAGGACCAGACCTTCCTCAGCCGCCAGAACCTGCAAGTGCTCGACGCCAACGGTCAACCGCTGGCGGCGGCGGATATCGACTGGGACAACCCCGGCAACATCATGCTGCGTCAGGACGCCGGGCCGCGTAATCCGTTGGGGCAAATGGTCATCCGCTTCCCCAATCCGTTCTCGGTGTACCTGCACGACACGCCGAGCAAGGCACTGTTCGAAAAAGGCCCGCGGGCCTTCAGCTCCGGTTGCGTGCGCGTCGAGCACCCGATGCAACTGCGCGATCTGCTGCTGACCCCGGCGGAAAAGGCCCGCACCGAAACCCTGCTGGCCACCGGCACCACCCACGAATTTCGCTTGTCGGCGCCGGTGCCGATCCTGATGACTTACTGGACGGCACAGGTCGACAGCGCTGGCCATGTGCGCTATTCGCCGGACATCTACAGTCGCGACAGCGCCTTGCTCGTCGGGCTTGATCGCGCGCATTGAGCCTCAGCGAGCGTGGCGGTGCCAGAACACCTGCGCCAGCCACGCATCGATGCTCAACTTGCCAGCGCCGGCGAACACCAGTGGTATCAGCGCCGCAAGGTAAATCGCCGGCAACTTGAAGTTGCCAAAGCCTTTATTGGTGATCGCATAACCCTGCGCCAGCTCGCTCAGCGACGACCAGTCGGCGGGCCAGTGCACCGCGGCGGTGGCGACGACGGTGACCACGATCAGCGAGATCGCCGAGATTCGTGTGCCGACACCGACCAGGATCGCTAGCGCACAGATCAGCTCGGCCCACATCGACAGTTCCCAGTTCAGCGTTGCCGGGAGGCGATCGAAGGGGAAGGGGAATTTGTCCTGGATGTCTTCGAACCAGTTCTGCCCGTTGAATTTCTCCAGCCCGGACTCGAAGAATTCCCAGGCGATGAACAGGCGCAGGGTCAGAGGCGCGAGCCACGTGCCGGCGCGGTCGAGGTTCAGGTGCAGGTGTTTGACGGCGCTTGAAAGGGTGGTAGTCATGGTGCAGCTCCGGTGAATTGAGTGAAATCGACCGGGGTATTTCAGCGTCGGGGTGTATCGGGGATGTGTCGGCGGGGTGGGGGATTGTGCGTTGGGTGTGTCTGAGGCTTCGGGGTATACAGTGCGATACAGTCAAAAGCCCCTCACCCTAACCCTCTCCCGGAGGGAGAGGGGACTGACCGAGGTGTCTTGTGCCATCCATCGACCTGAAAGATCCAGTCGATTATGGATCCAGGTTTTGGCGATCATGGATTCACAGACGCTATTTCGATCATGGATTCACAGGCGTTATTTCAAGTCGGCGTAAATCTCCAATCTCCCCCAATCGGTCCCCTCTCCCTCGGGGAGAGGGCTAGGGTGAGGGCAGCAGTTTCGGCACCCGCCACAAATACCACGCCGCCACCGTCCGATAAGGCCGCCACGCCAACCCAATCTCAACCATCTGCCTGCGCGTAGGCTGTACCTCCAGCCCCTTCAACCGCCGATAACCCTCGCGCACACCAAAATCATCCGCCGGCAAAATATCCATGCGCTCCAGGCTGTAGATCAACAACATCTCCACCGTCCAGCGACCCACCCCGCGCAAACTGACCAGGCGCTCAATCAACGCCTCATCGTCCATCGCCAGCGCCGTGGCGTAATCCGGTACTACGCCATCCAGCGTCGCCTGGGCAATCCCCTGAATCGTCGCGATCTTGCCTGCGGAAAACCCGCAACTGCGCATGCGCTCGAAATCCGTCGCCAGAATCTGCTCGGGACGAGGAAACGTCTGACCCGCAAACAACCCCACCAAGCGCCCGACAATCGCATCGCCGGCCTTGGCATGCAGTTGCTGATAAGCAATCGCCCGCACCAGCGACTCGTATGGATCGCGCGCCGGATGCGGTTGATGCAGGCATGGGCCGACCGCAGCAATGTGACGCTGCCAGTCCGGGTCGAGCGCAGCCAGAAACTCGCTGGCCGCTTGATAGGCATCAGGCATGTTATTTCAGCAAGCCGTTGACTTCGCCGTAGGTGAAGGCCTTGAGATCGTGGGTGTCGAGTTTGCCGCTGGCCAGAAAGCTTTTCACCAGCCCACCCATCGCGCCATAGAGGAATTCGGCAATGCCGGAACCCGCGCTCAAGCGGCGCACGCCCAGCGCTTGCAGTTCTTCAGGCGAAGGCAGGCAAGCGAAACCAAGGACATTGACTGGCAGCGCAGTGCCCTTGCAGATGGCCTCGATTTCATAGGCCGACGTGACGCCCGCCGCGAACAAGCCATCGGCGCCCGCCGCTTGATACAGCGCCGCCCGATGCAGGGTTTCGGCGACGCGATCTTCGGCCGGGACGAGGCTTTTCAGATAGACATCGGTGCGCGCATTGATGAACAGTTGCACATCGCGTTTGCCGGCAACCTGTCGCGCCACTTCGATCTTGCGCGCGAGCAATTCAGGATCCGCAGAACCATCCTCGATATTGATGCCGACGGCACCCGCCGCGATCACCGCATCGAGCACTTCGGCCACGCGCCCGAGGTCATCGGAATACCCGGCCTCGACATCCACGGTCAACGGAATGCTGATCACCCGGGCGATAGATTCCACCGTCGCCACCAGCCGTTCAAGGGGCAGGGCGTTGCCGTCCGGATACCCGTGGGCCCAGGCCACCGCCGCACTGCTGGTGGCCACGGCTTTACCGCCCAAGTGCTCGACCAGTCGCGCACCGGTGGCGTCGGCGACATTGGTCAGAATCAACAGGCCTTGCTGGTGCAACTGGTGAAACTGCGTAGCGAGCACGTTCATCAAAAATCCTTCTTGTCAGTTGATGAGGTTGGTCAGAATGCCAGTTGTCGGGTGAGCTGCACGGCGGCGTTTTCCAGCCGCAGCAGAAACGCTTTGCGCGGCTGCCCACCACCATAGCCGGTCAGCGAGCCATCCGCGCCGATCACGCGATGGCAGGGCACCACAATCGATAACCGATTGTGACCGTTGGCCAGACCGACCGCGCGACTGGCGCCGGGTTTGCCCAAACTGGCGGCGATGGCGCCGTATGTACTGGTGTGACCGTAGGGGATTTGCAGCAACGCTGACCAGACCTGCCGGGCAAACTCGCTGCCGGGCAAGTGCAGCGGCACAGTAAAGGTGTTCAGCTTGGCGGCGAAATACTGCGCCAGTTGCTGCTCGATCTGCTGCAAATGCGCGTTGTGCCCCGGCGCGACCGCGTAGCCGTAGCGATTCTGTAACTCTTCGACTTCGCGGGTCAGCGCCGGGCGATCGAGAAACTCCAGCAACACCAGGCCACGCCGTTCGGCCATGGCGATCATCGGCCCCAGCGGCGTGGTCAGCCGGGTGAACAGCAGTGGTTCACTCTGGGCGACGCGGCCCGGGGTGATGTGGAACGACTTCTGAAAGGCATCGCGAAAACCACTCAGTGACTCATAGCCCGAATCAAACGCGGCATGATCAATCGAGGTGCCTTGCTTGATCCCGCCCAGCGCCATGCCCAAGCGCCGGGTGCGCAACCAGGCATGGAAGGTCATGCCGAAATGCTGCTTGAACCAGCGCCGCAGCTTCAGCGGCTCGATACCTTCGGCGAGCAGTTGCGCATCGCTCCAACGCATCTCCGGGTCGGTCTCCACGGCTTTGAGTAAACGCTGCACCCAGTCCGGCGCAATGGCGGCGGCGTCCAGCGGTTTGCAGCGCAGGCAGGCGCGATAGCCCGCCGACAGGCAGTCATCGGCCTGGGCGAAGAACTCGACGTTCTCCGGTTTCGGCTTGCGCGCCGTGCAACTGGGACGGCAGAAGATCCCGGTGGTTTTCACGGCCGTGAAGAACACGCCTTCATAGGCAGTGTCGCGTTCGAGCATGGCGCGAACCATTTCGGCGTGGGGCGGCAGGACAGCGGTTTGTATGTTCATGGCTCGAGAGTAAAACCAGTTTGTCGATGGCTCCACCGAAAAATCGACAGTGAATTTTCAAATCCTCTGAACTACCGTGTAGGAGCTGCCGCAGGCTGCGATCTTGATCGTTCCCACGCTCTGCGTGGGAATGCAGCCCGGGACGCTCCGCGTCCCAAAATCCTAGATCGCCGCTATCGGCAGCTCCTACCGTTTGTTGAGGTGTGCCCGATGCATCCATTTTCCATCCAACACATTGATCACATCGTCCTGCGCGTCACGGATCTGCAGCGCAGCATCGACTTCTACAACCAGGTCTTCGGTGCCGAGGTGGTCAAGCGCAACGAACCGCTGGGTCTGATACACCTGCGCGCCGGCACGTCGATGATCGACCTCGTCGACCTGCAAGGCGAACTCGGCCGCAAGGGCGGCGGAGCGGCCGGTACCGAGCGGCGCAACGTCGATCACTTCTGCCTGCGTATCGAACCGTTTGATGAAGTGGCGCTCATTACACACTTGCAATCACACGGACTGAGCGTCGAAAAAGCCGCCCGCCGCTTCGGTGCCGAGGGCTACGGCTTGTCACTGTATTGCTTCGACCCGGACGGCAATCAGGTCGAACTCAAAGGCCCCTCCGAGGCTTAAGCGCGTTTGGCCATCAACAGCACCGAAGCCGCTGCCGACAGCAGGCCTGCGCAGCAACGATTGAAGATCCGTTTGCCGCGCGGCTCGGCGAACCAGCGGCGCATGTGCAGGCCCATCCAGGCGTAGGCGCTGATGGCGATCCATTCCAGCAGCAGAAACATCACGCCCAGCACCGCAAACTGCGCCGGCACCGGGCGCGCCGGGTCGACGAATTGCGGCAAAAACGCAGTAAACAGAAGGATCGCTTTCGGATTACCCGCCGCCACCAGAAACTCCTGCCGTGCCAACGCAAAGAAACCAACGGTCGCGCCCGTTACCTGCTGCTCGGCCTCGGGATTGGCCCGCCACAACTGCCAGGCCAGATACAACAGATACGCCGCGCCAACGATCTTGATCGCATGGAACAGCCATTCCGAGGTCTGTAACACCACCGACAGGCCCGCACCGGCCAGCGCAATCATCCCGGCGAATGCCAGAATCCGCCCGATGCCCGCCGTGCAGGCGCGGCGAAAGCCATAACGCGTGGCGTTGCTGACCGACAGCAGATTGTTTGGTCCGGGGGCCATGTTCAGGGCGAAACAGGCCGGAAGAAACAGGATGAGCGTGGCGAGATCCATGGCGGCACTCCAGTAACGAGAACGATATTTTTATCACAGCCCCCACGCGCCCAGACCCATACAGTCACGCAGCGCTGTCGCGGTACAGCGCCCGGCGCTGTTGGGCATCGCGGTCGAACTTTTTGCAGATGCCTTCACTCTGTATCAGTCATAGGGAGATGGTTTCGTCAGAAAAAACTATCCATCCGGTCAGAAACGGCGATAGCCGTGTAAAATTTCGCCGACGTTGCACCCACCCCGTTTGGCCCCAGGCGGCCCCACCAAGAGCGATCTACATGCAAGCAAAGGCCCGTGAAGTTTATGTGCCACCGGTGCTGCAAGATCTGCGAGCCGGCACTGCCGAACTGCACATCGCACTGGAAAAACGCCTTCCTTTTTTCTCCGATGCTCTCGATACGCAGGCTTTTGTGCGGCTGATGCAGGCTTATTACGGCTTCTATCTGCCGCTGGAAAACGCCTTGCTACGCAGCGATGCAATTCCTGCCGATTTTGAACTGACGCCTCGTCTCAAAACGCCAACCCTGCGCGCCGACCTGCTAGCCCTGGGCGTATCTGCCGCAGCGCTGCAAAGCCTGCCGCAGTGCGAGCAGTTGCCGCTCATCGACTCAAGCGCTGCCTGCCTTGGCGTGCTCTACGTCCTCGAAGGCGCGACGCTCGGCGGGCAGATTCTGCGCCGCGAAATCTCTTCACGATTAGGCCTGGAAGCCAATAACGGCGCGGCCTTTCTCGATATCTACGGCGCCGCCACGGGTCGGCGCTGGCGTGACTTCGTCGAATACCTCGGCAGTCGACCAATGAGCGCCGCCGAGCGCGGCGCTGTCGTCACCGCCGCACAAACCACATTCAGCTGTTTCGAGCGCTGGCTCGAAAGCCGGGAGGTACTGGCATGAACCCGCAAGACAAAGAAGCCTTTGAAGAACTGCTGGCCAACTGTGCCGACGAGCCGATTCGTTTCCCCGGTGCGATCCAGCCCCACGGCTTGCTGCTGACACTGAGCGAACCTGAGCTGACGATCATTCAGGTCAGCGCCAACGTCGACCCCCTGCTGGCCCGGGAGCCGCAGAGCCTGATCGGCGAGCCGCTGGAAAGCCTGATCGGCGACGCCGAAGCGGTACAAGTGCGCGAAGCCTTGCTGCAACCGTCGCTGTCAGACTTGCAGCCGCTGCGCTTCAAGCTCAACGGCACCGCGTTCGAGGGCCTGCTGCATCGGCATCAGGGCGTGCTGATTCTGGAGCTGGAAATCCACGTCGAAAACTTCCAGCCACGCAACGTCGCCGGCAACCAGACCCATCTGGGGCGCATGCTCCAGCGTCTGCAAGCGGCAACCACGTTGCAGGCGCTGTACGACATCAGCGTCAAGGAAATCCAGGCCATGACCGGTTACGACCGGGTGCTGATCTATCGTTTCGAGGAGGAGGGCCACGGTCAGGTCATCGCCGAAGCCTCCGACCCGTCGATGGAAGTGTTCAATGGCCTGTTCTTCCCGGCGTCGGACATTCCCGAGCAGGCGCGCGAGCTGTATCGCACCAATTGGCTGCGGATCATCCCCAATGCCGACTACCAACCGGTGCCGCTGCTGCCAAAGCTGCGCCCGGACACTGACACGCCGCTGGACCTGAGTTTTGCCACGCTGCGCAGCGTGTCGCCGATCCATTGTCAGTACATGAAGAACATGGGCGTGTTGTCGTCGATGAGCATTTCCCTGCTCAAGGGTGACAAGCTTTGGGGCCTGATCAGCTGCGGCAATCGTCAACCACTGCACGTGCCGCACGAATTGCGCGCGGCGTGCCAGACCATCGGCCAGGTGCTGTCGCTGCAGATCAGCGCCATGGAAGCGCTGGAGATCAGCCGCCAGCGTGAAGAGAAAGTCGAGGCGTTGGCGCTGCTCAATCAAGCGATGATCGACTCGCCGCAGAATGTCTTCGACGGCCTCGCCAACCAACCGCAAACCCTGATGGCGCTGACCAATGCCGGTGGCATTGCAATCATCGAAGACAAACAACTGCACCGTTACGGCAACTGCCCGGAGCCGGAAGAAATCCGCGCCTTGCACAAGTGGTTGCAGGACAGCGGCGAGGCGGTGTTTGCCAGTCATCACCTGGCCAGCGTTTACCCGCCGGCGGCGCAGTTCCAGCAGGTGGCCAGTGGCGTGCTCGCCATGAGCCTGCCGAAACCGGTGGACAACGGCGTGTTCTGGTTCCGCCCCGAGGTCAAGGAAAACATCAACTGGAGCGGCGATCCGCGCAAGCCGCTGGACCTGGAAAACTCCGACGCCGGCCTGCGTTTGCGCCCGCGCACCTCGTTTGAAATCTGGAAAGTCGAGATGGCCGGGATCTCCACCAAGTGGAGCCACGGTGATCTGTTCGCCGCCAACGATCTACGGCGTTCGGCACTGGAAAATGATCTGGCGCGGCAAGTGCGTCGTGAGCAGGAAGCGGTGCGCGCCCGCGATGAATTGGTGGCGGTGGTATCCCACGATCTTCGTAACCCGATGACCGTGATTTCAATGCTCTGCGGCATGATGCAGAAGGCCTTCAGCTCCGACGGTCCGCACACTTCGCGGCGGATCTCCACGGCCATCGACACCATGCAACAGGCTGCCGGCCGCATGAACACGCTGCTGGAGGACTTGCTCGACACCTCGAAAATCGACGCCGGGCGCTACTCCATCACCCCGCAGAAACTCGACGTCGGCCAGATGTTCGAGGAGGCGCAGGCGCTGCTCGCACCGCTGGCGCTGGACAAGGACATCAGCATTTCCTTCGACGCCGATCCTGATTTGCGCATTCATGCCGACCCGGAGCGGCTGTTTCAGGTGCTGTCGAATCTGGTTGGCAATGCCATCAAGTTCACCCCGCGACTGGGTACGGTGGGCGTGCATGCCACGTCTGTTGGCAATGACATCGTCTTCACCGTACGCGACAGCGGCGAAGGCATTCCCAAGGAGCATCTGCCGCACGTGTTCGACCGTTACTGGACGGTGAAAGAGGGCAACCCGACCGGCACTGGTCTCGGTTTGTACATCACCCAAGGCATCGTCGAAGCCCACGGCGGGCGGATCTTCGCCGAGAGCGAACCGGGGCAGGGCAGCGAGTTCCGCTTCACCGTGCCGCGTTTGGACTGAACGTCGATTTTCATGTGGGAGCGAGCCTGCTCGCGAATGGGGTTGTTCTGTCAATGCAACATTGAATGATCCACCGCTTTCGCGAGCAGGCTCGCTCCCACAGGGGATTTGTGTCGTAAGGGGCATTTTCTTCAATACCCAGGATCGGGCGCTCGATACCGTGAGCACCTTGTTCCTCGATTTGAAGCAGGTGTGCGATGAGTCTGATTGTTTCCATGGCGGCGTTTGCGCTGGCAGCGTCGATCACGCCGGGGCCGGTGAACATTGTGGCGTTGAGTTCCGGGGCGCAGTTCGGTTTTCGCGCCAGTCAGCGGCATGTCGCCGGGGCCACGTTAGGGTTTGTGTTGCTGCTGGTGCTGATGGGGTTGGGTCTGCACGAGGTGCTCAAGCTCTGGCCATTCATGACCCGCGTGGTGCAACTGGCCGGCGTGGCGTTTCTGCTGTTCATGGCGTGGAAACTGGCCGTGGATGACGGGCAATTGAATGCCCGTGAATCAGGGCGGGCGCCGTCGATGCTGTACGGCGCGGTGATGCAGTGGCTTAACCCGAAAGCCTGGCTGGCCTGCGTCGCGGGTATGGGCGCGTTTGTCGCCGATGGCGAGGCGCAGCTGGTGTGGCAGTTTGCGGCGGTGTATCTGGTGATCTGTTACCTGTCGGTGGGCTGCTGGGTGTATGCCGGGACGTTTTTGCGTGGGTATTTGAGTAATGCGGCGGGGATGCGCTGGTTCAATCGGAGCATGGCGGGGTTGTTGACCGTCAGCGCGATATACCTGCTGCTACCGTGAACCCTGTAGGAGTGAGCCTGCTCGCGATAGCGATCTATCAGTCAATATAAATGTCGACTGATAGACCGCTATCGCGAGCAGGCTCACTCCTACAATGGATCACGGGTAGCCGAGAGATTGATTAGTTGAACGGCTGCTGAAACGCGCCACCTTCCATGTGCCAGACCTTCGGCTCCTCTGAAAAATATTCCTCCAGCCCCAGCATGAACAGCCGGTGGTCCTCACTCGCTTCAAACCCCGGCGTGTGATCCTCAAGGGATTGCCAGCGCACAATCAAATTGAACACCTCAGGCGTTTCAATTCCCTGCGCAAGCAAGTGCCCGCCGTAACCCTTGGCGCGTTTGAGCAACGGCTCGACCTCAGCAAACGCCTGCCGGAAGGCTTCGGTTTTCCCTGTGTGAACGGGCAGTAAAGCAATCTCATAAATCATGATGTTCTCCTCGGGACTGATTTCAGCGATTGGCGAGTTCGGACGATGGCGCGACAGCAATCGCGATCTTCCCTTGAACGCCGTTGTTGGGCGTTTCCAGCAAGGCATGGGCGAGCCCGATGTCGGCCAGCGAATAGACAGCGCCGACGTGCGGGCGGAATTGACCGTTCGCGATCAATGCGCTCAACTCATCGAGCTTGCCGCGGTTTTGCCGGGTGAACACGAAGTGATAACTGGCGTTCTTGCCCCAGGCCTGAATCAGGTTCTGTGGCTGGGCAAGGTCGACAATCGATACCACGCGGCCAAGCTGTGCGAGGGCGTCCGGGCTGCGTGTCAGCGTATTGCCGCCGATGGTGTCGAAGACGACATCGACGCCGCGGCCCTCGGTTTCGCGCAGGATCGCCTCGACGTAATCTTCCTTTTCGTAGTCGATCAGCACATCGGCACCCATGCGCCGTGCGAACTCGAAATTGCCTTCACGCACGGTGGTGAAGACCTTCGCGCCGATGGCTTTGGCCAGCTGGATTGCGACATGACCGACGCCACCCGCGCCGCCGTGGATCAGAATGCTCTCGCCGACTCTGAGCGCCGCCCGCACGACCAGCGCTTCCCACGCCGTGCCGCCAACCAGGCTCAGGCTTGCCGCTTCAAGGTGGCTGAGCGCGGCAGGCTTCTTGCCGACAATGTTTTCGGCCGCAACGTGGTACTCGGCATAACTGCCCGGGCCGGCAAATATTTGCGGGGTGTACCAGACTTCGTCACCCGGCACGAACGCCGTCACCCCCGGCCCGACGGCTTCGACAACGCCAGAAACGTCGTGGCCGGTAATGGCGGGGAGGGGCACCAGATCGGCATAGTCGCCACGGCGAACCTGATAATCCAGCGGGTTGATGGAGGTGGCGTGCACCCGTACCAGGACTTCGCCCGCTTGTGGCACTGGCTTGGGTACGTCGCGCAGTTCGAACGATTGCGCGCCGCCAAATGAAGTAAGGATCATCGCTTTCATTGCATTGCCTCGTTTCGGTAAAAAGGGATATCGGGAATTCTCGATATCATGGGGTAAAAAATTACAGCTCGCTGCCGATGATCTCGGCCAGCGCACTGATCGCTGCTTCGTTGCGTTTGTAGTAAGTCCACTGGCCGATGCGCCTGACTTCCACCAGGCCGGCGCGTTGCAGCGTCGCCAGGTAATCGGACACCGTCGACTGCGACAGCCCGACGCCTTCCTGAATACTGCTGACGCAAACACCCACCGTATGCACGTCACCCTCATCCTGCGGAGGAAAGTGTTTCTCGGGATCCTTCAGGCCTTTGAGGATTTCCAGGCGTGTGCGGTTCGAGAGGGCTTTGAAGATTTCGAGTAGTTCCATGCCGCGACGATATCGGAATTTACCGATATGTCAATATCTGAATGTGTTGGCCAGAGTCTGACCCTGTGGGAGCGAGCCTGCTCGCGAAAGCGCTGGCACAGTCAATATCCCCGTGACTGATACACCGCTTTCGCGAGCAGGCTCGCTCCCACAGGGGGCAGTGTCGAGTTTCAGATGAAGTGTCAGCCGCGATATTGGCCGGGCGTGGCCGCCAGATGCTGCTTGAATGCTCGCTGAAAATGCGCTTGATCGGCAAACCCTGCCTCAAGCGCCACATCGGCAATCAACTGGCCACTGCGCAAACGCTCGCGGGCAAACTGGATGCGCTGGTTGACCAGAAACGCGTGGGGCGTCATGCCGTAATGCTGTTTGAAGGCGCGGATCAGGTACGACGGCGACAGTTGTGCCGCCGTGCAGATGTCGTCGAGGTTCAGCAGCTCGGTGCAGTGTTCGCGGATGAAATCCGCAGCACGTTCCAGTTTGAAATTCGGTTCGCGCAGCGAGGGGCCGGCAGGGTTGAGGTGCAGTTGCAGGTCACTGAAGAATTCCACTGCCGCGCTTTGCTTGCGCAAGACATCCTGTTGCTCGTCGACCAGTACGTCGTAAAGCGCGATCAGGTCGCGAAACAATCCTGCGTCCTGCAGATGCGTGTCGGAAAACCGCCGAAACTCGAGTTCGGCACTGAACCCCAACTGATGCTGCAAATCCGTCAGCCACGGTGTCTCGACGTAGAGCATCAAGTACGACCAAGGCTGGTCATCAATCGGATTGCACGCATGCACATCGCCCGGATTCATCAGCACCACCGTGCCCGCCGCGATATCGAACTGCGCCTGTTCATGCACATACGTGCTGCGCCCGGCGGTGATCGCGCCAATGGAAAAATGCGCGTGGGAATGCCGGGCGTAGCAGACCTCGCGGCCATCGGCGATCGCCCGCGCTTCAATGAACGGCAGCGCCGCGTCACGCCAGAAACGCGGGGCTTGTTCAGGGTTCTTGGCGGCAGCGTGTTTCATCGTTGTTATTCCCGGCAGGCCAGGGCGCCAGTGTATTAGCTCTGGCCGGCAAAGGCCCGTTCGAGTTCGGCAATGTCGAGTTTTTTCATCGTGAACATGGCCTGCATCGCTCGCTGCGATTTGCTGGTGTCGGCATCCAGCATCATGTGCATGAACGCCACCGGAACGATCTGCCATGACACGCCAAATTTGTCCTTGAGCCAGCCACATTGCTGGGCTTCGACAGGGCCACCCTCGGACAGATTGCCCCAGAAGTGGTCGACTTCTTCCTGATTCTGGCAATTGACCTGAAACGAGATCGCCTCGCTGAACTTGAACAGCGGCCCACCGTTGAGGCCGGTGAAGGTCTGGCCATCGAGTTCGAAACTGACGGTCATCACCGCACCTTCCGGCTTGCCGTGAAATTCCTGGCCGACCTTGCTGTAGTGGGTCAGGCCGGTGATTTTCGAGTGATCGAAGATCGAGCAATAGAACTTCGCAGCGGCTTCGGCCTGATCGTCGAACCACAGGCAGGGCGTGAGTTTCTGAAAGCGTTGCATGGCAGTCATCCTCGGCAGGTTAGACACGCTGGATTAACAGCGTAGTCAGTCCCTGGTCGATTGCCGGTGCCGTAGATCGACAAGTTACCGGGGTCAGAAATCCCAGCGCGCCGTCAGTTGCAGGTTGCGCGGTTCGCCGTAGAAACCGGTGCCGAAGTTGCCTAGACCGGTGTAATAGGTCTTATCGAACAGGTTCTTGACGTTGAGCGAAGTGCTCAGGTGTTCGTTGAAGCGATAGCGCGCCATCGCGTCGACCAGGAAGTAACTGTCCTGCGTGATGCGCACGTTCTGCTCGGTGCCGGGCTGGAACACTTCGCCGAAAAATTCGCTCTGCCAGCTGACACCGCCACCCAGAGTCATGTTTTGCCAGACGCCGGGCAGGCGATAACTGCTGAATATCCGCACCAATTGCTCTGGCGCGGTGGTTTGCAGGATCGAGGCGTACACCGGATCACCCTTGGCATCGCGGGTGTGGTTATAGGCGTAGCCGGCGGAGAGATTCCAGCCGTCGGCGATTTCTCCGGCCAGTTCGAACTCGAAGCCTTTGGTCGTCGCGCCTTGCACGGCCCGGTACACCGCCTGATTGTCGAAGCCGCTGACCTGTTCGGCGATGTTGTCCTGCTCGATGCGGAACACGGCAAAACTGGCGTTGAGCCGGCCGTCGAAGTATTCGGCTTTTATCCCCGCTTCGTAGCTATCGCCCTGCACCGGGTCGAGTATCTGGCCCGTGGCGTCTTTGCTCAATTGCGGTTGATAGATGCGCGTGTAACTGGTGTAGAGCGAGTACGTGTCATCGAGGTCGTAGACCACACCGGCATACGGTGTGACCACCCCGGTCTGGCGATAGCCGTCGCGGACATTGGCCGTATTCGGGTCGCTGTAATCGAGATGGTCGCTGGCGCTGAAATCACTGACGCGTGCGCCGAGGATCAGTGCCAGATCGTCGCTGACCCTGAAGCGCGTCGAGAGGTATGCGCCGGTCTGGCCTTGGCGGATGGCGTCCGTGCCGATCTGCGGGATATCCGGTTTGGCGAACTCGCCATGCCAGTCGAAAATGCTGCTGCTCAACGGCGGATAGACTGAGCCGTAGACCGGGTTGTCCTGGCGCGTGCTCATCGACATGAAACCGACGAGCACCTGATGCTCGCGACCGAACAGGCTGAACGGTCCGCCGAGGTTGAGATCGACATTGTCTTGCACCTCGTCGCCCTTGAATTTGCCCATGTAGAGGAACATGCCGTCGCCGCTCAGCGGGTCCGGATTGCCGCCGCTGGCCGAGCCGAGCAGGGTGTCGTGCTCGCGGTGTTTGCGGTCGTAGCTGATTTTCAGCGCCCAGTCGTTCTGCAGTTGCCGGGTGACGGCGGCAAACAAGGTCTGGTTGATAAAGTCGCGGCGACTCCAGTCTGTGGCCGGGTTGAACGAGCGCGAGAAATTCGTCCGCGAACCGTCGCTGTAGAACATCGGAAAACCGGTCCAGGTGGCACCGCGTGAGCGGGTGTTCTGTTGATCGAAACCAACGGTCAACAGAGTGTCCGGGTTTAGATCGGCTTCGACGATGGCGTAGGCGATGTCCTTGCTGTTCTGGTAGTGATCGGCGTAAGCGCTGCGTTCCTGATGGACGCCGACGAAGCGTGCGCGCAGGTTGTCGTTCAGCGGCCCTGCGATGTCGAATTCGCTGCGGTAGTTGTCCCACGAACCGACGCTGGCGCTGAGTGAGGCTTTGAACAAGGGCGTCGGGCGTTTGCGGATCAGGTTGACCGTGGCCGACGGGTCGCCCGAGCCGGTCGTCAGGCCCGTGGCACCCTTGATGATTTCGACGCGGTCGAAGGTCGCCATGTCGGTGCTGGTGGTGCCGTAGTCGTAGACGCCGTCGTAGTCGGTGTTGACGCCGTCGTACTGGAAATTGCTGATCGGTGCGCCACGGCTGGAAAACTCCCAGCGCTCGCTGTCGTAGTTCTGCACGCTGATGCCCGGCGCGCGGCGCAGCACGTCGGCGATGCCGTTGGCGCCCTGATCGTCGAGTTGCTGGCGGGTGATCACCGTGACCGATTGCGGGGTGTCGCGCAGGGACAGCGGCCGGCCGGTGGCGGAGGCGCTGAGGCCGGTGGTGTAGGCGTGAGTGTCTTCGGTGATGGCGCCGAGGGTTTTGGCGCTGATGGTGGTGGCGTCCAGTTGCAATGGATCTGCAGAAGCGGTGTCACGCAGGACATAACCGCCGCCGCTCAGGCGCTGCGCTTGCAGGCCGCTGCCCTTGAGGAGGATTTGCAAGGCCTGTTGTGGGGTGTAATCGCCGCTTAGACCGGCGCTGTGTTTGTCTGCCGCCAGATCATTGTGCCCGGCGATAAACACACCGCTCTGTTCGGCGAAGCGGTTGAGTGCGGTGACCAAGGAGCCGGGAGCCACTGCGTAATGCTGCTTCTGCACATCTGCCAGCGCCATCGACACGCACAACCCCGGCACGGCGGGTGCCATGGCCAGAGCAAAACGATAGCGGGCGAGGGTGGAGCGCAACATGGAGTTCCCGGGGGCGATCAACGACGTGAGGGCTATTGAGGTTAACCGGATGAACTTGCGAAAAGGGAACCGAGAGAAGAAAAAATCTTCAGACTTTCGGCCCGACGCTGACCCACCAGTTGAAGGTTTTATCGATGTGGATCGGCAACGCCGCCTCCAGTAGGCGCAAGGCTTGATCGGTGTCCTTGAGTGGAAATGAACCCATCACCGGCAGCGCGGCCACGGCCGGATCGCAATGCAGATGCCCCGGCCGATATTGGCTAAGTTCTTCGATCAGCTCGCCGAGCGGCAGGTTATCAGCCAGCAGCACGCCCCGGCGCCAGGCTTCGCGCGCTGGATCCGCTGAGGTCGCGGTGTTCAACCGGCCTGCGCTGAATACCAGTTGCTGACCGGCCTGCACCACTTGGCTATCGCCTTGGTGGTTAGTGGCCTCAACGGCGCCCTCGTAGACATTCAGCAGCGTGTTGCGATCATTCTGACGCACGCTGAAACGCGTACCCAGTGCGCGCATCCGGCCCTGTTCGGTCTCGACCCAAAAGGTTCGGCCGAGGTCTTTCGCGGTGTCGATCAGCACTTCACCAGAGCGCAATTGCAGCAAGCGCTGACGCGCATCGAAGCGCACGTTCAACGCGCTCAAGGCGTTGAGCCAGATTCGACTGCCGTCGCTTAGCGTGGCTTCGCGGGTTTCCCCTGTGTCGGTAGAGAGATCGGCGCTCAAGCGTTCGACCGAGTCCAGCAGCGGCGTGTTGCGCCCGACCGCCCAGCCCGTCAGCCCGGTGGCCGCGAGAATCAGCAAGCCTTTTAGCGACTGACGGCGGCTGATCGAGCTGCGCGCACTGTTGCGCAGGGTGTGGCTGACGGCTTCGCTTTCGTTCTGCAATGGCGCGAAACGCTGGCCGACCCGTTCGACATAACTCCATGCGGCCTGATGCTCCGGACTTTGCGCCAGCCACGCCTGCCAACGCAGACGCTCAGGCTCGGCGACCTGTTCGTCGTGTAATCGCACGTACCAGTTCGCCGCCTGCTCAAGGCTGGCATGGCTGAGTGTGTTCATGGGCTTACTCAATCAACAGGCCATCGAGCTCAGCTTCGAGGATCGCGCAATGCATCATTGCCTGAGCCAGATACTTCTTGATCATCCGCTCGCTGACGCCGATCTGTTCGGCAATCAGCTTGTAAGGCATGCCGTGCAGTTGCGCGAGGATGAACGCCTCGCTGACCCGTTGCGGCAGGCGCTGAAGCATGGCGTCCACTTCGTGCAGGGTTTCGACGATGATCGCCTGTTGCTCGGGGGAGGGCTGCAAGGCTGGCGGGCGGCTGGCGAGGGTGTCGAGCCAGGTCTGCTCGAGTTGCCGACGGCGCCAGTGATCGACGCACAACCCCCGGGCGATGGTCGCCAGATGGGAGCGCTCATGGACTTCGCCATTGAAGGCTTGCGGGCGCTTGAGCACGCGCACGAAGGTGTCGTGGGCGAGGTCGGCGGCATCCATCGTATTGCTCAGGCGTCGACGCAATAGCTCATGCAGCCAGCGATGGTGGCTGAGGTAGAGATTTTGCACGAGCGAGGCATCGGCGACGGTCATCAGCGCAAGCGTCCAGGGCGACCGTTACCGGTCTAAATAAGAATGGGTCGCGATTAAAGCAAAAGGACGGGGAGCGCGCAAATGATATTGGTTTGCTTTTAGGTGAAGGGTTTTTGGTTTCTGGCTTGGCGTAGTCGTAATGACCAGTGATCCGCCGCCTCGCTTGATTCCTGTGAGAGCGAGCCTGCTCGCGAAGACGTTGGCACAGTCGGAGTTTATGTTGCCTGACACACCGCTTTCGCGAGCAGGCTCGCTCCCACAATGGCAGCAGGGTTTCCAGAATCTGCAGTCAACGCAAAAACCTGTGGGAGCGAGCCTGCTCGCGAAGGCGTTGGCACAGTCTGAATCTGTATTGCCTGACATACCGCTATCGCGAGCAGGCTCACTCCTACAATGGATGGTGGAAATTCTGGGAGCTCAGCGGCGCTCAGCCATCATCAGCAATGACTGTGGTACTCGGCTTTGCGGGTGTTGTGGCTCTTGCAGGCTGGCCAGTTGGAACCCGGCCATGTCCAGCGCATTAAGCCAACTCGACAGTGTGCGGAAATACCAGGGCATCGGCTGCCACTGGCCCTTGAATCCCGCGAAGGTTTCTTCGCGCCAGCCATCCTGATAATCCCCAGCCGCCACAGCCCACGGATGCAGTGTCTGAATGACTAAAACCCCGCCGGGAACAAGCAGCGTATTCATCGCCGCAAGCAACGGGATGATGTCCTGATGCAGCAATGAAAAATTGGCGCAGATCAGGTCATAGTCGCGACCGATGTCGATCTTGCCATCGACCAGGATTTCATAAGAAGCGACATGCACCTGCGCCGTCCCCGCCAGACGCGCCGCTTCAATAAGCCGCGCATCGCCATCCACACCCACCGCATCAATCCCGCGATCCGCCAGCGCCCGCAACAGCCAGCCTTCACCGCAGCCGAGGTCGAGCACACGCTGCGGCTGCCGGCTCATGATCGCCAGCAGAATCGCCTGATCGGTAACCTGCTGGCGGCTTTCGATGCCGCCGCTGCGGATCACTTCGATCCAGGCATCAGCGTTGTCGTGCCAGCTCTGCAAAAGGCTGGACTCGGGGGAGGGCATGACGGTGTCCACTGTATCGAAAACCACAGTATGGACGTTGATCGCCAGGCGAGCCTTACGCGCACCAATCGCAACCCTAAACAGTGACGTATGTTCACGGCGATTTGGATAGTAGAGAAGGTGACTGTGCGGATCAGCACGATGGCTTGATGGGTTTTGCTCATCAAGCGACGGAGGGGCGAAGCGAAAGTGAGGGGCAGGGAACCCCTCACTCATTCGGTCTGCTGACTACTGCGGTACGCGCAGCTTGTCCAGCAGCCGGTTGACCAACAGCTCGTTCAGCATGATCACCTGTTGCAGCGCCAGCAGCGGTTTGCGCTCCGGGCCGCCTATTGAGTTGGCGATGTTACCGGCCATGGAGTGGGCGTATGAAAGTGATTCGCAAGCTTCGACCAACAGGGTTTCTTCATCCAGCGTGGGGGTCGACCAGATAGACCGGGCGAAAAGGGGGCGAGCTTGGTAAAGCGCCCAGTGCTTCGGGTCGCAGGTAGTAGTCGAGGGCGCGGTCGGTTGCCTCTTTGACCTTTTGCGGGTCAAGCGCGGGGTCGTGAGGGATCGGTGGGTTGGGCGTGATTTTGAACATGGATGAAACTCCTATCGCAGTTTAAGGAGCCATCACTCTCGCTACCAAACGAGTGGGTGGTGGCCATACGCGGGTTGGTAGACCGGCTGCAATAGGAACCCGGCGCTCACGAGTGAGCCCCACGCATGACTACCATTGAACTGAGCCTCCACAAAGACACAGCACAGGGTGTTGTCACACGGCTATTACAGACGGGCTACCAAACCCGATCACTGTTTTGCAGTGACAGGCAAACGATATAGCCCGGCCCATAGCCGTGTAAGCCGGCGGATTTTGGCGTACGCGTAGGTAACGACGCAAGGTGTTGTAGGGAGGATGGCGTAACGGTTTGTGTGCTTTAAACGCGATAACCGGATGACGTTTACCAATGGGCATTGCCGAGCAATGAGATCCAAATTCAGGAGTTTTACGGACTACAATTTTGGGTGTAATGACCTACAGATCTGCAAGAATCCGCCGACTTGTCTGCCTTGAAACAAGATCCTATCGTTTGCCGGTCAAAACTTAATCACTTAAGCTGGTCAGCATGAATACACATCCTTCGGAGGCTCCGATGGCCACCACCAGAAAGACCGACAAACCTGACAAAAAGGAAGTTCGTGATGAGCTGACATTCCTTGATGTTCGGCAAGCCGCGCGTGATGGGCAGAAAGTGTTCGATAAATTTGTGATCACTGGCAGGCTACCTATTACAAAGTAGTCCTGAATGCCAGCCATCAAGATTTCTGCGCTTTTCGAACAAATCACTAACTGGCAAAACTTCGCTGCACATTTTTATAACTACAAGGTGTGCGGTGAATTACCCGGGATTTTCGGGCGTGACGAACGACTCGATCTGACCGATATGCACCATATCCACCTTGCCAGTACTTCGTCACTGCAAGCTCGATGGGCAAAAATAAATCGTCAGTATTACCGCACTGTATTGGTTGACGACGCTGATACTGACTTTTGGCTGATCTATGCCTATGACGCGTTTCGGGATGAATATCTGTTACTGACGGTCACCGGCCCGGATGCGCATAACCGAAGCGAGTGGGGCTCATTTCTGCGCAATGTGCATTGCCAGATTGTTGAGCCTTGGACGCTGGGCAGGATTGCCTTTCCCGATTTGGACGATCTGTAATTTGCAGTCGAGCAGAGGAGGTGTCACATGAATCGATTGACTGGCGGCTGCCTGTGCGGCGATGTCCGTTTCGAAGTGACAGGTCAGCCCTACCGCATCGGCATCTGCCACTGCCTCGACTGTCGCAAGCGCCATGGCGCGCTGTTCGGCACCTCGGCAATATTTCCCGAGGATACGCTGAAAGTCACCGGCGAAACCCGCGACTACAACGGGCGCTTTTTCTGCCCGCGCTGCGGCTCACCGGTGTTCACGCGTTCGGCAGATGAAGTCGAACTCAATGTCGGGTCGCTCGATGAGCCTAATCAGTTCACACCCACTTACGAACTCTGGACTATTCGGCGCGAGTCGTGGCTACCGGCGCTGCCATTGGCTCACCACTACGAGCGTGATCGCGAAAGCACAAGTCGCACAGAGGAATAATGGACGTGAGCCCAATCACATCCCCCTTGTGGGAGCGAGCCTGCTCGCGAAAGCGGTGGGTCATTCAGCTCAAGTTCAACTGACAGATTGCTTTCGCGAGCAGGCTCGCTCCCACAGGGGGGAAGTGTATGGCTGCCAATGATCTCAGCCGCGAATAAACGCCAACAGATCCGCGTTGATCGTTTCGGCCTCCGTCGTCGGCATCCCGTGCGGGAACCCCGGATACGACTTCAGCGTGCCATTGGGCAGCAACTTCGCCGACAACGGCCCCGAATCCGCATACGGCACAATCTGATCATCCTCGCCATGCATCACCAGCACCGGCACCGTGACCTTCTTCAAGTCCTCGGTGAAGTCCGTCTGCGAGAACGCGACGATCCCGTCGTAATGCGCCTTCGCCCCGCCAATCATCCCTTGCCGCCACCAGTTGGCAATAATCCCTTCCGAAGGCGTGGCCCCCGGCCGGTTATAGCCATAAAACGGCCCGGTCGGAATATCCCGATAGAACTGCGCCCGGTTCGCCGCGAGTTGCGCCTGAAAGTCATCGAATACCGACTTCGGCAGCCCGCCCGGATTGCTCTCGGTCTGCACCATCAGCGGCGGCACCGCACTGATCAGCACACCTTTGGCGACGTTGTCCTGGCCATGCCGGGCAATGTAATGAATTACCTCACCACCACCGGTCGAATGACCGACATGCACGACATTCTTCAGGCCCAGATGATTAACCACCGCCAGCGTATCGTCGGCGTAATGGTCCATATCGTGCCCGTCCCAGACCTGGCTCGAACGCCCATGCCCACGTCGATCATGGGCAACCACCCGGAAGCCTTTGCCCAGAAAAAACAGCATCTGCGCATCCCAATCGTCCGAGCTGAGCGGCCAGCCGTGGTGGAAGTGGATCACCGGCGCGTCTTTCGGGCCCCAGTCCTTGTAGAAAATCTCGACGCCGTCTTTGCTGGTGACAAATCCCATGTTCGCAACTCCAGACCAATCTGATGGATAACCCGCGCGGTAATCGCGGACCGGTTTCGCTCATGACGAGTTTTCTACTGCGCTGGCTCAGTGCGAGCCGTTATCAACTGTAGGATTAAAGTCGACATCTGCATGACCGGTGGTCGCAACGTCTGGCTTCACGCGCAAATTAGGCTTTGCTGAAAGGGATAAGCCGAGGCGCGCGTAGGCTTTGATGGCCACAGCGACGCCCCTTCAGAACACCGTGAGTCTGAGGAAAATCCCCGATGCTGACCTTGAATATCAATGGCAAGGATCAGGAGCTCGATGTCCCCGCGGACATGCCGTTGCTCTGGGTCCTGCGCGATGTCGCGCACCTGACCGGTACCAAATTCGGCTGTGGCATGGCCCAGTGCGGGGCCTGCACCGTGCACGTTGACGGCGCGCCGTTGCGCGCCTGCATCACCCCCGCAACAGCTGTGGCCCACGGCCAGAAAATCCTCACCATCGAAGGCCTGTCCACCGACGGCTCGCACCCGGTGCAACAAGCCTGGGCCGAACTCGACGTGGTGCAGTGCGGTTACTGCCAGTCGGGGCAGATCATGTCTGCCGCCGCCTTATTGGCGAAAATCCCCAAACCCACCGACAGCGATATCGATCAGGCGCTCTCCGGCAATATCTGCCGTTGCGGCACCTATCCCCGCATTCGCGCAGCGGTTAAGCGTGCATCGGAAATCGGCTGATTCAATCTGTGGGAGATAGACGATGAACAGTCCTGTATCGCGTCGGGGTTTTCTCAAAGGCAGCGCCATGTTGGGCGGCGGGTTGGTGGTGGCGTTTGTCGTCCCCGGCGGCCACAAGTTTGCCTATGCGGCGGAAAATGAAGGCAAGGTTTTCGCGCCAAATGCGTTTTTGCGCATTGCAGCGGACAACAGCGTCACCGTGTTGCTCGGGCATTCGGAAATGGGCCAGGGCATCTGGACCGGCCTGACCATGTTGATTGCCGAAGAACTGGACGCGGACTGGTCGAAGATCCGCGTTGAGCACTCGCCCGCGTCAGCTGCGGATTACGGCATGCCGGGGTTTGGCGGCATGCAGATTACCGGCGGCTCGACGTCGACGTGGATGGAGTTCGACCGTTATCGGCTGGCAGGCGCAACGGCGCGGCAGATGTTGGTGGAGGCGGCGGCGAAGCGCTTTGAAGTGGCGCCATCGACGATTCGCACCGAATCGGGCGTGGTGATCGCCGGCGACAAACGCGCGACGTACGGCGAGCTGGCGGATGCTGCCGGGCAACTGCCGGTGCCGGATCCGAAGTCGATCACCTTCAAGGAGGCCAAAGACTGGAAGGTGATTGGCAAACCGACCAAGCGCCTCGACACACCGGAGAAAATCACCGGCCGCGCCAAGTTCGGCATGGATGTGCAGTTTGAAGGCCTGATGACGGCGATGGTCGCGCGGGCACCGGTATTCGGCGCCAGCGTCAAATCCTTCGAAGGCGCCGCAGCGCTGGCGATTCCCGGTGTGCACAAGGTGCTGCAAGTGCCCAGTGGAGTCGCGGTGGTGGCCGAGCATTTCTGGGCGGCGAAGCTGGGCCGCGATGCACTGAAGGTCGATTGGGACTTGGGATCGCTTGCCGACATGAGCAGTGAAAAACTGCTGGAGAGTTTCCGCAAACTGGCGGCGACGCCGGGCACTTCCGCCACCCAGGCTGGGGACGCGAACACCAGTTTCGGCAAAGCCGCGAAGAAAATCGACGTCGAATACAGCGTGCCTTATCTGGCTCACGCGCCGATGGAACCGCTCAATTGCACGGTGAAAATCAGCGCCGGCAAATGCGAGATCTGGACCGGCACGCAATTTCAGACGCTGGATCAAATGGTCGCCGGCAAGATCACCGGGCTGAAACCGGAGCAGGTGGAAATCCACACCGAATTCCTCGGTGGCGGTTTCGGGCGCCGGGCCAATCCGACATCAGACTTTGTCGCCGAAGCCGTGCAAGTGGCGAAAGCCGCCGCGATGCCGGTGAAAACCGTGTGGGCACGGGAAGACGATATTCGCGGCGGCTATTACCGCTCGATGTACCTGCATCAGGCCCGGGTCGGCCTGGGCGCCGATGGCCTGCCGATGAGCTGGCAGCATGTGCTGGTGGGGCAGTCGATCATGGCCGGGACGATGCTTGAGGCAACAATGGTCAAGAACGGCATCGATGTGACTTCGGTCGAGGGCGTGGCCGACAGTCCCTACATCAAGGATCTGGCGCATCATCAGGTCGATCTGCATTCGCCGAAAACCGGCATCAATGTGCTGTGGCTACGTTCGGTCGGTCACACTCACACGGGTTTCGTCATGGAATCGCTGATCGATGAACTGGCGACAGCGGCGGGCAAGGATCCGGTTGAGTACCGGCGAACGCTGCTCAAGGCGCACCCGCGCCACCTCGGTGTGCTCAATCTGGCGGTGGAAAAGGCCAACTGGGGTGCGCCGCTGCCGGACGGCCATGCCCTCGGCGTTGCGGTGCACGAATCGTTCGGCAGCTATGTGGCGCAGGTCGCCGAGGTGTCGCAGGACAATCTGGCGATTCGCGTGCATCGCGTGGTCTGCGCGGTGGATTGCGGGATTGCGGTGAATCCGCAGAGCATCGCCGCGCAGATGGAATCGTGCATCACCTTTGGCCTGAGCATGGCGCTGCACAGCAAGCTCACCGTGAAGAACGGCGGTGTGGTGCAGTCCAACTATCACGATTACCAGGTACTGCGGCTCAACGAAATGCCGGTGGTCGAAGTGCATATCGTCCCCAGTAGCGAGAAACCCGGCGGCATCGGCGAGCCCGGTGTGCCGCCGACCGCCCCAGCCGTGGCCAACGCGGTGTTCGCCCTGACCGGGCAACGCCTGCGCGAGTTGCCGCTGCAACTGTCGGGGGTGTGAGATGAAACGACATCTAGTGTTGGGCACGGTGATTTTGCTGGGGCTGGGCGGTTATGCCTCGGACTTGTTTGCCGATGATCAGGAAGCGCTGAAGGCGTTCGGCACGGTGCAGAAAGTCTTTCAAAGTCCGCGCTGCCAGAACTGCCACATTCCCGGCGATTCACCGTTGCAGTTCGACGCCGGTATCCCCCATGCGATGAACGTGGTGCGCGGCATGGACGGCAAGGGCGCCGCCGGTTTGCCGTGCGCGACCTGTCACGCGGAAAACAATCCGCCGGCCAGTTACGGCCCGCATGCACCACCAGGTGCGCCGCACTGGAGCCTGCCGCCGGCGGCGCACAAAATGGCCTGGATCGGCCTGCCTCCGGACAAACTCTGCGCGATGATCAAGGACCGCTCGAGCAACGGCGATCGCGACTTTGCCGCGCTGATCAAGCACGTCAGCGAAGACAAACTGGTGCTGTGGGGCTGGAATCCAGGGGCAGGGCGCGCGCCGGTGCCAGTGCCGCACGATATTTTCGTTACGCAATTCAAGCTTTGGGCCGATGCCGGCGGGCCGTGTCCAGTATCTGGCGGCTGATGCCCAGGGTGGTACAACGCTTCGACTGCAGTTGCTACCACTCGTCGCCACCTGTCAGATCTGACAGGTGGCAGCAGCATCTTTTTCCTGTTTGATGGTTCCTGCGTTCCAGCCCGACCAGGAGCTTGCCCATGGATACCCTAAATCTGTCTGAAGAATCATCACCGGTACAACCGCTGCTGCTGAATCCGCCGGTCCTGCCCGGCTTGACAACGCCTGTTGAAGGTTACAACGGGGGTATCGGCGTCGCGGCAATCGAGGGTGGACTGCGCTTTGTAGTCAACCCTTGGCTGACGATGAGCGCCGACGATGAAGTCCGCGTTTATTGCGGTAATGAAACGGATCCGGTCTGGCGAAAAACCATTGTGCCCGGCGAGGAAAACAAGCCGGTTCGCGGCACGATCGAACCGGGGCATATCGTGCGCGGTGACCTTTATCCGTTGTTCTACTCGGTCAAGCGTGTGACTCAGATCCCGGAGGACTCGACCCCCAGGCTCAAGTTGCTGGTCAAGCTCGACCGCCCCGGCGGTTTCGATGACGATGGGAATGAGCCCGGCCATTCAGAGCTGCGTTATTCGATCCCGCAAACCATCATCGACAATGGTGTCGGCCCCGAGGAAGCCGCGGCCGGCGTGAATATCACCATCCTGCCGTACCCGTTCATGCGGGTGAACGACCGCATTCATTGCATCTGGGGTTCCAAACGCAAAATCGTGCCCGTCACCCTGCAACACGTCAATGACCCGGTCAATTACCCGCTGATTGTGCCCATTGACAAAACCATCATCGAGGAGGTCGGCGATGGCGATCGGATCAGTGTGTTCTATCAGGTGGTCGACGAGGTGGGTAACTACCCGGACGAGCGCTCGCCCTGGTCCGCCACCACCCACCTGCTGGTGGACCTCAAACAGAATCGCCTTGATCCCCCTATCGTGATCGAGGCCAATCCCGAAACCGACGTCATCGATCTGGACAAGCTAGGCGAAAACGATGTGACGGTGTGGGTCAACACCCCCGGTGGCGCATTCAAGGTCAATGACATGATTGCCCTGACCTGGATCGGCACTCCGGCCGAGGGGTCACAGGTGATTCACGGGCCGGTTGAACTACCGGTCGTTCGTGTGGGCATTGCGGTCTCCTTCGCCATACCGAATGCCAAGGTCAAAGCCATTGCCAAAGGCCGGGCTTCGATTGCCTACGTGTTGATAAGCAGCGGTAGCGCGGATCGCCCCTCAAGAAATGCAAGCGTCAGCGTCGAGGGTGACATCAGTCGGCTGCAGGCCCCGAGCGTACTCGAAGCGTCCGGCGGCCAACTGCCGGCGGATTCGCCACATGCCACGGTGTCGGTGGCCTATTACGAAGGTCGGCGTCCCGGTGATCTGATCACCATTGAATGGGAAGGCGAACGCGCCGACGGCAACAAGACCTATTACCCTATCCGCGTCATCGTCGCCAACGAGCCGGAAGGCGCGCCCATTGTGCGCAGCGTTCCGGCCAATGAAATCCTGCCGCTGGACGGTGGCTCTGTGAAAGTCCATTACACCGTGGCCAACGACGATGTGATGCTCAGCAGTGTGCGCAATTCCTTGCCGTTGAACCTGACGGTTGGCGTGGCCCAGGCTGAGCTGCAACAACCGGATGTGGTTCAGGCGGACGCCGAAAACGTGCTGCTGCCGGAGAACGCACCCGTGGGCGCCGATGTGATCGCGCCCTTCACCGGTACCTTGGCCAACGATATCGTAGGCCTGCGCTGGGTCGGATCGGCCAGCGGCGCGCATCCGCTGTATGAAATTCCCCTGAGCACACACACCGCCGGACACCCCGTGCCCTTTTTGGTGCAACCGTCGTACATTGAGGCCAATCGCGATGGCACGGTGGACGTCAGTTACTACGTCAAACGTTCGCAGGAACCAACGCGTCATTCGCGCATTCGCACCTTGAGCATTGGTGTTGCACAGCCCCGGTGGAGCGCTCCGAATGTGCTGGAGGCGCCCGCCGGGCAGCTTGATCCCAATACGCATAAAACCGGGTTCACCGTGCGGGTCGACACCGCGCCGTTGCAACAGGGCGACGGTATCGACCTGATCGTAGAGGGGCGTCTCGGTGAAGGTTCGGTTCGCCCGGAACGCCGTTATGTCTCGGGGAGCGCGCCCATCGACTTCCCGATTGCCGCACCGATTACCGGGGCCAATATCGGGCGCGAGGTAAACATTCGTTACGAGGTAATACGCGGCAGCGGGCCATCGCCTTCTGAAACCTTGCCGTTGCGTATCGGCACGTTAAACAACTTGCCGATGCCGCAACTGGAAGGTGTTGAGGGAGACTCGTTCAATCCTGCGTCCATTCGCGACACCACCCTTGTGTTGTGCAACCAATGGCCGTTTCAGTTTTACGGCGCACCGGTATGGGTGAGTTACATCGAACGCCGGAGTGATGGAACAACACGGGAAAACATTCCATCTTCGGGTACGCCGAACAATCAGATCGATGGGCTGGCCATGACGGCGCAAGTGCAGTGGTTGCGCGAATGCAGCGAAGGTTCAACGGTGAGCGTGGAACTTAGAGTTGGATTGTTTAAGACGGCAACCCTGGCGGACGCGGTGACTTGTCCGGTGCGTGTATATGGGGTGAAGATGTTGTTTGATGATTTGACGACGTTTACGGGGTATGAATTTAATGGGTGGGGGGACATGGAGCACTATCTGACAAAGATAACTAAAGAGGGTGAAGAGTATTACTTGGAGGCCCAAATTCCCAGTAATTTGATAGGTATTAGGAAGCGGTTTCCTGATCTAAGGGTTGGCGCGCATTATGAAATAAGTTTTGATTATTATTTGGTTAAACCTGCTGTAGT
Organism: Pseudomonas sp. Irchel s3f10; assembly: GCF_900187515.1. Lineage (NCBI taxonomy): Bacteria > Pseudomonadati > Pseudomonadota > Gammaproteobacteria > Pseudomonadales > Pseudomonadaceae > Pseudomonas > Pseudomonas sp. Irchel s3f10. The sequence goes on from NZ_FYDZ01000001.1 coordinate 346,752, forward strand.
GACGCTCGGAGGGCTTTTGGCTGGCCAGGTTCAACAACCTATTTCATCAATTAATAAGTGGGAAGCTACTAGCTATTCTTACAAAAATCCATGGGCCGATTCGCAAGTTCGAATATCGTTCAATGCTATAGGGTCAAAAATTGACAACATTCGTTTTAGGCAGTTGTCTCCATGAGGAAAACTCAAACGAAACAGAATAAGCAACCTCAATCAAATTAAGGAATACGACTTTCATGCAGGCAGCAAAAAGGGGCTGACGGCCCCTTTATTATCAACCCATCCCATTACTGATCCGAAATGTCCTGGCGCAGTTCGCCCTGCTTCTTCGTTGCAATTCCGCTATCCACATCAGCATGACATCGAGCCAACAACTCAATCCCATCGCCGCTGCCGGCAGGCTATGTCCGGCAGTTGGCGGCTGGGAGGGTGAGGCATCGCGGATTTAGCGCTACTCTAAAGGCCATTGATGCCAATGGAGTGTGTGATGCTGGTTCCCGGAAAACCTGCCAATGAAGCGGCGCGCATCCAGGCGCTGCAGGGTCTTGACCTGCTCGACTCGGCTCCCGAGGAGCGTTTCGACCGGCTCACGCGCCTGGCCAAACGCCTGTTCAATGTGCCGATCGCCCTGGTGACGCTGGTCGACACCAATCGGCAGTGGTTCAAGTCCTGCGTGGGCCTTGAGGCCACTGAAACGTCCAGGGATGTTTCATTTTGCGGTCACGCAATACTTCAGAACGACCTGTTGCTGGTGCCCGATGCCCGCGAGGATGTGCGCTTCCATGACAACCCGCTGGTGACTGGCGCGCCGAACATTCGCTTCTACGCCGGTTACCCTTTGACCGTGCCCAACGGCAATAAAATGGGCACGTTGTGCCTGATCGACACCAAACCCCGCGACCTCGACCAGGAAGAGCGCGCGTTATTGCGGGATCTGGCGGAAATGGCCGAGCAAGAGTTGGCCGCTGTGCAGATCGCTAGCATGGATGAATTGACCTTGCTGTCCAATCGCCGCGGCTTCAAGCAACTGGCGCAGCATGCGCTGGACGCCTGCGCACGGCTGGAGCGGCCGGCGACCTTGCTGTTTTTCGACCTTAATGACTTCAAACAGATCAACGATCTGTATGGGCATGCCGAGGGTGACAGTGCGCTGAAGACTTTTGCCGATGTGCTGCGTATTGCCTTTCGCGAAAGTGACGTGGTCGGGCGGCTCGGTGGCGATGAGTTCGTTGCGCTGCTGACCGGCTCCAGCCATGTCGAAACCACGGCGATCATGGCGCGGCTCAAGGATATCCTCGAAGAGCGTAATGCCACACTGCATCGCGGGTATGCGATTCGCTTCAGCGTGGGCCAGATTGAATATGATTCGAAACGCCATGAAACAGTGGATCGCTTGCTGGCGGATGCCGATGGCGCGATGTATGCGCACAAGCAGGCTCTGAAGCGTTGCTAGCGAATGCACCGCAGATCCCCTGTAGGAGTGAGCCTGCTCGCGATAGCGTCCGCACATTCAACATCTTCATTGCCTGACCTACCGCTATCGCGAGCAGTCACTCCTACAGGGGGGCGGGTGTTTTCAAAATCCCGGTTCACCACAAATCCCTGTGGGAGCGAGCCTGCTCGCGAAAGCGCTGGGTCAGGCAATGAACAGGTGACTGAATGGACGCCTTCGCGAGTAGGCTCGCTCCCACAAGGGACAGTGTTGCAGGCATAAAAAACCCGCCAGATCGGCGGGTTTTTTATTGGCTAAGCGAAGATCACTCTTCGATGTTGCCCATGGCGGTGGTGTTGAAGCCGCCGTCGACGTACATGATTTCACCGCTGATGCCCGACGCCAGGTCGGAGCACAGGAAGGCGCCGGCGTTGCCGACTTCGTCGATGGTGACGTTGCGACGCAGCGGAGTTTGCGCTTCGTTGGCGGCCAGCATCTTGCGGAAGTTCTTGATGCCCGAGGCTGCCAGGGTACGGATCGGGCCAGCCGATACGCAGTTGACGCGGGTGCCGTCCGGGCCCAGGGAGCCGGCCAGGTAACGTACGCCAGCTTCCAGCGAAGCCTTGGCCATGCCCATCACGTTGTAGTTAGGCATGGTGCGCTCGGCGCCCAGGTACGACAGAGTCAGCAGGCTGCCGTTGCGACCTTTCATCATTTCGCGGCCGGCTTTGGCCAGGGCCACGAAGCTGTAGGCGCTGATGTCGTGAGCGATGCGGAAACCGTCACGGGTGGTGGCTTCGGTGAAGTCGCCGTCCAGTTGGTCGCCCGGGGCGAAGCCAACGGAGTGGACGATGCAGTCCAGGCCGTCCCACTTCTTGCTCAGTGCTTCGAAGACCTTGGCGATTTCTTCATCGCTGGCCACGTCGCACGGGAAGCACAGCTCAGGGCTCGAACCCCAGCCTTGGGCGAATTCTTCAACACGACCTTTCAGTTTGTCGTTCTGATAAGTGAAGGCAAGCTCAGCGCCCTCGCGATGCATGGCGGCAGCGATGCCGGATGCGATGGACAGCTTGCTGGCGACACCGACGATCAGTACGCGCTTACCGGCGAGAAAACCCATGTGTTGCTCCTCTTTCAGGTTATTGCGCAGTGGCTGGTGCCAAAAAAGCGGCTTCCAGCAACTGCTGTGTATACGGATGTTGGGGGGCGGCAAAAATACTTTGCGCGTCTCCCTGTTCGACCACTTGGCCATGCTTGACCACCATCAACTGGTGGCTCAGCGCTTTGACGACAGCCAGGTCATGGCTGATAAACAAATACGTCAGGTTGTACTTGGCTTGCAGTGAACGCAACAGCTCCACCACTTGCCGCTGCACCGTCCGGTCGAGCGCCGAAGTCGGCTCGTCCAGCAGGATCAGCGCCGGTTTCAGCACCAAAGCCCGGGCAATGGCGATTCGTTGCCGTTGCCCACCGGAAAATTCGTGGGGGTAGCGGTGCCGGGTTTCCGGATCCAGACCTACCTCCTTCAATGCCGCAATAATCGCCGATTCTTGCTCCTCGGCGGTGCCCATCTTGTGAATCCGCAGGCCTTCGCCAACGATATCGCTGACACACATGCGCGGGCTCAGGCTGCCAAACGGGTCCTGAAACACCACCTGCATCTGCCGACGCAACGGGCGAACCTCGTTCTGCGTCAGGCAGTCTAGCTGCTTGCCTTCAAAGCGGATCGCGCCTTTGCTGCCGATCAGCCGCAAAATCGCCAGACCCAGCGTGGATTTGCCGGAACCGCTTTCCCCGACAATCCCCAGAGTCTGACCCTGAGGCAGGCTGAAATTGATGCCGTCCACTGCCTTGACGTGATCCACCGTGCGCTTGAGCAGGCCTTTCTTGATCGGGAACCAGACTTTCAGGTCCTCGACTTCAAGCAGCGGCGCGCCGATTTTATTGCTCGCCGGGCCTCCGCTGGGTTCCGCGCCGAGCAATTCCCGAGTGTACGGATGCTGCGGCGAACGGAACAGCTCTGCGCACGATGCCTGTTCGACGATGCAACCGCGCTGCATGACACATACACGATGCGCAATTCTTCGCACCAGGTTCAAATCGTGACTGATCAGTAACAGCGACATGCCCAATCTGGCCTGCAATTCCTTGAGCAAATCGAGGATTTTCAGCTGAACGGTCACGTCCAGAGCGGTGGTCGGTTCGTCGGCAATCAGCAACTCCGGCTCGTTGGCTAGGGCCATGGCGATCATCACCCGTTGGCGCTGGCCGCCAGAGAGTTCGTGGGGCAGGGCCTTGAGGCGCTTGTGCGGCTCGGGGATGCCGACCATCTCCAGCAGCTCCAGCGTGCGTTTGGTCGCGACTTTGCCGGTCAGGCCCTTGTGGATGCCGAGCACTTCGTTGATCTGCTTCTCGATCGAGTGCAGCGGATTCAGCGAGGTCATCGGCTCCTGAAAGATCATCGCGATGCGGTTGCCGCGAATGTGGCGGATGGTTTTTTCGCTCAGCCCCAGCAGATTTTGCCCGGCGTAATTGATGCTGCCGGCCGGATGGCGGGCCATCGGATAGGGCAGCAGGCGCAGGATCGAATGCGCGGTCACCGATTTGCCCGAGCCGGATTCGCCGACCAGCGCGAGGGTTTCGCCACGCTTGATGTCGAAACTCACGCCTTCGACGACCCGGTGCACGCGCTCGCCGAAACCGAATTCGACGGCGAGGTCACGCACTTCGATCAGATTGTCCTGATTCATTTCACTTCCTCGGGTCGAAGGCATCGCGAGCGGACTCGCCGATAAACACCAGCAAACTCAACATCAATGCGAGCACGGCGAAGGCACTCATGCCCAGCCACGGCGCTTGCAGGTTGGATTTACCCTGGGCGACCAGTTCACCCAGCGACGGACTGCCGGCCGGCAAGCCGAAGCCGAGGAAGTCCAGCGCGGTGAGGGTGCCGATGGCGCCGGTGAGGATGAACGGCATAAACGTCATGGTCGAGACCATGGCGTTGGGCAGGATGTGGCGGAACATGATTGCGCCGTTCTGCATGCCCAACGCCCGGGCCGCGCGCACGTATTCAAGGTTGCGGCCACGGAGGAACTCGGCGCGCACCACGTCGACCAGGCTCATCCACGAGAACAGCAGCATGATCCCCAGCAGCCACCAGAAATTCGGCTGGACGAAACTGGCGAGAATGATCAGCAGATACAGCACCGGCAAACCCGACCAGATCTCCAGAAAACGCTGCCCGGCCAGATCGACCCAGCCGCCATAGAAACCCTGCAACGCACCGGCAATCACGCCGATGATCGAGCTCAATACGGTCAGCGTCAGCGCAAACAGCACCGAAATGCGGAAACCGTAAATCACCCGCGCCAGCACGTCGCGGCCTTGGTCGTCAGTGCCGAGCAGGTTGTCCGCCGAGGGTGGCGCCGGGGCCGGGACTTTCAGATCGTAGTTGATGCTCTGGTAGCTGTAGGGAATCGGCGCCCACAACACCCACGCATCCTTGGCCTTGAGCAGTTCGCGGATGTACGGGCTCTTGTAGTTGGCTTCCAGCGGGAATTCGCCGCCGAAGGCAGTTTCCGGGTAGCGCTTGATCGCCGGGAAATACCAATTGTTGTCGTAATGCACCACCAGTGGCTTGTCGTTGGCGATCAGCTCGGCGCCGAGGCTCAGGCCGAACAGGATCAGAAACAGCCACAGCGACCACCAGCCACGCTTGTTGGCCTTGAACAGTTCGAAGCGGCGGCGGTTGAGAGGGGACAGGTTCATCTCAATGCTCCCGGCTTTCGAAGTCGATGCGCGGATCGACCAGGGTGTAGGTGAGGTCGCCGATCAGTTTCACCACCAGCCCGAGCAGGGTGAAGATGAACAGGGTGCCGAACACCACCGGGTAATCGCGGTTGATTGCCGCTTCGAAACTCATCAGACCGAGGCCGTCGAGGGAGAAGATCACTTCCACCAGCAGGGAGCCGGTGAAGAAGATGCCGATGAACGCCGACGGGAAACCGGCAATCACCAACAACATGGCGTTGCGGAACACGTGACCGTAGAGCACGCGATGGCGGGTCAGGCCTTTGGCCTTGGCGGTGACCACGTACTGTTTGTTGATTTCGTCGAGGAAGCTGTTTTTGGTCAGCAGGGTCATGGTCGCGAAGTTGCCGATCACCAGCGCGGTCACTGGCAGCGCGAGGTGCCAGAAGTAATCGAGGATCTTGCCGCCAAAACTCAGTTCATCGAAGTTGTTCGAGGTCAGGCCGCGCAACGGGAACCAGTCGAGATAACTGCCGCCGGCAAACACCACGATCAGCAGGATCGCAAAGAGGAACGCCGGGATCGCATAGCCGACGATGATCGCCGAACTGGTCCACACGTCGAAGTGACTGCCGTGTCGCGTGGCCTTGGCGATCCCCAGCGGGATCGACACCAGGTACATGATCAGCGTGCTCCACAGCCCCAGCGAGATCGACACTGGCATCTTTTCCTTGATCAGGTCGATGACCTTGGCGTCGCGGAAAAAACTGTCGCCGAAATCCAGCTGCGCATAGTTCTTGACCATGATCCACAGGCGTTCCGGGGCCGATTTGTCGAACCCGTACATGTGCTCGATTTCCTTGATCAGCGCCGGGTCCAGCCCTTGCGCGCCGCGATAGGAGGAACCGGCCACCGACACCTCGGCACCGCCGCCGGCAATCCGGCTGGTGGCGCCTTCGAAGCCTTCGAGCTTGGCGATCATCTGTTCCACCGGTCCGCCGGGCGCAGCCTGGATGATCACAAAGTTGATCAGCAGAATGCCGAACAGCGTCGGGATGATCAGCAGCAGTCGCCGAAAAATATACGCCAGCATCTGATTACTCCGTGCCCACAGGGTCGGCTTGCAGTTTGGTTTCGACTTCTATCGCCGGTTTTGCGTTCGGCTTGACCCACCAGGTGTTAATCCCGATGTCGTACTTGGGCGAGACTTTCGGGTGACCGATGTGGTTCCAGTACGCCACGCGCCAGGTCTTGATGTGCCAGTTTGGGATCACGTAGTAACCCCATTGCAGCACACGGTCCAGCGCACGGGCGTGGGCCACCAGGCTTTTGCGCGAGTCGGCGTTGATCAGGTTCTCGACCAGTTGATCGACGATCGGATCCTTCAGACCCATGGTGTTACGGCTGCTGGCCTTGTCGGCGGCGGCGCTCATCCAGTATTCGCGCTGTTCGTTGCCCGGCGAGTTGGACTGCGGGAAGCTGCCGACCATCAAGTCGAAATCCCGCGAACGCACGCGGTTGATGTACTGCGAAACGTCGACGCGGCGGATTACCAGATCGATGCCGAGGTCGCTGAGGTTGCGCTTGAACGGCAGCAGTACGCGTTCGAATTCGGTCTGCGCGAGCAGGAATTCAATCACTACAGGCTTGCCCGTGGCGTCGACCATTTTGTCGTCGACGATCTTCCAGCCAGCCTCTTGCAGCAGTTGATAGGCCTCGCGCTGCTGAGCGCGGATCATGCCGCTGGCATCAGTCTTCGGGTTTTCGAAGGCTTCGCTGAACACTTGCGCCGGCAGTTTGCTGCGAAACGGCTCAAGGATCGTTCGTTGATCGGCATCGGGGAGGCCAGTGGCGGCCATTTCCGAGTTTTCGAAATAGCTGCGGGTACGGAAGTAGGCGCCGTTGAACAGTTGTTTGTTGGTCCATTCGAAGTCGAACAACAGACCGAGCGCCTGGCGCACGCGCGCGTCCTGGAACAACGGGCGGCGCAGATTGAAGACAAAACCCTGCATACCGGTCGGGTTGCTGTTGGCGATCTGTTCCTTGATCAAGCGACCTTCAGTGACAGCCGGGATGTTGTAAGCGTTGGCCCAGTTCTTTGCGGTCATTTCCAGCCAGTAATCGAACTGCCCGGCCTTCAAGGCTTCAAGGGCGACGGTGTTGTCGCGGTAGTAATCGGTGGTCATCGTGTCGAAATTGTAGAAGCCACGGTTGACCGGCAAGTCCTTGCCCCAGTAATCCTTCACCCGCTCGTAACGCACCGAACGCCCGGCCTTTACTTCGGCGACCTTGTACGGGCCGCTACCGAGCGGGATTTCCAGATTGCCTTTGGTGAAATCGCGATCAGCCCACCAGTGTTTTGGCAGCACCGGCAACTGGCCGAGGATCAGCGGCAACTCGCGGTTGTTGCTGTGCTTGAACTTGAACAGCACTTTCAGCGGGTCTTCAGCGATGACTTCGGAAACGTCGCTGTAGTAGCCGCGAAACATCGGCGAGCCTTCCTTGGTCAGCGTGTTGAAGCTGAACACCACGTCGTCCGCGCGCACCGGGTGACCGTCATGGAAACGTGCTTCGGGACGCAGGTAGAAGCGCACCCAGCTGTTGTCCGGGGCCTTTTCGATTTTGCCGGCGATCAGACCGTATTCGGTGAACGGCTCGTCGAGGCTGTGTTTGGTCAGGGTGTCGTAGATTTGCCCGATGTCATCGGCCGGCACGCCTTTGCTGATAAACGGGTTGAGGCTGTCGAAGCCGCCGAAACCGGCCTGACGGAAGATGCCGCCCTTGGGCGCGTCGGCGTTCACGTAATCGAACTGCTTGAAATCGGCCGGGTATTTCGGCGGCTCGTTGTACAGGGTCACGGCGTGTTGCGGGGCGGCGATGGCCAGCCCGGCGAACAGCAAGCCGCTGGCCTGGACGAGCAGGGCGCGGATCGGTTTCATTGATCTTTCTCCGAAGACTTCAGCCACCACGCGCTCAGACCCAGGGTGTAGGGCGGCGTGGTGACGAAGGCCAACCGGTTGCGGTAGGCCAGACGGTGATAATTGAGGTACCAGTTGGGAATGCTGTAGTGCTGCCAGAGCAGTACGCGGTCGAGCGCCTTGCCGGCGGCGACCTGTTCGTCGCGGGTGCGCGCGGCGAGCAATTGTTCGAGCAGGTGATCGACCACCGGATTGGCGATGCCCGCGTAATTCTTGCTGCCCTTGACGTTCACCTGACTGGAGTGGAAGTACTGCCACTGCTCAAGGCCTGGGCTTAAGGTCTGGTTGAGCGTCATCGAGATCATGTCGAAATCAAATTGATCGAGGCGCTGCTTGTACTGCGCCCGATCCACGGTGCGCAGGCGCGCGTCGATGCCGATGCTGTTGAGGTTCTCGATGTAGGGCTGGTACAGGCGCTCGAGGTTCGGATTGACCAGCAGAAGTTCGAACCGCAGCGGTTGGCCGTCAGCGTTTTGCAGGCGCTGACCGTTGAGCTTCCAGCCAGCTTCGGCGAGCAATGCCAAGGCTTTGCGCATGGTTTCCCGGGGAATGCCGCGCCCGTCGGTTTTTGGCAGGGTGAACGGCTCGGTGAACAGCTTGGCCGGCAATTGATCCTTGTACGGCTTGAGCATCAGCCACTCCCCCCCGACCGGCAGGCCGGAGGTTGTGAATTCACTGTTGGGGTAGTAACTGCTGGTGCGCTTGTAGGCATCGCTGAACAGCGCGCGGTTGGTCCACTCGAAGTCGAACATCAGGCCCAGCGCTTCGCGGGTTTTTACATCGGCGAAGGTGGCGCGGCGGGTGTTCATGAACAGACCCTGACTCTGGGTCGGGATCTGATGCGGGATCTGCGCCTTGATCACGTCGCCACGGCGTATCGCGGGGAAGTTGTAGCCGTTGGTCCAGTTCTTCGCCTGATGCTCGATGTAGATGTCGAACTCGCCAGCCTTGAACGCTTCGAAGGCCACGTCGCTGTCGCGGTAGAACTCGACTTCCATGCGGTCAAAGTTGTACTTGCCACGATTGACCGCCAGATCCTTGCCCCAGTAATCCTTGACCCGTTCGAAGATCAACTGCCGACCCGGCGTCACCGAAGTGATGCGGTAAGGACCGCTGCCCAGTGGCGGTTCGAAGGTGGTGGCCTTGAAGTCGCGGTCCTTCCAGTAATGCTGCGGCAGCACCGGTAACTCACCGAGGCGCAGGATCAACAGCGGATTGCCCGAGCGCTTGAGCACGAAGCGGATGCGCTGTTTGTTGAGAATGTCGACGCGCAGTACTTCTTGTAGGGCAGTGCGGTACAGCGGATGGCCGTCCTTGAGCAGCGTTCGATAGGAGAAAGCCACGTCATAAGCGGTGATCGGCGTGCCGTCGTGAAAACGCGCTTCCGGGCGCAGATTGAACACCACCCAGCTGCGATCTTCGCTGTACTCCACCGATTGCGCGATCAAGCCATAGCTCGACGCCGGTTCGTCACCGGATGGCGAATACTGACCGGTGCCGACCATCAACGGCTCGTTCAGCTCATTGATGCCGTACTGGAGGAAATTCGCTGTGGTGACCGGGCTGGTGCCCTTGAACGTGTACGGGTTGACCGTATCGAAGGTGCCGAACGCCATCACCCGCAACGTACCGCCCTTGGGCGCTTGCGGGTTGACCCAGTCGAAGTGGGTAAATCTGGCCGGGTACTTGAGCGTGCCGAACTGCGCATAACCGTGACTTTCGGTAATCGTCGCGCTTGCGGTTGAGCTCAAGGCCAGGCTGATCAGGAGCAGGAGGAGGGGACGCTTCAAGTCAGATCCGATCCAGGCGGCTTGGGCTTAGTGGGCCGTACAGTAACAGCTTGTCTGGACAGGAAAAAGATGCGGGTTAATGCAGGGTTAATCGTTTGCGCGAAGAGCCCCTCACCCTAACCCTCTCCCCGAGGGAGAGGGGACTGATCGTGGTGTCTGCGAGAGCTGCGACGACGTGCGATACCGAGTCGAACTCGGATTTTGAACAGCACGGAGATCGGCTCCCTTTCCCCCTCGCCCCCCGTGGGGGAGAGGGCTGGGGTGAGGGGGAGGGATCTAAAACACACCACAAAAACCTGATCCAAAAAAAAGCCCCTGCAAACTCAGGGGCTCTTCGATCAGTGCGGCTGATAAACCGTGAGCATCTGCCCCGGCTTCAACGCTTTACCCGCACCCGGATTCCAGCGCTTGAGATGCTGCATCTCAACGTTGAAACGCTTGGCCACGACATAAAGCGTATCGCCGCGTTTGACCTTGTACTGGGTCTGCTGCGCGCTGTCGTCCTTACCTTTGCTCTTGCTGTTGGCCGCAATCACTGTATTGACGCGCCCAGACTTGCGAGCCGGCGCACGTTTGGTGGTGTCTTGCATCACCAGCGTCTGACCAACCTTAAGGTTCTTGCCGGTCAGCTTGTTCCAGCGCTGCAGATCCTTGACTTCGACCTTGTTGGCCTTGGCGATGGAGCCGAGGTTGTCGCCACGCTTCACGCGATAAGCACGCTTGAGCTTGGCCACTTCCGATGGGTCAGCACCCTCGAACACCGGTTTCAGCGAACGCGGGCTGATCAGCTCGTCAGGTCGCATGGTCTGCAAACTGGCGGTGAGCAATTGCGCCTTCGACGTTGGCACCAGCAGATGCTGAGGACCGTCGATGGTGGTGCGTTGCTTGAAGGCCGGATTGAGCTGGAACAGTTCGTCTTCGTCGATATTGGCCACCGCAGCAACCTTCGACAGGTCCATGCGCTGGTTGATTTCGACGACCTGGAAGTACGGTTCGTTGGCGATCGGGTTGAGGTTGACGCCGTAGGCTTCCGGCGCTAGGACCACTTGCGACAATGCCAGCAGCTTCGGCACGTAGGCCTGGGTTTCCGCCGGCAGCGGCAGGTTCCAGTAGTCGGTTGGCAGGCCAAGCTTTTCGTTGCGTTCGATCGCGCGGCTGACCGTACCTTCACCAGCGTTGTATGCGGCCAGGGCCAGCAGCCAGTCGCCGTTGAACATGTCGTGCAGACGGGTCAGGTAATCCATCGCAGCGGTGGTCGAGGCGGTGATATCGCGCCGGCCATCATAGAAGCGGGTCTGACGCAGGTTGAAGTAACGCCCGGTGGAAGGAATGAATTGCCACAGCCCGACTGCATCGGCCCGGGAATAGGCCATCGGGTTGTAGGCGCTTTCAATCACTGGCAACAGGGCCAGTTCCAGCGGCATGTTGCGTTCTTCGAGGCGTTCGACGATGTAGTGAATATAGAGACTGCCGCGTTCGCCGGCATTCTCGAGAAAAGAGGGATTGCTGGCGAACCACAGGCGCTGTTGCTCGATGCGCGGGTTGACGCCGAGGCCTTCCTGCAGCTGAAAGCCCTGGCGCATGCGTTCCCAGATATCCTGAGGAACCTGTGGGCTGGGCTTTTCGGTCAGCCAGATCGGCTTCTGCTTGGCTCGCGCAGCAATGTTCGGCGTATGGGTCGCTTCAGTCTGCGGAGCATGGCTGGAACAGCCCGCCAGCGTGGCGGACACAGCCACCGCGATGGCTTGCGCCAGGCGGGTCAATGCGTCTGAATTGACGGACTTACGTATGGATGACGACATTGGCTGGAAGTAAGTTCCGGGCAAAAATGTCGGGCGATTCTAGAAAGCGCACCCCCCTAGGTCAACCATTCAGAATTTTTGTATCAAGTGCTGGGTCACTTAGAACGTATCTTTCCAGGCCCGCAGAGCCGCAAATACCTCACTCGGCGCCCGGTTTTGAGCGCCTGCCCGTTCGTCCACTTTTTGTGTAACTAATGTTTCAGTGGTACGCAAAAACGGGTTTGTGAGCTTTTCCAGAGCGAGGGTCGAGGGCAGGGTCATCACGCCGTTTTGCCGTTGCTGGGTGACTTTTTCCAGACGGGCGGCAATGTGCGGATTGCTTGGCTCGACGGCGGCGGCAAACTTCAGATTGCTCAAGGTGTATTCATGAGTGCAGTAGACCAGCGTATCTTCCGGTAACGCGGCGAGGCGGCTGAGCGAGTGGTGCATTTGCTCCGGTGTGCCTTCGAACAAACGGCCGCAACCGGCAGCGAACAGCGTGTCGCCGCAGAACAGCAGACCGTGGTGATAGTAGGCAATGTGTCCCAGGGTGTGACCGGGCACCGCATAGACGTCGAAGTCCCAGCCGAGCACGCTGACTGTGTCGTTGTCCTTGAGCGCCACATCGCGCACCGGAATGCTTTCGCTGGCCGGACCGAAGACTGTCGCACCGCTCAGCGCTTTCAGGCGTTCGACGCCGCCGACGTGATCATGGTGATGGTGGGTGATCAGGATATCGCTCAACACCCAGCTCGGATGCGCGTCAAGCCACGCCTGAACCGGCGCGGCATCGCCCGGGTCGACCACCGCGCAGCGCTGGGTGCGGTGATCCTGTAACAACCAGATGTAGTTATCGGTGAACGCGGGCAGGGCACTGATCTGTATCATCGTCGGAATTCGCCAAGCGGAAAACATTGGCGCATCTTAGTAGTTCCTGGCGCTTTGGAGAATGCGATGAGTGATAAAGCGTTCGCACAGGCTGATCCTGACTGGCTGGCCCTGATCGGTGCAGCCCGTGAATGGCTGTCCGGCCCGCTCGGGCAATTTCTGCTCGATGAAGAGCGGCGCATGCTCGAAGACGAGTTGGGCCGATTCTTTGGCGGTTATCTGGTGCATTACGGGCCATCGGCCGAAACCCCGCCGGCAGCGCCGCAAGTGCAGCGCAATGTGCGCCTCGGTGCGCCGTTGCCGGGGGTCGAGATTGTCTGCGAAGAGCAGGCCTGGCCGTTGAGCGAGCATGCCGCCGACGTGGTGGTGATGCAGCACGGTCTGGATTTCTGCCTGTCGCCCCACGGTTTGCTCCGTGAAGCGGCGAGCAGTGTGCGTCCCGGCGGGCATTTGCTGATCATCGGCATCAACCCTTGGAGCACCTGGGGCTTGCGCCATGTTTTCGCCCACGACGCCTTGCGAAAGGCGCGCTGCATCTCGCCGTCGCGGGTCGCCGACTGGCTCAATCTGCTCGGCTTTGCGCTGGAGAAACGCCGCTTCGGGTGCTATCGTCCGCCGCTCGCGTCACCCAAGTGGCAGGCCCGTCTGGCCGGCTGGGAACGCAAGGCCGGTGACTGGCAACTGTCGGGCGGCGGCTTCTATTTATTGGTTGCGCGCAAGATCGTGGTCGGGCTGCGGCCGTTACGTCAGGAACGTCGCGAGCCGATGGGCAAGCTGATTCCGCTGCCGATGGCCAAGGTCAATCGCCGGCGCATCGAACCGTAAACCTTCTTTTATTTTTGGCCGGGGATGTCCCGGCCTTGGTCATTGTCGATCCGTGATCGGCAAGACAGGCATTTTTCTGGATAGAGTGGCATGAGCGAAAGCGTTGAAAGCGTCGACACCGTAGAACTGTTCACCGACGGTGCCTGCAAGGGCAACCCCGGCCCGGGCGGCTGGGGCGCCTTGCTGGTGTGCAAGGGCGTCGAAAAGGAACTGTGGGGCGGCGAAGCCAACACCACCAATAACCGCATGGAACTGCTCGGTGCGATTCGGGGCCTCGAAGCCTTGAAGCGTCCGTGTGAAGTGCTGCTGGTGACCGACTCGCAATACGTGATGAAGGGCATCAACGAGTGGATGGCCAACTGGAAGAAGCGTGGCTGGAAAACCGCAGCGAAAGAACCCGTGAAAAACGCTGATCTGTGGAAAGAGCTGGACGAGCAGGTCAACCGCCACAAGGTCACCTGGAAATGGGTGCGTGGGCACATTGGCCATCACGGTAACGAGCGGGCGGACCAGCTGGCCAACCGTGGCGTGGATGAAGTGCGCGGTTACAAGCAGAGCTGATTTCGCTTCTGAACCGTGGTGCGGCCCTTCGCGAGCAGGGAAATGCATTCCAGATCTGATGCCCCTTCCCTGAATTGGAATGCATTCCAATGTGGGAGCGAGCCTGCTCGCGAAGGGCGCAACACGGTCCACCTGAAACACCCCACCGAGCGTGCTAATATCCGCGTTTTTTGCAAGATCGACCCGTTGAGAGCTGAACACTGATGGCCACCAGATCCGTTGTACTCGATACCGAAACCACCGGCATGCCGGTGACCGATGGTCACCGGATCATTGAAATCGGTTGTGTCGAACTGATCGGTCGGCGCCTGACGGGCCGGCATTTTCACGTTTACCTGCAACCGGATCGCGAGAGTGATGAAGGCGCCATCGGCGTTCACGGCATCACCAACGAATTCCTCGTCGGCAAACCACGCTTTGCCGAAGTCGCCGATGAGTTCTTCGAGTTCATCAAGGGCGCGCAGCTGATCATCCACAACGCGGCGTTCGACGTTGGCTTCATCAACAACGAATTCGCCTTGATGGGCCAGCAGGATCGCGCCGACATCACCCAGCACTGCTCGATCCTCGACACCCTGATGATGGCCCGGGAACGTCACCCGGGGCAGCGCAACAGCCTCGATGCCTTGTGCAAACGTTACGGTGTCGATAACTCTGGCCGTGAATTGCACGGCGCCTTGCTCGACTCGGAAATTCTCGCCGACGTCTACCTGACCATGACCGGCGGCCAGACCAGTCTGTCGCTGGCCGGCAACGCGTCGGATGGCAATGGCTCGGGTGAGGGCGCGGACAACTCGGCGACCGAGATTCGTCGCTTGCCGGCCGATCGCCAGCCTGCGCGGATCATTCGTGCGACTGAAGATGAACTGGCGGCGCATCAGGTGCGGCTGGAGATTATCGCCAAGTCTGCCGGTGGACCGGCGATGTGGACGCAGATCGCCGAAGCCGACGCGCAGGCCTGAAGATCAAGAGATTGCAGCGTGCGGCAGCTCCTACAGGGGATCACATTTCAATGTAGGAGCTGCCGCAGGCTGCGATCTTTTGCTTCTGCCGGTATGAAGCCAACTGGCCACCCTCGCCACTTTCGCTGCAACCCTCTACCCTGAGTGCATTGGCAGCTGCAAACCTGCCGCCTCAGGACACTGAGCCTCATGTACAAAGATTTGAAGTTTCCGGTGTTGATCGTCCATCGCGATATCAAGGCCGACACGGTCGCCGGTGACCGTATCCGTGGCATCGCCCGGGAGTTGGAGCAGGAAGGTTTCAATATCGTTTCGGCCATCGACTACGCCGAAGGGCGGTTGGTCGCGTCGACCCATCATGGCCTCGCGTGCATGCTGATCGCCGCCGAGGACGCCAGCACCAACTCGCACCTTTTGCAGAACATGGCTGAATTGATCGGACTGGCGCGAGTGCGGGCGCCGGATCTGCCAATCTTCGCCCTCGGCGAGCAAGTCACCCTGGAAAACGCGCCGGCCGATGCCATGGCCGAGCTCAATCAACTGCGCGGCATTCTCTATCTGTTCGAAGACACCGTGCCGTTCCTCGCCCGGCAAGTCGCCCGCGCAGCGCGCAAGTATCTGGACGGCTTGCTGCCACCGTTTTTCAAGGCGCTGGTGCAGCACACCGCCGACTCCAATTATTCCTGGCACACCCCCGGTCATGGCGGCGGTGTGGCTTATCACAAGAGTCCGGTGGGGCAGGCGTTTCACCAGTTCTTTGGCGAAAACACCTTGCGTTCGGATTTGTCGGTGTCGGTGCCGGAACTCGGTTCGCTGCTCGATCACACCGGGCCGCTCGCTGAAGCGGAAGCACGCGCGGCACGCAATTTCGGCGCCGATCACACCTTTTTCGTGATCAATGGCACCTCGACCGCCAACAAGATTGTCTGGCATTCGATGGTCGCGCGCGACGATCTGGTACTGGTCGATCGCAACTGCCACAAGTCGGTGTTGCACGCGATCATCATGACCGGCGCGATCCCGTTGTACCTGTGCCCGGAGCGTAATGAGCTGGGGATTATCGGGCCGATTCCGCTGAGCGAGTTCAGCCGCGAATCGATTCAGGCGAAGATCGATGCCAGCCCGCTGACCAAGGGCCGTGCGCCGAAAGTCAAACTCGCCGTGGTTACCAACTCGACCTACGACGGCCTCTGCTACAACGCCGAGCTGATCAAGCAAAGCCTCGGCAACAGCGTTGAGGTCCTGCATTTCGACGAAGCCTGGTACGCCTACGCGGCGTTTCACGAATTCTTCGCCGGGCGCTACGGCATGGCCACTTCGCGCAGTGACGACAGTCCGCTGGTGTTCACCACGCATTCCACGCACAAGCTGCTTGCCGCCTTCAGTCAGGCGTCGATGATTCATGTGCAGGACGGCGGTGCCCGGCAACTCGACCGCGACCGTTTCAATGAAGCGTTCATGATGCACATCTCGACCTCGCCGCAGTACAGCATCATCGCCTCACTCGATGTTGCCTCGGCGATGATGGAGGGCCCGGCCGGGCGTTCGCTGTTGCAGGAAACCTTCGATGAAGCGCTGAGCTTCCGTCGCGCGCTGGCCAATCTGCGCCAGCACATTGCCGCCGATGACTGGTGGTTTTCGATCTGGCAGCCGCCGGGCGTAGAAGGCATCGACCGCGTGCAGACCGCAGACTGGTTATTGCAGCCGGACGCCGAGTGGCACGGCTTCGGCGAAGTCAGTGACGATTACGTCTTGCTCGACCCGATCAAAGTCACGTTGGTGATGCCGGGGTTGAACGCCGGCGGTGCGCTGAGCGAGAAGGGCATCCCGGCGGCGGTGGTCAGCAAGTTTCTTTGGGAGCGTGGACTGGTTGTCGAAAAAACCGGCCTGTATTCCTTTCTGGTGCTGTTCTCGATGGGCATTACCAAAGGCAAATGGAGCACGCTGCTCACCGAATTGCTCGAATTCAAACGCAGCTACGATGCCAACGTGCGTCTGGAAACTTGCCTGCCGTGCGTGGCGCAAGAAGACACCGCGCGTTATCGCGGCATGGGCCTGCGCGATCTGTGCGATCAATTGCACGCCTGCTACCGCAGCAACGCCACAGCCAAACACCTCAAACGCATGTACACCGTGCTTCCGGAAATTGCCATGAAACCGGCTCACGCCTACGATCATCTGGTGCGCGGCGAAGTCGAGGCGGTGCCGATCGATGAGCTGGAAGGCAGGATTGCTGCGGTCATGCTAGTACCGTATCCACCGGGCATTCCATTGATCATGCCCGGTGAACGCTTCACTGAGGCGACCCGCTCGATCATTGATTACCTGAAATTTGCTCGCACGTTCGATAGCAGCTTCCCCGGTTTTGTCGCGGATGTGCATGGATTGCAGCACGAAGATGAAGGCAATGGACGGCAGTACACCGTCGATTGCGTCAAGGAATGAGGACTTTTCCCAGTATGCAACCGGTCATGAATCCGAAATACCCAGGGCTCTCGGTGCGCGTCGCCGACGAAGGCTTTGCGCCGTATATCTGGGGCAGCGACTTCAGTTTCGAGGTCGCCGCCTATGGCACCGCCGTGATTGGCCAGCCTGTCGAGCAATGGCGGGTGACGCCGATCGTGCCGTACCGCAAGTGCTACGGCATTGATCCGGAAGAGTTCAGCGCTTTCCACAACGCGCCGGACAGCGCGATTTTCATGGCCTATCTCGACGATGAGCCGGTTGGCCATCTGGTCATCAGCACCAACTGGAACGGTTTTGCGCACATCGATGAGCTGGCGGTGCATGCGCCGGCTCGGCGCCATGGTGTGGCCAAGGCGTTGCTGGATGTCGCGCAGTTCTGGAGTCGCAAGAAAAAGCTGCCGGGGATCATGCTCGAAACCCAGAACAACAACCTCGGCGCCTGTCGATTGTATGAGCGTTGTGGCTACGTGATTGGTGGCGTGGACCAGTTGCGCTATCGCGGCATTGATCCGAACACCGCCGAAGTGGCGTTGTTCTGGTATCGATTGTTCGATAATCCGCTGGAGAACTCGCTCAGCTCGCCAGCATCGCCTCGGCTTGTTCCGTGATGATTGCCAGTAACGTCTGAATCGCCGCCGACGGCGCGGCGTGCTTGAAGGTCAGCGCGTAGAGGCTGATCGGCACGGCCGGCGACAGCGGGCAGACATCCAGCCCGGCAGAGCGTGCGCCCAGTGCAGTGAACGGGTCGACGATGGCCAGGCCTTCGCCGGCCTCGACCATGCTGCGCATCATCTGATGGGTTTGTACGCGGGTCTGGATGCTCGGTGCCGGGTGCAACGCCTGGAGTTTGTTTTCCAGTGCCGGGCTCAATGGGTCCTGGCCTTCGAGGCCGACCATGGCTTGGCCAGCGAGATCCTGCAGGGACATGTATTTCTGTTTCGGCTGCAACCAGCCGTGGGGCGCGAGCAGTTGCAGCTTGCCCTGGGCCAGTGGCCGGCAATCAATGTCGGGATGTTCGGGGTCGTGCAGGCTTAGACCGAGATCACTTTCGCGCAACAACAGGCTGCGAACGATATCGCGGGTCGGCGCACTGAGCAGGCTGCACGGTGCATCCGGCAGGCGTCGGCGCAGGGCCGCGAGGCTTTGGGGCAATAATTGTTGCGCCAGCGGCGGGGTGCCGATGATGCGCAGGGGCGGGGCGAGGTATTGCTTGAGGCTGCTGGCCAGCCGTTGCACGGGTTCCAACGCTTCATAAACGTGAGCGATTTCCACCTGCAACGCCCGTGCTTCGGGCGTCGATTGCAGGCGCCCGCGCACGCTGGCGAACAGCATGAACCCCAACTGACTCTCGGCTTCGCGCAAACGCTCTTCGACCTCGGTCACCGGCAACTGCAGCCATTCGGCCGCGGTGCCCAGATGACCGGTCTGCAAGAGCGCCTGAATCACTTCGATATGACGTAAACGCATGCGTGAAGTCCATGTTCAGCAGGTGGGGTCAGTGGCTGAATCCTACCCCAAGTCTGCGCATATGACTTCTGCTCATAACGGCCAGTTATGAAGCGACGGTTGGCTCGGGTTCGCGGATCAGGGTGATGCCTGACTGAACCAGGAGAAACTCGTTCTCGTTGACCTTGTTGACGCGATCGCCAATGGCCAACTTGTAAATCGGCTCCGAGCCAGTGGAACCGTCTGCCGACGGGTTGGATTCCTGGAACTCATGCACGGAATAAACGCGGCCTTCCGCATCTCTTGCATGGAACTGACCGACCAGTACTGCTGCCATCTGCTTAGAACCTCTGGAGATAAAACGCTTGATTTGCGGCTTGGTAGACCGCCATCAAGGCCTGTAAGTTTTCCTACAGGAAAAAAATAATCAACACGCGGGAATTTACCTCGGGTGCTGGTGGAATCGTCACCGGATCATCTATAACTACGGGCTCCTCCCACGGACCATCGAGAGTTCTTCCATGAGCAATGTCTACAACGTCGCTGTAGTGGTCGGTAGCCTGCGCAAAGCTTCGATCAATCGCAAAGTCGCCCTGGCACTGGCGGAGCTGGCCCCGGCGAACCTCAAGCTTGAGATTGTCGAAATTGGCGATCTGCCACTTTATAACGAAGACATCGACGGCGATTCACCGCCGGCAGCCTACAGCACTTTTCGACAAAAAGTGGGTTCATCCGACGCGGTGCTGTTTGTCACGCCCGAATACAACCGTTCGGTGCCGGCGCCGCTGAAGAATGCCATCGACGTCGGTTCGCGGCCTTATGGCAAAGCCGTCTGGAGTGGCAAGCCGGGGGCGGTGATCAGTGTATCGCCGGGTGCCATTGGTGGTTTCGGTGCCAACCAGCATCTGCGGCAGTCGTTCGTGTTTCTCAATGTGCCGTGCATGCAGCAGCCGGAAGCGTATCTGGGCGGCGCGGGTTCGGCGTTTGACGAGGCGGGCAAGTTGAGCGAATCGGTGAAACCTTTTCTGCAGAGTTTTATCAATGCCTACGGACAATTCGTAGAGCAACACAAGAAGTAACCTGTACACGGAACAATGTAGGAGTGAGCCTGCTCGCGATAGCGGTGTGTCAGTCGACCAATTGGTAACTGACAGTCCGCTATCGCGAGCAGGCTCACTCCTACAGGTTTTGTGTTGGCTTCATAACCCCATTTCAATTTAAGGCTGTTGCGGATGCTCGCTGCGTCACTGATTTTCCTGCTGACCATTACCCTTGTCATCTGGCAGCCCAAAGGCCTCGGCGTCGGCTGGAGTGCGACGCTTGGCGCGGTGCTGGCGTTGATCTTCGGCGTTGTGCACCTGAGCGATATCCCGCTGGTGTGGCAGATCATCTGGAATGCCACTGGCACTTTCGTCGCACTGATCATCATCAGCCTGCTGCTCGACGAGGCGGGGTTCTTCAATTGGGCCGCATTGCACGTGGCGCGCTGGGGGCGCGGCAGTGGGCGCAAGCTGTTTGCCTTCATGGTGCTGCTCGGCGCGCTGGTGTCGGCGTTGTTCGCCAATGACGGTGCGGCGCTGATCCTCACGCCGATCGTGATTTCGATGTTGCTGGCGCTGCGCTTTTCCCCGGCGGCGACGCTGGCCTTCGTCATGGGCGCGGGATTTATCGCTGATACCGCGAGCCTGCCGCTGGTGGTGTCGAACCTGGTCAACATCGTCTCGGCAGACTTCTTTCACATCGGTTTCAACCGCTACGCAGCGGTGATGGTGCCGGTGAACTTTGTCAGCGTCGCGGCAACGCTGGGCATGTTGCTGTGGTTTTTCCGCCGTGACATTCCCAAGGCTTACGACCCGGAGCAGCTTGAGCATCCAGAAACCGCGATCCATGACAAAGCCACGTTTTATACGGGCTGGGCGGTGTTGGCGATCCTGTTGATCGGTTGTTTTGCGCTTGAGCCGCTGGGCATTCCGATCAGTGCGATTTCCGCCGTATGCGCCGCGCTGTTGTTGGGAATCGCCGCCCGCGGCCACAAGATTTCCACGCGCAAGGTCATGAAAGAAGCGCCTTGGCAGATCGTGATTTTCTCGCTGGGCATGTACCTGGTGGTGTATGGCCTGCGCAATGCCGGACTGACCGGGTATCTGGCCGGTTGGCTGGATGTCTTCGCCGGTCATGGTGTGTGGGGCGCAGCAATGGGCACAGGTGTGCTGACGGCGTTGCTGTCATCGATCATGAACAACTTGCCGACGGTGCTGATTGGTTTGTTGTCGATCGATGCGAGCCAGGCAAGTGGGGTGGTCAAGGAGGCGATGATTTACGCCAACGTGATTGGCAGTGACCTGGGGCCGAAGATTACCCCGATTGGCAGTCTGGCGACGTTGTTGTGGCTGCATGTGCTGGAGCGCAAGGGCATTCACATTGGCTGGGGGTATTACTTCCGGGTCGGGATTGTATTGACGGTGCCGGTGTTGTTGGTGACGTTGGCGGCTTTGGCTTTGCGGCTTTCACTTTAGACCGAGGTGACCCTATCGCGAGCAGGCTCACTCCTACAGGGGAACGCATTCCAATGTAGGAGTGAGCCTGCTCGCGATGGGGCCGGTACCAACACTACAAAAGCTCAGGCCTGGCCGGGGACATTCGGCCAAAGATCCGACACCAGAAACAACCGCTCCGCCTCTTCCCATTCCCCCCGCGCATTCTCGATCAGGCGCACCATCAGCTGCGCCGGGGCCAGCGGTTCAAGATCTTCCAGCCAGATCCGTAAATGCTCCAACGTCCAGGTCTGATCCGCCGGATAATGCGCCGGCGCCAGCCAAGCGTGGCGGGGCAGGGGTTGCCAGCGTCCGGCCGGACGTTGCGCGACAAACGCCGGCCAATCCTTCTGATGCAACCAGCTCCCGCGTAAATGCTGCGGATGCGCACCGTTCGGTGATTCAGCCTGTCCCGGCCACGGGTACAGCAAATAACCGCCCAGCCACAGTTGCGCACTGAACACCTGGATATCCAGCGCCGCCAGCACTTCGCGACTTTCCGGACGCGCCGAGATCGGCAACTGATGCTCGGCCAGATGCGCCAGTTTACGATCGAGCCGATCATGACAGCCCGGCCCCAGCCACTGCGCCGCATCACGACCGTCGCCATTCTGCGGGCCGAGATAAAGCTTGATCGCCAGCTCCAGGTGATGCACGCCATCGCGGTCACGCAGCAGCATGTCCAGTTCGCCGAGGGTGTGGCCTTCGCGGCGGATCGGCAGGTTGGCGGCGATCAGCTCGATGCCCGGTGCATGCTCCACGGCAAACTGCCACAGCCGCTCGTAATACAGGCCCAGGCGCCGTGTGCGCGCCTGCGACAACCAATGCAGCAAGCCATAACTGTCGCGGTCGAGCTGGCGCAACCAGTGTTCCAGTCGCTCTGGATCGTGCACCCAATCGCTGCCCGCCAGCGGATGACGCTGCGGCCACGGCGTGGTGGCGAGCATCGGCGGGGCGAGGATCACCCACGCCAGATCGCGCACTTCCGGGTGGCGTAATTGGTGGGGCAACTGCAGCAAGTCGGGAAATAGGATCATCTTGCGAGCATAGCCGTAAACACGAGCACACCCTTGAGGCTGAAAGGATTTTGTCTAACCGGCGCTTTCGCCCATAATCGTGCTTTTCGCGTTTTCGATTGTCCGCAGAGGTCCCATGGAGCAATTTCGTAATATCGGCATCATCGGTCGCCTGGGCAGTTCCCAGGTGCTGGATACCGTCCGCCGACTGAAACGGTTTCTGCTCGATCGTCACCTGCATGTGATCCTCGAAGACACCATCGCTGAAGTGCTGCCGGGCCACGGGCTGCAGACCTCGTCGCGCAAGATGCTCGGCGAAGTCTGCGACATGGTCATCGTCGTCGGCGGTGACGGCAGCCTGCTCGGCGCCGCGCGAGCGCTGGCCAAACACAATATTCCGGTGCTGGGGATCAACCGTGGCAGCCTCGGTTTCCTCACCGATATTCGCCCGGACGAACTGGAAGTCGAAGTCGCCAAGGTACTCGACGGCCACTATCTGGTGGAAAACCGCTTCCTGCTGCAGGCTGAAGTGCGCCGCCACGCCGAGGCCATTGGTCAGGGCGATGCGCTCAACGACGTGGTGCTGCACCCCGGCAAATCGACGCGGATGATCGAGTTCGAGTTGTACATCGACGGCCAGTTTGTCTGCAGCCAGAAGGCCGACGGCCTGATCGTCGCCACGCCGACCGGTTCCACCGCGTACGCACTGTCCGCCGGCGGGCCGATCATGCATCCCAAGCTCGATGCCATTGTGATCGTGCCGATGTACCCCCATATGTTGTCGAGCCGGCCAATTGTGGTCGATGGCAACAGTGAGCTGAAAATCGTCGTGTCGAAAAACATGCAGATTTACCCGCAAGTCTCCTGTGACGGGCAGAACCATTTCACCTGCGCGCCGGGCGACACCATCACCGTCAGCAAGAAAGCGCAGAAGCTGCGCCTGATTCACCCGCTCGATCACAACTACTACGAAGTCTGCCGCACCAAGCTCGGCTGGGGCAGCAAGCTGGGCGGTGGAGGCGACTGATGCTCGATCCCGCGCGCAGTTATGACCTGATTGGTGACGTGCACGGATGCGCCCTGACCCTCGAACACTTGCTGGACCGTCTCGGTTATCACAAGCAGGGCGGGGTCTGGCGGCATCCATCGCGCATGGCCGTGTTCGTCGGCGACATCATCGACCGTGGCCCACGCATTCGCGAAGCGCTGCACATCGTTCACGACATGGTCGAGGCCGGTCAGGCCTTGTGCATCATGGGCAACCACGAATTCAACGCGCTGGGCTGGAGCACGCCGGCGCTACCGGGCAGCGGCAAGCAGTTCGTCCGCGAACACACGCCGCGCCATGCGCGCCTGCTGCACGAAACCCTGACCCAGTTCGAAGACCATCCCGGCGACTGGCACGATTTCCAGCGCTGGTTCTATGAACTGCCGCTGTTTGTCGACGCCGGCCGCTTCCGCGTCGTCCACGCCTGCTGGGATGCCGGCCTGATCGAGCCGTTACGCGCGCTGTTCCCCAATGGCTGCATCGATGAACACTTCCTGCAGGCCTCGGCGGTGCCGGACAGCTTCGCCTGCACCGTGTTTGACCGTCTGTTGCGCGGCACCGACATGCGCCTGCCGGATGGTCTGACCATGACCAGCGGCGATGGTCTGGTGCGGTCGTTCTTCCGCACCAAGTTCTGGGAAGACGATCCGAAGACCTACGGCGATATCGTCTTTCAGCCTGATGCACTGCCAGACCCGGTGGCGCAGAAGCCGCTGACCTCCAGCGAAAAAAACAACCTGCTGCGCTACGGCGTCGACGAGCCGTTGCTGTTCGTCGGCCACTATTGGCGCAGCGGCAAACCGGCGCCGATCCGCCCGAACCTCGCGTGTCTGGATTACAGCGCGGTGCTCTACGGCAAACTGGTCGCCTATCGTCTGGATCAGGAAACCCGTCTGGATCCGCATAAATTTGTCTGGGTCGATGTCGAGCGGCCGGAGGTGCTGCAATGAGTGCGGTAGCGGTATTGCGTCTGCCGTTGGCGGTGGACTTGAGCGGTTTCGTCAAACTGCTGCAACGTATGCAGGTCCCGCATCGGGTCAGCGAAGAGGCCGGCGAACAGGTGCTGTGGGCGCCGGCGGAAATCAGCGAAGACGTGCGCTCGCTGTACGAGCGCTTCCCGGCGGGCGATCCCGATCAGCAAATGGACATCCCCGTCGCGCCGACCTTCAAGCGGCC
Organism: Pseudomonas sp. Irchel s3f10; assembly: GCF_900187515.1. Lineage (NCBI taxonomy): Bacteria > Pseudomonadati > Pseudomonadota > Gammaproteobacteria > Pseudomonadales > Pseudomonadaceae > Pseudomonas > Pseudomonas sp. Irchel s3f10. Next base: position 371,405 of record NZ_FYDZ01000001.1, read on the forward strand.
GAGCTTTGTCGAGCAACTGAAATACGCCAAGGCCACGGGGTTTATCCTGTTGTTGTGCCTGATCGTTGGCGGGCTGACCTACCTCGGTGAGAACCTGCAAACCCTGCGCTGGCTGACCTTCCTCGATTTTCAGGTAGTTGGCGAGTACATCCATTTCACGCCGTTGGCCGACAGTCTGGCGGCGGGGCAGTGGTGGCGGCTGGTCACGCCGATGCTGATTCACTTCGGCATCCTCCACCTGGCCATGAACGGCATGTGGTACTGGGAGCTGGGCCGGCGCATCGAGTCGCGCCAGGGCAGTATCAACCTGATCGGCCTGACGCTGCTGTTCAGTCTGGTGTCCAACTACGCGCAGTTTGTCTGGAGCGGCGCGACCTTGTTCGGTGGTCTGTCCGGCGTACTTTACGGCTTGCTCGGGCATTGCTGGATCTTCCAGCTGCTGTCGCCGAACCCGGCCTATCGTCTGCCGCGTGGTGTACTGGCAATGATGCTGATCTGGTTGTTGGTGTGCATGTCCGGGCTGATCTCGGTGATCGGCTTCGGCGAAATCGCCAACGCCGCGCATGTCAGCGGGTTACTCATCGGATGCTTCACCGGTTTGTTGGGCGGTTTGTATAACCGCCGTAAACTGGCCGCCTAAAATTTCAGTAGATAAAGAGCACGGAGACCCTGATGTCCTCTTTTAACGACATGATCAACAACATTACCCCGGACATCTACGAGAGTCTGAAACTGGCCGTGGAAATCGGCAAATGGTCCGACGGTGGCAAGCTCACCGCCGAGCAGCGCGAGCTGTCGCTGCAGGCGATGATCGCCTGGGAAATCCAGAACCTGCCTGAAGACCAGCGCACCGGTTACATGGGCCCGCAGGAATGTGCGTCGAAGTCGATCGAAGTGCCGAACATCCTGTTCAAGTCGGATGCCATCCATTGATCGAGATTGGCCGCGGTGCAATCAGCAAAATGTCGGCGCGCCTGGACGGGCCGAATGTGCAATACGCGTTTCGTCTGGATGACGTCGAGGTGCCGGTCAACCCGTTGATCGGCAGCACGGTGCGTCTGGAGTACCTGGGGGCGATCCACTGCACCCATTGCGGGCGCAAGACCAAAACCAGTTTCAGTCAGGGCTATTGCTACCCGTGCATGACCAAACTGGCGCAGTGCGACCTGTGCATCATGAGCCCGGAGCGCTGCCACTATGAGGCCGGCACCTGCCGCGAGCCTGAGTGGGGCGAGAAATTCTGCATGACCGACCACGTGGTTTACCTGTCCAATTCGTCGGGGATCAAGGTTGGCATCACTCGTGCTACGCAGCTGCCGACTCGCTGGATCGATCAGGGTGCGTGTCAGGCGTTGCCGATCATGCGCGTTGCCACGCGGCAGCAGTCCGGTTTCGTTGAAGATCTGTTCCGCAGTCAAGTGGCTGACAAAACCAACTGGCGCGCGCTACTCAAAGGCGATGCGGCGGCGGTCGATCTGGCGCAGGTGCGCGATCAGCTGTTCGACAGTTGCGCCGAAGGTCTGCAAGGCCTGCAAGAGCGATTCGGCCTACAAGCTATTCAGACGATTGCCGATGTAGAACCTCTCGAAATCCGCTATCCGGTCGAGCAATACCCGGCGAAAATCGTCAGCTTCAACCTGGACAAGAACCCGATTGCCGAAGGCACGTTGTTGGGCATCAAAGGCCAGTACCTGATCTTCGATACCGGCGTGATCAATATTCGCAAGTACACGGCTTATCAGCTCGCCGTGCATCAATAAGGACCCCAGCATGCGCACCGAACAACCGAAGATGATTTACCTGAAGGACTATCAGGCGCCCGAGTACCTGATCGACGAAACACACCTGACCTTCGAGTTGTTCGAGGATCACAGCCTGGTGCACGCGCAGTTGGTCATGCGCCGCAACCCGGCACGTGGCCCGGGCTTGCCGCCGTTGGTGCTCGACGGCCAGCAGCTGGAATTGCTCTCGGTGACCCTGGCCGATAAAGAGCTTGGCGCTGCTGACTATCAATTGTCTGAAAACCATCTGACTCTGCAGCCGACCGCCGAAACCTTCACGGTCGACACCAGCGTCAAGATCCACCCGGAAACCAACACCGCACTGGAAGGCCTGTACAAGTCCGGCACGATGTTCTGCACCCAGTGCGAGGCCGAAGGTTTCCGCAAGATCACCTATTACCTCGACCGCCCGGACGTGATGAGCAAGTTCACCACCACCGTGGTCGCCGAACAGCACAGCTATCCGGTATTGCTCTCCAACGGCAATCCGATTGCCAGTGGCCCGGGCGAAGACGGCCGGCACTGGGCAACCTGGGAAGACCCGTTCATGAAGCCGGCGTACCTGTTCGCGCTGGTGGCCGGTGACTTGTGGTGCGTAGAAGACAGCTTCACCACCATGACCGACCGCAACGTTGCGCTGCGCATCTATGTCGAGCCGGAAAACATCGACAAGTGCCAGCACGCCATGACCAGCCTGAAGAAGTCGATGCGCTGGGACGAAGAGGTCTACGGTCGCGAGTACGATCTGGACATCTTCATGATCGTCGCGGTCAACGACTTCAACATGGGCGCAATGGAGAACAAAGGCCTCAACATCTTCAACTCCAGCGCCGTACTGGCCCGCGCCGAAACCGCGACCGACGCTGCACACCAGCGCGTTGAAGCAATCGTCGCCCACGAATACTTCCACAACTGGTCGGGCAACCGCGTGACCTGCCGCGACTGGTTCCAGCTGTCGCTGAAAGAAGGCTTCACCGTATTCCGTGATTCCGGCTTCTCCGCCGACATGAACTCGGCCACGGTCAAGCGCATTCAGGACGTGGCTTATCTGCGTACCCATCAGTTCGCCGAAGATGCCGGCCCGATGGCTCACGCCGTGCGCCCGGACAGCTTCATCGAGATCTCCAACTTCTACACCCTGACCGTGTACGAAAAGGGTTCGGAAGTGGTCGGCATGATCCACACCCTGCTCGGCGCCGAAGGCTTCCGTAAGGGCAGCGATCTGTACTTCGAGCGTCACGACGGTCAAGCGGTCACCTGCGACGATTTCATCAAGGCGATGGAAGATGCCAACGGCGTCGACCTGACCCAGTTCAAGCGCTGGTACAGCCAGGCCGGCACACCGCGTCTGGCCGTGAGCGAGTCGTACGACGCTGCCGCAAAAACCTACAGCCTGACCTTCCGCCAGAGCTGCCCGGAAACCCCGGACAAAGTTGAAAAACTGCCGTTCGTGATTCCGGTCGAACTCGGCCTGCTCGACAGCAAAGGCAACGAGATTGCCCTGCGCCTGAGCGGCGAAGCCACGGCGCAAGGCACCACCCGCGTGATCTCGGTAACCGAAGCCGAGCAGACCTTCACCTTCGTCGACATCGCTGAACAGCCACTGCCATCGCTGCTGCGCGGCTTCTCGGCGCCGGTGAAACTGAGCTTCCCGTACAACCGCGATCAGTTGATGTTCCTGATGCAGCATGACAGCGACGGTTTCAACCGCTGGGATGCCGGCCAGCAACTGTCGGTGCAAGTGCTGCAAGAGCTGATTGGTCAGCAGCAGAAGGGTGAGAGCTTGAAGCTCGATCCGCGTCTGGTCTCGGCACTGCGTACGGTGCTGTCGGACGAATCGCTGGATCAGGCGATGGTCGCTGAAATGCTGTCGTTGCCGGGTGAGGCGTACCTCACTGAAATCAGCGAAGTGGCGGATGTCGATGCGATCCATATCGCCCGTGAGTTCGCGCGTCAGCAACTGGCGAAAGGTCTGTTCGAAGCGCTGTGGCTGCGTTATCAAGCCAACCGTGATCTGTCGAAAAAGACCCCGTATGTGGCCGAGGCCGAGCACTTTGCTCGTCGCGCGCTGCAGAACATTGCGCTGTCGTACCTGATGCTCAGCGGCAAGCCGGAAGTACTGGCAGCGGCGCTGGAGCAGTTCGAAGCGGCCGACAACATGACCGAGCGCTTGACGGCGCTGGCGGTGTTGGTCAACTCGCCATTTGAAGAGCAGAAGGCGTTGGCGCTGGCCAGTTTCGCCGAGCACTTCAAGGACAACCCGCTGGTCATGGATCAGTGGTTCAGCGTGCAGGCCGGCAGCACCTTGCCCGGCGGTCTGGAGCGGGTGAAAGCGTTGATGCAGCACCCGGCGTTCAACATCAAGAACCCGAACAAGGTGCGTGCGCTGGTCGGTGCATTTGCCGGGCAGAACCTGATCAACTTCCACGCGGCGGATGGCTCCGGCTATCGCTTCCTCGCGGATCTGGTCATCGAGCTGAACGGCTTCAACCCGCAGATTGCTTCTCGCCAATTGGCACCGCTGACTCGCTGGCGCAAATATGACGATGCGCGTCAGGCGTTGATGAAGGGCGAGCTGGAGCGGATTCGGGCGTCGGGGCAGTTGTCGAGTGATGTGTATGAGGTGGTGAGCAAGAGCTTGGCTTGATGGTGTGTTGGAGTCGGTGTTCCAGCTTTGGACCGGCCCTCACCCTAACCCTCTCCCAGTGGGAGAGGGGACTGACCGAGGTGTCTTTGCGCTATACGCCGACCTGAAAGTCCGGAGTCGAACTCAGGATCTGAAAAGCACGAAGATCGGCTCCCTTTCCCCCTCGCCCCCCTGGGGGAGAGGGCTGGGGTGAGGGGGTAGGGTTCACGCATCACCACAAAACCCAAGCCGTACACACAAAAAACGCCGCATTAAAAAATGCGGCGTTTTTATCTACCGAAAATTACTTCAAATCAAACCGATCCAGATTCGTCACCTTCGTCCAAGCCGCGACAAAGTCCTTAACAAACTGCTCCTTGGCATCCGAACTGGCATACACCTCAGCCAGCGCCCTTAATTGCGCATTGGAACCAAACACCAGATCAACCCGCGTCGCCGTCCACTTCACGCTGCCGGTTTTACGGTCGCGCCCCTCGAACTCATCCGCATCTCTCGAAGTTGGTTTCCACTCCACCCCCATGTCCAGCAGGTTGGTGAAGAAGTCATTGGTCAGCGCCTCGGTCTGCGAGGTGAACACGCCATGCCGGGTCTGCCCGACGTTGGTGTTCAACACCCGCAAACCACCCAGCAGCACAGTCATTTCCGGCGCGGTGAGGGTCAGCAGTTGTGCCTTGTCGATCAGCAGCGCCTCGGCCGACACGGTGTATTTGCCCTTGCTGTAGTTGCGGAAACCATCGGCAATCGGTTCAAGGAAGCCAAACGAGTCGACATCGGTTTGCTCTTGGCTGGCGTCCGTACGCCCTGGATTGAACGGCACGGAGACGGAGTGCCCGGCGTTTTTCGCTGCTTGCTCAATCCCGGCATTCCCCGCCAACACGATCAGGTCTGCCAGCGAGACTTTCTTGCCGGCGGCGCCGCCATTGAACTCGCCCTGAATGCCCTCAAGGGTTTGCAGCACTTTTGCCAGTTGCTCAGGCTGGTTGGCTTGCCAGAACTTTTGCGGTGCCAGACGCAGGCGACCGCCGTTGGCGCCGCCACGCTTGTCTGAACCGCGGAACGTCGAGAGTGCCGCCCAGGCGGTGGAGACCAGTTGCGACACCGACAGGCCTGAGGCGAGTACTTTGCTTTTCAGCGCTGCGGCATCGTTGTCGTCGATCAGTGGGTGAGTGACATCAGGAATCGGATCCTGCCACAGCAGTTCTTCGTTCGGCAGTTCCGGGCCGAGGTAGCGCGACAGCGGGCCCATGTCACGGTGGATCAGTTTGTACCAGGCACGGGCGAAGGCGTCGGCCAGTTGATCAGGGTTGGCGAGGAAGCGCCGGGAGATCTGCTCGTAAGCCGGGTCGAAACGCAGCGCCAGGTCGGAGGTGAGCATGGTCGGCGAAAGCTTTTTGTTCGGATCATGGGCGTGGGGAACAGTGCCGGCACCGGCGCCGTTTTTCGGAATCCACTGATGCGCACCCGCAGGACTTTTGCTCAGCTCCCACTCGAAACCGAACAGGTTTTCCAGGTAGTTGTTGCTCCACTGTGTCGGTGTGGTGGTCCAGGTCACTTCCAGGCCGCTGGTGATGGTGTCGCCACCCTTGCCGGTGCCGAACGCGTTGCGCCAGCCGAGGCCCTGTTCTTCGAGGCCGGCCGCTTCCGGTTCCGGCCCGACGTTATCGGCAGGGCCGGCGCCGTGGGTTTTACCGAAGGCGTGACCGCCGGCGATCAACGCGACGGTTTCTTCATCGTTCATGGCCATGCGGCCGAAGGTTTCGCGGATATCGTGGGCCGACGCGACCGGGTCAGGATTACCTTCCGGACCTTCGGGGTTCACGTAGATCAGGCCCATCTGCACCGCAGCCAGCGGGTTTTCCAGATTGCGTTCGCCCTGATCGGTGCGGCTTTCTTCTTTGCCGTGCAAGTCGGGCTCGGCGACCAGCGTGCCGTCACCGGGCTCCTGCATGGCGGACTTGTCTTTGCCATAGCGGCTGTCGCCACCCAGCCATTCGTGCTCGGAGCCCCAGTAGACGTCTTCGTCCGGTTCCCACACATCGGGACGGCCACCGGAGAAGCCGAAGGTCTTGAAGCCCATGGATTCCAGCGCAACGTTCCCGGTGAGAACGATCAGGTCAGCCCAGGAAATATTGCGTCCGTATTTCTGCTTGATCGGCCACAGCAGGCGGCGGGCCTTGTCGAGACTGACGTTGTCCGGCCAGCTGTTGAGCGGCGCAAAACGTTGCTGGCCGGAACCGGCGCCACCACGGCCATCAGCGGTGCGATAGGTCCCGGCGCTGTGCCAGGCCATACGGATGAAGAGGGGGCCGTAATGGCCAAAGTCGGCCGGCCACCAGTCCTGGGAGTCGGTCATCAGCGCGTTGAGGTCTTGTTTCAGGGCTTGAAAGTCGAGGCTCTTGAAGGCTTTGGCGTAGTCGAAATCCTTGCCCAGCGGGTCGGACTTGGGCGAATGCTGGCTGAGAATTTTCAGGTTGAGTTGATTCGGCCACCAGTCACGGTTCGTCGTACCACCACCGGCGGCGTGGTTGAACGGGCATTTCGATTCGTTTGCCATGTTCGGGTCCTTATCAGGTCTGCTACGGCCGGCTCGTGCCGACTTCGGACTAGTAAGGCTAGACCCGACTTGGGAAGTCAGCTAATAGGCCGACTATTGGAGGCTGATAGGCAAAGTCTTTCGCGTGTTAACTAAATGTTATCTGGCGGGTTTTTTATTTCTTATTGATATAAAAAACTGTCATTTATGACAGTAGATCAGAAAGAACGTGCGCGCCTAACGTAGCAGTGTTTCAAATACAAAATTAACTATGAGAGCGTTGAGGAGAATATATGGACCGTAATCAGATTGAGGCACGTATGAAGTCGTTGTTGGAAACTAAAGGAAATGCTGGAGGGTTTATTTATGCGGAGGTAAGTAATGGGCTGATTTATGCGACCGCCGATGTGGATTTTGAGGTCTTATCCGACGTTTGTCACATTCTCTCGGTTGCTGACTCCGAAAACACTGCGTGGATGAGTTTTCCCCTATCTGTAGTGGGTAATGGGCCTCATAAGATAGAGCTGCCCTTGCCCTATCATTTGGATTTTTGGTGGATTAAGTCTGGCAATGTTTCTTACCGTTCCATCCATGGTTTCGCGACTTATACTTTGAGTGATGATCGCAATACGATTCATGGAGTTATTGATCTCGTACTTGGGGACGGCATAACAATGGTTGGCGGGTTTTATGTTACGAGAGCTTAGTTAGGAGCCTGCGGGGTGCCGCCATTTGGCACCCCGCTCTTATATAGAGTGCTCAGGAAAACATTTGCTCAGCTGGCTTGCTCTTCATCAAATAGCGGAGATTCATCCAAAGTGTCCTCCTGCCCCGGCAATTCCGTGATCACACTGAAATCCGTCACCTCAACCGCGCCCAGCCCATAACCCAGCAAATGGAAAGAAAACGCTTTGCGCTCTTGCGGGTTGTCGAAGCTGAAGTTCATTTCCAATGGCTGCTCGGCGGTTGCGACCATCTCCTGTGGCAAACCGATCTGCACGTCCTGTTCAAACTCCTTGGCCTTGAGCTGAATGTACGCCGCCTGCTGCGGATCGACTGAACGTACGGTCAGGCGCACGCGGGTGTGCGAGCCTTTGGGCATTTCCAGGTACTGCGCGCCGATCAAATTGTCGGCCCAGTCATCGTTGATCTGCGCTTGCAGCGGGATGACGTTGGTGCTGCCGAACTGATAGCGGTGATTGAGCGGCGTGCGCAGCAGCGACAGGTCGAGGGCGTTGGCGCGAGCAGCGATCTGCCGGGCCGGGTGGCCGCTGTAGTTGCCTTTGTATTTGGCGCTTTCGGCGATGAAACCGGCGCTCTCGTAATAGCGGCAGCGGCGCGGCATGTCGCACTCGGAGAAGATCCCCTGACCGTTGTGATAACGCAGCTTGCCGTTGGTGAACGACATGATTTCGCGACCGGTATCGTAGTCGCGAAACAGTGAGCGGCCGCTCAGTGCGGTGGGTACCGGCAAGTCGAAATAGTCGAGGATCGAGGCGCTCAGATCGACGTGGCCGTAAACCCCAGCATTCAGGCGCGGCAGTTGTTCATGCTCCGGCGCCAGGGTCAGATTGAAGCCCCACGACGAGGCCAGTCGCACGCCGTCGATGCCGTGGGATTCGTCCGAGGTGATCACCACCAGCGTGTCTTTCAGAACGCCCTGGCGTTCGAGGCCGTTGAGAAACTGCTCCAGCGCATCGTCGAGATAACCGACGGCCGCCTGTTTTGGCGTTTCGTAGCGCTCCAGATATTCCTCGGGCGCGGAGTACGGCTGATGGGTGCCGACGGTCAGCAACGTCAGCATCCAAGGCTTTTTCTGCTTTTTCAGTTGGCCGACATAGTCCAGCGCGCCTTCGAAAAACGCCTTGTCATCCTTGCCCCACGGGAACTCCAGGTAGTTGCTGTTGGTAAACCATTCCAGACCATGAGTCGCATCGAAACCGATGTGCGGCATGATCTTGTCTTTGGCCATGAAACGCAGCCCGGCACCTTGCAGATAGTGCGTGCTGAAGCCGTGCTCACGCAGTTGCGCCGGCAGACAGGCCTGATTGCGCTCGTTGAGGGTGAGCATCTCCACGCCTTTGGGCGTGCCGTTGTTGAGTTTGTCGTAATCGCCGCAAAGCATCGCATACAGACCGCGAATGGTCTGGTGCGTGTGCAGCACGTAATCCGGAGTGTTCATGCCGCGCTCGGCCCAGCGGCTGAGGTTGGGCATCAGGTCTTCCTGATAATGGCTGCCGATGGCCTCGCGGTTGGCGCGGATATAGGCGCCGGGGATGCCCTCCAGGGCGATGACCAGCACATTGCGCGCTTGCCCCGGTGCGGCCAGCAGTTTCTGCCCATTGAGGTCGACATCGGTGAGCCCGGCCATGGCCGGCGCTGGTTCTTCGACATCACCGTCCAGCCATTCCTCGCCCAGAATCTGCAGATCAGCAACTTCAGTGGCCAGCAACTGGTGCGGCAGGTTGTACTGGCGCCACGGATCGGCTTCGCTCGGCCACAGGTTCTGCGCGCCCCAGTGCGCGGCGAACAGTACCAGCGGCGCACCCCAGACAGCGCGGGGCAGGGGCGGACGCGGCATGCCACGGCCAGCAAATTGGGCCAGCAGCCACAACACCAGAGCCAGCAGCAAGGTGATACCCAGCGCCGGATGCGCCAGCCCGCCACCCGTGGAGTTCTCGACAAACTGCGGGTCGATCAGATAATGAATATCGGAAGGCGTCGGCAGACGACCGACAGCGCTGACCAGTTCAGCGGTCGCCACCGCCAGCAAACCCCAGAACAGCAATACCGGCAAGGCCAGCCACCACGCCCGGCGATGCAGCAATACCACCAACAGACTGCCAATGGCCAGGTCCGACAAATAACCCAGCGGTGCCGACCAGCCCAGTGCCGCACGCAGGCACACCGGCACAATCAGCACGAGAAAGATCAACGAAAAGAGGCGGGCATGTGGCTGCCGCAACCGGTTAAAAAGAGCGCTCACAAAAAAGACCTTCCAGCCATTAAATCGTCATAAAAGTGTGCGCGATGATACCAAGGGAGGGCTGTCTGATCGCCCTTTTAAACGCTCAACTGATGCGCTGGTACGCGGGCTTTCGAAGGTGATGGCGCGTCTGCAGCCCTGACCGGCCCTCGGGTCACACGGCAATCGACGATATTGAGGCTGGTAGATTTATTGTTTCAGGCTGTTTAACCCTTCGAGCCGCCACCGAATTCCAATGTAGAAGCTGCGGCACGCTGCGATCTTTTGATCTTGTTATCGGAACCCGGAATCAAAAGCTCTCATCCTCATTCCGCTCAACAACCCGTGCTATCGATATGCGATAAAGATATTTAATTTCTGTTTTTTATATCTATAAAGTCAGGCCTTTCAGCAAACCACCCCATGCTGCGAGGTTGTCATGGCCACACCGTTCAAACGTTCCGCACTGACTCTGTTGGCCGCTTCTCTGGCCGCGAGTGCGTTGTTCAGCACCGGCGCTCAGGCTGAAGGCAAGATCAGCATTGCCCAGCAATTCGGCATCGGTTACCTGATTCTCGATGTGGTACGCGACCAGAACCTCATCGAAAAACACGGTAAGGCGCAGGGCCTCGACATCAAGGTCGACTGGAACAGCATTTCCGGCGCCACGGCGATGAACGAAGCGCTGCTGACCGGTTCACTGGACGTGGTCTCGGCGGGCGTGCCACCCATGCTCACCGTGTGGGATCGCACCAAGGGTAAACAGAACGTCAAAGCCATCGCCGCACTGGGCTCGATGCCCAACTATTTGCTGACCAACAATCCGAACATCAAGACCCTCAAAGACTTCACTGACAAGGACCGGATTGCCGTGCCTGCTGCCGGCGTGGGCTTCCAGTCGCGTACGTTGCAGATCGAAACCGCCAAGGAATTCGGTGATGCGCAGTACAAGAAATTTGACGACATCTCAGTCAGCCTGCCGCACCCCGATGCGACCGCCGCGCTGATTGCCGGCGGCTCGGAAATCAACTCGCACTTCTCCAGCCCGCCGTTCCAGTATCAGGCGTTGCAGAATCCCAACGTGCACAAAGTGCTGAGTTCCTATGACGTGCTTGGCGGTCAAGCGACGTTTAACGTGCTGTACACCACGGAAAAATTCCACGACGAAAACCCGAAAACCTACAAGGCGTTCTACGACGCGCTGGCCGAGGCCGAGAAGATCATCAAGGCCGACAAGCCGGCGGCGGCTCAGGCGTACATTCGTGTCGAACAGTCGAAGTTGCCGTTGGCCCTGGTTGAGCAAATCGTCAAGGACCCGGAAATCGATTTCACCGTGGTGCCGCAGCGTACGTTCATCTACGCAGAGAAGCTGCAGGAGCTTGGCGTGCTGAAGAACAAGGCCGACAGCTGGAAGGATTACTTCTTTGAAGAGGCGCATGGTGGCGCGGGGAGCTAAGTGGGCGATTGATAACGAGGGGGCGTGGCGTTCTGGACAGGGAGATGGCCACTTAGTAGCATTCGCGGCTTATGGATTTCTATCCCGAACGTCGGCCGACGCATCAAGGACCCCCAATGCACAAGTTCACCCATGGCGATCTAACCGTTGACTTCACTGTGTTGAGCGGTGAAGTGGTGGGCAGCGAAAAAATGAGCGAAACCCACATCACCTCCACCGGTGGTAACGGACAAGTCAACAGCCTTGGCCAACCTGTGGCACTTCAGATCAACACTGTGTTGGTCGTCAATCATGAGTTCTGGATCAAAACGGCCGACGGCATCGAACACGATATCCAATTGCGCGGTCTCGATATTCCTCTGCGCAGCGGGCAGGACATTTCGCTGATCAGCGCCGTCAGCAACGACGGCCAGGACGTTTTGCACACTCACCTGCAAAACCAGACCTCAGCCAAGACATATCAGATTCGCGATGGCAAGGCGCTGAACATCGAACTCGAACTGTCACCGTTTCGCTGGAAGCCTTTGCTGATTGCTTTTGTCTTGTGGGTCGGCATCGGTTTCGTTTCAGGCGTACTGGGTTTTCTGGTGGGGGCGGGCTACTACATTTATCAGTGCGTCAAAGGCTCCAAGCGCAAGAAGCTGCTGATCACGGCACTGGATAGCTTTCTTGCCCAATTGAATCAGCGAGTCGAAAGCCAATATCACGCACCGCAACCTGCCCAGGCACAAGCGCCCGATCAGCCCGAGGTGCAGGCACCGACCCAGCCCGCAGCCGTGACCAGTATCAATGTGCGCAAGGCGTTGTCACGCAACGGCTGAGCCCGTCGTCGAGCCGCGTGCGACGGTCAGTCGCGCGCAGGTTCGCCATCATCAAAAATGCTTTCAATCGGCATCTCGAACGCCCGGGCAATCTGAAAAGCCAATGGCAGACTCGGGTCGTAGCGTTCGTTTTCAATCGCGTTAATCGTCTGACGTGACACGCTCAGGCGTTCAGCCAGATCGACCTGCGACCATTTGCGCTCGGCGCGCAATTCCTTGAGGCGGTTTTTCATTGGTAGCGGCGTCGCGCAATTTGCAGGCCGACAATCCACATCAGCCCCATCACCGGCCACACACACGTCCACGGAATGTGCGGAGCGCCGACGTTTTCCAGAAAACCGTAGCTGAAGGTCAACAGTGCCGAGGCGGCGAAGGCAAACCCCAAGGCTTCGAACTGGATGCGCAGATGCATTTCGTCCATGCGCCGCATGTTGCGCACGATGGCCCAGCACATCAGTCCCGCCGGAATGACCGGCGTCAGTGCGACGGCCGAGCGCAGCACGATGGGGGCGTCCATCAGGTATTGCGAGGCAATCAATGAAGCTGTCAGCACCAGCATGTAGATGATTAATGCAGCGCCCAATTCGAGGTAGTACCGGTTCATTCTTCACTTCCTATGTAAAAGACCCTTTACATGGTCGCCGAAGACTTATCCGATGTAAAGCACGCTTTCCATCATGGCTGGTAGCCTCGAACACACTCATGTCGGAGGATTTTCGCGTGGGTCTGCAGCTAAGGGTCACGCTTTCTGGACAGCGCAATAGCCACTCAGTAGCATTCGAGCCCAACGGATTATCCCTTCGCACGTCGTCCGACGTGGAACGCTCAAGGAATCGACATGCGCGACACCCCCATTGACCAAAAACGAACGATCGTGACCCAGGTCAGCGGCGAGATTCACTATGAAACCCAGATCAGTTTCAGCTCCATGTCGCTCGTCGATGGCGAAATTCGGGTGCATCGTGCTGAAGGCAATCAGCTAGACATTCCTGTGGCCGGGGCGGATTTCGCTTGGCGCATTGATCTGGATGGGGTGCATAGAGTACCGGTGACGCAGGCAGCGGTTGAACCGGAGGAACCGCTGCCTGTCGATGACAGTTTGAAGTTGTTCACCTCGAAAACCGTGTGGATCACACTGGCGCTGTGGTTCTTCGTCAGTTCGGTGTTCGGTTGGCTGGGAATTGTGGTGGCGGGCGGATATCTCGGTTACCAGTGGCGTGAGGTGGAAAAGCGCAAGGAACAGTTGGCCAAGGCAACCGTCGTTGAAGCCGTGCCCCGTTCCGGCTCGCGGATGTCACGGGAAAGCGTGCGCAGGGCTTTGGCTCGCAATCGTTAATTCGGCACAGATCAAAAACAAAAAAGGGGCGGCCTGATCATCGATCAGGCCGCCCCTTTTTTATTGCCGCTCAGTCAGATCAGTGCATTTTGCTGTGATCGTGACCTTCCATGCTGGTCAGCGCGCGCACCGGCGCTTTGACTTCGATGGTTTCTTTCTCGCCTTTGGCGTTCTCGACGGTCAGGGTCAGCGGCACGCTTTCGCCTTCTTTCAGTTGATCGGTCAGGCCCATCAGCATCACGTGGTAGCCGTTGGGATCAAGCTTCACGGCTTTGCCGGCCGGCAGCTCGACGAACTTCACCGGGCCCATGCTCATGACGTCGTTCTTCATGCTCATTTCGTGGATCTGCACGTCTCGGGCCGCGGGGGTGGCGACGCTGAGCAGCTTGCTGTCGCTGTCGGCGGTGAGGGTCATGAACGCGCCGCTGGCGGACTGGGTCGGCACGGTGGCACGGACCCAGGCATCGTCGACTTTGGTCGCTGCGGTCGCCTGGAATGCCAGACCCAGCAGAGACAGACCGATGACAGCGCGTTTGATGTGGTTCAGAACAGGTTGCATCAGCAAACCTCCATAACAGTAAGCAAATCTTCCGTGCATTGTTCTGCCGAAAGCGAGGTGGACAGACCCAGGCGCAAGCCGCCGTTGGAGTCGTAAACGTAACTGGTGGCGGTGTGCGAGATGGTGTACGTGTCGCCGGCCGGGACTTTCTCGTAGAACACGTCGAATTCCTTGGCCGTGGCTGCGGTTTCCTCGAGTGTGCCGTACAGCGCAACGAACGTCGGGTCGAAGGCTTTCATGTAGGCGTCGAGAATTTCCGGGGTGTCGCGCTCGGGATCGAGGCTGATGAAGATTACCTGCAAACGGTCGCCATCGGCACCCATCAGTTTCTTGATTTTTGCCGCGCGGGCCAGAGTGGTCGGGCAGACTGCCGGGCACTGGGTGAAACCGAAGAAGACCATCGGCATCATGCCGCGAAAGCTCGACAGCGTCATGGTTTCGCCATCGGTGTTCTTCAGTTTGAAGGTGCGCCCCATGATCTTGTTACTCAGATCCTTGCCGTACTTGTACGACAGTTGGCCGCGGGTGTCGCAGCCAGCGAGCAGGCCGAGCCCGAGCACGCCCATTCCCGCAAGCACTTTGCGGCGAGTCAACAAAGCCGTCATCTAATACCGCCTTTTGCAGCCCGTCAGTCGGCAGGACTGGCGGGGGGTTAACCGTAAAAGCGGCGCATGATACCAAACTGAGGGCAGAGGCCGGCCACGGATCGCCGCACGGCACAGGATCGAGCGACAAAAGGTGTAAGAAAAAGTGACGACGGACTCACTGCACCCGTGAATCCTCAACGCTCCAGCCACCGCCCAGCGCGGTGTACAGATTGACCTCGGCGACCAGTTGCGCGAGGCGATCGGTGATCAGACCCTGCTGCGAACTGAACAGCGAACGCTGCGCATCAAGGAACGTCAGGCTGCTGTCGACGCCATTCTGATAACGGTTCTGCGCCAGGTTGTAGTAGGTCTGCGTGGCCGCGACCAGATCGCGCTGCGCCTGCAATTGCTGCTGATAAGTGCTGCGCGCGGCGAGGCCGTCGGCGACTTCCTGAAACGCGGTTTGAATCGACTTTTCGTATTCGGCCACTGCCACATCTTTCTGCAGCTTTGAATAATCCAGACTCGCGCGCAGGCTGCCGGCATTGAAAATCGGCAGGCTGATCTGCGGCTGAAAGGTCCACGCCCCGGAACCGGCGCCGAACAATCCGGACAGGTCACGACTGGAGGTGCCGGCATTCGCCGTCAGGCTGACACTGGGGAAAAACGCCGCCCGCGCTGCGCCGATATTGGCGTTGGCGGCCTTGAGTTTGTATTCGGCCTGGAGAATGTCCGGACGCCGTTGCAGCAGATCCGATGGCAAACCGGCCGGCAGTTGTTGCACCAGATCGCTGGCCAGCGGACGGCCGGGCAGGGCGTCCGGCACCGGTGCGCCGACCAGCAAGGTCAGGCTGTTCAAGTCCTGCGCGACCTGACGCTGATAGCGCGCCAGATTGGCCCGTGAGCTGTCGACGCTGGTCTGCGCCTGCGCCTGCTCCAGCGCCGACGACTTGCCGGCCTCGCGGTTGCGGGTGGTCAGGTGCAGGCTCTGCTGATCGGCAGCGAGGGTGTCACGGGTCAGTTCCAGCAGCTCCTGATCGGCACGCCAGGTCAGGTAGGCGTTGGCGACGTTGGCCACCAGACTCAGTTCGGCACTGCGCCGCGCCTCTTCGGTCGAGAGCCAGGTCTGCAACGCCTGCTCACTGAGGCTGCGCACACGCCCGAAGAAATCCAGCTCATAGGCGCTGATGCCGAGGTTGGCCGAGTACGTCGAATTGATCAGCGCTTTGCCCTGGGTCACGCTCGGCGGCATGCGCTGGCGCAGCTCGTTGGCGTTGGCCGACACCGCCGGGAACAGGTCGGCGCGCTGAATGCGGTACTGCGCCTGGAAGGCTTCGACGTTGAGGGCCGCCACGCGCAGGTCGCGGTTGTTGACCAGCGCGCTTTCGATCAACTGTTGCAGCGCCGGGTCAGTGAACAGTGTGCGCCAGTCCTCGCTGCCCGTTGCAGCCTGCGTTGCTGTCGGATACTGCGCGGCGGTGGGGGAAGCGGGGCGCTGATACTCGGGAATCAATGAACAACCGCCCATCAGCACCGCGATGGACAGCAGGGAAAGTCGCAACGTCAACATCGAACTGCCTCATGCATTAAAAGAGCGTTGTGCTCAGGCCCCGGCCATCCATTTCGCCAGACCATGGCGGCCACTGACGCCGAGTTTGGCCGTGGCGCGCTTGAGATACGTCTCGATCGAACTGTTTTTCACCCGCAGCTTTTCCGCCATTTGCGGCACGGTGCCGCCGGTCAGCAGGCCCAGGCAGACTTCTTTCTCACGCACCGACAAGGCGATGTCGCTGAGCGCCAGGCGCTCATCGAATACTTGCGCCAGCGGAGCCTGATCCAGCTCGGCCAAGGGTTGGCGTGGCTGTTTGGCGAGGGATTGTCGGCTGATTTGCGCATGTCGTTCTATCAGCGGCAGCAGGGTGTCGGACAGGCGCTTGAGAAACGACAGCTCCGGCAGAGAAAAAACTCGCTGGGTGTGCGGACGGTAAAACGAGATGACGCAGCGGCGGTTTGAAGTGCGCGACACCAGGTTGCACTGATGCACGCTGTGCTGCGGATGACGCGGTAGCAGTGAGGCTTTCAACTGAATCAGCAACGAGTCATTCATTTCGATTATTTTCTGCAACAACGGATGATCGTCCAGTCTCTCCAGCGGATCGGGCGGGGGGAAAGTCTGCGGTAAGCCGGCACTGCCCAACGGCTTGATTTCAACCACGCTGGCCTGACGTTCATCGAGCGTCCATTCACTAAGATCGACCCGATTGACCGGCACCAACGTGTCCACCAACTGAAACATGTTCGTGGCGAAGTGATCATCGCCCGTGCTTGCGATCAGTTCCCCCAGTTGCCAATAGAAGTGCGGGTTTTCCATATTGCGAATACTGCCGGTCAGATTCATATCCTTGTCATCCCTGGTTCAGAACCCTCACTGAATCGTCTGCCGTCTCTGCAAAAACCGCCCACGCCGTCATTTCTCCTTGAACACGATCTGGAGCGGGATTTAAGCCTATGGATTTGTCCTACGTCTGTAGGGGAAAACAGGGACACAAAGTGCCACTATTTCTGATTGTTGGCGCCGGGGTTCTGACGGTGTTGAACACCGGCGTAACGGCGAGCGTGACTGTTCAGTCACGCTCAGGCCCCGGAAAACCGGCAGATGTTGATTTCTGATCGGAGGCGCTCGGGCAAATGGCGGCGCTGGTATGTGGCTTTTTTCCTACAAGCTTTTCAGTATTTCCTCTCCGAATTTTTAGACCTTGCCTGCGATAACCACGCTCATGGCGCGTATCAGGGTGTTGGTTGTCCGGGTTTCAGGTGTCATGTCGGTGGCGGGGCCGATGCTTGAATACCGGCAAAATTTCATGAGAAGGATCTTATGCAGCCTACTTCTGCCAACGTGGCGGGCGATCTGTCCGTGCCTGTCGAGACATTCGCGCTGACTGCCGCGCAACGGGATATCTGGCTGGACCAACTCAGCCGCGGTGATTCGCCGCTGTATAACATTGGCGGTTACGTCGAACTGAGCGGGCCGCTGGATCCGGCATTGCTGCAATCGGCGCTTGAATCTCTGGTGGCAGCGAATGATGCCTTGCGCATTGTTCTGTTATCGGACGTTGGTCACGACGGGCTGCCGTTGCAAGGGTTTGCGCAGGTGCTGCCGGTGGTCATGCCGGTGCATGATGTCAGCAGCCAACCTGATCCACAGTCGGCTGCCCGGACACTGGTCGAAGCGCAGATGGCGCAGGCCTTTGTGTTGAGTGGGCAAGCGTTGTTCCGCTTCAGTCTGATTCGCCTCGATCGGCACCGCCACTGGTTGGCGGCCCAGGCCCATCACTTGATCATCGATGGCTGGGCGTTCGCGCTGCTGTTCAAGTCGGTGGGCGAGATCTACAGCGCGTTGTGCCGTGGCGAGCATCCGCGCAGGGCGGCACCGTCCTATGTCGGCTTTATCGAAGATGACGCGCGCTACCATCAGTCACCTCGCTATGAGCGCGATCAACGCTACTGGCTGGACAAGTACCGCAGCCTGCCTGAACCCTTGTTGATTCCCCGTCATCGCGAACCCCTTGAGCCTGAAGCGGCGCCCAGTCGCATCCACGTCGAAGCTTTTCCTGCGTTGTTGCACGAGCGCATGAAAGACACCGCGCGGCACCTCGGCGGTTCGGCCTTTCATGTCTTGCTGGCGGCGCTGCATGTGTATTTCAGTCGTACCGCCCAGCGTGACGAGTGGGTGGTCGGCTTGCCGATTCTCAATCGCTCCGGCGCCCGCTTCAAAAGCACCTTGGGCTTGTTCACCCAGGTCAGTGCAATGCACATGGGCTTTGGCCGGGCTTTGTCATTTGGCCAATTGATCAAGGCAATCGGCGAAAGCCTGAAGCAGGATTTTCGCCATCAACGCTACCCGCTAAGCGAGATGAACCGCGCGCTGGGTCTGTTGCGTGAAGACCGAGCGCAACTGTTCGAGTTGTCGGTGTCCTACGAGCAGGACGACCATGATTATCGCTACGGTGAGGCGTCGGGACACTCGGTCAAGGTCTCCAACCAGCACGAGGCGACACCGCTGGCCCTTCACCTGCGCAGCAACCGTTACACCGACAAGGCCTGGCTGCATCTGGTGTACTCGCCGGCCTATTTCACGGCAGACGAGATGGCGTCGTTGACCGAGCGCTTGTTGCTGATACTGGAGCAAGGCCTCGAATGCCCGGCACTGGCGATCGCCGATTTCAACCTCAATAGCCCGGCAGAGCTGGCCCTGCTCGATGAGTGGAACGACACCCGTATCAGTTATCCGCAAGGCCCACTGATTCATCAGCGATTCGTATCCCGAGTGGCCGAACAACCGGACGCCGTGGTCGCGACGTATCAGGGACGAACCCTGAGCTATGCCGAACTGAACCAGCAAGCCAATGCGTTGGCTCATCATCTGCTGGGCCTCGGTGTGCGGCCGGATGACCGGGTGGCGATCGTCGCCCGCAGAGGCCTGGAGACGCTGGTCGGGCTGCTGGCGATTCTCAAGGCTGGCGCCGCTTATGTCCCGATCGACCCGGCGCATCCGCCCGAGCGCCTGAGTTATCTGCTCAGCGACAGTGCTCCGGTGGCGCTGCTGACGCAAAGCGATCTGCGTGATCGTCTGCCCGCCACAACGCTGCCGGTGATCGAGCTGGATCGGCGCGAGTGGCCGCTCGACAACTTGACCGATCCCGACGTGACGGGGTTGAACACCCACCACCTCGCCTATGTGATTTACACCTCTGGCTCCACCGGGTTGCCCAAAGGCGTGATGGTCGAGCACCGCATGCTGGGCAATCTGGTCGACTGGCACTGTGCGGCGTTTGGACTTGGCCCCGGGCAGCACACCTCAAGCCTGGCCGGCTTCGGGTTTGACGCGATGGCCTGGGAGGTGTGGCCGGCGCTGTGTGCCGGGGCAACGCTGAATTTTGCACCCGCGAGCGAAGGCAGCGAAGACATCGATGCGCTGCTTGCCTGGTGGCGTGCGCAGCCGCTGGATGTCAGCTTTCTGCCAACGCCGATTGCCGAATATGCCTTCAGCAAACAACTCGATCACCCGACCTTGCGCACCTTGCTGATCGGCGGCGATCGTCTGCGCCAGTTCAACCGTGCGCAGGGTTTTGCGGTGGTCAACAATTACGGGCCGACCGAGGCCACGGTGGTCGCCACCTCGGGGTTGATCACGCCGGGGCAGGCGTTGCACATTGGCAAACCCGTGAGCAATGCCACGACTTACCTGCTCGATGATCAGCAGCGCCCGGTGCCGATCGGCATCATCGGTGAGCTGTATGTCGGCGGCGCCGGGGTTGCCCGGGGTTACCTGAATCGTCCGGATCTGACGACCGAACGCTTCCTCGACGACCCGTTCAGTGAACAGCCGGATGCGCGTATGTATCGCACCGGCGATCTCGCCCGTTGGCGCGCCGACGGCAATCTTGAGTACATCGGTCGCAACGATGACCAGGTGAAAGTCCGCGGCGTGCGTGTCGAACTGGGCGAAATCGAAGCGGCACTCGCCAGCCATGCTGCGGTGCAGGAAGCCGTGGTGCTGGTGCGTGACGGTCAACTGTTGGCATGGTTCACCGAGCGCGAAACGCTGGACATCCTGCAACTGCATGCGCACCTGACATCGCGTTTGCCAGCCGCCATGCTGCCGGCCGCTTACATGCGCCTGGCGAGTTTGCCGCTGACCGCCAACGGCAAACTTGATCGCCAAGCGTTGCCGGCACCGGGGCCGGAAGCGCTGATCCGGCGGCAATACGAGGCGCCACAAGGTGATGTCGAAATCGCGCTGGCGCAGATCTGGGCCGAGGTCTTGCAGGTCGAACGGGTAGGGCGTCACGACCACTTCTTTGAGCTGGGCGGGCACTCGTTGTTGGCTGTGGGCTTGATCGAACGCATGCGCCAGATTGGCATGAGCAGCGATGTTCGCGTGCTGTTCAGCCAGCCGACACTGGCGGCGCTGGCAGCAGCGGAGGGCAGTGGCCGCGAAGTCGAGGTGCCGGCCAACCGCATTCCTGCCGATTGCACGCACATCACCCCTCAGATGCTGCCGCTGGTGCAACTGGATCAGGCGATGATCGAACGTATCGTCGCGACGGTGCCGGGCGGTGCCGCCAATGTGCAGGACATCTACCCGTTGGCGCCGTTGCAGGAAGGCATTCTCTATCACCACATCACCGCTGCGCAGGGCGATCCGTACCTGCTGCAATCCCTGCTGGCGTTCGACAGCCTCGAGCGGGTCGAGGCCTTCGCCGCTGCGTTGCGTCAGGTCATTGCACGGCACGACATCCTGCGTACGGCGGTGGTCTGGGAAGGGCTGACGTCACCGGTTCAGGTCGTTTGGCGCGAGGCCATTTTGCCGGTGCAGGAGGTCGAACTGGATCCTGCCCACGGCGAGATCATCGATCAATTGCACCAGCGTTTCGACGCACGGCGCTATCGCCTCGACGTCAGTCAGGCACCGCTGCTGCGCCTGATGTATGCCCGTGATCCTGCGCACAACCGGGTGGTTGGCATCCTGCTGTTCCATCACCTGGCGATGGATC
This sequence comes from Pseudomonas sp. Irchel s3f10, assembly GCF_900187515.1. Lineage (NCBI taxonomy): Bacteria > Pseudomonadati > Pseudomonadota > Gammaproteobacteria > Pseudomonadales > Pseudomonadaceae > Pseudomonas > Pseudomonas sp. Irchel s3f10. The sequence continues at coordinate 392,647 of NZ_FYDZ01000001.1, forward strand.
ACATCGCGCTGGAGGCCATGCGCGAAGAAATCCACGCCTGCCTGTCCGGGAGCGCCGAACCGCTGGCGGCACCGGTGCCATACCGCAACTATGTGGCGCAGACGCGATTGGGTGTCAGTGAACAGGAGCATGAAGCGTTTTTCCGCCAGATGCTCGCTGACATCGATGAGCCGACCTTGCCCTTCGCTTTGCAGAATGTGCAGGGTGATGGCAGCAACATCGAAGAAGCTGGGCAAACCCTGACGAGCGATCTGTATCAACGTCTGCAACAGCAGGCGCGTCTGGCTGGCGTCAGCGTCGCCAGCCTGATCCACCTCGCCTGGGCGCAAGTATTGGCGGCGACATCCGGCCAGCACAGCGTGGTGTTCGGCACGGTGTTGATGGGGCGCATGCAGGGCGGCGCGGGTGCCGACCGGGCATTGGGGGTGTTCATCAACACCTTGCCGCTGCGGGTCGATGTCGGCGAAGGCGCGCGCGCAGCGGTGAAATCCACCCATGCCCGCCTGACTGCGTTGCTCGCCCATGAACACGCCTCTTTGGCGCTCGCTCAACGGTGCAGTGGCGTTGCTGCGCCAGCACCGTTGTTCAGCGCTTTGCTCAACTATCGGCACAGCGATGATGTCGAGCAAAAAACTTCCCGGCAAACCTGGCAGGGCATCGAGACGCTGGCCAACGAGGAACGCACCAATTACCCGTTTACCCTGAGTGTCGATGACCTCGGCACAGGCTTGCGCCTGACCACCCGAACTTTGTCGAACATCGGCGCGCAACGGATTTGCAGTTATGTGCAGTCGGCGCTGAACGGTTTGGTCGAAGCGCTGGAGACCACGCCGCAGCGGCCGCTGAATAGCCTGCCGTTGTTACCACCGGAAGAACTGCAACGGTTGCTGATCGAGTTCAACGCCACCGCCGTCGACTGCCCGATGGACCAGCCACTTCAGGCGCTGTTTGAACAACAGGTGCAGCGCAAACCGGATGCCATTGCCGTGCAATTTGCCGAGCAGCGCCTGACCTATCGCGAGCTGAACGAGCAGGCCAACCGCTTGGCCCATCATCTGCGCGGGCTCGGCGTGCAGCCGGATTCGCGAGTCGCAATCTGCGTCGAGCGCGGGCCGGAACTGGTGATCGGTCTGCTGGGCATTCTCAAGGCGGGCGGTGCCTATGTGCCGCTCGATCCGGATTATCCGCTGCAACGCCTGAACTACATGTTGCAGGACAGCGCACCGGTCGCGCTGCTGGTGCACGCGGCGACGCGTGATCTGCTCGGCGAGCCCGGCGTGCCGCTGATCGATCTCGACCTCGGCACCTGGCAGGACCAGCCGCACGACAATCCGCAGGTACCGGGTCTCGGCGCGACGAATCTGGCCTACATGATCTACACCTCCGGCTCCACCGGCACGCCGAAGGGCGTGATGATCGAGCACCGCAGTGCCTGCAACATGGTGCACTGGGGCTCGCAGTTGTCACCGCCCAGCGAACACGGGGCGTTGCTGCAAAAGGCCCCGTACAGTTTCGACAGTTCGGTGTGGGAGATCTTCTGGCCACTGTGCTCGGGCATGCGCCTGGTGCTGGCGCGGGCCGATGGCAATCGCGATTCGGCGTATGTCACGCAAGTGATCCGCGAGCAGAACATCACGGTGGTCAAGTTCGTGCCGGCGTTGTTGCAGCAGTTCATCGAACAGGACGACGTCAGCCAGTGCACTAGCCTCACCGACGTGCTTAACGGTGGCGGCGAGTTGACCGTCGCGCTGGCCCGGCAAGTGCGCGAGCGCCTGCCGTGGGTGCGCCTGCATAACGTCTACGGGCCGACCGAAACCACGGTCGACAGCAGCGGCTGGACGCTGGAGCCCGGCGAGCCGGTGCCGCAGACGCTGGTGCCGATCGGCAAGGCCCTGAGCAATACGCGGCTGTATGTCCTTGATGCCTTTGATCAGCCTGTGCCGCTTGGCGTCAGTGGGCATTTGCACATTGGTGGAGTGGGCGTGGCGCGCGGCTATCTGGGCCTGCCGCAATTGCAGGCCGAACGCTTTATCGACAGCCCGTTCGTGGCCGGTGACCGCTTGTATCGCACTGGGGATCTGGTGCGTTACGGCGCCGATGGCAACCTCGAATTCCTCGGTCGCAATGACTTCCAGGTCAAGCTGCGCGGGGTTCGTCTTGAGCTGGGCGAGATTGAAGCGCGGCTGCTTGAACACCCGGCGATCCGTGAAGCGGTGGTGCTGGTGCGCGATGAGCGGCTGGTGGCTTATTACAGCGTGCGTGCCGAGCAGGCTGCACCGACGCTTGAAGCGTTGCGCGCGCATGTGCTGGCGCGATTGCCGGAGTTCATGGTGCCCGCTGCCTACGTGATGCTGGCGGCGTTGCCTTTGACGCCCAACGACAAAATCGATCGCAAGGCGTTGCCGGAACCGGGGGCGGAGGCACTGCTCAGCCGTCCCTACGAGGCACCCGAAGGTGACGTGGAAAGTGCTTTGGCGCAGATCTGGGCGCAGGTGCTCAAGGTCGAGCAGGTCGGGCGGCACGACAACTTCTTCGAGCTGGGCGGGCATTCGTTGCTGGCGGTGAGTCTGGTCGCGCGCATGCGTCTGGCCGGCCTGCATGTCGATGCGCGCACGCTGTTCAGCCAGCCGACACTGGCGGCGCTGGCGGCACAGACCTCGCGACAGGCCAAGCAGGTCGAGATCGCCCAGACCACCATCCCCAACCTCAACCGTAAACGCCGCCTCTGACGGCGACCACAAACCCTGTAGGAGTGAGCCTGCTCGCGATGGCGTCAGGTCAGGCGATATGTTCGTGACTGACACACCGCAATCGCGAGCAGGCTCACTCCTACAGGGGCCGGTTGTGTGGCCCAGATCCTATATGGCTTGTCCCCGCTTCCCATGTCAGACACCCACGCCCCGATGTTTTAGTTTTTCCAGGCTGCGCGCCGCGTGCACGGACTCGCTGCTGCGCGCTCCTTTTTTCCGTATTTACAGCAGGTTACCTCATGCATTTCAGCGAACTGATGGCTGCCATTTCCACCCATGCGATCCGCCTTCAACAGGAAGATGAAGACCTGGTCATTCTGGGCAGCGACGACGCGCTGGATGACGCGTTGTGGGACAGCCTCGCGGCGCACAAGGCGCAACTGCTGGAGCTGGTTGCCCAACACGGCGGTGACTGGCTGAGCCCGGCCTTTCGCATCACCCCGGACATGCTGCCGCTGGTGACGCTGAATCAGCACACCCTTGACCGCATCGTTGCCACGGTGCCGGGTGGCGCCGCCAACGTGCAGGACATTTATCCGTTGTCCGCGTTGCAGGAGGGCATGCTCTATCACCACCTCTCGGCCGCTGCCGGTGACCCTTACATCTCGCAGGCGCGTTTCGTGTTCGACAGTCAGGAGCGCCTGAACGCCTTCGCCGACGCGCTGCGTTGGGTGGTCAAGCGTCACGACATTTTGCGCACCTCATTTGTCTGGGAGTACCTCGACGAGGCGGTGCAAGTGGTCTGGCGCGAGGCGCCGCTGGTGTGTCAGGCAATTACCGTCGACAGCGACCGAGACGTGCTCACGCAACTGCTCGAACGCCACGACCCGCAGCACTTCCGCCTCGACATGCAGCAAGCGCCACTGCTGCGCATGGTCTATGCGCAGGATCCGGCGCAGGGCCGCGTGGTTGCGCTGTTGCTGTTTCATCACATGATCATGGATCACGTTGCGCTGGATGTGCTGCGCCGGGAAATTCAGGCCTGCCTGCTCGGGCAGACTGCGCAAGTGCCAGCGGCGGTGCCCTATCGCGATCACTTGGCCAAGGCGCGCAGTGCGGGCAACGAGCAGGCGCAGGAAGCATTTTTCCGCGAGATGCTCGCCGATATCGACGAGCCGACGCTGCCGTGTGGCTTGCAGGATGTGCAGGGTGATGGCCACGCCATCGAGGAAGCCTCGCTGATGCTCGACAGCCGCTTGAGCCGGCAGTTGCGCGAGCAGGCGCGGCAGTTGGGCGTGAGTGTCGCGAGCCTGACGCACCTGGCGCTGGCACGGGTTCTGGGGCAATTGTCCGGGCGCACGGCGGTGGTATTCGGCACGGTGCTGCTGGGGCGCATGGACGCGGGCGAGGGCGGTGAGCAGGCGTTAGGGATGTTCATCAACACCTTGCCGCTGCGCGTTGATGTCGGCGCGCAAAGCGTGCGCGCTGGTGTACGTGCGACCCATCAGCGCCTGACTGCGTTGCTGGCGCATGAGCAAGCTTCGCTGGCGTTGGCGCAACGTTGCAGTGCCGTTGCGGTGCCGACGCCGCTGTTCAGCGCGATTCTCAATTACCGGCACAGCAGCGTCGAAGAAGTCGCTGACGTGGTCGACATTGCCCCCGGTGTGCAGGTGCTCGGCGCGCGCGAGCGCACCAACTACCCGCTGACGATCAACATCGATGACCTCGGCGCAGACTTGCGCATCACCGCGCTGGCGGATGCGGCGCTGGGTGCCGAGCGCATGGCCGCTTACTTGAATGCGGCGCTGGAGAGTCTGGCGGCAGCCCTGCAATCCAGTGCCGATGTGGCGCTGCAAGAGCTGAAAATCCTCCCCGCCAGCGAACGCGAACACCTGCTGCACGGCAGCAATTCGCCGCTGGCGCAGTTCCCCGACACCCCGCTGATCCACCAGCAATTCGAAGCCCATGTACAGGCCCGCCCGGACGCCACGGCGCTGATCTTCGAAGGGCAGGCGCTCAGCTACGGCGAGCTCAATCGTCGCGCCAATCAGGTCGCCCACCATTTGCTGGCGCTGAACATTCGCCCTGACGACCGTGTCGCCATCTGCGTCGAACGCGGCCCGCAAATGATCATCGGCCTGCTCGGTGTGCTCAAGGCTGGCGCCGGTTATGTGCCGATCGATCCGGCCTATCCGCTCGACAGAATCAGTTTCACCTTGCAGGACAGCGCCCCGGCAGCGCTGCTGATGCAGGCGGCGACCCGCGATCGTGTGGCCGCTCTTGAGGTGCCGCAGATCGATCTCGACAGCGCTCACCTCAAGGCCGAACTCGACAGCAATCCGCAGATCCCCGAGCTGACCCCGGCGCATCTGGCGTACGTGATCTACACCTCCGGCTCCACCGGTTTGCCCAAAGGCGTGATGGTCGAGCACCGCAACGTGGCGCGGCTGTTTTCTGCCACCCACGACTGGTTCCAGTTCAACCAGCAAGACATCGGGGTGCTGTTCCATTCTTTCGCCTTCGACTTTTCGGTGTGGGAAATCTGGGGCGCGCTGGCGTTCGGCGGGCAATTGCTGCTGGTCCCGCAAGCTGTCAGCCGTTCGCCGGACGACTGCTATGCATTGCTCTGCGAAACCGGCGTAACCGTGCTCAACCAGACGCCGAGCGCGTTCCGCCAACTGATCGCCGCCCAGGGTCGCAGCACCTTGCAGCATTCCTTGCGGGAAGTGGTTTTCGGCGGCGAAGCGCTGGAGCCGGGCTTGCTCAAGCCGTGGTATGCGCGGGTCGGCAATGCCGGAACGCGGTTGGTGAACATGTACGGCATCACCGAAACCACGGTGCACGTGACCTATCGACCGCTGCAAGCCGCCGACGCGCAGTTGCTCGGCGTCAGCCCGATTGGCGTGCGCATTCCCGACCTGCAACTGTATGTCCTCGATGCTCAGCGAGAACCGGTCCCCGTCGGCGTGATCGGTGAGCTATATGTCGGTGGCGCCGGGGTGGCGCGCGGTTATCTGAATCGCGAAGCGCTGACGGCCGAGCGTTTTATCAATGATCCGTTTGGCGAAAGCGCGGGTGCACGCTTGTATAAAACCGGCGACCTTGCGCGTTGGGCGGCGGACGGCAGCCTCGAATACCTGGGGCGTAACGACGATCAGGTGAAGATTCGCGGTTTCCGCATTGAGCTGGGTGAGATCGAGGCACGTCTGTCTAGTTGCGAAGGCGTGCGCGAAGCCGTGGTGATTGCCCGTGAGGACAGCCCCGGTGATCAGCGGCTGGTCGCGTACTGGCTGGCCGATGAAGGTGCGGCGCCGGATGTGGCGCAATTGCGTGATCATTTGCTGGCCACGTTGGCCGACTACATGGTGCCGAGCGCCTTCGTGCGTCTGGACGCTTTGCCGCTGACCACCAATGGCAAGCTCGACCGCAAAGCCTTGCCGGCACCGGACAGCGATGCATTCGCCCGGCGTGGTTTCGAGGCGCCGGTTGGTGACGTGGAAAACCTGATTGCCGAACTCTGGCAGACGTTACTTGGCGTCGAACAGGTCGGCCGCCACGACAACTTCTTCGAACTCGGTGGTCATTCGCTGTTGGCAGTGAAGCTGATCGAACGCATGCGCCAGCAGGACCTGCACTGTGATGTGCGCGTGCTGTTCGGTCAGCCGAGCGTGGCAGCGCTGGCGGCGACCTTGAGCAGCGAACGCGGCATTGTCGCTCCAGACAACCTGATCGAACCGGGTTGCACGCGCATTACCCCAGCCATGTTGCCGCTGGCCAATCTCGATCAGGCCGCGATCGACCGTGTCGTTGCAACTGTGCCGGGCGGCATCGCCAATGTGCAGGACATCTATGCGCTGGCGCCGTTGCAGGCAGGGATTCTCTATCACCATCTGGCGACCAGCGCCGGCGATCCGTATGTGTTGCAGGCGCAATTTGCCTTCGACGGTCTGGCGCAGATCAAAACCTTCGTCCGCGCCTTGAACGGCGTGATCGCGCGCCATGACATTCTGCGCACTGGCGTGGTCTGGGAGGGGCTTGAGGAAGCCGTGCAAGTGGTCTGGCGCGATGCGCCACTGGCGCTGGAACGCGTCGATGCCGATGAACTCGACGGCGACGTGCTCGAGCAGATGCAGGCACGTTTCGATCCGCGCCACTACCGTCTTGACCTCAATCGCGCGCCGCTAATGCGCTTTGTCTACACCGAAGATCAGCCGCACAACCGCTGGATCGGCATTCTCCTGCTGCACCATATCGTCCTCGATCACACCGCGCTGGAAGTGCTGGTCGCGGAAATGAACGACGTCATGCGCGGCGTCAGCAGCGATCTGCCGCCGCCGGTGCAGTACCGCCACTTTGTCGCGCAGGCGCGGCTCGGCGCCGATGAACAGGCCCATGAGACGTTCTTCCGCGAGATGCTCGCCGACATCGACGAACCGACCGTGGCCTTCGGTTTGCAGGACGTGCACGGCGACGGCAGCGATATCCTCGACAGTCATTCGGTGCTGGACGTCAGCCTCGGCCAACGTCTACGCGAGCAAGCGCGGCGGCTGGGTGTCAGCGTCGCCAGCCTGGTGCATCAGGCCTGGGCTCAGGTGTTGGCGCAGGTGTCCGGCCAGCAAGACGTAGTGTTCGGCACGGTATTGCTCGGACGCATGCAGGGCGGCGAGGGCGCTGATCGGGCGTTGGGCATGTTCATCAACACCTTGCCGTTGCGCGTCAGCGTCGGTGTCGAGTCGGTAGAGAGCGGCGTGCGTGCCACCCATGCGCGTCTGGCGCAGTTGCTCGGCCATGAGCAAGCCTCGCTGGCACTGGCCCAGCGTTGCAGTGGTGTCGCCGGGTCGCAGGCGCTGTTCAGCACCTTGCTCAACTACCGCCACAGTGCGCCGGAGTCGGCCGCTGTGACGTGGGACGGCGTGCAGATTCTCAGCTCCCGCGAGCGCAGTAACTATCCGCTGGTGGTCAGCGTCGACGACCTCGGCGAAGGTTTCCGCTTGAGCGTGCAAGCCGTGCCGCATGTGGACGGTGCGCGGGTCTGCGACTACTTGCAAACCGCCTTGCACAGTCTGGTCACGGCGCTGGAGTACACACCGCAGGCGCCGTTGCAGCAACTGACGATCGTGTCGCCGGGCGAGCGGCAACGGGTGCTGGTCGGTTTCAACATCAGCGGTCGTGAATATCCGCCCGCACAGACTGTGCCGCGTCTGTTCGAAGCACAAGTGGCGGCGCATTCCGAGGCGCTGGCGGTGGTGCAGGGTGAGCAACAGTTCAGCTACCGTGAACTGAATCAGCGCGCCAATCGTCTCGCCCATCACCTGATTGGCCTCGGCGTGCAAACCGATGATCGCGTCGCGCTGTGCCTGCGTCGCGGTCCGAACATGCTTGTTGGAATGCTGGCGATTCTCAAGGCCGGCGCCGGTTATGTGCCGATTGATCCTGATTACCCGGCAGAACGCATCGCCTACCTGTTGCAGGACAGCGACCCGATCGCGGTGCTGGCGCAGGCATTGACGCGCGACCTGCTCGGCAGGGTGCCGGTGATCGATCTGGACGCCAGTGACTGGCAGCACTTGCCCGAGCACAATCCGCAACTGCCGAAGTTGACCCCGGCGAATCTGGCCTACGTGATCTATACCTCGGGCTCCACCGGGCAGCCGAAAGGCGTGATGGTCGAACACCGTACTCTGGAAAACCTCGTGCACTGGCATGCTGAAGCCTTCGATCTGCACGCCGGCAGCCACACCGCCAGTGTCGCCGGTTGCGGTTTCGATGCCATGGCCTGGGAAGTCTGGCCAGCGCTGTGCGTCGGCGCGACCGTGCATCTGCCACCGCCTTCGATCGGCAATGAACACTTGGATGAATTGCTCGAGTGGTGGCGCGCGCAGCCGTTGCAGGTGAGCTTTCTGCCGACCCCGGTCGCCGAATATGCATTCAGCCGTGAGCTGGGCCATCCAACCCTGCGCACGCTGCTGATCGGTGGCGATAAATTGCGCCAGTTCCCACGGGATCAGACATTCGATGTGATCAACAACTACGGCCCGACCGAAGCCACGGTGGTGGCGACGTCCGGGCGCATCGAGCCCGGGCGGGTTTTGCACATCGGCCGGCCGATCGCCAATGCGCGGATTTATCTGCTGGATCGCCAGCAGCAGCCGGTGCCGACCGGTGTGCAAGGCGAGTTGTATGTCGGTGGCGCCGGGGTTGCGCGCGGTTATCTGAATCGTCCGCAACTGACCGCTGCACAGTTCCTCGACGACCCGTTCAGCGACGAGCCGCACGGACGGATGTACCGCACCGGCGACCTCGCGCGCTGGCTGGACGACGGCAATATCGAATACCTGGGGCGCAACGACGATCAGGTGAAACTGCGCGGTGTACGTATTGAACTCGGCGAAATCGAAGCCGCGTTGAGCGCTCATGACGCGATCCGCGAATGCGTGGTCCTGGTGCGCGACGGGCGTCTGGTTGCGTGGTTCACTGACATCGAGCAGGTCGAGATCGGCGACTTGCACCGCCATCTGCAAGCGCGACTGCCGGACACTTTGGTGCCGGCCGCCTATGTGCGACTGGACAGCCTGCCGCTCACGGCTCACGGCAAACTCGACCGCAAAGCCTTGCCCGAGCCGGATCAGGACGCGTGGCTCAGCCGCGAATACGAAGCGCCACAAGGTCCGGTCGAAACAGCGTTGGCGCAGATCTGGGCCGACGTCCTCAACATCGAGCAGATCGGCCGTCACGACAATTTCTTCGAACTCGGCGGCCATTCGCTGTTGGCGGTGAGCCTGATCGAGCGCATGCGTCAGGCCGGTCTGAGCGCTGATGTGCGCGCGCTGTTCAACCAGCCGAGCCTGGCCGCGCTGGCGCGAGCCTTGGGCAGTGGCCGGGAAATCGAGGTGTCGGCCAACCTTATCCCGGCCGATTGCACGTACATCACCTCCGATATGTTGACCCTGACCACGCTGGATCAAACCAGTATCGATCGTATCGTTGCCACGGTGCCGGGCGGCGCCGCGAATGTGCAGGATATCTATCCGCTGGCACCGTTGCAGGAAGGCATCCTTTATCACCATCTGAGCGCCGAGCAGGGCGATCCATACCTGCTGCAATCGCGTCTGGCTTTCGACAGCCTCGAGCGTTTACAGACCTTCGCCACGCATTTGCAGCAGGTCATCGCCCGTCACGACATTCTGCGCACCAGCGTAGTCTGGGAAGGCTTGCCCAGCCCGCAGCAAGTGGTCTGGCGCGAGGCGCAGATGGTCGTGCAGCAAGTGCCGCTGGAGGCGCACGACGGAGACATCCTCGAGCAGTTGCACGCGCGTTTCGATGCCCGGCATTTCCGCCTCGACCTGAATCAGGCACCGCTGATCCGCATGGTCTACGCCGAAGATCCGGCGCAACAGCAAGTCGTCGCCATTGTGCTGTTCCATCACTCGATTCTCGACCACACCGCGATGGACGTGATCGGTCGGGAAATGCATGCGTTGATGTTCGACCAGCTCGACACGCTGACGCCGCCGATGCCGTACCGCAACTACGTGGCGCAGGCCCGCTTGGGCGCCGATGAGCAGGCGCACGAAGCGTTCTTCCGCGAGATGCTTGGCGATATCGATGAGCCGACCTTGCCCTTCGGTCTGCAGGATGTCCAGGGCGACGGGCGTGGCATCGAAGAAGCGCTGCAAGCGGTGGATGCCGCGCTCAATCTGCGCCTGCGTGAACAGGCCCGGCAGTTGGGCGTCAGCCCGGCGAGCCTGATGCACATGGCTTGGGCGCAGGTGCTGGGCGTAGTCTCCGGCCGCCGCGACGTGGTCTTCGGCACCGTGTTGATGGGGCGCATGCAGGGCGGTGAGGGTGCTGACCGCACGCTGGGGGTGTTCATCAATACCTTGCCGCTGCGGGTTGATCTCGCTGAAGGTGTGCGCGCCGGGGTGAAGTCCACTCATGCGCGGCTGACGGCACTGCTCGGCCATGAACACGCATCGCTGGCGCTGGCTCAACGATGCACTGGCATGTCCGGTTCGGCGCCGCTGTTCAGCGCCTTGCTCAACTACCGGCACAGCGCCGCCGAACAGCAGGCGCGCGACGGTCAGGGCATCTGGCAAGGCGTGCGCATGCTCGGCGGCGAGGAGCGCAGCAATTATCCGCTAACGCTGTCGGTGGATGATCTGGGCGAAGGGTTTGCCCTCGACGTGCTGGCAGTCGCCGAGATCGGTGCGCAACGGATTTGCAGTTACATGCACACCGCGCTCGAACATCTGGTAACGGCACTGGAAGAGGCGCCGCAACGTCCGCTCAACCGTTTGCCGGTGCTCTCGGTGGCGGAATACGAACATTTGCTGGTTGGCTTCAATCAGCACTCAGCGGCTTATCCGCGTGGCGCGACGATTCAGCGGTTGGTCGAGGCTCAGGCCGAGCAGCAACCGGATGCGGTGGCAGTGGTGCAGGGCACGCAGCACCTGACCTACGCGCAGCTCAATCAGCGCGCCAATTGTCTGGCCCATCACTTGCTCGGGCTCGGCGTGCAGCCCGACGACCGCGTCGCCGTGTGTCTGCGCCGTGGCCCGGACATGCTCGTCGCGCTGTTGGCGATCCTCAAGGCTGGCGCAGGTTATGTGCCGGTCGATCCGGCGTACCCGGCGGAACGCATCGCTTATCTGTTGCAGGACAGCGCGCCGATGGCGGTGCTGGCGCAGGCGTCGACGGCTGATTTGCTTGGCGCCGTGCCGCTGATTGATCTGGACAATCCCACTTGGCAGCAGTTGTCCGAGAGCAACCCGCAATTGCCGGCGCTGACCCCGGCGCATCTTGCTTATGTGATCTACACCTCCGGCTCCACCGGCCAGCCGAAGGGCGTGATGGTTGAACACGCGACGCTGGAGAACCTTGTGCACTGGCACTGCGAGGCCTTTGACCTGCGCGCCGGCAGCCACACGTCGAGTGTCGCAGGCTTCGGTTTCGACGCCATGGCGTGGGAAGTCTGGCCGGCGCTGTGCGTGGGCGCGACCCTGCATCTGCCGCCGGAGTCGGTGAGCAATGAGCACCTCGATGAGTTGCTGGAATGGTGGCGCGCGCAGCCGTTGCAGGTGAGTTTCCTGCCGACGCCGGTGGCCGAATATGCGTTCAGTCGCGACCTCGGGCACCCGACCTTGCGCACGCTGTTGATCGGTGGCGACAAACTGCGCCAGTTCCCCCGCGAACAGACGTTCGCGGTGATCAATAACTACGGCCCGACTGAAGCCACGGTGGTTGCGACTTCTGGCGCGGTCGAGGTCGGGCAGGTGCTGCATATCGGTCGGCCGATGGCCAACGCGAAGATTTACTTGCTCGACGACCAGCAGCGTCCAGTCCCGGTCGGCGTTGCGGGAGAGTTGTATGTCGGCGGTGCCGGTGTGGCGCGCGGTTATCTGAATCGCCCCGAGCTGACTGCCGAACGCTTCCTCGACGACCCGTTCAGCGACGAACCGCAGGCGCGCATGTACCGCACCGGCGACCTCGCGCGCTGGCTCGCTGACGGCAACGTCGAATACCTGGGGCGCAACGATGATCAGGTCAAACTGCGCGGCGTGCGCATCGAACTGGGGGAAATCGAAGCAGCGTTGAGCGCTCACGCGGCCGTGCAGGATTGCGTGGTGCTGGTGCGCGACGGCCAGTTGCTGGCGTGGTTTACCGAACGCCGGAACGTCGAGATCGAGGATTTGCGCAGTCATCTGCAAGCGCAGTTGCCGCAGGCCCTGGTGCCCGCCGCTTACGTGCGCCTGCAAGCACTGCCGCTGACTGCCAACGGCAAACTTGACCGCAAGGCGTTGCCGGAGCCGGATCAAACGGCGTGGCTGAGCCGCGAATATGCAGCGCCACAAGGCTCGGTGGAAATCGCGCTGGCACAGATCTGGTCGGACGTCTTGAACGTTGAACAGGTCGGCCGTTACGACAACTTCTTTGAATTGGGCGGGCATTCATTGCTGGCGGTGACGCTGATCGAACGCATGCGGCAGGTCGATCTGAGCACCGACGTGCGCGTGCTGTTCAGCCAGCCGACATTGGCCGCGCTGGCGGCGGCGGTGGGCGGTGGCCGCGAGGTTGCAGTGCCGGACAATCTGATTGCCGCCGATTGCACGCACATCACCGCGGACATGTTGACGCTGGTGCAACTGGATCAGTCCAGTATCGAACGCATCGTCGCCACGGTGCCGGGTGGCGCTGCCAACGTGCAGGATATTTATCCGCTGGCGCCGTTGCAGGAAGGGATTCTGTATCACCATCTCAGCGCCGTGAAAGGCGATCCGTACCTGCTGCAATCGTGTCTGGCGTTCGACAGTATTGAACGTTTTCAAGGGTTCGCTGCGGCGCTGCGTCAAGTCATGGCGCGCCACGACATCCTGCGCACTTCGATAGTCTGGCAAGGCCTGAAGGCGCCGGTGCAAGTGGTCTGGCGGCAGGCGGAGCTACCGGTCCAAGCCGTGGCGCTGGAGCCTGCGCAGGGCGAAGCCATCGATCAACTGCGGGCGCGCTTCGATGCGCGGCACTGGCGTCTGGACCTGGATCAGGCACCGCTGCTGCGTCTGGTGTATGCCCTCGACCCGGACAATCAGCGTGTCGTCGCCATGCTGTTGTTCCATCACATTGCCATGGACCACACCGCGCTGGCTGTGGTCAGCGCAGAAATGCAGGCGATTTTGCAGGGCGATGAGCGCCTGCCGGTGGCCGCAGTGCCGTACCGCAATTATGTCGCGCAGACCCGCCTAGGCGTCAGCGAACAAGAGCACGAAGCGTTCTTCCGCGAGATGCTCGGCGACATCGACGAACCGACGCTGCCATTCGGCTTGCAGGACGTGCACGGCGACGGCAATGACATCGAGGAAGTCTGCCAGCCGCTGCCTGCTGCGGTGGCGCAGCGTCTGCGCAGTCAGGCACGCTTGCTCGGCGTCAGCGTCGCCAGCCTGTTCCATCTCGCCTGGGCGCGGGTGCTGGCGGCAACGTCTGCGCAGGAACGCGTGGTCTTTGGCACGGTGCTGCTGGGCCGCATGCAGGGCGGTGCGGGCGCGGATCGCGGGTTGGGCATGTTCATCAACACCTTGCCATTGCGCGTGGATGTCGATGAAACCGATGTGCGCGCCGGGGTCAAGGCGACCCATGCGCGGCTCAGTGCGCTGCTGGCCCACGAACATGCTTCGCTGGCGCTGGCCCAGCGTTGCAGCGGTGTCGCGGCGCCGTCGCCACTGTTCAGCGCAATGCTCAATTACCGGCACAGCGACAATGAAACCCGACAAGAGGCCAAGCGTGAATCCTGGCAGGGCATCGAATCCCTTGCCGGTGAGGAACGCACCAACTACCCGTTGACCCTCAATGTCGACGATCTGGGCAGCGGTTTTGCACTGACAGTGATGACGCCGTCGCGCATCGGCGCAGCACGCATCGGTCAGTACATGGAGAACGCGCTGACCGCGCTGGTTGAAGCCTTGGAGCACACACCACAGCAAGCGTTGAATCGCCTGACGGTGTTGCCGGACGAGGAGCGGCAGGCGTTGCTGTTCGGCCTCAATGCCACCGACGTCGATTACGATTTGCAGCAGACGCTGCACGGCTTGTTCGAAGCGCAGGTGCAGCGTACGCCGCAGGTTGTGGCCGTCGTTGCCGGCGAACAGGCATTGAGCTACACGCAGTTGAACGAGCGCGCCAACCGCTTGGCCGGGCATTTGATCAGCCTTGGCGTGCAAGTGGATTCGCGGGTGGCGATCTGCGTCGAACGCAGTCTGGAAATGGTCATCGGTCTGCTGGCGATCAATAAGGCCGGCGCCGCTTATGTGCCGCTGGACCCAGCCTATCCGGCGGAGCGTCTGGCCTACATGCTCGAGGACAGCGCGCCGGCCGTGGTGCTGGTGCACGGGGCGACCCGCGCGCTGTTGGGAGAGCTCTCGGCACCGGTAATCGACCTCGATCAGAACACTTGGCAATCCCTGTCTGCCGACAATCCGCAAGTTCCGGCGCTGACGCCCCAACACAGCGCTTACGTGATCTACACCTCGGGCTCGACCGGCCAACCGAAAGGCGTGGTCAACGAGCACGCCGGGGTGGTCAACCGTTTGTTGTGGATGCAGGACGCCTATCGCCTGACCGCTGCCGATTCGGTGTTGCAGAAAACCCCGTTCAGCTTCGACGTGTCGGTGTGGGAGTTCTTCTGGCCGCTGATGACCGGCGCGCGACTGGTCATGGCGCGGCCCGACGGGCATAAGAATCCGCAATACCTCACTGAAGTGATCGAAACCGAAAACATCACCACGCTGCACTTTGTGCCGTCGATGCTCGATGTGTTCCTCGCCAACAGCGACACCACACGCTGCGATAGCCTGCGTCGGGTGATGTGCAGCGGTGAAGCGTTGCCGGGCAGTCTGGTGCGACGTTTCAAACTTCAGTTGACGGGCAGCGCGTTGCATAACCTGTACGGTCCGACCGAAGCCGCCGTCGACGTCACCGCTTGGGATTGCGTCGGCTCCATCGAGCAGACCCCGGACAACACACCGATCGGCAAACCGATCGCCAATACCCGCCTGTACATCCTTGATGCGCAACAGCAACCGGTGCCGCAAGGCGTGGTCGGCGAGCTGTACATCGCCGGTGTGCAGGTGGCGCGCGGTTATCTGAACCGGCCTGAGCTGAGTGCCGAGCGCTTCCTCGACGATCCGTTCCAGCCTGGCGGGCGCATGTACCGCACCGGCGACGTCGCGCGGTATCGGCCGGACGGCAACATCGAGTATCTGGGGCGTAACGATGATCAGGTGAAGATCCGCGGTCTGCGTATTGAGCTGGGCGAAATTCAGGCACGCCTGACCCAGGTCCACGGTGTGCAGGAGGCCGTGGTGGTCGCCCGTGAAGACGTGCCGGGCGACAAACGTCTGGTCGCCTATTACACCGGCGAGCGTTTGGAAATCGACCTGCTGCGCAGTCAACTGCTGGAGCACTTGCCGGACTATATGGTGCCCGCGGTGTTCGTGCATCTCGACGCTTTGCCGCTGAGCCCCAACGGCAAACTCGACCGCAAGGCGTTGCCGGCGCCGGATCAGCAATCGCTGAAAACCCGCGAATACGAAGCCCCGGTCGGCGACGTCGAAATCACCCTCGCACGGCTCTGGGCCGAGCTGCTCAACGTCGAACGGGTAGGGCGCCACGATCACTTTTTTGAACTGGGTGGTCACTCGCTGCTGGCGGTCAGTCTGATCGGCCGGTTGCGTCAGGAAGGCATGGAAGCCGATGTCAGGGCGTTGTTCGAACAACCGACCCTGGCCGGCTACGCCGCAATTACCGAAAGAATGGAGATCGTCCTGTGAATGTGCTCGAACTGTTGGCAACCCTGAAGGCAAAAGACATTCAGTTGGCGGTGACCGATGAGCAATTGCGCGTCAATGGCAACAAACAGGCGTTGAGCGATCCGGCGTTGCTGGCCGCGCTGCGCGAGCACAAACCGGCGCTGATCGAACTGATCAAGGCCGGGCAATACTCGGCCACCCGCGTCGGCCAGATCGACGTTCCGGCCAACGGCATCCTCCCCGGCACCACGCACATCACCCCAGCGATGGTGACCCTGGCCGAAGTGGATCAGGCGACCCTCGATCGCTTGCTCGCCGAGGTCCCGGGCGGCGCCGCCAATGTGCAGGACATCTACCCGCTGGCGCCGTTGCAGGAAGGCATTCTTTATCACCACGCGAGCAACGAGCAGGGCGATCCCTACGTCATGCAATCGTACTTCGCGTTCAGCAGCCATGAGCGTCTGCAGGACTTCGCGCAAGCCTTGCAAAAGGTCATCGATCGCCACGACATCTTGCGCACGGCGGTGCATTGGGAAGGGCTGGACGTGCCGCTGCAAGTGGTCTGGCGTCAGGCACAGTTGCCGATGGAAGAGGTCGTGCTGGCAGACGGCGCAAGCGCTGCGCTGCAGCAATTGCACGAACGTTTCGATGCGCGGCATTTCCGTCTGGACGTCCGGTGCGCGCCGATGATGCGCCTGGCCTACGCGTGGGACGAGGACGGTCAGCGCGTGGTCGCGACGTTGCTGTTCCATCACATGGCGCTGGACCACTCGGCGCTCGATGTGGTGCGTCACGAACTGCTCGCCTGCCTCACCGGCCAGGATCAAACGCTCGGCCGCCCGGTGCCGTTTCGCAATTACGTGGCGCAGGCGCGGCTGGGCATCAGCGAAGCCGAACACGAGGTTTTTTTCCGCGACATGCTCGCTGACATTGCCGAGCCGACGCTGCCCTACGGTTTGCAGGATGTGCAGGGTGACGGCCTCGGCATCGCCGAGCTGAGCCTGCCGATCAACCCGTTGCTCGGCCAGCGTCTGCGGGCGCAGGCGCGGCAGCTCGGCGTGAGTGCCGCGAGCCTGTTTCATCTGGGCTGGGCGCAGGTACTGGCGGTGCTCACCGGTAAACAAAACGTAGTGTTCGGTACGGTGCTGATGGGCCGTATGCAAGGCGCCGAAGCCACCGAACGGGCGCTGGGGATTTTCATCAACACCTTGCCGCTGCGGGTCGATGTCGATGCGCAAGGCGTGCGTGCGGCGGTGGAGACGACGCACAAACGCCTGACCACGCTGATGCGCCACGAGCACGCGCCGCTGGCATTGGCCCAGCGTTGCAGTGGCGTGGTCGCGCCGACGCCGTTGTTCAGTGCCTTGCTCAATTACCGTCACAGCCACACGGCGGCGACGGCCAGTGCCGAGGTGCTTGCCGCCTGGGAAGGCATCAGCACGATCAGTTCCGAAGAACGCACCAACTATCCGCTGACCCTGAGCGTCGATGATTTCGGCGATGCCTTCAGCCTGACCTTGCTGGCCACCACCGAGGTCGATCCACAGCGCATCTGCGATTACTTGCACTGCGCCCTGGAAAGTCTGGTGCTGGCGCTGGAGCAGGCGCCCGATACCGCAATCAACCAGTTGCCGATTCTGCCGGCGGCCGAGCGCGAGCAGGTGCTGTTGGCGTTCAATGCCACTCAGGCCGACTACCCGGCAACGTTGACCATTGCCCAACGTTTCGAGGCGCAAGTGGCGCAGCGACCAGAAGCGCTGGCAGCACAGTTCCTGGGTGAGCAATTGAGTTATGCCGAACTCAACCGGCATGCCAACGCCTTGGCCCATCACCTGATCGCGCTTGGGGTGAAGCCTGATGATCGCGTCGCCATCGTCGCCCGCCGTGGCCTCGATACGCTGGTCGGGCTGGTCGCCATTCTCAAGGCCGGCGCCGGTTATGTACCGGTCGACCCGGCGCACCCGGCCGAGCGTCTGCACTACTTGCTCAGCGACAGCGCCCCCGTCGCCGTGCTCACCCAAAACAATCTGCGTGGGCGCTTGCCGGCGCTGACGGTGCCGGTGATCGATCTCGACCCGCTGACCTGGCCGCTCAGCGAAACTTCTGATCCGCACGTGCCAGGCCTGACCGCCGCGCACTTGGCCTACGTGATCTACACCTCTGGCTCCACTGGCCTGCCCAAAGGCGTGATGGTCGAACACCGCACTTTGTCGAATCTGGTCGATTGGCATTGCAGCGCGTTTGATCTGTGCGCCGGGCGCCACACCTCAAGCCTTGCCGGGTTCGGTTTCGACGCCATGGCCTGGGAAGTCTGGCCGGCGTTGTGTGCCGGCGCGACCTTGCATCTGGCACCGACGCACGAGGGCAGCGAGGATATCGATGCGCTGCTCGACTGGTGGCGCGCGCAGCCACTGGACGTGAGTTTTCTGCCGACGCCAGTCGCCGAATATGCTTTCAGCCAGAACCTTGAACACCCGACGTTGCGCACACTGCTGATCGGTGGCGACCGCTTGCGTCAGTTCAGCCGCAATCAGCAATTCGATGTGATCAACAACTATGGCCCGACCGAAGCCACCGTGGTCGCGACCTTCGGACGCATCGAGGCGGGCGACGCCTTGCACATCGGTAAACCGGTGGCCAACGCCTCGGTCTACCTGCTCGATGAGCAGCAGCGTCCGGTGCCGATTGGCGTCATGGGTGAGTTGTATGTTGGCGGCGCCGGGGTTGCCCGCGGCTATTTGAATCGCGCCGATCTGAGTGCGGAGCGCTTCCTTCACGACCCGTTCAGCGCCTTGCCGAATGCGCGCATGTACCGCACCGGTGACCTCGCACGCTGGCGCGCCGACGGCACGATCGAGTACCTGGGGCGCAATGACGATCAGGTGAAAATCCGTGGCGTGCGCATCGAGCTCGGCGAAATCGAAACCCGCCTCAATCAGTTGCCCGGCATTCAGGAAGCGGTGTTGCTGGCGCGCGAAGATGAACCCGGCCAGCCACGCCTAGTGGCGTATTTCACCGAGCAGAGTCAGGTCGAACCGCTGGCGGTGGCCGAGTTGCGTGCGCACCTGTTGACTCAGTTGCCGGAGTACATGGTGCCGGTGGCCTTCGTCAGACTCGACGCACTGCCGTTGACCGCCAATGGCAAGGTTGACCGCAAGGCCCTGCCGAAACCCGAGCGTGCGGCGCTGTTCACCCGCGAATACGAGGCGCCGCACAACGAACTGGAAAGCGCCTTGGCGCAGATCTGGGCGCAGGTGCTGCAGGTCGAGCGAGTAGGGCGTCAGGACCACTTCTTCGAACTCGGCGGCCATTCGTTGCTGGCCATGCGCATGGTGTCCCAGGTTCGCCAGCGCCTCGGCGTGGAGCTGGCGCTGGGCGATCTGTTTGCCAACGCCGAGCTGGCTGCGGTTGCCGAGGCGGTGGCGCAGGCCGGGCGCAGCACGCAACCGGAGATTGTCGCGGTGGCCCGTGACGGCGCCTTGCCGCTGTCGTTCGCTCAGCAGCGCTTGTGGTTTCTCGCACAAATGGAAGGCGCCAACACCGCGTACAACATTCCCATCGGCCTGCGCCTGCGCGGGCAGTTGAATGAGCACGCGCTGCAACATGCCTTGGCGCGCATCGTTGCGCGGCATGAAACCCTGCGCAGCCGTTTCGCCCAGTTCAATGACGAGGCGCAAGTGCTGATCGCCCCGGTCGACAGCGGTCTGCTGCTGCGCGTCGAAGACCTGCGCCAGCACCCGCAAGCCGACCAGACCTTGGCGGCGCTGATTCAGGGCGAAGCCTCGGGGCCCTTCGACTTACAGGACGATGCGCTGATTCGCGGTCGGTTGGTGCGCCTCGCTGATGATCATCATGTGCTGCTGTTGACCCTGCACCACATCATTTCCGATGGCTGGTCGATGGGGGTTCTGACCCGCGAACTGATGGCGCTGTATCAGGCCTTCAGCCACGGTCAGCCGGATCCGCTGCCGCCCCTGGCGCTGCAATACAGCGATTACGCGGTGTGGCAGCGGCGCTGGTTGAGCGGCGAGGTGCTGCAGCGCCAAAGTGAATACTGGCAGCAGACCCTGGCGGGCGCTCCGGCGCTGTTGACGCTGCCGACTGACCGCGTGCGCCCGGCACAGCAGGATTACGCCGGCAGCACCGTCGACGTGGTACTCGACGAACGCCTGAGTGCCGGGCTCAAGGCTTTGGCCCAGCGTCACGGCGTGACGATGTACATGCTCATGCTCAGTGCCTGGGCGAGCCTGTTGAGTCGTTTGTCCGGGCAAGCCGAAGTGGTCATCGGTTCGCCGGTCGCCAACCGTACCCGCGCCGAGATCGAAGGCCTGATCGGCATGTTCGTCAACACCCTGGCGCTGCGTATCGATACTTCGGGCGAGTTGAGCACCGAGGCGCTGTTGGCGCGGGTCAAGGCGCGAACGCTGGAGGCGCAGGCGCATCAGGATCTACCCTTCGAGCAAGTGGTGGAAATCACCAAGCCTGCGCGCAGCATGGCGCACAGCCCGTTGTTTCAAGCGATGTTCAGTTGGGACAGCGGCCACGGCGCCAGCCTGAGCCTGGGCGAGCTGACGCTGGAAAGCGTCGCCGAACCGAGCCACTTTGCCAAATTCGATGTGTCGCTGACGCTGGCAGACGCGCCGGGCGGGATTCGCGGTGTGCTGGAGTACGCCATCGCCTTGTTCGATGAGTCGACCATCGAGCGTTACGTCGGTTACTTCCAGCGACTGTTGCAGGCGATGGTCAGCAATGATCAAGCGGTGCTGGAGCAGGTGGCGTTGTTGGCGGATGACGAGCGTCAGCATCTGCTGGTTGAGCTGAACGCAACCGCCGTCGCCCACGATCTCGAGCAGACCGTTCATGGTCGCTTCGAGGCGCAGGTGTTGCGCACGCCTGACGCTGATGCCGTGGTGGCCGGTGAGCTGCGTTTGAGTTACGCCGAGTTGAACCGTCGCGCCAACCAGCTCGCCCATCACTTGCGCCAGTGCGGCGTGGGCCGCGATTCGCGGGTGGCGATCTGCGTCGAGCGCGGGCCGGAGTTGTTGGTCGGTCTGCTGGCGATTCTCAAGGCTGGCGGCGCTTATGTGCCGCTCGACCCGGGTTACCCCGCCGAACGTCTGGCCTACATGCTTGAGGACAGCGCGCCCGTGGCGGTGCTGGTGCATGCGCCGACGCGTGCGCTGATCGGCGAGTGGGCGGGCGTGCGGGTCGATTTCGACCGGTGCACCTGGCAAGACCTTGCGCAGAGCAATCCGCAGGTGCCGGACTTGAGCGCGGCGATTCTGGCCTATGTGATTTACACCTCCGGCTCCACCGGCACGCCGAAAGGCGTAATGGTCGAGCACCGTAACCTGGGCAATCTGCTGCACTGGAGCGCCGGGCTGTGCCCGCTTTCGACCGGCGCCGCGCTGCTGCAGAAAACCCCGTTCAGTTTCGACGCCTCGGTGTGGGAGCTGTTCTGGCCGTTGAGCTGCGGCATGCGCCTGGTTCTTGCCGGCCCCGACGATCACCGCGATCCGGTCGCGCTGGTGCAACTGATTCGTGAGCAACAGGTCAACGTCATCCAGTTTGTACCGGCGCTGTTGCAGCAATTCCTTGAAGTGGAAGAAGTCGGTGAGTGCAGTAGCCTGAGCGATGTGTTCTGTGGTGGCGGTGAGCTGACCGCCGCGTTGGTGCGCAGCGTCCGCGAGCGTCTGCCGCAGGTACGCCTGCACAACGTTTATGGCCCGACCGAAGCCACCGTCGACAGCACCGTGTGGACGCTGGAGCCTCATTCGCCGGTACCGCAAGGCGCGCCGCCGATTGGCAAACCACTGTGCAACACCCGCGTGTACATCCTTGATGCTCATCAGCAACCGACGCCGTTGGGTGTGGTCGGCGAGATGTATCTGGGCGGGGTGCAGGTGGCGCTGGGGTATCTGAATCGGCCTGAGTTGACGGCCGAGCGCTTCCTCGACGATCCATTCAGTGATCAGCCCGGCGCGCGTTTGTACCGCACCGGCGATGTCGCACGGTATCTGGCCGATGGCAACATCGAGTATCTGGGGCGCAACGACGATCAGGTCAAGATCCGTGGTTTGCGCATTGAACTGGGCGAGATTCAGGCGCATCTGGCGCATGTCGACGGCGTGCGTGAAGCTGCCGTGCTCGCTCGCGACGACGTGCCGGGCGATCAGCGATTGGTGGCGTACTACAGCGGCGAGTGTTTTGAGAACGATCAGCTGCGAAGCCAATTGCTCACGCATCTGCCGGATTACATGGTGCCTGCCGTGTTTGTGCATTTGCAGGCCTTGCCACTGAGCCCCAACGGCAAGCTGGATCGTCAGGCCTTGCCGGCCCCTGACCAGTCGGCTCTGCTGACCCGCGAGTACGAAGCGCCGGTCGGTGAAGTTGAAACCGTGATCGCCGGTATCTGGGCCGAGTTGCTCAAGGTTGAGCGGGTCGGGCGCTTTGATCATTTCTTCGAGCTGGGCGGCCACTCGTTGCTGGCGGTCAATCTGGTTGCGCGCATGCGCCGGGCCGGCCTGTCGGCGGATATTCGCGTGCTGTTCGGCCAACCGACGCTGGCCGCGCTCGCTGCGGCAGTGGGCGGGGAGCCTGAAGCGGCGGTGCCGGCCAATCTTGTTCCGGCCGATTGCACGCGCATCACGCCCGAACTGCTGCCACTGGTGGCGCTGGATCAAGCGACGATCGACCGAATCGTCGCGAGTGTCCCCGGCGGTGCGCGCAACGTGCAGGATATCTACCCGCTGGCGCCGTTGCAGACCGGCATCCTGTTCCATCATCTGTCGGCCGCGCAGGGTGATCCGTACGTGTTGCAGGCGCAGTTTGCCTTCGCCGATGAACAGCGTTTGCAGGCCTTCACCGAGGCACTGCAACGGGTGATCGAGCGCCATGACATTCTGCGTACTTCGCTGTTCTGGGAGGGTCTGGATGAGCCGGTGCAAGTGGTCTGGCGTCAGGCTTCGCTGAGCTGTGAGGCCTTGGAGTTGGACAACGGCGCGGGCGATGCGCTGAGCCAGTTGCGTGACCGCTTCACCATCGATAACTACCGCATGCCCGTCACCGAGGCGCCGCTGATGCGCGTGGTGTACAGCCGCGATGTGTCCAATCAACGCATAGTGGCGTTGTTGCTGTTCCATCATTTGGTCATGGATCACGTGGCGCTCGAGGTGTTGCAGCACGAGATGCAGGCGTTTCTGCTGGGCAACGCCGGGCAACTGAGCGAGCCGGTGCCGTATCGCAATTACGTGGCGCACACCCAGGCCGGTCTGAGTGAGCAAGAGCACGAAAGCTTCTTCCGCGAAATGCTCGGCGCGATCGATGAGCCGACCTTGCCCTACGGGCAAAATATTGCCCATGACAGTCCCGCGCAAGAAGCGCAGTTGACGCTGGAAAACACCCTCAGCCACAGCGTGCGGCAACAGGCACGGCGCTTGGGTGTCAGCGCCGCCAGCCTGATGCACCTCGCCTGGGCGCAGGTGCTGGGGCAATTGTCCGGGCGCGACGCCGTGGTGTTCGGCACCGTCTTACTCGGGAGATTGCAGGGCGGTGAAGGCTCGGAACGCGCGCTTGGGGTGTTCATCAACACCTTGCCGCTGTGCATCGAACTCAACGCGCACAGTGTCAAAGGGGCGGCGCTGGCCACCCATGAACGCCTGAGTCAGCTACTCGCTCATGAGCACGCACAACTGGCGCAGGTGCAACAGTGCAGCGCGATGCCGTCGGGTACGCCGCTGTTCAGCACGCTGCTCAACTATCGTCACAGCACCCCGGTCGGGCCGATATCGGCCGAGGTGCAAGCGGCGTGGCAGGGCATGCAATTGCTGGCAGCCGAGGAGCACACCAACTATCGCCTGACCCTCAGCGTTGATGATCTCGGCGAAGACTTCCGCCTGAAGGTATTGGCCGGGGCGGGCATTGATGCACAGCGTATCTGCGGGTACATGCAAGCTGCGTTAAGCGTGTTGCTTGAGGCGCTGGAGCACACGCCGCATGTGGGTTTTGATCGGTTGTCGATCCTGCCGGTGCTCGAGCGTGAACAGTTGCTGGCGGGCTTCAACGCGACCGAAGCCGACTACCCGCGTGGGCTGACGATTGCCCAGCGCTTCGAGTCGCAGGTCGCCGAGCGTCCACAAGCGGTGGCAGCGGTGTTTGCCGGGCAGCCACTGACTTACTTGCAGCTCAATCGCCAGGCCAATGCGTTGGCGCATCACTTGATCGAATCAGGCGTGAAACCTGATGATCTTGTTGCCATCGTCGCCCGCCGCGGTCTGGAAACGTTGGTCGGTCTGGTCGCCATTCTCAAGGCTGGCGCCGGTTATGTGCCGATCGACCCCGCGCATCCTGCCGAGCGGATCAGCTATTTGTTGAGCGACAGCGCGCCAGTCGCCGTGCTCACTCAAAGCGATCTGCACGAGAAACTGCCGGCGCTGACCGTGCCAGTGATCGATGTCGACCTGTGCGCATGGCCGGCGCAGGCGCAGCACAACCCTGCGGTGCCGGAATTGAGCGCTGCGCATTTGGCCTACGTGATCTACACCTCGGGTTCGACCGGTCTGCCCAAAGGCGTCATGGTCGAGCATCAGACGCTGTCCAATCTGGTCGACTGGCACTGTGAAGCGTTTGATCTGCGCGCTGGCAGCCACACCTCAAGCCTTGCCGGGTTTGGCTTCGATGCGATGGCGTGGGAAGTCTGGCCGGCGCTGTGTGTGGGTGCGACCTTGCACTTGGCGCCGACCCATGACGGCACCGAAGACATCGACGCCTTGCTCGAATGGTGGCGCGGGCAACCGTTGGATGTGAGCTTCCTGCCAACGCCGATTGCTGAATACGCGTTCAGCCAGAACCTCGATCACCCGACTTTGCGCACCTTGCTGATTGGTGGCGACCGCTTGCGCCAGTTCAACCGCGACCAGCGCTTCGCCGTGATCAACAATTACGGCCCGACCGAGGCCACGGTGGTCGCCACTTCCGGGCGTATCGACGTCGGTGCGGCGTTGCACATCGGCAAACCGGTGGCGAACGCTGCGGTTTACCTGCTCGACGAGCAGCAACGCCCGGTGCCAATGGGCGTCATGGGCGAGTTGTACGTTGGTGGCGCGGGGGTGGCTCGGGGTTATCTCAACCGCGCCGATATGACCGCCGAGCGCTTTCTGCACGACCCGTTCAGCCCCTTGCCGAATGCGCGCATGTACCGCACCGGTGACCTTGCCCGTTGGCGCGAAGACGGCTCGCTCGACTACCTGGGGCGTAACGACGACCAGGTGAAAATCCGTGGCATGCGCATTGAACTGGGGGAAATCGAAACCCGCCTCAATCAGCTCCCCGGTATCAACGAAGCGGTGCTACTGGCTCGCGAGGACCAACCCGGCCAGCCGCAACTGGTGGCGTATTTCACCGAACGGGCGGGGGCCGAGCCACTGGCGGTGGCTGAATTGCGCGCGCAGTTGCTCATGCAGTTGCCGGATTACATGGTGCCCGCCGCGTTTGTCCGGCTCGAGGCTTTACCGCTGACCGCCAATGGCAAGGTCGACCGCAAGGCGTTGCCGAAACCTGATCTGGCCGCGCTGCCGATTCGCGAATACGTGGCGCCGCAAGGCCAACTGGAAACCGCACTGGCGCAGATCTGGGCCGACTTGCTGCAAGTCAGGCAGGTCGGTCGTCACGATCACTTCTTTGAGCTCGGCGGTCATTCGCTGTTGGCGATGCGCATGGTCTCGCTGATCCGTCAGCGCCTCGGGGTGGAACTGGCGCTGAATGATCTGTTTGCCGACGCGCAATTGAGCGCAGTCGCTGAAGTATTGAATCGTGCCGGGCGCAGCACATTACCGGAGATCTTGCCGGCACCACGTGATCAGGCGCTGCCGATGTCCTTCGCCCAACAACGCCTGTGGTTCCTGGCGCAGATGGCGGGTGGCAACTCGGCGTACAACATTCCTCTGGGCCTGCGCCTGCGCGGTCACCTCGACGTCGATGCCCTGCAATCGGCGCTGGCGCGGATCGTCGCCCGTCACGAAACCCTGCGCAGCCGTTTCATCCGCCTTGACGACAGCGCCCACGTGTCGATTGCCCCGGTCGACAGCGCTTTGCTGTTGCGCGTGGACGACCTGCGCCAAGACCTGCAAGCCGAGCGCTCCGTGCAGGGATTGATGGCGCAGGAAGCCTCGACAGCGTTTGATCTGCACAACGATCCGTTGATTCGCGGACGGTTGGTGCGCCTGGCCGACGATCACTGTGTGTTGCTGTTGACCGTGCATCACATCGTCGCCGACGGTTGGTCGATGGGCGTGCTGACCCGCGAGCTGATGGCGTTGTATCAAGCGTTCAGCCACGGTCAGCCTGATCCGCTGCCGCCACTGACCCTGCAATACGGCGACTACGCGGTGTGGCAACGCCAGTGGCTCAGCGGTGAAGTGCTGCAGCGGCAAAGCGACTATTGGCAGCAGACTCTCGACGGCGCGCCGGCCTTGTTGACGTTGCCCACCGATCGCCCGCGACCGGCGCAGCAGGATTACACCGGCGGCAACGTCGAGGTGTTGCTGGACGAACGCTTGAGCACTGGCCTTAAAACGTTGAGCCAGCGTCACGGCGTGACCCTGTTCATGACCCTGATGAGCGCCTGGGCGCTGCTGATGAGTCGTCTGTCCGGGCAAACCGATGTGGTGATCGGTGCGCCGGTGGCCAACCGCAGCCGCGCTGAAATCGAAGGCTTGATCGGTATGTTCGTCAATACGCTGGCCTTGCGCATCGACACCTCGGGCGCGGTGAGCGTCGAAGCGCTGCTGGCGCGGGTCAAGGCGCAGACACTGACGGCGCAGGCGCATCAGGATCTGCCGTTCGAGCAAGTGGTGGAAATCGCCCGGCCGCTGCGCAGCCTGGCGCACAGCCCGTTGTTCCAGACCACGCTGAGCTGGGACAGCAGCGTCGGCCCGCAACTGGCGTTGGGCGATTTGACCCTGGAGGGCGTTGCCGGGCCGGGCGAGTTCGCCAAGTTTGATCTGACGCTGACACTGGGTGAGGTCAACGGAGTGATTCGCGGCTCGCTGAACTACGCCACGGCGCTGTTTGATGCGTCGACGATTGTGCGTTACATCGGTTATTTCGAGCGCCTGCTCGAAGCAATGATTGCCAGTGATCAAGTGGTGCTGGAAAGCGTGCCATTGCTGGCGGCGGATGAGCGTCAGCGCTTGCTCGGCGACTTCAACGCCACAGCGCGTGACTACCCGCAAACGCTGACCGTGCACGGAGTATTCCAACAGCAGGCTGCGGCGCATCCCAAAGCTGTGGCGGCAGTGCATGGCGCACATTCACTGAGCTACTTTGAACTCAACGCGCAAGCCAACCGCCTGGCCCATCACCTGATCGCTCACGGCGTGCAGCCGGGCGATCACGTGGCGATCCTGCTGCCGCGTTCGCTGGAGTTGCTGGTCGCGCAACTGGCCATTGCCAAATGCGCGGCGGCCTATGTGCCGCTGGACATCAATGCACCGAGCGAGCGCCAGGCGTTCATGGTCGAGGATTGTCGGGCGGTGGCGCTGCTGACTTTGAGCAACGAAGTCATCGACTACGCCGCGCCGCGTATCGATCTGGACACGCTGACCCTCAACGGTCAGCCGACGCACAATCCAAACCTGCTGCAGTCCTCCGAGGCGCTGGCGTACATCATGTACACCTCGGGTTCTACCGGCACGCCGAAAGGGGTGATGGTGCCGCACCGGGGCATCGGCCGCTTGGTGCTTAATAACGGTTACGCCGATTTCAATGCGCAGGATCGAGTGGTGTTCGCCTCGAACCCGGCGTTCGATGCGAGCACCATGGACATCTGGGGGCCGCTGCTCAATGGCGGTCGCGTGGTGATCATTGACCATCAAACCTTGCTTGATCCGAATGCCTTTGGCCGCGAACTGCGTGCCAGCGGCGCGACGATCCTGTTCGTCACCACCGCGCTGTTCAACCAGTACGTGCAACTGATTGCGCAGGCGCTCAAGGGCTTGCGCATCCTCTTGTGTGGCGGTGAACGTGGTGATCCGGCGGCGTTCCGTCGTCTGTTGGCCGAGGCACCCGCGTTGCGCATCGTGCATTGCTACGGCCCGACCGAAACCACCACTTATGCCACCACGTTCGAAGTGCAGGAAGTGGCGCAGGACGCCGAGAGCGTGCCGATTGGCGGGCCGATTTCCAACACTCAGGTCTATGTGCTCGATGCGCATCAGCAACCGGTGCCGATGGGCGTCACCGGGGAGCTGTATATCGGCGGGCAGGGCGTGGCGCTGGGTTACCTGAACCGACCGGATCTGACCGCCGAGAAATTCCTCCGCGATCCATTCAGCGACACGCCGGGCGCGTTGCTGTACCGCACCGGCGACCTCGCGCGCTGGCTGGCGCCGGGGCAACTCGATTGCGTCGGGCGCAACGACGATCAGGTGAAGATCCGTGGCTTCCGCATCGAACTGGGGGAGATCGAAAACCGCCTGCTGAACTGCGCGGGGATCAAGGAAGCCGTGGTGCTGGCACGCCGCGACGCTCAGGAGACCCCGCGTCTGGTCGCCTATTTCACCGCGCACGATGGACAACTCGACAGCGTTGAACTGCACGCGCAACTGTCGGCGCGCTTGCCGGAGTACATGCTGCCGACGGCTTGGGTGCAACTGGAGGTGTTGCCACTGAACAACAACGGCAAGATCGACCGCAAGGCGCTGCCGGCGCCGACCCAGGCCGCCATGCTCAGCCGGGTCTATGTGGCGCCGGTCACGGCGCTGGAGGAAAACCTGGCGCGCATCTGGGCCGGGTTATTGCAGGTCGAGCAGGTGGGACGACACGACAATTTCTTCGAGCTAGGCGGGCATTCGTTGCTGGCGATGCGCATGCTGTCGCAGGTTCGCCAACAGCTGGACGTGGAGCTGACCTTGGCCGAGCTGTTCGCCAATCCCGAGTTGGCAGCCGTGGCGCAGGTGTTGAGCCGGGCCGCGCGCAGCACGTTGCCGGAGATTGTCCCGGCAGCGCGTGAGCAAGCGCTGCCGCTGTCGTTCGCGCAACAGCGCCTGTGGTTCCTGGCGCAAATGGACAGTGGCAACACGGCGTACAACATTCCGCTGGGCCTGCGTCTGCGCGGGCGGCTGGATGAAGACGCGCTGCAACGGGCACTGGCGCGTATTGTCGAGCGCCACGAAACCCTGCGCAGCCGCTTCACCCAGATCGACGATCAGGCGCAGGTACTGATCGTGCCAGCCGAGGCCGGTCTGTTGCTGCAAGTTGAAGATTTGCGCCAGCACCCGCAGGCCGATAACGCTTTGCGTGGGCTGATCGAAGAGCAAGCCGGCGCACCGTTCAATCTTGCTCGCGATTCGCTGATTCGCGGACGTCTGGTGCGTCTGGCCGACGATCACCACGTGCTGTTGCTGACGCTGCATCACATCATCTCCGATGGCTGGTCGATGGGTGTGCTGACCCGTGAGCTGGCGGCGTTGTATCAAGCCTTCAGCCATGACCAGCAAGACCCGTTGCCAGCGCTGGCGCTGCAGTACAGCGATTACGCGGTGTG
Source organism: Pseudomonas sp. Irchel s3f10 (assembly GCF_900187515.1). Lineage (NCBI taxonomy): Bacteria > Pseudomonadati > Pseudomonadota > Gammaproteobacteria > Pseudomonadales > Pseudomonadaceae > Pseudomonas > Pseudomonas sp. Irchel s3f10. The sequence goes on from NZ_FYDZ01000001.1 coordinate 422,175, forward strand.
GCAACGCCGTTGGCTCAGTGGCGAGGTGCTGCAGCGGCAGAGCGATTACTGGCAGCAGACACTGGCCGGTGCCCCGGCGTTGCTGACCCTGCCAACCGATCGTCCGCGTCCGGCGCAACAGGACTTTGCCGGCAGCCATATCGACGTAGTGCTGGGCGCGCCGCTGAGTCGCGGACTCAAAGCGCTGTGCCAACGTCGCGCGGTGACGCCGTACATGGTGATCCTCAGTGCCTGGGCGATGTTGCTCAGTCGCTTGTCCGGGCAGACCGACGTGGTCATCGGCTCGCCGGTGGCCAACCGCACCCGCGCCGAGATCGAAGGCCTGATCGGCATGTTCGTCAACACCCTGGCGCTGCGCATCGACACCTCGGGCGCACTCAGCGGCGAAGCGTTGCTGGCGCGGGTCAAGGCGCAAACCCTGGCGGCGCAGGCGCATCAGGATCTGCCGTTCGAGCACGTGGTGGACATCAGCAAACCGCTGCGCAGCCTGGCCCACAGCGCGTTGTTCCAGACCCTGCTGAGCTGGGACAACAATGACGGCCCGAGCGTGCAACTTGGCGACCTGATGCTGGAAGGCGTGGCGGGGGAAAGCCACTTTGTGAAGTTCGACCTGTCGCTGAGTCTCGGCGATAGCGCCGATGGCGTTCGCGGCTCGCTGCGTTATGCCACGGCGTTGTTCGATGAATCGACGGTGCGGCGTTTTGTCGGTTACTTCCAGTGCTTGCTCGCTGCGCTGGTGAGCGATGAACAAACGCTGCTGGAGCAGGTTCCGTTGCTGGCGCAGGACGAACGTCAGCGCCTGTTGCACGACTTCAACGCCAGCGAAGTCGATTGCCCGCTGGAACAGCCGTTGCACTGCTTGTTTGAAACGCAGGTACGGGCTAAACCCGAGGCCATCGCCGTGCAGTCCGAAGCCGGGTGCCTCACCTATCGCGAACTCAATGCGCGGGCCAACCAACTGGCTCATCACTTGCGCGAACAGGGCGTGCAGCCGGATTCACGCGTGGCGATCTGCGTCGAGCGCGGGCTGGATCTGGTGGTCGGTCTGCTCGGCATTCTGAAGGCAGGCGGGGCGTATGTGCCGCTGGATCCGGGGTATCCGGCGGAACGTCTGGCCTACATGCTCAAGGACAGCGCGCCGGTCGCGGTGCTGGTGCAAGCGGCGACGCGTTCGCTGTTCGACGCGCCTGCAATGACCTTGATCGACCTCGATCAAGGTCATTGGCAGCAGCCCGATCACGATCCGCAGGTGCCGGGCCTGAGTGCCGCGAACCTCGCCTACATGATCTACACCTCCGGCTCCACCGGTCTGCCGAAAGGCGTGATGATCGAGCATCGCAGCGCCTGCAACATGGTGCATTGGGGCTCGCAGATCAGTGCGCCAACCGAGCATGGTGCGTTGCTGCAAAAGGCACCGTTCAGCTTCGACAGTTCGGTGTGGGAGATCTTCTGGCCACTGTGTTCCGGTCTGCGTCTGGTACTGGCGCGGCCGGACGGCAACCGCGATTCGGCCTATGTGGTGCAGGCGATTCGCGAGCACCAAGTGACGGTGGTCAAGTTCGTGCCGGCGCTGTTGCAGGACTTCATCGAGCAGGAAGGTGTCGAGCAGTGCAGCAGCCTCACCGATGTGCTCAACGGTGGCGGCGAACTCAGCGCAGCGCTGGCGCGGCAGGTGCGAGATCGCCTGCCGTGGGTGCGTTTGCACAACGTTTACGGCCCGACCGAAACCACGGTCGACAGCACCGGCTGGACGCTTGAACCGGATCAACCGGTGCCGCACAACGCGGTGCCAATCGGCAAGGCGCTGAGCAACACGCGCGTGTATATCCTCGATGCTTACGATCAACCGGTGCCGAAGGGCGTCAGCGGCCAGTTGCACATTGGCGGTGTGGGTGTGGCGCGCGGTTATCACCGATTGCCGCAGATGCAGGCCGAGCGTTTCATCGACAGCCCGTTCGTGGCCGGTGATCGGCTGTACCGCACCGGCGATCTGGCGCGCTACAACAACGACGGTGATCTGGAATTCCTCGGGCGCAACGACTTCCAGATCAAGCTGCGCGGCTTGCGTCTGGAGCCGGGTGAAATCGAAGCGCGGCTGATCGAGCATCCAGCAATCCGCGAAGCGGTGGTCATGGTGCGCGATGAACGCTTGGTGGCCTGGTACACGTTGCGTGCAGGGATCGAAACGCCAAACCTGGAGGTCTTGCGTGCCCATGTGTTTGAGCGTTTGCCGGAGTACATGGTGCCCGGCGCCTACGTGTTGCTCGACGCATTGCCGCTGACCCCCAACGACAAGGTCGACCGCAAGGCCTTGCCAGAGCCGGGCGCCGACGCGGTGATCAATCGTCCTTATGTGGCGCCGCAAGGCGAGGTGGAAACCGCGATGGCGCGTATCTGGGCCGAAGTGCTCAACGTCGAGCAGGTCGGTCGTCACGACAACTTCTTCGAGTTGGGTGGGCATTCGTTGCTCGCGGTGCGGCTGGTCAATCTGCTACGACGCGGCGGAATGCAGGTGTCACTGGCCGAATTGTTCCAGCACCCGAGCATTGAGTCGGCGGCAGCGTTGCTCGCTCAGGATGAAATGGCCGGACTGCCGGAAGGGCTGGTCGTGGTGCGAGCCGGAGATACCGGTACGCCGCTGTTCCTGGTGCATGAATTCAGTGGTCGCGATGTGTATTTCCCGACGCTGGCGCAGCACATTGGCGGCGAGTTTGCGATTTATGGGCTGCCCGGCGTGCCGTTTGGTCAGCCACAGCTACGCACAATCGAATGCATGGCCACGCGGATGGCCGGGATCATCCGATCGGTGCAGCCACACGGGCCGTATCGTCTGGCAGGCTGGTCGTTCGGCGGGGTGCTGGCCCATGAGGTCGCTCAACAATTGCTGGGTCAGGATCAACCGGTGGACTTCATCGGCATGCTCGACAGCTATGCGCCCAACTCACTGGCCCAGGACAAGGCGATGTGGAGCGGCAAGGATCTCGACAAGCGCCAGTTGCTCGGGCATTGCCGCGGGCGTGCGCTGATGCTCGGTGCCGATGGCGCCACCGCGTTGGCGGCGGTCGAGGCTCTGGAGGCCGAGATGGAGCAGTTGGATTTCCACGCGCTGTTCCACCGTTGCCAGGTGCAGCAACTGACCGATCCGGAACTGGCCACGGTCAGCGCGACCGATGCCTGGCATTACTTCGATCGCGAGGCGGCGCATCGCTTGGCCTTGGCGCATTACCAGGTCAGCCCGGCGAGCCAGACGATTCATCTGTTCCGCGCGCAGGCGCTGATGGACGGGCAGTCTGTGCCAAGCCCGACACGCGGTTGGGAGGAACGCTTCGACAGTCGTCTGTTGCAGTGCATCGATATCCCCGGCGATCACCGCAGCATGATGAAAAATCCGCATATTCAAGCGTTGGGGCAGGCCATCACTCAGGCACTTGAGGCCTTGGTCGCGCCCGCCACGGCTGTGTATCAGCCGCTGCTGACGATCCAGACCGGGCATGTGGGGCATGCGCCGATTTTCTGCGTGCCGGGGGCAGGTGACAGCGTCACCGGGTTCATTCATCTGACCGAAGCGATCGGGCCGGAGTGGCCGATCATCGGCCTGCAACCGCGCGGGCTGGACGGCAGCAGTGTGCCGCACAGTCAGGTCGAAGCCGCTGCCGCGTTTTATCTGCAGGCGATCGCGCAGGCTTACCCGCAAGGCCCGGTGCACCTGATCGGCCATTCCTTCGGCGGTTGGGTGGCGCATGCCATGGCGGCGCAGTTGCAAGCGGCCGGGCGCGAGGTGGCTTCGTTGACGTTGATCGACAGCGAAGCGCCGGGCGGCAACGGCACGGCAGGCAAACCGTACACCGGTACGGCGGCGCTGGAGCGCTTGATCGACACCCTGCAACTGTCCAGTGGCAAGTCGCTGGAGATCGATCCGCAGGTGTTTGCCGACGCTGATGACGTTACGCAAATGCGCTTGCTGCATGCCGGGATGGTGCACGCCGGCGTGCTGTCGGAGCGCGCCGCGGCGGATGCGATGCACGGCCCGGTCCGCACCTTCGCCACAGCCTTGCGCACGGTCTATCAACCGCAACAGGCCTACACCGGGCCGGTGCGGCTGGCGCTGGTCGATGACCCGACGCTGGATGCCTGGGGCAATCAGCGCGAGCAAGCGGCGATGGTCGAAGGCTGGCAGCGCCAGGTTGCGGATCTGGCGGTGTGGTACGGGCCGGGCAACCACTTCACGATTCTCAAGGCGCCTAACGTCTTCAGTCTCGCGGCGTGGTGGCATGACGGCCTGAAGGTGCCGGCCGGCCAAGTGGTTTCCTGATTGTTGTTTATCTACCAGAGCCCGGCCGCTGGCCGGGCTCACCCCTGAACGGACTTGTGGTTATTTATGGAAAAGTCGAAGTTGCGCAAAGTCGGTATGGGTTTGGCGTTAGTGGCAGTAGCGGGATTGGCGTTCTACGCGGTGCAGGCCCCGGCCGAGGCGCCGCAATACCTGACCGCCCCGGTTGAACGCAGTGACATCGAAAACGCGGTGCTCGCCACCGGGTTGCTCGAAGGCATCAAACAAGTGGACGTTGGCGCGCAGGTGTCCGGGCAATTGAAGTCGCTCAAGGTCAAGGTCGGCGACAAGGTGAAGAAGGGTCAGTGGCTGGCGGAAATCGATCCGTTGGTATTGCAGAACACGCTGCGTCAGGCCCAGGTCGATGAGGAAAACCTGCAAGCGCAAAAACGCGCCACTCAGGCTCAACTGAGGCAGACCAAAGCGATTTACGAGCGCTACAAGAACTTGCAGGACGACGCGTCGATCTCGCGCCAGGATTTTGAAACCGCCGAGTCGGACTATCAGGTGCAGCAGGCCAATCTGATGTCGCTGGATGCGCAGATCAAAAGCGCGCACATCCAGATCGACACGGCCAAGGTCAATCTGGCATACACGCGGATTGTCGCGCCAATCGATGGCGACGTGGTCGGCGTGGTCACTCAAGAAGGGCAAACGGTGATCGCCAGCCAACTGGCGCCGGTCCTGCTGAAACTGGCGGATCTGGACACCATGACGGTGAAAGCGCAGGTGTCCGAAGCCGATGTGATTCACATCGCCCCGGGGCAGGAGGTGTACTTCACCATTCTTGGCGAGGACAAACGCTACTACGCGAAACTGCGCGGCACGGACCCGGCGCCACAGAACTTTCTTGAAACGCCGCCCGCCGGTACGCCGAAGCAAAGTAGCGCGGTGTTCTACAACGCCTTGTTCGAGGTGCCCAATCCCGACCATCGTTTGCGCATTTCGATGACCGCGCAGGTGCGCATTATCCTCGACACCGCCAAGGCTGTGCTGACCGTGCCGGTCGCAGCGCTCGGCCCGCGTAACGCCGATGGCAGCTTTCCTGTAAGGGTGCTCGACGCCAAGGGCCACGCGCAGTCGCGCAATGTGCAGACCGGGATCAACAACAATGTCAAAGTGCAGATCAACGACGGTCTGGCGGAAGGCGATCGCGTGGTGATCGGTGATCCGCTGACGAATGTGGCGGGGGCCTGAGCATGACTGAGCCACTGCTACAGCTGACCGGCATCACGCGCAGCTTCACCGCCGGCGACCGCGAGTTTCTCGCGCTGAAGAACATCAACCTGACGATCCATGCCGGGGAAATGGTCGCGATTATCGGCGCTTCCGGCTCCGGCAAATCTACCTTGATGAACATCCTCGGTTGCCTCGACTACGCCACCGCCGGCAGCTACAAAATCAACGGCCAGGAAACCCGTGATCTGGACAATCAGGCACTCGCCGAGCTGCGCCGCGACTACTTCGGTTTCATCTTCCAGCGTTATCACTTGCTGCCGCATTTGAGCGCGATGCATAACGTCGAGATGCCGGCGATTTATGCCGGGACGCCGCAGCTTCAGCGCCACGCCCGCGCCCGTGAGTTGTTGGCGCGATTGGGTCTGGAAGGGCATTTGACGCATCGGCCGAGCCAGCTCTCCGGCGGTCAGCAGCAGCGGGTGAGTATCGCCCGGGCCTTGATGAACGGCGGCGAAGTGATCCTCGCCGACGAACCCACCGGCGCCCTCGATACCGCCAGCGGTAAAGAGGTGATGCGCATCCTGCTGGAGCTGCACGCGGCGGGACACACGGTGATTCTGGTGACCCACGACCCGAAAGTCGCCGCCAACGCCGAGCGCATCATTGAAGTCAGCGACGGCGAAATCCTCAGCGACCGCGCCAACGAACGCGACACCACGCACCTGCTCAGCGATGAACCGGTGGCGCCAAAAGCCACCGCTTCACGGCGGCTGGTGGCCAGTCTCGGACTGTTCAAAGAAGCGTTCGCCATGGCGTGGGTGGCGTTGATCTCGCACCGCATGCGCACCTTGCTGACCATGCTCGGTATCGTCATCGGTATCACTTCGGTGGTGTCAATTTCAGCGGTCGGCGAGGGCGCGAAGAACTATGTGCTCAAGGACATCGCCGCGATTGGCAGCAACACCATCGATGTCTATCCCGGCAGCAGTTACGGCGACAAACGTGCCGCGGCCATCGAAACCCTGACGCCGGCCGATGTCACCGCGCTGAATCAGCTGTACTACGTCGACAGCGCCACGCCGATGATCGGCCGCAGCCTGTTGCTGCGCTATCGCAACATCGACCTGGATGCGCAGGTCAACGGCGTCAGCGACCAGTACTTCAAGGTGCGCGGGATCAAGATGGCGGCCGGTATTGCGTTCAGCGAAAACGATGCGCGGCGCCAGGCACAGGTGGTGGTCATCGATCACAACACCCGGCAGCGCCTGTTCGGGCAAGACGTCGATCCATTGGGCCAGGTGATCCTGATCGGTAACCTGCCGTGCACGGTGATCGGCGTGGCCGCGCAGGATAAAAGCCTGTTCGCCTCGGGCAAGACCCTGAATGTCTGGGTGCCCTACGAAACCGCCGCCGGGCGGGTGTTGGGTCAGCGTTATCTGGACAGCATCAGCGTGCGCATGAAGGACGGCCAGCCGAGCAAAGTGGTGGAAGAGCACGTCACCCAACTGCTGCTGCAACGCCACGGCACCAAGGATTTTTTCACCAACAACCTCGACAGCGTCTTGCAGACCGTGCAGAAAACCAGCCGCTCGCTGGCATTGCTGCTGTCGCTGATTGCAGTGATTTCTTTGGTGGTCGGCGGTATCGGGGTGATGAACATCATGCTGGTGTCGGTGACCGAACGGACCCGCGAGATCGGTATACGCATGGCGGTGGGCGCGCGGCAGTCGGACATTCGTCAGCAGTTTCTGGTGGAGGCGGTGATGGTTTGCCTGTTGGGCGGGGCGATCGGGATTTCCCTGTCGTATGCGATCGGGCATCTGTTTTCGGTGTTTATCAAGGAATGGGAGATGGTGTTTTCGCTGGCGTCGGTGTTGACGGCGGTAGTGTGTTCGACGTTGATCGGGATTGTGTTTGGCTTTGTGCCAGCGCGGAATGCTTCGCGGCTTGATCCGATTGAGGCGTTGGCGCGGGATTGAGGAAGGCCCTCATCAAACCTGCTGGGTATTGCACGTGATGTTGGGCGAATTAGCGGTGAATCAGGCATTCGAGCACGTCGCGGGATTGCCCTCACCCTAACCCTCTCCCAGAGGGAGAGGGGACTGATCGCGGTGTTCTTTCGAGGTACGCCGACCTGAAATACCACGTCGAACTCAGGTTGTGAAAAGCACAAAGATCGGCTCCCTTTCCCCCTCGCCCCCCTTGGGGGGAGAGGGCTGGGGTGAGGGGGGAATCCTACTGACACACCGCAAAACCTGAAACCACCACCATCCAGTTTTTCCATCAATAAACACAACGCCGATTGCCCGTTTAAATTACACGACCCGTTACGTCATACCGCCTACAACACCTTGCGTCGTTACCTACGCGTACGCCAGAATCCGCCGGCTTACGCGGCTATGGGTCGGGATATATCGTTTGCCTGTCACTGCAAATCAGTGATCGGGTTTGCTAGCCCGCTTAGGTACCGCCGTATGGCGCCACCTTATGCAGTCTCTTTTTGCGGCTGCGTTTTATATGGTGGACATGCGTGGGGCTCATTCATGAGCGCCGGGTTTCCGTATCGACCGGTCTACCAACCCGCGCATGGCCGCCACCTTCGTTTGGTAGCGAAAGTGATGGCTCCGGTTAATTTCGATACGAGACTTTATCTATGTTCAAAGCCACACCCAACCCACCAGATACCGATCCAATCCCCTACGACGCCGCACTCGAACCTCAAAACATCAAAGAGGCTACAGAGCGGGCGATCAATTTCTACCTCAATCCTTCCGCGCTCAAAACCTCAAAACCCACCCGCAAAACCGGCAAGATCTACCTGATCGACCCCACCATCGACGACGAAACTCTGCTCGTTGAAGCCTACGAATCGTTGTCATCGGCCAGTGACATGGCCCGCGACCTTGCCGACTTGGTCGACAGTCCTCACCGCAAGAAAATGCTGATCCTGCAGCAGGTGATCATGTTGAGTGAATTGGTGGTGAGTCGCGTCCTCGACAATCAGCGCTTGCCCAACTAATTGCGAAACAGCCGCGTGAAGGAGCCTGCTCCCTCGCATCGTGCAAGTGGTGATGTTGGGGGAATTGGCGGTGAATCAGGCTTTGGAGCACGTCGCGGGAGTGCCCTCACCCTAACCCTCTCCCAGAGGTAGAGGGAACTGACCGAGGTGTTCTTTCGAGGTACGCCGACCTGAGATATCGCGTCGAACTCAGGGTTTGAACAGCACAAAGATCGGCTCAAAAGTCGAACTCAGTTTCGAATTCAACCGAGATCGGCTCCCTTTCCCCCTCGCCCCCCTTGGGGGGAGAGGGCTGGGGTGAGGGGGGAATATCACTGACACACCGCAAAACCTCGAACCACCGCCATCCAGTATTTCCATCAATAAACACAACGCCGATTGCCCGTTTAAATTACACGACCCGTTACGTCATACCGCCTACAACACCTTGCGTCGTTACCTACGCGTACGCCAGAATCCGCCGGCTTGTGCGCTTATCCCATGGGCTCTATCGTTTCCCTGCCACTGCCTATCAGTGGTCGGGTTTAGTAGCCCGATTGGTATTAGTAAGTGCATGAGTTCCATTTAGTCAGGTGCGTCTCTGCCTGCACTCAATGGTGGTTGTGCGCAGGGCGCCCTCGGGCGCGCCGGTCTTGCTAATTCCACCGGTCTACTAACCTGTGCACAGCCGCCACCCTTCTTTTAGTAGAGAACGGTCGCGGCCCTACTTCAGGAATTAGATGAATATGTTCAAAGTTACGCCGAACCCTCCGGACACTGATCCGATCCCTTACGACGCCGCACTCGAACCTCAAAACATCAAAGAGGCCACAGAACGGGCGATCAATTTCTACCTCAACCCTTCCGCGCTCAAAACCTCAAAACCCACTCGCAAAACCGGCAAGATCTACCTGATCGACCCCACCATCGACGACGAAACCCTGCTCGTTGAAGCCTACGAATCGTTGTCATCGGCCAGTGACATGGCCCGCGACCTTGCCGACTCGGTCGACAGCCCTCACCGCAAGAAAATGCTGATCCTGCAGCAGGTGATCATGTTGAGTGAATTGGTGGTGAGTCGCGTCCTCGACAATCAGCGCTTGCCCAACTAATTGCGAAACTGCCGCGCGAGGGAGCCTGCTCCCTCACTGCGCAGAAGGAGTTTGAGCAAATGTCAAAGACACCCGTTCCGCCGGTTACTGCAGCCAACATCATGGCCACGCCCTATACGCCCAACGCTATGTTCCGGGTCAACCCGCAAACCGATACCGAATCCCTGCTGGCAAACGCCTGTGAATCGCTGGCCTCGGCCTCGGTCATGTTGTGTGATTTTGCCGGGATGCTGGAGGGGCCGCATCGCCAGACCTTGCTGGGTATTGCGCAAGTGGTGATGTTGGGGGAATTGGCGGTGAATCAGGCTTTGGAGCACGTCGCGGGAGTGCCCTCACCCTAACCCTCTCCCAGGGGGAGAGGGGACTGACCGAGGTGTTCTTTCGAGATGCACCGACGTGAGATACCGAGTCGAACTCAGGTTTTGAACAGCACAAAGATCGGTTCCCTTTCCCCCTCGACCCCCTTGGGGGGAGAGGGCTGGGGTGAGGGGGGGAATCTCACTGACACACCCAAAAAACCGAAACCCTCTCAATCCCTGCGTATCAAGCCGCACTCGACGCCAACGCCTCCAACGGCGAATACATCCAGCGCATCAACGAATGCCGCCCGCTGATGCCCAACTTGATCGCCGCCCGTTTCAGATAACTCTCCACGGTGTTGACCTTCAGCGCCAACTGCTCGGCCAGTTCCGGCGCCGTGCGCCCGGCGAGCAGGCCGACACACACTTCGGTTTCGCGGTTCGACAGACTCAGCCCCAGTTGCTCCAGACGCTCGTCAAAGCGCAGGCGCAAGGTTTCCAGGCCGTTGCCTTCGGCTGACTCGGGTGGGCTTTGTGGATCAGGGCTGGACGGTTGCAGGGCGTTGATGTGTTTTTCCACCATCGGCAGCAGCACCGGGGAGATGTCCTGCAACAGGCTGCGTTCCTGCGCGGAAAAGCGCTGCGACTCGTCGTTGCGATACACCGAAATCACGTAGCGGTAGCCGTCCTTGCGCCGGGTCAGGTGCAGTTGCGAGGCGTCCGCGCTGGTCGCGGCCGGCGGATTCTGTAAATGGTGGGCCGCTGCACTGTGTTCGGAAAACACCGTTTCGGCGAGCAGGGCCGGCTCTTTCAGCGGCTCCGGCTCACTGCGGCTCGACGCGCGGCCCAGCGGTTCGACACGCATCTGCCGGATGTGCGTGGCGTCTACCGCCAGTTGCGTCAGGATCAGGTCATGCAGCATGCGCGGAAAATGCCGGCTGCCGGTGCTGGCAATGACCTTGCCGATGTGGGGGAACAAGTGTGAATTCATATGCGTGTCATCCCTGAGAAGCGTTAATTCAAAAACGTCTGCAGCACTGTCGACGATCTCCTTGGTCGACGAAATACCGCAGACTTGGATCCTATCCTAGTACAACGTTTGAGCGACGGTTTAATGAAGGTGTTATTAGCTCATAACCGCGACGTCGGGTTGCTTGCCCTGTGAGCACCAGCGGTTGCGGCCTTGCTGCTTGGCTTGATACAGGCAGGTATCGGCTGCTTTCAACAGGGTCGCCGGGGTTACCGTGTCATCGACTGGATGCCAAGTGGTAATCCCGGCGCTGGCGGTGACATAGCCCAATGTATGCCCGGCGTGCTCCAGTTTCAGTGCACGGATGGCCTGCAGTATGTCTTCGGTAACCTGAATGGCGCCGGCATTGTCGGTGTTGGGCAACAGCACGGTGAATTCTTCGCCGCCGTAGCGCACGGCGAGGTCACTCGGTCGTTTGACCGCTTGCTGGATCGCCTGCCCGACAGCGCTCAGGCAATCATCGCCCGCCGCATGGCCATACTGGTCGTTGTAGCGTTTGAAGTGGTCGACATCGAGCATGATCAATGACAGCGCCGAACCCTGTCGCCGCGCCAGACGGATTTCGTCCACCAGCGCGTTGTCCAGGCGTCGGCGGTTGCCCAGCCCGGTGAGGCTGTCGGTCAGCGCCATGTCGCGCATGGTCTGGTGCGCGTAGCGAATTTCCCGCTCCATGGCCATGCGCTGGCGCAACTGATGCAGCACGACCAGGCCGAAACCGCTGAGCACCAAAATCAGAAACACCAGCACGAAGCCGTTTTTCAGCAAATCCTGCTGCCACGGTTCGATGATCGAGTCCCGTGAAAGCCCGGCCTCGACCACCAGCGGATAGGTGGTGAGCGCGCGATAGCCATACAACCGCTCAGTGTCATCGACCACCGCGCGGACTTGCGCAATACCAGCGTTGGCGTTGGGCAGGTAGACCTTGAAGATCTCGCTGTTGGCCAGGCTTTTGCCGATCACCGAGGCGATGAACGGCCGGCGCACGAGGATGGTGCCGTCGCGTCTGGCCAGCACCAGTGCGCCTTTGTCATCGATTCTGAAATCGCCGTAATAGTCGACAAAGTAGCTGACCTTGACCGTGCCCAGCAGCACCCCGGCGAACGAGCCATCGGGATTGTTCAGGCGGCGGGAGACGGGAATGATCAGGTCATGGGTCGATCGGCTTTCCACCACATCACCGATGCGCACCTGCCGATCATCATGGCTGCGGTGATATTGAAAGTAATCGCGATCGGCATTGTTGGCGGTCTCGGGCGTGACTTCCTTGTCGGTAACGATCCACTGCCCATCCGCCCCGTAGATAAACAAGCCATGCAGCTGCGGCATGATTTTCGATTGCTGCACCAGCAGTTTGTGAATACGCGGCACGTCGAGGTTCTGCAGTCCGTCGCCTTCGATACGTTCACTCAGGGCGGCGGTCAGCACATCCATTTGCCGAATGGTGTCTTCGGCATGCTGTGCAGTGGCGCGGGCCAGGTTGGTCACCGAATCGCGCGCGGAGGCGAATGCAGCGCGATAGTCGCGCCAGGTGCGCCAACTCTCGACCGTCAGAAAGGCCAGTACCACCACCAGCATAAAGCTGACCGTAAGGCGGAATGTCGAGCCGGCGCGCACGGCGTTGCGGGCAGAGGCGGCTCTGCTTGGGTCTTCGGTGTTCGGCTCTGGCGGACGGCGTCCGAGCATGAACATCTCCTTTATTCATACGCAATGCATCGCAACAGTATGACAAGGATCGCCAGGAAGTTCGGAGCGGAGCATGTTTTATTGCCTGATTGTCCTGTTTGAGTGGACGGTGAAACGCTTTTCAGCCGATTTATCCCGTCCCCGTGCGTCAGTAATCTGTACCCAACTTGAACGCAACAACAACTTCAAAAACTCAAAAGGGACGCAGACCATGACCACTCCAACCTACAACCGCCTGAACAAAGACGACGCCATCGTGCTGCTGGTCGACCACCAGACCGGCCTGATTTCCCTGGTGCAGGACTTCTCGCCCAACGAATTCAAGAACAACGTGCTGGCCCTGGCCGATTTGGCGAAGTTCTTCGAACTGCCGACCATCCTCACCACCAGTTTCGAACAAGGCCCGAACGGCCCGCTGGTACCGGAACTGAAAGAAATGTTCCCGGATGCGCCGTACATCGCTCGTCCAGGCCAGATCAACGCCTGGGACAACGAAGATTTTGTGAAGGCGATCAAAGCCACCGGCCGTAAGCAGATCATCATTGCCGGTGTGGTGACGGATGTGTGTGTAGCGTTCCCGACCCTGTCGGCGCTCGCGGAAGGGTTTGATGTTTTTGTGGTGACTGACGCCTCCGGCACCTTCAACACCACCGTGCAACAAGCCGCATGGAGCCGCATGACTCAGGCCGGCGCACAGATGATGAACTGGTTCTCGGTGGCGTGTGAGCTGCATCGCGACTGGCGCAACGACATTGAAGGGCTGGGTAATCTGCTGTCGCAGCGGATCCCGAACTACCGCAACCTGATGAACAGCTACTCGGCGCTGACCGCTCAGCAAAAGTAAGCCTGCGCGACCGAACAAAAGCCTGCCCTGAAAAGCAGGCTTTTGTCGTGTCTGCGCTTTAAAGCGTTGGCAGCGTTGCGATGGCGTTACTTCAGGTTATGGCTGAAGAACGTGGTCAATTTGGCGAAGGGAATCAGGTTGACCCGGTCGTACAAGTCGACATGGCCGGCCCCTGGAATGATCAGCAGCTCTTTGGGCTCGGCCGCGCGCTGGTAAGCGTCTTCACTGAATTCGCGGGAGTGCGCCTGAGCGCCGGCAATGAACAGCAGCGGGCGCGGGGAGATGCTCTCGATGTCATTGAACGGGTATAAGTTCATGAACTTCACATTGCTGATCAGCGTCGGCATGGTGGTGGTCTGCGGCGAAGCACCGGCCGGGGTGACCTGGCCACGCGGGGTGCGGTAGAAATCGTAGAACTCGTCACCCACGGCATTGCCAGTGAGTTTGAGCGGTGTGCCGCCGGTGTAGCGGACCGGGCCGCCCCAGGACTGTGCGTTACGCTGCTGCGCCGCCTGTTCAATGATCGATTGGCGTTGCGCTGGCGTGAGCGAATGTTTGAGGCCGTTACGGTTGGCGGCGCCCATGTCGTACATGCTGACGGTGGCAATCGCCTTCAAACGTGGGTCGATCTTGGCGGCACTGATGGCGAAGCTGCCGCTGCCGCAAATACCGATGACGCCGATACGCTCGCGATCGACCAGTGGGCGAGTGCCGAGAAAGTCCACCGCCGCGCTGAAGTCTTCGGCATAAATGTCCGGCGCAACCGACTGGCGTGGCAGGCCCTCGCTTTCGCCCCAGAAGGACAAGTCAAACGACAGCGTGACGAAACCCTGTTCCGCCATTTTGGTCGCGTAGAGATTGGCGCTTTGCTCTTTCACCGCGCCCATCGGGTGGCCGACGATGATCGCGGCATTTTTTGACTGTGGGTCGAGATTCTTCAGGCTGAACAGATTGCCTGCGACCTTCATCCCGTACTGGTTCTTGAAGGTGACCTTTTCCACGGTCACTTTATTGCTGGTGTAGAAGTTGTCTGCGCCGTTCGACATATCGGCTCCCATGGCTGAAAAAGTACTGAAGAGCAGCCCGAAGGCCAAGCAAAAACCTTTCACTGGAATGTCCTTGCGATTGAGGGTGTATTCGTCTGAGCCTGTGCACGAACATTCTCTCGATCAGCGCCTCAGCGCCGAAGTGCATTCCTCTGGATTGCTTGCCTGATCCACTGAATCTGGATTTTCAACGCCGCGCAGACACGAGATGGCGGCGATCAGAGGGCAGGGTTGGGATATGGATTACGCTGAGGATTCAGCGCTGGCCTCGATCACGCCGCTTTCAGCCTGATGGCCACTGCGCTGAGTTTCCGGAACCCCGATCCCGAGCAACACAACCGCCACCGCCGCAATCGCGGCCAAGGTCAAAAACGCTGCGCTGTAACCGGCCTCCTGTACAACGAGTCCGGCGAGACCGTTGCTCAGCGCGGCGCCGAGTCCGAAAGCCGTCGTCAGTGCGCCGAGGCTGATGTTGAAGTGGCCGGTGCCCTGGGTGAGGTCCTTGACCATGATTGGAAACAAGGCGCCGAACAGACCGGCGCCAACGCCGTCCAGCAGTTGCACCGCGACCAGCCAATAAGCATCGTCCGACAGCGTATAGAGCACACCGCGCAACGGCAGGATCAGAAAACCGGCCAGTAGCAGCGGTTTGCGTCCCCACACATCGGCTTTCGCTCCGACCAGCAATGCCGCCGGCACCATCACCAGTTGCGCGGCGACGATGCAGGCCGAGGTCAGCGGAGTGGCCATCTGCAAATTGGCTTGCGCAAGTTTTTGGCTCACCAACGGCAACATCGCCGCATTGGCGAGGTGAAACAGCGCACAGCAAATGGCGAACAGCAGCAGCGGTCGGTTGCTCAACAGCACGGATAAACCGGAAGGCTGGCGATGCCCGGCGTCGGCCGGATCCAGTCCGCGTGCCAGATCATGGTCGATGGCTTCTGGCGAAACGCAGGCGATGGCAATGACACTGGCCAGCGCCATGGCCGCCATCAGATAGAACACCGCCACCGGGCCGAACAGATAAGCGAACACACCGGCGAGGAGGGCGGCGCAGGCGTTGCCGGCATGATTGAAGGTTTCATTGCGCCCGGTTCGTCGGGTAAACGCTCGTGGCCCGGTAATGCCCAGGGTAATCGCGCAAATGGCCGGGGCGAAGATCGAAGCGGCCATCGCACTCAGGGTTTGCGTCAACGCCACCCAAGTGAACGACGTCACGAAGGGCAGCAGCAGGCAACTGCCGGTCACCAGCAGGGCGGCGATCGCAATGAGCGCACGTTTGCGCCGGCTGTTGTCGACCCAGGCGCCGGCCGGCGTCTGGGTGATCAGCGCGGCGACTCCGGCGATGGTCATCACCAGGCCAATGCTGGCCGGCTCCCAGTGATGCACCGCCAATAAGTAAATGGCCAAGTAGGGGCCGAGGCCGTCGCGCACGTCGGCGAGGAAAAAATTGAGGCTGTCCAGTGACAGGTTATTGCGGCGATCGAGGTCAGCGGCCACGGCGGTATCTTCAATAGTTGAGGTTTGCGGATGGATTCAACCTCAGCAAGCCTAATGACCTGCGGCCATGAATATAAGTTGCAGACCGCTGCCGTGTCGTTGCGAAACAACGCCAAAGGCTTGAAAACGACGTTCCGTCATACGGTTGCTGCACGTTCGACGCGCTACTTGTATCCTTGCGCCGGTCGAGGACATACGACCGCTGTTATTGCCTTGAATCAGTAACGGCTGGAACGGGAAACCGGACTTTCCATTAGGTACTTTCGTGAAGCGTGATACCCACCTCGTCATCCTCTTGCTGCTGGTCATCGGCTGCTCCCTCGCGTCGCTGACCATCTGGAAAGTGCTGTCTTCGCGCGATCGCGCGCTGGAAGAGGTCAACGTGCACGGGTTGAACCTGACCCAGGCACTGGAGACCTATTCCGAAGGCATTGTCCGGCAAAGTTCGCTGCTGTTGCTCGGGCTGGTCGAACGCCTGGAAACCGAAGGCAGTGGCCCCACGCAGATCCAGCGCCTGAGTGCGCTGATCAACCGCCAGCAGCCGTTGATGCCACAAATGAGCGGTATCACCATCTATGACCGTCAGGGCCATTGGCTGATGTCGTCCAATCGACCGATCCCGGCGGGGGCCAATAGCAGTGATCGGGTCTACTTCATTCATCATCGTGACGACCCGAGCCGCGAACCTTTTATCGGGCCACCCATCCGTAGCCGCTCCAATCAGGAGTGGGTGATCACCGTCAGCCGCCGTTTCAACGATGATCGTGGCGAGTTCGCCGGGGTGGTGGCCGTGACGTTGGGCGTGGAAAACTTCCTGCGCCTGTTCGGCAAACTCGACGTCGGCCAGGACGGGGCCATCGGCTTGTCGTATACCGACGGCACGTTGCTGGTGCGCTATCCGTTCCGTGAGCAGGACATGGGGCGCAATTTTTCCAAGTCGCCGATCTACGCCAAGTACCTGGTCGATCAATCGGTCGGTACCGCGTCGTATACCTCCAGCCTGGATGGCGTCGAACGCCTCTACGCCTTCCGCAAAAGCGAGAAGTTGCCGCTGATCACCACGGTCGCCATCGGCAAGCGTGAAGCGCTCACGGCCTGGCGTACGGAGGCGCTGTTGTCGGCGGTGGTGGTGGCGGGGCTGTTGGGGCTTACTGGTCTGATCGGCTGGTTCTTGATCCTCGACATCCGGCGCCGGACCCAGATTGAAGGCGAACTGCGCATCGCTCAGCAGCAGTTGCTTGGCTCCAATCGGCAACTGGAACTGTTGGCCATGAAGGATGCGCTTACCGGGCTGGCGAATCGGCGCTGCTTCGACCAGACCCTGGCCACAGAGGCGCGGCGGGCAAAGCGCGACGGCTCGTCGCTGGCGTTGCTGATGATCGATATCGACTATTTCAAGCGGTTCAATGATGCGCTCGGGCATGTTGCCGGTGACGCCTGTCTGCAAACCGTCGGTCACGTGCTGGATGAGTGTGTGCGGCGGCCGTCGGACCTGGTGGCGCGCTACGGCGGCGAAGAGTTCGCGGTGATCATGCCCGACACCGATATTGACGGTGCCGAGGTGGTGGCGCAGCTGATAATCGAGCGCTTGCAGCAAGCCAACATTGCCCACCCCACCAGTCCCGAGACCCGCGTGAGCCTGAGCATCGGCATCGCCGCCGCGCGGGGTCCGCGCCTGGATCCGGTGAGCGCTCTGATCGAGTGCGCCGATCAAGCGCTGTATCAAGCGAAAACGGCAGGGCGCAACAGGTTCATGACATCCACTGCGCAACCCTCATTCGACGTCAATGGACAGCAGGCCACTAACCCGTGACACCAACGTGTCGACGGCAAACGGTTTGGTCAGCACCTGCATGCCCGGGCCGAGTTGACCGTTGCCGATCACCGAGTTTTCCGCGTATCCGGTAATGAACAAGGTCTTCAGCTTCGGCCTGATTTGCCTGCCCGCATCGGCCATCTGCCGGCCGTTCATGCCGCCCGGCAAACCGACATCGGTAATGAGCAGATCGATGTGCGCGCTAGAACGCAATACTTCCAGTCCCTCAACGCTGTCTGCCGCTTCGAGCAGGTTGTAGCCGAGATCGTTCAGCACATCCTTGAGCAGCATGCGGACAGTGGGTTCGTCGTCGACAATCAGGATGGTCTCACCGGCCTTGGCATGAGGCGTCGCTGAGCTTTGCGTGTCATCCTGATTGCGCTGCGTTTCGCCGAGGTAGCGCGGCAGGTAAATGCACATGACGGTGCCTTGCCCCACGGTCGATTGCACCCGCACCTGCCCGCCGGATTGCTTGGTGAAACCGTAGATCATCGACAGCCCCAGGCCCGTGCCCTGGCCCAGCGGTTTGGTGGTGAAAAATGGGTCGAAGGCCTTGGCGATCACTTCCGCACTCATACCGGTACCGGTGTCGGCGACCGACAAGCACAGGTATTGCCCTTCGGGCATTTCCCGTACGCGCGCTGATTCAGCATCCAGGGTTCGATTGGCGGTTTCGACGGTGATGCTGCCGCCATCGGGCATCGCATCGCGGGCGTTGATGCACAGGTTGAGCAGGGCGTTTTCCAGTTGGCTGGCATCGACCAGCGCCGGCCACAGATCGGCGGCAACGACCGTCTTCAGGCGAATGCTCGGGCCGACGGTGCGCTGGATCAGTTCGCTCATGCCGGCAATCAGTGCATTGACTTCAGTTGGCCGTGGATCGAGGGTCTGGCGCCGAGAGAAGGCCAGCAGACGGTGGGTGAGGGCGGTGGCGCGTTTGGCGGCGTCCTGGGCGATCTGCATGTATTTGTCGATGTCGTTCAGTCGGCCTTGGCCGATGCGTTTTTCCATCAGTTCAAGGGAGGCGCAGATGCCCGCCAGCAGGTTGTTGAAGTCATGGGCCAGACCGCCGGTGAGTTGCCCGACCGCTTCCATTTTCTGCGATTGGCGCAGCTTCTCTTCGGCCTGCATCAGGTCGGCGGTGCGTGCCGAGACCCGTTGTTCCAGTGTGTCATTGAGCGCCTTTAACGCGGCGGTGACCCGGTCGCGCTCGGCTTCGACATTGCGCCGGTCTTCGACATCGATGAGCACGCCGGGAAAGCGCAAAGGCGTGCCGTCTTCGGCGCACTCGACGCGGCCGTTCGCTTCAATCCAGGTGTATTGGCCATCCGCGCCGCGCACTCGGTATTGGTGGGAATAGGCACCTCCACGGGCAATGACTTCGTTGATCGCGGTGGTGAGTCCTTCCCTGTCATCCGGGTGAACGGTCATCACCACTTGCTCCAGACTCAGACCGTCGAGACCCCAGGCCGGGTCGAGGTCGAACACCCGCGCGAAGGCTTCATCGACGCTGAAGCGATCGCTGGGCAAGTGCCAGTGCCAGGTGCCGATAATGGCACCGGCGGCAAGGGCCAGTTGTACCCGCTCGACGTTTTCCCGGGCGACGGCTTCGCTGATGCGCAAGCGTTCTTGCGCGTCGCGGCGCTCGGTGACATCGCTGAAGAAGATCGCAATCTGCCGATCGGCCGGGTCGCCGACACGCACGGCGCGCACATCGAACCAGCGCTCGAAGGTGTTGGCGTAGTTCTCGAAGTTTGCTGGCTCGCCTGTTTTGGCCACATGGCCGTACGTCTCGAACCAGAATTTCTCCAGGTTGGGCGCAAACTCGGTGACCCACTTGCCCCGCAGGTTGACCCCGGCCTGACGCTCGAACGCCGGGTTGGCCTCGACAAAGTAATAGTCGATAGGGTGGTCGTCGGCGTCGAATTTGACTTTGACGATGGCGAAAGCTGCTTCGATGGTTTCCAGAATGGTGCTGAAGCGCTCTTCACTCTGGCGTAATGCCGTCTCGGCGCTGCGCGAACGGGTCAGGTCGAGCATCGCACCGATCATGCGTTCGGCTTCGCCATCGGCATTGCGGATCAAATGTCCGCGATCCAGGACTTCGGCGTATGAACCATCGTGGCAGAGGAAGCGGTACTCCGCGCTCCAGGTCGTGCCAGAGCCGTCAATCGCCGAGCGAATCGAGGTTGTCACGCGCGCGCGATCCTGCGTGTGAATCTGCGCAAATCGCCAGTCACACGTCGGCTCGATGGCTGCTGACGCGTAGCCATAGGCCTGTTGCAGCGAGTCGTTCCAGATGACCTGATTGGTTTTCAGATCCCAGTCCCAGACGGCGTCGCAGGTCGCCTTGACGGCCAGACGCAGGCGCGTGACCTCAGACTCAAGCTCCTCGCGAGTAAGCTGTTTCAGGATGTTCACCCTTCATGCGTTGATGGTTGGCTTGCGTTCAATTGGCGTGTCTCAAGCCATCGGCCTCACAAGCTTTGTCAGCCATTGACCCGGGGCCTCATGTTTAAGTTGCACACGGGCCAAAGGCACACGCGTTTTCATAGCGATTCGCCGCGATCCAGTCTGTCGAGCAGCCCTTGCCCGCGTTGCCACAAAGCCTGCTGTTTTTCCAACGGCATGCGATCAAGGTTTTTGTACATCATGCCCATGCGCTGATTGCTGCGCAGAAGGTCGCCGTGGCGCATCAGGAAATGCCAGTACAAGGCATTGAACGGGCAGGCGTTGTCGGCCGTGGTTTCACGCACCGAGTACGCACAGTCGCGACAATAATCGGACATCCGGTTGATGTATTGGCCGCTGGCGCAATAAGGTTTGGAACCGAGGTAGCCGCCGTCGGCGTGCATGACCATGCCGAGGGTGTTGGGCAGTTCGACCCAATCGAAAGCGTCCATGTAAATGGCCAGATACCATTCACAGATCTGGCTCGGCGCGATGCCGGCGAGCAGGGCGAAATTGCCGGTGACCATCAGGCGCTGTATGTGATGGGCGTAGGCGTGTTTGAGGCTTTGGCCGATGGCCTGGTGCATGCAGTTCATCTTTGTGTCGCCGGTCCAGTAAAACTCTGGCAGGCGCCGCGTGTTACCGAAGGCATTGCCCTCGGCGTATTCCGGCATGTGCAGCCAATAAACGCCCCGCACATATTCGCGCCAGCCGATCAGTTGGCGGATGAAGCCTTCGGCGGCATTCAGCGCGATGCTGCCGGACCAATAGGCCGACTCCACATCGGCGCAGAGTTGGCGCAGATCGAGCAAGCCAATGTTCAGTGCAGCGCTGATACGCGCATGAAACAGAAACGGTTCGTCACTGGCCATGGCGTCCTGATAATCGCCGAAGCCGGCCAGGCCGTAATCGAGAAAGTGCGCCCACAATGCCTCGGCATCGGCATGCGTCACCGGATAGTTGAAATCATCGAGGCTGCCGTAGTGACTGGCGAAGCGTTCCTTGACCAGTGCGAGAACTTCGAGGGTGATTGCATCGTTGGTAAAACCCGCCGGGTAGGGCGCCTTGACGGTTTTGGGCAGGGCTTTGCGATTGTCGGCGTCAAAGTTCCAGGCGCCGCCGACCGGCGTGCCGTCACCATTGAGCAGCAGACGACTTTTGCGGCGCATCTCGCGGTAGAAGAACTCCATGCGCAACTGCTTTTTGCCAGCGGCCCACGCACGGAATTCGTCGCGGCTGCAGAGGAAACGGTTATCGGCATGCCAGTGGATCGGCAAGCCACAATCCTTCAGTGATTGCTCCAGACGCCAGTCGCCGCATTCGCTCATGTGCAATTCGTTCGCCTGCAGCAGCGCCTGCCAGCGCTTTAATTCGCCGGGCACCGAGCCGCTGTTGTGCGGGTCGTCGAGGGTCACGTAATGCACGCAGAAGCCTTGGTCTTTCAGTGCCTGAGCGAAGTGACGCATGGCGCTGAAGATCAGGGCAATCTTCTGCGGGTGATGGGCAACATGGCTGGCTTCTTCCATGACCTCGACCAGCAGCACACGGTCTCGTTTGCCATCCAGACCGGCCAATGACGCCAGATCAAAAGAGAGCTGGTCACCCAGAACCAGGCACAGCCGATGGGTTTTGTTCATTTCACGGATTCAGCGTAGTGAGCAGCGAGCTGCCGAATGGACGTTTACATGTTAAGTCCAGATAGTTGTACAGATTGTAGTCATTGTATAGGTTTTTGTGCGGTGAATTGCGTGATATTCAGATCTCTCCTGAGGGAGCGAGCCTGCTCGCGAAGGCGTCGTCACATTCAACAGTGTGAGTGACTGACCCGCCGCTTTCGCGAGCAGGCTCGCTCCCACAAGAGCTTGCACTCCGACTCGGATAAACGCTCCCGCTGTTGTGGGAGCGCTTGACGCCGCGTGGAAAGGCTTAGCCGGGATAAACGGGGTAGTCGGTATAGCCCTCGGCGGTACCGCCATACACCGTCACGGGGTTCAACGCATTCAACGGCCAGTCATTGGCAATCCGCACAGGCAGATCGGGGTTGGCCATGAACGGGCGGCCAAATGCGACCAAGTCTGCCAGCCCGGAATCGAGCAGTTGCGCGCCGGATTCTGCGGTGTAACGCCCGGCATAAATGATCGCGCCGCTGAAGGTGTCGCGTACCGCCTGACGAAATGTGAGTGGCATCGCCGGGGCGTTGTCCCAGTCGGCTTCGGCGATCGACAGATAGGCGATGCCCACGTCCTGCAGCACTTTGATCGCTTCGATGTAAGTGGTGTGCGGATCTTCCTCGACCATGCCCAAATAGGTCCGCGCTTCATCAGTGGTGGTAAACAGTGGGGCGAAGCGCACGCCGACTTTTTCCTTGCCGATGCACTCGGCGACGCCGGCGACCACTTCCTTGAGAAAGCGCAGGCGGTTGTGCAGCGAGCCACCGTACTGATCGTCGCGCAAATTGCTGTGGGCGGAGATGAACTGGTTCACCAGATAACCGTTGGCGCAGTGCAATTCGATGCCGTCGAAACCGGCGTCCATCGCGTTGCGTGCGGCCTGGATATATAGCTGCACCAGTTCCTGAACTTCATCGGTGCTCAGCGCGCGAGGTGCCGACGGTGGCACCAGTTCACCGGCGCCGGGGGCGGTTTCGATAAACACGCTGACCCGATCTGTAGCCACGGCGGAGGCCGAAACCGGGGCAGCACCGTCGGGTTGCAGCGCGGTGTGGGAGACACGGCCGACGTGCCACAGCTGCGCGAAAATCACCCCGTCCACGGCATGCACCGCCTCGGTGACTTTGCGCCATCCGGCGATTTGCTCAGGCGTATGAATGCCCGGCGTCCACGCATAACCCTGGCCACGAGGTTCAATCTGCGTGCCTTCGGTGACCAGCAAACCCGCGCCGGCGCGCTGTTGGTAATACTCGGCCATCAGCTCATTGGCAATATTGCCCGGCTGGGTACTGCGCTGGCGGGTGAGGGGCGGCAGGACGATGCGGTTTTTCAGGGTGTGATGGCCGAGTTTGGCCGGGGTGAAGAAAGGGCTGCTATTCATGGATTACCTTATCTTTGGGTTTATTAGACCAGTCGACTATTTATCAGGTGAAAAAATAACGCCGGGCAATATGCACCCGGCGTTAGGAGGTTGGACGCGAGGGTTTAGCCCAGCATTTCCAGCAGTTTTTTTGCGACGGCGGCAGAGCTGGCAGGGTTCTGGCCAGTGACCAGTTGCCCGTCGGCAACCACATGAACCTGCCAGTCAGCGACTTTCGAGTAATAACCGCCGAGGCGCTGGAACTCGTCCTCGATCAGGAACGGCACCACGTCTGTCAGGCCAACGGCCTCTTCTTCGGCATTGGTGAAACCGGTGACCTGGCGGTGCTGCACCAGCGGTTTGCCGTCAGCGGTGAGGGCGTGACGCAACACACCTGGCGCATGGCAGACAAACCCGTGGGGCTTGTTGGCGCGGTCAAACGCTTCGATCAATGCGATCGACTGCTTGTCTTCGGCCAGATCCCACAGCGGGCCGTGGCCGCCCGGGTAAAACACGGCATCGAAATCATCAGCGCTGACGTCGGCCAAGCGGCCGGTATTGGCCAGTGCCTGCTGCGCGGCGGAGTCTTTGCGGAAGCGATCAGTCTCGGCAGTCTGGGCATCAGGCTCATCGCTTTTCGGGTCCAGCGGCGGCTGGCCACCGGCCGGCGAGACCAACGTGACGTCGACGCCGGCGTCCTTGAAGGCGTAGTAGGGCGCGGCGAACTCTTCCAGCCAGAAGCCGGTTTTCTTGCCGGTGTTGCCGAGTTGATCGTGGGAAGTCAAAACCATCAGGATTTTCATAGAGCACCTTGAGTCGATCAGGTGTCTTCGATTGAGCGAAGGATTCGCACATCGGCCACACCGGTCAGAAAACGTTTGTCGGGGCGCAGCATAGATTCCAATTAGACCAGTCGTCTAGTAATTTTTTATCCTGCGGTTTTTCATCGACAGGTATGGCAAACTTCCGTTCCTCGAAATATACGACTGGTCTATTGCCTGGTAATGTGCGCCCGATGAAACCGACCTACGACGACACCCGCCAACACTTGCTCGACACCGGCCACCGGATGATGGCCGAGAAGGGCTTCACCAGTGTCGGCCTCAACGAAATCCTGCAAACCGCCGGTGTGCCCAAGGGTTCGTTCTATCACTACTTCAAATCCAAAGAGTTGTACGGTCAGGCGTTGCTGGCGGATTACTTCGTCGGCTACCTCGCCGACATGGAACGGCGCCTGACGCTGCCGGGGCTGAGCGCCTATGAGCGGCTGATGGATTACTGGCAGGGCTGGCAGAACCGCTGCACCCTCGAAGGCCACGGCGATGAGTGTCTGGTGGTGAAACTCAGCGCCGAAGTCGCCGACCTGTCGGAGTCGATGCGCCTGACCTTGCGCGATGGCGCCGAGCAAGTGGTGGCGCGCATCACTCTGTGCATCGAGCAGGGCCAGGCCGAAAACAGCCTGCCCGCAGGCGACGCCCGGCATCTGGCGGAAACCCTTTATCAGCTGTGGTTGGGCGCCAGTTTGCTGAACAAATTGCAGCGTACCGGGCAGTCGCTGCAGACCTCGATGGCGATGACCCGACAACTGCTGGCGGTGTGAGCGGCGGGGCCGTTGTGGCCCAGGTTACATGGCTCAACACACCTCGCCCTGACTGTTGCAGGGCCGCACATCCTCGGCACGCCATTGTTTGATCAAGCGTCGGCGGTCAGGCGCGTAGTGTTCGACGAGCACCTGCACCGTCGCAAGGTCAGCCATATCGATCACGCGAAACCGGCTGTCGCCTTCGCACCACGCTGCGATGCAGCGCTTGCCCTCGATAAAACCCAACATGATCGGCCAGATGATGTGTTCGGCGGCCTCCGCATGTTCGAGCGCTAGCGCGATGCGCAGCTTGTTCTGCTCGCGCAGCGCCCGACGAATCTCGCTGAGGTCGATGGTTGTGCCGAGCTTGTGCGGCTTGGCCACGTAAAAGGTTTCGTCTTCAAAGATCGGCCGCATCTGCGCGGGCAGCACGGCACTGATTTTCGCCAGGGCATTGTTGACGGCGCCCGCGAGTTGGCTGTCGGTCTGCCGGCTGACCCATTGCGCGCCGATGACCAAGGCCTGTATTTCCTCGGCGCTGAACGATAACGGCGGCAGGACAAAGCCGGGCTTGAGCACATACCCAAGACCCGGCTCGCCGTCGATCTCGGCCCCCATGCCTTGCAGCGTGACGATGTCGCGGCGAATCGTGCGCAACGACACGCCCAATTCAGCCGCCAAGGCCTTGCCGGACACCGTACGACGATGACGCCGCAGCGCTTGCATCAGCTCAAACAGACGATGACTTCTGGCCATTAACGCTCCATGGCGACGACACCTTTGCCGCCGAGTTTGCGGCCCTGTTCGAGCTCGCGGATCAGTTGTATGGCGCCGTCCAGCGGCACCACTTCTCCTAGCCGAATCTTCAAGCGTGCCTCACTGGCGGCACTGGCCAGTGTTTCGAGGATTTCGTGTCGCGGTGTGCCAATGACCAGTTTCAGTCGCCGATCAATCAGGCCACGCAGGAATTTACCCGGACCCGGATTGAGATCAAGCAAACAGCCGCCCGGACGCAGCAATCCGATACCGGTCGAGACCGTCATCGTCGCGGCCGTGTCATACACCACATCGAAGCGCGCCGGCAGTCTTGTCAGGTCCGTTAACCGGTAGTCGTAGACGGTCGATACCCCCAGCGCCTGTGCCCGGGCAACGTCCGACGCGCTGCAACTGCCCGATACCGTGGCCCCCGACATCAGGGCGATCTGCACCGCCGCTTCGCCGACAGCCCCGGCGCAACCATTGATGAAAACCTGCTGATTGGCTTGCAGTCTGGCCTTGTCGATCAGCCCGTTCCACGCGGTAATGCCCGGTGTGCCAAGGCACGCCGCATCGGCGAAGGAAAGAGTATCCGGTTTGCTCGCCAGAAAGTCCTCCCTGGTCACGACGGCTTCGCCCAATGCGCCACTTTCTTTAAAGCGGGATAGCCCGAAAACCGCGTCGCCGACCTGGAAGCGGCTGACGCTCGCCCCAACCGCAAGAACCACGCCAGAGAAATCCATACCCATCGCGCGCGGAAACGTTCTGCCCGTGATCAGCTTCATCCGGCCCTGACGCAACTTCCAGTCAATGGGGTTGATCGCTGCAAATCTGACCTGCACGAGCACTTCATCCTTGCCGGGTGCTGGCAACTGGAATGCTTCGACGCGCATCACGTCCGGACCGCCGTAGCGCGAATACTGAATACGTTTATAGCCTGCTGACATGTTGGGTTCGCCTTCCGAGAGTGGACATGACACCGACTCTATAACGGGGCAGTGCCAGTTTTTGGCACCATTCGCTTTCTATGGAGGAGGCAGATTGATGAGCGGTGTTCATGACTTCATGACGCTGAGCGCAGATAGTCGCAAGATCCTCGTCGGTTTACCGTAGCGGCTGATTATCCCGTCAGCAGGAGCTTAACGATGGCAGCACTCCCGGTTCGTAGCGTGACCCACTCCAGCCGGCTTCTGTTGACGGCCATCGCACTGTTGCTGACAGCCTGTGCTTCAACTGAAAAAGGTTCGACCTCCATGAAACGTTCACCTGCAATGACCTCCGACGCCGCGGCTGCCGTGTCCCCGGCACTGGCTCATAACACCGATGCCATGTTGTTTGGCGAAGTATGGAAACGCCCGGGATTGTCAGCGCGTGACCGCAGTCTGGTGACGGTTGCGGTGTTGATTGCACGCGGGCAAACCGCCGAGATGGCCGCGCAATTCAACCTTGCGCTGGACAACGGTGTCACGCCGCTTGAGCTGTCCGAAACGCTCAATCACCTGGCGTTTTATTCCGGTTGGGGCAATGCGTCAGCGGCTCTGCCTATCGCCGGCGAAGTGTTCAGCGCGCGCGACATTGTTGCTGCGCAATTGGCACCGGTTGCGCCGTCGTTGCTGCCGCTGGACCAGGCTCGCGAAGCTGACCGCGTGGAGCGCGTGAATGCGGCGGTGGGATCAGTGGCGCCGGGGCTGGTCGAGTTCACCACCAAAGCGCTGTTCCGCGATCTGTGGCTGCGGCCAGGTCTGGCGCCTCGCGATCGCAGCCTGATCACGGTCAGTTCGTTGGTGGCCAACGGGCAGACCGGCCAGGTCGGCTATCACCTGGGTCGGGCGATGGACAATGGTTTGAGCCAGACCGAAGCGGCGGAAATGATTACCCAACTGGCGTTCTACGCCGGATGGCCGAATGCGTTTTCCGCCGTGCCGGTGTTCAAGGAAGTGTTCAGCCAGCGCGCGCCGGGCTGACTGAACAGGGCGTCAAATCTGCTCCGGCAAGTGCGCGATAAGTTTGTCCAGCGTGATCGGATAATCGCGCACGCGCACGCCGGTGGCGTTGTAAATCGCATTGGCGATGGCCGCTGCGGCGCCACTGATGCCCAACTCGCCGACACCTTTGGCCTTGAGCGGCGTGGCGTAGGGGTCGACCTCATCGAGAAAAATCACCTGCTGATGGGGAATGTCGGCGTGCACCGGCACTTCGTAACCGGCGAGGTCATGGTTGACGAAAAAACCAAGGCGCTTGTCGACCTGCAGTTCTTCCATCAGTGCGGCCCCGGCGCCCATGGTCATGCCGCCGATGATCTGGCTGCGCGCGGTCTTCGGATTGAGAATCCGCCCAGCTGCGCAGACCGCCAATTGGCGACGCAAGCGTATCTCGCCGGTCGCCGCGTTGACCGCCACTTCGGCGAAATGTGCGCCGAAGGTCTGCTGGGCAAAGCGCTGGGCCAGATCGCCGAATTCCATGCGGTCTTCGCCAACGAGATCGCCTGCGGCCGCCGCCTGAGCCAAAGGAAAATGCCGCGTGCCATCGTGCACCTCGCCGTGGGCAAATTCGGCCGTTTGCGGATCAAATCCGACGGCGCGGGCAGCGGCTTCGCGCAACTTGACGCAAGCGGCATAGACCCCGGCGGTAGACGACGCTGCACCCCATTGCCCGCCCGATCCCGACGACTCCGGAAAGCGCGAGTCGCCAAGGCGCACTTCGACCCGGTCCAGTTCCACACCCATCATCTCGGCGGCGGTTTGCGCAATGATCGTGTAGCTGCCGGTGCCGATATCAGTCATGTCGGTTTCGACAGTGATTGTGCCGTGCCGATCAAGACGCACAAGGGCCGCCGATGCGGTGGTTGGCGCGCCACGTATGGCGGACGCCAGACCGATGCCGATCAGCCAGCCATTCTCCAGACGTTGCCCGGCGCTTGCGTTGCGCTGGTGCCAGCCGAAGTGCTCGGCGCCGGTTTGTAAACACTCGACGAGTTGCCGTGTCGAGAACGGGCGCGATGGCTGTTCGGGGTCGACCTGGGTGTCGTTGAGCAGGCGCAACTGCAGTGGGTCGATGCCGAGTTTTTCCGCCAGTTCATCCATGGCAATTTCCAGCGCCATCATCCCCGGTGCTTCCCCCGGCGCGCGCATGGCCGAGCCTTCAGCCAGGTCCAGCACGGCAAGATTCAAGCGGGTCATGCGGTTGGCGCCAGCGTAGAGCAAACGTGTCGAGGCCGTCGCGGCTTCGGCCCGGCCCCCGGGCAGGTTGCCTGACCAACTCTCATGGCCGATGGCAGTGATCAAGCCTTCGCGGCTGGCACCGAGGCGAATGCGTTGGAGCGTCGCGGGGCGATGGGTCAAATTGTTGAACATCAGCGGACGTGGCAGCGCGACTTTCACCGGGCGCCCGGCGTGGCGTGCCGCCAGCGCCGCCAGCACCGCGTCACACAGGATCGTACCTTTACCGCCGAAACCGCCGCCGATGTAGGGCGATATCGAACGAATATCTTCTTTGTTTATGCCGAGTGTCCTGGCCAGATCGCGCACGCCCCAGTTGATCTGCTGGATCGACGTCCACAACGTCAGCGAATTGCCGTTCCACTGGGCGATGGTGGCGTGGGGTTCCATCATCGCGTGCGCCTGATCCGGCGTGCTGTAGTGCTGGTCGATCTGGATCGGTGCGGCGCTGAAGGCACCTTCGAAATCTCCGGTCTGCGTCTGCGGCGGAGGGCCGAAACCGGCGGGCGGGGGCGGGGTCGCCGAGTCCTTGGCGGCCGCCAGATCGAACGCGCCGGGTTCGGCGACATAGGTGATGTCCAGCAGGTGGGCGGCGCTGCGGGCCTCTTCAAATGTCTGCGCGACGACGATCGCGACAGCCTGGTGATAGTGGTCCACCTGCGGGCCGGCCAAGGCGCGCGCGACATAGAACTCGCCCTTGGCCAAAGGCCCGGCATTCTCGTAGGTGACGATCGCGATCACCCCGGAACTGTTGCTCGCCTGCGTCGAGTCGATCGAGGCAATTCGTCCCTTGCCGATCCCGGCGCCGACGATATACCCATAGGCCGGATTGGGCACTGCGGCATGTTGTTCATACGCGTAGGGCGCGGTCCCGGTGGTTTTCAACTTGCCATCGATGCGGTCGGCGGGCTGGCCGATGACGTTCAATTGATCGATCGGATTAGTGCCGGCCGGTGTGTCGAATTTCATCGCTGAGTTCCTCTTCGGGCGGGCTGTCGGCCACCGCCGGGCGTCTCAGCGCCAGCGTTTGCAGGCCATATCGCCTACGAGCCTAGGCCATTGAAACGCATCTGATAATACGCCCTGCCAGGATGGAGTCATGAGTCCGGCTCACGAATCCTGACCAACATGACAAATAAGAATAAGTTTCAATTACACGATCTCTGGTATACCATCCGCGCCGCTGTTCTGGCGGTTTCACCCTTCGTTCTGGCCTATTCACAAGGTTTTCATTTCATGCGTCGTACTCTGCTTTCCATTTGCGTGCTGCAGGCGTTGTCTTCTTCCTCGTGGGCCGAACAGGCCGATTCAACCACCTCAACGCTTGAGCTGGACGCAACCGACGTGGTCGGTACAGCGGATTACGAACGGGCCGACGGCCCGGTGCAGGGTTACCGCGCGACGCGCTCGGCCAGTGCCACCCGTACCGACACCTCGATCCATGAAACCCCGCAATCGATCAGCGTAGTGACCAAGGATGCGGTCGAAGACCTCGGCGCCACGCGTCTGCAAGATGCACTCGACTACGCCGGCGGCGTTGGCCGGGCGAACAATTTCGGCGGGCAGGGGCTGACCACATTCACCGTGCGCGGCTTCACCACCGGCGAGTTCTACCGCAACGGTTTCCCGATCAATCGCGGCTACCCGAACATGCCCGACGCCAACACCATCGAGCGTCTGGAAGTGCTGCGTGGGCCGGCAACAATGCTCTACGGTCGTGGCGATCCCGGCGGCACCTTCAACGTTGTTTCCAAGCAGCCGTTGGCCGAGCGCACGGTCACGTTGGGCAGTCAGTTGAATGATCAAGGCATGAAGCGCGGCACGCTGGACGCTTCCGGCCCGCTGGATGAAGAGGGGCGCCTGGCCTACCGACTCAATGTGGTGGGCGAGGGCGGCGATACCTTCCGCGATCACGTCGAGACCGAGCGCTACGGCATCACGCCGGTGCTGACCTGGCAGGCCAGCGATGCCACGCGAGTGATTTTCGAGGGTGATTTCATGCGCAACAATCATCCGCTGGATCGCGGCGTGACGCGTTACGCCAAACAGATCGGCACCGCCTCGCGCGACACGTTCTTCGGCGAGAAAGACGCCGGCAAATTGCACAACGACAACAACATGGCGCAACTGCGTTTCGAACATCTGCTCAATGATGACTGGACGCTGGGCGGTGGTTTCCAGTGGCTCGACGGCTCGCTTGAGGGCAATGCCATCGAAGCCAACGGCATTGCCGATGACGGTCGAACCCTGGGGCGCAATTTCAACTACCGCAAACTGGAGTGGACCGACAAGGACACCCAGCTCAATCTGACCGGGCATTTCAGCACCGGTGGCTTGCAGCACACCTTGCTGACCGGTATCGAATACGAAGATTACGACTACAAGTCGATCATTCAACGCTCCAGCGGCGCGGTCGGCGCCTACCCGATCGACATCTTCGATCCGGTCTACGGCCAGCCACGTCCGGCGCTGACTCGCACGCCGACTCACGACAAGGAAAACCTCAAGACCTACGCCGCATTCGTCCAGGATCAGGTGGCGTTGACCGAGCGTCTGAAGGTGCTGGCCGGGGCGCGTTTCGAGCGTTTCGAGCACGACTACGAAACCTACGTGCCGGGCGGCAAAAACTGGCAGGCCAGCGACAACGCGGTGACCCCGCGTATCGGCGTGACCTACGACCTGACTGACACGCTGGCGGTCTACGCCGACACTGCGCGCTCGTTCAAGCCCAATACTGGCGCGAGTCGAACGGGCGGAGGCTTCGCCCCGGAGAAAGGCAAATCCTACGAAATGGGCGTCAAGTGGGAAGCGCTGGACCATCAGTTGAGCGTCGATGCGGCGATCTATCAGATCGAAAAGCGCAACGTGCTGACCACCGATCCGGTGGACTCGACCTTCAACGTCGCGGCCGGGGAAGTGCGCAGCCGTGGTTTCGACCTGAACGTCGCCGGCAACCTGACACCCGAATGGCGCGTCATCGGCGGCTACGCCTACGTGGATGCCGAAGTGACCAAGGACAATGTGATCCGCTCGGGCACGCGGCTGATGAACATTCCGCAGAATAGCTTCAGCCTGCTCAACGTTTACGAGTTTCAGGACGGCGCGCTAAAAGGCCTGGGCCTGGGTACCGGACTCAAATATGTCGACGAACGCGCCGGGCAAACCGCCAATACTGCCTTCTCGATGGACAGCTACACCGTAGTCGATTTGCTCGGTTTCTATAAGGTCAACGAGAAGGTGCGGCTCAATCTTGACGTGAAGAATCTGTTTGATCGGGATTATGAAGAGGGCGCGTTTGGTAATGTCTACGCCTATCCGGGCGCGCCGAGAACCGTGCAGGTGGGGATTTCCTACACCTTGTAAGCCGAGTTCGACGCTGCAACGACGGCCCCTCACCCCAGCCCTCTCCCGGGGGGAGAGGGAGCCGACCGAGGCGTTTTGGGTTATGCATCGACCTGACAGATCGCGTCGATTACGGGTCCATCCGCAATGCTTGGCGGTATTGGATTCACAGCCGTAATTGCACATCGGCGTTCATCGCCAATATCCCCCAATCGGTTCCTTTCCCTGCGGGAGAGGGAACCTTATGCATCGACCTGACAAATCGCGTCGATGACGGGTTCATCCGCAATGCTTGGCGGTTATGGATTCACAGCTGTTATTGCACGTCGGCGTTCATCGCCAATATCCCCCAATCGGTTCCCTCTCCTGGGGGAGAAGGCTAGGGTGAGGGCAGCTGTTTCGGCACCCGCCACTTAGCCAGTGACACTACCTTCCGGTGTTTTTCCAGCAAACCCATGCGCGTTGAACACCTAGGGCTCAAGCATCAAGGGCCGCCAGACGATCGGAGCAACGCCAAGTATTGCGTTGTGCCGCTTGGGGTCGGGCGTTTCGTGGTTCGCGGGTTCAGGTGGGTGTTTGTTCTCCGGGTCTTGCAGTTCGTCAGCGGGGGGCTTTTCGGTGTCGCAGGCAACGTTATCCATGGGTCTTTCGCCAGATGATTACAGGCAGGCAACTATTTGATCTGCACGATTACCTTGCCTTTCGCACGGCCCTGTTCGACGTAAGTCAGGGCTTCGCCCGCTGACTCGAAGGCGAAGGTGCGATCCAGCACGGGCCTTATCACACCGGCTTCAATCAGGGAGGTGATTTCTTGCAGTTGTACGCCGTTGGCTCGCATGAACAGGAAGCTGTAACGGACATCCTGCTTGCGCGCCTTGCGCCGAATGCTCAGGCTCAACAAGCGCATGACTTGCCGCAGCGGCCACGCCAGGCCCTGCGCCTTGGCGAACTCGGCAGTTGGCGGGCCTGATATGGAAATCAGCTGACCACCCGGTTTGAGTACCTTCAGCGAGTTTTCCAGAACGTCGGTGCCGAGGCTGTTCAGCAACACGTCGTAGTCGCGCAGTTCCTGCTCGAAGTGCTGCTGTTTGTAATCAATCACCACGTCTGCGCCCAGCGCTTTAACCCACTCGACATTCGCGGTGCTGGTGGTGGTCGCGACAACAGCGCCGAGGTGTTTGGCCAGTTGAATGGCGATGGTGCCGACACCGCCGGAACCGGCGTGAATCAAGACCTTCTGACCCTTTTGCAAACGGGCGATGTCGACCAGCGCTTGCCAGGCTGTCAGGGCAACCAAGGGAATGCCGGCGGCTTGTTCCATGCTGAGGTTGGCGGGCTTCAACGCCACAGCGTTTTGCTCGACGGCGATTCGCTCGGCGAACGTGCCGATTCGTTGTTCGGGCACGCGCGCATACACCGCGTCGCCGGGCTTGAAACCCTTGACCGCTGCGCCAACCGCAATCACCACACCGGCACAATCGTTGCCCAGCACCAAGGGGAATGAGTACGGCAGAATCAGTTTGAATTCGCCGCTGCGAATCTTTGAATCGAGTACGTTGACGCTGGCCGCGTGGACTTCAATCAGCACGTCATGGGCGCCGGGTACAGGCTCGGAGACATCGCCAATACGCCCGTTCTGCTTGCCATAGCGATCGATAAAATAAGCTTTCATGGTGGGGACGGCTCTCACGGTTCTGGGGGAGGGCAGGGTTGCCTGAGCAGATGGGTTCAGCTATCGAGAAACGCCTGTGCCTTGCTGACAAAGTCAGCGTAGTTCTGGAAAATCGCGCCGTGTCCGGCGTCTTCATAAATGATCAATTGCGCGTAGGGAATCCGCTTCGCCAGATCAATCGAGTTGACCGTGGGCACCATGATGTCGTTGTCACCGTTGACCACCAGCGTCGGAATTTGCAGGCCGCCAAGGTTCTGTGGCGTCTGTTTTCCCCATGCCTTGATGGCTTTCAACTGCCGCAGAAAAGTGCTGGGTGTCGGGCGCTTGTCGCGATCTTTGCGGCGTTCTTTCAGGCGTTGCAAAAAGTCTGTCGCGGCCCGCCGTCCGTTGGCGGTTGTGGTGAAAAACAGGTGGAACTTGGGATCGCGCAGGGTCAGCAAGCCCTTGAACATCAGTGGCCAGGAAACCGCACCGACCTTGGCGATACCGACTCCGCCAGCAGGTCCGGTGCCGGTCAGAATCAGGCGCCGCACCAAGGCGGGTGCTTTGAGCGCGATATCCTGAGCAACGAATCCGCCGAGGGAGAAACCCAGCAGATCGACGCTGGTGAATTCCAGCGCAGCGATCAGGCTGATGACGTCGTCGGCCATCTGCGCGACGGTCAGGGGCGCCGTGCCGCCTGAGCCACCGACACCGCGATAGTCAATGGCGATCACGCGCCGGGTTCGCGCCAGACCATCGACGATTCGCGGGTCGAAGTCGTCAAGAGCTGCGCCCCAATGATTGAGCAGGATCAGCGGCACAGCCGTTTTCGGGCCGAGGTCTCGATAGGCGAAGGCCGTGCCGCCAACCAAAATCGATTGGTTGGCGGCTGTGATGAACGGCATTTGTTCCATTGCAATCACGCCAGATAGCGCTGGGCGACCGCGGACTGGCGGATCTGTGCCAGCAGGCCCTGCCGCGCGGTCTGCAAGGCATCCCAGCGTTCACCTTCATGCAGCGGCGGAATGGTCACCGGCTCGCGACGATCAAAACCGACCAACGCTGCATCGACCAGATCGCTGACTTCCATGATCTCGCTCAAGGTGTTGATATCGATGCCCGCGCGATCCCAGATCTCGGTACGCGTCGCGGCCGGCAGCACGGCTTGCACGTAGACGCCCAGTGGCGACAGTTCCAGGCTCAGGCCCTGAGACAGAAACAGGACAAACGCCTTGGTCGCGCCGTACACCGACATGCCGAACTCCGGGGCCAGACCGACCACCGAGCCGATGTTGATAATCGCGCCGTCACCGGCCTTCGCCAGACGGGGAGCGATGGCGCTGGCGAGCCGCACCAGTGCCGTGGTGTTGAGGGCGACCAGATTGGCCACTTTATCGGTGCTCTGCTCGATGAAGTTGCCGGACTGCGCGGCGCCCGCGTTATTGACGAGGATGCCAATGCGCGCATCGTCGCGCAGGCGCGTTTCGACGGTGGTCAGGTCTTTGAGTTGGGTCAGGTCTGCCTGAAGCACGTCCACGGTGACGCTATGCTCGCTGCGCAGTTTCGCGGCGAGTGTTTCCAGGCGCTCAAGATCGCGGGCGACCAGCACCAGATCATGCCCGCGTTGAGCGAAACGTTCGGCGTAAACCGCGCCAATGCCGGTGGAGGCGCCAGTGATCAGAACAGTAGGGTGGGCGTTCATAGGGTCATCTCTTTTCATAAAAACGATTAAGGAGAGGCAGTAAAGGCGCTGGGGGCTCGGCTTACTGAGCAGCAGCGCTCCATTCAGCCAGGGTCGGGTAGTCGATGTAGCCTTCTGCGCCACCGCCATACAGGGTGGCGGGGTTGAATCCGGCCAACGGCGCACCGGCCGCCAGGCGCTCGACCAGATCGGGATTGCCAATGAACGGGCGACCGAAGGCGATCAGATCGGTGTGGTCCTCGGCAATCCGCGCGTTTGCCAGGTCGAGGTCGTAGCCGTTGTTGGCGATGTAGGTGTTTTTGAAACGCTGGCGCAGAGCGCCGAAATCGAACGGCGCGACATCGCGCGGCCCGCCGGTTGCGCCTTCGACCACGTGCAGATAAACGATGCCCAGCGCATCGAGTTGCTCGACGATGTAATCGAACTGCCCTTGCGGGTCGCTGCTCGACACCCCGTTGGCCGGCGACACCGGCGAGAGGCGAATGCCGGTGCGATCTGCGCCAATCTCGGCGACGACCGCGGCCGTCACTTCCAGCAACAAGCGCGCACGATTTTCAATCGAGCCGCCGTAGGCATCGGTGCGCACGTTGGCGCCATCCTTGATGAATTGATCGAGCAAATAGCCGTTGGCACCGTGGATTTCCACACCATCAAATCCTGCGGCGATCGCGTTGACCGCTGCCTGGCGGAAATCGTTGACGATCCCCGGGAGTTCGCTGATCTCCAGTGCTCGCGGCGCGGAAACGTCTTCAAAGCGGTTGTTGACGAACACTTTGGTCGCCGGGCGTATCGCCGAGGGCGCTACAGGTGCGGCGCCGTGTTCTTGAAGATCAACATGTGAAACACGACCGAC
This sequence comes from Pseudomonas sp. Irchel s3f10, assembly GCF_900187515.1. Taxonomy (NCBI): domain Bacteria; kingdom Pseudomonadati; phylum Pseudomonadota; class Gammaproteobacteria; order Pseudomonadales; family Pseudomonadaceae; genus Pseudomonas; species Pseudomonas sp. Irchel s3f10. Next base: position 458,600 of record NZ_FYDZ01000001.1, read on the forward strand.
ATGCCACAGTTGCAGAAAGATCTTCGCGCCTTTTTCGTGCACCGCAGCGGTCACCTTGCGCCAGCCATCGATCTGCGCCTGCGTGTAAATCCCCGGGGTGTCCTGATAGCCCTGGCCCTGTCGGGAGATCTGCGTCGCTTCAGAAATCAGCAGGCCAGCGGAGGCGCGTTGACTGTAATAGGTGGCCGCGAACTCACTGGGCACAAAACCTTCGCCCGCTCGATTGCGAGTCAACGGTGCGAGAACAATTCGATTCGCCAGTGTCAGGGAGCCAAGCGTGTACGGCGTAAACAGATTTTGATCGGTCATGGGGTTGGATCCGTGCCTGTGGATGAGCAGCGATAATGTCTGTAATTAGGATGATGATCGAAATCTAAACTGTCAACGGTTTTGATTATGGCCGACATCTATGTATCATCTGCGCATGATTTTTCAGCGGAGGTATTGCACGTGAGAGTCACCAAAGCCCAGGCGCAGGCAAACCGCGAGCACATCGTCGAGACCGCTTCGGTGCTGTTTCGTGAGCGAGGTTTTGACGGTGTCGGCGTTGCGGATCTCATGGCGGCGGCCGGATTCACCCACGGCGGTTTCTACAAGCACTTCGGCTCGAAGGCCGACCTGATGTCCGAAGCCTCGGCCAACAGCCTTGCGCGCTCGTTGGTCGGTGCCGAAATGGTCGATGTTCAAGGCTTCATCGACGCTTATGTGTCGAAAGAACATCGGGACGGGCGGGGCAGCGGTTGCACCATGGCCGCTTTGTGCGGCGACGCCGCGCGTCAGTCTGACGATGTGAAAACGGCGTTTGCCGATGGGATCGAACGCACGCTGCAGACGCTTGGCGACAAGTACCCGACAGGGCCCGACGCGGCATCTGGTGAGGGGCGAGTGAAAATGATCGACATGCTGGCGCGGGCGGTTGGTGCGATTATCTTGTCTCGGGCCTGTCCGGCTGATTCAGCGCTGGCCGATGAAATACTTGCGGTATGCCACGCTGAGATGACCGCGTCGTTGCTGATGTCTGCCGACAGTGCAGAAGTGGCTGGTTGATCGGCATTGTCCCTTTTGAGTTGACGGTGAAACGCTTTTCAGCCGATTTATCCCGTCCCTGTGCGTCAGTAATCTGTACCCAACTTGAACGCAACAACAACTTCAAAAACTCAAAAGGGAAGCAGACCATGACCACTCCAACCTACAACCGCCTCAACAAAGACGATGCCATCGTGCTGCTGGTCGATCACCAGACCGGCCTGATTTCGCTGGTGCAGGACTTCTCGCCAAACGAATTCAAGAACAACGTGCTGGCCCTTGCGGATCTGGCCAAGTTCTTCGAACTGCCGACAATCCTCACCACCAGTTTCGAACAAGGCCCGAACGGCCCGCTGGTGCCAGAGTTGAAAGAGATGTTCCCGGATGCGCCGTACATCGCTCGTCCAGGTCAGATCAACGCTTGGGACAATGAAGACTTCGTGAAGGCGATCAAAGCCACCGGCCGTAAACAGATCATCATTGCCGGCGTGGTGACGGATGTCTGCGTAGCGTTCCCGACCTTGTCGGCGCTGGCGGAAGGGTTTGATGTTTTTGTGGTGACTGATGCGTCCGGCACCTTCAACACCACGGTGCAACAAGCCGCATGGAGCCGCATGACTCAGGCTGGCGCACAGATGATGAACTGGTTCTCGGTGGCCTGTGAGCTGCACCGCGACTGGCGCAACGACATTGAAGGGCTGGGTAACTTGCTGTCGCAGCGTATTCCCAACTACCGCAACCTGATGAACAGCTACTCGGCGCTGACCGCTCAGCAAAAGTAAGCCTGCGCGATGTAGACGAAAAGCCTGCCCTGAAAAGCAGGCTTTTTCTGTTTTCTGCCGGCGTCTCTAGACGGTCGACGGCATTCCCTCCTTTTCGCCGCCACGGACCTTGAACGCGACTGCGAAACACAGCAGAACCACCACCGAAAATCCTGCCGGGAACAGCCATATACTTCTCCAGTCGTGGCCGTTTTGCGCGGTGAAGTGGTCAGTGATTTGACCCGCCACCCAGAATCCGATCAGCATGCCCACACCGTAAGTGGCCAAGGTGATCAGGCCCTGAGCCGAGCTGCGGAAGCGCTCGGGCGCTTTGGCATCGGTGTAGATCTGCCCACAGACGAAGAAAAAGTCATAACACACGCCATGCAGCGCAATACCGATCAGCAGCATGAACGCTTGGTCACCATTGTTGCCGTAGGCGAACAACACATAGCGCAAGGCCCAGGCCAGCATGCCGACCAGTAAGGCAATCTTGATGCCGAAACGCTGGATGAACAGGGGTAGCAGAAGCATGAACAGCACTTCGGAGACCTGACCGAGGGCCATCTTCGCGGTGGGGTTGGTGACACCGATTTCGGCCAGAAACGGATTGGCATTCTGGTAATAGAACGCCAGAGGAATGCAGATCAGGATGGACGCGAGAAAGAACACCAGATAGCTGCGATCCTTGAGCAGGCCCAACGCGTCCGCCCCCAGCATCTGTTTGATGCCAGGCGCATCGGCGGTGGATTTCAACGGTGCGGTTTTCGGCAGGCTGAAGCTGTAGAGCCCCAACACCAGCGAAGCCACGGCAGACATCAGGAATGTGTTGCGCAAACCGCCCGCAGCAATCGCCTGTTGAGCGTCCCAGGCAAAGCCGAAACTGATCACGATGCCGGCGACGATCCAGCCAACGGTGCCCCACACGCGGATGCGGGAAAACTCCCGGGCCGGGTCTCTGATCTGTCGGAAGGCTACCGCGTTGACCAGGGCCAGGGTTGGCATGTAGACCAGCATGTACGCCAGCACATAGGGATAAAACGCGCTGAAATCAGCTGCCCGATAAAGCTGAAAGAGCAGCACCGCACCCACCAGGTGCAACACCGCCAAGATGCGTTCGGCATTGAAAAAACGATCAGCAATCAGACCAACGACAAAAGGCGCAATGATCGCGCCCCACGACTGCGTGGAGAACGCCATTCCCACCTGGCCGCCGCTTGCTGCCAGTGTCGTGGTGAGAAAGGTGCCGAGGGTGACGAACCAGCCGCCCCAGATAAAAAACTGCAAAAACATCATGACGCTGAGTCGCGCATTCATTAGGTTCATTTCAATCACCGTATTATTTTTATGTCGGTAACAGCGTTGTCATCAGCGTTCGCCAAGGCCCAGCAGACGCCGGTTGGATTGCTCGTCAGCGCTCACACTGGCGAAATCGTCGAATGCCTTGCGGGTTCGGGTGATCATGTGTCGCTCGATGAAGGTCGCCCCTTCGGCAGCGCCTTGCGCAGCGTCTTTCAGGCAGCATTCCCACTCCAGCACGGCCCAGCCGTTGAAGTCGTATTGAGTCAGTTTGCTGAAGATCGCTTTGAAGTCGATCTGGCCATCGCCCAGTGAACGAAACCGGCCCGGGCGATCAACCCAACCCTGATAGCCGCCGTAGACGCCGGATCGCGCGCTGGCGTGAAACTCCGCGTCCTTGACGTGGAACATGCGGATGCGCGCGTGGTAGCGATCGATGAAGCCCAGGTAGTCCATTTGCTGTAGTAACAGATGGCTCGGGTCATACAGAATTGCCGCGCGTGGATGATGATTCACCGCTTCGAGGAATTGCTCGAAAGAGGCGCCATCGTGCAGATCCTCGCCGGGGTGGATCTCGTAGCAGAGGTCGACACCGGCCTCATCGAAGCACTCGAGGATCGGCAACCAGCGTTTCGCCAATTCGGCAAAGCCCTGTTCCACCAGGCCGGCAGGGCGTTGCGGCCATGGGTAGACGTAGGGCCAGAGCAGGGCGCCGGAAAAGGTCGCGTGGGCGGTCAACCCCAAGCGCTGACTGGCGCGCGCCGCCAGTTTCAACTGGCTGATCGCCCACTCGGTGCGTGCTTGCGGCTGGCCACGCAGCGCTGCCGGGGCGAAGTCATCGAAGAGTGCGTCGAACGCCGGATGCACCGCGACCAGTTGGCCTTGCAGGTGCGTCGACAGCTCGCTGATCACCACGCCGGCCTTGGCGCATACGGCGATGAGTTCGTCGCAGTAATCCTGGCTGTCGGCGGCGCGTTCGAGGTCGATGAAGCGCGTGCCGAGGGTCGGCAATTGAATGGCTTTGTAGCCTTGAGAAGCGGCCCATTGCGCGATGTTGGCCAAGGTATCGAAAGGCGCCTCGTCGGCGATGAATTGGGCGAGAAAAATCCCTGGCCCGCGCATCCCGCTCGGGCGTTGTTGATTAACGTTCATTGGCGGTTGCTCCATTGGCAAGGTCAGGTATTGCAGTCCATTTGGCTTCGCCACAATGATTGGCGATGGCGGTCTCGATGAAGGCCATGCCGCGCAGCCCGGTGGCTATGCCGGGAACGCCCGGTGCGTCAGGACCGCCCGCACCGTTGAAAATGGCCTGCGCGAGGTCGCCGTAGAGATTGGCCATAGCCTCGAGGTAGCCTTCCGGGTGTCCGGCGGGCAAGCGCATGCGCCGCGTGGCGTTTGCGCACAGCCAAGGTTGACCAAGGCCCGAGCGCAGCACGCGCATCGGCTCATTCAAGGGGCGATGGATCAGACTGGCGGGCTCTTCCTGACGCCATTCCAGCCCGCCCTTGTCGCCATATAGGCGAATCTTCAGCGGATTCTCTTCGCCCGCGCACACTTGGCTGGCGATCAATACGCCGCTGGCGCCGTCGGCCATTTTGAACAGCATCGAGGCGTCGTCATCCAGTTGGCGACTGCTCAAATGTGACCCGAGCATCGCGCTGATGAACTGGATGGGTTGACCGGCGACAAATTCCGCGAGGGAAAACGCGTGCGTGCCGATGTCACCGATGCAGCCACCGATGCCGGATTGTTCAGGATTGTCGCGCCAGCCCGCCTGTTTGTTGCCTTCGCCAGCCACATCGCTGCTGAGCCAGCCTTGCGGATATTCGACGAGGACTTTGCGCAGACGCCCGATTTCACCGCTGGCGACCATCTCGCGTGCCTGCCAGACCATCGCATACCCCAGGTAGGTGTGGGCCAGGGCGTAAATTCGCTGGCTGTTGTTGACCACACGGGCCAGGTCCTGCACTTGCGCCAGATTGAGCGCAGCAGGCTTTTCACTGAACACATGGAAACCCGCAATCAGTGCTGCACTGGCGATAGGGGCGTGCAGGTGATTGGGCGTGACGATCACCAGCAGTTCCATGCGCTGATCGGCCGGCAGTGCTTGTTCGGCGGCGAGCATGTCTTGCCAGGCGTCATAGCAGCGTTGCGCAGGCAGCCCAAGCGCCGCACCACTGCGTTGATTGTTGTGGGCGTCGCGGCTGAACGCACCGCAGACCAGTTCGAAGCGTCCATCGAGGCCGGCGGCTTGCCGGTGTGCCTGGGCAATGAAGGCGCCTTCACCACCGCCGACGAAGCCCATTCTTATTTTTCTACCTGCAGCAATCATGGCAATTTTCTCAGTGGAGTCGTGCGGAATATCGATGATGTAACCGGTTACATCGTGGGCGAAATCTAGGCCTGAAATTACCGGGTGTCAAACCGCGTCTGACGAATGCCAACGTTTCGGCGCGTGACGCTGTGCGGTAAGCTCGACGGCCGATTTGATTGAAAGAGCGAGGCAGTCTTGTCCAATATCCGCGAAGTGGCACGGCTGGCGGGTGTCTCGGTGGCAACGGTGTCGAGAACATTGAAGTCCCCCGAGCGGGTGCTGCCCGATACCCGCGAGCGGGTCATGGCCGCCGTCCAGCAAACCGGCTATCGACCGAATTTGATGGCGGTGCAGTTTCGCTCGCGTAGAACGGGAAACCTGGTGATTCTGGTCCCGACCATTGCCAACACCTTTTTCGCCAAAGTGATCAGCGGCGCACAAAAAGCCGCGCAGGCCGCCGGTTACCGGTTGCTGTTGTGCGACACCCAGGGCCAGGCATCACTTGAGCGCCAGTTCGCTGATCTGGTGCACGCCCATCAAGCCGATGGCGTCATTCAGTTGCGCGCCTATGATCCCTTCGAAGAATCTGCCGCCGAGCCAGCACTGACCCCGATCGTCAATGCCTGCGAAGTCATCCGGCACGGACGGCATCCAACGATCAGTCTGGATAACGTTGCGGCGGCCAAAGCCATGACCGAGCACCTGATCGCGATGGGGCATCAGCGCATCGGACTGATCAAAGGACCCAAAGGCAGCCCGCTCACGCGTGATCGTCTGGCGGGGTATGAAGCGGCCCTGCGCGATGCCGGTCTTGCGCTGGACAACACGCTCATCTGTCACGGCGATTTCACCCTGGATGCGGGCTATTCAGGTGCCGGGAAACTGCTCGCGCTCGACAGCCGACCGAGCGCGCTGTTTTGTGAAAATGACGAAATGGCCATCGGCGCGCTCAAGCGGATCAAAGAGCAGGGGCTGCGCGTGCCGGAGGATATTTCTCTCGCCGGATTCGACGATATTCCAATGGCCGCGTACTGCGATCCACCGCTGACGACCATTGCCCAGCCCGCCGAAATGTTCGGCGAGAAAGCCGTGGAAATGCTGATTGCGCTGATCGAGAAACAGCCGTTGCCGCAACGGCATGTGGTGTTGCCGTTCGCATTGACCAAGCGCGACAGCACGGCGCGGGGACCTGCAGCTGATAAATGACCCCGTGACTGCTCCGCGCAGGTTTGTCAGTGGTGCCAGTTTTTCAGACTCACCGGCAGCCGGAAAATTGTCCCTTTCGAGTGGACGGTGAAACGCTTTTCAGCCGATTTATCCCGTCCCTGTGCGTCAGTAATCTGTACCCAACTTGAACGCAACAACAACTTCTAAAACTCAAAAGGGAAGCAGACCATGACCACTCCAACCTATAACCGCCTGAACAAAGACGACGCCATCGTGCTGCTGGTCGACCACCAGACCGGCCTTATTTCCCTGGTGCAGGACTTCTCGCCAAACGAGTTCAAGAACAACGTGCTGGCCCTGGCGGATCTGGCCAAGTTCTTCGAACTGCCGACCATCCTCACCACCAGTTTCGAACAAGGCCCGAACGGCCCGCTGGTGCCAGAGCTGAAAGAGATGTTCCCGGACGCGCCGTACATCGCTCGTCCAGGTCAGATCAACGCTTGGGACAACGAAGACTTCGTGAAGGCGATCAAGGCCACCGGTCGCAAGCAGATCATCATCGCCGGCGTGGTGACAGATGTCTGCGTAGCGTTCCCGACCTTGTCGGCGCTGGCGGAAGGGTTTGATGTGTTTGTGGTGACTGATGCGTCCGGCACTTTCAACACCACCGTGCAACAAGCCGCGTGGAGCCGCATGACGCAGGCGGGCGCACAGATGATGAACTGGTTCTCGGTGGCCTGTGAGCTGCACCGCGACTGGCGCAACGACATTGAAGGGCTGGGTAACTTGCTGTCGCAGCGGATCCCGAACTACCGCAACCTGATGAACAGCTACTCGGCGCTGACCGCTCAGCAGAAGTAAGCCTGCGTGCTGCGGACGAAAAGCCTGCCCTGAAAAGCAGGCTTTTTGTTCATCGCGAAGTCAGACCCCGGAATTCAACAGCGACACCACGGGGAGCGCGGATCATTCAAGAGGCGTTGCTCGATACGCTTTATAAAGTCGCTGAACCTCGGGATCATCCAGGCTCTTATAAAGGAGAGATGCTCGGACTCTTTGACTTCAAGAGGGTCTTTCAGTTTGAGCGAGTTTTGAAGATAACCTTCAGTCTCGAAATCGCCGAAGGGGTCAAAAGTCATGCGCTAAGCTGCCTTTTGCAACGCCTTTTTTCCTGGAGGTAGCGACCTTGAAGAGCCATGATTTCTGCTTTGTTGAGAACACCTTTACGCTTGAGATTGACGAGCAATTGCTCAATGCCATCCAGCTCGACAGCATCACCTGCCAGGCGAGTAATGGTCGCGGCCATGCAGCTCATGTTGTCACGCTCAGCGGTAACCTTATGCTTTTGGGCGAGTTTGCGGACTTCATTCGCAACGCCGCCAGTGGCTGGACTAGTCATTTGAAACCCTCGTTTTCTCCCTCAGAGCATAGCATGGCGCCGGCTCTGTAAATTTTCCAGCAGCCCCCGGTTATCGGCAAGAACATCGCGTTGTTCGGGTTGGCTACGAAACGCCTTTCAACCGATTTATTCCTTGTTCAGCGTTACACCTGCGCCCACTCATCACGAAACTGCAACAGAAAATCGACAAACGCCCTGACCCGTTGCGGCACATAGCGGCCGTGCGGGTAGAGCAAGGTGTAAGGTCGCGAACGTCCGGCGTACGGCTGAAGAACCTCGACCAGGCTGCCGTCGGCCAACTCTTTTTCGACAATGAACTTGTACGTCTGGAATACCCCGGCACCATGCTTGGCCAGGGTGACACCGCCGAGCACGTCATCGGAGCAGGAGTAACCGCCGTCGGAAAACACCTCACGATCGTGGCCATTTTCCTGAAACAGCCAGGAAATCCGCCGCCCGCTGCTGGGCAGTTCGAACTGAATGCATTCGTGTTGCACCAGATCCTCAAGCGTCTTTGGTGTGCCAGCCTTTTTCAGATAATCGGGGGAGGCGACCACCACCAGTTTTGCGTCCTCCAGCAGCCGCGCAACCATGGTCGAATCCGGTTGGGCACGAACACGTATCGCCAGATCGTAGCCTTCGCCGACAAAGTCGATATTGCGGTTGCCCAAGTGGATGTCGACGCTGACGGCGGGATAGAGCGCGCGGAATTTGGGGAGCAGCGGCAGGATACGGTGATGCCCGTAAGTGGTGGGCAGGCTGATGCGCAACTGACCGGACGGTGATGACTGTGCGCCCATGACTTCTTGTTGCGCCTCGACCAGTTGGGTCAGGGCCTGGCTGCACTGGACGAAAAAGTTTCTACCAGCCTCGGTCAAGCGAATGCTGCGCGTGGTGCGGGCAAACAAGCGTGAACCCAATCTTTTTTCGAGGCGAAGAATCGACCGGCTCACGGCGGCCGGAGTTACACCGGCGAGCTGCGCGGCGGCGGTGAAACTGCCGGCTTCAGCGGCGAGGCAAAAGAGTTCGATGCTGCCTAACTGCAAGTCTTCAAAGTGGCGCTTCATGTGAGTACACCGAGGATCAACTGACGGTTCATTCTCAGGCTTATCTCATGAAGCGGCACCGCCGGTACACACCGGCAGTGCTGCGTGGAGGTATCAATGGCCAGCGCTTTGACCACCATCGACATGGAGGATTTCGCCGGTCACGAAGTTCGCGCTGTCCAGGTAAAGGATCGCTTGCACGATGTCGTCGATTTCGCCCATGTGACCAACCGGATGCAAGCTGCCGAGGGCAGCGTGGGTCTCTTCGCCGTGCATCGGCGTTTTGATGATGCCCGGCGATACCGCATTGACCCGAATGCCGCGCTTGGCGTACTCGATGGCCAGCGACTTGGTTGCCGCGTTGATGCCACCCTTGGTCAGCGAAGCGAGCACCGACGGCACGCCATCAATCGCATGATCGACCAAGCTGGTGGTGACGCTGACGATGTGGCCGCTGGCGTTTTTCTCCATTTCGGCAATGGCCAATTGCGAGATGTGGAAGAAGCCGCTCATGTTGGTCGCTACCACTTGTGCGTAGTCTTCCTTGCTGTATTCGGTGAAAGGCTTGGCGACGAAAATCCCGGCATTGTTGACCAGCGTGTCGATGCGCCCGAAGCGAGCAACGGCTTCGCGGATCACGCGCTCGGCGGTCTGCGGGTCGGCGATGTCACCGGCGACGGCGAGAATATCCGGGTCGGTGGACGGTTTGATCGAGCGCGAGGTCGCGACAACCTGATAGCCGCGTTCACGGAAACCCTTGACCAGACCTGCGCCAATGCCTTGCGAGGCGCCGGTGATCACTACAACTTTTTTGGACGTGCTCATGATGTTTCCTCATGCAATCTGGATGGTTTGAATAAACGGATTTCGGAAGTCAGGCGTGAGCCGCAATCTGCGCGGCTTGACGTAACGCTTGCTCGTAATAAGCGACGGACTGGGAACCGGGGATGACCTGTTTGTCATCAAGGACCATGGCCGGAACCGAATCGATGCCGCGCTGCTGGTAAAACCGTTCAAGTTCGCGCACGGCCTGGCTGAATTCAGCGTTGGCCAGAATCTCCCGCGCACGCTGGCTGTCGAGCCCGACTGCGCCTGCCAGTGTCACCAGCGTGGCGTGGTCGTTCGAGTTCATGCCGTCAGTGAAGTAGGCCTTGAGCAAGGCTTGCTTCAACTCACGCTGACGTCCTTGTGTGGCGGCCCAGAACAGCAATCGATGGGCGTCGAAGGTGTTGTGGAAGTGGCTGCGCTTTTCCAGGTCGAAGTGAAAACCGATCTGCTCGCCGCGTTCGATGATCATCGCGTTGCGATCCGCCACTTGCTCAGCGCTGCGCCCGTATTTGCGCATCATGTGCTCGATGGCGTGTTCACCTTCGGCGGGCATGTCGGGGTTCAGTTCGAACGGTTTGTAGGTCAGCTCCACGTCGACTTCGCCCGCCAGATTCCGGATCGCTTGCTCCAGAGCGGTAGCACCCAACGCGCACCAGGGGCAAACGACATCCGAGACGAAATCGATTTTCACGGCCCGGCTCATGACTGCGAGTCCGCCAACTGTTGGCGATATTCGGTGGTGGTGATGCCGGCGTAACCCCAGTTATCGGTGTCGACTTCCTCGATCACGATGTGGGTGAGTTTCGGATCCTTGTGCAGCACCCGCTGCATCGTTTCGGTGATCTCTTTGATGACCTGGGCTTTCTGTTCCCGGGTCACGCCGTCACGGGTGATGCGTACGCTGATGAAAGGCATTTGAGGACTCTCCAGTCGCTGGCCCGTCGAAGTGATGGGCGGCTGTTGGAGAGAACTTTAAGAGGAGGGTGGGAGTTGATAAATGGGGTTTGAGGTACATCATTTGTGATGCGGTGTATCAAGTTAGGGCGCGCGAGCAGTCATGCTGTGCACGCGCCGTCTCAGTGAGTAACGCTGGCGCTCAGGCCAGCAGCTCGGTAATCCAGCGTGTCTGTTGTTTGAGGTCTTGCAACTTTTGCTCTGGCAGGCTTTGTTGAGCATGGGCGAGCTGGCTCAGCGTCTTCTGCTTATGGTGAAGTTTGTGCTGCCATTTGCGCAGAAACTCGGGGCTGCGGGCCTGCATCTGCAAGGGGCCGAAATACAGCTCCTGGTCGGTATAGGTCACCGGTTCGGCGCGTTCGGCGACGATGATTTCGTAGTCGAAGCGGTTTTCCCGCAGAAGCTCTTCGCTGAGGATGCGGTAGCCGTTTTCCATCAGCCAATGGCGCAACGGTTGTTCGCCGCCGTTGGGTTGCAGGATCAGACGTTCCTGGCCGTTGAGGTGGGCCTTGCCGTTGTCGAGGATGTCGCGGATGGTTTCGCCGCCCATGCCGCAGATCGTGATGGCGGTGATGCCGTCGTCAGGTTTGATTGCTGCCAGACCATTGGCCAAGCGCACGCTGATGTGCTGTTGCAGATCATTCTCGCGCACGGTGCGTGTGGCCGCATGGAACGGCGTGGACGCGACTTCACCCGCCACGGCTGCTGCGATCAAGCCACGGCGCATCAGCGCCACCGGCAGATAGCCGTGATCCGAGCCGATATCGGCCAGCCGCGCGCCGGCCGGCACGTGTGCAGCCACGCGCTCAAGGCGCATGGACAATGTCTGTTCGTTCAACGGCAACCCCTGTTCAACACAATCCTGCGGCCTGATGGCAGGCAAAGGGGTGCGACTCTGGCGAGCATCGCCGGGCCTGTCAAATCCCAGCGACGGAATTCAACGGCTGACTGGCAACACCTTGCTGCCAATCAGCCGTTTGCGCTTAGCCCGCCAACGTTGCGTTGTCGATCACGAAACGATACTTCACGTCACCCTTGAGCATGCGCTCGTAGGCGTCGTTGATCTGGTCGGCGCGGATCAGTTCGATGTCGGAAACGATGCCGTGCTCGGCACAGAAATCGAGCATTTCCTGAGTTTCGGCAATGCCGCCGATCATCGAGCCGGCAATCGTGCGGCGCTTCATGATCAGGTTGAACACGTTCGGCGAAGGATGCGACGTCGCAGGCGCGCCGACCAGCGTCAACGCACCATCGCGCTTGAGCAGCACCAGGAATGCATCGAGATCGTGCGGCGCGGCGACGGTGTTGAGGATCAGGTCGAAGCTCTTGGCGTGTGCGGCCATTTCTTCGGCATTGCGCGACACCACAACCTCATCGGCGCCAAGCGCTTTGGCCGCTTCGCGTTTGGATTCAGAGGTAGTGAATGCGACAACGTGGGCGCCCAGAGCGTGAGCCAGTTTGATGCCCATGTGGCCGAGGCCACCGATGCCAACCACGCCGACTTTCTTGCCCGGTCCCGCATTCCAGTGACGCAGCGGCGAGTAGGTGGTGATGCCCGCGCACAGCAGCGGTGCGACGGCGGCCAGTTGCGCTTCAGGATGACGGATGCGCAACACGTAGCGTTCATGCACAACGATGTTTTGCGAGTAGCCGCCCAGCGTCCAGCCCGGCGCATCCGCGGTCGGGAAGTTGTAGGTGCCGATCATGCCGTCGCAATAGTTTTCCAGACCGCTTTCGCAGTCATCGCAATGTTTGCAGCTGTCGACGATGCAACCGACGCCGACCAGATCACCGACCTTATAGTCCGACACATGTGCGCCGACGGCGGAAACGCGACCGACGATTTCATGCCCCGGTACGCATGGGAATTGTGTACCGGCCCATTCCGCGCGCACCTGGTGCAGATCCGAATGGCAGATGCCACAAAAGGCGATATCGATCTGCACATCATGGGCGGCCGGCGCGCGGCGGTTTATCTGCATCGGTTCAAGGGGTTTGTCGCCCGCGTGGGCGCCGTAGGCTTGTACAAGCATGGGAACATCCTCGATCGGTTTGTCGTAAGGCATTGTTTCTTTTCCAGCGCTGCGGGCACTAGTGCATTCCTGTGCAATCCTTGCCTGATCCTGTGCGTTGTTGTGACATTGCGCGGACAGACGCTGGTGGCGTTTGCAGGTAATCTCCCGGTTCACTGACGACAACAAAATCAAAACAGGAGTCATTGATGCAACCAATCCGTCTCGGTCTGGTGGGCTACGGCAAGATTGCCCAGGATCAACACGTCCCGGCGATCCTCGCCAATCCGGCTTTCCAGTTGGTCTCCGTCGCTACCCAAGGCCAGCCTTGCCCCGGTGTCGAAAATTTCCGTTCGTTGAGCGAGCTGCTGGAAAACGGTCCGCAGGTTGACGCGATTGCCTTCTGCACGCCGCCGCAAGGTCGTTTTGCCCTGGTGCAGCAAGCGCTGGCCGCCGGCAAACACGTGTTGGTGGAAAAACCACCGTGTGCCACTTTGGGTGAGGCATTGGCCTTGGTTGATCAGGCAGCAGAGCAGGGCGTCAGCGCCTTGTTTGCCTGGCATTCACGCTATGCGCCCGGTATCGAAGCCGCGCGCGACTGGCTCGCCTCGCGCACGCTGCAAAGCGTGCAGATCGACTGGAAAGAAGATGTACGCAAATGGCACCCCGGGCAGACCTGGATCTGGCAACCCGGCGGTCTCGGCGTATTTGATCCGGGCATCAATGCCTTGTCGATCGTCACCCATCTGCTGAAGCTGCCGCTGTTTGTCGAATCCGCTGAGCTGCGCGTACCGAACAACTGCCAATCGCCGATTGCTGCGTCGATCAAAATGGCTGATGCGCATCAACTCGATGTGCGTGCGGAGTTCGACTTCGACCATGGCCATGATGAGCTGTGGAGTATCGAGGTGCGTTGCGCTGAAGGCATGTTGCGCCTGGATAACGGTGGTGCGCTGTTGAGCATTGACGGTGTGCGCCAGGCGGTGTCGGAGGAGGGTGAGTACGCAGCGGTGTATCGGCATTTTCAGCAGTTGATTGGCGACAAGGCAAGTGACCTGGATGTGCAGCCGTTGCGCTTGGTGGCGGACAGTTTTTTTGTCGGCAGCCGGGTGTTGGTTGAGGCGTTTTACGATTAGTGCGGCGGGCAACGTAACCGGTCAATCGCTCTTTACTTGTTTTGCCTTGCCGACGCTCTATTGAAGACAGAATTGCGGGAACTGAAAAGCTCCCGCAGTCTGAGTTTCTACTCAGCGATTGGCTTCGGCCAGACCCGCCTCAATGAAACGTACTGAGCTCTCCATTGCCTGTTGACCTTCTGGCAGCATGGCAGAGTAGAAGTGCCAGGCGTGGAACATGGCAGGCCATACCTCGAGATTGACTCGGACACGGTTGTCCGCCAGATGGGTGGCAAGCCGCATCGCGTCACTCAGCATCAGCTCGTTCTCGCCAATCTGAATCAGAATGGGTGGGAGTCCAGTGACGTCCGCGAAAACCGGCGATGCCAGAGGATGGTTGGCCAGTGTCTCGCCAAGGAATGTTCTGGCAAGAATATCCAGAACAGGCTTGGAATTCAGCGGATCCAGGCCCTCACGGTTGCTCATAGAGGCGCCGGTGTGTTCGAGATTTGCCCAAGGCGAGATCGAAGAACCCACCGCAGGTAACGCAAGCCCTTTGGATTTGGCCGCCACCATCACGCTTACTACCATTGCGCCGCCAGCCGACTCGCCGGAAAACGCGATTTTTTCAGCCGGGATTTTCTGCTCAAGCAACCATTCGTAGGCGCGCAGTGTGTCGTCGATGGATGCGGGGAATTTGTGCTCCGGGGCCAGGCGGTAGTCAGGCATGTATACACGAGCACCCAGCATTTTCGCGTAGTTGCCACCAATGCCGTGGTAGCCATCTGGACGGCCGACAATATACGCCCCGCCATGGATGTACATCACAACTGCGTCGGTCTTGACTTCATCGGGTGTCACCAGGGTCCCTGGAACACCGCCCATGTCGACTGCTTCGAACCTGACGCCGGTGGGCGCTGGATTTTGCGCGAGCATTCCTGCGTAGGCGTCGCGGATATCGCTCATTTTCGTGGTGGTATCAATGCCTTTGAGGACAGGTATCAAATCGCTCAGGCTGTTGGCCCAGGTTTGAACGGCTGCTTTTACTTTCGTATTCATAGTGATCTCGATTGAAGGAGGGCGTTGGATTAGCTAATTGAGATACTATTCTCTTGATTGGGGAATAGGGTTCCCCATAGCGAGTGCCGGGGCGCCCGAACGTTGATCGAGTGAGGAAGTATGGAAATTCATAACCTGAACGACATCGCGGCTTTTGTGAGTTCTGTAAATGCCGGAAGCTTTACCGCAGCTGCCAAGCAATTAGGTCTCACTCGTTCGGCAGTGGGTAAATCGATTGTCAGGCTGGAAGCTCGATTGCAAGTGCGGTTACTCAACCGCACAACCCGCAGTCTGAGCCTGACGGACGACGGTCAGGTTCTCTACGAGCGCTGCGTTGGCATCCTTCAAGATCTTGACGATGTCGAAGATGCACTGGCGTTTCGTCGCTCGACACCCAGTGGGCGATTGCGTATGAGTCTGCCGGTCGCACTGGGTAGGCTTCACGTTCTCCCGCATATCGAATGCTGTCTGAAGGACTGGCCTTCGCTAAGTGTCGACGTTACGTTTTCCGACCGACTGGTAGACCTCATTGATGAGGGGTTTGATCTGGCCATGCGAATTGGCCCGCCGAAAGAGGATTCTCGATTGCTGACACGCACCGTGGCGTACCAGCAGATGATCACCTGTGCTTCACCCCACTATCTGGCTGAGCATCCACGGCCGCAAACGCCCGAAGAACTGTCCACGCACGAATGTCTGCATTTCGTCAGCGGGGGACGATTACTTCCATGGAATTTTCGAGTAGACGGCCAAGCGGTTGCCTTTACTCAAGGTGGGCGGCTACAGATGGACAGCGCGGAAGCGCTGCATGAGTGCGCGATGGCGGGCTTGGGTATTGCGACACTGCCGTCGTACGTAGTGAGCCACCAACTACGCAGCGGCAAGCTTGTTCAACTGCTCGAAGAATACGCTGAGGCCGCAGAACCCATCCGGATCATCTATCCCAGCAAACGACATCTTTCGCCCAAGATCCGCCTGTTCATCGATAAGCTTTTAGACGCGTGGTCTCCTTGTCCGCCGTGGGAACAATGTCTGGTTGATGATATTGGCGCTGTATGAAAAGGGGAGCTGATGCTCCCTGCGGAACGGCTAGTTGCAATGTTGTCAGGAGCGCTGATAGAAGCGTTACAACCGATCACTTGAGGGCAGACGCTCAATCACATCGGCACCCGCCGTTCAGAAACGATCGAGTCTGAAGCGTTCATCTGCCGTCAGATCAGTCACCTGATGCGTCGTTGCTGGCCGAGCCATCCGCACCACCATCTCCGCTGTCACCGCCGCCTGTGTCAGCCCCAGATGCTGATGCCCGAACGCAAGCAACACCTTGCCCTCACACACCTGATCAATCACCGGCAACGAATCCGGTAACGACGGTCGAAAACCCATCCACGGCGTCGCCGCTTCAGCACTCAGATCCTGGCGAAACAAGCCCTGACTCAACCGATGCAACTGCCACGCGCGTTCCATGCTCGGTGGCTTTTCCAGCCCGGCGAACTCAACGGTGCCGGCCAGACGCAACCCTTCGGACATCGGCGTCATGATGAACTTGCGTTCCAGCGAGGTCACGGGGAAGGGCAGTCGGTCGTGTTCCTGAGGCAGCATCAGGTGATACCCGCGCTCGGTGTCCAGCGGTACTTTTTTGCCGGCGAGGGCGGCGGTGAGTTTCGCCGAATGTGCGCCACAGGCGATCAGCACGCGGCGTGCAGTCAGACCGCCATTGCCGGTGGTCAGCATCACCCCGTGCTCTTGCACATAGCCACCCTGAACCTGCTGCTGTACGAAGCTCACGCCGCTGGCCTTGGCCGCTTCGACCAATTCACACACCACGCGATACGGGTCGATGAAGTGCCCGGTGCGCGGAAAGAACAAGCCGCCCTGAATCTGTTCGCTGAGTTGCGGCGCGGTGTCGCGTATGGCGCCGGCCTGCCAGAGGTCGACCGGCACTTGCTGCTGATGCATCCGGGCCTGTAATGCCTGGATGGTCTGACGCGATTCGGGGCGCTCGAATACCAGTAACGATCCATCGATCTTCAGCAGGTCCGGCCGCTGGATGTCGGCGAGCAAGCGCTGCCAGGCCTCCAGACTGCTTTCATTCAGGGCGCGCAAGCCTGCTACGGTATTCTGAAAAGGCGCCGGGCGCAGATTCAGCAACAGCCGGGTAAACCACGGCAAGGCGCGCGGCAGGTATTTCCAGTCCAGCCGCAATGGCCCCATCGGATCCAGCAGCATGGCTGGCAGGCGCTTGAGGATGGACGCGTCGGCAATTGGAAACACCTGCTCGGTCGCCAGATGCCCGGCGTTGCCGAACGAGGCGCCGTGGCCGGGTGGCTGCTGATCAATCACCACCACACGCAATCCCTGGCGCGCCAGACGCAGTGCGCAGGCGACGCCGATGATGCCGGCGCCGACCACAGCAATGTCGTGGGAGACGTTATTGGTCATGGTACTGCGCTTCCCTTTGCCCATCGAGCAGACGTCGCAATTGCAGCGGGTTGTCATGTTTCAACGCTTCAGGCAGCAAGTTCTCCGGGAAGTCCTGATAGCAGACCGGACGCAGAAAACGCAGAATTGCCGCTGTACCCACGGATGTAGTGCGCGAGTCTGAGGTGGCCGGGAACGGCCCGCCGTGAACCATTGCGTCACACACCTCGACGCCGGTGGGCCAGCCGTTGACCAGCAACCGACCGGCCTTGCGTTCCAGTGTCGGCAGCAGGTCGCGTGCCTGTTCCAGGTCTTGCTCATCCAGATGCAATGTCGCGGTCAACTGGCCCTCCAGATGTTCGGTGACCTGGCGGATTTCAGTTTCACTTTCGCATTGCACAATTAATGCAGCTGCACCGAAGGCTTCAGCTTGCAGGCGGTGATCGGCGAGAAAGTCGGCGGCTTCGGTCACGAATACACGGGCCTGACATTGATTCGGGCCGTTGCCGCTTAGACCAACACCCGCGATGTTCGCACTGGCATTCTCGGCCAGCGCATTCACGGCAGATTCGTAAGCACTGAAGATGCCCGGTGTGAGCATCGTTTGCGCCGGACTGCGTTGAATAATTTCGGTGGTGGCGCCAATGAATCTGTCCAGCGCCGGTTCTTTCAAGGCAATCACCAAGCCCGGATTTGTGCAGAACTGGCCCGCGCCCAGCGTCAGCGACGCCACAAACCCTTCAGCCAACGCCTGCGTGCGATTCTCCAGCGCCGCAGGAAACAGCAGCACCGGATTGATCGAACTCATTTCCGCGTATACCGGAATCGGCTCGGGCCGTGCTTGCGCCGCTTGAATCAATGCCAGACCGCCGCTGCGCGAGCCGGTGAAACCCACTGCTTTGATCCGTGGATCAGTGACCAGCGCAATGCCCACTTCGCGGCCGGAACCGTACAGCAACGAGAACACGCCTTCCGGCAAACCACAGGTTTTTACCGCCCGAGCGACTGCGCGGCCGACCAGTTCGCTGGTGCCGGGATGCGCACTGTGCGCTTTGACGATCACCGGGCAACCGGCGGCCAGCGCCGATGCGGTGTCACCGCCGGCCACGGAGAACGCCAGCGGGAAATTGCTCGCGCCGAACACCGCAACCGGCCCCAGTGCAATCTGCCGTTGACGCAGATCCGCGCGCGGCAGTGGTTGGCGCTGCGGTTGCGCGCTATCGACGCGCACATCCAGCCACTCACCAGCGCGGACCGTGCGGGCGAACATTCTTAATTGTTGGCAAGTGCGCCCGCGTTCGCCCAATAAACGCGCACGCGGCAGGCCGGTTTCGGTGTGGGCACGCTCGATCAGTTCATCGCCGAGGGCTTCGATTTCCTTGGCAATGCTTTCGATAAATTCGGCGCGGACATTCAGGGTAGTTTCGCGATAAACATCGAACGCTGCCCAAGCCAGAGCACAGGCCTGTTCGACATGCTCGGCCGATCCACCGGCATACGCTGGTTGCAGCGCTTCATCGGTGGCCGGATTGATCCCGCGAATGGCGGCGCGATTGCCCGCAACCGAGTGCTGTCCGATCAGCATGTGGCCCGTCAGAGTCATGGTGTCTTCCTGATGAAAAGGGAAATGCCTGCCGCGTAGCACTACGCATCGCGGCAGGTGAGGCTGAAGTGTCAGGCGAAGCTCTGTTCCGCCGACCAGTTCTCGTACCAGTGACGGAACAGCGAGTACTGCTTCTCGGCATAACGCCGCTGCGAATCGCTCAACGCATCGGTTTCGGTGAAGTGCAGGGTGTATTCCTTGTCGCCGTTGAGCACCATCAGGTGTTTGTAATACAGCACCAGGTCGCAGCCTTCATCGAACGACGACAACACGGCCAGCGCCGATTCCAGCTCCCGCGCCTGACGACGGGCCTTGGCATCACCCTTGGCCGCTTGCTTGCTCAGCGCGACCAGTTGCAGCACCTCGCGGGGCAGCGCGTTGCCGATACCGGTGATCGCGCCGGTGGCGTTGCAGTTGACGAAACCGTGCACCACTTGGGTGTCGACGCCGACCATCAGGGTCACGTCTTCATCTTTGGAGGTGATGTTTTCGGCGGCGTAACGCAGGTCGGCGCCACCGCCAAACTCCTTGAAGCCGATCAGGTTCGGGTGCTCGCGGCGCAGTTCGAAGAACAGGTCGGCGCGGGTGGCGAAGCCGTAGTAGGGGCTGTTGTAGATCACTGCCGGCAGGTTCGGCGCGGCTTGCAGAATCGCGGCGAAGTGGGCTTTTTGCGCGGCCGGCGAAGCACCACGGGACAGTACGCGCGGAATCACCATCAAACCCTGCGCGCCGACTTTCGCCGCGTGCGCTGCATGGGAAACCGCTTCACGGGAATTCACCGCGCCGGTTCCGACAATCGTTGGAATCCCGGCAGAGACCAGGCGCGCCACGCCTTCCTGCCGTTCAGCCTCGGTCAACAGCGGCCAGTCGCCCATCGAACCGCAATAAACCACGGCGCTCATGCCGACATCGATCAGCTCGCGACCCTTGGCCACCAACGCGTCGAAGTCCGGTTTGCGCTGGGCGGTGCATGGGGTCATCAGGGCCGGCATGCAACCGGTGAAGATGTTGTCGCTCATTGCTTTAACTCCTTGGCACATCGTTCAAATTGAGGTGAAAAGTCAGCGCGGCGGCTCAGATGCCCCACGCGAACGGGTCTGCTTCGTCGATCAGCAACGTGCTGTCGGCGGTCATGTAGGCACGGCCGGTGATGAACGGGCGGATGCGTTCGCCATGCCATTCAAAGCGGCCTTCGAACTGGCTGCCGGTGATGCTCGCCTGCACCCAGGTTGCGCCGGGTTGCAGTTTTTCGTCGGCCGCAAGGCAGGCGAGTTTGGCGCTGGTGCCGGTGCCGCAAGGGGAGCGGTCGTAGGCTTTGCCAGGGCACATGACGAAGTTGCGGCTGTCGGCCCGATCGTCATCGGCGAACAGTTCGATGTGATCGATGACGGCACCGTCTTCGCCGAAAATGCCTTGGTCTTCGAGGGCTTTGAGCATCGCCCAGGTGTACGCCGTGAGGTGTTCGACGTTGTCCATCGTCAGCGTCTGACCGTGCTCGGAGACGAGGAAGAACCAGTTGCCGCCATAGGCGATATCGCCCAACACGCGGCCGTAACCCGGCACATCCACCGGTACCTGTTTGCGGTGGCGATAAGCGGGGACGTTGCCCAAGGTGACGGTTCCGTCGCCATGCAAAGTGGCGCTGACCGGGCCGACCGGGGTGTCGATCTTGTGCACGCCCGGTTCGATTTTCCCCAGGTACTGCAACGAGTTGATCAGACCAATCGTTCCGTGGCCGCACATGCCCAGATAACCGGCGTTGTTGAAGAAAATCACCCCGCACGTGGCGTCCGGCGAGACCGGCGCGCAATACAACGCGCCGACCAGTACATCATTGCCACGGGGCTCCAGCAGGCAGGCGCGGCGCCATTGATCATGCTGAGTGCGCAGCGCATCGCGTTTTTCCACCATGCTGTTGCCGGGCAGATCGGGGAAGCCTGTCATCACCAGACGCGTGGGTTCACCGCCGGTGTGGGAATCAATGACGTGTAGTTTTTTCATGGATAGATTCCTTTAGGTGATTTCAGTAGGCGCCGGCAGGGCGCGCAGACACGGTCGAGGCGTGGGCGGCGACTTCGCTTTCCTCGTCGTCCTCTTCCAGACGCAGCAGATGCGCCGGCACGCCGGTCGCGGCGCCCCAGTAATAAATGCCGGTGGCGCAAGCAGCGACGCCGATGGTGTCGAACGGGTGTGCGAGGATGCCGAGGCCGCCAAAGGTGCCGAGCTTCGACAGCACGATGGTCACCGCGTAGAAGGCGATCAACCACGCCGAGGAGCGCACTTGGCTGGCCAGATTGAGGTGAGCGCTCGGCACAAAACGACCGCACAGCAGATACACAACGAACATCAGGATTTGCAGGCCGAGCAGCCACGACACAGTGTTCCAGCCCGACCAGTAGACAATCAGCGCGGCGATGATGAATGACACCGGCCCGAGCACGCCCATGCATTTGACCCGGAACGGCCGTGGCATGTCTGGCGCATTACGGCGCAGCGCGGCCACGGTCACAGGGGCTACGGCGTAGCTCAACACCAGCGCAGCGGAAACCACGTTGATCAGCGCTTCCCACGACGGGAACGGCAGGGTCCAGAACACCGACAGGGCAAAGGTCAGCCACAGCGCCGGACGCGGAATGCCGGACTTTTCATCGATGTGGGTGAAGACTTTGAAGAAGGTGCCGGTCTGCGCCCAGCCATAGATCACTCGCGGGGTGGCGTTCATGTAGATGTTGCCGCAGCCGCTCGGCGAGATCACCGCATCGGCGACCACCAGATACGCCAGCCAGCCCACACCGAGTGCCAAGGCGATGTCGCGGTACGGCAGGGAAAATTCCTTGCTGATACCGGCCCAGCCATTGGCGAGCATTTCGGTCGGGATGCTGCCGAGAAAGGCCATTTGCAGCAGCACGTAAATCAACGTCGACAGCAGCACCGAGAGGATCAGTGCGATGGGAATGGTGCGCTGTGGATTCTTCACTTCACTGGCCACCGAGATGATCGGCGTCAGCCCCAGGTAAGCGAAAATCACACCGCCCGCCGACACCGCCATTTCGATACCGGACAAGCCGAACGGGGCGAAACCTTGTACTTGGAAATTCGCCGGTTTGAAGAAGGTGAACAGCACGCCGATCACCAGCAGCGGCACGATGAACTTGAACACGCTGACCAGATTGTTGGCCTTGGCGAAGGTTTTCACGCTGCGGTAGTTGAGCAGGAAAAACACGCACAACAGCCCGAACTGCACCAGCCAGCCGAGAATCGTCGGATCGCCAGAACCAGCCTTGGTCAGCTCGGGAAACCATGCCGCCGCGTATTGGCGCGAGGCAACCACTTCAATCGCCACCAGACTGGAAAATGCGATCAGAGTGATGAAGCCCATCAAGTAGCCGAGCAGCGGCCCGTGGGAGTAAACCGGATAGCGCACAACGCCGCCGGCACGCGGTAATGCCGCGCCCAGCTCGCAATAGACGATGCCCAGCAACAACACGGCAAAACCACCCAGCAGCCAGGAGAAAATCCCCGCCGGCCCGGCAATGGCGGACACATGACTGGCCGCGAACAACCAGCCGGAACCGAAGATCGCCCCGAGCCCGATAAATGTGAGGTCGATCAGTGAAAGCTGTTTTTTGAACTTGCCTTGGCCTGACATGGCATCGCCTTCTTGTGAGTTATTGGATAGGCAGTTGTGTCACTGGGACGGCCAGACTTTGAACTCATCGATGGTGTGGCGATTGATGTTTTGCGGTGGCTTCGATGACGAAATCAGCACAATCGCACTGGTGAAACGTGGCCCTCGACAGGTCTTGAGCGATGCTGCAATCTGCACGCGAAGGCCGCATGGCGGGCGCTTCGTCCATCCACGTTACGAGAGGAATCTTTGATGCAACAGGCGTTTTCGATCCTGTCTCAAGGCGTTGATGGGCATCGTCCGCAGACACTGGAGGAGTTGTTGGCCGGTGCGGCGCTGTTGTTGCCGATGCTCGATGTGATCCCTAACGCGGCGATTTTCATCAAGGATGTGCAGGCCCGTTACGTGCTCGCGAATCGCACGCTGGTGCAGCGCTGTGGCTTGAAGGATTTGCGTCCGTTACTGGGCAAGACCAGCGCGCAGGTGTTCCCGGCGCAACTCGGGCCAGGCTACACCGAGCAGGATCGCAAGGTGCTGGAGGAGGGCTTTGTGCTGGAGGATCAACTGGAGTTGCATCTGTACGGCAGTCGTGAACCGGGTTGGTGCCTGACGCACAAGCAGCCGCTGTACAACCGTGACGGCGTGATCATTGGCCTGGCGGGGATTTCCGTGGACCTGCAATCGGCCAGTGAAACGCACCCGGCATTCGAGCGGCTGGCGGCAGTCGATGAGCACATCCGCGCGAATTTCAATCGACGCGTGACCCTCGGTGAACTGACCCGCATCGCCGGTATTTCAGTCGCGCAACTGGAGCGTTACTGCAAACGGGTGTTCCACCTGACGCCACGGCAGATGATCCAGAAAGTGCGCCTCGAACACGCGCACCGCTTGCTACACACCGACCTGCCGATTACCGATGTGGCGCTGCAATGCGGCTACACCGATCACAGCGCTTTCACCCGCCAGTTCAAGGCGTCTACCGGGTTTACTCCGCGCGAGTATCGGCAGGCCACCTCACCCTGATGAAATGGTATTGAAGCGCTATGTAGGAGCTGCCGAAGGCTGCGATCTTTTGATTCTGTTTTTTAAGATCAAGATCAACAGATCGCAGCCTTCGGCAGCTCCTACAGTGGAGTTATTTCAGGATGGTCAGCCATGCCGAGAGCAGCAGTAACAAGGCAAGCGTCGCGTTCATCCGCTTGAACGCTTTCGGCGACCCCATCAATCGCGCACTGCCCACACCCAGCAACGCCCACAACGTCATGCATGGCAACGACACCAGCAGAAACGCCAGCGACAACACCAGCAGCCGCAGGGTCTTGTCACCACCGCCGACAAACACGCTGACCACCGCCACAGCCATCATCCACACTTTGGGGTTGACCAGTTGCAGCATCGCCGCGCCGAGCACGCTGAAACCCTCTTCCTGCGTATCCGTCGGGTCCAGCGACGGCGGCGCACTGCGAAAGATCTGCCACGCCAGCCAGCTCAACCAGAGCACACCGCCCCAGGCCATCGCTTGCTGCACGCGCGGGTAGCGCAGCAAGGTTTCGCCGGCACCGAGGCCGACCACCAATACAATCAGTGCCGCCGCCGCGCAGGCACCAAAAATGATCGGCAATGTGGCGAGCAAGCCTTGGCGCGAACTGTGGCTCAGCACCAGAATATTGGTCGGCCCCGGCGTGATCGAGGCAACGAAAGCAAACAGCAGGAAGGGCAATAATGACGCCATGGGCGGATTCCTTGGAAGTAAACACAGGAAGCCATGATCGCCAGCCGTTGTGGATCAGTCTGGAAGGTTTGAGCAGCGCTTGCGGTAGTCGGCGGGGGTAAGCTGGTAGGCGCGGCGGAACCAGCGGCCCAGATGACTCTGGTCAGCAAAACCGAGCACGCTGGCGACCTGCGCCGGCGTTTCACCCCGGGCCAGCAACTGCCGCGCCTTGGCCAGCCGTAACTGGATCAGATACGCGTGGGGCGCCAGGCCAAAAGCAGACTTGAAGGCGCGGCTGAGACGAAAACGGTCTACCCCGCAGATCCGCGCGAGATCATCGAGACCGATATCTTCATAGGTGTGCGCGTGCAGATAATCCCGCGCCAGTTGCGCCACCAATGGCAGGCGCGGATCGAAAACCTGGCGCTTGCGCCAGTCGAGATGGCGCGTGAGCGAGCTCAGCAAACCATCGACGGCGGTCTGCCGGACGATGCGCAGATCGCCGTCATGCAGCGCATGGAAGGCTTGACTGATCGCTGTGGCCAGACGCGGATCCTGACTCAGCGTGTCGGCAAAACCGGGCTGGCTGTCGGCCGGGGCGTCTTCGAACAGCGCGTGCATTTCACGCTCCAGCCAGTGCGGATCGAGGTAGAGCATCGAATAGGTAAAACCTTCCTCGGTCGGCGCTTGCCCATCGTGGATTTCCCCCGGCTCCAGCAGGAACACGTTGCCCGGCGTACTGCGATGGCGCACGCGGCGGCAATTGAACTGCTGCACACCTTGCTCGGTGACGCCGACGAGGAAACTGTCATGCCAGTGCGGATCGTAGGCATGGCCCTCAAAGTGAGCGCGAATCGATTCAATCCCGGTGTCGACATCCTGGGAAAGATCGATCCAGTTGCGTTTATCCACGAAGTCTCCAGTGTTCGGCGTTAAAAGGTGCGGCTCCATAAAATACCGCGCAATGGTGAAGGGCGTTTAGAAGATTTGTGCAGGTGAGGGGGCTAGACTCTGTAGGTCACGACCCCTTTGGCGGCAGGTGAAATACGATGCTCAACCGATGCTCGCTCTGGGGCATGCTTACCCTGATCGGCCTCAGCCTGACGTTTAACGCAGGCTGTTCCAGCCGAAAACACTATCCACCGTCGGGTGTTGGCGATGCCTGCTACGCCAAAGCCTTGCCGTCGGTCGGCGAGGGCGGTCTGGCCTGGGGCTCCAGTTTGAACATGGCTCGGCAGAAGTCGATGAACAACTGCATCCGCTATGCCGGTCGGTCTGGAGGCACGCCGGATACCTGTCAGGTGGTCTTGGCCAAATGCAAATAGCTTTCTGTTGACATGGTTGCTTCAGGCAAATATATAGTTGCCTTAAGCAACTACTTGAGT
Organism: Pseudomonas sp. Irchel s3f10; assembly: GCF_900187515.1. NCBI lineage: Bacteria > Pseudomonadati > Pseudomonadota > Gammaproteobacteria > Pseudomonadales > Pseudomonadaceae > Pseudomonas > Pseudomonas sp. Irchel s3f10. Next base: position 484,325 of record NZ_FYDZ01000001.1, read on the forward strand.
ATCTGCCATGTCCAGCAGCCATCTCCTCGAACAAGCCGACGTTGTGCGCGGCTTCAACCGCTTCTACACCCATCAGATCGGCGTACTGCAGGAGCATCTGCTGCAAAGCGATTACTCGCTGACTGAGCTGCGCATTTTGTATGAACTCGCCTCGCGTGGTGACCTGACCAGCGCTGATCTGCGCCAGATGCTCGGCCTCGACGCCGGTTATATGAGCCGCATCATCAGCGGTTTCGAAAAGCGCGGCCTGATCCAAAAAGTCCCGTCACCCACGGATGCCCGTGCTGCACAATTGCACCTCACTGACATCGGGCGCGAAATTCTGGTCCCGCTGGAAAAGGCTTCCCGCGAACAGATCGTCGCCATGCTCGAGCGATTGCCTGAACCGCAGCAAAAACAACTGATCGGCGCCATGACGCTGATCCAGGCACTGCTGGAGGGCAGCAAGGATTCAACTTACCTGTTGCGCGATCCGCAGCCCGGCGACATGGGCACGGTGATGCAACAACAAGCGGCACTCTACACCCGCGAATACGGTTGGAACGCGGAGTTCGAGGTGTTGGTGGCGGAGGTGGTCGCCAAGTACCTGCGTGATTACGACCCGACGAGCGAGCGCTGCTGGATTGCGGAAAAGGACGGCAAGGTCATCGGCTCCGTGTTCATCGTCCGCCAGGACGCCACCACTGCCAAACTGCGCATGCTCTACGTCGACGCCAGCGCGCGGGGCTTGGGCATTGGCAGTCGTCTGGTCGAGGAGTGCCTGCGCTTTGCCCGGCAGATTGGCTACCAGAAAATGACCCTGTGGACGACCAGCAACCTGACGGCTGCACGCAAGATTTATCAGCAGGCCGGGTTTGAACTGGTGGAGGAAGAAGCGGTTCACAGCTTTGGCAAGGATCTGGTGAGTCAGACGTGGGCGCGGGCGTTGTGATCTGATTTTCATCGGTGGGTGCAGTGAAAAGGCAGACGAAAAAAAAACCGCCTTTGCGGGGCGGTTCTTTTGTAAACCTTGGGTTGCGACCGAGGTTTGTTGCTTCACTAGCTGCTTTAACGTTCGCTCATGGTAGGAGTCTTTGTGCCCCCTTGCAAGGTTAAAGTTCGTATGAAGCTGGTTGTTTGTGCTATTTCATTTCCAGAAAAAGCTGGCAGAAATAATGGTTAACAAAACAGAAAATTACTTTTCCTGAAAGCCTTTGAATGAAGGTTATGATGCGGGCGCTCACTTGTTCGAGCAGCGGTGAGGCCAGGCTGGTGACTAAACGGTTTCATGCCCTTTGACACGGTTTTGCACCCGTGCCGGAATGATGTTTCGGAGGGATTTCAACCGGCCGCCTCACTAGCTGCTTTAACGTGCAGGCTGAAGGCAAGCATGATCCGGTAAGTTTGCCGGAGGTTTGGCCCCCAGCCCTGGAGGCCGAAACGTATGAAGCTTTTGCTGCGTACGCTGAGCCTTGTATGGAGATTGTTTAAAGCATTTCGCTTTTACGAGTTCCTGCGAGACCACTTTGACGACCTGAAGTAACGGCCGTTGAGGTGGGGGAAGCCCGTTCCAGTTTCGACTGAAGCGGGCTTTTTTTGTTTTATAAAACTGTCATAAGTAGGATTTTTCTTTATCGGGTTTTTTTGGCGTGTAGGGCATTTCTTCGGCAAGTGTAGGCGTTGTTCAAACACACTCTGTAATCCACAAAAAGTGTTCGATTATCGAGTACCCAAACCTTCGTCCAATTGCCCACCCTGACACTCCGGCGTACTGTGACGCGTGATGCCTGAAACCCCGTGAAACCAAAATAACGACAACAACGAGCACCTCCCATGGACAGCCATCTGCTGAGCGATCGCAGCAGCGTGTTTCGTCACGCTGACCCTTATGCCGTCTCCGACTACGTCAATCAGCACGTCGGCCAGCACTTCATCGGCCTGTCCAGAACCGCCCACCCGCAAGCCAGCCTCAACCATCGCAAACTCGCCAATCTCGATCTGGCCCGCATCAGCTATGGCGGCAGCGTACGCGTGACCTCCGTGGCCCTGGAGACCGTTTACCATCTGCAAGTGCTGCTGCAAGGCAATTGCCTGTGGCGCGGGCACAAGCGCGAGCAGCATCTGGTGCCGGGCGAGTTGCTGTTGATCAATCCGGATGATCCGGTCGATCTGACTTACTCGGATGATTGCGAGAAATTCATCCTCAAGGTGCCGGTCAGCGTGCTTGAATCGGTGTGCGACGAGCAGCGCTGGCAGCGTCCGGCAAGCGGTATCCGTTTCCTGCGCAATCACTATCGGCTCGATGAGCTGGAAGGCTTCACCAATCTGCTGGCGATGATCTGTCAGGAAGCCGAGGCCAGCGACCCGTTGCTGCGGGTGCAGGAGCATTACGCGCAGATCATCGGTAGCAAACTGATCTCGCTGATGAACACCAATGTCAGCCGTGAGTGCCTAAGCGCACCGAACGTCAGCTTCGAGCGCATCGTCGATTACATCGAGCGCAATCTGAAACTGGATTTGCCGGCCGAACATCTGGCCGCACAGGCGAGCATGAGCCCGCGCTCGCTGTACGTTTTGTTCGAACGCCAACTCGGCGTCACGCCGATGCAATACATCCGCCAGCGCAAACTGGCGCGCATCCACACCTGCCTCAGCGATCCAAGTTGCCCGGTGCGCAGTCTCACCGAACTGGCCCTGGACTACGGCTTCCTGCACCTCGGTCGCTTCTCCGAAAGCTATCGCCAACAGTACGGCGAACTGCCGTCGCAGACCTTCAAACGCCGCCACTAAAACACAGCGCTAAAACCCTCTCCGAAACACGCCGAATCATCTGCCGCGCCATCCTGCACAAAACGGATAGCGATCTGCAGGATTCGGCTATTGCCCCGTGCATCGCCTCCCTAATCTGACCTGGCCTGAACAATAACAATGGAGGCCCCGGCCATGTCCCTGGGAATCGACTACCTCAATGCCATGCTTGAAGAAGACAAGGAGAAGGGCGCCTACCGCTGCAAGCGGGAGATGTTCACTGATCCGCGGCTGTTCGAACTGGAAATGGCGCACATCTTCGAAGGCAACTGGATTTACCTCGCCCACGAAAGCCAGATCCCCAACAACAACGATTTTCTCACCACCACCATGGGGCGCCAGCCGATCTTCATCGCGCGCAACAAGGATGGTGTGCTCAACGCCTTCCTCAATGCCTGCAGCCATCGCGGCGCCATGTTGTGCCGGCACAAGTCCGGCAACCGCTCCAGCTACACCTGCCCGTTTCACGGCTGGACGTTCAACAACAGTGGCAAACTGCTCAAGGTCAAAGACCCGAGCGAGGCTGGATACCCGCAAGGTTTCAACTGCGAAGGCTCCCATGACCTGACCAAAGTCGCGCGTTTCGAGTCCTATCGCGGCTTTCTGTTCGGCAGTCTGAATGCCGATGTGAAATCCCTTGCTGAACACTTGGGCGAATCGGCAAAAATCATCGACATGATCGTCGATCAGTCGCCAGAAGGCCTGGAAGTGTTGCGCGGCTCCAGCTCTTACATTTACGAAGGCAATTGGAAACTCACCGCTGAAAATGGCGCCGACGGCTACCATGTCAGCTCGGTGCACTGGAACTACGCCGCCACCCAGAACCAGCGCCAGCAGCGCGAAGCAGGTGAGGCGATCAAGACCATGAGCGCTGGCAGTTGGGCGAAGAAGGGCGGCGGCTTTTACTCGTTCGATCACGGCCATCTGCTGCTCTGGACACGCTGGGCCAACCCCGAAGATCGTCCGGCCTACGAGCGTCGCGACGAACTGGCCCGTGAGTTCGGTCAGGCCCGTGCCGACTGGATGATCGAGAACTCACGCAACCTGTGCCTGTACCCCAACGTGTACTTGATGGATCAGTTCAGCTCACAGATCCGTATCGCCCGGCCGATCTCGGTCAACAAGACCGAAATCACCATTTACTGCATCGCCCCCAAAGGTGAAAGCGCCGAAGCCCGAGCCAAACGCATTCGTCAGTACGAAGACTTCTTCAACGTCAGCGGCATGGCCACGCCGGATGATCTGGAAGAGTTTCGCTCGTGCCAGACCGGTTATGGCGCCGGGCGCGGCTGGAACGACATGTCCCGTGGCGCCACCCACTGGGTTGAAGGCGCGGACGCAGCGGCCGAAGAAATCGACCTGAAACCGCTGCTCTCCGGCATGCGCACCGAAGACGAAGGCCTGTTCGTGCTGCAACACAAGTACTGGCAGGAAACCATGCTCAAAGCCGCTGCCAGCGAACCACAACTGATCCCCGTGGAGGCCGTGTGATGAACAACCGCTACGACAGCGTGCGCGATTTTCTCTACCGCGAAGCGCGCTATCTCGATGACGGCCAATGGGATCAATGGCTGGAACTGTACGCCGCCGATGCGACCTTCTGGATGCCGGCCTGGGACGACAACGACACCCTCACCGAAGACCCGCAAAGCGAAATCTCGCTGATCTGGTACGGCAACCGTGGCGGCCTCGAAGATCGCATCTTCCGGATCAAGACCGAGCGCTCCAGCGCGACCATTCCCGACACCCGCACCTCGCACAACCTGAGCAACATCGAAATCGTCGAGCACAGCGCAGACCAGTGCCTGGTGCGCTTCAACTGGCACACCCTGAGCTTTCGTTATCAGGTCACCGACAGCTACTTCGGCAGCAGTTTCTACACCCTCGATCTGCGCGGCGAACAGCCGCTGATCAAGGCCAAGAAAGTCGTGCTGAAAAACGATTACGTCCGTCAGGTCATCGACATCTACCACATCTAGTCGACACGGCGAGGTGCACCATGAATTTCCAGATCGCGCTTAATTTTGAAGACGGCGTCACCCGTTTCATCGAGGCTGGCGGCCATGAAACCGTGGCCGACGCGGCGTATCGCCAAGGCATCAACATCCCGCTGGACTGCCGTGACGGCGCCTGCGGCACCTGCAAATGTTTCGCCGAAGCCGGGCGGTACGAAATGGGCGACAACTTCATTGAAGATGCCTTGAGTGCTGACGAACTGGCGCAAGGTTATGTGCTGACCTGCCAGATGCGTGCTGAAAGCGATTGCGTCGTGCGAGTGCCGGCCGGCTCGCAAGTGTGCAAGACCGAACAGGCGAATTTCCAGGCCTCGATCAGCGCTGTCCGGCAGTTGTCCGAGAGCACAATCGCGCTGTCGATCAAGGGCGAGGCGCTGAGCAAACTGGCGTTTCTGCCGGGGCAATACGTCAACCTGCAGGTGCCCGGCAGTGAGCAGAGCCGCGCTTATTCCTTCAGCTCGTTGCAGAAGAACGGCGAGGTCAGCTTTCTGATTCGTAACGTGCCTGGTGGCTTGATGAGCAGCTTTCTCACCGGGTTGGCCAAGGCCGGCGACAGCATGAACCTGGCGGGGCCTTTGGGCAGTTTCTACCTGCGCGAGATCAAGCGGCCGCTGCTGTTGTTGGCGGGCGGCACCGGCCTGGCACCGTTCACCGCGATGCTGGAAAAGATCGCCGAGCAGGGCAGTGCGCACCCCGTACATTTGATCTACGGCGTGACCAACGATTTCGATCTGGTCGAACTCGATCGTCTCGAGTCCTTCGCCGCACGGATCGCCAATTTCAGTTTCGGTGCCTGCGTGGCCAACCCGCAGAGTGCGCATCCGCTCAAGGGTTACGTCACCCAGCACATCGAGCCGCGCCACCTCAATGAAGGCGATGTCGACGTCTACCTCTGCGGCCCGCCGCCGATGGTCGAAGCGGTCAGCCAATACATCCGCGAGCAGGGCATCACTCCCGCGAATTTCTACTACGAAAAATTCGCCGCTGCGGCTGCCTGAAACCCTTCTTTCGAGGTTGTCATGAACAACAGATTCTCCAACAAGGTCGCACTGGTCACCGGCGCGGCGCAGGGTATCGGCCGTCGTATGTGCGAACGCCTGCTGAACGAAGGCGCACAAGTCGTCGCCGTCGACCGCTCTGAACTGGTTCACGAAATGCGAGGCGAGGGCGTTCTCGCGCTGTCTGCTGACCTTGAGCAATACGCCGATTGTGCACGGGTCATGGCCGAAGCCATCAACACCTTCGGCCGACTCGACATCCTGATCAATAACGTCGGCGGCACGATCTGGGCCAAGCCGTTCGAGCACTACGAAGTCGAACAGATCGAAGCGGAAGTGCGCCGCTCGCTGTTCCCGACCCTGTGGTGCTGCCACGCCGCGCTGCCGTACATGCTCAAGCAAGGTTGCGGCGCCATCGTCAACGTTTCATCGATTGCTACCCGCAGCGTCAATCGCGTGCCGTACGGCGCGGCCAAGGGCGGCATCAATGCGCTGACCGCGTGCCTGGCTTTCGAAAACGCCGAGCGCGGTATTCGCGTCAACGCCACCGCGCCGGGTGGCACCGAAGCACCGCCCCGGCGCATCCCGCGCAATGCCGCCGAACCGTCGGCGCAGGAGCAGGCCTGGTATCAGGAAATCGTCGCGCAAACCCTCGACAGCAGCCTGATGAAACGCTACGGCAGCCTCGACGAACAGGTCGGCGCGATCCTTTTTCTGGCCTCCGATGACGCCTCGTACATCACCGGCGTGACTTTGCCGGTCGGTGGCGGCGACCTCGGTTGATCACGTTTTCAAGGGACACAGACATGCAGAGAATTCTGATTGAAAGCGTATCGACGATCATCGTCGATCTGCCGACCATTCGCCCGCACAAACTGGCGATGCACACGATGCAAAAACAGACCCTGGTGATCCTGCGCCTGCGCTGCAGCGATGGTATTGAAGGCATCGGTGAAGCCACCACCATCGGCGGCCTCGCTTACGGTTATGAAAGCCCGGAAAGCATCAAAGCCAATATCGACGCGCATCTGGCTCCAGCGCTGGTGGGTATGGACGCCAATAACATCAACGCGGCGATGCAGCGGCTCGACAAGATCGCCAAGGGCAACACCTTCGCCAAGTCCGGTATCGAAAGCGCATTGCTCGATGCGCAAGGCAAGCGCCTCGGACTGCCGGTCAGCGAGTTGCTCGGCGGCCGCGTGCGTGACAGCCTCGAAGTGGCCTGGACTCTGGCCAGCGGCGACACCGCCTGCGACATCGCCGAAGCCGAGCAGATGCTCGAAGCCCGTCGCCATCGCATCTTCAAATTGAAGATCGGCGCCAAACCGCTGGAACAGGACCTCAAGCACGTCGTGGCGATCAAAAAAGCCTTGGGCGAGCGCGCCAGTGTGCGGGTCGACGTTAACCAGTATTGGGACGAATCCCAGGCGATTCGCGGCTGTCAGGTACTGGGTGACAACGGTATCGACCTGATTGAACAGCCGATTTCGCGGGTCAACCGCTCCGGGCAGATTCGCCTGAACCAGCGCAGCCCGGCACCGATCATGGCCGATGAATCGATCGAAAGTGTCGAGGATGCTTTCAGCCTCGCGGCCGACGGCGCTGCCAGTGTATTCGCCCTGAAGATCGCCAAAAACGGTGGCCCGCGCGCCGTATTGCGCACCGCACAAATCGCCGAGGCCGCCGGCATCGCGCTGTACGGCGGCACCATGCTCGAAGGCTCCATCGGCACGCTGGCCTCGGCGCATGCCTTCCTAACGTTAAGGCAACTGACCTGGGACACCGAGCTGTTCGGCCCGTTGTTGCTGACCGAAGACATCGTCACTGAAACGCCGCAGTACCGCGATTTCCACCTGCACATCCCGCGAACTCCAGGCCTTGGCCTGACGCTGGATGAAGAGCGTCTGGCGCGTTTTCGCCGCCACTGAATCAGGAGAACCAGCATGTTGTTCCACGTAAAAATGACCGTGAAATTGCCTGTCCGTATGGACCCGTCGCTGGCCACCCGGCTCAAGGCAGACGAGAAGGAACTGGCCCAACGGCTGCAACGCGAAGGCGTCTGGCGGCACCTGTGGCGCATCGCCGGGCACTACGCCAATTACAGCGTGTTCGATGTGCCGAGTGTTGAGGCCCTGCACGACACGCTGATGCTTTTGCCGTTGTTTCCCTACATGGACATTGAGGTTGATGGTCTGTGCCGGCATCCGTCGTCGATCCACAGCGACGACCGCTGACCCAACCCGGTCCTTGTAGGAGTGAGCCTGCTCGCGATAGAGGTGTTTCATTCAGCATCGATGGCAACTGGCAGACCGCTATCGCGAGCAGGCTCACTCCTACAAGGGACGGTGCTGGAACTCAAGAACTGCGCCAACAAAACAACAAGATAAGGTAACCACCATGACCGTGAAAATTGCCCACACCGCCGAGTTGCAATCGTTCTTCAAAGAAGCCGCCGGTTTTACCAACGACGACGGCAACTCCCGGCTGAAAACCATTGTCCTGCGCATCTTGCAGGACAGCGCCAAGATCATCGAAGACCTCGAAATCAGCGACGACGAGTTCTGGAAAGCCGTCGACTACCTCAATCGTTTGGGCGCTCGCTCGGAAGCAGGGCTGCTGGTTGCCGGCCTCGGTCTTGAGCACTTTCTCGACCTGTTGCAGGACGCCAAGGACGCACAGGTCGGCTTGACCGGCGGCACGCCACGCACCATCGAAGGCCCGTTGTACGTAGCCGGCGCGCCCCTGTGCGAGGGTGAATGCCGAATGGATGACGGCAGCGAAGAGGGCGTCGCCACCGTCATGCACCTTGAAGGCCAGGTATTCGATCTTCACGGCCAACCATTGGCCGGTGCCACCGTTGATCTGTGGCACGCCAACACCAAGGGCACCTACTCGTTTTTCGACTCGAGCCAGTCAGAGTACAACCTGCGCCGCCGCATCATTACCGACGCCGAGGGCCGCTACCGCGCTCGCAGTATCGTGCCGTCCGGCTATGGCTGCGACCCGCAGGGGCCGACCCAGGAATGCCTGAACCAGCTCGGCCGCCATGGCCAGCGCCCGGCGCATGTGCATTTTTTCATCAGCGCACCGGGGCATCGGCACCTGACGACGCAGATCAATCTGTCGGGTGATCAATATTTGTGGGATGACTTCGCCTATGCGACCCGTGAAGGGTTGGTCGGGGAGGTGGTGTTCCGTGAAGATGCGGTGTCGGGGCGTTATGCCGAGCTGAAGTTCGACTTCCAGTTGCAACCGGCGCCGGACGCCAGTGCCGAACAACGCAGCCAACGGCCGCGTGCGTTGCAGGACGCTTGATACCGAGTCGTCTGGTTCCCTCACCCTAACCCTCTCCCAGAGGGAGAGGGGACTGACCGCGTTGTTGTTAAGCATCACGCCGACCTGAACAGTTTGTGCCGAATCCACAATCGACTCGGTCGTTCAGGTCGATGTATCGCGATAGACACCTCGGTCGGCTCCCTCTCCCTCTGGGAGAGGGCTGGGGTGAGGGGACTGATCGGAATGATCTTGAGCGCTACGTCGACCTGAATGCTTTGTACCGAATCCAACCCGGTTTTTCAGGTCGGCGCATAACGCAAGACACCTCGGTCGGCTCCCTCTCCCTCCGGGAGAGGGCTGGGGTGAGGGGAAATCAGGCCTAAGGTAATGCGAAAAAGATATTGGCTCTGCATTTTTAAGATCGTTTAGTTTTGTCGCAACGACGAATCAAAACGCATCAAACCGATAGACCCCCGATTGCCATGACGGCACACGCTGAATCGATCACAGGTTTTTCAGGTTTGATTCACACGGGAGTGAATCATGCCGCATACCCTCGACATCACCGCATTACCGACGCTGGACCTGTCCCAGTTCGAAGGCACAGCACAGCAGCGCTACGAGTTTCTCGAAAACCTGCGCCACGCCGCCCGTGACGTCGGGTTCTTCTACCTGACCGGTCACGGCATCGACAGCGCTTTGCTCAAGCAGGTACAGGAACACGCTCGCCAATTCTTCGCCTTGCCCGACAGCGAAAAAACCGCCGTCGGTATGATCAATTCACCGCACTTTCGCGGTTACAACCGTGCCGCCTCGGAGATCACCCGTGGCCAGCCCGATCTGCGTGAGCAGTTCGATCTGGGCGCCGAGCGCGAGGCGTTGCCATTGACGGCGAACAGCCCGTTCTGGGAGCGGCTGCAAGGCCCCAACCAATGGCCGGCGGCACTGCCGCAACTGAAACCTTTGCTGCTCGAATGGCAGGAGGCGATGACGCGGATGTCGTTGCGCCTGCTGCGTGCGTTTGCTCAGGCACTGTCGCTACGGGCCGATGCGTTTGATCAGCTCTACGGCGACAAGCCCAACGAACACATCAAGCTGATGCGTTATCCCGGCCAGTCCAGCGAGTCGAGCCACCAGGGCGTCGGTGCGCACAAGGATTCCGGTTTCCTCAGCTTCCTTCTGCAAGACCAGCAGGCCGGTTTGCAGGTCGAGATCGAAGAGGGCCGCTGGATCGATGCGTTGCCGCGCGAGAACACCCTGGTGGTGAACATCGGCGAACTGCTCGAACTGGCCAGCAACGGTTATCTACGCGCCACGGTGCATCGCGTGGTTTCGCCACCGGCGGGTAGTGAACGCCTGTCTGTCGCGTTCTTCCTCGGTGCGCAACTCGACGCTGTGGTGCCGCTGTATCCGCTGCCCACCGCACTGTTGCGCGAGGCGCGCGGGCCGGCGAGTGATCCGCTCAATCCGTTGTTTCGCGATGTCGGCTGGAACTACCTCAAGGGTCGTTTGCGCTCGCATCCGGATGTCGCGCAGCGCTTCTACGCCGATGCGCTGCTGCCACCGCCGCCCGTTCGAAAATCCGCCTGACTCATCACTCGCTCAAGGACTCCGCACATGATCAAGAAAGCAGGTTTGACCCTGGCCGTGCTCGGCGCGCTGGTGACGTCGTTCGGTGCGCAGGCGCTGGAGCCGTTGCGCGTCGCCGCCGACCCGGTGCCTCACGCGCAGATTCTGGCGTACATCCAGAAAATCGATCCGCAACTGAACCTCAAAGTCATCGAGATCCCCAACGGGGTGAACTCCAATGAGCTGTTGGTGCACGGTGATGTCGACGCCAATTACTTCCAGCACCTGCCGTACCTGAAATCCCAGGAAAAGGCCCTCGGCGAAAAACTCGCGGTGGCCGCCACGGTGCATATCGAGCCCTTGGGCATCTACTCGCACCGGCACAAAAGCTTCGCCGACGTGCCGGTAAAAGGCACCGTCGCCGTGCCCAACAACGTCACCAACCTGAGCCGCGCGCTGTACCTGTTGCAGGACAACGGCCTGATCAAGCTCAAACCCGGCTTCAACGATCCTGCGGCCGATCAGGCAACACCCAAGGACATCGCCGAGAACCCGAAACAGCTGAAGATTCTCGAGATCGAATCGCCGCAGATTCCGCGCTCGCTGGACGACGTCGATCTGGCCGTGATCAACGGCAACTACGCGCTCGACGCAGGCCTGGTGCCGGCCAAGGATGCCTTGGGCCTGGAGAAGGCTGAACACAATCCCTACGCCAACATTCTGGTGACCACACCCAAGCTCGAACACGACCCGCGTATTGCGCAACTGGCCAAGGACCTGACGTCGCCCGAGGTCGCCAAATACATCAGCGACAACTTCGCCGGTTCGGTGATTCCGGTGGCGGGCGGCAAGCCATGATCGCCGTCGAGCAGTTGAGCAAGACCTATCCTTCGGCCGCGCAACCGGCACTCGATCAGGTTTCACTGAGCATTCCCGACGGCGCGGTCTACGGGATTCTCGGGCGTAGCGGGGCGGGCAAGTCGACGCTGCTGCGTTGCCTCAATCTGCTCGAACGACCGGACAGCGGACGCATTGTGCTGGATGGCGTTGACCTGACGACGCTGTCGGTCAGTGAACTGCGCCAGCAGCGCCAGCGCATCGGCATGATCTTCCAGGGCTTCAACCTGCTGCATTCACGCACGGTGTTCGACAACATCGCGGTGCCGTTGGAGATCGCCAAGGTGGGCAAACCGTGGCGCCACGTACGGGTCCGCGAACTGCTGGAGCTGGTTGGCTTGAGTGACAAGGCGCAGGCCTTTCCCTCGCAGTTGTCCGGCGGGCAGAAACAGCGCGTCGGCATTGCCCGCGCTTTGGCCGCTGAGCCGGCGTATTTGCTCTCGGACGAGGCCACCAGTGCGCTCGATCCGGAAACCACCGCGTCGATCCTTGAACTGCTGCGCGACATCAATCGGCAACTGGGCGTGACCATCGTGCTGATCACCCATGAACTGGAGGTGGTCAAGTCGATCTGCGATCACGCTGCGTTCATGGCCAACGGGCGTCTGGTCGAAGCCGGGCCGGTGCCAAGGCTGCTGGCTGATGCGCAATCGCAACTGGGCGCTTCGCTGCGGCCGACCTGTGGCTTGCCGCTGGGCCACGCTGAGCCAGGCCTGAGTTTTCTCAAGCAATACGGCGTACGGGCGGCGCACTCATGAACCGCACGGTCAATTGGGATGAAATCCTGCAACTGGTGTTCAACGCCACCGGTGAAACCCTGTACATGGTCTTGCTTGCGGGGCTGTTCACGCTGCTGATCGGCTTGCCGCTGGGCGTGTTGCTGTTTATCAGTCGCCGCGACGGACTGTTGCCGATGCCACGCTTGAATGCCGTGCTGGGTGGCGTGGTCAACCTCGGCCGTTCGCTGCCATTCGTGGTGATGCTGATTGCCCTGATCCCGCTGACGCGGCTGGTGGTCGGCACAACGCTGGGCAGCACCGCCGCCGTGGTGCCGATCACCATTGGCGCGTTTCCGTTCTTCGCGCGCATCGTCGAAAACGCTCTGGACGAAGTCGACAAGGGGCGCATCGAAGCGATCCTCGCCATGGGCGGCGACATCGGTCATGTGATCTTCAAAGTGCTGTTGCCCGAAGCGCTGCCGGCGTTGCTCGCAGGCATCACTCTGACGTTGGTGATGCTGATCGGGTTTTCCTCGATGGCCGGGGTGATCGGCGGTGGCGGGCTCGGTGATCTGGCGATTCGTTACGGCTATCAGCGGTTCAACAATGAAGTGATGGTTGCCACGGTGGTGGTGTTGGTGATCCTCGTCCAAGGCGTGCAAAGCCTGGGTGATCGATTGGTTCGTTCGCTGGCGCATCGCCGCTAAGGAATTGTATGAGTGTGCCGGTCGCTATAGTTCGCGAGCCACTGATTCGTGTGCGTGAGTTGAGCAAGATATTTGGCGCGAGCCGGGCGCTGGATGCCGTCAGCCTCAACATCTATCCCGCCGAAGTGGTGGCGCTGCTCGGTGCCAATGGCGCGGGCAAGTCGACCTTGGTGAAGATTCTCGCGGGCAGCCAGAGCGCCGACGCTGGCGAGATCTGGCTGGAGGGCGCGCCACGCCATTTCAGTTCGCCGCTGTCGGCGCGGCGCTTCGGTATTGTCGCGGTGCATCAACAGATCAACGAGGGCATCGCACCGGGTTTGAGCGTCGCGGAAAACCTTCTGCTCGATGAACTGTGCAAGCCGGACGCGGACTTCTGGCTCAATCGTAAACGCCTGCTGGAGCGCGCTGCGAGCATCGCCGCCGGGCTGGGTTTGACCTTGCCGCTGGAGCAGCCAATCGAACATCTCGGTCAGGCCGAACGGCAATTGGTGGTGCTCGCTCGAGCCTTGGCTTTGCAGCCGCGCCTGCTGATTCTGGATGAGCCGACGGCGGCGCTTTCCGATGCCGAAGCGCAGCGCTTGTTTGGTTTGATCGACACCTTGCGCAGTCGCGGCGTGGCGATTCTGTACATCTCCCATCGACTCTCCGACCTGCAACGCGTGGCGGATCGCGCCATCGTTTTGCGCGATGGCCAGTTCGCGGGCGAGTTCACCGCTCGGCAATTGCCGGAAGCGGTGAGCGCCATGCTCGGGCAGGCGCTGGCCGAACATGTTTACCTGCCACGCGTGGCCGGACGCGAAGTGTTGAAACTCAACGCCATGCAAATTCTGCCGCGCTCCGCCGCGTTCGATCTGAGCCTGCACGAGAATGAAGTGGTGGTGCTGACCGGGCTGCTGGGCGCCGGTAAAAGTGAAATCGCCGAGGTGCTGTTCGGCCTGCGTAAAGCCACCTCGGGCCCCGTGCAACTGGATGGCGCGGACTGGCGTGCGGACTCGCCACGTCAGGCCATTCAAAGCGGGGTGTTCTTCGCGGCCGAAGATCGCGCCAGTCAATCGTTGGTGCCGGATTTCTCTTTGCGTCGCACCCTGACTTTGCCGTTTCTTGAACGCTTTACCCGCGGCGGTTTCATCCGCAACCGCGCTGAAGCAGCAGCGGTCGAAACGCAAGTCGCAGCGCTGGGAATCAAGACTGCCGGTATCGATGTGCCGATGAGCGCACTGTCGGGCGGCAATCAACAGAAAGTCGTGCTCGGCCGCTGGCTGCTCGGCGAAGGGCGGGTATTGATCCTCGATGAACCCTTTCAAGGCGTCGACGTGCGTGCTCGCCGCGACATCGGCCAACTGCTGCGCGACAGCGCCAAGGGCCGGGCGACGTTGGTGATTTGCGCCGACGTCGATGAAGCGCTGGAAATTGCCGATCGCATCCTGCTGGTGCGCGATCACGCGGTGGTCGCCGAGTACCCACGCGCTGGCCTCAATCGTGCTGATCTGGTCGCCGCACTGGCCGGCAGCGACGTGACCGAACATTCCCCTCAAGCCACGCCAAGGAGCAGAGCGAGTGCCTGATTCAAGTTCACTGTTATCGACCGAGCCGGCACGCGCCGAGCGTCTGTTGCACGGGTTGATCCGCTACGGCCTGCTGTGGCTGCTGGCGCTGATCGTGGTGTTTTTCAGTGTGGCCGAGCCGGCATTTCTGCGCGTCGGCAACCTGTTCAGCATCCTGCAATCGGTGTCGATTGTCGCGCTGCTGGCGCTGGGCGTGACGTTGACCATGGCGGTCGGCGGCCTCGATCTGTCGATTGGCGCTGTGGCGGCGATGAGCCTGATGATCGCCAGCTACGTGATGGTCGTGCTCGGCTGGGGCGCGGTGCCGGCGGTGTTGATCAGTCTGGCGGGCGGGGCGCTGGTCGGCCTGCTCAACGGTTGGCTGATCGTCAAGTTGCGGGTGCCGGACATTCTCGCGACGCTGGGCAGCATGTTTCTGGTAATCGGCGTGCAACTTATTCCCACGGGCGGGCGCTCGATTGCGGTAGGCATGACGCTGCCCAGCGGAGAAGAGACCGAAGGTACGTTCAGTGCTGCGTTTCTGGCGCTGGGGCGTGGGCGGTTGTGGGAGGTGGTACCGATTCCGGTGTTGATCACGAGCGTGGTCGCGATTGCGGTATGGCTGTTTCTCGAACGCACGCGCATTGGTCGTTTGTTTTATGCGATCGGCGGCAACGAGCAAGCGGCGCGCTTGGCCGGTGCGCCGGTGCAGCGCTTCAAATTGTTGGCTTACGTGCTCTCGGCGTTGCTCGCATCGCTCGGCGGATTGTTGCTGGCGGCGCGTTTGGGCCGCGGCGACGTCAGTTCCGGTAACGGTCTGGTGCTGGATGCCCTCGGTGCGGCGCTGATCGGTTTTGCCGTGCTTGGTGCGAAGAAACCCAATGCTTTCGGCACGCTGGTCGGTGCGCTGCTGGTGGCAGCGCTACTCAACGGCCTGACCATGCTCAACGCGCCATATTACGCGCAGGATTTCGTCAAGGGACTGGTGTTGGTGCTGGCCCTGATGTTCACGTTCGGCCTCGCGCATCGGGCGCGTTGAGCCGCTTTATGCAAGGAAGTTGTATGCACGGTTCAATCACACAATTCGCCCGTCACTGCCTCGCCGGTGCGTTGCTTTCGGCGATGGCACTGAGCGCTCAGGCCAAAGCCTTGCCCGGCGCACCCGCACCGTTCGACAAAGGTCAGGTGCAGATCGCGCTGGTTGGGTATTTGTTCTCCGGGGACTTCCCCGAGGCGTACTTGCGTGGCGTGGAAAAACAGACCGAAGCGCTCGGTGCGAACCTGCGCGTATTCGATGCCCGGCAGCAAGCGGCGAGTCAGGGCGAGATGATCGATCAGGCGGTCGATCTCGGCGTCGACGGCATCATCGTTCAGCTCGGCCTGGCCGAAACCCTGAAAGCACCAATCGATCGGGCGATCGCCAAAGGCATCAAGGTCGTCGCCTTCGATGTGGATCTAAACACGCCGCAAGTGACCCAGGTCGAGCAGGATCACCATGCGCTGGCGCGTCTGGCTCTCGATCAAGCCGTCAAGGACAACGGCACGCAGTTCGATGCCGGCTACGTGTACATCAGCGGTTTTACGCCGATGGAGCGCCGCGACGAGATCTGGAGTCAGGTCAAGAAAGCCAATCCGGGGATCGTCGAGAAGGCGCGCTTTGGCACGCTGAATCCGCCGATCGCCAACTCGGTGGCGGATCAGGCCAGCGCCGTTCTGCGCGCCAATCCGGGCATCAGCGTGATTTTTGCGCCGTTCGATGAGTTTGCCAAAGGCGCGAAAATTGCCGTCGATGAGGCAGGGCTGACGAGCAAGGTGAAGATCTACAGCGCCGATATTTCCACCGCCGATATTCAGATCATGAAAGAGCCTGACAGCGCCTGGGCGGCGACGGCGGCGGTCAATCCGCAAGTGGCCGGGGCGATCAGTGTGCGCAGCCTGGCGATGTTGATTGCCGGGGAAAATCCGGGGCATCAGGTACTGGTACCGCCGACGCTGATTACCCGCCAGCAGTTGCTGGATCTGGATGTGAAGAATGTTCGAGATCTGGCGCAGAAGCTTCCGAGCTTTGGTGATACCGCGAATGTCGCGCGGGCGTCGTGGATTCCCGTGGCCAACTAGATCCTCCTACCGACAACGATCCCCTGTAGGAGCGAGCCTGCTCGCGATAGCGTCAGGTCTGTCGACATCTTTGGCGCCTGACCCAGCGCTATCGCGAGCAGGCTCACTCCTACAGGGGATTGGGGGCACCCTTGAAAATGGAGTGACTATGCATAACAAAGCCTCACGCTTACGCAAAAGCCGTTCCCCGAAATCCGATCCGGCGCTCGGTAATCGACTGCCCCCGGGCCAGGTGCTGACGGAGCGTTTTCCAATTCTCCACGAAGGTGAAATACCGGAATACGACCTCGCCAACTGGTCGCTGCGCCTGTTCGGCACGCTCGCACAGCCAATCGAATTACGTTACGCCGATCTACAGGCACTGCCGCAACGGCAATTGCGCTGCGACATCCATTGCGTGACGCGCTGGTCGAAGTTCGACACCGAATGGAGCGGGGTGCATCTGCAGGACCTGTTGCAGGCGTTCGATCTCCAGCCAGCCTCGGCGTTCGTCATGGTCCATGCCGACCACGATTACCAGACTAACTTGCGACTTGAGGATCTGCTGCACCCCGACACTCTGCTGGCCACCCATTACGCCGGCCAGCCGTTGACCGCGCAACATGGCTGGCCGCTACGGCTGGTGGTGGCGGGGCGGTATTTCTGGAAGAGCGCAAAGTGGCTGCGCGGGCTGGAATTTGTTGAACAGGAACAGCCGGGTTTCTGGGAGCAGAACGGCTTTCATCTGCACGCTGATCCGTTTGCCGAGCAGCGATTCAGTGGGGATGAACTGGATATTGCCGAGGATGCCTGGCTGGAAAAAGCGTTCGATTAAGTAGTGCCCGACGCAGATCAAAACTGTAGGAGTGAGCCTGCTCGCGATAGCGGTTTTAAATTCAACGGTGATGTCGACCGATGTACCGCTATCGCGAGCAGGCTCACTCCTACAGGAGACTGCATTTCAATCTAAAAAATTGGTGTTAGTTGGTTCAGGTGTTGGCTCAGCAACACTTCTGTTGAACTAAGAGCACTCCTTTAGAGCGATCTAACCTAAGCGTTATTGGTTCTTTTACGGCCCGCAGCCGCTCGTCTAGCATCGGCTTTCAAGGGGAAACGTCTCACGCTGGGGAAACTGCAACTCACCGTAAAAAAGCTTCACTGCCTTCCAGAAATCCAAAACTACAGCAGACATTGCCGCGCATTGCTTGCCGAACTTTATTGTCGGCAACGGCCGGGTATTAACTGCGATTCAAGGAGCTGTTATATGCATTACCGTTCCCGTTCATTACTGGCGGCTGCTGTCGCGTGCGCCATCTGGCAACTTCCGGCCAATGCCGAAGAAACTTCGGCAAGCGCTGACAGCGAATCCCGACTCGGCACTGTGTTGGTCACCGGCACCCGGGGTACGTCACGCACCGTGCTCGATTCTCCGGTACCGGTCGACGTGCTCACTGCCGAAGACCTGAAATCCGCCGGCGCTGCTGACGGTGAATTGGGCGCGGCGTTGCAGACGCTGTTGCCATCCTTCAGCCTGCCGCGCCAATCCAACTCCGGCGGCGCCGACCATGTGCGCGCGGCGCAACTGCGTGGCATGAGCCCGGATCAGGTGCTGGTGCTGGTCAACGGCAAGCGCCGCCATACGTCAGCGGTGGTCAACGACTCGTCGAAGATTGGCCGCGGTACCGCCCCCGTGGATTTCAACTCGATCCCGCTCAGCGCGATCAAACGCATCGAAGTGCTGCGTGACGGCGCCGGTGCGCAATACGGTTCAGACGCGATTGCCGGGGTGATCAACATCATCCTCGACGACGCGCCCGAGGGCGGCGAAGTGTCGACCAGTTATGGCGCTTATCACACCCATCAGGACGCCATCGGCAAGACCACCACCGACGGCCAGAACAGCGTGACCACGGCGAAGATCGGCACGCGTTTAGGTGAGGAGGGCGGGTTTATCCGTGGCGGCACCGAATACAAGGATCGCAACCCGACCAACCGCGCCGGTTTTGATGGCTTTGCCGATACCCCCGGCCAGCGCAACTATGTGATGGGCGACGGCGTCGCGCGCGACGTCAACCTCTGGTTCAACAGTGAGTTGCCACTGGCCGGCGGCAAAGCCTACAGCTTTGGCACTTATAACCAGCGCCACACCACCGGCGCCGAGTTCTATCGTTATCCGTACGAACAGCCGCAGTTCTACCCCAACGGCTACTTGCCGCAATCGCTCGGTGACAACAAGGACGTCTCCGCCACCGCCGGGTTCAAAGGCCTGATCGGTGACGAGTGGGACTTCGACAGCAGCGTCACTCACGGTCGCAACCGCTTCGATGGCTCGACCCGGCGCACGCTTAACGTCAGCCTCGGCGAAGACTCACCGACGAAGTTCGACACCGGCGATTACGAGCTGCGTCAGACCACCAGCAACCTCGACTTCAGCCGTGAACTGCGTCTCGGCGAACGCTCGTTCGTACTGGCGGTGGGCGGCGAATACCGCTACGAAAACTACCTGACCTATGCCGGTGACGAGGCCTCCTACATCGGCTCCGGAGCCGACGGCGCCAACGGCCTGCGCCCGAGCGAAGAGTCGGATCTGGATCGCAACGTGTTCGGCACTTACGCCGAGTTGTCCGGCGATCTCACCGACCGCTTCTTCGTCGACGCCGCCACGCGCTGGGAACATTACGACGATGCCGGCAGCAAACTCACCGGCAAACTCAGCGGTCGTTACAAACTCACCGAACAATGGGCCTTGCGCGGTGCAGTCTCGAACAACTTCCGCGCGCCGTCTCTGGCCCAAAGCGGCTTCCAGAACACCACCAGCAACTTCGGCGATGGCGGTACGCTGACTGACATCCGCGTGCTCTCGGTCAACGATCCGATCGCCCGTGCACTCGGCGCCGAGAAGCTCGATCCGGAAACCTCGAAGAACTTCAGCCTCGGCCTTACATTTCAGTTGAACGAACGCTTCGATGCCTCCCTGGACGTGTTCCGCATCGACGTCAAAGATCGCATCACTCTGTCGCAACGCATTGGCAGCGATGCCCTGGAAAACTACATCAACGATAACTTTGGCGTCGCTGGCGTGCACGACGTCAACTTCTTCACCAACGCCGCCGACACCAGCACCGACGGCGCCGAACTGGTGCTCAACTATCACCAGCCGTTCTACGAAGGGCAACTGGGCCTGACCACCGCGTACACCTACAACCACACCAAAGTCACCAGCACCAAAGGCACGCCGTCGCAACTCACGGCGCTGGGCATCGGCAATGACGCCCTGGTTGGCGTCGAAGAAACCAACACCCTGACCGACGCGGCGCCGAAGGATCGCTTCATCTTTTCCGCCAACTGGGCCAGCGAACACTGGGGCCTGCTTGGAAGATTGACGCGCCAGGGCGAGACCACCCGTGTGTTCGATTTCGGCGACTCGCAACCGGAGCAAACCTACGGCGCGGTGTGGCAGCTGGACGCCGAAGTGGCTTACAAATTCACGCCGAAATTCAACATCGCCGTGGGCGGCAACAACCTCACCGACAACTACCCGGAACGTTCTGGCTCGGCGATCAACTACGGCGGCAACCTGCCGTACGACGTGCTCTCGCCAATCGGCACTAACGGCGCCTACTACTACGCCCGCGCCACCTATGGTTTCTGACGCGGGACCGGGGCGGCATCTGCCGGTGTTTCAGGCATTGCTGATTACGCTGGGCATGGTGATCACCACCGACATCCTGAAAACCGCGCCAACCGTCGCCCTCAACGTCGGGCCGGAATATTTCTACCTGGTGTGGGTGCTGGGTGGCGTCGCATCAATGACCGGCGCGCTGTGTTTTGCCGAGATGGCCACAGCGTTTCCGCACCCAGGCGGCGACTATCACTTTCTGCGCACGGCGTATGGCGAGCGCATGGGATTCCTGTTCGCCTGGTCGCGGTTTTCGGTGATGCACACCGGGTGGATTGCCTTGTCGGCGTTCATGTTCGCCGATTACGTCAACGCGGTGGTGCCGCTGGGGCAGTACGGTTCGGGGCTGTTTGCCGGGGCGGTGATTGCGGCGTTGGTGCTGCTTAATCTTGCCGGTAAACACATCGGCTTCATCACGCAGACCTTGCTGGTTGGCCTGCTTGCACTGGGTTTTTTGAGCATTGCCAGTGCCGGCGTTTTTTTGGCCTGGCAAGGCATCGAAGCGCCTGCGCCGAGTCTTGCGCCCGTCGCGGAAAACACCGGTATGGCCGGCTTCTCGGCGGCGATGATTTTTGTCTTTCTGGCGTTCGGTGGCTGGAGCGATGCGGCGACGTTATCGGCAGAAGTGCGTGATGACCGGCGGGGGATTTTCATTGCCATGCTCGGTGCGCTGAGTGTGTTGATGGTGATCTATCTGGCGCTGAACTGGGCGTTCGTTGAAGGCCTGGGATTCGCCGGACTGGCCGTCAGCAATGCACCGGCGGTTGAGTTGTTGAACCGCGCCTTCGGTGCGCCGGGTGTCATGTTGATTCTGCTGATGGTCGGTATCGCCGCGATCGCGACCATCAACTCGACCTTGCTGGTCGGCGCTCGCACCACTTACGCGGCTGCGCGTGATGTGCCGCAACTGCGCAGTTTCGGCGCCTGGGATGACCGCCATGGTGTGCCGCGCAAAGCGTTGCTGGCAGAAGGTGCCGTGGCGTTGCTGCTGGTGCTGTTTGGCAGTTTCACGCAGAGCGGCTTCAACACCATGGTTGAATACCTGACCCCGGTTTATTGGTTGTTCCTGAGTTTGAGCAGCGTGGCGCTGATCATTCTGCGACGGCGTTTTCCCGAGGTGCCGAGGCCGGTGAA
The DNA here is from genome assembly GCF_900187515.1 of Pseudomonas sp. Irchel s3f10. Taxonomy (NCBI): domain Bacteria; kingdom Pseudomonadati; phylum Pseudomonadota; class Gammaproteobacteria; order Pseudomonadales; family Pseudomonadaceae; genus Pseudomonas; species Pseudomonas sp. Irchel s3f10. The sequence goes on from NZ_FYDZ01000001.1 coordinate 505,747, forward strand.
GGTGCCGTTGTATCCGCTGTTGCCGCTGCTGTTTTTCGGGTTGTGCCTGTACATGCTGTATTCCAGCGTGACGGTGGTGGGGTGTGGGGCGTTTTTCGGGATCGCGGTGTTGTTGGTGGGTGCGGTGATACTGGCAGTATTGAGCCGACTGACGCCAAGCCCTCACCCCAGCCCTCTCCCGGAGGGAGAGGGAGCCGACCGAGGTGTCTTGGGTGATACATCGACCTGAAAGACCGAATCGATTATGGCTTGAAGCAAATACAAGTCGAGGTCGATTATGGATTCAGTGAAGCAAAAACAGGCTGAGGTCGATTACGGATTCAGTGAAGTACGTTCAGGTCGGCGTACTTCTCCAATATCCCCGGATCGGTTCCCTCTCCCTCGGGGAGAGGGCTAGGGTGAGGGGCTCTTAAAAGGACACCTCCGCCGGCTGCGACAACCGCAGCACCGACAAATCCCCGGTAATACGCTTGTAAGCCAGCCGAATCGCTTCAATATTGCTCACATTCTTCGCACTGTTCTCATGCAAGATCACAATCACCTTGGTACTCAACCGCTCAGGTTCCTTCGCTCCCTTATCCCGCCACTGCCCATAGGCATCAAACACACTGAACCCATCCGGAAAGCGCGACGTGACCTCCTGATCAAGAAACTCGCGCCAGCGCGCCGGACTGACCGCACCGTCCTTGCCATCGATCGAACCCACCGAGAAATACAGCTCGGTGCGAATCCACTGCGCCTGCGCCGGACGCGAGGCGTCGCCCTGCAGAGTGGAACTGGATGGATCGTGGGTGTGAACAGAAGCGGGAGGAGGGCTGGCGCAACCGGCGACCGCAACGAACAGTGCAACCAGTAACAAGCGTTTTGGCATGGAGCTTTCCTTCTTGTATGAGTGCAGGCGGGGCAATTATAGAATGCGCACTAAATAGCGATAAAAGATTAAAAAAATTACCTGGCCTCTATTTCTGGAATAAGAGGTTGCGGCGTATTTAATCGTTTCATGTCCAAGGGTTTTAAAGCGGTTCGCGTCAGTTTCGGGTATGTGCTGCCGTGCGCCAATTGTTAAGTGATGATCTTTGCTTCTTGAATAGTCGGACAATTAATTGATCATCTCAGATGATCGAGGAATCTGCGTATCAGATTTTTTATATTGAGGCGTTGGTCGGAATGGGTGGCATAACCTGCTGATAAGTTTGCTGTTTAATTAATTTATAATTTTTTGAAATAAGATGCGCGGGTTGTTTGGCTGTTTGTGTTTAAGGAAAGTTTTTCTTCATGGGAATCAGCTTGTTGTGTTTGCGATTTAGTTTTTAAATTGACGCTGTGAGGGGGCGAGACTAGGTTCTTTCTTCACAACTTTACTTGACTAAGTATTTGTCTGATTTCGAATGTCGCGCGATTTTTCGTGTGAGTTTTTTGCATGCCTTATAGCGCCTGTGTCCTGCATGAGTGCAGGGTTGTTATTCACACTCAATGGTATGAAAGGAGTGTCAGTGGTCATGGATTGTTTAAGAGAAACACGTGTTGGAAATGTACTGTCAGGATGGAATCACTTGTCGGTAGTTGGGCCGATCAATGTGCAGAATACTGCGGGTGCGCGTATTCAATTATCCTCTGGCGAATGGTGCGACGATTATATTATGGGCTGGGGTTCATGCCTGTTAGGGCACGACAGTCCGGTCATCAAACATTCGATCAGCAAAGCCCTGGAGCGAGGTTTTCTCCAACAATACGAAACCGATGAACATCGCCTGTTGAGCGAGAAGTTTTGCGCGGTGGTGCCGTGCGCCGAGAAGTTGCGACTGGTGAACTCCGGCCTGGAAGCCACCATGTATGCAACGCGCATTGCCCGTGCCGTTACCGGCAAACGAATCATCATCAAGTTTGAAGGCCATTTTCATGGGCTCAATGATTCGCTGACCTGGAACGTGGATTCTTCGCCACGCTCGGGTGAGGTATTGGCCGGCGGAGAACTGGAGCGTCTGTCAGGTACTGTGGGTATTCCGAACGAATTCGGAAGTTTGACGGTGGCGGTTTCTTGGAACGATCTGCAAGCCGTGGAGCATGCCTTTGAAAAGTACAAGGACGATGTCGCGGGCGTGATTCTGGAACCTGTCGCCCTGAACCTCGGCTGCATCAAACCGGACGAGGGCTTTCTGCAAAAGTTGCGGGCACTGACCACGCGGCACGGGGCGTTGTTGATTTTCGATGAAGTGCTGACCGGGTTTCGCGCCAATATCGGCGGTGCGCAGAAAGATTTCGCGGTCACTCCTGACATTGCCGCCTTCGGCAAGGCGTTCGGTTGCGGCATGCCCATCGCCGGGATTGCCGGTAAAGCCGAGTACATGGATGTCATCGCGCCCCGCGGTCCGGTGCAGATCAGCGGCACCAACACCGGGCGCTATCTTTCTGTGTCCGCCGCACTTGCCGCTATCGATCACCTGCAGGACGGTGCGGTGCATCGGCACGTCGCCGCGCTTGAGTCTCAGTTGAAATCGGGACTTCGGGATGTCTTCGATAAACACCGGATTCCTTGCCATATCGATGGTTATGGCGGTCGAATCGGCGTCCATATCGGCACTTCCGAACGTCCTCGGACAATGAAGGAGATAGAAGGTTTTTATCCGATCGATTTTGCCCAGAAGTTGTTTTATCTGTTGTCCTGCGAATACAACCTGTATGGCTTTCTGATGCCCCTTGGTTACTGTCCTGAGCCGGTAACACTTAGCGCGGCGCACACAGCGGAAATGATCGCGGATGCCTGTGAGCGACTGGATTCGGCACTCAAGAGGATTCCATTCCATGGAAAATGAACTTGATCAGGATATTTGCATTCGCCGATTCATAAAGTCCGATATGCCGGCAGTGCTGGCACTGGTCGCACAAATTGGTTCCAGCGAGGACTTGACTGAATCTGCCGGTGAGCAATTTTCCCGGGAACTCGCTGACCCAAACCATGAGGGCGATCGTTTTATTGCCGCACTTGGCGATGTGGTTATCGGAACCATGGGGTGCGCTCCGGGCCCTATCCCGTCAAAGCATGTGTTATGGGCAGACTGGTTGATTGTTGACAGTGAATATCGTCGATATGGCGTTGCGTCCTTGTTGTATGACGAGATTGAAAAGTTTGCACTGGAACATAAGAAGGCCTGGCTGTGTCTCGATATCGGCAATATCGACAGAGAACGGGCGGCCTACCGCTTTCATTTACGCAATGGCTTTCAGATCGTCGGGCAACTTCCCGATTATTGGGGTGAGTTTGAACACTTGAACATCATGGCTAAATCTCTCAAATCAAAGGATTGAATTTATCATGGGCGTTTTGAATGACATTACTGCATTGCAGGACGAGGCGGTTTATTGCCGCGAAAAAGGTTTGGTGATCGGGCTTTGTCACGGTTGTTTTGACATTGTTCACCCTGGGCATATTTATCATCTGCAGCGCGCCAATACGATGGTCGATCGACTGTTCGTATCCGTCACCGCAGACCCATACGTGAACAAAGGCGCGGACCGGCCGGTATTTCCCGATCGAAAGCGCGCGGAGTTTCTCGCTTCCATCCGTTATTGCGATTACGTCATCGTCAACCATACAGCTACCGCTGAATTCATGATCAAGACATTGCGCCCCAATTTGTATTTCAAGGGCGCGGATTACACCGATGGATCGGACACCAGGCTGCAGGCGGAGCGGGCGCTGGTTGAAAGCGTGGGAGGGCGGATGGTGCTGACGGACGACAAGATATTCGACTCGACTTCCAGGATCGCTCAACTGGTCATGGCCAAGAACAGCTGACAGGTAAACAACCATGTCGAACCTTTTACTGATTGATCTCGACGGAACAATGATCGACACACCGCATTTCGAAGCCTGGCGCAATGCGGCCCTTGAGTTTTCAGGACAGCAACTGACATCGCAGCAATACATCGAGCACATCGCCGGGCGGCCACGCATGGAAGGCGCTTCCCGACTGCTGGCGCTGACCACCCGTCATGCCGGCGGTGCAACGTCCGCAAGGTTCAGCGCCGACGAGCTGGCCGCGTACAAACAGGAGGAATTCCAGCGGCTCTCACCGGGCACCGAGCTGTTCGAGGATTCTTTGCGATTGCTGCAGCGCATCGAAGCGTCTGCGCAGCCGGTGATGTTCTATACGGCGTCGCTGAATGCTCCGCAATTATTCGAGGCGGCGCTGAAACGGGCGAACGTATGGGGACAGGCGCCGGTCTCGATTACCCGGCAAGCACCACATCAAACCCGCGACAAACTGGTTCAACAACTGATCGGCGACCACGCTCCGCAGGATGTTCACCTGATCGATGACAGCCCCTATGCGACTGACCTGGCGTGCGGCCTGGGCGTGCGCGCCTGGCAGATTCGCCGTGATCCGCTTGAACCCAAGGCTAGCCATCCACGCGCTTCAATACTGTCATCGCTTGATGAATTCACGCTGGCGCACTCACCACAGGGAAGGAATTAACCATGAAAAAGGAATCAACTGTTCTTGTTACCGGCGGTGCTGGCTACATTGGCTCGCGTCTGGTGCCCAAACTGCTTGCCGCCGGGTACCGCGTCCGGGTGCTGGATGCGCTGTATTTCGGCAACGGGCTCGAAGGTTTGCTGAACCATCCCGGCCTGGAATTCATCAAGGGCGACATACGCGATCCGGCGCTCGTGGAAACGTCGCTGCAAGGTGTCGACACCGTTGTGCATCTTGCTGCAGTGGCGAACGATCCGAGTTTCAATTCGGCCCCGGAACTGGGCCAATCGATAAACATCGATTGCCTGCCGCATCTCATGAGCAGCGCCAAGCGTCTGGGTTGCCGGCGTTTTATCTACGCGTCTTCAGCGAGTGTCTACGGCGTCAATGCAGAACCTTTTGTCGACGAACGCCAGCCCTGCGTGCCCATCACCGACTACAACCGGTTCAAGGCTGATGGCGAGAAGATACTCTTCGAACTGACCGATTCATCGTTCGAGACTGTCGCGGTTCGCGCCGCCACGGTGTGCGGCTGGTCGCCCCGGCAACGTCTGGATCTGACCGTGAACATCCTGACCGCCAGTGCGCTGGCGCGCGGTGAAATCACCGTATTCGGCGGCAGTCAGTATCGCCCTAACGTGCATATCGGCGATCTGACCCGGCTGTATACGATGCTGGTCGAACGGGAGTCCCTGGGCGAGGTGTCCGGGACGGCAATCAATGTCGGCTACGAGAACCACACGGTGACCGACATTGCCAGTCAGGTAAAAGAGATTGTCGATCGGTACTTCCGCACCAATGTGCCGATCACCACGACCCACAGTGACGATGTTCGATCCTACCGGCTGGATTCCCGACGGGTGCAACAGACGCTGGGTTTCGAATTCATCTTTTCGATCCGCGATGCGATCGTCGAAATCTGCGAGCAGTGGCAGTCGGGGAACTTCAAGGACAGCGGCGATGTGTTAGCGGATATCCGTTATCACAACGTACGCAACATGCTGCACAACGACTGGTCGTTCCAGGCGTCAGGAGGCGCATCGTGCTGAGCATTTCCTACGGCGAGCACCGCGAAGACATTGTCGCGATCGACGCGAGATCGTCGTCCTTCGCGGCGTGCGTGGCGACCCTGGCCAATCCCTTGCTCGGCGTGCGTGCGCACATGCCCAACGCATCGCCACGCAGCCGGCGCACGCAGTTGCTGTTGGCGGGGGTGTATGCGGCCGGTGTCGGCGTCTCGCGGGAAATCATTGCCTTGCCCGCGCCGGCCATCCTGCGGCTTTACGATGTTGATACGGGGTTGCCGCTTGAGCCGGCAAGCAACGAACCCGTGGTGGTGTTGGCACTCGATCAGGCGACCGTCAGCAGTTGCGAGCAGTTTCAGCTGGCCGGTGTGCAATATGAGCTGACGGTCACCCAGTTCATTGATACCCCGGATCAGGCGGCGGTGTCGACGCAGATCAGTTTGAAACGCCTCGGCACGGGCACCGCACGCCATCGATTGAGGCTTGATTACGGAGTGGATGGCAGCGCGTCGAACGAATACCTCGGGGCTTGTGACTGGCTGACCGCGCGGCATTACCATTTCGGGCAAAGCGTTGTCGATCAAGCGTCGTTCAGCCTGATCGTCGACACGGCCGAGCAGCGGCTGCGTTATGACGTGCGCGTCGAACAGGCGGATTCAACGGCGAGTTCCGTCGTTTCCTGGCGGCAGGGGCAAGAGGGTTGTGTGGCTTCGGTGACCCTCGACTTTGCAGCGGTCAGCCAGCACCGGTTGGTGACGCATTGGCGGGTGGGCGTCGATAGCGATCAGACCCACCCTGACACGTTTGCCGGCGACTTTGATGTCGCAAGGATTCAAGGCTGTCATTTGAGCCAATGGAACAGCCTCTGGCGTGAGCATGAAGTCACCATTCAGGCTCCGCACACGTGCACTGATCTGGGTATGAAGTACGCAGTATTCCAATTACTGCAACATGGCCTCGGCGCAGCGCATGGCGTCAATGGCACGATATCGCCGGCGCGAGGCCTGACCAGCACTTACCATTCTGGTGCGACGTTCTTCGACACCGAACTGCACAAGTGCATGTTCTGGATCTGGAACGCGCCGGACGTTGCCAGGGCATTGATCGACTACCGCTACACCTTCATCGAAAAAGCGCTGCAGTTCGCGCGTTCCACGGGCTTTTGCGGCGCACGGTTCCCGGAGGCGTCCAACGATCAGGGCGGCGAAAATGGCCCGCATTATGTGTTGTCCTATCCTGAACAGGACATAAGGCGAGAGTGGAGTGTCGATGAGGTGCTGCACATTTCGGCAGACGTCAGCTATGCCGTGAACAAGTACTGGGCGGTAACCGGTGATGACGCGTTCATGGCGTCTCGGGGCTTCGAAATCCTGATTGAAAGCGCTCGATTCGCGGCATCGGTGTTCAAGTGGTCAGAGAGCAAGCAGGCCTATGTGGTGAATTCGGTCATGGGCCCGGACGAGTATCACTACCACGTGAACAACAGTTTCTTTACCAATTACCTGCTGCGCTGGAGTATCCGGCGGGTGCTTTCATTGCTGGACCGCCCGGGCTTTCCCGGGGTGTCTGGCGCGCAACGCCGACTCTGGCAAGCGATAGCCGATAACGTCTACCTGCCGTGGATCACGGTGGACGGGGTGGCCATTCCTGAGGAGTTCGAAGGTTACGCGGCATTGCCGGACACCCGCCTGCGTGTGGTCAAACAGCGTGGGCCGCAGTTTGCCGACGAGGTCGAACGCGACAGCGCGGAGAAACTGCAAAACTTCGATTCGCAACTGGTCAAGCAGGCTGACATCGTGCTGTTGATGTCGATGTTTCCCGACGATTTTTCAGCGGCCGTGAAGCGCGCCGCGTTCAATTACTATGAACCGCGTACGGTGCATGAGTCCTCGTTGAGTTACGGCCCGCATGCCGTCGTCGCCGCGCATCTGGGCGAGACGCACACCAGTGCCGATTTCATTGCCCGGGCCAGCCGCTATAACCTCGACTTCACGCCGGTCGACGACTACAGCAACGGGCTGCATCTTTCCGCCTATGCCGGCGCCTGGCAAGGATTGGTCGAGGGGCTGTCGGGGCTGGATATCGAATCGGGCCAACTGGCCTTCCGACCGAAGTTGCCCGCACACTGGCAGGCTTACCATTTCACTCTGCAGTTCCGCGGGCAAAGACTGCGGATTTCCGTACTCGGTGACGACGAGCTGGAGATTCGTCACGGCGATCGCCAGTTGCCGACCCAGCGCGGCGAGGATGGACGAATAGGCCTCAAGGAGGGGCACCCATGATTTCTATCAAAGAACGCTTGTCACCTTACAACGAAGCCTTGGGTGTCTTGCCGTTTCGCAAGTTGCTGATTGGCCAGGGCCTGTCGATGGCCGGCGATGCCATCTGCCTGGCGGCGCTGCCGATCGCACTGATTCGCGACGGTTTCGGTGGTGATGTATTTGGTTTCATCATGGCTGCCGTCGGTGTCGGAACCGTTATCGGTGCGCTGGCCGGGGGGATGCTGGCGGATCGCAAATCGCCCCGGCAGGTACTCATCTACACCGATACGGCGCGAGGCCTTGCGCAACTGGCCGCCGTTGCGCTGCTGGTGACAGGGGCGCACTGGGGCTTTTTGGTGCTGGCGTATCTGATCTTCGGTATCGGTATTGGTGTATCGAAACCCTGTGCACAGGTGCTGCTGGTCAATCTGTTGCCGAAAAAGGCCCTGGTGGCGGGCAACGGGGCGATGAACTTCATCGATAACCTGGTCGCCATTCTGTTTCCGGCGACGCTAGGGGTGTTCATCATTCTTTGGGACCCAGTGTGGGGGATCCTGATCGATGGGCTGACCTTCTTCTGCGCTGCCATTTACACCGCGCAGCTGCCGAATGTCGGCCACCATGAATCGGAAGAAGAGTTCTCGCTGCGTGAAGCGCTCAACGGCATCACCGTGGTCGTCAACAACGCCACGCTGCTGTTGGGTTTTGCCGCGACGCTGGTGGTGAACGTGTTGTGTTTCCCGATCTTTCTGGTCGTTGCCCCTTATGCGATCAGTCAGCGCTTCAGTGAAGACATGTGGGGTTATTGCCTGGCGGCATCGGGGTTCGGCGCTTGCATCGGTTCGGTCATCACGGTGCTGGCCTCGGGGCATGAGCGACTGGTGGGGCTCGCCGTCACTTGCGGATTGTTCCTCGCGGGGGCAATGGCCTTGCTCGGGCTGGGCACATCGGCGTGGATGGCGATTCTGGGGGCGACGTTCGTCGGCATCGTCGAAGCCTCCTGGCTCACCGGCTGGGCAACTGCCATGCAGACACATTCCCCGGAGAAGGATCTGGGCAAGGTCGTGGCGGTCGATACCTTCGTGACCAGCGGCGTGCACCCCTTCATCTATCTGGGCAGCGGTGTGGTCGGCGGAATCGTCGGCTACTCCCAGACCCTCACGCTTACCGCTGTTGTCAGTGCAGTCGGGACCCTGCTGATTGTCCTGACTTCCCTCATGTTCATGCCAAGGAGTGCGCGAAATGATCAAGTGCAATAACGTCCAGGAACAGGCCCACGACCTTTCGAGCGAGATTTTCGAGCGCTGGCAGGCGCTCCTGCAGTCAGGCGAATTCATCCTGGGTGAAGAGGTTCTGGCGTTCGAAGCCTGGATGTCGGAACGCTGTGGCGGGGCGCATGCGGTGGCCCTCAATTCAGGCACGGATGCGTTGTTTCTGGCATTGCGTGCGCTGGATATCGGGCCTGGCGACGAAGTCATTACCTGCGCCAATACCTTTGTTGCCACCGTCGGTGCCATTGTGGCGGCAGGTGCCCGGCCAATCCTGGCGGACGTGGGCGACGATGAGCTGATGAACGTCGATACGATTGCGCCCCTTTTGAATGAGCAGACCAAAGCGGTCATTCCGGTCTATCTGCGCGGACGTCCGCTGAATATCGATGCCATCCTCGACCTGTGCCGTGCCCGCGCAGTGGCCGTCATCGAGGATTGCGCACAGGCGATCGGCACTACCCTCGACGGTCAGCAAGTCGGCACTCGAGGCGATGCCTCCGCCTTTTCCATGCATCCGTTGAAGACGCTTGGGGGCCTGGGGGATGGCGGGATGCTGGTCACCCGCAATCCGAAGATTGCCGAATACGCACGTATTGCACGCAATCATGGCCTGGAAACCCGTAACGAATCGGTGCGGTTCGGGATCAATTCGCGCCTCGACTCGTTGCAGGCCGCGGCGCTCAATGTCAAAGCGCAGTATCTGGATCAATGGCTGAAAAGACGTGTGGAAATCGCCGCTTTCTATGATGACGTCCTCGGCACCACTCGTACGGGTACCGACCTGGGTGGCGGCAAGCCGGGAAATTCCTATTATCACTATGTCGTGCAGTCGCAAAATCGTGATCGCTTGCAGGCGTTTCTGGCGCAGTACGATGTGCAAACGGCGATTCATTATCCGCTGCCCATCCATTGGCAAAAAGCCTGGTTGAGCAGTCAGCCGCGCCTCGTGCTGGCCAATACCGAACGTCTGTCCCGGCAAATGCTCACCCTTCCTTGTCATCATCATTTGTCGGATGGCGAGGTGGAGAAGGTCACCACGCTGATCAAGCAATTCGAACGCACGGAGGGGCGGTGAATATCGATATCGAATGCGTAGTGATCGGCGCCGGTGTGCTCGGGCTGGCGGTGGCCCGGGCACTGGCCTCCAGTGGGCGTGAAGTGATTGTGGTGGAGGCGGGCGAGGGCATAGGGACGGGCATCAGTTCGCGCAATTCAGAGGTCATCCATGCCGGGATCTATTACGCCGGCAACAGCTTGAAGGCGCAAATGTGTGTGCAAGGCAACCGTCGTCTGTATGCCTTCTGTGAGGCGCACGCCGTGGCTTGCCAGCGTCTGGGCAAGCTGATCGTTGCGACCGATGACGCCCAGCGCGGTGCCTTGCAACGCTTGTGGGAGCAGGGGCGGCGCAACGGTGTCGAGGGCTTGCAGTTGCTCGACGCGCGCCAGGCGCTGGCGCTGGAGCCGGAACTGTCCTGTGTCGCGGCACTCTGGTCGCCCTCCACCGGAATTGTCGACTCCCATGCCTTGATGCTCGCCCTGCAAGCGGATGCCGAGTCCATGGGCACCTCGTTTGCCTTTCATACCCCGTTTGAATCCGCCCGCTGTCACCCTGCCGGGATCGAGTTGCGGATGGGCGGTGCGCAGCCCATGACCCTGGGTTGTCGCGAACTGGTCAATTGTGCCGGTTTGTCGGCGCCGCAAGTCGCAAGTCGTATCACCGGCCTGTGCTCATCGTTCATTCCCGTGCCGCAGTTGTGCAAAGGCAGCTATTTCAGCTTCAGCGGGCGGATACCTTTTCGCCATCTGGTCTACCCCGCACCCGAAGCCGCCGGACTCGGTGTCCACATGACGCTCGACCTCGCGGGGCAGGCGCGCTTCGGGCCGGATGTGGAATGGGTCGCGGACGTTGATTACCGCGTTGACCCGCAGCGGGCCGACAGCTTTTATCAGGCGATTCGCCGCTATTGGCCGGGGCTGCCCGATGGCAGTCTGCAACCGGCGTACAGCGGCATCCGCCCGAAGATCAGCGGCGAACAGCAACCGGCGGCGGACTTTGTCATCAGTGGCCCAGCGGCGCATGGCGTGCCGGGTCTGGTGAATCTGTTTGGCATCGAGTCTCCGGGGCTGACGAGCTGTCTGGCTTTGGCGGACCGCGTCGTGCAGGAAATCGGCGGTTGTTCGCCTCATTGATTACTCACGTACTCGCCGCCGGCTTCGCCAGCTCAATTCCCGCCGCCCCCAGACGCTTGAGCACTTCGAACAAAAGATCGCTCTTGGTCACCCCGACAATCCTCGGGCTGCCCACGTACCCGGTCACCGTCAAGGTGATTCCGTCCGGCGACAGCTTGCTGAAGCGCACGAACGGCGCCGGTTTTTCGAGGATGGTTTCGTTCTCCCGATAAGTTGTGAGCAACAGGTCTTTGACCGCTTCGGGATCGATGTCCAGCGGGAACACCAACTCCAGCGATGCGACGCCTTGTGCGCTGCCGCCCAGTGTCACGTTGCGCAGGTTCTGCGAGATCAGTTGCGAGTTCGGCACGATCACAATCGAGCGGTCGCTGAGCTGGATTTCCGTGGCGCGCACGTTGATCCGGCGAATATCGCCTTCGACGCCACTGATGCTGATCAAATCGCCAACTTTCACCGGACGCTCGGTGAGCAGAATCAGGCCGGAGACGAAGTTCTTCACGATCTCCTGCAAGCCGAAACCGATGCCCACTGACAACGCACTGACGATCCACGCCAGATTGGTCCACTGCACGCCCAGCGAGGACAACGTCAGCAGAATCACGAAGGCGTAGCCGATATTGGAAAACAGCGTGCTCAGCGAGGCGCACATGCCCGGGTCCATGTCGGTCTTGGGCAGGAACTCATTGTCGAGCCAGCGGCGCAGGGCGCGGATCAGCCAGATGCCGATCATCAGCGCCAGCACGGCATTGAGCAGATGGCCGGGAACGATGTTCAGCTTGCGCAACCCGGCGCCGCCAAGGATTGCCATGATATTGCTCGCCAGTTGCCCGAGCGTGGTGCCGATGCCGCCGACAAACAGAGCGATGACCGCCAGCAGCAACAGCGCGGCCCGACTGAAACCGGACAGCAGAATCGAAATCTGATCGAGTCGTCGATCACCGATACCCAATAACTGTTTGAGCGCCTTGCCGCTAGCGTGCCGTGGCGAAAACACGTGCTCGCAGACATCCTTGATCACTTGGATCAGCAGGTAGAAACCCGACAAGACAATGTACGCCCACACCAGCTCATAACTGATGAACCGCGCCAGCGACACGTAGCCAGCCAGCAGCGCGATCGCCGAGACAAACATCGAGATGCCGGCAATGGTGTAAATCACCCCGGCAAACGTACTGTTCGTCGCCGCATCATTGGCCGCGACCAGCGCCTTGTGCACCTTGCCGACGCGCAACAGCAGGACCGTCACGATCGCCAGCACGACGATCGAAATGACCCCGCGCCCGGCGATCACGATCTGGCTGCTCATACCGGTGGCGTTGCTGACCTGCACCAGCGTCACCAGCACCAGTAACGTGCAGGACAGAATGCGCGGGTAGGGCTTGAGCGCCAGCGCCACCTGATCGGCAATCGCCGGCAGGCGCCACGAGGGATGTTCGGTCGACAGCAACGCGCGGCTCAACCCGGTGAGCAGCACGCAGGCATACACGACCTTCTCGAACTCTTCGGAGAAAGTTTCCAGTACCGGCGGCAAAGGTTGATGGCGGGTGCAGGCATAGAACAGCAACTGCAAGGCAATGCCAGTGGTGGCGATGGTTGCCAGCGCCGAGGCGCACGCCAGTGCACTGCGGCGCAGACGTCCCTCGGGCATGCGGTAAATGCACACCCAGGTCAGACCGCGTTCAGCCAGCCTGCGCCCGAACGTCCAGATGATCAGCGCCAACGCCATCAGCACACTGGTATAGACGCGTTGGCCCGGGGCCCACACGGTGGCCCATGTGTCACGCACCTGCGCGACGAAAAAACGCAGACGCTGACGATCATCCTCGGTCGGGCTCACCAGCGGCGACCAGAAACTTGGACTCAACACGCTGTCAGTCCCCAGCGTCAGCTCACTTTCCAGCAGTGTGCGACGGATGCCGGCGATCTGCGTAATCAGATCCGCCGCGCTCTGCTTCAACGCCGCCAAGCTCTTCAGCGTCCCGTCTACTTTGTTCTTCTGCTCCGCCAAGGACGCCCGTTGCGCGACGATATCCGCCTGTTCCGCCGCTACCTCTGCGTCCGGCGCGGCCCCCAGCACTCCCAACTGCACGGCCAACTGCGCCTGCTGCGGCAACAACGCCGCCGACAACCGGTCAACATCCAGAATGAACGCCTGCACCCGATCCTGTGGGCCTTCGAGCTGGTTGTAGTTGTTCGCGGACGAGATCTGTTGCTTGAGCCCGTCGAGACGCAGTTGCAGGGCCTGCAAGTCACTTTGATTGATGACCGCAAGCGGCGCGGCGGCGCTCGTCGAGGGCGCTGGATAATCCGCCGCCCACATTGACGAACCGGCGGGAACAAGCAGCATGAGCGCGACAAGGATCAGCGACTTCAATGTGTTGCGCATGGAGGGGGAGGCTCGAATTGATCACACAGTCTATGAGGTTAGGTGATCAGGGCGAGGGCCGAGAAAAAGTTTCAGGTGGATGGCGCGCAACGTCGGCTCCGTGGCGCACCTTTGAGGCTGGCTACCCTTGGGATCTCGATGGTTATACGTCGTCTGAATTTTTCCAGAAGGGCAGAAGCTTGCCCACTCGCTGTTGATAGTCGAGGTAGTTGTTGCCGAACGTTCTGACTAAATCGCGCTCTTCAAAATGAGTGCCGATCAATATGTAAATCGTACACGTCAAGGCGAAGACCAGATGTCCGACTGTCATGTTGGGTGTCGCCCAGAATGCGATGAGGAAACCCAGATACATGGGGTGCCTGACCATTTTGTAGAGCGATGGCGTGATGAAGGGTGAGGTTTGCACTTCAATGCGCCGAAAAGCCCGAATTGCCTGGCTTACGCCAAATAATTCGGAATGGCTGATCAAGAAGGTCGCGAACGATATGAGTAGCCATCCGGCCCAGAAAAGCCCGGAAACCAGCGTGGCGGCAAAGCTCGATCGAATGCTCCAGATCGACATGGGAATGGGTTGCCATAGATAGAAGAGCAGCAACAGCATCAGGCTGCTCGACAGCACGTAAGTCGCTCGCTCCATGGCGGGAGGCAACCATTGCGCCAACCTTGCTTTAAAGCCTTGCCTGGCCATAACGCTGTGTTGAAGACCGAACAGCGTTATGAGAGCGATGTCGATCAGTATTGAAAGGGGCAGATTGCGATAGTCGCCTGAGTTGATGTTCTTGGGGACCACCAACCCGCCAACAAAACCGATCAAGTACAAAATCGTCAGCAGGAAAATGAAATAACAGCTCAGGCTGTAAAACAGATAGGCCAAACGGCTGGCCAGCGTTGCTGTTTGTGGTTTTACATTGGATGTCATATTCATGATCGATTCTCTCGGTCATAGCGTGGACTGCAAACTCGCACCTGTGGATTAACTGAAGGGTAACCTCTAAACGTGGCAGGGATTTCCAGCCGCATTTTGTCTGCTGACGTTTTCAGCCGAGCGGGCTGCCCCATCACGCAGGGGAATCCAGCAGGTGCACCAGCTGAGGGGTGAGCGTATCAGCCGATACGTGGAGAAGTGCCAGTGTGACCGGCAGTTTGAAACGACGGCGACCGGCGCTGCCGGGATTGAGGTAAAGACAATCACCGTGCCATTGGATGCAGGGTTTGTGCGAGTGGCCGGTGATGACGAGTTTGATCTTGCTGTCGAGATCGGCAGGGACGTCAGCGATATCGTGGGTCAGCAGGGTTTGCCAGCCGTTGATCTCAAAGGTGAGATAGTCCGGGAGATTGGCCGCCCAGGGCAGGTTGAGGTCGTTGTTTCCGCGCACGGCGCGGGTAGGGGCAATAGAGGTGAGTTGCGTGAGGATCTCAGGGCAACCGATATCTCCGGCGTGGATGATGAGGTCACAGCCTTGCAGGCAGGTGAGGGCTTCAGGGCGGAGGAGGCCGTGGGTATCGGAGATGATGGCGGTTTTCATGGGCGCAGGTTAGCAGGAAGAGGGTGACCTGTTTGCTGACAATCGAACAATTTGTCTCTGCTTTGAGCAGGCTCCGTCAGCAACCACCACGCAATAACGTTTCAATGTGTAACGTCTTGCGTATTCAGTTCGAGGCGCTGTCCATGGCGAACGTAGCGGTGTCATCGGTTAGGAATTGAGGGTGAAGCAGGGTGGTTTGATTTAGTATCCCTGCATCGAAATACATTGGCAGAAGTTTATGGTCGTTGGATTTGCTGATCCAAACTCTCACCCTCCTCGAATATTGCTGTCGCACTAGAGATAAATTGGTTGATGGGTCGATACTTGTTTGGGGCGGCAGCTTTAATAGAAGCTCTTTAAGTTTTATCACGAAACAAGTATTGAATTCTTCAAGCAGTAAGGCGCTGTTTTCGTTGGTCAGAGGGCGTTATACGATTGCCGGTGGAAGTCCGGCCAAGGTGGAGTTCAATTATGCAGGTTCAATTCTATCCGCGCTAAATTCCGAAGTTTTGACGCCGGAAATAATTGAGTTGAAAGAGAAAGTTTCTAATGTTCACTCTCTTGAGCTTTTGTCTCCACACCTGATGCGGGGTTCTCTGCGAGAGGCTGCTCTGAAGATTAAGCCAACGGACAGTCAGTCAATCAGTGCGGTTTTGACTGCCCGGCGAGCGAAGTAAATGGCGGTTGAGCGTATTGTCAGGAAATGCCCAGCTCGGACAGCAGCTTTTTGGCGGTAATTTTTGCGCCGAGTTTGTTGATGGCGTCAGCGGCCGTGTTGTAAGCCCTGATTTTCATTGCGTCGGTGTTGCCTTGTGCATCGACGTCATAACCCAGCTCTTTCAGAACTCTGTTCTTGAAGCCAAAGCCATCCCAGCCTGGGCCGCCGAGTGAAGACAAAGCCCCTTCAATTTGCAGATGCTTATGGAGAGAACCTTCGATTTTATACAGATCTTCGATATCAACATGTTCCAGCATGCGTGCTCCTAAAGTCGTTTCAGGCTCAAAGGTGTCGTGGTTCATCAGATGTTCGACGCCGATCCTGCGCAGCCGGACGAAGAACGGCGCGAGGAGTGGCAGATCGTCGTTGACCGATTCGCTCGCCACGTCGAGCGGCAATGTGGTCTCGCCCAACACTGCGGCCAGGAATGCGCACTGAAGGCGTCGACGACTTTGCTTTGATCGGCAGACAAGGATCAGCTCTCAGAAGACATCACTGAGTCAGAACCCGCTTCAGCTTCGAGCTTCGCTCGATCAGCCTTGCTGATGTATTTGGGTTTCTTGGGAGCCAGTTTTGCACTGGCTTTTTTCGCTTTTTCTTTGAACAACTGCTGCAGCTTTTTCTGGCGGTTCATGGTGATACTCGGTTTGTCAGTTAAGTCTCGACGCTCGAAGGGCATTTGGTTTGCTCGCCCTGCGGGACAAAGTCGGGAGAATCCTGACGCATGGACAGGGTCCAGGCAACCTCATTTCTAACATCGTCAACCACACGCAATACATCACGCTCGTTGCGCTGTGGAAGGAGGACAACCAGACCGTTGGCAGTCTCGGCAAAAAGCTGTTTCGCAGGATTTCGAAAAAGACGTCCGTACACTCCCATTAATGCCCATACCGAGTCACCGCCCTGGATCGAAGGTGAGCAGGCCCGATCGACCAGCAATAGCACGCGTAATCAACAAGTCGCTAGGTGGCGTCGAGCATGTGCGGGAGGTGGTAAATATCGACTCGCTTTCCTGCGTACGCGGTCAGGTAAAGGCTGGACATATAGTCGCTGAAAAAAGTCGACAAGGTCGCAAGATCTGGCGACTTCCATTCGCCAGTATTGGCGTCGATGAACAGGCATTCGCCCGCTTGTGCGATGTAGAAGGCGATTGCGTGTGTGCCGCCGAGACCGATGTAGTAGAAACCATTCCCCGTGAGGTGCGTGTGGAGCGCTTGCTCAAAGGTGGTGTAGTCAACATCGGTTACCTTTTTGACCTCGTGAAGTCCGCCCGACATATATCTGTACAGAATGCTGACTGATGCCAGAAGTGTTTTCTCTGCTTTCAACGCTGCATCCTCAGCGTCTGCAACGCTTTGCGCGGTCGGCATCCATTCGAACCAGCCCTTCTCGAGCGTCCCGTTGAAGACGCCTTTCAGCCGATCGGCCTCGGCCCTGAGGTTTTCGTATTGGACACACGCGCTATCGAACTCTTTGCCAACAGCGTTGAATGCAGCCTGGTACCTGACGAACTCCATGTTCACTTTACCGTCAGTGTTGTTCGCAAGTATGCGGAATTGGGCGACGTTCTTGCCGCCAAGCAATTGTGCGCCGATCCAGCGGCTGGCCATGCCGCGGCAAACACCGCCGTCAAGGGTCTCGTCGTCGCTTTGATAGGTTGGAGTGACCATCTCGACAGTCGGGTGTCTGATGAGGAGGGCTGCGGTGGTGGTGCGGGCATGATCGGGCATGACGGATCTCCTTGTCCTTCAGCGCGGTTTTCCTGAGTCGGCAGGGGTGAAAGGGGCGCCGCACCGCCCAGGCCTGCAAACCGTTCGGTTTGCCTGGCCGTGCAAATGTCATCGTCGTTCCAGCATAGTCGTGAATCATCGGGAACCGCTTGTGCCTGATGAATGTTGATCGACATCCCGGGTTGCCACTTTCAGGCGTTTCAGCATCGGGACTGATTGCCGATACGTTGAGAAGAATGCTGCGCCGAGAACCTCAATCCCGAATCAAGGACCGACTGCCCATGCAGGACATTCCCCTCCCGACTCAAGCTGTTACCCATAGTGAAACGCAGAGCAGATCACTCAACCCGATTGCGACGGTCAGGGCACTATGCGTGCTGGCAGTCATCGCCTTCCTGCTCATCGTCATTGCTGGCTTCGCGGTCCGTTCAAGCACGCCTTATCCGACGATATTCGTCCTGGCTTTTGCCGTGTCGATGCTTCTCAGTTTCTACATTCTGATGAGCCTGATCGAAATCAAACTCGCTCAGAAGCTGATGCATTTGAAGTCGAGCTTGCTGATCTGGGCGGTTTTTCTGGGTGGCCTGAGTGTTTTCGCCAAGATCGATGCTCAAGCAGAAATAAATCAGATGTTTCACGTCGACCCGTCTCTGCTGCCGATGACCTTGGCCGCAGCGACATTCATGCATGCCGTGGCTAAACTGGAGCTACTTTTCTACCTGATTTTCATTGCCTCATTCGCCATGTTCGTACGGTATTCCGAGGCACGTCGCAAAGGTGAGCGGACTGCCGGCTATATGGTCTGCCATTTATCAAACTGTCTGGTGTTTCTGTTGACGGCCATATTTGTGACCAAAGTGCTGGCATCGGATGAGCGTCGCGGCGAAGTTCTCTATCGTTTTGCTCATGCGGCAGACTTCAATAGCTACTCGCCTTGCAGCACAGTCCATCCTGACGAGTTTGACGTGCTTTACCTCGATAGCAGTCGCAGCAAAATACTCATTGCCCCGAAAATCACTGCCAGTGAAGACATCGAGCCTGCGATCTACCCTTTGTTGAAGTACGTACCGATCCCACGGACATTCAGAACGTTGATGTGTGATTACAACACCAGCGGCCAGCGTTGATTTCGAACCGAGGTAGCGCCGGGGTCTCGCCGAGTCGTAGAGCCGCCATCGGCACGATGCTCAGCTGTGCCATTGACTGCGTCAATAACAACCATTAACTCAATCAGGTTCTCATATCGCTGTCGCGGCGTAAGATCAGCTCCATACCCACCCACTGCACACGGAGCATCAACATGAAACGCCAAACCATCCTCGGCATCGCTTTCTCGGTCTTTGCAATGAACGCCTTCGCCGCCGCGACCCAAACTGATCCACTGTTCAGTGATGCCGTTGCCGCCGCGACTCAAACTGATCCACTGTTCAGCGACGCGGTTGCCGCCGCGACTCAAACTGATCCACTGTTCAGCGACGCGGTTGCCGCCGCGACTCAAACTGACCCACTGTTCAGCGACGCGGTTGCTGCCGATGGTTCGGATCGTCTGAAGGGCAACCTGGTTGCCGAAGGTGGGGCAGACCGTCTGCTTGAACGCCGTGCAGTCTGAATGCAGAGTATGAGCGTAGTACTGGCAAAAGCCCGGCCTTATCAGCCGGGTTTTTTATGCCTGGCAAGTAAGCGGCTTTCGTCGTTTCACTGTTTATACGTGAGCCTCTGCTTTTCCCCTGTAATGCTTCTTATGCCTGCTTTCGGTAACTCAAAGGTATGGAACTCGACGCCCGTTGAGTCGTTCTGGTGTCGCTTCAAGAAGTAAAGCATGTCGTTGGATTCTGCGATCTGGCATCCCTCGTACTTGTCGAGGTTTGCGTAAACCACATGACGCACATCGCATGTGGAAGCAAGTTTCAGCGCCGCTGCCCGGCCAGTGTTTGAGGGGGCGCGTATCAAAAAATACCAAGTGGATAACAGCACAAACGTGAGCAGGCAGAGCATGCCGACAGCAATGAACCCAACGCGATTTTCTGCAGCACGGTCACGTACGCTGGCAATCCACTTGGGGCTGGCTGCGGAATCAACTGTGTCGCCCCGGGGTTTCTCGAAAATCAACATGAGAAGGGTGACGGTTCCAACCAGAGATATAGCAAAAAATAGTGAACCCAGGAAGGATCCGAATCCGGCGGCGCCGTAGGCCGAAAACTGCTGTGCACTGATGTTCACCCGTTCGATCGGTACATCGAGTATCAGATAGAATTTCTCCAGGTGTGCAAAACCGCCGAGGGTGAAAGCTCCCACCATGCTGGCGATAAACAGAGCGGCGTCAATGCGCAGATATTTTCTGAAACGTCGAAGATTTTCGTCCCGCCTGATAGATGCGGTCATTTTATTTCCTTCAATAGCCAAGCTTTCAGGCTCTGTGTGGGAATAGGTGGGAGCGTGCCAGCGAGAGACTTTATGGCTCGTCGGTTGAACGCTGAAAAAGGACGCAGGAGGACAGTCTACTTACCCTGGAACTGTTGCGACAATTCTCCAAGGTCTGTAGAACCTCGACATTGGGATATTTTCCACGACGCAACCAAGGACTGGCATGAGTTTAAGTACGGATATCGATAAGGCAATTTCTCTTCAATATCGTGGGTTCCGCGGCTATGGAGAGCTTGAACAGTTGAGGCGACTTTTCGCTCCGGCATTTGTGTCTGATCTGCAGCAAGCGCTCGCAGCAGATCCTACCAACGGTGCGATAACGGTGACACTCGGCTGGATCGACAAAAGACCTTATGCGGATATGACCGTTTCAGGTACAGAAGACTTTTATGAACACAAAATTACCCGTCCGGTGGAATTGGGCGACGCGGCGATTTTTGTCATGGATGTTTTCACGCGCGATCATCAGTCCTTCAGAACTCGCACCAGAGGCTTGATTATCCAGGCCAAGGCTGCCCCGAAGGCATCTCTTCCATCGGTTCCGGTAACAGCACTCTCGCCATCGCGTCCCAATCTGTCTACCAATAAAGAACTCGCGTTACTCTCCAACTGGCCGGAGTTTAACTTGCATCTGGCGAATGGCTGTCGTGGCCCGTTGTTGGGCACTTTTACCCTGAAACACCTTTCCAGCCCGCCACCTTATGGTTGGTACGCCGCGGCTCCGGGAAGCAAAAGTGCAGGCTGGAACACCAGCGGCAATTGGCGCTCCAGGTGGATGTGCGCACCTGCCGTTCATGGAAAACTCTGCAATACCACGCTGGGTGAAGTCATCGAGGCTTTATTTAACAGGACCAAGATCGATAACACTCTTGTCGGTGCGGATTGCATACCGAGGCGGGGTGTTTATAGCGTCGGCGCACCTGCGAATCCGTCGAATGCAACAGATTGGGATGAGCTTTGTACGGTCCTCCTTCAATTGACTGCGAATAATCGACAAGTGTCAGCGGGACCGCCTGGCGTATTTGTTTCTTTTCCCTATATTCCCCAGATAGCGGCGATGGTCGGGGCTGCCTGGCGCAAGTTGCTTGGTTTGTTCAAAGAAAAGCGTTTTCCGGTCATTATTATTGAGCGCAACCGAATGGATTGAGGGGCAGCAAACTGAAAAATACCCACGAGGATCTCGCATAACGCTCAGGCAAATGCCGCCTCGATAAACGCCCCCAGCGCCTTCTCCTCAAGAATCTCGATCGAAAAATGTCCGAAGCGTTTCGGCAGCCAGATGATGCGTGTCCCGGAGGGCGACTGCAGGTTCTCGCGAGTCAGCGGCTGGCCGTTTTCGTCCTCCGGCTGAACCCCGCTGGCGATCAGTTCGTCGTAGGCCAGTTCGATATCAGGGGTCGTGTAGCAATGACGGTAAATCATGCCTTCGCCCACCGTATCCAACAGCTCCTTGAGATTGCCCGCCAGCGGCTGGACCAGCATGAAGCGTTCCTGACCGATCAACGCCACGGCATAGCGTACGTGCAGACCCCCGCGATTCCAGATCTGCGTTGTGGAGATCCGCGCCTGCAGTATCTGCGCGTAATAGGCACAAGTTTGTTCAAGGTCTTTGACCAGTACGTCGATGTGGCTGAACTTCAACTCCATGAAATAGCTCCTGTCAGGCGGTGTCGATGGGCTGGGCTGTAATCGACGATCGGTCAGCCGGAATAAACTAAGCTGATGTGTAACGTCAAGATGACACAGGAGCATCCCACCATGAAGGCGCGCCGTATGATCAAGTCACGTAGGTTGATTGCAACGATTTCCTCCCTGGCGCTGGTTTTCAGTTCGGCGATGGCATTGGCTGATCCCGGTAATGGAAAGGGTCAGGGCAATGGCAAGGGTAATTCGCAGAATGTGCAGGGCCACGGTAATCAGAAAGGTAACGGCAACAAGGGCAACAATTCGGGTGGTGACTGGAGTCATGCCCCTAGTATCGATCGCGGCAATGTGCTCGGGATTGTTGGCGGCTACCGCGACTACTGGAGCCCGGGGCCTGCGCTGCCACCGGGCATTCAAAAGAACCTTGCACGCGGTAAACCGCTGCCGCCCGGGATCGCGAAAAAGCTCGATGGACGCCTGGTCGGTCATTTGCCGCATTACGAAGGTTATGAATGGCAGCAGGTGGGCACGGACCTGATACTCGTCGCGCTGGCAACCGGGCTGATTTATGAGGTGCTCAACGGGGCGTTTGATTAAGATTTCCTGCCCGTTGCGCACCACCCACGCCGATCAAACGATTTTCAAAGCACTCAGCACGATCAGCGATTGCTCGGCAAATGCCTGGGCCTGTTCGGTCAGCGCGGCGATGTTGGCTTCGGCGGTGGTCAGCGTTTTGCCGTCCTTGACCAACACTTCGTTTTGTTCGGCGATGACGCTCCACGCCAGTTGCGCCCACTCCGCCGGATGCTGTTTGCCTTGGCGGATTGCGATCAGGAACAGTTGCTGGAAGCGACTGACTGTGACGCCACCACCGGTGACCGGGCTGCTCAACACCTGAATGTCGGCATTGAACAGCGCGCGCTTGCACAGTTGCAGGTTGAACGCGGCGCAGCGTTCGTATACCCGCGCCTCGGCGGCTTCGCTCTGGCAAGGGGCTACCGCGCCCATGCTGACCAGGATGGCGATGGCCTGTTCCAGATCGTCGTAGGCCATTGGTGACACTGCATCGAGCAACTGCTGCATCGTTTTGGCTTCGTAGGTCTGGCCGGCGAGGGCAGCGAGGACCGGGCGGTAAATTTCTGCTTGCAGTGACGCTTCGCCAGCAGGGCCGGTGACACTGGACGCTACGTTTTCTGTCGGTTGCATCAGCACAAATCGCGTATTGAGCATGCGGGACCGGCGCTCGGTCGCGCTGAGTCGGTTGGCACCGCGCACATACAGGTCGCGACGGAAAGCCTGGTTGACGAAGTAGTCACGCGCCTGCTCGCGCATCACCGGGTGTTCGATACCGTCGAGAAAGGCCAGGCCTTCGGCGCTCAGGTTGAGTACGTCGACCGAATCCAGCGGCACCGCCGTCGTGACGTAATCGAGCTTGGCCGGGGCCAGCGCATCCACCATGTCGGCGAAATACATGCAGTTCCAGTCGCGATTGAAATATTCGTGGGCGACGTATTGGCGGTCCTGACCTTTGATGGTCTGCAGTCGGGCGCCCAGGCTTGGCGCAGCAATGGCGTACTTGGGATTGGCCGCCAGCAGCGCTTCGGAAAACTGCAACGCGGCATCGATGCGCTGATCCGCCCGCGTCGAGTGACTGGCAAAGCGGTCGTGCAGGCTGAACAACTGGCGCAACGGCGCTGAAGGCGACCAGCCCGGGAATGCGTTATAGCTGACGTACAGGTGACCACCCGGTTTGAGGTGGCGGCGGGCGAATTCGACAATCAGTTTCTGGTTGTCGCGGCTGACCCAGGTCCAGATGCCATGCAGGCTGATGCTGTCGAATTGCGGCAAATCATGGCGCGCAAGCAGTTGCTCGAAGCTGTCGTCATAGAGTTTTGCGCCGTTGTTGCTGAGTTCCGCCAGCTCAATGGCATGGGCCGCCTGACCGGGGTGGAAGTCGGTACCGACGAAGCCTGCCGGGTTGGCCGTGGCGTGGATATTGATCGATACACCCTGACCAAAACCGAGCTCGCAGTGATAACCGTCGGGATTGTCCAGGCCGGCAAAGCCGCGCAACAACAGGCAATAACGCTGGAAAACCGGATTGATTTCCCGGCTATAGCTGTAGGTGTAGCCTTCGTCGGTGAA
Organism: Pseudomonas sp. Irchel s3f10; assembly: GCF_900187515.1. Taxonomy (NCBI): domain Bacteria; kingdom Pseudomonadati; phylum Pseudomonadota; class Gammaproteobacteria; order Pseudomonadales; family Pseudomonadaceae; genus Pseudomonas; species Pseudomonas sp. Irchel s3f10. The sequence continues at coordinate 529,545 of NZ_FYDZ01000001.1, forward strand.
ATAACCTTCGTTCCAGGCATTGCTCATGGGTGCAGCCTCTTGAATCGTAATGGAAAGTGGCTCTTGTATAAGGCATGGACGTGCGTCGTTCAGTCTTGCGCAGGCCACCCGCATGTTGTCGGCAGGATCGAACCATTCGATAGGGTTCGTGCTGATATTTTGCCGGGGTTATTCATGATCGGAGTTGGCCGCTCCTCACAAACGCACGCCCATCTCCAGGGCGCGGGTCTCGAAGCCGAACTCGGCATACATGCGCACCGCGCGCTCGTTGAAAGGCCAGACCGTCAAGCGCAAGTCCTGCGCATTCTGTTCCATGGCCCAGTCTTTAACCCGTTGAATCAGTGCGCGGCCAATGCCTTTGCCCCAGAACGGTTCGGCGACACACACCGAACCGATGCGGACCACGTTCTGCGGCTGCATCAACGGCCCGGAACTGGCGGACAGGGTGGCCGTAATGAACGCCACGGGCCGTTCACCGGCGCTGGCGATGAAGACAATCTGCCCGGGCTTCTCGAAAACACCGGACCAGTGCGGCAAGTCGCGGGCAAAATCTTCGGTGGCGGCGGCGTAGATATCGGGGCGGGCGGCGTGGTGTACCGAATTGAGCAATTGGCCCAGTTCGCACATCGCCAGCGCATCTTCGGCGGTGGCAGTTCGGTAGGTAATGACTTCTTCCATGAATAGCTTTCCTTTAGGACGTGAGGAATTCGGCGTGCTGGATGAAAAGGCGTGGCGGGCGCTGCGCGAGCAACACATCCTGCGTTAAACGACGAAATAAAGCATCCCGATGCCTATCGGCATTTCAACCGGGCAGACTGACGCGGGGGGCACCTGGGTCGCTTTTTCAGGCATATCTGTGCATTGAATGTTTTTACGTCAGGCGAATAATCGACCGCTCGAAACCTTTGGAATTGAGCACTGTATGGAAGATTTTTGCGTTGATTTCGACAACATTTATCGTTTACGGACGGCTGCCTCAAGGAGTCGCCCATGAGCCTGCATACCCGCACCAAACGCCTGACCGTGCCGCAGTTGGTTGCCATGAAAGGCCAGCAGAAAATCGTCTCGCTGACGGCGTATACCAGCAACATCGCCAAGCTGATCGACCCGATCGTTGACTTTATTCTGGTCGGCGATTCCACGGCCATGGTCGGTTATGGCCGCGCCTCGACATTGAGCATGCAGCTTGAAGAAATCATCGGTCATACGCGGGCGGTGGTCGATAGCACGCGCCTGGCCTGTGTGGTCGCCGATATGCCATTTGGCAGTTATCAGGAATCCCACGAGCAGGCCTTTCGCAATTGCGCGCAGGTGCTGGCGCGGACCGGTTGCGACGCGGTCAAACTGGAAGCCAACAAGGCCTTGGCGCCGACGGTCGAGTTTCTCGTGGCGCGTGGGATTCCGGTGATGGCGCATGTCGGCCTCATGCCGCAATTCGTCAACGTCATGGGCGGTTTCAAGGCTCAGGGCCTGACCGCTGAAACCGGTGCAGTGATTGCCGAAGATGCCCGGGCCAATCTCGACGCGGGTGCCTTCAGCCTGTTGCTCGAAGGTGTGGCGGAGGGCGTGGCGCGGCAGATTACCCTGGAGTCGAAAATGCCCACCATCGGCATTGGCGCCTCACCGGCCTGTGACGGCCAGGTGCTGGTCACCGAAGATGTGCTCGGCCTGGGCGGTGAGTATCTGCCACGTTTCGTCAAGCGCTACGCCGATGTCGGCGCGGTGATCAGCGATGCTTGCGCACAGTTTGCCGACGATGTGCGCCATGGCCGGTTTCCTGAGGCGCGGCATTGCTATGGACTGTAGACTCGGTTTTCTTCGGTAAACGCCTGCGCCAGTCGTTGCACCGCGTGGCCGATATCCTTGTCCCAATCGAGGGTGTAGCTCAGGCGCAGGTGCTGCTTCCAGGCGCCTTGCTGGCTGAAGATCTCGCCGGGGGCGATGACGATCCGCTCGGTCAGCAGGCGCTCGAACACCCGTTGCATGTCGATTGGACGCACAGCTTTGAGCCAGAAGCTCGCACCGCCCTGTGGGGCGACTACCTGCCACTGACCGTTACCGTGTTCTTCCAACAAGGTCTGTAGCTGTTGCATGCGCTTGCGCAACAGTGCTCGCAGGGTGGTCAGGTGCTGATCGATGCGCCTGGAGCTGTAAAGTCTGGCAATCGCTTTCTGGCGAATTGGCGAGAGGCGAAATCCGCGCTGCATGAACAATCGATGAAATTGCGCGGCCTGCTGGCGGCACAGCACATAACCATACGGGCCTTCGCCGCCAATGATCTTGTCGAAAGTCGAGAACACCAGCAGCTTGTCCGGGTCGGCAAAATCGCGATAGCGCGCGGGTGAATCGGAGAAGCTCAACTCGCCCCAGGTGTCGTTTTCGAACAGCCAGATATCGCGCTCGGCCAGCCAGTGACAGATCTGCTGTTTATCCTGTGCTGGCATCAACTGGCCCTGGGGAATATTCACCGTGGAGGAGAGCACCGCCAGGCGCACCGATTCGCGCGTGAGTAACGCCTTCAACGCGGGTAGATCGAAGCGGCCGTCATCGCCGAGGGGCATTTCGATGACGCGGATATTGGCCGCCTGCAACTGGCGCAGAATCGCCCATGAGCAGGGCGACTCCACCAGTGCCACGCTGCCACCGAGGTTCAAGGCGCTGAGCGACAATTCCAGCACGCTGTGCAGATCCGCGCCGATATACACCTGCTCGGCCTGCCAGTGGTTGTGAGCGGAGCGGGTGTAGCGTTCCGCCAGGGCAGCGCGCAATTCCGGCTCGCCGAGTGGCTGATAGAGCGGTGCATTCGAGGGCGGGTATTGGCGAGTCAGCTCACGCTCCATCCTCAACAACGGCCCCTGCAGCGACAGCAACATCGCCGGCGCATCGCTGCTCAACGCCAACATCGCAGGTTGACGGGCACTGGCGAAGACGCTGTCCAGAAGATTGCCGGAGCTGGCTGTCACAGGCGTCGCCGGCATCGACCGGGTGAAATAGCCGAACCTGGCTTTGGCGTAAATTCGGCCCTCGTCTTCGAGCAGTGCATAGGCGTATTTGGTCGTCGACACCGAAACGTCGAGGCGCAGGGCCAGTTGTCGCAGGGACGGCAGTTTCTGCTCAGTCGTGCCACTGGCCGCCTCGATCAGGCCTAGGAGGTAGTGGTAAACCGCCTGATAGGCGAATGAAGCGTCCTTGCGTACCGTCAATGCTGTTCTCCTGTTGTGCTTCGATTTGCCTGTGCATGGAATGACGCTGCGTTGCGTGCAGATCCTTTGCTGCGAAACGTCGGCAAGTCTAAATCAAGTCTGAAAGAGTCGCTCTGGGCGGCACGGTTCAAGGGCGGCGGATGACTGGCGACCCAGCAGCTCTTCACTGGCGAGGCGCCCAACGATTGCCGCCAGCGTTACACCGGGATGCATCGTACAAACGTAAACTCCGCCGACGCCGGGCAAGTAACCGACCACGGGGATGCCATCAGCGGGCATGGGCCGGAATCCGACGGCAACGGTTTGCGGCGCAATGGACACCACCCCGTGAAGTGCTTTACGTATGGCTTCGGCGGTTTGCCGGGCGATGTCTGGCGGCGAGTTGCCCGGCGCTTCTCCCAGATAATCTTCAGCGGCCAGCAACGTGCCGTCGGCGCTTTGCCGAATTTCCATTTCGGGGCTGGAGATGATGCCTTTGACGAGGCCCGGTTGGGTCTTGTATCGGATGAAAATGGCGGGCGAGGCCTCGATGGGCAGGGAGGCGTTGAGCATCTGTGTTAACTGCCGGGTGCCAGTCCCCGCGGCAAGCACAACAAGGTCGGCATCAAATGTGCCCGCTGCGGTTTCAATGCCGGTGACATCTGCGTTGCAGGTTTTGAAACCGGTCACTCGGGTTTGCGTGAGCAATTGCGCCCCGAGCGCCTGGGCGCCGGCAATCAAGGCGTGGGTGGCCTGCACGGCGTCGAGTGCGCCTTCTTCCGCGCGATACAACGCGCAGGGTGGGGGATTTTTCAGATTGGGTTCGCGGGCAAGCACCTCGGCAGACGATAACAATATCGCCGACGCCGGATACTCTGCTGATTCGCTGTACGACAGCGCTCCGGTCCAGCGAATCTGCAAATCCGGCAGCTCGGTTTCGAGTCGTCGGTATGCTTCTGTGGCCATACCGCGCAACTGCGCAATCGGATCAGCGCCGGTGTGCGTGGTATTGATCCAGGCGAAAGAGCTTGCCGTCACGCCGCTCGCGATCTCGTCAGCCTCGATCAGCGTGACGTGCGCCCCTTTGCCTGACAGGTGATACGCAAGTGAGGCGCCGACGATGCCCGCACCAACCACCACGATTCGCTCACGCACTTTCTGATCCATTTCAACATTCCCTGTTGTCGATCGACTGATCCTGCAGCAGGGAGACGCTGCGAGCAACCAGAAAAAAGCCCGGCCATAGCCGGGCTCGTCCGCTTGCAACACGTTAAGCGGCCATATTCCCGGCAGCCATTTCCTTCTTGTAGCTGGCCTTCATGGCCTCCATCTGCGCGCCCAGCTCTTCGAGTTTTTCCTTGCCCAACAGCTTCTTCGCTTGAGGAAACATTTCCGTTTCTTCCTCTTCGATATGATGTTCGAGCAGTTCCTTGACCACTTTCACCCGACCGGAAAACTCTGGAGTGCCCGGGTCGGTGAGTTTCAGATCGGGCAGCACCAGTGAGTCCACGGTGCGGTGTTCTTCCTTGGCTTCGAAGTACATGACGTCCTGTTCCTTGCTGCCGGCGGCCTTGAACGCCGGATAGAGGATTTCCTCTTCGAGCCGGGTATGGATGGTGATTTCCATTTCCAGTTTGCCCAGCAGTTCCACGCGTTTTTTCAGCGCCCGCTCCGTCGAGTCGCTGAGCTGGCTGAGGATGTCTTTGACTTTTGCATGATCGGCTTTGAGAAGGTCGATGGCGTTCATTATGGTTCCTCGGCTGTCACGGAGTGAACACAGCCCGTTGTTTTCACGGCGCTGTGAATGCTCTGGAACCGTGGCATTTGCCATGCCAATTCATCGATCTGGAGAAATGTCGCTGCTTCAAAGGCTTACAGCGCCTGAGGCAAACTGCCTTCGTGCAGCCTGCATGACCCGCGTCGTGCAAGCATTGCAGTTCACAACCCCGGCTGAATTTGCACGCCGACGTAGCTGTCCAACGCGCATCCGGGTGTTCTTCGAGGTAAACGTCATGCTGATTGAGAAGCTGATCGACGCAAACGGTCAGAGGCCGTTTTCGCCACTGAGCCAATTGCATGGACGCCGTTGATTCCGCCTTGATGGCAGCACGCGCACAGTTTGCGATCACCATCAGTTTTCATATCGTACTCGCGGCGTTCACCATCGGCCTGGCCAATTTTCTGATGGTCCTTGAAGCACTGTGGTTACGCAGCGGCCGTCAGGTCTATCTGGATGTCTATCGTTATTGGCTCAAGGTTTTTGCGCTCAACGTCGCGATCGGCGTCGCTTCCGGGCTGATTCTTGAATACCAGTTCGGGCTGAACTGGTCGCGGCTTGCTGTGCAGGCCGGGGACATTCTCGGGCCGCTGATGTTCTACGAAGTGCTCGCGGCATTTTTTCTTGAGGCAGGCTTTCTCGGCATCATGCTGTTCGGGCTGAAAAAGGTCGGCCCGCGCCTGCACTTCTTTGCGACCTGTGCCGTGGCGGCGGGGTCACTGATGAGTGCGTTCTGGATTCTCTCGGCCAATTCCTGGATGCACACGCCGGCCGGCTATTCGATTGGCGTTGACGGGCGTTTCATTGCCGAGGACTGGTGGGCGATTATTTTCAATCCATCCTTTCCCTATCGACTGGCGCACATGACGCTGGCCGCGCTGATCGGCACGGCGACCGTACTGGCGGGCGCGGGCGCCTGGCAACTGTTGAAGGCGCCAGACAACCCGCGGGCACGCCTGCTGTTTTCGATGGCACTCTGGGCAATCGTTGTATTGATACCCGTGCAGATCGTGGTCGGCGACCTGCATGGTCAGCACAGCTTGAAAGTCCAGCCGCAAAAAGTCGCGGCCATCGAGGGCAGCTGGACACGCCCGCCGCAAGGTGCGGGCGAACCCTTGCGTCTGTTTGCGTGGCCGGACATGACTGCGCGGCGCAATCACTGGGAAGTCGCGATTCCGCGAATCGGCTCCTTGTATCTGAGTCATGATCTGAGCGGCACCATCAAGGCACTGGATGAGTTCGCACCGCAGGATATTCCGCCAGTGGCGCCGGTGTTTTTTGCGTTTCGTCTGATGGTCGGGTTGGGGCTGCTGATGTTGGGGCAAGGCTTGATCGGCTTGATCATGCGTCGGCGGCAGCGCCTCTACCTGGCTCGTCGCTGGTTGTGGGCCAATGTGCTGATGGCGCCGGCCGGTTTTCTGGCCATGCTCAGCGGCTGGGCGGTCACTGAAGTCGGGCGCCAACCCTTTACGGTCTATGGTCTGTTGCGCACGGCCGACAGTCTGTCCTCGATCTCGCGCGCACAAGTGCTCGGTTCGACCGTGCTGATTCTAGTGTTCTACTTGCTGATTTTCGGCATCGGGCTCTGGGTATTGTTGCGCATCCTGCGCGAGCCAGCACATGAGGATCAGCCCGGACCGCAGCCGACGCTGGCCGATGAAACGGGGCACGCCGGGGATCGCTCGCATGGACACTGATTGGATAACCTTGCTGTGCGCCGCCGTCCTCGGTTTCTCGGTATTGAACTACGTGCTGCTCGACGGTACCGACCTCGGTGTCGGCGTGCTGATGGGGCTGACCCGTTGCCGCAACCAGCGCCGAGTCATGGCCGTGACGATTCTGCCAATCTGGGATGCCAACGAGACGTGGTTGGTGCTGGGCGGCGGCGGTCTGCTGGCGTTGTTCCCGCTGGCCTACGCGATTCTGCTGCCAGCGCTTTACCTGCCGTTCATTGTGATGTTTCTGGCCTTGATGCTCAGGGCGATGGCACTGGAATTTCGCGATTATTCACCCAGCGAACGCATCAAGCGCTGGGTCGATGGCGCCTTGATGGGCGGCTCATTGTTGACGGGCGCGCTGCAAGGCGTGGTGCTGGGCACATTGATGCAGGGCGTGCCGCATGAGAGCGGGCAGTACGTCGGTGACGGCAGTGAATGGCTGCGGTGGTTTCCATGGTTTTGCGGGCTGGTGCTCGTGCTGGGCTACACGTGGTTGGGCGCCTGTTGGCTGTACTGGCGAACGGTTGACGAACTGCAACGGCGTTCCGCCCGGCAGGCACAGGCTCTGGCGGTGCTGACGGTATTGGCGTTGATTGCACTGGTCATCTGCAGCGCAACGTTGCACGAACAATATGCGCAACGATTGACTGATCCACGCGTGTGGGGCCCGGCGGCGGCGCTACTCTGCGCATGCCTGCTGGTTTTCTTTTGCGGGTTCGCCGGTCGCTTTGATTTTCTACCGTTGTTCGCGGCACTGGGTGTCTTCGTGCTGGCCTTCGCGCTGATGCTGGTGGCCCTGTTTCCGTTGATCATTCCACCGGACCTGAGCTTGCAGGCCGCAACGTCGGGTACGAAAAGCCAGATCTTCATGCTGATCGGATTTGCCGTGCTGATACCGGTAACCCTGATCTACAACACGTTTGGTTTTCGGGTATTCAGCGGCAAGGTGCGCGTGGCCGGCGATGACGGATCCCACTGATCCGATCGTGAAGAAATTCTCTGAACTCGTTCTGAGGCGAGCCTTCCCAATGTGAAGCAGCAGCCATTTCACTCATCAGTACGAGGACTTTGCCATGCGAGCCATGACCTACCACGGCGCCCACGACGTGCGAGTCGAGACAGTGCCGGATCCGAAGCTCGAAGCCCCTGACGATATTATTCTGCGCGTCACGGCAACGGCTATTTGCGGGTCGGACCTGCACTTGTATCGGGGCAAAATACCGACGGTCGAGCATGGCGATATTTTCGGCCATGAATTCATGGGCATTGTCGAGGAAACCGGGCCTGGCGTGACCGCTGTGCAGCGCGGTGACCGCGTGGTGATCCCGTTCGTGATCGCCTGCGGTGACTGTTTTTTCTGCCAGCAAGAACTTTACGCCGCGTGCGAAACCACCAACACCGGCGCCGGTGCGGCCATGAACAAAAAGCGCATTCCACCGCCGGCCGCGCTGTTCGGCTACAGCCGGATGTATGGCGGCATCCCCGGTGGCCAAGCGGAACTGGTGCGGGTGCCCAAGGCCAACACCGGGCCCTTCATCGTCCCCGGCACGCTGTCGGACGAGAAAGTGCTGTTTCTGTCCGACATTCTGCCGACCGCGTGGCAAGCGGTGCTCAACGCGCAGATAGGGCAGGGGGCAAGTGTGGCCATTTACGGCGCCGGTCCGGTCGGACTGCTCAGCGCTGCCTGCGCGAAAATGCTTGGCGCGGAACGCATCTTCATGGTCGATCACCATCCGTATCGGCTGGATTACGCGCAGCGCACTTATGGCGTGATACCGATCAACTTCGATGGCGATGATGATCCGGCGGACACGATTATCGGTCAGACGCCGGGCAGTCGTGGCGTCGATGCGGTCATTGATGCGGTGGGGTTCGAAGCCAAGGGCAGCACCACGGAAACCGTGTTGGCCACGCTCAAACTCGAAGGCAGCAGCGGCAAAGCCCTGCGACAGTGCATTGCGGCGGTACGCCGTGGTGGGGTGGTCAGTGTGCCGGGTGTCTATGCAGGATTTATCCATGGTTTCCTGTTTGGCGACGCATTCGACAAGGGGCTGACGTTCAAGATGGGCCAGACCCATGTGCAGCGTTATCTGCCTGAATTGCTCGGATACATCGAGACCGGTGCATTGCAACCCGACGCGATCATCACCCACAGGCTGTCGCTTGAGCAGGCCGCCGAGGGTTACAAAATCTTCGACAAGAAGCAGGAGAACTGTCGCAAAGTGATCCTGACGCCGGGTGGCAGTGATGTGCCGTTAGCGGAAACGGCCGAGATGCCTCCACTGGTGCCGGCCAGTTAAACACACTGCAAAAGCCCGGGATGCGCCGGGCTGGCAGTTGTTGGAATGATTGGCGTGGTCTGCGGTCAACCGGGAAATGAGTCTTCGAGTGAGTGTCATGTCCATCGCCAATCAAACGGTCGACTACTTGCGCCGTCACTCCCTGATCCTGACCACGGCAGAGTCGTGTACGGCCGGCGAAATCGTGATGTTGCTCTCCGCTGTGCAAGGCAGCGGCGATCTCATCGAGTGCGGTTATGTCGTTTATTCACCTCAGGCCAAACAAAGGCTGCTGCACGTCAGCCCTGACACCATCGAAATCTTCAATCTGACCAGCGTAGAAGTGGCCCGCGAGATGGCGCTTGGCGCCTTGCGTGACAGCACCGCCAACGTTGCCGTTGCTACCACCGGCATTCTCGGTCCCGAAGACGTCGATGGCATTGCCGCCGGCACCGTGTGCTTCGCCTGGGCCTTTCAGTTGGCAGAAGAAAATTGCGTGTTCAGTCGTCAGCAGTGGTTCCCCGGTACGCGATGTGAGGTGCAGAGCGCCGCGTCGGAATATGCCTTGCAGCAACTCCCGCATTTTCATCGAAGGGCCCTGCACGGCGAGCGAGGTTAGGGCATGAGCGAAGACCCCGAACACCCGGATTTGCGCAGCAGGCATTACCCGGTTCGCGAAAACATGGCATACCAGTTGAAAGTCTGGCGATTCGAGCGATGCGGGTGGTACGCATTGGTGGTATTGGTCGTGCTGGCACTGCTGGGTGTGTTTTCTCGCGGACTCATCAGTTCGCGCGAGGTGCACAGCGAAGACGGCAAGTTGCATGCGCAGTACGAAATGTTCCATCGCAATGGCTCCACCAACGCCATGAAACTCAGTCTCAGTGCTGCACCCGATGCCGCGGTGGAACTGGATATAAGTGGCGAATGGCTGGACGGCTTCAGTATCGAAACCTTGCAGCCCGAACCGTTGCAGTCGCGTAGTTCAGCGCAGGGCATACGTTTATGGTTGCAGGCTGATGCCCACGGTCAGGCCACCTTGTATCTGACCGTGCGAGGCGATGGTTTGGGGTTGTTTCGCAGCCGTCTGGATTCGCCCGGATCAAGTGGCGTAGATCTCGTTCAATTCATCTTTCCGTAGGTGTCCCATGGATTCCGTCTTGCGCGCAGTGGCGATGTACATGGCATTGATGGTGTTATTCAAAATCGCCGGGCGCCGTTCGTTGGCAGAGCTGACAACGTTTGACTTCGTGTTGCTGATGATCATTGGCGAAGCCACCCAGCAAGCGTTGTTGGGTGATGATTTTTCCCTGACCAATTCAATGCTGGTGATCGTGACGCTGATCGCGATAGACGTCGGGTTCTCGCTGCTCAAACAGCGCTCGGGATGGATCTCACGGCTGATCGATGGCGAACCGACGATCATTGTCGAGAATGGCAAGCTTCTGCATGATCGCTTACGCCGTGCACGGTTGGTGGAAGCCGATGTAATGGAGGCTGCACGATCGAGTCAGGGCATCGAAACGATCGAACAGATCAAGTTCGCGATTATCGAGCGAAACGGCAAGATATCGGTCATACCTCAGGACTCCTGAGGATAGAGCTGGCCGAAAAGCAGTGCCTTCGGCCTTTTCCGCAGAACCTAACGCCCCGTGTGCGATGTGGTGTCGTGGCTGACATGCTTTGGTCCCGCTAACGCCCAGGCAATCAAGCCGAACAACGGCACAAACACAATCAGCACGATCCACACGCCTTTATTGCTCGATTTCCCCTCGCTCTTGCGCACCCGATTGATGGCCCAGAGTTCGATAAGCAGAAGAACTGCCGCCAGTACGATCCACACGGTTTCGATTTGCATTGGCTACCTCCTGATGGTCTGTGCGTTAGGTGGCGTGGGGTGCGGCAGGTTCATTTATTTTTTGTTCAAGGCGTTGAGCTGGCGGGCCAGGTCCAGCGCCACTCGACCGCTGTTGAGGGTTGGCAGCAGATGGGTGAAGGGAATGTCGATCAGGCGATTTTCGCGCACGGCGCGCAGTTGCGAGAGCACCGGGTCACGGGTCAACAGATAGCGTTTGCGACTGGCCGGCGACCATTCGGCGTCGGCCAGCAGGATCACGTCGGGGTCGCTGGCCAGCAGGGTTTCGCTGTTGACGGTCACCCGATAAAGATCAATGTCGGCGAACACATTGCGTGCCCCGGCAGCCGCCAGCAGCGGAGTGACAAAGCCGCGCCGGCCTTCGCTGTCGAGGCCTTTTACTTCGCTGTCGAGATAGAACACCGACAATGGTTTACCTGTACCGGCCAAGGCTTTGGCGCTGGCGAGATCGGCGTCCATGACCGCGCTCAATTGCTGCGCCTGTGGCTGTTTGTGCAGCAGTTGGCCCAGCGTTCGCAAGTCGTTGCGCACATGCGCGAAGTAATCCAGCGAATGGCCGTTGCAGGCCGACTCCAGCAAATACGAACCGACACCGTTGCGCGCCAACCCTGAACGTGAGGTCACCCCGTCGCCGAATGCGGTGGCAAAACCACCGATCACCAGATCCGGCTTCTGCGCGTACAACACCTCGCTGGACGGGTACTGCCGCGCGATCACCGGCACGCCGAAATACTCCGAGGGCCGCTGCCCGGCAAAGGTGTCATCCAGATAGGCCACGCCGACCAACAATGGCCCCGCACCCAAGGCCAGCACGATGTCGGCCGCATGCTGGTTGAGCGCAACAATCCGCGAGGGCGGTGTTGGCGCAAGGTGCCAGTCTTCGCCGCAATTGCTGAAACTGTCAGCCAGCAGCGCTGACGAGCAGAGCAGGGCGCCGAGCCCACACCAGAGCTTCCTCATGTGCGCGCCTTGATCAGTAAATCCTCGACCACTTCACCGCCTACCAGATGCCCGTCGACCAATCGCTGCACATCTGCCTTGCTGTGCACGCCATACCAGCAGCGTTCCGGATACACCGTCAGGATCGGCCCCAGATTGCACGGAAACTGGCAGTGCGTGCGGGTCAGCAACACGCCGCCCGGGGTTTCGATGCGATCGTGCTCCAGCAGGTGCCGGCGCAAGGTTTTCCATAACTGCAAGGCGCCACGTTGGGTGCAGCGCGGGCCGGTGCAGAGGAACACATGGCGCGCATGCTCGGGAACGTGCGACCAGTCCGGGTGCGTGTCGACGCCGTCGACGGTTTTGATCCCACTCATCAGAAGCGGTACGTGTAGCGCACTTCGGAGGTGAACGGGCGTCCGAGGTTGTCGACATTGCTCGAACGGCTGGTGACGTAATCGCGGTCGAAGAGGTTTTCCACCAGCAGGCTCACGCGGTGTTGGTGGGCGTTGTCGAGGTAGCGATAAGCGTCGGCGTCGACCACCGAATAGTGGCCGTATTCAACCTGTTTCGAACTGGTGATGTCGCGGATGTAGCGGATCGCGCCGCCGGCACCCCACAGGCGGTTTTCCGATTCATAACCCACGCGGGAACGGGCGAAGAAGCTCGGGATGTCATTGATGGTCGCCCCCGTGCGCGATTCGGTGAGGTTGCGGGTCATGTCTGCTTGCAGACTCCACTGATCGTTGAGCGCCAGTTTCGCGTCAGCCTCGAAACCGCGCATGCGCACCAGGCCTTCACCGTTGACCCACTGAACGCCGTCGAGGGTGATCAAGTCGTCGATCTTGCGTTTGAACAGGGTCACGCTGGCGCTGAATTCGCGGTCGAGCAGAAAGCCTTTGTAGTCGACACCGAGCTCCGCGTTGCGGCTTTTTTCCGGTTTGAGATTACGGTTGCCGATCTCGTCGCCCGGTTCGTTGACGAACAGTTGCTCGGCGTTCGGCAGTTTGTAGGCGCTGCCGTATTGGCCGCGCACCGACCAGTTGTCGTTGAGGTCATACAGCGAAGTGAGCATGCCGACCGTGGCACTGTCGCCGCCGCTCATGGCTTCGTGGCGCACACCGATGCTCGGATGCCAGTCGGGCAGAGCGTCTATCTGCGGGCGCAGTTGCGTGTAGAACGCATGGGCTTCGGCCTTGTCGTTGTCGATGATCAGCACATCGTCCTGGCCCTTGAACCACTGGTTGTCGCTGCCGAACACCAACACATGGCCACCGGGCAATTCAGCCTTGCCTTCGGCCTGCACGCCCCAATCGGTGAAGCCCCAATAGTCGTTGTGGTTGATGACTTTGGTACCGCCGCCGGCGATGTTGTTGACGCGCGTGTAGCGGGTGTCCCAGTCGTTGATATGACCTTTGACGAAATAGCTCAGGCGCTCGTTGATGTTCTGCTCGAAGGTCGCCGTAGCGATCTGCTGCACGCGATCGTTGGTGGTCGTGTGATTGTCGACCGGGCGGGCGAAATCGAGGTTGGCGTCGGCGTATTGGTAGAACAGTTCCAGCCGCGAATCATCGCCAAACGACTGAATCGCCTTGCCGCCGAAGGTGGTGACTTCGTAGGCGCGGTTCCTTCCTGAATCGTTTTTCATGTCGCGGTTGCGATACGGCTGGTAACCGTCGGAGACGTTGTGGCTGACGTACGCCAGCAAGCCGAGATCGCCGAAACCGTTGGTGAAGATATTCTCGACCCGCGCATCCTCGGTGGTACCGCCAAAACTGTCGACGCCCAGGTTCACTTCACCGGAGGCTTTGCGCGACTGCGGGCTGCGGGTGACGATGTTGATCACACCGGAAACGGCTTGGGTGCCGAACAATAGGCTCTGGCCACCTTTGAGCACTTCGATGCGTTCGATGGCGTTGGCCGGCAGGGTGTCCAGATACAGGCCGCCGTACAGTCGATTGTTCAGGCGCACACCGTCGAGCAGGATCAGCGTGTCGTCGTTGCGCCCGCCGAGGAGCGAATAAGTGCCGTAGTCGAACGGGCCGTTTTTCGGCGCGACATACAGGCCGGGAATAAACATCTGCATGACGCGGCTGACATCAGCACTGGGCCCGGCGCGTTCGATCTGCTCACGGCTGACGATCTCGACCTTGCTGCCGAACTTGGCCATGTCGGCGACAGTGGTCGATTCCACTGACGGTGCAGAAACGATTTGCTGATTGAGTTCCAGCGGCGTTTCGTCGGCCAGTATCAGCGGGCTGAACAGGCAGCCAAGGAACAGGGTTGGAGCACAAGTGTTGAAAGGTCGAATCATTGTCTTCTCGAAAAGGATCTTCGCAGAAGAGCATGCAGGAGAAGGCATCGCGCACAGCCAATACCGGCCCATGCCCGCCCACCGCAGGATTTTGCCAAACAGCATTTCAGGCCGGTCTCCGGGCTCGCGCGTATCGAGGCTTTCACCTTCCCATGGCCGAGTGGCCACAGTGGTCTGTCGAAAGCATCACGCGCATACCGTTGCGGGGGCAGCACCGGACTTGTTCGAAAAGAACGTACCGGTTTCCCGTTTCACCCCATGCACGGCGGCAGGGGGCACCTGAAACAGGGCGGCATCTGAACATCCGACGGGCGGTTCGTCAATGTGGCAACACCGGGGGGGCTATTGGATGCGTTCCAGAGCGGCAAACTGGCCACTCAACCACGTATAAAGCTGAGACACCGCCGGGCTGATCTGCTTGCGATGCGGGCACACCAGACTCAACGGTGAGGCATTGCCGGGGAAATCCTTCAGCAGCACGATCAGTCGCCCTGCGATCACGTCTGCACTGACGTCCAGCCAGGATTTGTTGGCGATGCCTTCGCCGCTCAACGCCCAGCGGCGCACGACGTCGGCGTCGTCGCTGAACATCGGTCCCGAGACCTGGATCGTTTCACTGCCCAGGCTCCACTTGTCGTAGACCCGGCCACCTTGCTGGTAGAGCAGGCAAGGGTGGTTGTGCAGATCGTCCGGTGTTTGCGGGTATCCGTGGCGCTCCACGTATTCCGGTGCGGCGACCAGCACCCGCCGGTTCCACGGTGCCAACGGCAGCGCCACGTAGTTGGCATCTTCATTCGAGCCGTATCGAATCGCCACGTCTACCGGGTCGCGAAACAAGTCTGCGATCTGGTCCGACAGGGAAAATCGCAAGGTCAGTTCCGGGTGCTGGCGGCGAAACAGCGTAAGCCACGGCAGCAAAATGTTGCGCCCCAGATCTGACGGCGCCGTCACTTGCAGCACGCCGCGCAACGTGGCGTTTTCACCGCGCAGGTTTTCCTTGCCTTGCTTGAGCGCCTCCAGCACCGAGTGGGCGGTGGGCAAGTATTGCTCGCCCTCGGCGGTTAATCGCAGGCTGCGGGTGGTGCGCGCAAACAGGCGCACGTCCAGTTCACGCTCCAGACGCTTGATCGCCGCGGCAACCTGACCGGGCAATAAATCGGCCTCAAGGGCGGCAGCGGTGAAGCTGCCCAGCGCGGCGCTGCGGGTGAACAAACCAAGATCATCAATGCGGATCATTTTCACTCCTGCAGTGAAAGTGTTGGCCCATTCTGCTGGTTTTTCTTTGTGCCTGGGAAGTCGAAGATGGCGGCAAGTGAGCACATCAGCTCTTCAGACAGCGAGTTTCCATGAAAGCCATCACCTTCACCCAACACGCTTTGCCCATTGAAGATCCACAATCGTTGCAGGACATCGACCTGCCGGTGCCGACTCCCGGCCCACGGGATTTGCTCGTAGAAGTTCGTGCGGTGTCGGTCAATCCGGTCGATACCAAAGTGCGCGCCGGAACTTTCACCAAAGAACCGAAAATCCTCGGCTGGGATGCCGCCGGCATCGTCCGTGAGGTCGGTGCTGAAGTGACGCTGTTTCAGCCTGGCGACGAAGTGTTCTACGCCGGCTCCCTTGCCCGTACCGGCAGTTATAGCGAATTTCACCTGGTGGACGAGCGAATCGTCGGGCACAAACCGCGTTCGTTAACTGCAGCGGATGCGGCGGCATTGCCGTTGACGTCGATCACCGCCTGGGAATTGTTGTTCGACCGTCTCGGTGTCAGCGAAGGTTCAGGGCAGGGCAAGTGCCTGTTGATCACGGGGGCAGCGGGCGGCGTCGGCTCGATGCTGGTGCAACTGGCCCGACAGTTGACGCGGCTGACTGTCATCGGCACCGCCTCGCGGCAGGAAACGGCTGACTGGGTCCGGCAGTTGGGCGCGCATCACGTCATCGATCACAGTCAGCCGCTGCGCGCACAGTTGCAGGCACTGGGCATTGACGAGGTCAGCCATGTCGCCAGCCTGACCCATACCGAGCAGCATTTTGCCCAGCTGATCGAAGTGCTTCGACCACAAGGGCGTCTGGGCGTGATCGACGATCCTGAAAGCCTCGACGTGATGCCGCTCAAGCGCAAATCGCTGTCGCTGCACTGGGAGCTGATGTTCACCCGTTCGCTGTACGAAACCCCGGACATGATCGAGCAGCATCATCTACTCAATCGCGTCAGCGATCTGATTGACCAGGGCATTTTGAAAACGACTGTCGGTGAACATTTTGGCGCGATCAACGCGGCAAACATGCGCCGTGCCCATGCCTTGGTCGAGAGCGGCAAGGCCCGAGGCAAACTGGTGCTCGAAGGTTTCTGATTTCACTCATTCAGACGGGCCTGCACGCGGGCCGGTCAGGAGCAGCTCATGCGTATGAAAAAGCTTTCTGCTGCATTGGTCATGGTCATGGCGGCGCCGTTCGCCCATGCAATCAGCGCCGTCGCGTTGCCGGCCAATGCTCCCGCCGATCGATCGTTCGGCACGCTCGAACAGGTCCATGCGTTCTATGACGCGATGCCCACCGGCGTGACCGTCACCGAGACCGGGCGCATCTTCGTCAACTTCCCGCGTTGGGGCGACAACGTGCCGTTCACCGTGGGCGAGATCCGCGACGGCAAAGTCGTGGCTTACCCGAACGCGGCGATCAACCGGGAAAACCTCAACGATCCCAGTGATGGTTTGATCAGCGTACAGAGCGTGGTGGCCGACGGGCGGGGCCGTGTCTGGTTGCTCGATGCCGCCGCGCCGGGTTTCGCAGACCCAAAACCCAAAGGCGCGAAGCTGATCGCGGTGGATCTGGTCAGCAACAAGATCGTCAAGCGTCTGGTGTTCCCGGACAACGTCATGTTGCCAAGTACCTACGTCAACGACATGCGTTTCGACTTTCGCACAGGCCCAGAGGGGACGGTCTATCTCACTGACTCGTCCCTGCGCGGACCGGGTGCGATCATCGTCATGGACATCGCCAGCGGCAGTGCCATGCGCCGTTTGAGCGGTGTGCCGGCGACTTCGGTTGACCCGACCTTTGTCCCGGTGGTTGAAGGCCTGCCACTCACCGTTGAAGGTCCGGACGGCAAGCGCAAACCGCTGGGCGTGGCCTCGGATGGCATCGCGCTGTCGGCGGACGGCAAGACGCTGTATTTCACGCCGCTGTCGAGTCGGCACCTGTATTCGGTGTCCACCGCGTTGCTGCGTGATGCCAACTTCAGTGAACAGCAACTGACGGCTGCCGTGCAGGATCTGGGGGAGAAGGGTGCGTCCGATGGTCTTGAAGCTGACGCCGCCGGCGCCATCTATGCCGGCGATTACGAGCACAACTCGATCCGCAAGCGTCTGCCGGACGGCCAATGGCAAACGCTGGTCCACGACCCGCGTCTGCTCTGGCCAGACACATTGTCCATTGGCCCCGACGGCTATCTGTATTTCATCGCCAACCAGTTGCATCGCCAGGCGGCATTCCGTTCCGGGCAGGATCAGCGGCAAAAGCCTTACAGCCTGATGCGTCTGAAGATCGACGCAGCGCCGGCGCCGACACGCTGATTTTCAAGCGGCATTGATTTCTGCGTTTTCACTTTTCAGATCAGGAGTTCAATCATGGATCTCGTTTCTCTGGCCAAGCGCCGATTCACCACAAAAGTTTTCGATGCCGACCGCAAGATCCCCAGGCACACACTGGAGTTGCTGCTGGAACAACTGCGCAACAGCCCGTCGTCGGTCAACTCCCAGCCTTGGCATTTCGTGGTTGCCGAGAGTGATCAGAGCCGGGCGCGAATCGCCCACAGTACCCAGGGACCGTTCAGCTTCAACCAGCCGAAAATACTCAACGCGTCGCACGTCATCGTCTTTTGCACTCGCACACATCTGCCGGAGGAATACCTGCAAGCGTTGCTGGCTCAGGAAGCCATGGACGGGCGTTTTCACAATGCCGAGGCGCGAGCAGGGCAGGAGCGTGGGCGGCGCGGTTTTGTCGATCTGCATCGCTTCGATCAGAAAGACCTGCAGCACTGGATGGAAAAGCAGACCTACCTCGCGCTGGGCACATTGCTGCTGGGTGCCGCCTCGCTGGGTATCGACGCGACGCCGATGGAAGGTTTCGACAGCAAAGTCCTCGACAGTGAACTGGGCCTGCGCGAACAGGGCTTCACCAGTCTGGTCGTGGTCAGCCTGGGCTATCACAGCAGCGAAGACTTCAACGCAGGCCTGCCCAAGTCGCGCTTGCCGGCCCAGTCGCTGTTTACCTTTCTCTGAATGCAACCGGTCCCTGGAGTATTGAAGATGAGCAAGTCTACAGAAGCATTGATCTCGATTGCCGTGCTCAAGGCCAGGTCAGGCCAGGAACAGGCCTTGAAACAAGGCTTGCTGGCGCTGGTGGAACCGACACGCGCAGAGCCGGGCAATCTCGACTATGTGTTGTTTGAACTGCGCGACCAGCGCGGCACGTTCTACATGCGCGAGGCCTTCAAGGATCAGGCGGCACTGGATGCGCATTTCGCCATGCCTTACTTCAAGCGCTTTGCCGCCGCGGCGGATGACCTGCTGGAGGAGCCGCTGCAACTGATATTTCTTGAGCACGTCTCGAACTGATCCAGTCGTCCATTCAACCTGTCAGGGTGTTCTGCCATGAAAGATACCGCGCCACGGCCAACCCACGGAACGCCGGTTCACGAAGACATCGATGCCATTGAAACCAACGAGTGGCTGGAAGCCCTGGCAGGTGTCGCCAAAGTCGGCGGCAGACCGCGCGTGCGGTTCTTGCTGTTGCGACTGGCCGAGCAGGCCAGCCGTCTCGGCGTGCAAACGACGGCGAGTGCGTATTCGCTGTACCAGAACACTATCGCGCTCGAACAGCAGCCGGTTTATCCCGGGGATCTGGTGATGGAGGAGCGCATTACCTCGATCATTCGCTGGAACGCCCTGGCCATGGTGGCGAAGGCGAACAAGGCCTATGGCGAATTGGGCGGTCACATCGCCAGTTACGCCTCGGCGGCGGAAATTTTCGAGGTCGGCTTCAATCACTTTTTCCGTGCGGACAGCGAAGCCGGGCGGGGTGATCTGGTTTATTTCCAGGCGCACTCTGCCCCCGGGGTGTACGCGCGGGCCTTTCTTGAAGGGCGTTTGCAGGCGTCGCAACTGGAGCGTTACCGGCAAGAAGTGAAGGGCGGCGGATTGTGTTCCTATCCGCATCCCTGGCTGATGCCCGACTTCTGGCAGTTTCCCACGGGCTCAATGGGGATTGGCCCGATCAATGCGATTTACCAGGCACGGTTCCTGCGGTATTTGCAGCATCGTGGGATTGCCTCGACGGAGGGGCGACATGTCTGGGGCGTTTTTGGTGATGGCGAGATGGACGAGCCGGAGTCCATCGCGGCGCTTTCGCTGGCAGCGCGGGAGAGTCTCGACAACGTCACCTTAGTGATCAACTGCAATCTGCAGCGCCTCGACGGACCCGTACGTGGCAACGGGCAAATCGTTCAGGAGCTGGAATCATTGTTCAGCGGCGCCGGCTGGAATGTGATCAAGGTGTTGTGGGGTTCGGACTGGGACCCATTGTTTGCCCGCGATAACGGCCATGCGCTGTTACGCCACTTCGCCGGGATGGTGGATGGCGAGTACCAGAATCTGGGGGCCAATGACGGCGCGTATAACCGCAGCCATTTCTTCGACCAGGACCCGCAGTTGCAGGCGTTGGTTGCAGACATGAGTCCGGAGCAGATCAATGCGTTGCGCCGCGGCGGTCACGACTTTCGTAAGCTGCATGCCGCGTTCGAGGCCGCGCGCAAGCACAAGGGCAGGCCGACCGTGGTGCTCGCCAAAACCAAGAAAGGTTTCGGCATGGGCCAGATCGGCGAGTCGCGCAACACCTCGCACCAGCAGAAAAAACTCGATATCGAAGTGCTCAAGGCCTTCCGTGATCGTTTCGCCTTGCCGCTGGATGATGAGGCCGTGGCACAAATGCGCTTCTATAAACCGGCCGACGACAGCCCCGAGTTGCGATATCTGCATCAGCAGCGACGGGCTCTCGGCGGTTACTTGCCCAAGCGCAACGGTGTGGCTGCACCCATAGCAGTGCCACCGCTCGACAGCTATGGCCGATTTGCGCTGACGGCGGATGAGCGTGAAAACTCGACGACGATGGCGGTGGTGCGACTGTTCACCCATCTGATCAAGGACAAACAATTGGGGCCGCGCATTGTGCCGATTGTCGCCGATGAAGCGCGCACATTCGGCATGGCGAATCTGTTCCGGCAGATCGGGATTTATTCATCTGTCGGCCAGTTGTACGAGCCAGAAGATGCCGGCGCGCTGCTCTATTACAAGGAATCAACCGACGGGCAACTGCTTGAAGAAGGCATCACCGAAGCCGGTGCGATTTCTTCCTGGATCGCTGCGGCCACGTCCTACAGCGTCAATGGCGAGCCGATGCTGCCGTTCTACATCTACTACTCGATGTTCGGTTTCCAGCGCATTGGCGATCTGATCTGGGCAGCGGCCGATCAGCGCGCCAGAGGCTTTTTGATCGGCGCCACATCGGGGCGCACAACGCTGGCCGGTGAAGGACTGCAGCATCAGGACGGCTCCAGTCAGTTGATGGCAGCCACTGTGCCCAACTGCCGCGCCTACGACCCGGCATTTGCCAGCGAGGTGGCGGTGATCATCGACCATGGCAGCCGGCGCATGCTTGAGCAGCAAGAGGATGAGTTCTATTACCTGACGGTAACCAACGAGAACTACGTTCAGGCCTCACTTGAACCAGACGAACACGCGGACGTGATTCGCGGCATGCGCCTCTATGCCCGCTATGGTGAGGAGGTAGCGGCGGTTCGTTTACTGGGTTCGGGAGCGATTCTGCGCGAGGTGATTGCCGCCGCGCACATGCTGGATCAAGAGTGGCAAGTCAGCAGCGAAGTGTGGAGCGTGACCAGCTTCTCCGAACTCGCCCGGGATGCCCGCGAGGTACAGCGCCAGCAAGTGTTCGGCGGCGATGTCGAGTGCCAGAGTCACCTGCTGCATTGTCTGCCCGGTCACGCGCCAGTCGTGGCAGCCAGTGATTACGTGCGCGCCTATGCACAATTGGTGGTGCCGTATTTACAGGCGCCGTGCATCTGCCTGGGCACCGACGGATTTGGACGCAGCGACACACGCGCGGAGTTGCGCAGCTTCTTTGAGGTGGATCGCTATCACATCGTTTTGGCGGCGCTTGCTTCGGTCGATCCGCAGGCACATACCCAGGCTCGGGCGAAATACGCTATCGACGCCGACGCCGAAGCTCCTTGGAACTGCTGAGCCTACACGTCGTGTGTCGCTTCTTTCATCAACCAACATCAGAGGCAGATCCATGTCGTTCGGTACATTGGTCGAATTCGGCGTCACGCCTGTAAAAGTCGCACGCGCCCCGTTATATGGGCTGATGCTTGCAGTCGTGCTGGCCGGGTGCGCAAGCTTGCATTGGGTCGATGCGCCGTTTCTTGATCGCGACGGCACACTCTGGCTGCCCGCTGCGCAAATGGATCGCGTCGGTCTGTTCAATGACGGCACGCCGCGGGTGCAATGGCCGATGACGGTGTTCCGTTTGTCCAAACGGTAGGGTGGCAGGGAACCTTACACCTACTGGAGCACGGGCTCCTGCGCATCATGATCGATCACAACGCTCGCCTGCTCTTGATAGAACCGCTGAAACTCTTCGGCCGGCATCGGTTTGGCAAACAACCAGCCCTGACCGAAATGCACACCGTGATCGCGCAGGTAATCCAGCTGCGCCGGGGTTTCGATGCCTTCGGCGACAATCTGCAGGCGCATGCTCTTGGCCATTTCGATGATGTGGTTGATCACCGAACCGGCGTCAGGGGCCTTGTCGATGGTTTCGACGAACGACTTGTCGATCTTCAGTACATCCAGCGGTAATTGCCGCAAGTGTTGAAGGCTGGAGAAACCGGTGCCGAAATCGTCGATGGCGGCCAGATAACCCAGTGCGCGGGCTTGATTGACGGTGTTGCGGGCCGAGTCGATTTCGACAAAACCGCGTTCGGTGGCTTCCAGCCAGATTTGATGCGCACGCACGCCGGTCTGGCTCAACGCAGCTTCCAGCTTGGGCAGAAAACGGCCACTGCAAACGTCCTCGGCGGCCAGATTGATTGCCACGTGCAAATCGCGCTGTTCGACCAGCAGCGGGCCGAGATCGCGCATCACACACTCGATCACTTGATCGGTGATTGGCAGGATCAGGCCGCTGTGTTCGGCCATCGGAATGAACGCGTCGGGTCGCACCAGCCTGCCGTCCGGACGTTGCCAGCGCACCAGTGCCTCGGCGCCGATGCATGTCCCTTCGCTCAAATCCATGATCGGCTGGTAATGAACGATGAACTCACGATTGCGCACGGCTTGCTGCAGTTCGGCCAGCGGCGACAGGCATTGACGGGTGCGCCTGATGATCAGCAGCGCCAGGATGCCGGCCAGTAACCCGCCGATCGGCAGCAGCAACATCTCCATGCGGATCAGGCCTTGCAGCAGATCCCGGCGCGACAGAGCTGCGATGGCGACCCAATCGCCGCTGTGCACGAGGGTGTAGAGGTAACCGTCCTGCAGACCCGAGGCGGGGCCGGAATGCACGCGTGTCAAAAAATGTTCGGCGCCCGGGCGTGAGACGCCGACCAGATCCCCGGCAGCGGTGCCGACCGCCAGGTGCAAGTCTTCGTCCAGCATCACATGGAGAAATTGCGCGGGGTCGACCAGCACATTGAAGGCCGCGTATTGCAGCGCCATCATCGGTTTGGCAGGGACGATGCGCGACTGCACATCGAGAGATATGCGCACACCGTCGGCGGTGGTGAAGTCCTCGCGCCATGGCGTCACGTGTTGGCCGACTAAGCCCCATGAACCGCATGCGTAGATTTCTTGCTCGACATAGCCGACGGACTTCACCGTTAACGTGTTGATGGTCAGCAGGCGCATCTCATCGATGCTCTCAGGCGTGCACGGTGCCAGCTCGGAACCGGCGATGGCTTTCAGTGCCCCGGCGGCTTCATTGAACGTGCCGTTGGCGCGGCTGGAGGCCACGGCAGCAAGGGTTTCCAGACGCTGCTGAGCAGACGCCAGATTGAGCATCCAGGCGAGGTAGCCCATCAGAATCACTGGCAGCAAGACACACGGAAGCCCCAGGAGAATGCTCCCCCAGACGATGCGTTTTTTATTCATTTGTCGCCACCTTGGCCACAGGCCTGTGACGTGCGCACAGCACGGCTGATTTCAGCAAAGACAGATTACGACGGCAGCGGCTTACCGATATTGCTGCAGATCAATGTGTGTGATGAATGGATCAAGCCCCAAAACCGGAACCGCGCGTTTCTCCGCTGCGTACCCGGTAGTAGCGCAAATGGGTGGCGAGCAACGGATCTGAATGGCTTGCTGACGTTCTGCCCTATATCCTGCACGCCTGTGTGATGGAATGACTTAGGGAAGAATTGCATGCCGTTCAGGGTGATGGTGGTCGGTGGTTACGGAAATTTCGGCAGCATCGTCTGCCGGCATCTGGCGTTGATGGCGGATGTGGAGTTGGTGCTTTCGGGGCGCGATCCGCGCAAGTTGCAAGGCAAACTCGATGAGCTCAACCGTCTTTCGGCCAACGTCTGCGCAGGCTGGTGCGGCGATGCCATGGGCGGCGAGTTCCAATCCGCATTGTGCGCGCTGAACATTCAGTTGGTCGTCCACACCGGCGGGCCGTTTCAGGGGCAATCCTATGCTGTCGCCGAGAGCTGCATCGACGCGGGCGTGAACTACTGCGATCTGGCTGACTGCCGAACTTTCGTCAATGGCATCGACGTGCTCGATGCGCGGGCGAAACAGGCTGGCGTGGCGATCCTCAGCGGTTGCAGTTCGGTGCCAACGCTGTCGTCGGCAATCATCGATGAACAGCGCCAGCGCTTTTCCCGCATCGACTCGATCGAACACGGCATTTCCTCATCGGCGAAAATGCCGGGGCTGTCGACCATCGAAGGCGTGCTCGCCTATGCCGGCAAACCGATCAAGCAACTCAAAAACGGCAAGGTGCATGAAGTGTCCGGCTGGCTGGACCTGACCTTGCGCAAAATGCCGCAGATGGGCACCCGGCTGCTGGCCAACGTCGATGTCCCGGACATGGACATCTTCGCCAGCCGTTATGGCGCGCAGACCCTGAAGTTCAAGGCCGGCGCCGGGCTGAAACTCGGCGGCATCGCCAACGGCTTGCTGGCGCAGGCACTCAAGGTCGGACTGGTGCGCGACCATGCGCTGTGGGCGGCCAGACTGCATCGCCTCGGCCTGCGCTTCGAACGTTTCGGCGATGGCAAAAGTGCGATGTACATCGACGTTCAAGGCCTTGGCGCTGACGGCAAACCGCTGTCGATGACCGCGCAACTCACCGCCCTGAACGACAAAGGCCCGGAAATCCCCAGCTGCGCCGCCGTGGCCCTGGTGACAAAAATGGCTTCGGGCTACGTACCGGCCGCCGGCGCCCGACCGTGCGTGGGCGAAATCAGCGTCGCCGAATACATGGCCGCGATCAACGACCCGGCCAACCTGAGCCTGGTCGTGAACTTCTCGGACGGGCAGCGCTGACATGCTCTACCTGTGCCTGAAGTACCTGCACATCATCGCCGCGATTTTTCTGTTCGGTTTCGGCATGGGTTCCTACCTCTACCTGATCGCCGCCAGCCGCACTCGCAACCCGCAAGTGATCGCCCACGTCGCGCGCATGGTCGTCGGCTTCGACACGTGGATCACCACGCCGGCCGGTTTCGTGCAGATCATCACCGGTTATCTGCTGATGCGGCTTTCTGGGCTGAGCATGAGTACCGAGTGGGTGCTGACGTCGCTGATCATCTTCTTCTGCGTCGGCTCGCTGTGGTTGCCGGTGTTGCTGTTGCAGAAACGGCTGTGCGCGATGGCGGCGAGTGCGAGCGAAGTGGGGGCGGCGCTGGATGAGCAGTATCAAGCCGTGTACCGCAAATGGTTCTGGATGGGCGTGATGGGTTTCGCCGGAATGTTTGTCATCGTGCTGATGATGGTCACGAAGATGACGCCGGTGCAGTTGTTCAGCTTTCTGGTGTAGCTGCGGTGGCTTTCAGGAAGCGCTGTTCGTGATCTGGGGTGGGGAGCAGGCAGGTGTCGTATTTACCGAACAGGCGATAGCGGTTTAGCGCGATACGGTCGTAGGCCCAGTCGCGCAGGCTGCGGGGGAAAATGCGCAGCAGGCGCAATGGCTGCCAGCGGGCGGGTAATTGGCTGATGACCTCGAAGAACGCGTCGGAACGTTCCCAGTAGTGGCGGTCGCGGATGACGGCCATGGTGTCGAATTGATCGATGGGGAGGCCGGCCCATGCGAGGAGGGCTTGGCCTTCGGGGGATTGCACGGCGGCCAGGCGTACGCGGTGTTGGTGGTCGTGGCGGATCAGGAAGCGTGCCCAGCCGTTGCAGAGTTTGCAGACGCCGTCGAACAGGACCACGGATTCGTCGGGGTTGAGGAGCGGGGCGGGGCTTGGGCGGGTTTTTGAGGTGGGCATTGGGTTTTTCTCATTGCGCTTGGTCATTTGATCTTGTCAAAGGTAGCCACAATCGTGACATTCGATGAATGCTTTCGACTGTTTTTGGCCAGAAGCGGATCGTCGTGAATGTCCGCTTTCGGCCAGAAGCGGACGTTCACGAATGACCGCTCCCGCCCCTTAACCACCGTTTTCGCGGCTCAATGATCGCTATCGTTCCGACCAGTCAGAATGAAGCTGCGGAAAACGCTTTTGCAGCCACTCAATAAACACTTGAACCTGTGGTGCCAAATGAGTCCGGCTCGGGTATAGCATCGACACGGGGCGAGGGGCTGGCCGATAGGGCTTTAGAATTTCTACCAAACCGCGACTGGCCAAATGTTCGGCCACGGTAATCCCGGGTGCCTGAATTATTCCGAAACCCGACACGCCACACTGAACGTACGCATTTGACTCAGTGACGGTGATGCCGGCGTTACTCACAAATGATCGATCTTGGCCTTTTACCGAAAAATGCCAGGGCAGTGTTCTGTTGCTCTGACCGGACAAGCAAAAAAGGGGACTGATTTATTTTCTGAAAAATAATCAGTCCCCTTTTTGATTCGAGAGGCAGAAATGAAATCGGCCACAAGCAGTCGGTATCTACGAAATCGGCGGGCTATTCAGCGCCCAGCTTCTTTTCGGCAGCTTTCACTTCGAGTAAAGCGGCCGGTATGATGAGGCGAAACGGATGTGGCCTATTTGTGATGAGGACTGCTATGAACGTGTTTATCAGCTCTGTAGTACGTAATTTTGAGCACTATCGTGCGGCGGCTAAAAAAGCAGTTTCTCTGTTGGGGCACACCCCAGTGATGTGTGAGGATTTTGGTGCAAGACCCTATTCCTCTGAAGTCGCATGCATGACTGAGGTTGACCAGGCCGACGTAGTGGTGCTGATTCTTGGCGCGGACTTCGGTTTCAAAACCAACACAGGTGAGTCCGTCACTCAGCAGGAGTTCCATCGCGCCAAAGCTGCCAATAAACCCATCCTAGCTTTTCTGGAAGAGGTTCCGGTCGAGGATGATCAAAAGCGCTTTCACTGGGAGGTTTCCGATTACGTCGACGGCCTTTTCCGTTCCACCTTTACAGGTGATCGCGATCTCTCAGACAAAATCATCCAGGGGCTAAGCCAACTTGCAGCTAGTCGCAGTGCCATTTCCGAGCAGGAGTTCGTTCAGCACCTGCAGAATCGTAGCAACAGCCGAAATTGGAGTAGCCGGCCTCGTGAAGATCGCCTAGAACTCGTGTTTCTGCCGCAGCCCATCCTCTCGAGTACGTTGCGTTCCATGCACACCCAGCATGATGAATTCTTCCTCAAGCTTTCTCAAGCGGGCTTGGTTTCTATCAAGGGTGGTTACAAGTCATTTAACGAGGGAGATATCACCGGCTTAGATGCGGATGAGGCCTCTTGGCGGCATCACGATAATGGGATGAGCTGGCTCTCTATTCCTCTGGCAGCCCCAGGAAAGGGCGGCGAATTTTTTGCCTCCTATTACATCTCGCCCAGCCGGCTAAAACGCTTTGCGGAAGAAGCTTTTAGTTTGATTAGCCGAGGTAAGGGAGGCTGGTTCCAGCTGGGGATCTACGGAATTTCTCACCAAGTTTACGCAGAGCCGCCAACCACCCCTGCATCGTCGATGTCCATGCCGCATCGCAGTGAGAAAAACATTGAGGAAAGAAAACTGCTGATTCCAGCGTCACAGGGCGTTTTCAATCAGTGGCTGGAAGACGTCTTGTTCCGAATCGGACGCAAGCTTTCCTAAAGAATTGAGCGTGGCCAGCAGGCGGAAGGGGGATAGGCAACAATGA
Organism: Pseudomonas sp. Irchel s3f10; assembly: GCF_900187515.1. NCBI lineage: Bacteria > Pseudomonadati > Pseudomonadota > Gammaproteobacteria > Pseudomonadales > Pseudomonadaceae > Pseudomonas > Pseudomonas sp. Irchel s3f10. The sequence goes on from NZ_FYDZ01000001.1 coordinate 557,026, forward strand.
ACCCTTCGTTTCTCAGCTTGGCAGTTCTTCTAGCCTGAAGATCCGGTTGTCAGCCTTGAGCGCTGGAAAGGCTTCGCAATAAGCATAGGGCTCGCTGAATGAAGTGCTGGGCGCATGAATGTTGAAGACCTTAACGTGGGGAGGGTGGCCGCTTTGCCGTTCATGGCGAAGGTCGTTCAGAGATCCAGGTGTCTCACCATTTTGTTCGGCAATCGAAATCACTAGATCTCGAAGGGTTTCGATTTCTGCATCCGGTGCTTCTGCATAGGTGGTCAGTCGCTTATGACTTCCAAACCCGCCACGAGTAGAGCCGATTCGATTCAGGTGCACGTGAACCACTGTTACGATCTTCATGCCGATACCTTATTGAAGCCCAAGATGCGCCTCCTTCCGGAGGCGCTGTGAGGTCGTAATCAGCCTTTGGGAGGATGGGGGTCGTTGCCATAGGAGTCACGTTCACGGATCAGGTTGTCCCGGCCGTGGATGAGCACCTCGCTTTTTTGGTTTTGAGCTATCTGACGAGCCGCGTCAGCAGCTTCCTTTTGAGTTCGATGGTGGGAGGTGTCTTTAGTATTGCCCTCACCCCGAACCGCCCAGCCTTCATCACGTTTCACGACGTGCTGATTTTTGCCTGCCATGGAGCACCTCTTCTAGTGGGTTGCATGCTTAATAGAAGATAGCATCGAAACGGATAAGCACAACATGTAGTGATGCATCGACTAATAATGCATGTATGTTGTGCTTTGTCTCAGCGAGTTGGCCTGGCTGGTTCAAGCTTACGTACAGAAGCAGAAGTGCCTAGCCGGTTCGCGACGCGGCTGCTCCTCTACTATATCCATGAAAAAGGGTGATCGGGCTAGCTAACTTCTGGGCTTAGGGAATGCAGAAATATACGCCAAGGTGGTCGACAGGGTTTTGGACTATCCGCCGCTGGAGGACAGTCTGCTTTTGGCCGAAAGCAGACGCCCAATGCAATCTTGATCCCTTTGTGACAGCAGCCACACCACCGCCACAAAGGGAACACCCCTCAATCCACCGGCACAACATTATCCAGCGCTCGATTCACCGCCAACTCCCCCAGCATCACCACTTGCGCAATCCCCAGCGCAGTCTTGCGGTGGCCTGGGTCGAGGAGGGCGGCGAAGTTGCAGAGCATTTCGGTGGCTGAGCTGAGGGACTCGCTGTCGTAGTCGGCGTTGGCCAGAAACATGGGCGCGTGTTTCTGGTCGCTGCCCATGATGCGTTGGGTTGGCGTGAGGTAGTAGTCGAGGGCGCGTTCGGCGGCCTCGTGGAATTTCTTGGAGTTGGGGGATTCATACGGGGAGGCCGGATCTGTTTCCGGCGGGTTCGGCGTGATCTTGAACATGTTCTTCTTTTTCCTGTGGTGTGGCCGCCGCTCCGAGCTACTAAACAGGGGGTGGCAGCTGTACGCAGGTTAGTAGACCGGGGAAAAGAAGAAAGCCGGCGCGCCCGAGGGCGCCCTACGCACAGCCGCCATCGAGTGCAGGTACGTGAATACCTTTTGATGGACGCTTGTACACTTTCATTTACCACGGGCTACTAAACCCGATCACTGGGAATCAGTGATGCGAACCAAGTTACCGGTGGCCCTTGAGGCGTACAAGCCGGCGGATTCTGGCGTAGTCGTAGGCAACGGCGCAAGACGTTGTAGCCTTAAGCAGGTAACGCGACGTGTCTTTTAAACAACCACGAAAAACTCCTAAACACGCCTCATCAACACGCCGTTCAAACTGACATTCGTCGGTCCATCCTCCAGCTCAGCCAATGGCTTGGAACCCTCACGCCAAGGCACGCACCAACACTAAGTTGCAACCCAAAAAGACGAGGAGGGATACCTATGTCAGTTCATCCAACTCTGTTTCTGGGCGGCTCCGTCGCCATCGGCCACCGTTCTGCCAAAACCTTGCGCGTCACCCATCCCGACGTACCTTTACTGATCGGCGGCCGTGACCTGGCCAAGGTTCAGCAAGCCGCAGAAGAAATGGGCAGGGCGCAGGGCGTGGTCATTGATCCTGCTGCCGATCAGTAAAAAAGGGACAAATTTATTTTCAGAGAATAAATCTGTCCCATTTCTGCTTTTTGTTCTACGTAGTCGTATTCGACCGGTAAATCGTTGAGATGCCATGAGAGTGCAGCTCTGATGTCGGTCAGCTATGGCACAGTCAGAAAATGTCCCAAACCAAACCACCTTTAGTTCATCACTCAGCGGATGAGAACAAGGGACGGGGATATTTCTTGAAAGATAGTACTGGGCTTTTATTGGCAGAAAAGGAATGGCGGGAATTTCAGGATTTCGGAGAATGCGGGATTTATGCGAGCCATTCAAAGTGGGCGAGAGCGCTCGGCACGGAACCAAGCGCTCAGGGTAGGGCGGGGCACTTACTGCTCCACCCTGATGTTTCAGCCTTTGTTTGCGTTTAGCTTGCGCAGTTCTTCGTAGGTCGCCGACTGGACGAACCAGAAGCCGGAAATGATGCACCAGCATAGGGTGCCGGCCACGAAGATACCCAGCGCCGGGAGGAACCCGCTGGTGAAAATCGCGACGATAGCGACCAGCCAGATGAACGCCAGGGAGAGATAGAGGACGGTGTTGTTGACACTGATGACGAAGTCTTTCACGGGGGCATATTCCTTGCGGGATGTAGAAAAATTCCCCTTCTCCGGGGGCGAGCGCATGCTATCACATTGCCTTCATGGTTCAAGGAAGGGGAACTCATCGCCGGGTGGAATGGGGACAGATTTATTTATCAGGCAGTCCGGTCGCTTCTGGCCGAAAGCAGACGCCCAATGCAATCTTGATCCCTTTGTGACAGCAGCCACACCACCGCCACAAAGGGAATACCCCTCAATCCACCGGCACAACATTATCCAGCGCTCGATTCACCGCCAATTCCCCCAGCATCACCACTTGCGCAATCCCCAGCGCAGTTTTGCGGTGGCCGGGGTCCAGGAGGGCGGCGAAGTTGCAGAGCATTTCGGTGGCTGAGCTGAGGGACTCGCTGGCGTTGACGAGCAGGGACTCGCTGTCGTAGTCGGCGTTGGCCAGAAACATGGGCGCGTGTTTCTGGTCGCTGCCCATGATGCGTTGGGTTGGCGTGAGGTAGTAATCGAGGGCGCGTTCGGCGGCTTCGTTGAGTGTTCGGGAGTCTGGGAATTTGTAGGGTGAGACTGGATCGGTTTCTGGTGGATTCGGCGTTGGTTTGAACATAGATGAAGCTCCATATGGGACTTAAGGAACCATCACCTACGCTACCAAACGAAAGGTGGTGGCCATACGAAGGTTGGTAGACCGGCCCATATGGAAAATCCGGCGCGCCCGAGGACGCCCTGCGCATGGCCACCATAAGACAAATGCTGAAAAAGCATCTGCGCACGGTGACGTTATGCGTCATATGGAAGCGGGCTACCAAACCCCATCACTGTTTTTCAGTGACCCGGAAACGATAAAACCCGCGCCCCAGACGCACAAGCCGGCGGATTCTGGCGTAGTCGTAGGCAATGGCGCAAGACGTTGTAGCCTTGAGCCGGTAACGCGGCGTGTCTTTTAAACAACCACGAAAAACTCCTAAACACGCCTCATCAACACGCCGTTCAAACTGACATTCGTCGGTCCATCCTCCCGCTCAGCCAATGGCGGGGAACCCTCACGCCAAGGCACGCACCAACACTAAGTTGCAACCCCAAAAAGACGAGGAAGGATACCTATGTCAGTTCATCCAATTCTATTCCTGGGCGGTTCCGGCGCGATTGGCCACCGTTCTGCCGAAGCGTTGCGCGCTGCCTATCCCGACGTCCCGTTGTTGATCGGCGGCCGCGACCTGGCCAAGGCGCAACAAGCTGCCGAGGAAATGGGCGGGGCGCAGGGCGTGGTCATTGATCCTGCTGCCGACGACTTGGGGTTGGGCGATCGCCCGGTCAGCGCCGTGGCGGTTTTCTACATGGACCATTCCCTTGCCGGGCTGCGTTTCGCGCAGCAGCGCAAGGTGCCGCATCTGAGCATTTCTTCCGGCATTTTCGAGATTGCACCGCAAATCGCCAGTTTCATCCATCGCCCTGACGCGGCGCCCATCGTGCTGGGTTACGAATGGATGGTGGGCGCGACGACCGTGGCGACGCTGCACCTTGCCGAGTCGTTTTCGCGGGTGCGCGATATCCGCATTGATGCGTTGGTCGACGAGGAGGACGGTGGCGGGCCGACCGTGGCCAAGGATTTCGAGCACCTGAACAAGATGCTGCCTGCCGCCCTGACTCGGCGCGAGGGCGATTACATTTGGCGCGAAGGGGAGGACAAGAATGTCAGCTTCCGTGCGCTGGACGGTACACCGATGCAAGCCAGGGGTTTCTCGTCCATCGACGTCACCGGGCTGGCGGCCGCCACCGATGCACCGAATGTTCAGTTCAATCTCGCCAGCGGGGTGAGTTCATCACGGCGCGCGGGCCGGCCGATGTCGACCGAAATTCTTATCGAAATGGTCGGCGAGGATCATCAAGGGCGACCGTTGCACACCCGGCATGCCCTCGTTCACCCGGCAGGCGCCGCTGCACTTACGGGGCTGAGCGTCGCCATGCTGCTGGAGCGATTGTTTGGGCTCGACGGTCGAGCGCCGACGCCAGCAGGCCTGTACTTTCCTTATCAGTTGCTGGAGGCCGGTGCTTATCTGGAGCGTCTGAGCAAGGAGGGCGGTGAGTTGCTTGAGCTTAAGGTGCAATAGGGCAGGTCGCTTTCGGCAATGCCGATCTTGCTCATTGAACCGCTGGCGAGCCTTGATGCGCTCGCCAGCTAAGGCGACTGCCAAGCCCCACCATCCGCCACCGGCACCTCACCCAAATCATAAGGATTGATCCCTTCAAGACACCCGACATTGAAACCAAACTCCTGCGGATTGGTGCTGCGCCTGTGATGGGTGTAGATGCCGCAGTTACCGCAGAAAAAATGCTCGGCCACCTGCTGGCCAAAACTGTACTTCAGCAATGCGGATTTTCCTCGGATCACCTTCAGGTCAGCCGCCGGCACTGCGGCGACGATCGCGCCTCGGCGTTTGCAGAACGAGCAGTCGCAGCGGTGCGGCGTGGGCAGGCCGTCGGGCAGGTGGATTTCGAGGATCACCGCACCGCAATGGCAACTGGCGCGATGGTCGCGACGGATGGGTGTGCTGCCGATCTGTTTGAGCATGATCAAGCCTCCATCCAGTCCACCGTTGCCGTCTCGCGCCATTTCACCTCGGTGATGCCGAACCGCTCGGCCTGGGGTTTGGAGATGACTTTCAACGGTGGCTTGCCGGGTTTGGGAATTGGCGCAATGCCGGCATCGCAACTCGCCCAATGCCATGCGTCAGCGTTGCGCATGGTTTTTGCGCGGATGACGAATGACTTTGGCTGGCCGTGCAGTTTGTATTCGATGACGAAGATGTCGACGTTGCTCATGCGTTCCTCCTTACGCTCATACGCAAATGAGTTTTGCCGACCAAAAAAATTCAAAGGATTTTCGGGGTTTGTTTCAGGCTGCTGACAAACGCTTTGCTTTGAACGGTTGGAACCGGCGGCAGCCTAAAGATCAAGCGTCTGCAAAGCACACACGCGGACGAAAATACCCCACGATTTCAGCCCCGGAGATAACCGGTGAACAAGACGATCAGCGCCGAGGATTTGAACATTCAGCTCAAGCACAACGATGACGCTGCACTGTTCAAATGGCTGCTTGCCAGTTTCCTGATGGGCAAGCGGATACAGGCCGAAATAGCCGCCGAAGCCTATCGGGTGATTGCCGATAAACACGGGCGCGATACACCGCGCAAACTGGCTGCGTGCAGCCATCGTGAGCTGGTCACGATGCTCGGGGAGGCGCATTACGTGCGTTATGACGAGACCACCGCCGTACGTCTTCACGCCTTGGCCCGCAAGTTAAACGATGAATACGCGGGCAAGGTCAGCCATATGGTCGAGGCCAGCGCCGATCGTCAGGCCTTTGAAAAGCGCCTCGCAGAATTCGACGGCATCGGTCCGAAGACCGTGGAAATATTCATGCGCGAAGCAGGCTCTGCGATCAGCCTTTGAGCGCGGGCCGTGACAAAGCAGCGGCCACTACCCGCGTCGTGCGAAGGCTACCTGACTCGACGACCAGAACGATTGATTGCCAGCAGGCACAGCCCGACCAGCAATGCAGCGCCTGCAACCAGAAGCGCCGAAGGTTGCATCGGCTGGCGCAAGCCTGCTGCTGCATGTCGCCGCGATATCGCCAGTGGTCGGGTTGCAATGCTCGCTGCGTCAAACGTCTGGAGTGGCGTAACGACTTCTGCCTGAAACGGCATTTCCTCGATGCTCAGACGCAAACCATCTGCCAGTTCCAGCGTTCGCTTGGTGATCGTGCCGACGAGCCTGTCTGGATACACCGGTTCGCCATTGGGATCGAGTTGGTCATACAAAAAATTCTGCCCTTCGAGCCAGCCCACGGCCGTTTGCAACTCGGGGCCAAGGTAATACTTGCCGTCGAGGAAAAATCCAGGAAATTGCGGCGCGCGCTCGACGCTTTCAATGCGATAACGCTCACCCGCTCTCATACCGGTTTCAGGGGCAATCATGGTCAATCCCTCCGCTGTAGGTTCAGCGGTAGAGAACAAGGATCGACCGTCGTTCCATGTAAAGGCGGAAAGGTAGGCATTGTCCCGAAATGAACCGGTAACGGTGAAAACAACTTGGCCCGATGAAGACCGGACGAAGCAGCAGCGCCACAGGTTCATCGGGTGCCAGGGCTTTTCTATGTCCGTCAGGCCCGAGGTGGCGTTTGAGGAACGGCACCAAACGCTATCACTGGTCTATGACCGGCGGATCATCTTGAGTCCTGTCTGTTGAGGCTGCGGGGTCATGAAAAGCGAGCACCCGAGCGGATCAGCCCCTTTGCCGTCAACTCCCGAAGCTTTTCCCGCATTGCTTCGCGCTCGGCCTTGGGCGTTACCGGATCGACAGCCAGATACTGCCTGTCGCACCACCCTTCGATTTGACCGATCCAGTAGGTTTGCCCCGCATGCCCTGTATCGAGGCGACCTAACAAGTAGCCGATTTGTTGCCAGGTCGGGAGCAGTTGGAAAATGGCGTTGCGACGCGTCAGCGGGAGTTCATGCCAGGCTTGGTCAAGTTTGGCTGTCAATCCGCGGATCAACAAAGACCAGGCAACTTTGTCCAGTTGCGCAATCACCACCGAAAAAACTTTATCCGACGGATCATCAAGCGCCGCGAACAGTTCAGGCATTTGATCACCGCGAAGCAGGCGCGCTGCGGCCTGTCGCACGGTGACGAAGGCCGAGTGCAGTGCGGCTGTATGCCAGTGTTCTGGCAACGTGTCATTGAGTTCAGTGGTCAGGCCGATCACGCCCAGCCAGTGTTGTTTTGCCGTGGGCAAAGGCTGGCTCAAGCGCTCGGTGAGGACGGCATGCGCATCAACGTCATTACGCGGTGCGGCCCACAGCGCCAGATTGCGCACGGCTGGTGACACATCCAACAAGGCTTCGCGCAGAACAGGTTTCGGATCGGCAAGTAGTGGCAGCAGCGCATAAAGCACGCGCACACGGATTTTGCCGCCGGGGCGCGACATCGCATCGAGGAGCAACGGCAGACTTTGTGTCGCCGGCAACATCGCACTCGCCGGCACCGCCATCAAGCGTACGGTCAATTCACGATGAGCCAAAGCGCTGCGGAGCAGGGCTTCGCGATCTTCAGGGTTTTCCAGCAAAAGTGTAAACAGGTAGCGCGCGGCTTTGCCCTGGCGATTCAAGAAGTCGGCGTACACCTCATCCCGGCATTCCGCCGATTGCAGCATTGTGCGTACCGTCGACAGCGTCTGGCTGTGGTCGACCCGGCGTTGCGCTGCCAATGCCATCAACGGTTCAAGAGCGGACAACCAGGCCTGTGTATGAGCAGGCGAGAAGTAGCGTTGCAGGCCCGCCGCCGCCAAATCGCGCACCTGCATGACCCAATCGTTCAGGCGTTCGATCAACACCGCTAATGCTTCGGGGGACGGCTGTCTGCACAGTTCTCGCACCGCAACCTCTCGAACAAAACCGTTGGAGTGATTGCTCACGTCGGCCCATGTGCCGGTATTGCCGAGGCGAGTGAGGATCTCCAGCGCCTCGTTGCGCCGATAATCTTCATAGGTGGAAGACTGTCCTTGCTTTTGTGCCAACCGAGCCAGCCAGTCTTGAGTGGTGTTCATGGGGCTGTCCTGTGCGTCCTTGCGGGGGGGATTTTTTGCGCAAAAGCGCCAGCCTACGCGACTTGCGCCGGAGGGCAAAAAAATCCTTGTTTTTCTGAAGACCTCAACTCGGTCGGGAGCGACTTGATTTTTTTCAAGCTCTTCAAACGTTGCCTTATGAGTGATGACTATTGTTGCCCATGGTGGGCGGAGCCGAACGCGCCGCGTCGGGCGCGGATGATGTTTACATTGCCGGGGCATCGGGATCTGCGCAGGCATCGTGACGACTCCTTTGTTACTCTTTGGCCTCAATTGCTTCAGGACCTCCGGCACATGGAAATTGCCCCGAATTTCATCATTCATGAAACCGAACACTGGATCATCAATCACCATCTGGCGAACACGCTTCCCGGCTATCTGATGCTGGGGACGAAGGTCGAAACCACATCGCTGGCCGAGTTGTCATCCGATGCCTTGAGCGAGTTGGGCGGTTTGCTTGCCAAAACCCAGCAAGTCATCGAGCGACAACTCAAGCCAAAACACCTCTACATTGGTCGCTACGGGCATCAGCCGGGTTTACCGATCCACTTCCATTTCATTCCGGTTTATCACTGGGTCGAAGCGCTGTTCTGGCAGGACACGCGATATCGACTCCTCGAAACGTTTGGCCACGCTGAAGGCGCTGCGTCAGCGACTGACGGTGCAGAGCTGACGTTATTCGTCTGGCGGGAGTTTGGTGAAAACCCGATACCACCGAAGGCGCAAGGCCCTTCCATTGAAGAAGTGATCAAACATCTGCGTATTGCGTTTGGCTGATTGTTGGAGCAAGGCACAACGAACCCGCAAACTATTCTGCGACTTCTCGCTGACTGCTTGGTGTCGATCTCGACCGTTCGGTCTTTGCATGTCGATATCAGACACAACCATGGCGCAATCAGGCTATTGAGTCGTCCGGCAGGCCGGGTAAGGTGACGTGTCTTTACATCAAAATAACCCCATTCAGATCATGGGGTTGATAAGAACTGCGGCGGTTGAGCGGGCTTCTTTCGGGAGGTTCAGCAGGCAACGAGCGTACTCGTTTGCCCGGTCAACTTGCTTGAATGTCGATCAGCAGAGAATAAAAAAACCAATGATCAGCCCGAACTCCATGGATTCGAGTAGCCAATTGGCGCAGGGCTTCAAGCCTCGTCACGTCACCATGTTGTCCATCGCCGGGATTATCGGCGCCGGATTGTTCGTCGGCTCGGGGCATGCCATTGCGGCGGCGGGGCCGGCGGTTCTTCTGGCTTATCTGTTCTCCGGTTTGCTTGTGGTTCTGGTCATGCGCATGCTCGGTGAGATGGCGGTGGCCAATCCGGACACCGGCTCCTTCTCGACCTATGCCGATCAGGCAATCGGCCGCTGGGCGGGCTTCACCATCGGTTGGCTGTATTGGTGGTTCTGGGTGCTGGTGATTCCTATCGAAGCGCTCGCCGCCGGGCATGTGTTGAACCAATGGTTTCCGCAGGTCGATGCCTGGTTGTTCGCCCTGGGCTCGATCATTGCGCTAGTGGTGACCAACCTGTTCAGTGTGTCCAAATACGGTGAATTCGAGTTCTGGTTCGCCATGGCTAAAGTCGTGGCGATCATTGGTTTTATCGGTGTCGGTTTTGCCGTGTTGATGGGCTGGGTGCCGGATCGTGAAGTCAGCGGCTTGAGCGGGTTGATGGCCGAGCACGGCGGATTTGCGCCCAATGGATTGTCGGCGGTTGTCGGCGCTTTCATCACCATCATGTTCAGTTTCATCGGTACCGAAGCGGTGACCATTGCCGCTGCCGAATCGAATGACCCGTCGCGAAACATTGCCAAGGCCACGCGCTCGGTGATCTGGCGTATCGGTGTGTTTTACCTGCTGTCGATCTTCGTGGTGATCTCCGTGGTGCCGTGGAATGATCCGTTGCTGGCCTCGGTAGGTTCCTATCAGCGGGCCCTGGAAATCATGAACATTCCCCATGCCAAGTTTATGGTCGACATCGTCGTACTGATCGCCGTAGCCAGTTGCATGAACTCCTCTATCTACATTGCCTCGCGCATGTTGTTTTCGCTGGGTCGTCGTGGCGATGCGCCGAAGATGCTGAAGGCGACGTCCTCGGAAGGTGTTCCGCGCGCAGCGGTCATCGCCAGCACGGTGATCGGTGCGTCAATCACCGTGTGGAGCTATTTCATGCCTGCCGGGCTGTTTCAATTCCTGCTGGCCAGCTCCGGGGCAATTGCCTTGCTGGTGTACCTGGCCATCGCGGTATCGCAGTTGCGCATGCGGCGGATTTTGCAACAGCGCAACGTCGAGCTGACCTTTCGCATGTGGCTGTTTCCGTGGCTGACATGGCTGGTGATCGTGTTCATCTGCGCAGCGTTGGCGGTGATGATGATCACCCCGGAACACCGCACCGAAGTCACCACCACGATCGGCTTGGCGTTGGCGATTTCCTTTATCGGCCTGGTGACGTCGCGTCATCCTGCGCCGGCGGCGAGGGTCACGTCGGTGGGGTAGGCGTTCGCGCCGAACCTGATACTCCCTTGGCGAAGGCCGAGGGATATGACCGACGCCTGCATCTCAGGCCGATCTTTATGAGGACATGATGTCATCGACCCCCTCCGTGGCCGACGGTAAGACTCAAACCGTTGGTTTTCTGCTGTTGGACAAATTCACCCTGATGTCGCTGGCGTCCGCCGTCGAGCCATTGCGCATGGCCAATCAACTGACGGGGCGAACGCTGTATCGCTGGCATACCTTCAGCCCCGGTGGCGCGGCGGTCTGGGCCAGCGACGGTGTGCCGATCACGCCGGATGGAGCGTGGAGCAATCCCGCTGTGGCGGACACGGTCATCGTCTGCGGTGGCGTCGGCATCCAGAGTTCGATTACCCGCGAGCACACGACTTGGTTGCAAGCCTTGGCGCGTCAATCGAAGCGCTTGGGCGGGGTCTGCACCGGTAGCTGGGCGCTGGCCAAAGCCGGGTTGCTCGACGGCTACGAGTGCAGCGTGCATTGGGAATTTCTGGCAGCCATGCAGGAAGCTTTCCCGCGCGTCAGTGTCAGCACCAGCCTGTTTACCCTCGATCGCAACCGTTTCACCAGCTCCGGCGGCACCGCGCCACTGGACATGATGCTGCACCTGATTGCGCGCGATCATGGTCGTGAGCTGGCCAACGCCATCTCCGAGATGTTCGTCTACGAGCGCATCCGCAACGAGCAGGACCATCAGCGCGTGCCGCTCAAGCATGTGGTCGGCACGCATCAGCCCAAGCTGCAAGAAGTTGTTGCTTTGATGGAAGCCAATCTCGAAGAACCGATCGACCTCGATAACCTGGCCGAATACGTCGATTTGTCACGTCGGCAACTGGAGCGGCTATTTCAGAAATACCTGCAATGCACGCCGTCGCGCTACTACTTGAAGTTGCGGCTGATTCGTGCGCGACAACTGCTCAAGCAAACCTCCTTGTCGATCGTTGAGCTGGCGTATGTCTGCGGTTTCGTCTCCACCCCGCATTTCTCCAAATGCTATCGCGAGCACTTTGGCGTGCCACCGAGTGACGAGCGATCCGGTTCTGAAATGAGCCGTAAGCCGGCGACGCAGCCGTCAATGATCAAGCCGCTGACGACGCTTGATCAGGCACGCAACGAATCGACGTTTGCCAGCGTTCGAATGATGGAGCGCACGGATTTGGCGTCGACGGGTTGATCGCTTGGGCTGTTCTGCGGTTGATCACTGGAGATTCCGCATCCGTATAGTTCTTGCTCCATCAGGCGATTGCCCATAAACCCTCCTGTTCAGGTCAATGAAACCGGTGAGTCACCGGCACAAGGAGGAATCATGGGCGCCAGCGCAATTCCCGAGGGATTCACCCCGTTCACCCGCAGCAGCCCGTTGCTGGATTTGCTTGGCCCGATCTACGCGAGGGGCAGCGGGCTGCAATTGGAACTGGGCTTATTGACTGACTCACGCCATGCCAACGGCCGGGGCACCTTGCATGGCGGGGTATTGGCGACATTGGCCGATGTCGGGATGGGTTACGCCATGGCGTTTTCCAGCGATCCTCCGCAGCCATTGATCACGGCGAGCATGACCCTGGATTATCTTGGCGCGGTAAAAATGAACGAGTGGCTGGAAGTGCGACTTGAGTACTCGAAAAAAGGACGGCAACTGGCGTTTGCTGCTGTTAGTTTGCATGTTGGGGAGCGAACGGTTGCGCGGGCCAGTGCGGTGTTTGCGGTGCCAATTGGTTTAGACGTTCGCGTTCCTCAAAGCGGTGGTCATCAGTAAAGCGCATCTTCTGATGCTCAGCGTGTGATCGTTATCGAGCACTGCTCCTCGAATAAATTATTAACTGCCAAATGTGGTGAGCTTACGTGCAGGCTCAATCGCAGGGCTCCAGTTTTCGTCGTTAACTCCATGGTTAAAAAGTGATCTAAGCTCCGTAGCGCCCTCGCTTCCAATGATCGCAAGTCGTGTATATTGACCAGGGTGGTGGCACGGTGACATTATGGGAGGGCAATGAATTTATCTTGAACGGGTAGTGGATTACTGTGTGGATAAGTTTGTGAGGAGGTACTTTTATTCGTCTACGTTTGATTTAAAACGTGAGCAGAGGGCGTTAAATATGAAAAATCAAAGTCGAAAGATTGAAATTTTTCTCAAGGATGGATTTTTTGTTGGCGTTATCAAGGCTGGCGATGTTGATAATGTCTTGAAGGCAATTGAAGGGCACTCAATGCCCTCGTCAATTGCGTATGAAAAGGAAGGCAAGTTAATGGATGCAGAATTTTTAGAGATTACATCAGGGTTGAGGGTGTCCTTGGATACTTGCCGTACTCAGTATTTTCATAAAGAGCAAATTCTCGCCTATTATAAGGGGACAAATCTCTTTTAGAGTTGGTGCGATCACCCCGCCCAAATGTGGCAGGGGCTGGGAATATCGTGCTGTAGTGATATCTTCAGCCGGTGTGCCATATCTTTATACGTGTTTGTTTTTGCTGTGATACTACTTTAGTGTTCTTTTAGGAAAAACAGAAAGGGATTTGCAAATGTCTATTTTCAAGTATTACAGGCCGAATATTTTTTTCGAAAAAGCAATTCGTTACAATGAGCTGTATTTTTCGGCTAATCATGAACTGAATGACCCTAACGATCTTAAAGCTACCTATTACTTCGAAGACAGTCCGGAGCTTTGGAGACATTTACTTTCATTGGATTCTATTAGCTCTGCATGGAATATATTGCTGCACGTGTCGTGTGATGACAGTGAGTTGATTTTCCAACTGAATAGTCTGTTTAAAGATGTTGAGATTGATTCTTTGACAGGGTCGGTGCGTGACGCGATCAAAAGCAAAGAAGTAGCACTGAAGGAATTGTTTGAACGTTCAATTGTTGACAGTCCTGTGCAAAGCGATACCGGACTTTCAAACGAATCATCAAAAGAAGAGCGTGCCAGCTTATGCGTGCTTATTATAACGGAGCTGCTGGCAAGGGCGGTTAATCATAAATTTTATAGCGTTTCCTTTTCAAAAAGCGCTCTGGACCCCATGATGTGGGCCCATTACGCAGATGGGTTCAAAGGTTGCGTCCTGATGTATGGTGGACTTGATGGTCCCGAGCTAAAATTACGAACACATCTCATGTCGGATAAGTGTGAGGTTTATCCTCTGCGAGAGGTGAAATATATAGATTCGGGCAAAAGGATACCAATTCTTGAGTGCGCTACAAAAGGTAAGGCCAAGGTAGAAGAGGCATTCCTGCAGAAAAATTCTTTTTGGGATTATGAGAAAGAGTTAAGAATTTTTACAATCGAGGAAACCAAAACGCATCTAATGGCTGCAATCGACAGGAAGTCAGAAAATCCTAGGCAGCGTATTTTTCATCACGGCACAAACTTTATCACTGGAGTTATATTTGGTCCCCGGGTTGACGAATCTTATCGGAAGTTTGTTGAGGTAACAATCGCGAGCAACAGACAGTATGCAGATGAAAAATATCCTTTCTTTTCATTTAATACGGTTCTGGATCCGCATGGCCGACTAGAAGTAAGTGCTGCCTCCAAAATCATCAATCAAGATCTCTTTAGAGAGGTTTATGATGATAATAAAAAGGCAAAGCTGCTACTGGATCTCGGTATCGTCAGTCCAACAACCGGAGATTAAGTTTTCTTATTGGGGCTTGACCTTCTAGTCTCGTTTTAAGAAACGCGGAAAACAGCTCTGCGGAGCAAGTAGTCCATATCGTGGAGCTGTTTTTTTGCGAAAGTGCCGTAGCGAGTCGCGATTCGATCATATAACACTGACAATATTCTTAAAGATCGGGGTGGCTATGTTCTTATGTGCGAAAGTTGTTCTGGTTTCATGATTTTACTCGTCCGTTTGTCGCATGTGGCGAGCTGGTCGCTTTCAGTAGAAGAGTGGCCCGTGATGGTATATGTATTTGAATTTGACGTGGTCATTGAACAGTGCTGATGCGTTTTGTTAATGCTTGGCGATTGGGAAGACATTCATCGAAGGAGAGATAATTTGGAAAGTCTCGATAAATATGCGAATCATTTTGACGCAAGTTATCCAGCTTATGCGGATGCACGCTATTTAGGGATTTTAGCACTGGTGTCCAAATATGACTCGGATTCGGCATCTACACTATTGGCCAGTGAGTCATTCAAACAGGCTTTGGACATAATTTTACCTGTCATTGCAATTAAGAACTACAAGTCTCAAATTCCGTTTCCTGAGGATGTGTTGGCTGTGGTTGAAACTGTCCTTGAAGTGAGGGGGGCGACCATAGATGCATCCGATCGGTTTAAAAACTTAACTTTACTGTTCAATAGGCTGGAAGCTACTCAGGGATTCCAGTTGCCGACAATTTCAGCAGTATTTCATTTTTGCCACCCGGAAAGTTTTCCGATTGTAGATGTAAATGTTCAAGCTGCTTGCAAAGCGCTGATCGATCGAAATCCGGAGTTGGCTGAATATGAATACCCCAAACTTCCGGCTCCAAGATCTTCAGTCAAAAATAAAATCAAGAAATATAAGCTATTTATTGCGGTTATTGACAAGATCCTAGATTTACACCGGGAAAAAAATATAATTAATAATTATAGATGCTTGGATAAGGCACTTATGGTCTTGGGGGCTCTACAATTGAAAAAGACGACTGATGCGGTAATAAGTTAATCTAATAATTCAAGCGGATACTCCCTCTGCGAAAGCTGAGTCAAATCCGCATTCGTAGACGCTATGGATGTCAGCTTTTGGCCGGTTGGTGACTATTACAAAGAACAGCCGCCAGCCAAGAGTAGAGATTCGTGGGTGGCTTCTTACGATCCAGAGTGGACTTAATTGCCTGCGAATAGTCACCATGGAGACTTTTTACACGGCAAATGTAAGCACTCTCATCTCTTGAATATCTTCAATTAACGCAACGACTTGCTGTTTTTGGTGAGGGGAAAGGTCGGGATATTCATCTGCCATGTATTCGACAACCGTGTCTTCATCCCAGGGACCGAGAGAAGTCAGGTAGTCAGTGTACTGATTTTGAATTTCTCTCCACGATGGGTAAGGATGCTTGGAGAGGAGCATCTCTGTCTGGGTGTAAATAATTTGAAACTGCACGACTCTATTTCCCGTATTTGTGACAGCCGTCCAAGTCACGACCAAACGATTGTAGATCCTATTATGAATTGTCTTTCAGTCGGCGCCGTCTGGCCGAAGAAGGCATGGGCCGTGAGTCCGCTATCGGCCGATGCCGTTCTCTACCGGCGTGAGAATTTCAGCGACTGCGGATCGAATGACACATTGGCCATACTTCGAGCGTCAGGTACTGGTTGCCATTGCGAAGTAGTGGCGTCGATTTCGCGCAGGGTCCATTGCCCGGGGCCAGACCAGGACAGTTCTATGTACGGCCCTTCAAGCACTTCGTTTGCGATTAACATGTCTACTTCGTCGGCAGGTCCCGGGAGCATGCCTCCGACAGCAATGGGCACGCGCTGACGTAAAAGGCTGTTGAGCATGCTCAGCAACTCAGCACGAGATGTGTAATGCACTCTGTGCTCCACGACTTCGGTGTGGGCAAACACCAGGCTGCCGGTATCGGCGTCTACGGAGCTGATCAAGGTGAGATGCGTCGGTGGCCGGCCTGAGCCTTTTGAATACCTCAAGCCTGATCCATCGCCGCCGCCACGCCCTGATCTTCACCCAGAAACCCACCACTCTGATGCTGCCAGAGCCGCGCATAAATGCCGTTTCTGTTCAGCAACTCAGCGTGCGTCCCTTGCTCGATAATCCGCCCCTCGTCCATGACAATCAGTCGATCCATCGCCGCAATCGTCGACAACCGATGCGCAATAGCGATCACGGTCTTTCCCTGCATCATTTCATCGAGGCTTTCCTGAATGGCCACTTCGACTTCCGAATCCAGTGCACTGGTGGCTTCGTCGAGCAGCAGGATCGGCGCGTTCTTCAGCATCACTCGGGCGATGGCTATGCGTTGGCGCTGGCCGCCGGAGAGCTTGATGCCGCGCTCACCGACCAGCGTGTCATAGCCGCTGTGGCCTTGCTTGTCGCTGAGTTGGCTGATGAACCCATCGGCCTGGGCATTGGCGGCGGCGCGGCGGATGTCTTCGTCGGTGGCGTCCGGGCGGCCGTAGGCGATGTTGTCGCGTATCGAGCGGTGCAGCAGCGACGTGTCCTGGGTGACCATGCCGATGGCGCTGCGCAGGCTGTCTTGGCTCACCTTTGCGATGTTCTGGCCGTCGATGCGAATCTCACCACTGTCGACATCATAGAAACGCAGCAGCAGATTGATCAGCGTCGATTTGCCCGCACCGGAACGGCCGACCAGGCCGATTTTTTCGCCGGCGCGGATATTCAGGCTCAAGTTGTCGAGGACCTGACGTTCGCCGTTGTAGTTGAAATTCACCTTGTCGAACGTCACCGCGCCGCCCGCCGGCACCAGTACGCCGGCGTTCGGCGCGTCCTGCACTTTGGGGCCACGGGTGAGGGTCGCCATGCCGTCCTGGACGGTGCCGATGTTTTCGAACAGCGACGTCATCTGCCACATGATCCAGTGCGACATGCCGTTGATGCGCAATGCCATGGCAGTAATCGCCGCCACCGCACCGGTACCAACCTGGCCCAGATGCCAGAGCCACAGGGCATAGCCGCCGGCACCGATAATCAGGCCGACCACCAGTGCCTGATTGACGATCTCGAACTGGCTGACCAGACGCATCTGGCGAAAACCGGTGAGCTTGAAATCCTCCATGGCCGCACGGGCGAAGTGCGCTTCACGTTTGGAGTGCGAGAACAACTTCACCGTGGTGATGTTGGTGTAGGCGTCGGCAATGCGCCCGGTCATCGACGATCGCGCATCGGCCTGTTCCTGGCCAACCTTCCCCAAACGCGGCACGAAGTACAGCATGGCCAGCCCGAATAATGCGAGCCAGGCAATGAACGGCAGCATCAGTTTCAAGGCAAAACCGCCGGCCAGAGCGATGATCGCAATGAAGTAAACGCCGATGCCGGGGGCGATTTCGATAAGCGTGAACAAGACTTCGCGCACGGCCAGCGCGGTCTGCATGACCTTGGTCGTGACCCTCCCGGAGAACTCATCGGAGAAGAATGAAAGGCTTTGCCGCAGCATCAGCCGATGAAAGTCCCAGCGCAGCCGCAACGGTAAATTGATCGCGAGGATCTGGTGCTGAACCATGGTCCGCAGTGCCACCAGCCCGATGCTGATGAACAACACAATGCCGATACCCCACAGCACGCGGCTTTCTTGCGCGTTGACACCGCCGCCGGCCTGCCACGTCGAGAGCAGATCGACGACCTGGCCGAGAAAGGAAAACAGCCACGCTTCGTAGATCGACACACCGGCACTGAGCAGCGCCAGCGCGAGGATATAACCGCGTGCGCCACGTGTGCAGGCCCACAGGAACCGCATCAGGCCGACGGGCGGAGGTGGTGCTTCGTCGGGAGGAAATGGGTCGAGCCGTTGTTCAAACACGCGAAGCATTGTGGTCTCCGAAATGATCAGGGTCGGGGGATTTTGCCACTTAATGGCGGCTTTGAGGGATCGCACGTCACCGGCGTGTCCCCACTGAGTGTTAATGCCCGGGATCACTGCGGTGCAGAACCCCAAGGATCCCGGGTACATGCCGATCAGCTAAGCTGTCTGCTCAGACGACTTGAGCAGTGCACGATGCAGCGAACAAATCCGGTTTCATGTTGGGAGTCGACGGGCGAAGGAAATGTTTAATTTCTTTTTGACGTTTTTGTTCGTGTTGATCCCCACGGCGTCTCTGTCACTCGACAGTTATCTTCGTTACCGAGTCGCCAGAAACAAACCGGTGAGCAATGTCTGGAAGGGTTGCAATCACGTGCTTGCGATCCTGCTGATCATGCAGTTGCTGGGTTTGGCGCTGTACTTCTTTTACCTCGCCTGAGCCTGAACGTTTACGCCAGTTCTTCAGGCACCTTAACGGCCTCGACACGCGCCGAAATCCATTGTCGACTGTAGGCCAGAACGCCCTGAGCGATCGCCGTGGGGAAGTGGATAAAGCCGTGGGGCGAGGAGGGCAGCAGGTACATTTCCACCGGCGCCGATTGCGCCCAGCGTTTGGCGATGTCGAGGGTGTCGTCGCGCAGCGGATCGAGTTCACCGGCAAACAGCAGGGCGGGCGGGAAACCGCTGAAGTCGCCGTACAGAGGTGATAACGGTGGCTGACGGCGCTGTTCGTCAGTCAGCTCCGGGGTGAGCAAGCGCAGTGCCTCGACCATGCCGGGGCCGTCCAGCACCAGTGTATCGGCAGGCGCGCTGCGTACGCTTGGGGTTCCCGTCAGGTCGTAGACGCCGTAATACAGCAGCGCGGCGCTGATGCGTTGCAACAACTCCGGCCACTGCTTGAGCGCCAGCAACGTCGCCGCCGCCAGATGACCGCCCGCCGATTCACCGACCACCACGACGGGCAGACCGGCAAATTCGGCATCACTCAATACTCCGCGAGTAGCGTTGAGGCAATCCTCCAGCAGACCTTCAAGCGGCGTCGAGACCGCTAATCGATAATCGACCGAGACCACCGTCACCTGGCAGGTGTTGACGATGGCGATGTTGAAATTGTCATCCATCTGCGCATTGCCGATCACCCAGCCACCACCGTGAAAGTCCAGCACCACGCCTTTTGTCTTGCCTTTGGGCCGGATGATCCGCACTGGCACGTTACCGATCAGCTTCTGCTCAGCCGTCAGGCCATGCGTGCGCAACTTCCCCGCGCCGCCGACCTGACTGACGCGCAACAGCGCCTGAATCAAACGCGGCGTCAGGCGATTACGGACCTTGAAACGCGGCAGCCAAGCAAGCTTCCGGTTGAAGGCGCGCACCTGCGCCAACTCACGCTCGCCTTGCGGCCACGGTGTTTCAGCACCCCAATTGGCATTGCTCATCAGCGGTTCTTGATCAGGATGGAAAAATTCAACGCCGCCGCCACGCACAGCCACGCCAGATACGGAAACAGGATCAACCCCGTGATCAGGTCCAGTTGTATCGCCAGCACCACCATCGCCGCGACCACCAGCCACAACACGGTGAGAATCACCATCGCCGCCAACACCTGATGCGCGCCGAAGAACACCGGCGTCCACAACGTGTTCAGCGCAATCTGCGCCGCCCACAAGGCCAGCACGGTCTGGCTGCCGGGGATCAGGCTCAAGCGATAACCGGCCCAGGCCAGCAGCAGATAGATAATCGTCCAGGCCAGCGGGAATGCCCAGTTCGGCGGGGTGAAGCGGGGTTTGTTCAGCGCTTCGTACCACGGCCCCGGTTTGAACATCACGCCAGTGGTTGCCGCAGCCGCGCAGGCCAGAAGAAAGATAAAGAAGGTCATCGCCAGTCCTTGGCTGAGATCAGCCGGTAAGGGGTTTAAGAAAAGGACGCCCCGACGCGCGAAAAGTTTGCCATGAATTCCAGATTGGCCTGAGGAGTGATTCAATTTGAACTAAAAACTGACCACTGCGTCAGGATAATCAGTTGCCTTTTCCTACTGACGCGGATGACATCATGTACACCTATCACATCGAATACCTGTTTAACGACAAGCCTCGTACTTTTCTGCTTGAGCTCAAGGAGCAGCCATTGCCAGTCCACGAGGCCGCGATGCATCTGCTGGAACTGCATCTGGGCGATGCGGAAAACGGTCTGCTCATGCCCACCGCCGATTCGACCCCCGAGCAGATTCTTGAACATGCCGAGCGGGTAGGGATTACGGACATCAAGGTAGTCAACCAAACCAACTGACACCGGTCATTGTGGGAGCGAGCCTGCTCGTCAAAGCGCAGTGTCATCCTGCACATCGGTTGGCTGACACACCGCTATCGCGAGCAGGCTCACTCCTACAGTGGCTCTGCCGCTCAGGTCACAGCCTCTTCTGCATGATAATCGTGCGTTCGGCACCGTGGTATTCGTCGCGAATTTTGTCGAATCCAAGCGTTCGGTAAAAACCTTCAGCCGTGATCGAAGAGGGCACGTGCAGCTTTTTAAAACCTTGGCTGACGGCAACAGACTGAAGCTTTTCCATCAACCGCTTACCCAGCCCTTTGCCCTGCCACGCAGGCTCGACAAACACACTGCGAACCACGTCCTGATCAAGACTGGCGGTTGCCACGACGCGCCGATTGAAGGTCGCCACATAAACCTGACGGCTGACCATCAATGCCAGAATCGCCTGCGGTGAAAAGCTGCGCTGCACTTGCTCGATGATTTGCGCTGAATAGTCGCGTCCATTGGACTCATGCAAAGTCCTCACGATGAGTTCACTGATCACCGCCGCATCGTCGCGGGTTACCGTTCTAATCTGAAAGTCCATTTTCGTTAATCCCTGAGACGTTACCTTCCAACGGATGGACCAATCGCGCACCCCACGGCCCATTCGCGCAGCCATTTCCATTCAAAGCGAAACTGTCATATTCAGTATCACTTGCCTACCCATAGTGACCAGCCCAACGCTTAAACAATGAGGCTGCACTGTGTTTCAACGTCTTCTGTGTTCGCTGTCCGTACTGAGCCTGTCCATCGCCGCCGCCCACGCTGCCGAGCCCGTGCTGCTGGACACGCCGCGCCTGCAAGGCATGGACAATTTCCGCGATGTCGCCGGCACCACCACCGCGTATTCCACCGCTCACGACGGCACCATGCGCGCTGGCGTGTTCTACCGCGCCAACGCGGTAACTCCGACGGCTTCCGACCTGGCGACCCTCAACAGCCTCGGCATCAAAGCCGTTTACGACTTGCGTACCCCCAGCGAAATCGCCGCGACCCCGGACACAATGATCAGCGGAGCGACCTACCAGAACATCGACATCATTGGCAGCACCACCTCCGGTGCGAACATCACCAACATTTCCTTCAAAAGCGCCGCCGACGCCATTGCCATGATGGAGCAGACCAACCGCGCCTTCGTCAGTGACGCCGGCATGCGCGGCCAGTTCGGCAAGCTTTTCAATGAACTCGCCAGCGTCGACGCCGCGCAACTGTTCCACTGCACCGCCGGCAAGGACCGCACCGGCTGGACCGCCGCCGTGTTGCAGAGCATTGCCGGCGTCGACAACGCGACCATCATGGCCAACTACCTGGCCACCAACGACTACACCGCCGCCCGCGTCGCCGCCACGCTGAAAGCCCTGCCGCCGAGCATGGCCGCCATCTACGAGCCGCTGCTCGGTGTGCAGGCCAGCTACCTTCAGGCCGGCCTCGACGAAGTCACTGCGCAATACGGCAGCATGGACAACTACCTCAAACAAGGTCTCGGCCTGTCGCAGGAAACGATCTATGTGCTGCGCGGCAAACTCGTCGAATACAACAGCCTGCCGGGTCAGGCGGGGCTGATCGGCAACGCCGCCGCTGGCGCCGAATTGCTTCGCCAATTGCAGAACACCAATCTGTCCGGCACCTACAGCGCCTACAACTACTACCTGCAATCGGCCATCGACGCCGGCACCCTCGGCGGTGTTGAATCCCAGGTCGGCGGCCAGGTGCACGCTGACGCTGCCAGCTACCTGCTGCGCCAGAACGCAATGATCGAGCAAGCCGCCGCGCCGTTCGCCAGCGGCACTGATCTCAAGGTCGGCCAATACCGCCTCTGGACCACCGCGCTCGCCGGCTACCTCGGCACCGACGGCTCGTCCCACGCCGAGAGTAGTAACGAACACAGCCAAGGCCTGATGGTCGGCATCACCCAACGCTTCAGCGAACAACTCAGCGCACGCGGCGGCTTCGGCTATAGCAAAGGCACGGTCGGCGGCGCGGGTGGCGAAGCCGACACCGACTTCACTTTCCTCAGCGTCGGCGCCCGCTACGGCTTCACCAGCCTCGAACAAGGCCTGTTCGTCGACGCCAACGCCAGCGCCGGCTACGTCGACTACGACAGCAAACGCGACCTCGGCGGCGGCCTCGGCACCGCCAAGGGCGATACCCACGGTAACCTCAGCGTCGCCACCGTCGCCCTCGGCTACCGCGCCCCGGTCAACGGCATGACGTTCGAGCCAAGCCTCGGTTTCCGAGTCAGCCACCTCGACCTCAACGGCTTCAAAGAGAAGGGCAGCGAACTGGCACTCGACGTCGACGACAACAGCGCCACCCGCCGCAGCGCCGTCGCCAACCTCAACGTCGCCTTCACCCCAGTGGCGATGGGCGCATGGCAACTGGTGCCGGGCGTGCAAGTCGGTTACGAACGCACACTGGGTGACAGCCAGGTCGACAGCCAAAGCCACCTGCTCGGTCTCGACATCGAACAACGTGCGGCTTTCGACAACCGCGACCAATTCAGCGGCGGTGTGAATGTGATGGCCAGCCTCGGCGCCCTGAGTCTTGGCGCAGAAGTGGGCGCCAATGGCGGCGGCGACAGCCACGGCTTCAACGGCGGCCTCAAAGCCAGTTACGCGTTCTAAAAGAAAACGGGATCAAGGATGACCCAATCCAACAAACACCCCAAAACCCAATGTGGGAGCGAGCCTGCTCGCGAAAGCGCCAAATCAGCCAACACCAGCATCGACTGACCCAACGCATTCGCGAGCAAGCCCGCTCCCACACATTTGATTCCATCCAATAGCAGCCAATCAAAAGCCCCTCACCCTAACCCTCTCCCGAAGGGAGAGGGGACTGCCCGCGTGGATTGGAAGAGTTACACCGACGTGGCATACCGAGTCGAGCTCAAATTTTGAAAAGCCCACCAATCGGCTCCCTCTCCCTCGGGAGAGGGATGGGCGGGCGGCGTTCCGATGAGGGGCAGCCCCACCACAAAACCTGCGAGTGTCCCTTGCGCTTGTGTATGAAGTTGTGGGAGAGGGGACTGACCGAGGCGTCTTGCGTCATGCATCGACCTGAAAGATCGAGGCGATTATGGATTCAAAGCAAGACTCTCAGGTCGGTGTAGATCTTCAATATCCCCGGCTCGGTTCCCTCTCCTTGGGGAGAGGGCTAGGGTGAGGGGAAAGCAGTTACCGCAAAATCAACTGGCCAACTCGGTCAAACGCCTCCGCGCCCACTCCTCGATCAACCGCGTCGGCGTGCCATCCCCACGCTTAGCGACCCATCGGCGCGGTGCGATGTTTAGCTAAATCTTCTCACCACACGTTACCTTGCAAACCTGTTACCCAATCACCCCCGAGCCCGCAACTCCGCCGGACTTACCCCATAAGCCCCCTGAAAATACCGACAAAACCGCCCCACATTACTAAACCCAAATCGCAACGCCACCTCAGTCACCGAGCCCGAACCCCGCCGCTTCAAAACTTCATAAGCCCGCTCCAGCCGCACCTGCCGCTGATACGCCACAATCGACATCCCGACAAACCGCCGAAACCCTTCCTGCAACGCGCGCTGACTGACATGGCTCAACCGCGCCAGATCCACGCCACTGACCAACTGCTCCGGATGCGCCTGAATAAACTCCACCGCCAACTTCACATGCCTCGGCGCAACCATCGCCGTCGGCCGGTGCAACTCCTCGGAAAAGTTATGTGGCCAAGCCTCCAGCACCGCATCAACCAACATCTCGCGCAACCGCGACGGCATCAATGTCCCGCTGTTGAGCAACAGATCAAACTCCGTCCCCGTGGCCAGATCAATCAACGCCTTGATCCCCTGAAACGCCGCCGAATTCAGATCCACACTCGGCTCAAAAACGATCTTCTGCAGAATCGGTTTATCCAACAGCGCCGACAACCGCTCAGTGAGCTGATGGCGATTGATCGACATCCCGTGATGCGCGTGATCATCAAAGAAACGCATCGAGCGGATATCCGCCTTATCAATCGCCAGCCCAACGTGCGACACCCCTATAGACTCGGTGGCATGGTTGAAAACGATCTTGCCAGCAGTGGGAATGACGAACGTGATCTCATCCTGTGGATCGGGGAAAGCGACGGTGAAATCACCGTGATAATGCATCCGCCGAAAACTCACGCCATCATGGCGCCCGTAAACACCGCCAATAATGATGTTCGACGGCAGCGGCGGATTGTCGGCATAACGATTACCAAACAATCTGGCAAACAGTGCACCGAAGTCGTCCGAACGGAGGTTGTCGGAACGCAGGATGATTTGCTGGCGAACGGGAGTCGGAAACACCTTGGCGGCACCTTCGGTTGGGGGCTCTAGAACTGGGGTGTAGGGCAGGGCGCCGAGGAGATTAGCAGAGGAAATATGACGCGTTTGTGACAGCCAGAAACATGTCGTTACAGCGCCGCACCACGTTTACGCAACGGACACTCGGCAGGCCATGGCCGACATGGCAACCTGCTCGCAACTGTACTCAGCAAACAAATAGCGGCGATGCACTCAGCGCTTGGCCCTGTTTGACATGACCTGAAAGCATTCAAGTTAATTGGAGCGGCAATGCAAGCCAACACACAAACACTCCCCATCACCCTGACCCCCGAACTCGACTTCGACCAAAACGCCGCCAGCGCTTTCGGCGAATCGCTGACCCACGAATACACCCAAGCCACGCCATTCCCGCACATCGTCATCGACAACTTCCTGCAAGCCGACGTCATCGCCAGCATCCGCGAACACTTCCCGGTCGAACCGACCAACAACGAACAAATCTACGAGCGCGGCTACAAAGGCCAACTCAAACGCCAAATCAGCCCCAACGCCTGCAGCCCGTACCTGAAGAACGTATTCAACACCTTCAACTCCGCACCCATGCTGGAATTCCTCGAAAAACTCACCGGCATTCAAGGGCTGATCCCCGACCCTTACTTCGCCGGCGGCGGCCTGCACGAAACCAAAACCGGCGGCTTCCTCGGCGTGCACTCGGATTTTCGGCTGAACAAGAAGCTCAACGTAGAGCGGCGGCTGAACGTGATCATTTACCTGACCGAGGACTGGCAGGAGGCGTACGGCGGCAACCTGGAGCTTTGGGATGTGGGGATGAAGGAATGCCTGAAGAAGGTGCTGCCGATTTATAACCGGTGTGTGATTTTCAATACGGATAAGGACAGCAATCACGGGCATCCGGAGCCGTTGACTACGCCGGAAGGCATCACTCGGCGGTCGATTGCGCTTTATTACTACACGGCGAGTGGGGTGGGGGGTGAGTCGGGGCAGAGGAATAAAACGCACTATAAGCCGCGGCCGAAGGATCGGTGGAGTTTGGGATATTACTTGAATAAATTGTTTAAGAAGAAAGGATAGGGACTAGTCCTTGTTCGATGTCGTCGCTGGTTCGGTGGACGACGAGTTGTGCGGAAATTTGGAGTGGGCCGCTATTGTCGAACAGATTCAGTCTCAGATTGCTAAGCCGCACATCAAATTTTATTCGCTCCCTTGGAGTTGTTAATGTTTTATTGATAACTGTACGACGTTGCAGCGGCAGTTGGTGTAAAACTTGAAAGTGCGGCCTGAAATTGTTCAGGCCGCAATTGCTTAGCTCATGTCAGGGAAACGAAGGTCGTTAAAGTCGTCATCAAGGTATGATGAGAATTCTCGAGGCAGTTTTAGTGAGTCGACTAGATATCTAGTGAGGCTGGTGCAGAATTGTCTAAGTCTCTTGTTTGAGTGGATTTTCTCTGAAATGTAATCAAGCTTTGCTTCATTTTTTTCGGATACTTCCATAAATGCAAACTCCCTCAGAGGGAACATGCATTTCTGTATGTCCGTCGGAGAATTTAGCAGTTTGCGTGTGAGTTCCATAAAGCCAGACCAGTCCTTGAGTTCTGGCTCTTGGTGAAGAGTTCCGTCTCGTTGGGCCGCGAAAAGCTCAGTTAATCTGTTTCGCAACTGATAACTGTCACGCCCTCCCCAAATATAAAACTTGAGAATTGACTCGAACTGCTTTTCTTCTGCGTCAAATTCTATGATGTTTCGTAGGTCGTGGACTATCTGCGCCATTAGAAAAGCAAATATAGATACGGAGTATAGAAAAATGCATCTGTGCTTATTTTTTGCAGGGTCAAGTTCTCCCTTTATCTTTGCTAGAGCAGCAAGAAATTTTCTCAGCGCTTTCACCGCATCGCGTTCAATCGGAATTTCGCTATGAAGGAAAGCTGAGTATTTGTTCAGTCCGGGGTCTTGCGCCGTCGCCTCGAAGAGTTTGTTCCAATTGTCTATCGACGTCGAGTAGCAGTAGTCTATAGTGAAGTCTATAGAGCAGGAATTTGCGTAACTTTGAAATTGTGATTCATCGAATAAATGCACGTTAATTTGCTTTGCTGACAGTCGGTGAGCTTCAGATGCTTTTTTTCTAAGTACAATAAACGCTTCGTCGCAACCTGTGAAGTTCATCATTCCGCCAGCCCAGAAAGCCCTATTTATTGGGCTCGTCTTTCCTAAGGTTTTGCAATCGAAAGCTACCCGGCGCGGTCGCCCAGTTGAATCTATTTTTATTCCAAGTACATCGATGTCTGTGATTATCGTGCTGGTTGTGGACAATTCTCTGAAGTTTTGTACGTCAACTTCAGGGAAGGGTGCCATGTCGTTGATAAGGCAAAAGCGAATTGCCATTTCTTTTTGATGTATATCTTTATCTAGTCTCGACATTTATTCGTACGCAAATATGAGTTGTTCGAATTGTTCGGCGCTGTCGCCTTGTAGTGCTACTTGGCCTCGACCCTTCAATTCCGCTGCAGATATAATTGACTGGATGTATTTTTCGTCTTTTGAGAGTGCAAGGCGGGCTTCCTGTCTGACATCTAAATTGGCGAGTTCCCCCGTCCTGAGAAGATTTATTGCGAGGTCGAGGGCAGCCCTGTTTTCTTCGCCGGGTGTCAAGTGGAATTCATACCTGTTACCAGTCACATGTTTTAAGTGGCCAACTCTGAGGAAGACCAAATTTCTATACTGGTTTATTGCTTCGGAATTTGATCCGATATAGCCTTGGTCTCTCAATACTTCTAAGATGCGTACAGGCATTTTAATTCTGAATTGATCCGCTAATAATTGCCCTTTTCGAACGCAAGAGACCAAGGCCATTGCACGTTCGTATATTTCACGATTTGATGCGTCTAGTCGGTTGCCACCAGGTTTAGGTGTGAAAACAAATGTTTCAGTGGAGTTTTGGAATTCTATTGATGGCGGTTTAAGTATGCCCTCGGCGCACAAGTGCACTAATAGCTGTGTTTGATCTGTTGTTAATTTTTTGCCGCCTAACTCTAAACGTTTCTGGATTAGTGAAAGTGGCCAGCCTTGGTTGTTTTTTATAACATCTAGGACCGTTGCGATGTCATCAGCACCCACCCTTGCGGTTACGTCGGCTAACTCATCGAGATTGTCGGAGAAATAGAAAGGGCTAGCAATAATGCTCCTTCCTCTTGCTCTAAATTCCTTGAAGTAATGACCTGTTGAGCCAATGTCGACGCATCGTTCAAGTAGCGGCCGATCTATTCCAATCGTTGAAATTAGTCTGTCTCTGTTTTCTGGCTTGTTCTGGAGTTCGGATAAAATTAGCAGCGTTCCCTGCTCATGCTCGTTTAATTCCGAAAAGGTAAAGTAGTTGCCGACACCTTCGTACAGATCTTTGAAGTGCGGGATATCAGGTATTATGGAGATTATTTTTCCGTTCTTTTTGACAAGCTCGATGTAATCTATTTCGGCGAGAATTTCGCATACTTCTCTGAGGGAGTAAGACGGGATCGAGAAAAAATGATCGCTTACTTTTCTGAGTACTTCGAAATCAATTTCTTGCAAGCCGCGAAGGTGAATTGCAAGAGTTGCAGCCATGCCCATAGTCCTTAGGCGATCAAAGTCGGGGACATCAATTCTGCCTAAGCCAGCTTGTACGTCATAAGATAGCTCAATTAACTTACGACCATTTAGCATCAACACTCTCCTTTGTGTATGTTTTGCGGTTGAAGATGGTCGGCTCGCAATGAATATGATGTTGCAAAACCGATCCATTTTTCATGAAGATATTTAGCATACCTGCGGGCAAAAAGCTCCCCGCTTCATATTTTCCAAAACATACGATTTGACAGGTCAGATGCTTACCCTCTGTGGTAGAGGCTAACCTTCACCACAGAGGCTCTCGTTACTGAGAAAAAACGGAAAAAACGGGACGGATTTATTTTCACTGTTGGTGGGCATGTCTGATCAACCTCCATGACGGCATCCCAACCGTCATGGAGGAATTTTCGTTACTCCGTCGGCACTACGTTATCCAACGCCCGATTCACTGCCAACTCCCCAAGCATCACCACCTGTGCAATGCCTTGCAGCGTCTTGCGTGCCGGTCCCTGCACCAGCCCGATCACATCCCCAAGCATCACCGAAGCCGAGCCGAGTGATTCACTGGCATTCACCAGCAATTCCTCAGTCTTGGTGTTCGGGTTGGCGATAAACATCTTGTTGGTTTGGTACGGGGTGAGCATGATTTCCGGGGCAGGGCCGAGGTAATGTGAGAGGGCGCGGTCGACGGCTTCGTTGAATTTCTTGGCGTCGGGGGATTCGTCGCCTGAGATTGGATCGGTTTCTGGTGGATTCGGCGTTATTTTGAACATAGATGAAACTCCAGGATGAAAAGTGGAGCCATCACTTTCGCTACCAAACGAGGGTGGTGGCCAAACGCAGGTTGGTAGACCGGTCACCTGGATACCCGGCGCGTCCGAAGACGCCCTACGCATGGCCACCATAAACAGCGGACGAAGACGTCCGTGCAAATAGATCTGCGATGCGACAGGTATGCCGGGCTACCAAACCCGATCACTGCTATTCAGTGACCGACCCACAATAGAACCCGCATCCAAGGCGCACAAGCCGGCGGATTCTGGCGTAGTCGTAGGCAACGGCGCAAGGCGTTGTAGGTTGGGATGACGTAACTTGGGGTGTCTTTAAACAATGTCCAGGAATTGCTTCAACAGGGCAGTTCGAGCTGTTTTTGCAATGTCTTTGTGGACTGGAGGAGCGAGAGCCGTTTAGCGATCCATCAGGGCACGTCCCTCGCTATAGGGTGATTTAATTCGCCAGCGAAATCAGCATGTCGATCACATTAATAGGCACATAAATCAGCGTAATCGCCACATACGCTTTACGCGACCGTGCCAAAAACGCGCCAATCGGCAACACAATCATGATCACATCCAGCAACCCCCAAAGCGCCACCGGCGATGCCTCAAACAACGTGACATTAACGATCAGCCCCAGGCACAGATACGTGGACAGCGACAGCAATGCATAGCGCCCATCCTGTTCGAAATACACGCACAAACCGTTCTGCTCGTCCTCACTGCGACTCGGCAGCAACAACGCCGCCGTGACGAACAGCGACAATGTCAGCATCACCAACAGTAGAAATTCGAGAAACGAGAAGGTCTGTTTCACCGCCGACAGTGCGTTGACGGCCCACCAGAATTGCAGCTGCATGGTAAACAGCATCACCGCCCAGACCAGCGCCACCCAATCTGGCTTAGCCACTCGGCGGATGCGGAATACCGTTAATGCGCCGAGCAGCAGGCGGGTGACGGAGAGTCCGAGGATCATCGAGAGGACGGTGGCGACGATCGGGAAGTTGCTCATCTTGCCTCTCGTGAACTCGGTTCGGCTGGAAGGGTGTTTTGGGCAGACTAGGTGGCGTGGGTAGGACCGTCAAACGTGGCTGTGCGGTTGGGTTGGCAGAAAACGGCTGTAGAGCCTTGCTGCGCGGAGGTAATGGAATAGGATGCCCGCAGGCTGGAATGGATCTTCTCGACTAAGGATGTGTGGTTTATGGAATCTGCTTTTTCGCAAGTTGCCGAGCGTTTGCACAACCGCCGGTTTGCCGTGGCGAACAATGCTCAGGGGTTGTCCGATGCGCGCACGGTGTTTCACTACTACGTCGAAGGCGAGGCGGTTTGGGGGACTTATGCGGGTGGGCATATTCGCATGGGCAACCAGGTCGGGCGGGTGACCGGGCCTGACAGTATCGAGCTGCTTTATCAGTGCATCACCACGGATGGCGAGATTCGCGCGGGTTGGTCGCGGGGGGTGGTGGGAATTGATGAGGCGGGGCGGACGACGTTGCGGTTTGTGTGGGGGTGGTTGTCGGGGGCCGAGGGTGGCGGGGAGTCGAGTTATGTTGAGGTGGTCGCTTAGCGATGGGGCATCTTGTGATTATCGCGTGCTGCTCGGCACTAATCTTTCAACGCAAGGATGGCTATGTCTGTAGATCTTGATGAGTTGCTGGAACGTGTCAACGATGAGCAATCGTTCATCGATTTCGTCGCGGCGCTGGGTGCTGATTTCTCCCGTGAGCGGGCACTGGAGAATTCCAGTGAGGCGGGGGCGTCGGACTGGGAAAATGGATCGGTCGATACGTTTCTTGATGCTGCGGCTGCTTGGGCGATGGCTACTTCGAGGAATGCTCAGGCGGATGCTGCCGTTTCTAATGTCTGGCAACGGTGCGCGGAGATTTTGTTGGCTGGGAAGTTTTACGAGTGAGGCTCGCAGATCATCCGCTTTAGGCCTGCATTTTTTTGATAAGAAAACGCCCAAGGGTTTGGCGTGTCCTGGATGGTTAGGACCGCTTACTGCCTTGGGCGAGATGGGCGCAGATCAGGTGGGTGCAACGTAGACGTCAACTCTTCGCCATCAAATCCCACGTCCGCATCACCTGCGTAATCGCCGCATCAATACTCTCAATCGGCGTGTCATCCCGAGCCAGGATGGAAATCCCCTGCAGGAAACTGTCGAACACCGTCGCCATGGCGGCTGCGTTCGTGTCGCCCGCTAACAGTCCTTCACTCACACCACGCTCGACACACGCCACAATCCCGGCGCGGGTTCGTGCGCGGGAGTGGGTGAGGGCTTGAGCGACGTGGGCGTTTTCCGGGCTGGGTGCGCTCATGACGCCGAGGGTGACCATGCAGCCTTTCGGGTGGCCGTCGTTGCACTGCATGCGTGCCGACTGGCGCAGGGCGGTTTCGATGGCTTGGCGTGGTGGCAGACTTTCGTCCCACAGGCATTCGGTGACTTGGGCGAAGGTCGTCAGGTAGCGCTGCACGCATTCGTCGAACAGGGCTTCTTTGGAGCCGAACGCGGCGTAGAAGCTCGGCGCGGAAATGCCGCCGCCCAGTTCAGCCTTCAACAGTGAAAGGGATGTCGAGTCGTAGCCGTGTTGCCAGAACAATTGCATGGCCTGGTCGACGGCGTCGTCGCGATCGAATGCGCGGGGGCGGCCGGTTCTGGCCATAGCTGAAACTCCTCGGAAAGTGATTTGGATACTAGTCGATACATAAGTCATTGACAACGTGCCTCGGCTGCCGCCAGTATTTTATATCGATCGGTACGCAAGTCTGAATTTCCAAACTCAAGGAGTTTCCTGTGACACCCTCAATGACTCTATCGGCAGCGCCGAAAAGCCTGCCCATCGGCGCCTTGCTGGCGCTGGCTATGACCGGTTTTATCTGCATCGTCACCGAAACTCTGCCCGCCGGGCTGTTGCCGCTGATCAGCGAAGGCTTGGCGATTTCGCCTTCGATGGCCGGGCAGATGGTCACCGCTTACGCACTGGGCTCGGTACTGGCGGTGATCCCGATGACCATCGCCACGCGCGGCTGGCGTCGGCGCAATGTGTTGTTGCTGACGATTGTCGGTTTCCTGCTGTTCAATTCGATCACGGCGCTGTCGTCTCACTACGGTGTGACGTTGGTGGCGCGCTTCTTCGCCGGGGTCTCGGCAGGGTTGGCGTGGAGCCTGTTGGCCGGATATGCACGGCGGATGGTCGAGCCGGATCAGCAGGGCAAGGCGTTGGCACTAGCCATGGTCGGCACGCCGATTGCTCTGTCTTTGGGGGTGCCGCTCGGCACATGGCTGGGAGGGCTGGTCGGTTGGCGTACGACGTTCGGCATCATGTCCGGGCTGACTTTGATTTTGATTGTATGGGTGCTGGTGAAGGTCCCCGACTATCCACCGCAGCCTGCGCACCAGCGTCTGTCGTTGCGTCGCGTGTTGACCACGCCGGGTGTGCGGCCGGTGCTGGCGGTGGTGATCAGTTGGATGCTGGCGCACAACATTCTCTACACCTACATCGCCCCGTTTGTGGCGCCGGCGGGGTTGGCGGATCGCGTGGATCTGGTGTTGTTGGTGTTTGGTCTTGCGGCGTTGGCGGGGATTTGGCTGACGGCCAAGTTGGTTGAGCCGTTGTTGCGCAAAACGGTGTTGGTGAGCCTCGCTACCTTCGCTGGTGTTTGCGTGGTGCTGGGATTTATGGGGCATGTGCCGCAGGTGATTTACATCGGCGTGGCGGTGTGGGGATTGAGTTTTGGCGGCGCGGCGACTTTGTTGCAGACGGCACTGGCGGATTCTGCCGGTGATGGCGCCGATGTCGCACTGTCGTTGAATGTGGTGGCGTGGAACAGCGCGATTGCCGGCAGCGGGGTGGTCGGTGGGGTGTTGCTCGACCGCTGGGGCGTCGCCTCGTTTCCCTGGGCCATGGTGGTGCTGGTGAGCGTGGGGTTTGCCATTGCCTTCTGCGCACGGGTGCACGGGTTCAGATCGGGGCCGCGTGTTGCTGGAGCGGTTGCGGTTGCCGGTCACTGATGCCCGGATGCGCGCTGCGTGAGCCTCGAGGGCGACCATGGCACGCTTAGCGCTTTTGACCTGAATCTGAATGTCGTCAACGTCGGCAACCGGCCAGAAGCGTCTCATCTAAAACCGTGGCTTTGCAGCCATGTTATGGTCTCGAAACCAAAAGAAAGCCCACGGAATTCAATCATGGAACTGGTTCGACTCACCCCCGCGGAGCATCACACCAACGACAGTTACTGGCGACTTTTCAAGGTCGCAGATGGTTCTGTCTACATCCTCGTTGAATGTGAAGCGTCTTTTGTGGGGTACCAGTCCATGATCAAGCTCAACGCCGAGGAAATGCGTGACTACCACGGTTTGGGCTGGTTATCGATTCAGCATCTGGCTAACCGAATCAATTACTTTGTCAGTGATTACAGCGGCCGAAGGATTACGGGGTCTTTGCTCGAGGAAGCCAATCAGGTTTCAGCGCGTCAGTAGTTCTATTGGCTCAGCCCCTTGGAATCCGCCAACCCGCCCTCATAACCATCGCTATACCCAACACCCCGAAGAGGAACGACACGCCATGACCACTCAAACCGAAACCGCCATCCTTGCCGGCGGCTGCTTCTGGGGTATGCAGGATCTGCTGCGGCGCTATCCCGGCGTGTTGCAGACTCGCGTCGGTTACACCGGCGGCGACGTGCCGAACGCCACGTATCGCAACCATGGCGACCACGCCGAAGCCATCGAAATCACCTTCGATCCGGCGGTGATCAGCTACCGACAGATCCTTGAGTTTTTCTTCCAGATCCACGACCCGAGCACGCCCAACCGGCAGGGCAACGACCTTGGGCGCAGCTATCGCTCGGCGATTTACTACCTCAGCGAAGAACAGCGCGATGTCGCTGAAGACACGGCTGCCGATGTCGACGCCTCAAAACTGTGGCCGGGCCGCGTGGTGACCGAAATCGAACCGGCGGGGCCGTTCTGGGAAGCGGAGCCGGAGCATCAGGATTATCTGGAGCGTATTCCGAATGGCTACACCTGCCATTTCATTCGGCCGAACTGGAAGCTGCCGAAGCGCGGGTGAGTCCAAAACGACCTCAAACAACAGAACCTCAAATATGAATCATGAACTTTGGCTGGACCCTGATGGCTGTCAGACCTTTTGTCTGGCCGGCGCTCAAGGTGATAGTGCGCGTGCACTTATGGATTCGGACGCGAAGCTTGTTTGGGAGGTCGAGGCTGACAGTCATTTCGAAGCGATGACCAAGTACTATGCGCACATGCAGTGGGGCGAGTACCGGACCGACTTTCCCGAACAAGACAAGACGTCCTACAGAGACCTGGGCTAAGCGACCTGTCGCCATCCAGTGCCAGCACATAAGCACTGACATTGAGCTGTCAATGCGCTTGGGCTGAAGCCCTCCCATCAGGGGCCACCTGTTGCAGGATGGCTCCTGAGTGGAGCAGCAACGCTGTTCAATTCACACGCGTACTCACGACTTCCCCGGTGGCGGTGTCTTCCAGCCAGACTTGCAGACGATTGAGGCCAACGTATTGCGAGCGTGCCATGATTTTCTGGCCCGGCTTGCCATCGAACTTCAGATCCGCATACATGAAATGTTGCGGCAGTCGGTATTCCAGCTGAATCGTATAGGTGCCCGGTTTCAGCACCGCGCGCTGCGGCGAATCGTTCTTGTAGTAGTACGTGGAGAACGGGATATTGCCGACTTTTTCATCGTTGATCCGGATGATGTTCAGGTTCGGCTGAAGATCGGCAAAGTGCCGCTGGGGCCGGCCGGCATAGGTGTCGGTTTCGACCACGGTGTAGCGCGACTCGTCTGCTGCGGTGGTGACGCCGACGTTGGAGTACGCCGGCATTTCTGCGCAACCTTGCAGGCCCAACAGCGCCATGATCAAGGGAAGGACAATCTTTTTCATCGATAAAACCTGTTTTTACTCAAAGTTGATTCACGATCAGACGGGCGTCTGACGTTGTTGATTTGCTGATTGCGAGCGGGTGTTTGCCAACAGAGCGCCGGCGCTCAAGCCTTGCCCAAGCCAAACAGTGAACGCAGCTTGCTGCCCCAACTGCGCTCATAGAAGGGCGTCGTTTGCTTGAGAAAGTAATCGCTCAGCCCCGACTCACCTTCGCAGACGCGGTACAGGTCAACGGGCTCGCCATCCGGCGCCGTGTCCCCGGCGACATTGCCGGCTTCGCGCATGACCCGCTGAACATCGCCGTCCGCCTCGATCCCGACGACCAAATGCGGTTTTTCGTCCACCGAAGTGTCGTGCATCAGTGCGAGAAAGCCACGTTTCACATTGCGATGTTTGGCGAGTAACTGCGTCAGCGAATGGATCATTTGTGTCGGGTATTGCGAAGGCTGGCCGAGCAGGACTTTGGTTTCTTTTTCGACGGTGCGCGAGGTGGCTGTCTGGCCGACTTCATCGGAGAGCAGATTGGCCACTTCCTGCGGGAAGAACTCTTTGCCATAAGGCGACTTCGGGTTGAGAAAAAGAGGCGTGCCCAGCGTCATCTCGAACAGCGACCTGGCCGGCAACTCCAGATACGTCTCTTCACCGTTGATCGACTGTTGCAGGGTTTGCAGCGACGAAAAAAACGGAATGACCGAGGTGCCATCCGGTTTTTCCCAGTGCGCGATGCTGATATTGCTGCCGGCTTCGAGATTGACTACGCCGTCTGCCGTGCCCGTCGTGCCGAGGATGTAAACCGGCGAGTTCAGCAGTGTCGTGAAGAACTCAGGCCGGTGCGCGGGCTCGTCGGCGGCCAGCCTGAGCGATTTTTCCAGTGGGTTTTCTTGCCGGTTATCCATGATGTCCATCCGTGACTCGCTAGAAAATTACTGACTTGGGTTATTGCGACCGGCTCGTCTCAGAGCAGACTCCACGACACCCCGACATACACACCCATCCCTTCACCCGGCGTCGACCGCGCCGCATCCAGGCCTTTGTCGTCATACCCTGGCGTGACTGTGGCGGCATAGTGTTTGTTACTCAGATTGCGCATGTCCAGCCACGTCTGCCAGTCACCTTTCGGCGCGTTGTAACCCAGCGTCGCACCGAACAGTGCGTAAGGATCGGCGTAGTAACTGTTGGCGTAATCCACGGCAACTTTCGACACCAGTTGCGTGTTGACCGCGGCGAAGAAGCCCTGAGGCCAGTCGTAGCGCAACTCGCCCTGGTAGTAATGCATCGGCAAGCCGGGCAGGCGATTATCGCCAAAACGATCATCATCGCGATAGCGGAAGTCGCTGAAGGTGTACGCCTGACGCAAGCTCAACTGACGGCCATCGGCGGCCGACCAGAGTTTGCTGTTGAGGCTCGCTTCGATGCCTTGGTGCACGGTCGGGCTGGCGTTGAGTTCGTAAGGGGTGACGGCGTTGGGATCCGGCAACACCGACAACAATTCATGCCGTACTTGCGCGTAGTACCACGCCAGGCTCCATTCGCCGACGGCGCTGTCACCCCGGCCGCCCAGTTCCAGTGTGGTCGCGGTCTGGTTCTGCAGTTTGATCGGGTCTTTCTGCGTGCCGGTCGCCGCGCCGTTGCCCGCCGGGAAACGCACGTTGGAGCTGTAAATCAACGACCACGGATGCGGCGCTTCAACCGAGCGGCTGAGGTTGCCGAACACCTGCAGATCCGGGGTGATCTGGTAGCGCAGGCCAAGGCGCGGTGCGTAGTCCCAGTCGTTCATGCTGGTTTTGCCGCTCTGTGGGTAGGTCACAGCGCTTTCGCGGCGGGTGTAGATGGCAGCGAGGCCGGTGGTCAGCCACAGGTCGTCGGCAATTTCCAGGTCGTTGCCAAAATGCAGAACGGTGTCCGACCCTTGATAGGTGAAGTTGCGCATGCGCGTGCCCGGCACGTAGCTGGCGGTGTTGCCGCTGGGGATGCGCACGAATTCGCTGGCGCCGTCGTTGGGCAGGTGTTTGGTGACGCGCAGGCCGACGTTGCTGCGGCTTTCCATGCCGAAAATCGTGTCGCGGCGTTTGTAATCGAAGGTGCCGCTGACGTCGGTGTAGGCGACTTTCAAGCGGTTCGGGCCTTCGCGCAGGTCCATCGGATAATCGTGATAGACGAGGCCGGTCTGGATGCTCGAATCGTCGTCGATGTAATAGGTGGTCTTGTTGCCGATGAAGGTACTGCCCGGCTGTTTGCGGCTATCGTCGCGCGCCACATAGGACGGGTTGGCCGCGCGAGGCGAGTGTTCGATGGAGTGCTTGGTCACGCGGCCGGCGAGGTCGTTGTCGGTCTCGCGGTAGCGGATATAGAAGCGGGTTTCCAGGTTCGGGTTGAAGCGATAGCCGAAGTTGGCGATCAGGCCTTTGCTCTCGCTGGCGGTGTGATCCTGATAGCCGTCGGCGTTGGAATCGGTGAGCGACACGTAGTAATCGAAATCGCCGAGCACTTGTCCGGAGCTGACCTGACGCTGCTGATAACCGTGGCTGCCGGTGGCGTAGCGCACTTGCAGTTTCGGCGCGTTGTAGCCGGTGTGGCTGACGTAATCGATGGCGCCGCCAAGTGCCAGCGAACCGCGATCAAAGCCGTTGGCGCCGCGCAGTACTTCAACGTGATCGACCCACAGCGGTTCGAGCAATTCATAGGGCGTGCCACCCGGACCGGTCAGCGGCAGACCGTCGAGCATCGTGTACAGCCCCGACGCATGGGCACCCGGCGCGCGGTTGATGCCTGAGCCACGCACTGAGATTTTCACGCCTTCGTTGCCCGCCGACTGCGCATAAACCCCCGGCTGATAGGCCAGCACATCCTGATTGCTCGCCACCCGGCCCTGCAATGGCTGACGCATGTCGACCACGTTGGTGCCGCCGGGCACCTGTTCGAGGCGGGTTTTGGCTTCTTCGACGCTCGCGTCTGAGCCACTGCGTTC
This sequence comes from Pseudomonas sp. Irchel s3f10, assembly GCF_900187515.1. Classification (NCBI taxonomy): domain Bacteria; kingdom Pseudomonadati; phylum Pseudomonadota; class Gammaproteobacteria; order Pseudomonadales; family Pseudomonadaceae; genus Pseudomonas; species Pseudomonas sp. Irchel s3f10. Next base: position 595,136 of record NZ_FYDZ01000001.1, read on the forward strand.
ATCGGCCGAAATCAACACTTGCCCCAATTCCAGACCTTGAGTCTCGGCCATCGCCGGGCAGGCTAGGGCCAGGCCGAGCAGGGCGGTGGGCAGGGATTTGGACGACGGCATCGAAAAACTCCAGGCAGGCAAGAACGGGCAATGAACAGTGCGACGTAACAAAGAACGAACGAAACACATGGCAATTTGGCTTTTTGCCCGGCAATGGCAAACAGCACGGCATGAACTAACCTCACGTGTCTGGTGTATCCCGTCAATCAACAGTCTGTTTCTGCATTTATTGGAGAGAGGCCAAGGTCATGGCAAAAGGCAAAAAGAAGGCCGCCACGGCGCCTGAAACCCCGAAGTTGAAAAACAAGGATTACCTTGAACAGTTGCGCAAGCTGCACGTCGAACTGGTCAAGTTGCAGGAGTGGGTGATCGCCAAGGGCGTCAAGGTCTGCATTGTCTTCGAAGGGCGTGATGGCGCCGGCAAGGGTGGCACGATCAAGGCACTGACCGAACGCGTCAGCCCGCGTGTCTTCCGCGTGGTGGCGCTGCCGGCGCCGACCGATCGCGAGAAAAGCCAGATGTATGTGCAGCGTTATTTGCCTTATCTGCCAGCGGGCGGCGAAGTGGTGATCTTCGACCGCAGTTGGTACAACCGCGCTGGCGTCGAACGGGTGATGGGCTTCTGTACGGAAGAGCAAACTGACAAGTTTCTCAAGTCCGTTCCGTGGGTCGAACACGCCATCGTCCAGTCCGGGGTGATCCTGCTCAAGTACTGGCTGGAAGTCAGCCCCGAAGAGCAGACCCGCCGGCTTGAGGCGCGCATCAACGACGGCCGCAAGACCTGGAAACTGACACCGATGGATCTTAAGTCCTACAGTCGCTGGTACGACTACTCACGGGCACGGGATGAAATGTTCAAGTACACCGACACCGAACACGCGCCATGGCGGGTGGCCGATTCCAACGACAAGCGCCGTGCACGGCTGAACATCATCAGCGATGTGCTTAGCTGCATTCCGTACGAGGATGTGAAACGCGAGAAGGTCGAATTGCCCAAACGGCAGAAACCGGGCAAATACCGGGATCCGGATTATCCATACCGGCGCGTGGCCGAGAAGTTCTGACAAACCGCCCCAATCCCTGTAGGAGTGAGCCTGCTCGCGATAGCGGTGTGCCAGCCAACACATCCGCCACAGGCAATCCGCTATCGCGAGCAGGCTCACTCCTACAAGGTTCAGTGGTGTATCCATGATTGCTGATCGGCAAGTCACTTTAGAAGTGAGCAGTCCATCCGTCGATTGTGCTGAACCACTGTGATCTCGTGTCTTTCTATCAAGGAAGTCCCCTACGAGATCACCCCCGATGTTCAATCAGCGCAAACAAGAAAAACAAGAAAAACTGGCGGCATGGCGAAAACTGGCGACGCAAGCGCAGATGCGCCTGGACCCGGAAGAACAGTACGACGAACTGCTCAAGGCTGCCGATGAAATGGAGGAGCAAGGGCTGATCACCAGCGCCGAGTGGCGGCAGTTGGTACGTGATGCGGGCAACGTGTTTACCGCGGACTCAAGTCGAATAAACGGTTGAATCGCTCAAGTCACGCGACCCTTCTTCGCTTTCAGGGTGGCGCCTCTGGAATCTTGTAGCAACCGCGCAAAGGCTGCTTTGTCGATCGGCCGGCTCATGAAGTAACCCTGCACTTCGTTACATTGATCGACCCCGAGAATATCCAGTTGCTCTTCGGTCTCGACCCCTTCGGCCGTCACGGTCAGGCCCATGGCTTTGCCCAACCCGATGATCGCCTGCACCACCGCACGATCATTGGTGCCGCTGCTGATTGAGGCGATGAAGCGCTTGTCGATCTTGATCCCGTCGAACGGATAGGCGCGCAAGTAACCGAGCGATGAGTACCCGGTGCCGAAGTCGTCCATGTTCAGGCGCACGCCGAGTTCTTTCAGGGCATTCATGGTGGTCAGGGCGCCGTCGGTGTCGTTGAGCATCACGTTTTCGGTGATCTCCAGTTCCAGGCGACTGGCCGGGAAGCGGGTTTGCACGAGCACTTCGCGAACATCCTCGACCACATCGCTGACGGCAAACTGCGCCGGCGACAGATTGACCGAGAGCAGAATATCCTCCGGCCAGCCCAGCGCGGTTTCGCAGGCTTCGCGCAGCACCCAGCGACCGAGCGGGACGATCAGGTCGGTCTGCTCTGCCAAGGGAATGAACAAGTCCGGACCCAGCAAGCCCTTGGTCGGGTGTTGCCAGCGCACCAGCGCTTCGACCGAAACGATGTGCTTGCCATCGACCTTGTAGCGCGGCTGATAGTGCAGGATGAATTCGTTGTGTTTGAGCGCGTGACGCAAGTCATCCTCCATCTGCCGGCGCGTCTGGATCTGATCGCTCATGTGCGCTTCGAAATAACACCAGGTGTTCTTGCCGTCCGATTTGGCCTGATACAGGGCGATGTCGGCATAACGGATCAGGTCGCTGGGCACGTAACCGTGGCGGCGACTGAGCGCGATGCCGATGCTGGCGCCGATGTGCAGCGGATGGTGTTCGAAGACCACCGGTTGATGCAGGCTGCCGATCAGGCGGGTGCAGAACTTGTCGATTTCGTGCGGACTGTCCATGCCGTTGAGCACCACGATGAATTCGTCGCCGCCCAGACGCGCGACGATGTCGTGTTCGCGGGTGCACTCACGCAGGCGCACGGCGACTTCCTGCAGCACGGCGTCACCGGCCGGGTGGCCGAGCGAATCGTTGATCGGTTTGAAGTTGTCGAGGTCGATCATCAGCAGCGACAGCGGCGGCGCGTGCTCCTTGAGCAGCAGCGCTTCATCCAGATAACGCGCGAGTTTGTTGCGATTGGGCAGGCCGGTGAGGGCGTCGTGCATCGACAAATGCTGGATCTGCGCATGGGCGGCGACTTCGTCGGTAATGTCGCTGGCGGTGCCGCGATAGCCGATGACCGCGTATTTGGCGAAGATCGGCCGGGCGGACAGTCGACAGTGGCGTTGCTGGCCGGCGTGGTCACGGTAGGTGCAGCGTAAATCGCTGGCGCTGTTCTCCTCGGTCAGGTTTCTCAGCCACAGTTCCAGTGGCGTGGTGTCGCAAAACAGCAACTGGCCGATGTCTTGCCCCAGCCACAGGGTTTGCGGGTAACCGGTCACTTCGCTGAAGCGCGCCGACAGGTACGTCAGCGCCAGGTCGCGATCGACTTCCCAGATCCAGTCCGAAGCCGCTTCGGCCACCGCGCGAAAGCGTTCTTCGCTGGCTTCCAGCTCCCGGTTGGCGTTTTCCAGTGCTTGATTGGAGGTTTGCATGACGGCAAAACTCTGGTCGACGTACTGCGATGATCGCAAGGCGTGACGGAAGAAGTACGCGGTCAGCAGCATCAGCACCACAATCGTCGCGCCGAGTGGCGGCAGCAATGACCACAATAAATGTTGCCCGGGCCGTTCCAGATCAGCGACCAGGCTGTAACCGGTGCTGTCCAGCGGCACCCGAGGGCGTTGCGGGTCGATCGTCTCGTCCGGCGCCAGCGTCAGGTTGTTCAAGCCGTAACCGCTGCCAATCAGACGCAATTTGGTCGGCGTGAGTTTGTCGACAAACACCAGTACCGAAGAGGTCTGCGGATCGCCCAGGGGCCGCTCATCGTTGGGAATGATCGCTGCCGCCGACACCAGCGCCGGCCAGCCTTCGAACAGTGAATAGCGGCTGACCGGCTTGGTCAGATCACCTTGGCCCAACACTTGATCAAGTAACTCCGTGGCGCTGACTTGAACGAACGCGGACAGCTCGGCATCGACCATTTGCCCGCGCACTACCGCGTAACGGGTGCCTTGGCGGTTGAGGACGAACACGCCGTCATAGCCGTCACTGGTGAACAGGGTTTTGCCGAGGTTCTGCTCGGTGTACGCCCAGTCGGTGTCGACCTGACCGCTCAAATGCTCATAGGCGGTGGTCCAGTAGGCGTAGCTGGTGATGTAGTTTTTCGAGGCGGTGATGCGGTTTTCCAGCGCGCGAGCCGAGTAAAAGCGGGTTTTGTTGACCTCTTCGCTGTCCAGGCGCTCGGCGATACCCAGCAAAGCGACCGCCGCCGCAATCACGCCGCTGACAAACAGCGCTCCGACCGCGAAGGCCAGGCGGCGGGTGACGGCGCTCTGGCGCGGTGGAAGCGGGGCTGCATAGCTGGAAAGGTCCATGTGCTCGTCCTTGATCCGCTGTCTTCTGAATCTAGAACCACGGCGCGGGCGCAATGTTCAGATTGTTCTCGGCGACTGCTCTGAAAGCGTAGTGAACCCCGCGCGATTTGTCTTCCCAAGAGCAGGACGCCGATCAGCGGCCAATCCCGAAAGGGCAAGACTTCCCGCGCAAAAACCGGATAATGGCGGCCATTCGTTTAGCCGTATTCTGGTAATCCCGCATGGAAATCAAGGTCAACTTTCTCGACAACCTTCGACTTGAAGCCAAGTTCGACGACTTCACGGTGATCGCTGATCAGCCCATCCGCTACAAGGGCGATGGCTCGGCACCGGGGCCGTTCGACTACTTTCTGGCATCGTCGGCGTTGTGTGCGGCGTACTTTGTGAAGTTGTACTGCGACACGCGCAACATCCCCACGGAAAACATTCGCCTGTCGCAGAACAACATCGTCGACCCGGAAAACCGCTACAACCAGATCTTCAAGATCCAGGTGGAGTTGCCGGCGGACATCTCCGAGAAAGATCGCCTGGGCATCCTGCGTTCCATCGATCGCTGCACGGTGAAGAAGGTCGTGCAGACCGGCCCGGAATTCATCATTGAAGAAGTCGAAAACCTCGACGCCGATGCTCAGGCGCTGTTGATGCCGGTGACCGGTTCCGACGCAGGCACCTTCATCGCCGGCAAGGACCTGCCGCTGGAGCAGACCATCGCCAACATGTCGGGCATTCTCGCCGACCTCGGGATGAAGATCGAAATCGCTTCGTGGCGCAACATCGTGCCCAACGTCTGGTCGCTGCACATCCGCGATGCGCATTCGCCAATGTGCTTCACCAACGGCAAGGGCGCGACCAAAGAGGGCGCACTGGCCTCGGCATTGGGCGAGTTCATCGAGCGCCTGAACTGCAACTTCTTCTACAACGACCAGTTCTGGGGCGAAGAGATCGCCAACGCCGAGTTCGTTCACTATCCGGACGAGCAATGGTTCAAGCCGGGCCCGAAAGACGAGTTGCCAAGCGAGATCCTCGACGACTACACCCGGAAGATTTACAACCGTGACGGCGAATTGCGTGGCTCGAACCTGTTCGACACCAACTCCGGCAACACTCAACGCGGCATCTGCTCGCTGCCGTTCGTGCGCCAGTCGGACAATGAAGTGGTGTACTTCCCGTCCAACCTGATCGAAAACCTTTACCTCAGCAATGGCATGAGCGCCGGTAACACGCTCGCCGAAGCGCAGGTGCAGTGCCTGTCGGAGATCTTCGAGCGCGCGGTCAAGCGCGAAATCCTCGAAGGCGAAATGGCCCTGCCGGACGTGCCGCAAGAAGTGTTGGAGAAGTACCCGAGCATCCTCGCTGGCATCAAAGGCCTGGAAGAGCAGGGCTTCCCGGTGCTGGTCAAGGATGCGTCGCTGGGCGGTGAATTCCCGGTGATGTGCGTGACCCTGATGAACCCGCGTACCGGCGGCGTGTTTGCCTCGTTCGGCGCGCATCCGAGCCTGGAAGTGGCGCTGGAACGCAGCCTCACCGAGCTGTTGCAAGGCCGCAGTTTTGAAGGTTTGAACGACTTGCCGCAACCAACGTTCTCCGGTCAGGCCGTCACTGAACCGAACAACTTCGTCGAGCACTTTATCGACTCCAGCGGTGTGGTGTCGTGGCGTTTCTTCAGCGCTAAGCCAGACTTCGAATTCGTCGAGTGGGACTTCTCAGGCCAGGGCGAAAACTCCAACGCCGAAGAAGCCGCGACACTGTTCGGCATCCTTGAAGACATGGGCAAGGAAGTCTACATGGCGGTCTACGAGCACATCGGTGCCAAGGCCTGCCGCATCCTCGTGCCGGATTATTCGGAGATCTACCCGGTCGAAGACCTGATCTGGGACAACACCAACAAAGCCCTGCAATTCCGCGCCGACATCCTCAACCTGCACAACCTCAGCAAGGTCGGCCTGCGCAACCTCGCCCAAGGCCTGGAAAACAGCGAGCAGGACGATTACACCGAGATCACCACGCTGATCGGCGTCGAGTTCGACGACAACACGCCGTGGGGCAAGCTGACGATTCTGGAATTGCGCTTGCTGATCTGCCTCGCGCTGCAGAAGTACGAGCAGGCCAAGGATCTGGTCGAAGCGTTCCTGCAGTACAACGACAACACCGTTGAGCGCGGCTTGTTCTATCAAGCGGTGAACGTGGTGTTGGAGATGGAACTGGACGAAGATCTGGAACTGGAAGACTACGAAGCCAACTTCCGCCGCATGTTTGGCGATGAGCGTATGGACGCGGCGATTGGTTCGGTCAACGGCAGCGTGCGGTTCTATGGGTTGACGCCGACCAGCATGAAGCTGGAAGGGCTGGATCGGCATTTGCGCTTGATTGAGAGCTATAAGAAGTTGCATACGGCGCGGGCGAATGTGAAGCAGGTTTAAGCCGGTTTCACATTGAGTTCGGCGGTGAATTCACCCCTCACCCCAGCCCTCTCCCCTAGGAGAGGGAGCCGATTTGTGAGCTTTTCAAAATCCTAGTTTGACTCGATATCTCAGGGCGGCGTATTTCAACCAGACGCCTCGGTCAGTCTTTTGTCTCCAAGGAGAGGGCAGGGGTGAGGATTTTTCGAATCCAGAGTTCGATCCGATATCTCAGGTCGGCGTATTTCAACCAAACAACTCGGTCAGTCCCCTCTCCCTCTGGGAGAGGGTTAGGGTGAGGGGCTTTTGCTTTTTCGCCCATGCGCGGAATCCGCCAGTTGCCCTGTATCGACTCGCACAAACACCGAATCACCCACTGCCGTCAGCACTTCCCCGGCAAAAACCTCACAAATCACCCGCGTCTTGCGCCCAACCGCCCCCTCGACCTTCGCCCGCAAAACCAGCGTCACGCCCATCGGTGTTGGCTTGATGAACTTGATCCCAAGGTTGCCAGTGACGCAGTCGATACGCGGCAGGCTGCCAGGTTCGCGGTTCTCCGCGCGGTAGTGGTAAGCCATCGCTGTCCAGTTGGAATGGCAGTCGACCAGCATCGCGATCAAACCTCCGTAGACCAGATCCGGCCAGCCGCAGTACTTGGCCTCCGGCAGGTGTTCGGCAATCACGTGCTCGCCGTCTTCATGCCAGTGGCTTTTGACGTGCAGGCCGTGCGGGTTGCGGCCGCCGCAGCCATAGCAAACGCCTTCTGGCGCGGCGAGGTCTTGCAGAGGCGTATCGAGGCTGGACATGGTTTTTATTATCCTGGAGTGGTGAGTCCGGTCAGGCGCAGGCGATTGCGCCCGCCGCGTTTCGATTCGTAGAGTGCCGCGTCGCCTTGCTCGATCAGTGCCGTCAGGTTGGCGGGCGGGTGGTCGAACAGGCTGGCGCCGATGCTCAGGGTCACGGCCGCGGTAGTGGGGAATGTCTGTGAGGTGGTGTTCAGAAACTGCTCGCGCAATGTATTGCCCAGTTCCATGACGCGCTCGCCTGATGTGCTGTTGAGCAGGATGACAAACTCGTCACCGCCCAGACGCGCCGTCAGCGCATTGCGCGGCAGCACCGAGCGGATCATCTCGCTCAGTGCGATCAGCAAACGATCCCCGGCGGTGTGGCCGTACTGGTCGTTGACCAGTTTGAAGTTGTCGATGTCGATCAGCAGCAGGGCGCCGGGATGCTCCGGCGAAACGTGTTCGAGCAGGCGCGGCGCACGCTTTTCCAGAGCGCGGCGGTTGTACAGGGCGGTCAGCGGATCACGCTCGGCGAGGCGGGCGATCTGTTTTTCCCGGCGATAGCGTTCGGTGCCGGTCATCGACAGGGCGATCAACATGATCGCCATCGCACCTTCGACCAGGGAAATCTGGATGATCTCGCCACGAAACGCCGCCAGATCGATCAGCGTGCCGGGGATCACCACGGTCAGGGCTTTGGCCACATAGAAGATCCCGTGACCGAGCAAAACGTAACGCAACTGCACCGCGCCGACGCTCAACGACTTGCCGTGGGGGCGCAGCAGTGAGCTGGCCTTGAGGGTCGCCAGCGCCACCAGCAACGAATTGGCCGCCAGCATGACCTTCGACCACAGCGGCCCGTCCGGCAACAACAGCATGACCAGCCAAGTGACAAAGATCAGATACCAGGCCGGCGACAGCCGTATCTGGGTAAAGCGCGCCACGCCGAGCAGGAACAGGAAATGCGCGGTTACCAGCAAGCCGTTGGCGAACCAGATGCCGATCAGCAAAAAACCGCTGCTGCGCAACAGGGCCAGGGTGGAACCGACGGTGATGGTGGCGAAACCGGCGCTCCAGAACAGTAGCGAAGGCTCACGAATGCTGCGCCATTCGATCGCCAGATACAGCGCGGCAGCGGCTGCGAGGGCGATGGAAATGGTCAGCATCGTAGGTGGGTCGAGCGGCATTTCTTGATGAGCCTGTCTGATTGGCAGTGAGACCGGCGATTGTAAGCGTTCGGGCGGCTTTTTCGCAGAGGCCTTATTGCAGCGCAGACCATTGGTTACGGGAGGGCGTCGTCGTTAGCGGCCCCCCTGACCACGGTGCCGATCGGTCATTGCTCGGGCGTGAGCCAGGTGTCGACGACTCGACGATCCAGTTCTTCCCAATAAGCCATGCCCAGCACGCGGGTGGTGTTGAGCCCGCGCAGGTATCCGCGCAACTGGTTGGCGGTGTCGGTGATGAGCTGCGGGTCGGTCGGGTCTTTGTCCAGCAATACGCTTTCGTACTGAACCAGATACTCGGCCACACGCTCGCGGAAATCGGGCAGAACGGCGTCACGGATCAGGTCAAACGTTCTCAAGGCGAACTCCTCATTTCATGTTTTTCTAGTTGTGGTTGAGTGTGTATCAGTCTGCACGTCGCGCAACTATTGCTAGAAGTAATAGTGACCATCAAGAAACGCAAGTTCTGCTTTGTCGGCAATCGGCGGAAAATTGCCTCCATCGAACACGCCGCTCAAGGAATCTGCGCGATGAACACACTGACCCGACTGGCTATGGTCGCCCTGCTAACAGGCGGCGCACTGTTCACAGCTCCGACTTACGCAGCGGACGCCGGGTCGTGTCATTTCCAGACCATCACGGGCAGCAGTGCCACGTTGCAACATTCGCAAACCGTGGGTGTGTTGCTCAGTGAGAACACTCTGGACAACCTGCAATACCTTGAGCGTTACCACGACATGGCGGTCAACGGCGCGAAAGATGCGCTCGACTCGCGGATTCGCGAAGCCTTTGTCAGCAGTTCCGATCCGGAACTGGCCATCGACTGGCTGGTGAGTTCACTGCAACAACAGTTCTTGTCGGTGACCGTTTACGACAACCTCGACGCATTGGTGCAGGCGCATCCCGACGTGGTGGTGAAGCTCGACACCTTCAATCGCTTGCTGACGCAGCAAAACAGCCTGGTCGAAGCGCGCTTCACCGCACGTTTCTACGACGCCGACCTGCAATACATCGGCAAGGCGGAAGGCGCCGTCGAGAAACAGCTGCCTTCGGTGTGGGTGCATAACCAGGCGGCACCGGCCATTGCTGCACAGATCGACAGGCAGCGTGACTTGCAACTCAACGCCTTGAAGCAATTTGATGTGTCGCTCAAGGCGCTGGTGGCGTCGAGCTGAACACTTAAAACATGAATGGCGACGGCGGCTGCGTGAGGCTGAACCGTTGCCGGTTGAACCGAACCTTTATTTTCAGGATGACACCGATGCGTCTTTTCTTTGTGCCTGCTTTGGCCGTTGCCTCTTTGCTGCTCGCCGGTTGCGCTTCGGCGCCGAACAATCCGAGCCTTACTTTGCAGACCAGCAAGACGCCTGCGCAGTACGCCGATTGTGTTGTGCCGAAGTTGCAGGGCAGTGCGTTGAACCCGACGGTTTCGCAGACTCAGCGCAGCTACCGGATTGTGGTGCCGAGCAAGGTTTCGGCTGACAACGTGCTGGAGGCGTACAAGGCGGGTAGTGGCGGCAAGGTGTTTATCTACGAGCGGCATTTGTTGGCTTCGAATCTTTTGCCTTCGAGTTTTGAGCGGGCTGCGCAGGATTGCATCTGATTTTGCCCGTTGTGTGTATTTGACTGAGCTCCTTTGGTTGGCCGCAACCAACCAATTTTTTGCCTCGCGCTGTTTATTCGGTTGCGGGGCTTTTTTTTTTGGTTCTTGGCGGCCTTTGGGCCGACCAGGTTCGGGGTGTTCTTTGTGAATATCCGTTGCTGCGGTGATGGCTTATTACGGTTTCGCCCTTACGGCGACTCACTTTTTTTCAAACGCCAAAAAAAGTAAGCAAAAAACGCTTGCTCCTGCGTGCGGCCCGCTCGCTGGGGCTCGGGGTTCCTTCGCTGCGGGATCGATCCGGGCGCAGCGCCTACGGTTTGCTTCGCTGCACCTCCTCTCGCTGTGTTTGGCTGCGCCAAACGGTCGCTGCGCTCCCACGCCCGGATCAATCCCTCCACTCAGCCTTCCGACGTCGCCCGTGGATCAAGATCAAGAGCAGGCGAGCTGACACTCGGCCTATTGAGTGGTGAAGGGCGGGGCGTGGTCGGCTTGGGATTTGTGTTGGAGCTGCCCCTCTCCCGAGGGAGAGGGGGCCGATCTGTAGGCTGTCACAGCCTGAGTTCAACGCGGTATCGCACGTCGGCGTAACTCTCCCAAACACCACCGTCAGTCCCCTCTCCCTTTGGGAGAGGGTTAGGGTGAGGGGCTTTTGATCTGGGCTATGCAGCCGGTTGCTGTAACATGCGGCAACTTCAATCTTGCGAGCAGCGAAAATGGATTCTCACTCGATATTGACCTTCACTCTGGTCGCCGCAATTGCCATCGCCAGTCCGGGGCCGGCGACGTTGATGGCGATCAACAATAGCCTCGCGCATGGGCAGCGCAGCACGATCTGGTCGTCATTGGGTAACGCCAGTGGCTTGTTCTGTCTGTCGGCGGCGGCGATGTTGGGGTTGGGGGCGTTGTTGGCCAGTTCTGAGTTGCTGTTCAACGCGGTGAAGATCATCGGTGCCGGGTATCTGTTCTACCTCGGGGTCAGGCAGTTGTTCAAAAAGGGGCCGATGCTGCCGGAAGGGACTGAGGGCGATGCGAGCAAGGTGCGTCCGACGCGCGGCAAGCTGTACAAATCGGCCTTTTTGACGGCGGTGACCAACCCCAAGGCGACGATGTTTTTTACCGCGTTGTTCCCGCAGTTCATTGATCAGGGCGCAGCGCTGTTGCCGCAGTTTTTGATCCTGACTTCGATCTTCATGGCGTTGTCGGTGTCGTCACTGAGCGTTTATGCCGCGCTGGCTTCGCGGGCCAAGGGTGTGTTGACTCGTCCGGCGCTGTCGCGTTGGGTCAGCCGGGTGGTCGGGTCTACGTTTATCGGTTTTGGTGCGGCGATTCTGACGATGCGTCGGCAGACGGCTTAAACCCATTTGAACCGGGCCGGGAATCTCGCCACGAAGCAGGTTCCCGACTCGGCGCTCGAGGTAACGCTCAACGTGCCGTTGTGTGCCATCGCAATCTGCGAGGCGATGTAAAGTCCCAGTCCCAAGCCCTCGCAACGTTGCCCGGCTTCGGCGCGGGAGAAGGGTTCGAACAGCAGCGGCATCAGTTGCGCTGAAATCGGCGTGCCCTGGTTGGTCAGGGAAATCACGATCTCGTCGTTTTCTGCACAGGCTTTGAGGATGATCGGTGCGCTGTTCGAGCCGTGGGTGACGGCATTGCCCAGCAGATTGGAAAGCAACTGGCTGATGCGCAACGCATCGCAATAGACGCCCGCCGGCACGTCCAGCTCATCGATGAAAATCGCTTGCGGGTGCGAGGCTTTAACCTCAGCGAGCGTCAATTGCAGGGTCTGCTGCAAGTCATCCACCAGCTTGCGCAGCACCGGAATCCCGCCGCCCAGTCGTCCTCGGGCAAAGTCGAGGATGTTTTCGATCAACACGCCCATGCGCACCGAGCTGTTGCGAATTGCCGCAATCAGGTTGAGCGAACGTTTGTCTTCGGTTTTGCTTTCCAGCAAGTCGGCGCTCATGCGCACCGCGCTCAGTGGTGTGCGCAAATCATGGCCGAGTACGGCGATGAATTGCTCGCGCAGGCGTCCGAGTTCATTGGCGTTGTTCAGCTCGATTTGGGTCGCTTCCAGATGGCGTTGCGTGTCCAGGTTCATGGCGATCAATTGAGCGAACAGGGTCAGTGTTTTGGTAATGGCCGGTTCGTCGATATTGGCCGGGACCGAGTCGATGGCGCACAGCGTGCCGAAGAAGTCGCCGTTGGCTTTGACGATGGGAATGGAAATGTAACTTTCCAGCCCATAGGTTTTCGGCGTGTGGTGAAGCGAAAAGACCGGGTGCGTACTGGCATGACCGAAGATCACCGGCTGCTGATGCTGGCGGATCTCGTGGCAGATGGTCGATTCGAGCACCAGTTCGCCACCGGGTTTGAGCCCGAAATCAATCGAGTCATCGACGGCGCATGCCACCCAGTTGCTTTCGGTGACCCGAGCGACCGCAGCGAACCGCATGCCGGTGAGGTGTTTGACCATGCTCAGGATGACCGGCACCGAGTCAATACTGCGAATGGCTTCGATGTCGGGTGCAAAGTCCGGGTTGGTCATGGGCGATGCTTCGAGATGAGTTCGCTTAGAGACTATCTGGTATTGCCGTTCATGACTAATGCGGCGGGTAGAAAAAACAAGGGCGCCGCGGATTTCCCCGGCGCCATTGTTTGTTGTGACAGATCGAACGTTATCGACTCAGAACTTGTACTTGGCGGTCAGCATGTAACTGCGCGGGTTGCCATAGTTGTCGGTGGAACCCCAGGTGACATCGGAGCCGATGGCGGAGTAGTAGACACGGTCGAAGATATTGTTCGCGTTGACTTGCAGATCCAGGTGTTTGTTGACTTCGTACCCGGCCATCAGGTCGGTGACCGCATAACCGCCCTGTTCGAGACGGTAGCTACCGTTATTGGCCAGGGTGATGTCGTTGTACATGCGGCTCTGCCAGTAGACGTTGCCGCCCACGCGCAGATTCTGCAGCGGGCCCTGAAAGCGGTACACCGTAGACACCTTGAACAGATGCTCTGGCGTGTCGGTATCGAATCGCTGATTGTTGTTGGCCGGGTTTTCGTCCTTGATGTAGTGCGCGCGGGTGTAGGTGTAGCCGGCGCCGACCTGCCAGTTTTCGGTCAGGGCGCCTTGCAGTTCCATGTCCACGCCTTGGCTGCGCACTTTGCCTGATGTGTTGTAGCAGGTCATGACCGGGCAGCCGAACTGGTTGTCGGCCAAGGTGGCGCGGCCGGTCTGATCCATCTGGAACACCGCCAGGCTGGCGTTGAGGGCGCCGTTGAAGTACTCGCCCTTGATGCCCACTTCGTAGTTTTCACCGACGATCGGCTCAAGCACTTTGCCGCCGAGATCCTTCTGGGTCTGCGGGGTGAAGATATCGGTGTAGCTGGCGTACACCGAGTGGTGGTCGTCGAGTTTGTAGATCAGGCCGGCATAGCGGGTGAGGTTGCGGGTGACCTTGTAGTCGCCATCGCCGGTGCGGTCATCGTAGTCATACCAGTCGAGACGGCCGCCGAGGATCAGCGTCAGTGGATCGGCCAGGCTCAGGCGGGTGGTCAGGTACACGGCATCCTGGGTGGTGACGTTGCGGGTTTTGCCGTCCCGCACGAAGTCAGGTTTGGGTGCGCCAATCGGCCAGGCGGTGGTGTACGGGTCGTATTCCTTGGTGGTCGCGTCATACACCTGGTTGCTGGCGCCGACGACCAGTTCGTGGCTGCGGCCGAACGCTTCGAACGGGCCGCTGGCGAAGGCGTCGAACGCATGCTGCTTGTCGGTGTGATGGGATTGATAAGCCGTGGTTTCCAGTGGACCGGCGTAACGCGACAGGTAGGTTCCGGAGAACTCGCCGTCGAGAGTCGATGATGAGCCGGCGACGTGCAGTTTCCAGTCGTTGTCGAAGCGATGCTCGACTTCACCGAACACGGTGTCGATTTGCAGCTTGCGGTTTTCCCAGTCGGTGCCCGGGTAGGTGGAGCGGGGCAGATCGAGGTGGTGGCCATTGGTGCCCAGCGGCAGACCGCCCCAGAAATAGTTGGTCTGTTCATTCTGCCGGGAGAACCCGAGGGTCGCGGTGGTGCTGTCGCTCAGGTCGGCTTCACCGATGGCGTAGAACAGGCCATGGTCGTTCTCTTCCTTGTCGCGGAAACTGTCGGCACCCTGATAGGAACTAACCACTCGACCGCGCAAGGTGCCGCTTTCGTTCAGCGGGCTGGAGGCGTCGATTTCGCCACGGTAGTCGTCCCAGCTTCCGGCCGCGCCGGTGAGCGTCACGCGTTGATCGGCGGTCGGGCGTTTGCGCACCATGTTAATCGCTGCCGACGGGTTGCCGGCACCGGTGACCAGCCCGGTTGCACCGCGGACGATTTCGACACGTCGAACATCGCCAGGTTTGGTTGCACCGCCATGGAGTAAGGCGAGTACGCGCTGGGCAGGCCGTCGTACATGATGTTGTCGATGTCGAAGCCGCGCGCCTTGTACGTCTGCCGTCCCGGACCGCTGGTCTGGCTGAGGAACAGTCCCGGTGTGCCTTTCACCACATCGTTGATGCTGGTCATGTTCTGGTCGTCCATGCGCTGGCGAGTGATCACCGTTACCGCCTGAGGCGTTTCGCGCATGGTCAATGACAATTTGGTCGCCGTCCGCATCGGGCCGGTGGTGTAGGACTGGGTGTCTTCGGTGGTGCTGCTCATCTGGGTGGCGCCGATTTCGGTGGCGTCCAGTTCCAGCGTGCTCGCCGGCGCGGCTTTTTCAGGCGTAGCGGGTGATGCTTCATCTGCCAGCGCAGGGGTGATGCTGGCCATGCAGATGGCCAGCGCCAGGAGGTTCGGTGAACGGTTTGGACGACGGTAAATGGTGCGAAACGACATCAATCTGCTTCCCCAAATAATACGAAAAAGAATCCAGTGCGAGTGCGTGTAGGAATTATTCGCATTAGTGTGTCAGATCATTCCGACTGAAAAAAGCCGTACGAGTCAGTTAGTTAACGAATTTTTCACAATCGTCCAAGCGCTCTGCGTCGAGGGTTGGCGCAGAGTTGCGGTTTTTCTGAGACGCGTGCGAGGGGTGAAGCGAGGCGCAGCGGACCGATCACAAAAGCGTGCGACCGGCCCTGCGGATGTGCGGGAGTAAAGGCGTCAGTTCAGATCATCAGCCTGATGACGTTCGGGCACCTGAGTCGCCTCATCGCCCCACGTGCGGTTGACGCGCTGGCCGCGAATAACCGCCGGCCGCCTGGCAATGTCCTCGGCCCAGCGCTGCACATGCGTGTATTCGTGGGCCGCGAGAAACTCGGCGGCGGAGTACACATTGTTGCGCACCAATTGGCCGTACCACGGCCAGACGGCGATGTCGGCGATGGTGTAACTGTCACCGGCCAGGTAGGCGCTTTGTGCCAAACGCCGATCCAGCACATCCAGTTGCCGCTTGGCTTCCATGGTGAAGCGGTTGATCGGGTACTCCATTTTTTCCGGTGCGTAGGCATAGAAATGCCCGAAACCGCCGCCCAGATACGGCGCCGAGCCCATCTGCCAGAACAGCCAGTTCAAGGTTTCGGTGCGGCCAGCAGGATCTTTTGGCAGGAAGGCGTCGAATTTCTCCGCCAGGTACAGCAGGATCGAACCCGACTCGAACACGCGAATCGGCGGTTCAACGCTGTGATCCAGCAACGCCGGTATTTTCGAGTTCGGATTGATCTCGACAAAACCGCTGGAGAACTGATCGCCTTCGCCAATGCGGATCAGCCACGCATCGTACTCGGCAGCGCTGTGACCCAACGCCAACAACTCTTCCAGAAGAATCGTCACTTTGACGCCGTTGGGCGTGGCCAGTGAATACAGCTGCAACGGATGCTTGCCGACCGGCAGCGTCTTGTCGTGGGTAGGGCCGGCAATCGGCCGATTGATGCTGGCGAACTGGCCACCGGACGGGGCTTCGTTTTTCCAGACCTGGGGTGGAACGTACGGCGCTTTGCTCATCTAAGGGGCCTCATCTTGGCAAGTGGAAAAAATACCTCGCTGATAATAGACAGGACACCACAGAACCCGCTTTGTATTCCACAGCCCAATGAGTCGAAGGTGTTTTTTGCAATCCCTCCGTTGGGCGTTCAGTACCGGTTGGCACACGATCAGTCTCAGCGCTGCGGCCATTGATCCTTGATTTCAAACCACGGTGCTTTCGACGTCACTTCGACGTGTTGCTGTTTTTCCGTGGTGAACGTCGTGTCCAGCGTGCCCAGGGCTACCGAAATCCAGTCGCGGTACTCACCCTGATTGTTTGCCCAGAACAGCGACGAGCCGCAGTTCAGACAGAACTGGCGTTGTACCGATTGCGAAGACTGATAGGCCTTGAGCTGCCCGGCGCCCTCCAGCAGTTCCAGGTTCTGGCGCAGCACGCTGCCATAGCTGGCAAACGCCGCGCCGTGGCTTTTGCGGCATTGGCTGCAATGGCAGTGCGAAAGCGCTTTGGGCCGTGAGCGGATCTGGTATTTCACCGCTCCGCACAGGCAACTGCCCCGGAAGGTCTGAGGGGAGGGCGTCAGCATTGTTATTGCGGTTCCTTGTAAGTGACGGTTTGTTTCAGGCTGTCAGGTGACTGCGCCAGGAATCCGGTGATGAGGGAAATCACTTGTTGCTGGATCTGCGCACGCGGGCGGCCACCCTGGCCATCGGTGCAGATAATGCTGTCGCCTGGCACGTCCTCGTCAAGCATGGCCACGGCGCCAGGTTTGCAGATCGCCATGAACGTGAAATGGCTGGCGTCGCTGATCTCGACGTAACGCGATAAGGTTTTCGGCAGGCGTTTGGCGAGATAGACGGATTCCAGTTGCGCAGGCAATTCTTTCGACGGTACGCCGGCAGCGATCACCAGGATCGGCACGGGGTAGGCCGCCAGACTTGCATCGGTCATTCCGCGCGACAGACCCAGGTCCAGTGAAACCACGGCAGTCACGCGCTTGTCACGCAAATCGGCGGCCAGTCGGGCTTTCGATTGCGCGGTGCTTGCCGTGTTCATTTGGTTGTACGCCGTGCAACTGGCCAGTTGCGGATGGACTTTGCAGTCTTCGGCAAAGCGCTCGGGGTCGAAGCGTGCACCGCCGGCTTCGAGTACCGTCCAGCCGCCGAGAGAATGGCCGACGATGGCAATTCGATCCTTGGCCACTGCGCCGAATTTTTCCGGTTGCGCCGTCACTGCATCGATGGCCCGACTGAGGTCAACGGGACGCTGCCACAACTGTGCCGCGGCTTGCGGACTGCGGTCGCGACTGGTGGTGCCGGGATGGTTGACTGCCGCGACGATGTAACCCTGATGCGCCAGCGCACTGGCCAGCCAGGTCTGGTTGATCCAGCTTCCGCCATTGCCGTGGGACAGCACCACCAATGGATGTTCGCCCTTGGCGGCCGGGGCGTCGAGCACTGCCGGTGCGCCAACGAAGACCGGGTTGTCGCCGAATAATTGTGGCGTCTTGGCCGTGGTCGAACCGGGGTACCAGACGACCATTTCCACTGGGCGCTCGTTACGTGGATCCGCCAGCGTGGCGTACTGGAAACCAACGGGTTGAGCGTCAGCGAATGCGTGGCTGCTCAAGCCGATCAGAAGCAGCGCGCCGAGAGATTTTTTCATTGTTGTTATCTTCCGTGATAGGCCGATTGTGCGAAGCGGACTTTGACTGATTTCGTGTGCTTCAGCGAGTGTCTTTGAACCCTTCGACGAAAACATTTGTTGTCGGCCAGCGTGCGATCAAATCTGCGCTCAGGTAATCCAGGAAGGCCTTGACCTTCGGCGTCATCGCCGCGCGCTCCTGAACGCAGGCGTAGATATCCATCGGCTCGACGACGGCGTCGCTATGTTCGAGCAGCGGCACCAGTTGCCCGCTCGCCAGATAAGGTGCCGCCACGAACTCTGCCAGCCTCGTGACCCCGGCCCCGTGAACAGCCATTTGCGCCAGCGCATCGATGTCATCGCTGATCGCGGTGGCATTGATATTGGCGTCGAAACGCTGGCCGTCACGGATAAAACTCCAGCGCAGAAAGCGCCCGTCCAAGGGATAACGAAAGGCCAGGCAGGCGTGGTTGTGCAAATCGTCCGGCGATTGCGGCCACCCGGCGCGCTGAAGATAGGCCGGCGCGGCGCACATGATGAAGGGCAGCGAAACGATCTTGCGCGCGACGATACCGTCCTCCAGTTGCGGCTTGATCCGCAGGCTCAGATCGATGCCATCCTGGATGTGGTTGATCTTGCCGTTGGTGGTCGAGAGCTCGATGAGCAGGCGTGGGTGTTGCGCGGCGAAACCGGCGATCAGTGACGCCAATACATGGCGGCCGAACGCGGATGTAGAGGCGATGCTCAGACGGCCCTGCAATTCGGTTTCATCGCTATTGATCGAGCTCTGCGCGGACTCCAGATCCGCTGCAATGCGTCGGACTTTCTCGTAATACACCGCGCCGTTTTCGGTCAGTGCCATGCTGCGCGTGGTGCGTTGCAACAAGCGAGCGCCGAGGTGTGCTTCCAGCCGGTTGATCGTCTGGCTCACCGCCGCCGCGCTCACGCCCAGCGTCTTGGCGGCGCCGACAATCGAGCCCGATTCCACCACTTTGATAAAACTGGCAATCGCAGTTAACAGATTCATTCATCGTCCCGTTCAGGGTTGATTCGTAAGTTCTGCTTTATAAAGTACCTACGATTGAGCGTCTAGTTGCACGGGGGCGGCTTTGCTAACGTGCGGTCTCCCTGTCAACGGATGGAAACGCCATATGAATCAACCGACAAGCTCCGAAGCCTTGCTTATCAGCCGTCGCAAGCTGTCGCCACGTGCCACGCCGTATGTGTTTGCGCTGTACATGGCGACGATCATGGCGTTTCTGATGTCGTTGGTGATCACCGCCGCCAACTCGGGCATTGATAACGACTACCTGAGTAATGCCTTGCACGCCTACAAGCTGGCGATGCCCGTGGCGTTTTTGTGCATCCTCGTCGTGCGGCCGATTGTGGTGAAACTGGTGGCGTGGACGGTGCATCCGCATCGTTGAAAAAGCCCCGCCTCAGCAGTAACTGTTCTGGCGCCTTCGCGAGCAGGCTCGCTCCCACATTTCAACTCAATTCCCTGTGGGAGCGAGCCTGCTCGCGAATAGCCTCACCGTCGATCGACAGGTCTTGTGGGGGACTCAAAAAAACAAATAAGGATTGGCCTGAGGAAATCCATCGAAACTTCGCCAACAACCCGACTGTCCAGACCCTTACACCTCTTGGCAGATGTTCTGCCGGGACAGCTCCATACAGCGGAGAAAGACGAGGATCGAGATGACGATGACAGTGGGGGATTTTCTGGTTGAACGGCTCAGCGAGTGGGGCGTTACGCGGATTTTTGGCTATCCGGGGGATGGCATCAACGGCGTGTTCGGCGCGCTCAGCCGGGCCAAGGGAAAAATCGAATTCGTCCAGGCGCGGCATGAAGAAATGGCCGCATTCATGGCCTCGGCACATGCCAAGTTCACCGGCGAGCTGGGCGTGTGCATCGCCACTTCCGGGCCAGGTGCCTCGCACCTGATCACCGGCCTCTACGACGCGCGCATGGACCACATGCCAGTGCTGGCTATCGTCGGTCAGCAAGCACGCACCGCGCTCGGCAGTCACTACCAGCAAGAGCTTGATCTGGTGTCGATGTTCAAGGACGTCGCCGGGGCCTTTGTGCAGCAGGCGTCGGCGCCTTCGCAGGTGCGGCATTTGCTTGATCGAGCGGTGCGCACCGCAGTGGGCGAACGCCGTGTGACCGCGTTGATTCTGCCCAACGATTTGCAGGAGCTGAAATATCAAGCACCGGCTCGCGCCCATGGCACCGCGCATTCCGGTGTCGGTTACACGAAACCCAAAGTGCTGCCTTATGACGTCGATCTGCAGCGTGCCGCCGACGTTTTGAACGCGGGCGAAAAGGTCGCGATTCTGGTCGGCGCCGGGGCATTGCAAGCGACTGATGAAGTCATCGCGGTGGCGGAAAAACTCGGCGCCGGCGTCGCGAAGGCGCTGTTGGGCAAAGCCGTGTTGCCGGACGATTTGCCTTGGGTCACCGGCAGCATCGGCCTGCTCGGCACCGAGCCGAGCTACAAACTGATGAGCGAATGCGACACCTTGTTGATGATCGGTTCGGGTTTTCCGTACTCCGAGTTCCTGCCCAAGGAAGGTCAGGCCCGTGGTGTGCAGATCGATTTGCAACCCGACATGCTCAGCCTGCGCTATCCGATGGAAGTCAATCTGGTCGGCGATTCGGCGGAAACCCTAGCCGCGTTGTTGCCACTGCTCGAACAGAAAACCTCCAGCAAGTGGCGCAAGAAAGTCGAAGGCTGGCGCGGTAGCTGGGAGAAAACCCTGGAAAGACGTGCGATGGCCAAAGCCGACCCGGTCAACCCGCAAAGGGTGGTGTATGAGCTGTCGCCGCGCCTGCCCGATGAGTCGATTATCACCAGCGACTCCGGCTCGTGCGCCAACTGGTTTGCCCGTGACCTGAAAATCCGCCGTGGCATGCAGTGCTCGCTGTCCGGTGGCCTCGCGTCCATGGGTGCGGCAGTGCCCTACGCGATTGCCGCCAAGTTCGCCTACCCCGAGCGTGCAGTGATCGCGCTGGTGGGAGATGGTGCGATGCAGATGAACAACATGGCCGAACTGATTACCGTCGCCAAGTATTGGCGGCAATGGGCGAGTCCGAAATGGATCTGCGCGGTGTTCAACAACGAGGACCTTAATCAGGTGACCTGGGAACAGCGGGTGATGGAGGGCGATCCGAAGTTCGAAGCTTCGCAAAGTATTCCGGACGTGCCTTATCACTTGTTTGCCATTTCCATTGGCCTGAAAGGCATTTTTGTCGATCGCGAAGAAGACGTCGCCGCTGCCTGGGAAAAGGCATTGGCCTCGGAGGTGCCGGTGGTGATCGAGTTCAAGACCGACCCGAACGTGCCGCCGTTACCGCCGCACATCAAGCTTGAGCAGGCGAAGAAATTCGCCACGACGTTGCTCAAGGGCGATCCGGATGAGGCGGGGGTGATCGTGCAGACCGCGAAACAGGTGCTGGGAGCGGTGTTGCCCGGCAAAAAGTAACCGGTAAATCGACAGACAACTGTAGGAGCTGCCGGAGGCTGCGATCTTTTGATCTTGATCTTTAAAAACAAAATCAAAAGATCGCAGCCTTCGGCAGCTCCTACAGGTCAGGAGGTGGACTTTTGATTTATGTGGGCTGTGCAGGCTGGAGTCTGGGGCGCGAGCATTGGCCGGCATTTCCCGTAGAGGGCACGCATTTACAGCGCTATGCCGCGCGCCTCAATGGCGTGGAAATCAACAGCTCGTTCTATCGTCCGCATCGTCGGCAGACCTATGCGCGCTGGGCGGATGGCGTGCCGGAGGGCTTTCGCTTTTCGGTGAAAATGCCCAAACACATCAGTCATGAATTGCGCCTCGCCGGGTGCGAATCAGCGATGGACAAGTTTCTGACTGAATGCGGCGGGTTGGGCGAGCGCCTTGGCTGCTTATTGGTGCAATTGCCGCCATCGCTGGTGTTCGAAGAAGCCAGCGCCGACGCCTTTTTCACGACGTTGCGCGAACGGTTCTCCGGCGCAGTGGTGCTCGAGCCAAGGCATGAATCGTGGGTCAGCGCCGAGTCGATGTTAATGACTCATCAGATCGCACGAGCAGCAGTCGATCCTTCGCGCATCAGTCGTGATGTTTCGCCAAGCGGCTGGACGAGAACTCAGTATTGGCGCCTGCACGGCTCACCGCGCATTTACCACAGCGCCTACGATTCAACTTATCTGCTAGACCTCGCAAAAGCTCTGCAATCGGCGGCCGCAGCAGGTGCTGCGACCTGGTGCATTTTCGACAACACTGCCAGTGGCGCAGCGCTGGGCAACGCCTTGACGCTGGCCACACTGACGGCCGATTGGGAGCAGATATGTGCGGCCGTGAAACTCAACCCGGCGAAGAAGCCCTCACCCTAGCCCTCTCCCAGAGGGAGAGGGGACTGACCGAGGTGTTTGTGCAAATGACGCCGACTTGAAAGACCGAGTTGAACGCAAGATTTGAAAAGCGCACAAATCGACTCCCTTTCCCCCACGCCCCGTGGGGAAAAGGGACTGACCGAGTTGCTCGCGCAAGTAACGCCGACTTGAAAGACCGAGTTGAACGCAAGATTTGAAAAGCGCACAAATCGACTCCCTTTCCCCCTCGCCCTTGGGGGAGAGGGGACTGACCGAGGTGTTTGTGCAAATGACGCCGACTTGAAAGAACGAGTTGAACGCAAGATTTGAAAAGCACACAAATCGGCTCCCTTTCCCCCTCGCCCCCTGGGGGGAGAGGGCTGGGGTGAGGGGGCAGATCGAACAGACTGTCGCGATCGCCTTCAATACCACTAATTACCATCGGCCACTTTGCGCTCTATCTCATCGATCTTGCGCTGCAGCGTCTCGGCGTCCTGCTCCTTCACTCTTGTGGACGACGGCGTGATGACTTTGTCCACGGCTTCGCTGTCATCGTCCCGGTCTGCAAGATCGCGCTCGACCACATTCACCGGTTTGCCGGACGTATCGGTGGGCGGGTCGTTCGGGGTTTTATCGTTGCTGTTCATGTTGGTGACCTCCAGTGGTGTAAACATTGGAGGCGGGCAGTGCGGCAGGCGTTCGATATTTTTGCCGGGTTGTGCCGAATGGCGCCCTCCCGCGATGGAGAGGGCGCGCTGACGGTTTTCAGTCTTTGAGAATGTCGCGATCCTTGGTTTCCGGCAGGAAGAACGTGCCGAGTACCGCCGTCATCACCGCAATCACGATCGGGTACCACAAGCCGTAATAGATATCCCCGGTCGCGGCAACCATGGCGAACGCCACCGTCGGCAAGAAACCGCCGAACCAGCCGTTACCGATGTGATAGGGCAGCGACATCGAGGTGTAGCGGATACGGGTCGGGAACAGCTCGACCAGCCACGCCGCGATCGGGCCGTAGACCATGGTCACGTAGATCACCAGCACGGTGAGCAGGAGCAGCACCATCGGGTAATTGGTTTTCGCCGGGTCGGCTTTCTCCGGATAACCGGCCTCCTTGAGCGCGCTGCCGAGGGTGGCGGTGAACGCATCGTTACGGGTCTTGAAGTCGGCGGCCGGCAGCGCGCTGCCTTCGAAACTCTCGACGACTTTGTCGCCGATGCGCACTTGCGCGACGGTGCCGGGTTCGGCAATCACGTTCTCATACGGGATCGCCCGTTTCGCCAGCAGGGTCTTGGCCAGGTCGCAGGAACTGGTGAATTTGGCCTTGCCCACCGGGTCGAACTGGAACGAGCACTGGTCGGGATTGGCGATCACTTTGACCGGATTTTTCTCCTGCGCGATGAACACGTCAGGGTTACCGTACTGGGTCAGCGCATGGAAGATCGGGAAGTAGGTCAGCGCCGCCAGAATACAGCCGACCATGATGATCGGCTTGCGCCCGATCCGGTCAGAAAGACTGCCGAAAATCACAAAGAACGGCGTGCCGATCAGCAGTGAGCCGGCAATCAGCAGGTTGGCGGTCTGCGGGTCGATCTTCAGCGTCTGCAGTAGGAAAAACAGCGCATAGAACTGCCCGGTGTACCAGACCACTGCTTGTCCGGCCGTACCGCCGAGCAGTGACATGATCACCACTTTGAGGTTGTCCCAGCGCGCGAAGGATTCGGTCAGCGGCGCTTTCGACGCCTTGCCTTCAGCCTTCATTTTCTGGAACACCGGCGATTCGCTCAGTTGCAGGCGGATGTACACCGAGACGATCAGCAGCAGGATCGACAGCAGAAACGGAATCCGCCAGCCCCACGCTTCGAAGGCTTCAGTGCCCAGCGCCGTGCGGCAGGCGAGGATCACCAGCAGCGACAGAAACAGGCCGAGGGTCGCAGTGGTTTGAATCCATGAAGTGAAAAAGCCGCGTTTGTTGCGTGGCGCATGCTCAGCCACATACGTCGCTGCGCCGCCATACTCACCACCCAGTGCCAGACCTTGCAGCAGGCGCAGGGTAATAAGGATGACCGGCGCGGCGACGCCTATGGTCGCGTAGCCGGGCAAAATACCGACAATCGCTGTCGAGACACCCATGATGACGATGGTGATGAGGAACGTGTGTTTGCGTCCGATCATGTCACCGAGCCGGCCGAACACGATCGCCCCGAACGGCCGCACCGCAAACCCCGCTGCAAACGCCAGCAATGCAAAAATGAACGCGGTGGTTTCGTTGACGCCGGCGAAGAAGTGCTTGGCGATGATCGCCGCCAGTGAACCGTACAGGTAAAAGTCGTACCACTCGAAAACCGTGCCCAAGGACGAGGCGAAGATGACCTTGCGCTCCTCCTTGGTGATGCCGCCGCTGCGCGGTGGACTGCCGGTGGATGCTGTGTCGATTGTGGCCATGGGTGTTCTCCGTCGTGCTTATTGTTGAAGGCCGGAGTCCCCCGTTACCGCTTATCGCACTCTGGCCTTGTGGCGTATGCCGCAACTGCTCTCGCGTGAAACTTGCACAGTCTGACTGCCTCGCATGGCTGCAAGGTTTCCTGAAGCATAATCAGCTTTTGCCAGATATCCACCCGCCGGCCCGCGCATCAGGCTTTGACCCAGCGCTGACGACTCCACGCACTCAGCCAGTCGACCACAAACACCAGCACCAGCATTGCCAGAATCACCGTACTGGCTTGCGCTTCCTGAAACAGGCTGAGGCTCACATAAAGCATCTGCCCAAGCCCGCCGGCGCCGACAAATCCCAGCACGCTGGCCATGCGAATATTGTTTTCCCAGCGATACAGAATGTAGGCGAGCAGTTGCGGCGCCAGGTTCGGCAGTGTGCCGTAGCAGAACGCAAGGATTGGATTGCCGCCCTGCAATCGAATCGCTTCGGCCGGTTGCGGCGGCGTATTTTCCAGTGCTTCGGCGAACAATCGGCCGAGCACACCGGTGGTGTGCAGAGCGAGGGCGAGGGTGCCGGCGTTCGGACCGAGGCCGGCGGCAAGCACCATCAGTGCGGCCCAGACCAGTTCCGGAATCGCCCGCAAGGCGTTGAGCAGCAAGCGCGAGGCGCTTTGCAGCGGCCAGCCGAACCGTCCGGCGGCGGGCAGGGCGAGGACAATCCCGAAAACCGCGGCGAGCAGGGTACCGAGGGCCGACATGGCCAAGGTTTCCAGCGAACCGTGGAAGATTGCCTTGAGGTAATCCGCGCTCAGATCCGGGCTGAGAAAACGCTGCACATACGCGCCCATCTGCTTGAGGCTGGTGGCACTGCCCAGTTCGCCAAGATCGAGCCCCAGATAAACGAAGGAGGCGATGACCGCCAATGCAATGGCCGCGATCAGCAGCAGGTTGAGCAGGCGATTCATGTCAGCCTCCAGCGCAACAAGCGGCTGAGTTGATCGGCGGCCAATACCAGAATCAGGAAGCACAGCAGAATACTGGCGACTTCACCGCCGGCGAACATGCGGATCGACAGGTCAATCTGCTGACCCAACCCTCCGGCGCCAACAAACCCCATCACCACGGATGCGCGGATCGCGCACTCCCAGCGATAGACCGTATACGACAGCAGTTCCGACGCGACATTGGGCAACGTGCCGTAAGCAAACGCCGCCAACCGGCTGCTGCCGGCCTGTAATAACGCGTGCGCCGGGCGCTGGTCGGTGGATTCGAAAATCTCCGCGTAAACCTTGCCGAGCATGCCGCTGTAAGTAATGGCAATGGCCAGTACGCCCGCCGCCGGACCCAGCCCGACGGCGCGGACAAACAGCAGTGCCCAGACGATTTCCGGCACGCTGCGCAAAAAGATCAGCAAACCGCGAACCGGCCAGCGCAGCAGACGCCCCAGACGACTGGGTACGCCACCGCGCGAGGCGGCGGACAGCGACAGCGCGCGGCTGGCAAGCAGGCCTGCCGGTATCGCCAACACCAACGCCAATGCCATGCCAGCAGTGGCGATGGCCAGGGTTTGCAGAGTGGCTTTGAGCAGTAACTGCAGAAACGCTTCGTCGTGCGCTAGTGGCCAGAACTGCGCGACAAAACGGCCCATTTCATTCTGGCTGTCGGGCAGCAACACGCCCAGATTCAGTTCGCTGAGCTGAATGCCCGGCCACAGCAAAGCCATCGCCAGCAACGTCAGCAGCAATCGCGGCCACGCCGCCGGATCCCGTGAATCGGCTTTCAGCATCGGGGAATCTGCACAGTCAGAGGCGCCACCACAATGGTCGGTGATTGCAGTTTTTCATTGGCGTAAAGCGCATCGAGCATTTCCGGCGTGACGCGATCAGAAGGGCTGTCGAACAGAATCTGCCCGTCGCGCAAACCGATGATCCGAGGGAAGTGCGACAACGCCAGATCCACCGCATGCAGGCTCGCCACCAGCGTGACGTTATGTTCGCGGGCATGCCGCGAGAGGATCGACAGCGTGTGCCCGGCCATCACCGGGTCCATCGCCGACACCGGCTCGTCGGCCAAGAGAACTTCCGGCGCCTGATACAACACGCGAGCGATGCCAACACGTTGCAGCTGACCGCCAGATAGTTGCTGACAATGGGCGAACAATTTGTCACCCAGATCCAGCCGCGCCAACGCCGCGCGTGCACCGGCCACATCCAGCGGATGCAACAAATTCAAAAGGCTTTTACCCAGACTCCACTGGCCGAGCTTGCCGGCCAGTACCGCCGTCACCACACGCTGGCGCGGCGGCAACGGCGGCGCCTGATGCACCAGACCGATCCGCGCGCGCAGACGCTGACGCTGGCGGGCCGACAAGTGCCAGGCACGTTCACCCAACACTTCAATTTCACCGCTGCTGGGCCGCAATGCGGTGGCCAGCAGGTTGAGCAAACTCGATTTACCGGCCCCGGACGGGCCAATGATCGCGACCTGTTCGCCGACGCCAATCTGCAAATCGACACCGCGCAGGGCGTCGACGCCATTGGCGTGGCGCAGGCTGCCCTGGTTGAGGCTCAGGGTCATTTCAGCAGTTCGGCAGCGCGGGCGGCTTCCTCGATGCCCTTGTAGTTCTCAGGCTTGGTCTCGATAAAACGGCTGGCGGCCTGCAGATCAAGAATCTTTTTCTGCTCCGGGTTGGCCGGGTCCAGATCGAGGAAGGCTTTTTTGATTTTCGCCGCCAGAGCCGGGTCGAGGGTGCCGCGCACGGTCCAGTTGTAATCGAAATAAGTCGGGGTGGTGGCGAAGACTTTGACCTTGCTGGTGTCGACCTTGCCGGCGTCGACCAGTTTCTGCCAGACACTGGCGTTCAGTACACCGGCGTCAACCTTGCCGGCCTGCACCCAGGCCACGGTGGCATCGTGCGCGCCGGAGTAGGCGACGCGGCTGAAATAACCCTCAGGCTTGATGCCGTCGTTTTTCAGCATGAAATAACGCGGCATCAGGCTGCCGGAGGTCGACGACACCGAACCGAAGGCGAAGGTCTTGCCCTTCAGATCCGCCAGGCTCTTCACGTTCGGGTCAGCGGTGATGAATTTGCTGGTGAACTGCGCATCCTGTTCACGCTGCACCAACGGAATGACCGGCGTCGTTGCGTCGGTTTTCAAGCGTGCCTGCACAAACGTGAAGCCGCCGAGCCAGGCCATGTCGAGGCGATCGGTCGCCAAGGCTTCAACCACTGCCGGGTAGTCGGCCACCGGCACGAATTGCACCTTCATGCCCAGTCGCTGTTCCAGATAAGCACCCAGCGGCTCGAACTTGCGCAGCAACTCGGTCGGGGCTTCATCGGGAATCGCGCTGACGCGCAAAACGTCAGCGGCTTGCACCATCAAGGTAGAAAAGGACAGGGCCAGACCGGCGGTCAGTGCCAGGGTGCGTTTGAGCATGGAATTCTCCGTTTCGTAAGCGTCAATATCGGAGCGCCTGTATCGCAAAATGACACAGGCGCAAAATCAGGTTAGACGAAAGGCGAGGTTATACGTCGTTGCTCGCATGAAGACCAGAAACGCTGAGGTCGGTGTGCGGATGAAGACGCTACACATCCATACGCTGACGCTCAGGATTTCGTCTTCTTCTTTTTCGGAGCGGGTTTGTAGGCATTCAAATCGACATCTATTTCATGGCGATTGAGTTTCAGGTTGCCTACCTGCGATGTATAAAATCTTGCGTATCGTCCATCGATGTCCAATAAACCTCGAATATTTTCATACTTGTTTTTGATCAGCAGCTTGATGTGCTTCCAATTGGGTTTTCCATCGTTCTTTACGTAGTCCTCGTTTTCGGAGGGTTTGAAATAATTGATCAGTTCGGCTTCGGTAATGGTGATTGCATCAGATTTCGACAGTCGCGTCGTGGGCGGCCAAGAGATCAGGGGCTCGTCAACCATCCTGAAACCGAACAAATGAATCACGAGAGTTTCGAATTCATTTTTGGCGAGCTTGCTTTGGAGCTCATTCAACTTCACGTGCGGGAAAAGCCTGTCGAAGGGTTGCTGCTCGGTTTTGCCGATATAGGCGATCTTTTGATTGCCCACTTCAATATCAAAACGATTAACAATCTGGTCGATGGTCAGTCGAACGTTTTCTTTCTCATTCGCTCCGGGCAGCTTGCTGTAATCAACTGCGGCGGTTTTTTGTGTATCCCAATTCGCGTTGTTCAAGGCGTGGAAATGCGGGTGGTGCTTTTTAGATTCCGCAGCTTTCTGTTCATCGGTCATCGCGTCAGTAATCGGATCAAATACATTGATTTCAAAACGTGTGCTGTGACGAATCGTTATTTCTGAAGAGTAAATCGCGCGAAGGACATTGAGCGCGAACCCTGGCCGCAGAATACCTTTGACGAGCCCTCCTTTTACAACACGGTACAGCTGTTTTTTTAGTGTGTTTTTTGGCAGGTATCGGTTAAGCAGTGCATGGCTCAGGAACTCGTTCCGGTCAGGAAATTCATGAAGTATGCCGGGTGTCGTGTGGAATATGTCGATCAGCGGAAAAACCACCGTGAGGCGCCGAAAAGTACGTGTTTCAGGATCGCCAACGCACACTTCGCATTGAATATTGCCGTCGGAGGTGACCTTGGTCTTCTTCGGGTTGAACAGGCACTTGTTCATTACGGTGAGGAAGTAGATGTCTGCGTTTTGATAGTACTTGTGTGCCCGACGAAGCTTTCCCTCTTCGTCATACATTTGCTCGGGTGTCAGAAAGGCCCAGTCTGGTCCGTCAAAGTGGAAGGTTTTCATGCGTGATTTTCCATGTCGCTGAGCCGGACAGCTATCGTCCGTCCTTCATTATCAAAAAACGGCTTTTTCAAAGCGTTGAGGACTGCCGTTGTAGCGGAGGCAGTGAGCCATCATGGTCCTTCAACTCTCTAGGCGAGCGCAAGCATCACTGTCGGAACAGGGAAACCATGCCTCGCAGACCGCCTCGGCATTCGCAAAGTCGTGTTTGTTGCTTTTGACAAGAGGGCGCGAAAGATGCGACGCAATAGGCTAACCCCTTGCGAAAGCTTTGTGAGCTATCGCAGGGGGCGGCGGGGGTAATCCTTTCATTGGTTTGGAGTTGTGACAGGCTGGATTGTGGCGCGCAGCGTATCTCCAAAGGCGGGCTGATCGGGTCTAGGTTGGCTCGGGAAGCTTTGCAATCACCTTGATCTCGAAATCAAACCCGTACAGCCACGTCACGCCCACCGCCGTCACCGTCGGATGCGGCGCGTCGCCCCAGAACTCTGTCAGCACGACATTCCAGATCGTCTCGAATTTCGACGGCGGGTCGACGATGAACACGGTGACATCGACCACATCGTCAAAGCTGCATCCGGCCTCGGCGAGGATCGCATTCAGGTTGTTGAAGGCTTGGCGCACCTGATTCTCCAAGTCCGGTTCGGGCGTGCCGTCCTCGGTGCTGCCCACTTGCCCTGAGACAAACAGGAATCCGTTGGAACGAATCGCCGGCGAGTAGCGATGGCGTTCATAAAGCGTGCGTCGTGCGGGTGGGAAAACTACATCGCGCTGAGTCATCGGGGGTGTCTCCATCGGTGAGTTGATGGGGCCCACTTTAGGTATTTGCAGCTGACCGATAAACGCGCAAGCTTGGCGTTCACTGTTTGTAAAATCCAAACAATCGGGGGGCGCAGCTTGGACCGTTTTGACGCAATGCAGGCCTTTGCCCGGGTGGTCGAGGCGGGGAGTTTCACCAAAGCGGCGGAAACCTTGCACATGAGCAAGACCACCGTGACCCAACTGGTTCAGCAGTTGGAGGCGCGGCTGCGGGTGAAATTGCTCAATCGCACCACGCGCAAGGTCAACGTCACCGCCGATGGCGCCGTTTATTACGAACGGGTGATCAAGTTACTCGCGGATATGGACGACGCCGAAAGCAGCCTGCCCGGCGCGGCGGCGTTGCCCAAAGGGCGATTGCGCGTGGACGTTCCGAGTCCGTTCGCACGGTTGATTCTGGTGCCGGCGCTGCCTGAGTTTCACGCGCGTTATCCGGATATTCAGATCGACATGGGTGTCAGCGACCGCATCGTCGACATCATTGATGAGAACGTCGATTGCGTGGTGCGCGGGGGCGAACTCATGGATCTGTCGCTGATGGCGCGCAAGGTCGCTGATCTGGAACTGGGCGTGTTTGCCGCGCCGCAATACCTGGCCCGTGCCGGTACGCCTGCGCATCCACGGGACCTGGAAGACAGCCATCATCGGGTCGTCGCTTTTCTCTGGGCACGCACCGGCAGACCGGTACCGTACGCCTTGCACAACGCCAGCGAAAACCTGCAAGTCAAGGGGCGTCACGTGTTGGCAGTCGATGATGGCAACGCTTATCTCGCGGCAGGTTTGGCGGGCATGGGGGTGTTATGGCTGCCCAAATACATGTCTGCCGCCCACGAGGCGCGCGGTGAACTGGTGCCGCTGTTCGAAGACTGGAAACTCGCGCCGATGCCGCTCTACATCGCTTATCCGCCGAACCGGCATGTCAGTCTGAAATTGCGTGTGTTCATCGATTGGGTCGTTGAGTTGATGGCGTAGCAGCATTGTGGTGCAGTTATTGCTAGCTGCTGTGCCAGTGCCGTCAAAATACCAACACAATCAGGCGACTTGAAAGCCCGTAGTGATGAGATGCATGGCTTTCAATTCTAGGAGCTTCACCCGCATGAATATGTACATCGATATCGTCGGTGCGTGCAATCTGAGCTGCCCGTCCTGCCCAATGGGCAACTCGGAAAATCTCAATTTCAAAAAAGCCATGCAGCTCGAGATGTTCAAGCAGATTGTCGATAAGGCCAAGACAGAGGGCGTCAACACGATTTACCTCTATAACTGGACCGAGCCGCTGATTCATCCAAAAATTGGCGAGTTTATCGAGGTCATCAATGCTGCCGGCCTGGGCAGCGGCATCAGCACCAACCTGAACCTCGCCAAGAATATGGAAAAGGCCTTGATGGCCGAGCCGAGTTACTTCCGTATTTCGCTCTCGGGTTTTTACCAGGAGACCTACGAAAAGGGTCATGTTGGCGGCGATATCGAAGTTGTAAAACAAAACATGATCGCCCTGCAGGAGATCAAACAGCGCCTCGGTCTGAGGACCCGCGTTGATGTTTACTATCACCGCTACCTGGATAACATCGAAGAAGAATCACTGATGCGCGAGTTCAGTGAACGTCTTGGCTTCATGTTCACCACCGGGTATTCCGTGATGATGCCGCTGGAGAAGACACTGGCCATTGTCGAGCGTGACCCGTCTGTCACGCCTACCGACCTTGATACCCTGAAACGCCTCGCACTGCCGCCGTACGACGATCTCGTCAACGTCATCCAGAACTTTCCCAAGATGGCGTGCACGCTCAAGGATGACTGGCTGGTCATCGACTGCAATGGCAACACGGTGCTGTGCTGCACGATCTTCAATCAGACCGAGTATCAGGTTGGCAAGTACCTCGACATGCCGCTTGCAGAACTGACGCGGCGCAAATCGACGCAGAAAAACTGTGTCGACATGTGCGACCGCTGCGCCAATAAAGGCCTGCATATCTACTCGATGCATCCCAATCAGGGAGTGCTGGAGCGCCACGCGGTGAATCGCATCATCGATTTCGAGCACTTCGCCAGCCAGGGTCTCACGGTGGACAGCGAGCGGCTCGGGCGTGCCGGCGAAGTCAGCGCAGAAGACTTTGATGAAGCCCAGTACCTTCGATTGAATGACGATGTCAGGATTGCGATTTCCCAAGGAGCCTTCTCCAGCGGCTATCAGCACTACGTGCTGTGTGGGCGTCTCGAGGGGCGTTTAGGCGCCGGGTTTTTCTCGGCTGTTTGAGTCTGGATTCGGATCGCTGCCATCGCCCCAGTGGTGGCGCAGGTCACTGCGTCACCCGCCATCCACCACAGGCGTGATTGACTCTTTCACCGATCAAGCCAACTATCGGCGCATAACAACATGACCGATGGACCACAACTTGATCGAACGACGCCAATTCAGCGGAGGTATGAAGGGGAAAAACCTCCGCTATCTGAATGAGCAAAGCGCGGAAGACCCGCGCCTGACCCGCACCGGTTTTCTGCTGCTCGAACATTTTTCACTGCCGGCGTTTACCCAAGCGCTGGATACGGTTGTCACCACTAATCTGCTGCGTCCGGGGCTGTTTTCTTCGCGCACGTTTGGCTTGGGCGACGGTGAAGTCATCAGTGATCTGGGGCTGGTGATCCGCCCCGATGCACGTCTGGATTCGGCCGCGCTTCAGCAGCTGGATCTGCTGGTGGTGTGTGGCGGGTATCGCACCGAACTGCGGGCGAGTGACGAGTTTATTCATTTGCTGCGGGCAGCAGCGGAGCGGGGCATCAGTCTCGCCGGGTTATGGAATGGCTCGTGGTTTCTCGGCCGCGCCGGATTGCTCGACGGCTATCGCTGCGCGATCCACCCGGAGCACCGCCCGGCGCTGACCGAAATCGCCAAGTCCACCCACGTCAGCAGTGAGCCTTACGTGATCGACCGCGACCGCCTCACGGCCTCGAGTCCGTCCGGGGCTTTCCACATGGCGCTGGACTGGATCAAAAGCCTGCACGGCAAAGCCTTGGTCGAGGGCATCGAAGACATTCTGGCGTTCGAGGAATCGCGCTACCGCCGGATCAAACCGGATGAAAACCTCTGCGTCAGTGCGCCGCTGCGTGAAGTGGTGAAACTGATGGACGCCAATCTGGAAGAGCCGCTGGAGCTGGAGCAACTGGCGGTGTACGCCGGCCGATCCCGTCGTCAGCTGGAGCGCTTGTTCAAGGAGCAACTCGGCACCACGCCGCAGCGTTATTACCTGGAACTGCGCATCACCGAAGCACGACGGTTGTTGCAGCACACTGAGCTTTCGCAAGTGGAAGTGCTGGTCGCGTGCGGCTTCGTCTCGCCAAGCCATTTCAGCAAATGCTACAGCTCGTATTTCGGCTACAGACCTTCCAAAGAAAAACGGCTGGTCAAATAACGACAGCCGTTTCCCAACCAGAGTGCACCGCGCAATCACACGTCGGCGTACCTCGCCCAAACACCACGGTCGGTTCCCTCTACCTCTGGGAGAGGGCTAGGGTGAGGGGCTTTTAAACACCATCACCCACACACGTTTAACTTACACGCACTGTTACGCCATAACGGCTACAACACCTTGCGCCGTTGCCTACGCGTACGCCAGAATCCGCCGGCTTACGCGCCTTGAGGCGGGCTGTATCGTTTCCCAGTCACTGCAAAAACAGTGATCGGGTTTGGTAGCCCGTTTTCTAAGCGTTATGCGCCGCTATATGCAGTCTCTTTTCGAGGCTCGGTTTTATATGGTGGCCATGCGTGGGGCTCCTTCGGGAGCGCCGGGGTTTACTCGCTTAGACCGGTCTACCAACCTGCGCAATGGTCACCACCTCGTTTGGTAGCGTGAGTGATGGCTCCTTATTTTTTGTTAAGCGAGTGTCATCTATGTTCAAAATTACGCCAAACCCGCCAGAAACCGATCCAATCCCCTACGACGCCGCACTCGAGCCTCAAAACATCAAAGAGGCCACCGACCGCGCGATCAATTTCTACCTCAATCCTTCCGCGCTGAAGACTTCAATACCCACCCGCAAAACCGGCAAGATCTACCTGATCGACCCCACGGTGGATAACGAAACCCTGCTCGTCGAAGCCACTGAAACCTTGTCCTGCGCCAGTGACATGGCCCGAGATCTCGCCGACGTGATCGATCCTTCACAGCGCAAAAAGATGCTGATCCTGCAACAGGTGATCATGCTCAGCGAGCTGGGGGTCGGCCGAGTCCTGGATAACCAGCGCTTGCCGCACTAGTCGCGATGCAGATGGGTGAGGGGGCTTGCTCCCTCATTGCACAGAAGCGTCCGCGATCGCGGTGCTTCACGCTTTCTATAAAAGAACCTGAAGCGGTTCTTGTCTGGAGTTTCAGCTGATGTCTCAGCCACCCGAACCACCGGTCACTGATCTGGTATCGCCGTACGCATCGCCCAATTCAAGAAAGCTGCACGAAGCGGCAGAGCGTGCGCTCGACCATTACCTGTTGCCTGCCGCGATCATGGCCGAACCCTATACGCCCAACGCTCTGTTCATGGCCAACCCGCAAGCAGACACCGAGGCGTTGCTGACCAATGCTTGCGGATCGTTGGCATCCGCCTCGGTCATGCTCGGTAATTTTGCCGGGATGCTGGAGGGCGCAAATCGTCATACGCTGCTGGGCATTGCGCAAGTGGTCATGTTGGGGGAGTTGGCGGTGAACAAGGCGTTGGATCTGGTTGTGCCGACTGAGTGATCGCGCACGTTAGTCGGGATTGAGGGTGTTTGGTCGGGCATGATCGCGAGCAGGCTCACTCCTACATTTGAAATGCGTTCCCCCTGTAGGCGTTCGCCTGCTCGCGATGACGCCCGTTCAGGCATGGAATCTGCAAAACGTGACCATCCCTCAATCCCACCCTCAAATAATCAAGCAGTCAGCCATTGCGGCTGACTGCTTTTTTGTTTCTACAGGTGGTCAGCGTCAATCACAGCCTTGGCAAACGCCTGCGGATCTTCCTGCGGCAGGTTGTGCCCGATCCCGCCATTGATCAAACGGAACTGATACTTGCCGGTAAAGCGCTTGGCGTAATCCTCCGGCGCCGGGTGCGGCGCTCCGTTGGCGTCACCCTCAAGCGTAATGGTCGGAACGCTGATCGACGGCGCGGTGGCGAGTTTCTGCTCCAGCGCGGCGTATTTCGCTTCGCCTTGCACCAGGCCCAGACGCCAGCGGTAATTGAACACGGTGATGTCGACGTGATCGGGGTTCTCCAGCGCCTTGGCGCTGCGGTCGAACGTGGCGTCGTCGAATTTCCACTGCGGCGAAGCGGTCTGCCAGATCAATTTGGCGAAGTCGTGGGTGTTCTTCTCATACCCGGCGCGGCCACGGTCAGTCGCAAAGTAGAACTGATACCACCACTGCAATTCAGCCTTGGGCGGCAGCGGGTTTTGCCCGGCGGCCTGATTGCCGATCAGATAACCGCTGACCGACACCAGCGCTTTCACACGTTCCGGCCACAACGCCGAAACGATGTCCGCCGAACGCGCGCCCCAGTCATAACCACCGAGTACCGCTTGCTTGATCTTCAGCGCATCCATGAAGTCGATGACGTCACTGGCCAGCGCCGCCGGTTGGCCATTGCGCAGGGTGTCTTTGGAAAGGAACTGCGTATCGCCATAACCGCGTGCATACGGCATCAACACCCGATAACCCTTGGCCGCGAGCAACGGCGCGACTTCGTCGTAGCTGTGAATGTCGTAGGGCCAACCGTGCAACAGGATCACCACCGGGCCATCGGCGGGACCGGTTTCGGCGTAGGCGACGTCGAGCACGCCGGCCTTCACATGCTTGAGCGGGCCGAAAGGCGAGGGCGCGGAATAGCTGGCGGCCGCAGGTTCAGTGGTTTGCGCCTGAGCGCTGCCAAAAGCGCCGAACAACGACAAAGCCAGAATCGACAAACCGAACGCGGTTTTGCGGGTGTGCAGTGCCATCTTCATGGTGACGTCTCCTTTGCGAGCCTTTGGCCAAGGGGCCTGAATGAACCCTTGAAACCTTGAGTGCATTTGAGCGCTGGGACGTATCTGGCCTGTGTCGAAGAACGGCTTTATCGAAAGTCGATGTGTCGCGGCGGGGTTCGTACACAGTGTGATACACGGCGGTTAAACCGACTCACCCTGCACCTGATTCAGGCCAAAATAATAAGTCGCTGTTTTAAAACAAAAAATATTTCACTTCGCGCTTCCCAAAGGCAAAAAACCTTGGTAAATTGCGCCCCGTTCTCACAGCGAACCTAACGAAGTAGCTGGAAAGAGCAGTAGGGGCGTCGCCAAGCGGTAAGGCAGCAGGTTTTGATCCTGCCATGCGTTGGTTCGAATCCAGCCGCCCCTGCCATATTCGAAAAAACGCCAACTTCGCAAGAAGTTGGCGTTTTTTTATGCCTGCGATTTGGCCAGGCAAAGCGGGCAGACGTGCACGGCGCCGAAGCACCGCGCACGCCGTCCACTCAGTGCGGTGCGCGCGGAATGGTTTTCATCAGGTCTTCAGGACTGATATGGCCGACCACGCTGCCCGGCTGCGGCAGGTTGAGGATGTGGCCTTTCATCTTGCCGATGATGTGCATCTCGCACGGCTTGCAATCGAACTTCAGCGTCAGTACTTCATCGCCGTGGATCAACTGCATCGGCGCGACTTTGGTGCGCACGCCGGTCACGCCTTTGGCCTGTTTCGGGCACAGGTTGAAGGAGAAACGCAGGCAGTGCTTGGTGATCATCACCGGCACTTCGCCTGGCTCTTCGTGCGCCTCATACGCCGCGTCGATCAGCTTCACGCCGTGACGGTGGTAGAAGTCCCGCGCCTTCTGGTTGTAGACGTTGGCGAGGAACGTCAGGTGCGAATCCGGGTACACCGGCGGCGGGCTGGTTTCGGCTTTACGGCCGCCACGCGGATGCGCAGCGACACGTGCGGCGGTCAGGGCTTCGATCACTTCACGGCGCAGCGACTTGAGCTGCGAGTTAGGGATGAAGAACGCCTGTGGCGCATCCAGTTTGATGTCGGTGGCGTGGT
This sequence comes from Pseudomonas sp. Irchel s3f10, assembly GCF_900187515.1. Classification (NCBI taxonomy): domain Bacteria; kingdom Pseudomonadati; phylum Pseudomonadota; class Gammaproteobacteria; order Pseudomonadales; family Pseudomonadaceae; genus Pseudomonas; species Pseudomonas sp. Irchel s3f10. The sequence goes on from NZ_FYDZ01000001.1 coordinate 632,366, forward strand.
ACTGCGTGGTGCCGAGCTGACCGAGCAGATCGCGCAGCTGCTCCAGCGCTTGCTCAGGCTTGTTGGCTACACCGAACGGACCGTTCAGGGTGACGCTGGCGCTGATGCCTTCTTCACTGGTGGCGGTGACTTCCAGCTGTTCTTCACGCAAACGCGCGACCCAGCTCAGGGCCACGCGACGCTCGGAAGAGGTCTTTTGCAGCGCCTGTTGCCAGTTGTGATCGAGGTTGCGATTCAACGGGTGGTTCGGGCGCAGCTTGTACAGACCTTCAGGCATTTCGTTCGGCTCGACGCGATAGCGGTAGCGCTTCTCGCCGTCTTCTTCGAACTCGCCTTTGGCTTCAGCGATGTTGGCGCGGAAACCGACCACTTCGCGCTTGACCAGCACGTTCAAACCGTCGCCGTTGGACAGTGGTTCCTGGGTCACGACCTGCATGTCGCGTTTGCCGACTTTCTCGACGATACCGACTGGCAGACCGGTGAAGGTCGGCGAGTCGAAAGCGCCGATGTCGATCTTGCGATCGGTGACGAAGTAGTCGGTGCTGCCACGGTGGAAGGTCTTTTCCGGATCGGGCAGGAAGAAGTGCGCGGTGCGGCCGCTGGAAGCGCGGGCCAGGTCCGGGCGATCTTCGAGCACGTCGTCGAGGCGCTGGCGGTAATAGGCGGTGATGTTTTTCACATAGCCCATGTCCTTGTAGCGACCTTCGATCTTGAACGAACGCACACCGGCTTCAACCAGCGCGCGGATGTTGGCGCTCTGGTTGTTGTCTTTCATCGACAGCAGGTGTTTTTCGTAGGCGATCACGCCACCCTTTTCATCTTTGAGGGTGTACGGCAAGCGACAAGCCTGGGAGCAGTCGCCACGGTTGGCGCTGCGCCCGGTCTGCGCGTGGGAAATGTTGCACTGGCCGGAGAAGGCCACGCACAACGCGCCATGGATGAAGAACTCGATGGCGGCGTCGGTTTCGTCGGCGATCGCGCGGATTTCCTGCAGGTTCAGCTCACGGGCCAAGACCAGTTGCGAGAAACCGGCCTGATCGAGAAACTTCGCTCGCTCAAGGGTGCGGATGTCGGTCTGGGTCGAGGCGTGCAGCTCGATCGGCGGAATGTCCAGCTCCATCACGCCCAGATCCTGAACGATCAGCGCGTCGACCCCAGCGTCGTACAGCTGATGGATCAGCTTGCGCGCCGGCTCCAGTTCGTTGTCGTGCAGGATGGTGTTGATGGTGGTGAAAATTCGCGCGTGGTACTTGCGGGCAAATTCCACCAGTTCGGCGATTTCGCCGACTTCGTTGCAGGCGTTGTGGCGCGCACCGAAGCTCGGGCCGCCGATGTACACGGCGTCGGCGCCGTGCAGGATCGCCTCACGGGCGATGGCGACATCGCGGGCAGGGCTGAGCAATTCCAGATGATGCTTGGGCAAGGACATAGTTTTTTTAGTCAGGCTGTCACGGTTAGGCGCGCATTCTACCCGTGAAACGCGCGCCCGGCACGCCTGTGCTGCCCGATGGTGAACTTCCACTCCGGACCTGTAGGAGCTGCGGCACGCTGCGATCTTTTGATCTTGAAGCTCAGATCAAAAGATCGCAGCCTCGTTTCACTCGACAGCTCCTACAGGGGCTGGGGTGGTGTGTCAGGCCTTCGCTGCCATCGCAGTCACTTCCACGCGCATCCCTTCAACCGCCAACGAGGCCACACCCACCGCTGCACGCACCGGCCAAGGCTTGGCGAAGTAGCGCTTGTACACCTCGTTGAATGCCGCGCGATCAGCCATGTCGGTCAGGTAAATGGTCAGGTGCATCACCCGGTCCATCGAACTGCCGGCGCGTTCCAGCGCAACTTTCAGCGCTTGCAGGGTGCATTCGCTTTGCAGGGTGATATCGCCCAGTTCCAGACTGCCGTCGGCACGGGTCGGGATCTGCGTGGACATCATGATCCCGTTGAACGTGGTGACGTCCGAGGAAATCGAGTCGGCGTCCGGATCCGGAGTGAAGGTGATGTCTTGGTTAGCCATGCTGATCCCTTGTCTGAGCGAGTAAATCGCGCCAGTTTACAGATTCATGGCTAACGGACAAATGATCAGCCGCCACCGCAGTGAAAGCGTAGAGGGCGATCAAACCGGTTGCGTCGCCGCTTCTGCCGCGATCGCCGCAAGGACGCTGGGGCGGGCGGCGACCCGCTGGGAGTGGGCGGCCAGCGACGGCCAGTCCTGCAGGTCGATATTGAAGTTGGGCAGCCACGTCAGCACGGTAAACAGGTAGGCATCGGCGATACCGAACGTGCCCAGCAAATAGTCCTGATCGACCAGTTTGCGGTTCAGGTAGTCGAGGCGCTTGAACAGTTTGTGGGTGAAAATCGCTTTGGTCGCCTGTGGAATCTGCGCATCGAACAGCGGTGCGCAGCCGCCGTGAATCTCCGTGCTGATGAAATTCAGATCCTCCTGCAACCGTGTCCGCTCCCAACTGCCAAGTGCCGGCGCCAGTGCGCGTTCGGGAGCCTGATCGGCGAGGTACTGCAAGATCGCCGGGCCTTCTGTCAGCACTTCGCCGTTATCCAGAACCAGCGCGGCTACGTAGCCCTTCGGATTGATCTCGCGAAAGTCGCGGCCGTCGGCGGTGCGTTTGCTCTGGTTATTGACGCGAACCAGTTCAAACGGCAAACCCAGTTCCCGCAGGACTATGTGCGGGGAGAGCGAGCAGGTCATGGGGGCGAAATACAGTTTCATGGCACTTCCTTGAAGAGAGAAGGCGCCAGATTCCATTGCCGTGGTGGCTTTCGCAAAGGTCATTTCGGGTGTTAGCGTATGACAAAATCTCATGAGCAATCATCATCCCATGTCCGTCCGACTTCCTTCGCTTAATGGATTGCGTGCTTTTGAAACGGTCGCTCGGCACATGAGTTTTACCAAGGCTGCCGAGGAACTTAGCGTCACCCAAACCGCTGTCAGTCATCAGATTCGCCGACTCGAAGCCGAACTGGGTGTGGCTCTTTTTCTGCGGCTCAACGGTGGTTTGGCGCTGAGTGAAGACGGGCAGGCCTACTTGCCGGGGGTGCGTGCAGCGTTTCAAGCGCTGCGTTTTTCCACTGAACAGTTGCTGGAGTCTCGCGATAAAAGCGTACTGACCATCAGCACCTTGGTGTCCTTTGCGTCGAAGTGGCTGTTGCCGCGTTTGCCGTCCTTTCAGCAGGCTTTCCCCGCCATCGATGTGCGAATCAGTGCGTCCACTGAGCGGGTGGACTTTCGCAAAGACGCGATTGATGCCGCGATTCGTTACGGGCGGGGTGACTGGAAAGGGCTGCGTGCCGACTTTTTGATGTCCGATGAAGTCTTTCCGGTGTGCAGTCCTGCACTGGCGAAGACGTTGTGCGCGCCGGCGGATCTGGCCAATCACACGTTACTGCAAGTCAGCGGTGTGACGGCCGGTGACTGGAGCGCCTGGCTACGCGCAGCGAGCCAACCGCCACAACTCGCAGAAGGTCCGCGTATGACCTTCGACCTGGCGATGATGGCGGTACAGGCCGCTGTTGACGGACAGGGCGTGTGCATTGGCCGTTCGACCTATGTCGAGGACGATTTGCGGGCCGGGCGCTTGGTCGCACCCTTTGGTCTGCGCTTGAAAGATGAACTGGGCTTCTATCTGGTGACGCCCGATGAAACGGCGCAATCGAAAAAAATCGTGGCATTCAGGACATGGCTGCTGGCGTTGCTGGCGGGCGCAGACACCTTTGTATAAGCGTGTATCAAGCTGTCGCGCAGACACATGCGCACAATAAAGTCAGGGTTTACGACACATCAACGATACAGGCGACTCCCACAGTAGAGGTCACCCACCACTACGTTTGAGAGGGCTCCACCATGCATCGTCCACTGTTACTGGCCAGCGCCGCGATACTTGCTTCAATGATCGGTATCGCCCATGCGGCTGACGCACCGGCCAAGAGCTGGCAACAAGGTTTGAGCCGCACGGACCTGGTTCGCCAGGATCTCGGGGCCGCCGAGCGCGAAGTGATCCAGGCACGCGTCGATTTCGAACCGGGCGTGACGTCGCCAAGACACGCGCATCCCGGCGTTGAGGTCGCGTATGTGATCAGCGGCACGTTCGAGTATCAACTGGAGGGTCGGGCGCCGGTGACACTGAAAGCGGGGGATTCGTTGTTCATTCCCGAAGGTGTGGCGCATGTCGCCAAAAACGTTGGTGCGGACAAGGGTTCGGAACTGGCGACCTATATTGTGAAGAAGGGTGAGCCGGTGCTGATTCTGAAACCTTAGGCCCACGCCTCAATGGAGCGTCGCCGCTCGACGACTTTCTCCAATCCTGATTCGATCGAGCGCCCGGTTCAACGCATCGAGGGCATCGAGCAGCGCTTTGGCCTCGGCTTCCCGGCCTTCGCCCCACAAGCGCTCGGCCATTTTGTTCAGGGCCTGGATCGAGCGCTCGATGTCTGCGGCGTTTGCGTGCTCTTTAGGGGGCGGTGGTTTCTTCGGCATTCAGGGTTCCTCTGCTGACGGCAAACCACCATACCGCTGCGACGCCCAACAGCATAGTCAGCACGGCCAGAATCAGGATCACTCCTTGCGTACCCAGGCTTGAGGCCAACAGCGCCACCAGCAACCCCGCCAAAGGTTGCGAGAGATTATTGAGCAAGGTGATCACGCCCACGGTCTTGCCGAAGTCCTTGGCCGGAATCACCCGCTGACGGATGCTGCGCATGTAGATGTTGAACATCTTGTCGAAGCCGACGATCAGCAGGAAACCCACCACATAGCCAGTCAGGTTCGGACTCAGTGCACTGATGAGGGCGCCAGCGGCGATCATCGAGTAAGCCAGCCCACCCAGTAACCGCTGCGGGATTTCAACCCGGGCGAGGAAGAACAGAATCACGATGGTGGTGACCGCGCCGGCAGCCTGCAGTCCGGCATACGCATCTTTGCCAGCGCTGTACTCGCCGATCACCATCGCCGCTGACGTCGCCAGAGTGACGCCGACGATCAGGTTGACCCCGACCGCCAGCAGAATGATTTTTTTCAGCTCCGCCAGTTCACGTATATGCCCGAAAGCGATACGCAGCGGTTGCAGCCAGATGTCCTGATGCTGCTCGAACACTTCCAGGGTGATACGGCTGAGGCGTTGCCATACCAGCATGCTCAGGTCCGCCAGCAGGAACAGCCCGGCGACCCACAGTACCACCCAATGCCACGCCCAGATTTCCAACAGCAGTGCAGCCACCAGAGGCCCGAGCACCAGCCCGGTCTGATCGGCGATCTGCGAATAGGACAAGGTCTTGGTGTAGCTGTAGTGTTGGAAAATGTGTGGCATCAGCACCTCGCGGGCCATGATGCCCTGGGTGGTCAGCACGCCACATAGCGCTGACAGCACGACGACCCAGGCGATACCGCCGAAGAGGGCAAACATTGCCACCGCGATCAGGCAGAGCAGTGCTCGGTAAACCTGGCTGATGTGCAGAATCCTTATGGGCGAAAACTTGTCACACAAGGCTCCGCACAGCGGAAACGCGAGAAAGCGCGGCAGCGATTCGACGAAAAACGCCAGACCTGCCCAAGAGGCGCTGTTGGTGGTCTGGAACACCACCAACGGCACGATGAACAACAGAATCTGATCCGCCAGTCGCGAGAGGAACAGCGAGGTGAAAAATGCCAGGTAATCCTTGCGCAAAATGAACTCCTTGTTGTTGACGGTCTGGCCGCGTGGCCAGCCGTGCTTCAGTACGCCGATCCCTGGCTGTCGTTGAGATTATGCCGCTCGTCCCCGCGCAGGGGCGGGTTGAATACGCTGACGAGGATCAGGTCTTGCTCCTTGCCCCCGCGCAGGTAATGACGGTCGTGCTGGTCAAGCACATAAACGTCGCCGGGGCGAATCGGGAAGACATTCCCCTGCATGTCTTCGACTTCGCCTTCCCCGGCAATGCAGTAGCATGCCTCCAGATGATTGCGATAGTGCAACAGTGATTCAGTACCGGCACGCACCACGGTGTGACACAAAGTAAAACCCATGGCATCGCGTTCAGTAAGCAAGCGATGGCTCGTGCCCGCGCCCCACTCGACGAAGTACGGGGTTTGTTCAACGTCGGATTTGTTGCGAATGAACATATGAACCTCTCTGCAAAAGTGCTGATTTGAAAAAACTTCAGACCGGTTTCAGGACGGCTTCACCGTAAGCCTGCATCGCGTCGTGCCAGACCTCTACAGCAATGCCGGCACTCCTGCTCTTGAACTGAGCTCAACGATTGCCGACTCATACAACGTGGGCACGGCTCGGCAAAAGTCCGGAGATCCAAGTAGACGATTCCTTTTTTCAGTTCGAACCGGTAGCGGAGGTAACTTTCTGAAAACGGTACAAAACGGTGATCTCATGGAATACCGTAATACCTTGAACGCCTCACCGTATCGCGTCGTTGCTGGCAATTCGTCGACAATCCCATATATCGTCTATCTCATAACGATTGTTCCGCCAATAGCCAAGAGCGCACTGGTTAGCTGTCATAACGCTACGGCTGGCAGTGGCGGTCCGATTATCTGGATTACCGATTATGAGTTTCAGTACCTACCTATCAGAGGAGTTGATAGCTCAACCAGGCAAGTGCTTAAGAATTCCTCTAGTAAACCTTAGTTTTGTGTTTTTCCTTTCCTCGTCTGGTGGAAGCGCGAACTTTGACATTGTCGGTTACAGCGCGGAGCGATAAGCATATGAACGGATTTGTGATCACGGAAGTTTCTTGGGCGCCTTACACAGAAGATCGTGGAGTGCTAGACGGTGAAACATTTGTTGAGCAGATTCCTCAATGGTTGATTGATAACCTGACGAGGATCGAAAGGGACCGAGAAAACAGAAGTGAGCTCTCTGCTCGCGTGGAAACTGCCGGAAGTATCATTCAGCCACTTCAGGACGATTTTGATATCGAAGAGATAACGGAGGAAAATTTGGTTAAGCTGAAAGCTTGGAAGAAGTACCGCAGTGCACTTTTTAAAACTCCGGAGCGCTTGGGATGGCCAGAACAGCCAGACTGGCCATTAACTCCGGTGGATTAATAAAGTTATGCGGCCGCTCCGATAATTTTATCGGATGCTGTCCGGCCGCGAGCAATAAATCGTTTTTCAAGCAGTCTGTAGGATAGATCCGCTAGGAGCGCGCAAAGGATCGATGATAGAACGGCAACCATAATGATATCCCCACCATTAAGCTCTCGGTCGTAGATCGACTGTAGCGAGTGCGAAACGAGCCTAAAACCTATTCCATGAATGAGGTAAAGGGAATAAGAGCGTGAGGCAATCCAAAGAACAACTGGATTATTCTTAATAGACGAGGAAAAAAATCCTTGGTCGTAGGACGCTAGCCAGACGATTACTCCGCAGACTACTGCGATGAGGCCGGTGTGGAATGAGGCAATTGTACCAAGCCCCATCGCCGGTATTAATGCGACCAGCGCGGAGGCGATGATTATTCTAGCGGGAGCAAATTTCATGAAAGTTGGTGTGAGCGTTTTCATAATTGGGGCGTCGTAAGCCAATGCAACGATGACCCCCCAGAGAATCGCGTCAGTCCTGACGTACCAAAGAGCTGAGCCAATTTCACGCTGTAGCGGAAATTGTAGGGCGATGGCAGCTAAGCAGAAGGCGATGCGGTGGCGTTTTATAAAGAAAAAAACAATCGGTAGCGCAATGTAGAATTGCTCTTCAAGAGATAGAGACCAATATTTTCCATTTATTCCGCATTCTGAAAACCCATGAGAGCAATAATAGGCGAACCAATTTTGCACGTAGAATATTTGTGCGATGGTCTCTTTAGTGTTTGCGGAAACTGTTTTGAAATAACCAAATTGGTAAAGTGTGGCGGCAAGAAATATACTGGTGAAAAGCCAGAACCATGAAGCTGGTATTAGTCTGAAAAATCTTCTTACCCAAAAGGCTTTAATTCCTGACCAGTATTCATTGGTGTTGGATGTTGATAGCTGATCTCTGATGCTTTTTGTTATCACGAATCCGGAAACGGCGAAAAATATATCAACGCCTGGCCAGAAGCTCACATAGGTATTCAAAACTTTTAATGAGTTTGGCATTGCTGGAAGCAGAAAAGGTAAATGGGCGATGATTACAAAAATTATCCCTATCGCCCTTAATACTTCTAATTCGTTATTTTTTTTCATTTCGGGCCCCGCAAAATAAACAGCGTTAAAGAAGTAAAAAATAAGCGCGGGATTGTATCGGCGAATGTCCTGATATTCCACTCAAAACGCGCGTTATCCGCAATGGACTTGAATACATACCCAATAGGTACCCGCCGCTGAGCGGGTATTTTTTTGCCTGGAGAAAAGTGATGCCTGTAACCGAAAAAGATCGCGACATCCTCGCTCGCACAATCTGGGGCGAGGCTCGCGGCGAAGGGACGGCCGGCCAAGTGTCCGTGGCCACCGCTTCCTGAGGCTGGCTTCACGTAGAGAATAGCTACACCGCCTCAGCAGATGATGATGGATTGGCTGTTTTTGCTTGGCGTCTAATAACATTCCTCACTGGCTCTAGCCATTTGTTTGCTGACCAAGCCAAGCCATAGGAAAGAAGTAGTATTGGAATGATGGATACAGCAACGAGGCTAAGGCCTCGACGCTGCCCATCCAACACCAGATAGCTCATGATGAAGCCGACTACTCGGTGCAGTAAGAACATGGGGTAGGCAAGGTCTCCGAGCAACTTTCCTGAGCGCTTGAAAGTTTTTTGTAGGCTGGAGTTTGCTACGCAGTAAATAAAGCTTGCCATGCAAATGAGGTTTACATAGAAGAATAGGTTGAAACTCTTGAAGGCGAGACCAGAGAATAACCCGCAGGCAATAAGGTTTGCTGTCCCTGTCAGAACAGATGCACCGGCAATTGCGTGGAGCATGGCTGGAGTAATTTTTTTCGCTAAGTCTCTGAAGAAGTAAATGCATGCTCCCATTGAGAACGGCAAAAGCGCAGCATAGAACGGGAAGTAACGTTTGGTCCAATCCATATCCATAGCAAACGTAGCAGCATGATAGATCAGCGTCGCGAAGACTGTGATGACTGCCAGTTTTTTGCTTCTGGCAACAAATAGCCACAGCACGAAGTAGTTTATTAGTTCTACGCCTACTGACCAAGCAGGCGGAATCAGCCTGAAGGAAGCGTCATAAAACTCGAATGGAAAAATGAACAGGTTACCTACCACGTCTATGGCTCTGCCGGTGAATGTCCACGCGTTGTGATACTCCTGAGCTCCAGGAATCACGACCATTGCAATAATTGTTATTATTGCTGCAACGTAATATATGGGAAAAAGTCTGAGGAACCGGTTTTTCGCAAATGATGGCAAGTTGAAAGAGTACGCTTCATTTAGGACAATGGTCATTAGGTACCCGGAGATCAAATAGAATCCGAATACCGCAAAAATACCCCAATGTTCGAAGAATAGGCGACCTTCAGTCAGGTGCGCGACAACCACTAGCGCGGCTAGTCCAAATCGGTAGATCCCAAGCATTTTCGCATCCAAGCCGTATTTTAATCGGCGAATTGTATCGCTAGGTTTGCGCCTCAGCCATAAAAACAATGGCCACAAGCCGTATTCATTACCCGCCTTTGAGCGGGTATTTTTTTGTCCGGAGAAAAATGATGTCTGTAACCGAAAAAGACCGCGACATCCTCGCTCGCACTATCTGGGGTGAGGCTCGCGGTGAAGGGATAGCCGGCCAAGTGGCCGTGGCCTGGACGATCCGCAACCGTGTGTTTGATGGAAAGGAAAAGTCTTGGTGGGGCGAGGGCTACGCCGGCGTGTGCCAGAAGCCTTACCAGTTCAGCTGCTGGAACAAGACTGACCCGAACTATCGGTTCCTTATCGGCGTGAAGCAGATCCCGTTCCGTGAACTGGCGCAATGTCGTATCGCGGCTGACCAGGTGATCGACGGCAAGGTGCCAGACCCAACTGGCGGCGCCACCCACTATTACGCCACCAGCATCAAGGCGCCGGCCTGGGCGGCAAAGGCCAAGCAGACGCTGAAGCTCGGGCACCACGTCTTCTTCAAGGATGTTCCCTGAGTCCGAGCCTGGATCACTCTTCCTCCTCGATATCGCGAAGCTCCCTGAGCAGGCGTTGATTCTCTCGGAAGAGATGCTCTCCCTGGTGCTGCACGTCCGCAAATCTTCGCATTTCGCTCAGCAAGTCCCCTTCGGCGTACTGAAGCTTTGCCCTGAGAGAATTTCTCTCCTGGGTGAGCGCGTCATTGTCTCGAACCAATCCCTCAATATTTTCAAGTGCTCGCTCGAGCTTGAGGGTGAGAGTTTCGAATTCGTTTTCGTACATCCTGAGCTGGTGACGGCAGGTTTCGAGCGAAGTCGGGTTACCGAGCCAATCGTCGGTGTCTTCTATATAGAGGGGATCCACGGGTATGTCTTGCTGAATACTGTTTGCATATAAAGTAATCGAGGCGGGGTAGGTGGGCGAGGGTGAGGCGACGAACTGCAGCGGTGCGGCTACTTTCAGCCAGAAGCGGATGTTTGCAAGCGACCGCTACCGGACAATAGCGGTCATCCTTCACCGCTAGGTGTCGACCCATTGCGGCCATTCGCAGGAGCCACCAAAATCGGAGGACTATTGGTAGTGAGGTGACACATAGTGAGAATTGAAGTATCAGAAGAAGCCGACTGGAAGCTTTTCGAGGACGCGGCCCGGGTTCTTGAGAAAGGGCTGGGCGGTTGCTGGAAAGAGAGGCTCGATAGCCCGGACCAGCGCTATTGGGATCTGGTGGTGGATGAACACACGCTTACCCTGCACCTTGAGCACTATTTAGGCATTTCAGTGGTCATTCCCGATGGCGCAGATGAGATCGCTCGAAGAGTATGTGCGTTGCTCAAGCAGCCTACGCGCGGGTAAGCCCGCTCTAACAAAGATAACAACAGATCTAAATGGCAGCTGTGGGTCGATTGCTGCCTGTAGGTAACGTCAGCTTTTTTGGCCGATTGGCACCTGTCGCGAGGTGCGGTTATTGACCCATGCGAGACATCACTTCACGGGCCACTGGTGTAGATGAGCAAGGCTATGAATGCTGCGAATGGAGAGATCAGAATCAGCGCGCCGACGACAACTGCCCAGCCCCAGGCAAAACCACTTTCTCCCTTGAAGCGGCCGCCACTCAAGAGGCTCAGTACGTAGACGCCAACACGATGAGCTATCAAATCGAAAATGAAGTCCATTTGACCCTCACGCCTCCTAGTCGGGTTCCTAGATATCTCCGAACGATATTTCTGGCTGTCTATTCGTCAGTCGGGCGTCATCAGCACTGCAAGCGTCATCTTGATGAACTCTTCGTTCTTGTCGATCGCCCAGAGCGCGCCGCGCACATTCTCGGCGACGTCTGCCGATCCGCGTTGTTCTACCCAGTTCGACAACTCCATGATGGCGGCTTTGGTTTTCGTTGATTTTGAAGAGAAGGGAAGGGAGCAGGTCGGAGTTGGGCATTTTTTGGTTTCCTTGGCAGCCAAGGAATCAGCGTAGCACCGTGTACATGAAGAGTGTTTTAACGATTGGCAGGACGCCGGAGAGGGGAAAACTCGGTCGAGTTATGGAACGCGTCCACAAAAGTTATGGAACGCATTCGGCTAGGCGGAAATTTTTCAGAACGCCAGAAACGACAAAGCCCTGAATAATCAGGGCTTTGTCGGTACCAAATATGGCGGAGGCGATGGGATTCGAACTCATGGACCTGTTACAGTCGACGGTTTTCAAGACCGATATGCAAAGCCAATGAAACCGTGGCCTGTAGCCGCTTTTCGTTACGATACGTTTATTTTTTGACACCTCTACAGCCCGCATTCTACAAGGGGCGGATTTTGAGTTTTGTAACGGTTTTTGGGGCTATTTTGATGGCTTGGCAATGGCGCCAATTCGTCGATAGACGCGCTCGGTAATGTCTCCTTTGGTGTGCCCCAAGAGTAGGCTTGCATCGCCGACGTCGAGGATTTCCGACGCCGCTTTCGGCCTGATGTCTCTGAACTGGAAGCCTCCGATTTTCTCCGCCAGCTGAACATCGCCTTTTTCTTCAGCTTCTTTCTTAGCCCTTTCTCTGGCGTCGTCCCATCGATCGCGAAGCATCTTCGCGGTCATCCGCTTGCCGCGTGCGCTCACGATCAAATAGCTGCAAATGTGCTGAGCATTGCGCTCGGCCATTTTCCCGATCAACAGGCCCAGGCTGTTTGGCTCATCACCGTCAGTCATCTGGATACGCAGCTTTTTGTGTGTCTTGTTCTGCTGCACACCCAAGTAATTTCCCTCGATATCGCCCCTCCTCATGACCAGGACATCGGCCGGTCTTTGCCCGGTCAGATAGGCCAAATCCATCGCGTCTTTCAGCTCCTGAGCTGCCTTCACGTAAACAGCATCCCAAACCCCATCATTTGCGTAATAGTCCCTCGGTGTTTCCTTGTTTTTTCGTACGCCTTGGCAGGGATTTTCTTTGGTCGTCAGCCCCCATTCTCGAGCAATGTTGAAAACGTGGGAGAGGGTGGCAATCTCGCGATTCGCCCGGACCTTCGCTGTCCGCGCGTCGCGGTACCCAGCGATAGTTGCTGGGGTGATTGAGTCGATAGGAGCGCTGTCGAACATCGGCCGAAGCTGCTTGATCTCCGCCAAATTGTCCTTCTGCGTCCGCGCCGCTTTCTTCGATACGATGTCGCGGATATATCGGTCGAAGATGCCTTTCATGGTGCGCAGATCAAGCGGCTTTTCCTTCGCCTCCAGCTCCGCCCACTTGACCCTGGCCAAGTCCAGATCCTTGCCCAGCGGGATCGCCTTGCCTGTCATATCTAGATAGTAATATGCGATCCAAACCTTTCCGCTTTTTCGTGTTCGCGTCCACTGGTACATCCGAGGCGGCAAGTTGCGTGTGTCGGCCTTGCGGGGGCGCATATCAATTCACTCGCGAGTAGTCAGGTGTCCATACCGGTGCAGCCGGCGGCGGGTTCGGATCGGCAATCGTGGGGGGGATCATGCCCAGCTTCATGCGGGCATACATCCGACCAACCAGCGGGCGCTTGCCGCGGCTTTCGACGAACACCCACTGGCGATCAATCAGCCAGCGGCGCTGGTAGGCACGGGCCTTGTAGCCAGTGAGTTCGGCCAGTTCCTCGTCGGAGAGGATTTCGGTTTCCATGAGGTATTGCTCCATGCCGCGCGTGGCGGCAGAAGGTGGTTGATATTGGGTGGTTGCGCTTGGGCTACAGTTGATCGGTGCGCAACTGATGTGGGAGTAAGCGGATGTTCAACAAGTATCCCGAGCAGAAGCAAAGCCGGACGTTGCTAGGTGCGCTCGGTACCGCATTCATGGCTCTGGGAATATTTCTGATCGCCATCGACGCTGTGGGTGGTGTTCTTGTCACCGTCATGGGAGGAGGCTTGGTGTTGCTGGCGTTTTTCGCTAACGAACAAGCATTTGCGAGGTTACTGCGCGTGCTGAATTGGTTTTGAGGGAGTGATTCCCCCGCAGCCTGGCCGTACACGGCCAGGCTGTCGAGTTGGGGAGGGGTTACATTAGCGTTGCGAGGTAGGCTCCCGCGATTTGCAGTCGTAGTTCTTGACGTTGGTAGATATTGATAAGGCCCTTCCTGAATATGCGATTGCTCCACCTGTCAAAGTCGCGGAAGAAACGATTTCTCGACTTGCGACTTGATACTGGTGCTATAGCAATAACAGCTTCTGCAAAATGTCTCATGAGGTCTTCCTCGTTTTGTGAGCCTCAATGTTCATTGCATTCCACTGTCGGTTTCCCGACTATTTGACTGGGCAATTTGTTATCGCCACGGCCCCTTGTAGATGAGGTAGGCCATGTAGAGCGGGGCGAGGATCATGGCGTCACCTGCTTGAACTCGACGACCCAGACCCACGGGTTGGCCTCCCAGTCGCCGCCGGTTGAGGTCCAAAGATCGCGGAAAGCGAAGCCGGCTGGGCGATCTACGCCGGTGGCGCGGAAGGACTCAATTGCCTCGATGCCTACGCCCTCGGCCATGGCCTGCTCTTCGCTGATGTCCTGCAACCGCTCGACGCGCACGTCGGTGATCTCCAGCAGGATGCGGCAGGCCCAGCGCGGCATGTGGATGCTCGGCTTCCAGACAGGCTGATCGGTTTCATATGGGGTCAGCCCGTCGGCGGCGTAGACCAGCGTGCCGTCGTCGCGCGCCTCGCTGATATCCAAGTTTTCCGGTTTGAGGTAGGGGCCGGTCATAACCTCGCTGTGATCGCAGTACCAGGTCTCGCGAACCCAAAGCCGTTCGCCGGACTTACCGAAGGGGCATTCCGGATTGCGTTTCGTGACGTCTGGGTTGCGGATGAAAGGCTGGCCTTTGCCGTAGCTGCCAATGTCGGCCCGTGAACGCGGCTGAGCCTTCGCCTGCCGCCGCGTGACCGTCTTTCGGCCTTCCAGGATGGCGCACACCATCGGCGCCGAGAACAGGATCGGCCGTTCCTTTATTTGAGACATGGGTCGTCCTTGCCGCTATAGCGGCTGACTTTGAGGTAGATGTTTAGTCGTCAATAAATTTGCTAGAGTGGTTTTTTTATTACGGACGTGGACATTTGAAGCGTTTTTTTGATTATTGGACAAAGCAAGCTCAGTGGTGGGGCAGCAAAAAATTGGAATGGTGGGCAGCACATGCCACAGCTTTCTATTTCGGTGGTTCCATACTGGTCATAGGGGCGAAGTTCGACGAACTAATTCTCCTGAAACTGAACGAGATAGGCGACTTGGCCGCAGGAGTCTTTGGACCCCTTGCTTTTTTATGGTTGGTTCTGGGGTACATCCAGCAAGGGCGTGAGTTAAGAATAAGTTCTGAATCTTTGAAAATGCAGGCCGATGAGTTGAAGGCTTCGGTGGAGCAGCAAACGGCCATGGTCGAAGCTCAGAAAAAAGCGCTCGAAAATCATGAACGTTCGCTGGAACCGCTTTTGCTAGTTCGATATGTCGGGATCGATGATCAGGGCGGTGAATACTTCGATCTTTTTGAAGTAGTGAACCATGGAGCTTATTGTCGAAATGTAGTCGCTGACTTCATTGGCAAAAATCTTGCGTTGGCAGGTATTCAGGTCGTTTCACTAGCAAAAGATTCTCCCCAACGATTTAGAGCTACGGGGCCGTTACCTTATAATCAGGTTTGGAAGCTCCAACTGACTTATGAAAAAATCAACGGACAGACGAGCTCGCAATCTTTTGGTATGTCTAAGCGTGCTTCAAATGGTCGTGATACCTATGTCGTGATTGAAGATAAGGGTTTCATCGACGATATAGATGCCTAAACGCGATTCCCATGCAACTACAGTTGTCGGACTCATCGTGTGGTAGATGTGGGCGAAAGCTTCGCTGTCGGATTGGCGCGGTTGATGAGCCAGTCGGCGATTCCAAGGCTGTCCACGAGTTTGGCGGCTAGGCGCCAGAAGACGGTGATCATGCTGCCTCTCGCTGCGGTTGTTCCTGCCGCAGCGCTTCCTGAACTGCCTCGACAACGCGCTGTAGGTACGTGAATTCGTGGTTTTCCTCGACGGCCTTGTCGCCGACGGGATAGTGCCACTCATCACCGAAAAGCTCGGTCAGCAACTTGATGTGATGCCAGCATTCGTTCGGTGACTCGACGCTTCGCAGAACCTCTATGTCCTGCCAGAGTTCTCGGGCGTCACCCTTACTCAGCTCATCCAGCTCCCAGTCGTGCCGGCCGGTCTGTTGTCGGCGGCGCTGGACGATGCACTTTTTCGCGAAGGCATGGAGCGCTTTCCCGCTGAACCGCGTGCTGCTGATACCGCGATCAAGGCAGTTCAGGATGTAGTTCCAGTCACAATCGGCCACGAACTCCGCAACCGTCCGTGGGCCCATTCCACCCCAGTAGGCGTTCCAGCTGTTGTCCCAGCAGTTGATCGTGATCTTGCCCTGGGCGGTCTGATAGCTTGGGTCGGATTCAGTAGGGCAGTCGCGGCGGCCGAAGTCTTCGAGGAACACGGTAATCTCGTCGAGGCGCGGCGCGCCGGTGATCACCAGCTTCGTGACAGTGGAGCGCTCAACCTTCAGCGGCTCGGCCGGTTTGTTTTCTGTGGGCATGGGCGTACTCACCTATGGTGGCGTATTGATATTTTTTTGGGTGTGGGGTAAATTCGCTACCGCTCAGCCATCTGCGGAAAGCAGAAGCTTTCCAGAGGTGGCAGAGTGGCCGATTGCACCGTCCTTATAAGTCGGCGAACGGGTAACCGTTCCATGGGTTCGAATCCCATCCTCTCCACAAAACCCCTTCCAGCAATGGAGGGGGTTTTGCGGTTCTGGCTCTCTGTTTTATGCGGCAGCTGCTTGCTGCTCGACAACGCGCCACGGATCATTGGCCCGCGCCAGTGCAGCCATCGGCGGCGGGCTGACGCTGTTGCCGCACATGTGCACCTGCTGGGTCTTGGTGAAGGGCTTGCCGTCGGCGCCGTGGCTGATGATGTAGTCGGCGGGGAAGCCCTGAGCCTTGTACAGCTCGGCCGGTTGCAGCATCCGCAGGCAGATGTCGACGATCACGTACGGCGTGCCCTTGATGGTGACGGTGACCAGGCCCAGCCGATCCTTGGTGGTGATGGTTGGCGCTGGCGCGTCGGCGGCGCTCATGTTCTCGGTGCCGTAGTAGCTGATCAGGAATGCCGCTACACGCAGTGCACCGGCTTCAACTTCCGGCGAGAGCTGCAGCTCGACCAGAGAGCTCTTGCCGCCACCGCCGGCAGTGATGGTCGGTGCTGGTTCGTCCACACCCTGGCCAACGCTGGCGCCGAACTGGCGTTCCATGAAAGCAGTGACCAGCCCGTGATGAGTGCCGCCGGCGCTGATGGTGTGTAGCGGGTCGGCGGTGTCCCGCGCATCACAGTTGCCGCGCAAGTGCACCAGGTTCGCGGTCACCAGTTGCTGCTGGCTGCCGGTGTTGGTCACCGTCGTCATCGGATCCTCGATGCTCTTGGCGTCGGTGGTATTGAAGCCGCCATTCATCTGCGCCATAAAGGCTGTCGCAATGCCGTACTTCCCTCCGGAAGCCATGATGGTTCCCAATGGTTGGGCAAGATCGGCGCTGCGCGGCGCAGAGCCCGGCTTGTCACCATTTCCGAGCTGAACAAGTGCCGCAGCGGCTATGGCTCGATGATTCTGGGTCATCAGGGTGCCGGCCGGCTGATCGATCGCTGCCGGTTTGCCCGAATACTGAGGACCTCCGGCACCGACTAACACCGGGCTGATCAACGTCAGTTCACCGCGGCTGGCACAAGTGACCGTCGGCAGCGGGGCGTGCGGGTCATTGATGCGGTCGCTGCCCTGATGCGTTGCCGGCGCGATGATCGGGCTGGCCATGGCGAACGATCCGCCGCGCGGCCATGACGTCACGGTGCGCAGCGGGTCATGCGCGGACTGGACGCTTTCGCCCGACCAGTTTGCAATCGGCACAATGAACGGGTCAGCGGCATCGATGACGAATTTCTTAATGCCCTTGGCGATTCGGCGAAGGGTGGCCGGTGCCAGCGGCTTTGCCCGGTCGAAAATGCTTTTGCTCGGGATGGTCCAGTCGATGCACTCGGCGGCGGTGCGCCACTTCTTTTGGCCCTTGGCCGGGTTCTTTGCGTGGGTTGGCTCGGGCCAGACAATCGGCTGGCCATCGCAACGGGCGATCATAAACAGGCGCTCGCGGCTGGTCGGTGCACCGAAGTCGCACGCCTTGATGACCCGCCATTCAACGGCGTAGCCCAGACGCTGCAGCTCGGCGACGAACACGGCCCAGGTCTGCCCGCGACGCTTCGGGTCTGGCACCAAGAACTGCTGGTGAACCGGTACGACTTCGCCAGACTCAGCA
Organism: Pseudomonas sp. Irchel s3f10; assembly: GCF_900187515.1. Lineage (NCBI taxonomy): Bacteria > Pseudomonadati > Pseudomonadota > Gammaproteobacteria > Pseudomonadales > Pseudomonadaceae > Pseudomonas > Pseudomonas sp. Irchel s3f10. The sequence continues at coordinate 650,225 of NZ_FYDZ01000001.1, forward strand.
ATGGCGCCGCCCAACTTTATGACACGGCCGGTCGACTTGCAGCGCTTGGCGATCAGCGGCCCCCACTGGAGGATCTGTTTCACGTTTTCCAGACTGATGACGCGAGGCTTCTTCTTGCCGGCCCACTTCAGGCCGATCCACGACAGATTGCGGATCTCGCGCTTGCGCGGCTGTCCGCCGGCGGCTTGGCTGTGGTGCGTGCAGTCCGGTGACATGTGGAACCAGCCAACGGCCTTGCCGCCGCACTCGGTGTCGGGGTCACCATCGAACACGTCGGTGGTGTAGTGCACGGCGCCCGGGTGATTCACGGTGTGCATGCTGATCGCTTGCGGACTGTGGTTTTTCGCCACGTTCACCGCGCGGCCCAATCCCATCTCCAGCCCGGTACCTGCGCCGCCGCCACCGCAGAAGAAGTCGACAACGATCTCATCGTCCTGAGTGCTGAAGCCGAGTCCGTATTGAGTTTTGAAATCGAAGGGGTGTTTCTTCTGTTGTGCGGACATAGGGGATCCTCGCCGGTATATTCAGCGGATTAATTAGTGAGGGTTTCAAATGGATCAGGAACTGCTTAACGACATCATCTCCACTTCCGTTGGAGGCGCGGCGGGCGGCGCGGTAGCAGCTCTGGTAGTGCTGGCGGTGCAAGGGATAAGCGCTGCTTGGAAAACTCACCGGGATGCGCAGAGCATTTATGAATGGCTACAAGCCAACAGTGACAGGGAAAATGAGCCATTCCGGTCGACACGGGCTATTGCAAGCCATAACAACCTCACAGAGGACCGGGTGCGATTCGTCTGCAGTCACGACTCCAGAATCAAACTCTCAACTGGTAAGGACGATGGGATGTGGAGTATTCACATTCGAAAGCGCACGACGTCTGTAATGGCGACAACTGACGAGATCGACTGAACAGTCCTCGCCGGCTGGCGTGATTCGTAGAAGTGGGGTATTTGTGTTCGGCCCGGCATGGAGCCGGTCAAGGAGTGGTGATGTTTGCGAAAATTATTGTCGGAATATTGATCGGTTTTGTAGGTGGTTTCGTTGAGGCTCGAGGGCCATCTTGGAAAAAGAAAACAGAGATTATTTCCGAGGTTTTACTTTTCCTTGTTGGGCTTTCATTTCTCATTTCATCCTTCATGTTCGGCGTAATCTATGGCGTCATGGCGATTGTTGAATTGACTGTTGGCTTTTATGCATACGGGAAAGTTTTCCGTACAGAAAAAGCAAACTCGTAAATTTCTACAGTCAGGCGCCGCCCTACGTGACCGATGGTGGCAATTTGGTTTGGGTTGGGGTATTACGGGTGATCTGCAAGGGAGCAATGAATGATGGATATCAAAAAAAACAACAAAAGTCAGTTTGGGTTTTTAATTAACGTAGGGCTTGCAGTTATTTTTCTATTGCTGTTTTCGCTTCTCTATTTTTACTCAACTATTTTTGATGGCGATGTATCAAGGAGGGCAGAAAGCTGGTCTGCATTTGGCTCTTTTTTTGGTGGTGTGTTTGGTCCTGTTATATCACTGGTTACGCTCTTCGCACTGTTGCGCACGATCCAGCTACAGAAAGAGTTGCTTGTCACGCAGTCAACTGAGTTTGAGGCGCTTTCGTCTCTGCAATCTGAGCAGTTAAGCGAAACGAAGCTATCCGACTATAAAACTCATCAGTTGCAACTTCTTCATCAACAAACCGCCATGCTTGAGCAAATGCAGGATCGATATAATGGAGAAGCTGAGCGAATTTTTTTGCATACAACCGAGTTTCACGGAACGAAAGCTGCCGCGCTCCAAAATATGGATAAAGCGATAGCTGATAGTGAATATCAGATCAGCATGTTGATAAAGCTTTCCATAAAGGTTTCGTTGACTACTTACCAAACAATCGAGCAGATTAGGAATGATGTGTCAGAAGGCCTAAAATCTATCGATCCGTTATTCGTGGAAAGTGATATCGGCAATTAGCAGACTAAGTCGGAAGTGGTTCATTGCTGTTTTTCTGCTCCGGTCGCTGCGAACGCTTCAAGCTGCCGAGACCATTTATCGCTGATCACAATTTTCGGTCGCGACATGGTCACGAAGCGTTCAGACTCAGCCGCTGGGGCTGCGGCCAGATTGATGATGAACGTCGACACCGTCTCCTGCCATTCCTCGAAGCCGTGGCGCTCGCCGAGTATCAGCAGAGCATGATCAAGCGCCTTCGAAACAATCAGAGTGCGTTTCTCGGCGCCGATCCGATCGAGCAGCGCCTTCTCCTTGGCTCGCTTGTCCTTCTGCAATTGCGCATTGCTCTTGGCCATGGCCTACCTCTTCAATTCCGCTGGCCGGCAAGTCCAGCCAGGTCTGTCGTTTTCGTTGTTGGGGTCTGGAACGTCTCACGCAGCTACCTTCACCTGATGCCAGGCGCCGGCGGCGTAGAACAGCTTCGCGGCTTGGGCTTCGTCCATCGAGATCTCATCCGGAATGGCGATCCAGCCCGATGCCACCAGATGGGCCGGGTTCGCGCTGTTGCGCAGCTCCAGGTAGTAATGCTCGATCGCGTCAGTGAGGCGCTCGACCTTGTAGATGCCCTCGGGCGAGATTTCGACCGACTTGATGTACTCGGCGCCGCGCTCGTCGCGACACATGGCGCCGATGTAAATCGTCCAGCGGTAAGAAAAGTCGAAGATCGCGTTGGCGATCGCCAGACTGCGGATCTGCTTGCAGCTCTTCCAGTTCGCCATGATCTGGCTGCCGCTGGGGTCGATGTTCACCACCGCGACGTGGTTGGTGCGCAGCAGCGCCCGGCAGCTGCGTTCTGCCCGGGCGAATCCGTTGTTGGGTTTGCGTTTCGACTTCATAGCGAGTCCGCCATTTTGCGCAGAGCCTTGCGTTCGGCGGCCGATATCGGCTTCGGGCGCCGCTTGAGGACCGTTTCAGGGTCTATTTTCTTTGAGCGGGGCGGTGGAAGCGGATTGCGCGGCGGGCTTTTCAGTTGATCGATCTGCCCGCCGGCGGCCAGGTACTGCGCAATTCGTTCAGAGATCGACTCGGCGTCCGGTCGGTGTTGCTCGACGAGGTTGAGGTGGTTGCTGATCATGTTCAGGCTCCTAATCGATGGGCTTGCGCCCGCGCTCTGTCCGCTACTTCGTCAACCATCCGGCCAAGCTCTAAATTGAACTGGACCAGCTCTTGATGAAGCATCGCGATGTACTCGTCATCGCGCTTGATGGTCTCGATGTACAGGCGGCAGTCTTCATCTTGGCGCGGATCGAACGACAGGAAATCCCACCATTCCCGGCCCGTGACGAACATGCAGCCTTGAACCTGCGGCTTATGTTCGTCGGGCATTCCTTCGAGCCAGGTACGGACGTGGACGGCCTCATTGAAAGGACACTTGGACTCAATGCCGCCGTCTTCGCCAATCAAACCGTCCGGCGAGCAGCCCAGCCAGTCGTATTTTGGGTGAACCACAAAGCCAGACTTGATGACGGTGTTGCCGGTCAGAATTTCGTAAAAGTCGTGACTCGACTGCTCAACCTCGGTACCCCAGGCCATCGACTTGCTGCTGACCGAATGCTTCGATCGGTTGGCCAAGCGCTCGAAGGCAAGCTCGCGCATGTAAGTGGTGCGGGCCGCGAGCGGCTTGCGCTTTCCGTGCTTGTCGCGGTCACCCCAAGCAATCACATCCTTGAACCTGCTCGCCGTTAGGCGACCGCTGCGGTCTTGATGCCACTGCTCGGTACGCTGAAGGTCTACTGAGGCGTTCATTGATCGCCGCCCTGCAGATCGTTGTCAGCATTGACGTTCGAGCTCTCGTTGAGGGTTGTGAACTCAGCCTCGATGGTCTGTGCAATCGACTTCAGCTCACCGTGACGTGTCACGCCAATAGCGCCACGTTGCTGCGGCTTGAGCGCCTTCCAGGCTTTTTCGTAGCCATCAATTCCTTGCTCTTGAGCGATCTTTTTTAGCTGCTCGAACAGGTCCGCAGTTGCGTCGGTTGTATCGCCCTGAGGAACCGCCGCTGCTCCCACATCTGCTGGCTTTTCGTTGGTAGATCGTGGGGTAACATCCGTTTCCGGAAGCGCGTAGCCGTCGTCCAGCTCGTCACGGGTGTACACGCCTAGAATCACGTCGGGGCAATACAGGCGAGCCCATTTTTTGAGCGCCAGATAGGCGATCTGCTGCTTCGGATCGTCCGCCCAGAGCGTGGAGTTTCGGGTTCGAGCCTGAGTCATCAAGGTGGTCAGTTCACGGGGAGCGTCTTCACCTTCGAAAGTTGCCCAGACGCGGACACCAAGCCCTTTCTCGTCGTTGATGTTCCAGTTTGGAACGCGGTACTTTTTCGGATGCCCGTGATCATCCGTTTGCTTTTTGCTTTCGATTTCACGGAAGTTGCCAATGATCTTTTCCCAGTCGCCAAACCACTCGTAATGGATTCGATCAAGTGTCGGCGCTCGCGTGGTGATGACCGCATTGACCAGCTGCGCTTCATAGCTCAGTTGGCCACCGTTCACGATGAACGTCTTCTGCGCCACCTGAAAGGGGTTCATACCCCATTGCATGGACTGCATGATCACTGCCATGCAGTCGGCAGTGTTGCCGTGGAAATGCTTCGGCAGAGTGGTCTTGCCGCCTGCCATGATGGCCGCGAGTTCAGTCATCGACTGCATGCTGTCGCGATTGAGGATCAGGCCCGTCGGGCTAGTGTCCATTGGTACGGTAGCAATCTGGGTTTGAGCGTTCATTCCTAACTCCATAGCCGACGACTTTGGCCGGCCTCCGGGGTGATTTCAGGGGTTGTTAGAACGACAGGGCACGCAGCCAGGCCGATGCCTCGTCATTGGTGACGCAGAAGGCCATGGCCACGACCTCGACCACTTCGCCGGCGCTCGGCATGTTCGAGTCAGCGACTTCGTCGGCCGCAGGTACTGGATCGACTGCCGCCACTGCAGCTGGGGCGACATCGGCAACCGCTGGAGTCGCGATGGCATATGCAGCCGGAGTGGGCGCGGCAGCCTGAGCGCGCAGGCGTGCCAGCTCTTCTTGATCACGTTGATATTGCGCGTCGCGTTCGCGCTGCTGCCGCTGTTGCGCTTCCATGTCACGGCGCTGCTGATCCAGCTCATCTTGTTGCTGTTTCAGGCGCTTGCGGTCTTCTTCAGCGCGCTGCTTGCGCAGCTCTTCGGCCTCCGCATCGGCGATGCGCTGTTTCTCGCGAAGTTCTTCAAGCTCTTTCTGCTGAGCTGCCAGCTTGGCGGCCGCTTCCTCGCGATCAGCTGCGGCCCTGTGCAGCGTTTCGAGCTGTTCAATAGCGTTATCCCGGGCGATGGTGCCTTCAGCCTCAAACTCGGCGTATTCCTCTGGCAGGATTACCGACTCTTTGACGTTCTGCAGGACGCTCGCAACATCGGAAGCGCTACGGCTCGCATATGCAGCGGCGACTGAGCTAAATCTGGTGATTTTTGCTCGGATGGCTTCGACGCGCTCAGCTTCGATGCGCTCGCGTTCGGCCTTGGCATCAGCTGCGCGCTTTTCTTCGGCCTTGATGGCTTCGTCGATAGGAGCCTCAATCGCCAGAACACGATCCTTCAGTGCCTCGCCAAACTCTTTGACCTGGTTGACGCGAGCCTGGGCCTCTTTGACTTTCTGCTGATACGGAACGAGTGCGGTCTTTGTCGTGTTTGCCAAGGCGTAGCGCACGTCGCGGATGTCGACTCGCACTTCCTTGGCGTTTGCCAACCCCTCACTGGTCGAGCAGTCAACGACGAGCTTCGCGTAGCTGGTTTCCAAACGGACGATCTGTTCCTCATGCGGCCGATACTCGGCGATGTCGGTGACGGCAACTGCAGGAGCAATAGCGTTCTTTGTGCTTCCGGTGTCACTCAGCTCAAGGTCGGCCGATACGGGGGCTTGTTTGGCGTTTGCGGACATGACGATTCCTTGCCGCGCCGAGCGCAGCGTGTGGTGGTGTTGTTTATTGAGTGATGCGTTCGGCGAGGGCGCTGAGCAGCATCAAGAGGGTGTAAACGCCGATGGCGGAAAACGAGCCGCGCCGAATCAACAGGCGGCGCGCTCGCTGAAGGCCGGTCACCGGAAAACCCGGTAGGTGGTTGAGTTCGGCACTTCGCAGACACCAGACGAATCGTGTGCCGTCGTGTAAGCGGCCATCCCGGCAACGAGGACGGAGGCGAGGATCCAGTAGGCAAGCTTCATGGTCGAACCCTCGCGGCAATGCGACCACCTTTCATGGTCACCGACAGGCGCTGCGGGAGACTGGAAACAAGCTCCTCTCGCTTGCGGCCGATCACCTCGTTGAAGGGCAGGCCGAAACCGAGGATGGCGATGCGGCGCTCGATGTCATCGAGCTGTTCATCGACCAGCGTTTTTACTGGTGGCGTCGTCATGCTGCAGGTCCTTGCGTGATCGAAGCGTTGTAGGAGGTGTAGATCTGATCGATGCGCGCCCGGAAATGCCGGTGCTCATCGTTATCGATAGCGCGAAGCAGGAAGGCGAGAGTGATTGCAGATGTAGCCGCGGCGCTGGCGTTGGGTTGTCCGAGGTCTTTGATCATGTTGTTGATCTCACCCTCGATCCAAGTCACCGCCGTTTGGTGGTCACGCTGCTGGACGTTCATTTCAGCCCCCAGAATTCGCCATAGGCGACCACTGCTGCAGCGACCCGCGTTGCCCGCGCCTTTCGGTCGACCAACTCCTGAGCTGCCATCAGCTCCTGGTGCTGACTGCGCTGAAGCGCAGCAGCCTCGTAGTCGTGGAAGTCTTCGACCTGCGGCGCTTTCGGGCGCCCCCAGTCGTCGTAGCGCCTGTCCCACTCTCGGGCCTGCGCACTGTCTGCATAGCTGGTTGCCATGATCGCCTCCGTGGTGGCGGGTGTTGATCCAACAAAACTCGGATGCACTCATTCGCTCCGCTGGTTGCCGTTGGGCGCGGAGGGGAGTGCATTCGGGTGGTGTCGAACGATTTGCAAAGTGGCGAGTTGAATTTTTTGATTTCACTGCCGATAAAGCACAGAACTTCTAAGGATGAATTCCCATGCGTGTTATTTCGAAGGCCGTATGTCTAGTTGCTTTGGTCGCGCTCAGTAATTTAGGGCAGACCCAAGCGGGTACCGAGGATCACGACATCGCTATAACCATGGTGGCTATGGGGCGTATGTGTGCAGAACAAGAGCCTGGAATGAATTACTCGCTGCAGAACATCTTTTCCCTTCCAGACATAGCGGCAAACGCAGATCTAAAGAAGGAGATTCTTGCAGTAGATACCAATCCGGCATTTCAGGATGAAATCAAGGCAGTTCAAGTGCAGGCCGCAGGGGATCCGTCGGCAGCAAAACAGTTCTGCCCGAGCTATGCGCCGAAAGCTAGCAAGTAATCTGTCCCAGGCCCGCTACTGGCGACGGCCTGGGTTTCTAGCATCAAATTGTCGACGTGCATGGGGGTGGCCTACCTCATTCGGCCGATGCGCGGTGACATCGACGGCCTACTGTCCGCTGCCTGTATGAGTGATGGGCGCCGGCCTTCAGGCTTGCCGCGCCGCTCAGGTGAATCGCTCACGTTTACATGGCTGCCATTCCTCTGATTGAAGGCAACTACCGAGAAATCCTCGGTAGTTGGTGGAGATGCAGGTGGGCGGTTATAGGCCGCAGTTTCGTCCGCATCGGGGTGTGATCTGTCGTCCGGTCTGGGCTGCCCGGCTTACTGGCTTTCGCCTCCCACATTCCTCCGCTCCGGCTTCCCATTACTGGGCCCACCCATTGCGGGGCAAACAGGTCACACCCCGATGCGCTCTCATAGAGAGGATCGGGCAGTTAACGACAGGCTGTCGTGGCGCTGGTTGTTCAATCGTCTTCGCCTTGGGCGAGCATCTTTTCGATGTCCGCAGCCGCGGGCTTCTTCCAGTTCTTGATTTGGCCTGTCTCAAGGTCGATGTGCAGGATCAGGTAATCGCCGTAGTGCTCACCTGGGAAGAAATCCGGCACGTAGCCTGTGTAAACGCCTACCTCTTCGCCCTGTGCGTCGTGAAGGGTTGCGCAGACTTGGTCACGAACCTTCATACAGGTGCGCAACTCAGTCACGTCGACCTGCACCGTTTTCTGCGTGTTGATTTGCATGCTGCTGCCTCCGGTTGATTTCCCGTCTGGCCCTGTCGCCAAGGCCAGCCAGTGAAATCGTCATGCAGCCTTTTCCAGTTCGCAGCATTCTGCGTAATGCGACATTGCGATCGGCATGTGATAGCTATCGAGAGGCCACTTGCTGACTTTGCAGCCTTGTCCGGCTGGGCAATGAAAGACGAACAGCTCACCTTCGTCCTTATCCATTTCCATACTCACCTGTGCACCGCTGGTGAAGGTGTCCTTGATGATCGTGGTCATGCTGTGTTCCTCCGGTTGTTTTCCCAATGCACCCGTCACCAGGTGCATCAGTGAAACTTTCCGCTGACCCTTCGGCGCTACTGGCGCGGTACAGGTCGGCTCAAATTGTTCCTCCAGCCGCGGGCCTTTCGGCTTGTTCTCCCGCTGGATAACTGCTTTCGACGTTTTACGCTGCACGCCCGGGTCAGTTGCCAACCCTCTGAACCGTTGAGGCCGGTTCATCGCTGCCTTTGAATCTGGGCCGGGAGTGATCCGGCAAGTGGCGTCGCTAAAGAGCGGCGCGGCTTTCGCTGCTGGGCCTGTGTTGCCTGGCTTGCGAATAAAAGTAGCAGTGCTGCTATTTAAAGTAAATAGCGCTGCTAATAATAATTTTTGCGGGCGTAAAAAAGCCCGCGCTCAGCGGGCTTGATAGGTTGTCTCGTTGGATCAGTTTTAAGAGGGGACCCAGTACATGTTGCACTGAATATCATGATTGTCACTGAGCTCCACAGAAACCACTTTGGCGGATTGCTCATTCTCAAAGGGGCCCGTGATGATAGTGTTGCCATCTACCGCAAGCACTGGTATCGCTAGGCTTTCAAGCAGGTTCTCAATTCTGATCGAGTCTGCTGGAGGGGCTTTTATCCGAACTGTCCAACCCTGAAAGGAGCGCTCGACAACACTGTCAGTGATAGGCGGATATTTCCCGCTCACTGAATCCCTGTAAACAATCTCGCTGAACAGTCTGGGGCCGTCTCGCATTGTGATCAGGGCTTGCTTGGCTTCGTCCTTCGTCTCGAATGGCCCTGCGCCAACGGCCAGGCCAATCATCGAAACTACGGGAAGTCCGGTGGCAGCAATGGCTTCTATCGTGCGCACCTGCTCTTCCTCGTCACGACAGGAAGTTGAAGCGACCCATCCATTTTTCAGTCTTGGAGCTGCCATCGGTTCAACGTCAGCACCACAGTGTTTGCACTTTATTGCTGCCATCTTGATAGATTCGGCACAGAGAGGGCAGGGGCGAGTGTCAGTGTCAGCGCCAGCTTGGGCCGCAGAGGATTTGCCCCCCAGCAAAATCATGAGTAAGCCTGCCAACATAATCATGCCGCCTACGATGGTATGCACTTGGCGGTCAGCCATGAGCCCAAGGTTGTTAACCCTACCGCCGGATCCCGTCGCGACGGAAACATCCATACCAAGCGCAAATACCAGCCAGCAGATGCCCACAACCATTGCAATGGTCCCAAAACCTTTCATTGGATCCCTCCCTCAATTGAGGTGGCATTTTATCATTCGTGGCGCTGCGCCACCATTGGGCGGCTCGGTAGGGAATGATTGCTTGTCATCTGCTATAGCGTTACTCGAGATGCGCATCTGAGGGGACGGGCCATGAATACGAGTGAGTTTGGAATGAAGGCTTGGGGAGTCGCGACCGTTGTTCTGGCAATAGCAGCGCTTGGCATTGTTCTCCTGGGAAGTGCCTACCTAGGTTTGGATGGGAAATTTGTGGAGGGGACGCCGCGCTGGATTGCCGGGCTGTATTCAGCGATAAAGCAGAATGGGAATGTCGTGGCGGGAATATTGGGTTTCAGCGGCCTGGCTTGGTCAAATTTTTACAGAGCTTCGGCGAGACTCAGCGATGGGTGATGCAGATGCACAAAGCCCGGCAATGGGCCGGGCTTAATTAAGCATTCAGTTTCAATCCGGAGGGTCTTTGCGCACGACATCGAGCACCACCGCCTGCTTGATCTCGCCATCCATTTCCTTAGCGTTGATGCTGAGGTAAACGGTGGTTCTCTCCCACTCTGCATATTGGAGAATCTCTTTTTTGTCGCCAGTTAATGAAGTGTCTTCCACAACCGCTTCGAATTCATCCAGCGACTTATGGCGGCGCACCTTAACCTTGAACACATCAGGGTTTGATGAATCAACACGAGTGATTCGATAGTAGCCATCTAGACGCTTTTCCACTGCCTTTCTGCGTGCATTCGTAACCAATTCTTGCGCAGCATCTTGCGGGACGACGATCTCGCTAATAGTCGCTTCATCTGCCGTAGAAAATCCTCGAAGCATTTCCGTTCGAGTGTCGTAAGCTTCTCGATTTACTGTTTGCAGCTTTGGCTGGGAAACCAACAGCTTGGTCAAAATTTCAAGCCGAGCAGTTTCCTGTTTGGACATAGCCTCTACCGACGAGAGAACGTCTCTTTGCTCTTCCGTTTTAGCTTCAGATGCTCGGATATCTTTTCGATAATTAAGATAGGCGGTGTACGAGGTCTTACCAGCCCATAGCACGCCCAGCCCAAGGATCGTCGCAACGATCAATTCCGGTGGCATGGTTTCTCCTGCCTTCTCGGCGAATTTTATCAATACGTCCTGAAGGTCAATTTCAAAAATCGCAGATCCTTCTTCGACCTTTACCTCAATTTCCAGTTCATCACGCTCCTCTTTTGAAAGGCGTCGCGTGTCTTCTGTATCGTACTGGGCAATTGCATAGGACTTATAGACTAAATTCTGCAGTTCGATGAAGGACTTCATGACGCTGGGAGTGAGGCTCGAATGGAATTTCTCGCCAACCAGCCTTATTTTAAGCTTTGGCCACCCCTCCAAAACGATACCCTCTGGGAAAGCATCGCCCGCTAGAAATCGTTCAATCGCCTCAAATGCGTCGCCTTCGTTCTTGATTTTTATTGGTTGATTCACGGCGCTTCCCTCTGCCACATGGTGAAGGTTAATGAGGTCGATTTATCTTTCAGCGCGAATACATCGCCCACCAGAACACGTGCCCCAAGATCGAAATTTGCTGCTCCTGGATCTGTTGAAACGTGTAGTCCTCATCCGGATGCTCGTCACGGTTGAAGCTGCGCAGGCGAATACCGATCGGGATGCGGTAAACCTGCTTCACCCGAAGCTGGCCATTGTGATTAATCGCGTACATCTCGCCGTCAACGATATCGCTGAGAGAGTTTTTCCCCACGTTTACGCCTACCGTGGCGCCGTCGCGCAGCACGGGAACCATGCTGTTGCCGCCGACCTTCACGCACTTGGCGTTGCTGAACTGAACGCCATTGTGGCGCAGGTCCTTCTTGTTGAAGCGCAGGCGCGAGTTGGCGTTTTCCTCAATCGCAAACCTGCCAGATCCGGCCGCCAGTTCGACTTCATGAAGGAAGGGGACGTAGACCTCATCGTCATCGAGCGGGGTTTCATCATCCCAAGTCTCGATGCTTCCTAATTTTACGCTTGGCTGTACGCGGTCCTGCTGCACGCTGGCAACAGTGGATAACAGTCGAGAGCTGACCTCGCTTGCGTCGAAGTTGAGCGCCTTTGCGAGCTTCAGCAGCGCTTCCACATTTAGTGGCACCTTCCCGGTGGCGTATTGGCTGAATGCGCTTTGCCCAGACCATCCGCACGCTTCAGCAACATCCGCCTGCGTCAGGTTGCGCCCGGCCGCTTTAGCAGCTGATTTCCGCTGTTCGTAGATAGCTTTGAGCCGGGCACTCTCGGCGACTTCTTCGGGGGTGAGGGGGCGACGTATTTTCATACGAATAAGAGTATTAGCAGAGCTGATATCCAGGCAAACAGCGCTGCTAGTAATTTGTTGCTGATAAAAAGCAGCACTGCTACTATCCATGGCAGATATCAAGCCGTGGAAATTCCATGAAAAAGATCCCTTTGAGCAAATACCTAGAAGAGCACGGCACTCAAGCCGCGCTTGCTGCTGCTCTCGGCGTGAACCAGAGCGCGATCTCGCAAATGGTTCGAGCCGGCAGAAGCATTGAAATCACCCTTTATGACGACGGTCGCATTGAGGCGAGCGAGATTCGCCCGATCCCTGCGCGACCCAAACGCACAGCAGCTTGAAACGTTAGTTGCTGACTGCCTGAACAAATGATCGCCCACGCACTGGCAGGGCGCCACGGAAACAATTTTGAGGTTTTACGAATGGAAGATTTTCTGCGGGCCTGCCAGAGCGCTGTTCTGGACAACGAAGCCAAGACCCTTGCTGCAAAGATGGGCGTTCCTCACGTTGGACTGCTTCAGCGCGCCAATCCGGACAACGACGCACACCACCTCACTGTGGAGCATTTGTTCGGGATTCTGTTGCACACCGGCGACATACGACCTCTGGCGGCACTGGCAAACGAATTTGGATTCGAGCTCGTTGCGAAAGCCGCGCCGGAACCTCAGGCACTCACCAAGTCGCTGATCAATGTCGGAAAAGAAGTGGCGGATCTGACCATCGCGGTTCACCAGGCGCTCGACGACGACCACGTCAGCGGCTTCGAAAAATCCATGATCCGTCAAGAGATCAACCACGTTCGGCAGAGCTTGGATGTGATGGACGCCTCGGTTAAGGCCGCCTGAGGAGTTTGCGCATGCGCAATCTTTATTTGCGGCTGTGGCGCAAAAAATCGAAAAAAAGGAGCCATCAACAGCACTGTTGAAGAAATGGAACAAATAACAGACACAAAAAAGCCGACGGGCAATGTCGGCTGATTCGCAAAACTAGAGAGGCCCGATTATGCAGAGCCAACCGAATTCGAGCAACACCCAGAACAATGACGCGACACGTTTTAACAAATCGCAAAACGTGTCGCGTACCACCTCAGTAATTCCTTTCGACTTCGATGGTGGCGCCATCCGAGTCATAACGGACGAGCTCGGCGAACCGTGGTTCGTTGCCCGTGATGTTGCCGATGCGCTCGGTTATGCCAAGCCAGAGAACGCTATCTCCCGTCACTGCAAGGCCGCGACCACTACCCCGAAACAGGGTGGTGGATTCATGACGGTTATTCCTGAACGCGATGTCTACCGGCTGGTGATGCGCTCCAAGCTGGTCGGCGCCGAACGTTTCGAGGAATGGGTGGTTGGTGAGGTTCTGCCAAGCATCCGCAAGACCGGGAAGTTCGACGCCGCTAGCCCACGCAGTTCAAAGGTTGTCGGGGAACTCGCGCTCATGGAGTGCTACACGCGCCTGCTCAAGCCTTCACCATCCAGCCAAGTGATGATGCTGGCGAAGATCGCCATTAATAACGGTCTGGAGTCGAGCTTCCTGCCAGGTTACGCGATCGATGCCGCATCAGATGCCACTGGCGGCAGCTCGATGCCGACGAAGGCGGTCACCGCGTTGATCAAGGAAAACGGCATCGCTTGCACAACGCGAGCATTCAACCTTGCTCTTGAAGCCCGCGGTTTCCTCAAGCAGCTCCAGCGCAAAAACTCCAAGCAGGAAATGGTCGACTTCTGGTCGGTGACGGACAAGGGCCTGGCCTTCGGCAAGAACCTCACAAGCCCTCAATGCCCCCGCGAAACCCAGCCTCACTGGTACGTGGATCGCTTTCTTGAATTGGCCAAACTGGTCGGGAAGGCCTGATATGCAATTCACCGTCACGATCAATCAGGTGAAGGCGCTGGAGTGGGGGCTGAACTCTCAGCAGGCTCTGCTGTTCGCCTTCGTCTACGGCTGCCCGAGCTGGACCAAGCCAATCAAGACTGACGACGGGATCTTCTTCGCGCTGAGCAAGGCCAAGATCATCGAGGAGCTGCCGCTGCTCACTGACAAGCCAGACACTGCTTACCGCATGCTGAAGGCCCTGGAAGAGGCGGGTTTGATTGAGCTTTCCAGCACGTCGAACATCACCCTGTTTCGTCTGACCGATAAGGCGATTGAGTGGAACCAGAAGCTGGATGGGTCGGAAAAATATCCGACCCCACCAAAGAACGAACGTCGGAAAAAAATCCGATCTACCTCGGAAAAAAATCCGAGCCAGGTCGGAGAAAAATCCGAGCAAGGGTCGGAAAAATCTCCGACAAATCAGGATACCAATCATCAGGGTACCAATCAGGATACCAGTCAGGACTTGCAAGGCAGCCCGGACAAGCCGGCCCGCAATCTGGTTCTGGTGGTTGATCGCACCGATGCGCCACGGGTTGAGATTCCTGCTGACATGCCGGGCCCAAAAGACCAATCCTGCAAAACCTTCAAGGTCTGGGCGAACTACGCCATGGCCTACCGCAAGCGCTACAGCACCTGGCCGGTATGGAACGCCAAGGTCGGTGGCCAGCTTGGCCAACTGGTCGACCGCCTCGGCGCCGATGTCGCTCACCACGTCGCTGCACACTTCCTGAAAACCGCCGATGCCGCCGTGCTGCGGAAGTGCCACAGCCTCAACGAACTGCTGGCCAACGCCGAGAGCTACCACACCCAGTGGGTGACCGGTCAGCGCATCAACGGGACGACCGCACGCCAGATGGAGCGGACCGAAGCGAATGTGTCCGCCGCCGAGCAGGCCGCGCAAATGGTCTTGGCCAAGCGCCAAGCGGGAGAGCGCAATGAGTACCTTTGAAATGAACGATCAGCAGGTTGCGGGGCTTGCTGCAGCGATCTGCGCCACCGCCGAGGCCATGGGTCAGGAAATGAACCCAAGTACCGCAGCGATCATGGCCGAAGATCTCTGTGCTTACCCGGTGCAGGTGGTGAAGGCCGCGCTGAAGGCTTGCCGCTTCGAAGTGAAAGGCAAATTGGCCATGGCTGACATCCTCCAGCGAGTTCAGGTTGCAGATGGTCGCCCGGGTAAGGACGAAGCTTGGGCAATCGCCATGACTACGAACGACGAGTTCGAAACCGTGGTGCTGACCGATGAAATCCAGCTCGCGCTGGCTGCTGCAAAACCTGTCCTCGATGCCGGCGACAAGGTCGGTGCGCGCATGGCGTTCAACAGCGCTTACGAGCGTTTGGTGGGTCAGGCTCGTGAGGACAACAAAAACGTCAATTGGCACGTGTCAGTCGGATTCGATGCCAGCCGCCGCACACAGGCGATCACCAAGGCGGTGCAGATGCAACGGATCCCACATGAACGCGGGCAGTTGTACTTGGCCGACTTGAGTGTCGCGCCGGTTACTGAAGACGGGCGGGCTGTCGTTGCGCTGCTCACCGGTGAGGTTGCGCGGTCTTCGCCAAAACTGCGCGAGAAGCTCGCCGCGGTGAAGGACTCGATGCTTGCAATGCGCCAAGCATCGGCCGAGGAAAAAACAGAACTGCGAATTCTGGCAGCCAATGAGCTGGCGGATCGCCGGGCGCTGCTTATTCAGCAGGCCGAACAATTGGAAGCAAGGAGCGCTGCTCAATGACCATCGACAAACAAAAACTCCAGAAGCTGCTGTGGGCCGAAGCTGCGTCCTACCGTGCCGACTGCGCAGACTGGAAGCGCAACACCGAGGCGCTGCAGGAATTCCTTGGGGAGAAGACCGTGGAGGAGGTGGCGTTGGAGTTGCTGGCCGAGAACGAACGACTGACACAGCAGCTCGGCGAGTTGATCAACGGATTGCCGAACAAGGTGGCCACCCATGGCTGACAAAATATCCGTGAACTGTCAGGCGAAACTCTCCGAGGCCATCACGAAGCTTAGCGCCATGTACCGCGACAAGAAGTTCGTCGTCGTATCGCTACGCCCGGGAAAGGACCGCACGCTCGACCAAAACCGGCTGTGGTTCGCGATGTACAAGCGCATCGCAGAGATGACCCAGATTGGCGATGAGGCCGACGCTCGCCGGTACTGCAAGTTGCACGTCGGCGTGCAGATCCTGCTGAACGAGGACGCCGGGTTTCAGGCTGAGTGGTACCGGGTGATGCGGCATCTCCCGTACGCGACAAAGCTAGAAATGATGGGGGGCTGCAAGCTCTTCGGCCCGGACGGCTTCCCGGTGACCAGTTTGTTCAACCGCGCCCAGGGCGTGGCCTACACCGACCGTATCGTCGCGCGATTCGCCCATCAGGGCGTGCACTTCGATGATCTGCTGAGCCAGGAGGCTGCATGACGATCGCAAGGAAGCAGCCAAAGCCGAAGAAATGCTGTGTCGTATCGTGTGGGAAATCTTTCATTCCCTCGCGGATGGGGCAGGCCGTATGCAGTCCGGCATGTGCAGCAATTGATGCCCCGCGTCATCAAGAGAAAGCTCGCAAGGCGATCGACCAGTGCGAGCGCCGCGAGATCAAAGTCCGTAAGGAGAAGCTGAAGAGCAGGGCGGAGCACATGCGCGAAGCCCAGGCCGCGTTCAACGAGTGGGTCCGCCTGCGTGATTCCGATCGCCCTTGCGTGAGCTGCGGTCGCCACCATGAAGGCCAATACCACGCTGGGCACTACCGCTCTGTAGGCGCGAACCCCGAGCTGCGATTCGAACCGCTCAACGTGTGGAAGCAGTGCGCCCCGTGCAATACGCATCTGTCCGGCAATTTGGTGAATTACCGGCTTTCGCTTATGCAGCTGATCGGCCCGGAAAAGGTCGATTGGCTGGAAGGGCCGCACCCGGTCTGCAAACACACTGTCGAAGAAATCAAAACCATCAAGGCCGAATACCGGGCCAAGACCCGAGAACTGAAGAGGGCTGCAGCATGACGCAAGTTGCGCAAATAACCGGTGGCGCCAGCAGACCTTCGAAGGGCTGGCTCAAGCCGATGTTTCCCATCACCGGCAAAGCACATTACTTCAACCAAGAGAAGGCGTACGCAGCCGTCACCGCTCATGGTCGCGCTTATTTCTGGCGGTCGCTCTGCGGGATCGACACTGTGAGCACGGACAAGATGCCAATGTTCGAACCGGGTAACTGGGATCGCTGCAAAAAGTGCGGACATAAACTGGCTCGGAGGGCCGCAGCATGACCTATCGCAACGTGATTTCCGCCGTGGTCCGCGCGCTGGCCGCTGAGACAATTAGCTCTGCTGGGGGCTGCGATTTTGAGCCGAAGGTGCAGTGCGCCAAGCAGAAAGGGGAGATCGTCGGCAAAGAGGCGGCACTGCTCCAAGATTGCTGGGTGTTCGGCCGTCTGCACAAGTCACTTTCGCCGGCACACTGGCGTGCATTGGTAGCGAAGTATTCAACGCACGAAGAGCGAAAGCACAGCGCGATCCTTGAGCTGCTGAACACAGTGAGGTCGCCGGCGCCGCAACGGTTCAGGGAGTGTGCAGTGCTGACGTGGGCTATTCCGCAAGTTGGCGGTACGGAGGGGAAACGCTCCTGCACGGTGTTGCCTGCGGCTTGGTACGACATCACCAACTGGGACAATGACGGCAAGCCGGAATCAACCCGCTACCGGTGGAGATCATCGATCCGGAAGGCGCTGGATGATCAGGTGAACGAAGCACTCACAGCGGCACAAGAGCTGCTTGACGCGGAGGGCTTGATCGAAAGTTGTGCGGCGTAGCAAAAAGCCATTGCAATGATTGAGAAAGTGAGAGAGTATTTATCCATCCTGTCGATCTTGCGCGTTAGGGATTGACACATAAAACCCAGCTAATGAGCTGGGTTTTTCGTATTCGATCTGCGGAGTTTTACATGGAAGTTTGGGAGTTAATCAGGCGTCTCTTGGCTGGCGCAACGGGCGGCAACCAGTCCCACATGTCAGGGCTGATCGGCACCACGTATTACTGGGACTTGAAAAGATCCGGTTGTAACTTGAACCAGAGCTTTAATGAGATTTCGGATGCTGCCGAGTTGTTCGCTGAAGAAATGCAGGAGGCTGATCTAATTCGCCCCGCTGGTGTGCGAGGTGGCGCAATTGCGATTTTAGGCGCTATGGAGCGCACCGCCTTCGGAGAGGAGCTGTATCAGGCGCTTTGCCGTAGGGATGTCCTCGCCAAATTTGAGCATGGTGATGTGCCAATTGATATCAAGTCGATTCAGGAAGACCTGTTGCAAGTCGCTTGAGTTTTAGAAGTCCCGACCGTTGAGTCGGGATTTTTGCTTTAAACACTTCTTTGAGCCTCGGCATTTGCCGGGGCTTTTTCGTTTTCGGCTCCCCACACCCATTGCCCCGAGCTGGGAGTGCAGCGGACTCCGACCTATTTGCGCTGGCCTAGCAGGTCAGCTTTTCACGATGGAGTTGCGATGGATCCTACTGACCTCGGCCCAGGCACAGCTACCTGGCTGGGCGGTACCGGAACCGTGTTGCTGGCCGCCTTCCTTTGGCTGCGTAAATTCCTCTCAAAGGATGCTGCTGACAGGGCGATGGATAACGCCGATATTTTCACTCTTCGCCGACTGAATGAGTTGCTGGACTCCGAGCGTGTTGCGCGAAAGGAAGCTGAAGCCCGCGCTGACCAGTTCGCCAAAGAGCGCAACGAGCTTGCCGCAGCAGTTGGGCGGATGGAGGGGAAGATCGAAGCCCTCACCAGCCAAGTCGCACAACTCACCGCCACGGTTACCTCGCAGAGCGAAGAGATCGCCCGCCTGCGTACCAAGCTGGGAGGCATCAACTGATGGACAGATGCGCTATGGAATTCATCGCTCGCCGCTGGTGGCGTCGAGCAGAGGTATGGGTGATCGCAGCGCTGCTGCTGGCCGGCGGCCTGATCCTCGGCTTCCAAGCTGGTGTGTGGTCAGCCAGCAGTGAACAGACGAAGCAGCTCGCGGAGGTTCGCGCAGCCTACGATGCAGCGCTGGGCAGTCGTGACGTTCGCCTCAACAGCCTTGCCGAGAAGACGCAGGATGCAGCGGTGAAAGTGCAGGAGGCTTCGAACTCGGCAGTCCAGGCCGCCGACACGGCGAGCAAGGCAGCGGAGAAGGTCAACGAAGCCGTGGAGCGGCAGGCCCCATGAGCGCCTTACTGAAGCTCGTCCCTGTGTGGGCGTGGTTAGTGCTGGCAGCGCTCGCAGCCGTGGGCTACCTATCGTTTCGGCTGGATAGCGTAAAGGACGATCGGGCAGCCATCACCGCCGAGCGCGACACCGCCACCGCCCGCGTGGACTCGCTCACCAACACGCTCCGCATTCAGCGCGAGATCACCAATGACATCAACCGAGTCTCCGATGATGCGAAAGCCAACACTGAGCATGTGTCGGCTGCCGTTGTTGTTGCTGATAACCGGGCTCGCAGCCTGCAGCAGCAAATCACCGACCTCCTCGCCAAGCGAAAGTCTTGTGCTTCCGAGGTTGCCAGCGGAAGCAAGGCAAGAGCCGACCTTACCGTTCTGCTCGCCGACCTGCGTAGAAGCGCTGACGAAGAAGCGGGAAGACTGGCAGAAGCGCTTGATCGAAGCCGAATAGCCGGATTTGCGTGTGAGGCCGCATACGCCGCCGCACAGAAGAGCAAGTAGGTCGCGACACTTTTCGCGAGAGTGCAAATTGTGTCGCGACACCAAAAGGAGAGAGCCATGAGTAACGGATATACCAGCCCAACCTGCCGCGGTGACATGAAACTCGGAACAGGCTGCGGGCGCTGTGTGCGATGCGCAGTTTTCAAGCCTGCCGAGATTCACCATCTTGCGGACCATCGCCCGCACCTGATGGTGGCAGCGAGTAATGGCGCTCATGTCATCCCGCGCACGCTGGTCCAGTCAGTGATCGACGGTGAGCAGCCTTCCGCCATCCTCACCGAGCCGGTAGTGCAGCGCATCATTGAAGAATGGCTGCAGAAGGTAAGCGCATGACCGCCAAGCTCATCGACTTCAAACGCGAGGGATGGCGCGATGCTGCCAAGACGCTGCGCAAGATCGCAGATGACCTCGATGCCGGTGTTCATCCGGAATGCACTGTGGGCGCGCTGACAATCATGGGGCCGAAAGGCGAAGTGACGGTGTTCGGGCTTGGTCCCAAGTGCGACGACCTGCAGTGCCTGGGTGCCATGCGCCTGGGTGAGCAGAAGCTGATTGATGTCTTGCTCGATGGAGTGGAAGGGTAGGTTGATCTTCTACTGAGAGAAAACGATGATGCTGACTCAATTACCTAATGGAGTGAGGCAATGTCGGATTTCAAAAAGGGTGACCAGGTTCAATTAAAAAGCGGCGGTCCGATCATGACGGTATCTTACGTCGATGACGTACAGCCTCCACTTGAGGACAGGTTGTATCCTGAGCAAGAGTTCAACGTCACGATTTTTTGCCAATGGTTCGATCAAAAAAACAACCTTCAATCAGCGTCTTTTAATCCAGAAACGCTCATTAAAAAGTGAGCATTTACTCGGTAGTTGGTTGAACATTAGCTCGCTTTGATTAGCACTCACGCTTTTCGGCGAGCTTCTCATTTTGTATTGCCCGTATGGGTTGCCGCACGATAACGATACTTCCCCCCCGATATTTATGATCAGGTAAACGCATGGAAAGGCCCTTTCCTCCATCGTCACTACTTGAACTCTCTGATTTATCTGAGTTAGGGATCCGACTGCTGCCGGCTCCCGAGGTTTGGGAGTGGCTCCAGGCCGAGATCCTCGCCGACACCGGCAGCATCCACAACGAAGACCACGCCCATCTGATCGATGCGGACGTGAGAGTCATGTGGGCGTCTGCTGCCTTCACGAAGAAGGGTCGGACGGTGGTTGGCCAGGCTGAACAGATAGCGTTCCGCGCTGGTGGTTGGCAGAAGGTCCGAATGGAACAGCAAATGATGGATTGGTTCGGCGACGTGCCGGCCTACATCATCACACTAGCTGCCGACTACTGCGCTCAATGCTCCGACGCTGACTTCTGCGCACTGGTCGAACATGAGCTGTACCACATCGCTCAGGCGACCGATCAGTACGGCGCACCCAAGTTCACCCAGGAAGGATTGCCCAAGCTTGAGATGCGTGGACACGACGTTGAAGAGTTCGTCGGTGTGGTGCGTCGGTATGGGGCGAGCCCTCAAGTTCAAGAGCTGGTGGACGCTGCAAACAATCCTGCTGAGGTAGGAAATATGAACATTGCGAGGGCCTGCGGAACCTGTCTGCTCAAGTCGGCCTGACTTTGACAGTACTTTGACGGATGCCCACTTATGGCCGCACTCAGAGACGAGGTGAAAGCCTTTGTTGTACAGGCTCTCGCCTGCTTTGACACGCCATCGCAAGTGGTTGCGTCCGTCAAAGAAAGATTCGGGCTCGAAGTTTCCCGCCAACAGTGCGAGGCATACGACCCAACGAAGTACGTTGGACGCAACCTGCACGTGAAGTGGCAGACGCTGTTCAACGACACCCGCAAGAGGTTCCGCGAAGAGACGGCCGAGATCCCGATCGCCAACCGAGCGTATCGACTCCGCACCTTGGGACGCATGGCCGAGAAGGCCGAGAACATGAAGAACATGGCGCTGACCGCCCAGTTGCTGGAGCAGGCAGCCAAAGAAGTGGGCGACGTTTACGTGAGTCGTCGCCTCGAACCTGAAAAACCTCTGGGCTCCCAAGCGGACCAGCAGCACGCCGTTGCTGAGTACACCCTGGAGCCTGATGAGAATGTCCCCGCTACCCCGTACCTATGACCCGCCGGTAAAGCTGACACCGAAACAGGCGAACATTTACTGCTGGGGTTTCCAACCACAGGCGCGCTTCCGCGATGCCGTGTGTGGTCGGCGGTTCGGCAAGACGTTCTTGGGCAAAGCTGAGATGCGCCGAGCTGCTCGGCTGGCTGCTGAGTGGGGCGTGAGCGTCGAGGACGAGATCTGGTACGGCGCGCCGACGTTCAAGCAGGCCAAGCGTGTATTCTGGCGCCGACTGAAGCAGGCGATCCCTGAAGCGTGGCGTGCACACCGCCCGAACGAAACGGAATGCTCGATCACGCTCAAGTCTGGCCACGTCATGCGCGTGGTGGGACTCGACAACTACGACAACTTGCGCGGCTCCGGTCTGTTCTTCGTCCTGGTGGATGAATGGGCGGACTGTCCATGGGAGGCTTGGGAGGAGGTTTTGCGGCCGATGCTCTCGACCTGCCAATACTCGATACCCGGCATCGGCATGCGGAAAGGCGGCCACGCGCTACGCATCGGTACGCCCAAGGGATTCAATCACTGCTACGACACGTTCCAAGATGGCCGGCCGGGGCATGAGCCTGATCACAAGAGCTGGCTCTACACCTCGCTCGATGGCGGCAACGTGCCGGCTGAAGAGCTGGAAGCTGCCCGTCGCAAGATGGACCCTCGAACATTTCGACAGGAATACGAGGCCAGCTTTGAGAACTACGCGGGTGTCGTCTATTACACGTTCAATCGTGAGGCGAACCGCACCAGCGAAACCATTAAGCGCGGCGAGGCCCTGCACATCGGCATGGACTTCAACGTCATGAAGATGGCGGCAGTCGTGCACGTCATTCGCGATGACCTGCCACTGGCGCTCAGCGAGTTTTCAGATGTACGGGACACGCCTGAGATGATCGAGAAGATCAAGCTCCGCTTTCCTGACCACAGCATTGCGATCTACCCGGACGCCAGCGGCCAGAACACAAGCAGCAAGAGCGCAAGCGAATCTGACCTGTCACTGCTGAAAAAGGCTGGATTTACCGTAGTGGTGGATTCGACCAACCCCGCTGTGAAGGACCGGGTCAACGCCATGTGCGCGATGTTCGCCAATACCTACGGCGAGCATCGATATCTGGTCAACGTCGACCAGTGTCCGAAATACACGCAGTGCCTGGAGCGCCAGATTTACACGGACAAGGGCGAGCCCGATAAGAAGGCCGGCTACGACCACCTGGTGGACGCCCCTGGCTACTTCATTGCCAAGCGGTACCCGATCAAAACACGCACAGGCGGAACACGCCGAATTGGAGGCTTGGCCTGATGCCAGTGCAATCGACAAACCCGGACTACGACGCGCACATCGCCGAGTGGGAAATGATGGACGATGCGCTCGAGGGTGAGTGCGCCGTCAAGCGGAATGAGCGCAACCTGCCCAAGCCTAGCGGCATGGTTGAAGCTGAGAAGCTCGACGGTACCGGCAACAAATATCTCTACGAGAACTACACGAACCGGGCTCAGTACGAACACTGGGTGCGTGACTCTTTGCGTTCGATGATGGGCTTAGTCTCGCGACTGATTCCGGAGATCGAACTGCCCGCCGGCCTTAAGGGGCTGGAGGACAACGCCACGGCGGACGGCTTCGGTCTGAAGCAGCTGTTCTTCCGAATGGTGCGCCAAGCTATCTCGCACGGTCGGGTGCCACTGGTGGTGAACATCGATGATCGCGGCGAGCCGTATTTCTCGACGTATGCCACGCGTAACGCGATCAACTGGGACACCGCTGATCAGGGCGGTCGGCAGGATCTAGTCCTTTCGGTGTTCCGCGAGTTTCGCAAGAAGGGCGGCGATCGCTACAGCCACGACTGCGACACGGTGTTTCGTGAGTTCTTCATGCAAGACGAGACCTGTTACACCGCTGTACGGAACGAAGGTGGCGAGATCGTCGAGGAGGAGAAGCCACTGGGCACCACTGGCACCGACAACCGACTGGTCAAAGGCCTTTCCTACCTGCCGGTGATCTATTGCGGCTCGACCGACAACTCGCCGGAAGTGGACGAGGTGCCGCTGCTCACAATGGCGCGCGCCGCGCTGAAGTCCTATCAATTGAGCGCTGACTACTTCACTGCGCTACACCAGACCAGCCATCCGCAACCATGGGTGTCTGGCCTTGATGATTCTGTAGAGCTGAGCGTGACCGGACCATCTGCAGCATGGGACCTCGGTCCAGCCGGCCAATGTGGCTACTTGGAGTTCCAGGGCGCCGGAATTGAAGCCGTTCGCAAGGCGATGGATGACCAGAAGAACGCCGCGCTTGAAGCCGGCGCCAAGGTCATGGACGTCGACGGTACCGAGTCGGGTGAGGCACGCAAAACACGCCAGAACGACCAGCACGCCACGCTACACAGCATTGTCGTCACGGTGGCAGAAGCGGTGGAGCAGGGGCTGCGGTACGCAGCTGAGTGGAAGGGCTACGACTCCAAGCAAGTGAAGTTCAAGGTAAGTCCTGAGTTCGTGACCCCGGTGGTCGACGCCCAAGTGCTCGCCGAGCTGCTGAAAGGTGTGATGGCTGGCACGATCAGCGCCGACACCTACTGGCAGTACCTCACCACCGGCAAGCTGCCGGATCGCCCATATGAAGACGAAGCCGATCTGATCAGCGATGAGCGCGAGTCGGCCGGCATCAACCTGGACAAAGAAGATGCCAACGACAAGCCAGGCGCAGGCGGACAGCCAACTGCTGGAGCAGACGACCCGTCACTCGGTAATGCTGGAGCGGCTTAAGGCTGGCGAGGCCAAAAAGTTCGAGAGGTACCTGCGCCAGATCGACAAGCTGGTGCGCGAGCAATTGACTCGCAAGGAGCTGACCACCTACAGCCGGGACCGTCTTGAGCAGTTTCTGGCCCGGGTGGACGGCAAACTGCTGGACATCTACAAGGCCTACGGCGACCTGGTGCAGGCCGATCTGGTCGACATCGCGCTGTATGAGTCGACCTTTGAGGCCAACAGCCTGAGCAATGCGCTGTCTATCGACGCGGTGGTGCCGACCAACACGGTGATCCGCGCGGCGGTGTTCTCCTATCCGCTGCAGGTGAAGGGCATCGACGGCGGCAAGCTGCTGAAGAGCTTCGTCAGCGGCTGGACGCGCACGGAGACGATGCGCGTGACGAACACCATCAGGCTCGGCTTCGGCCAAGGCCAGACCAATGCCCAGATCATCCAGGCGATTCGCGGTACCGCGGCGCAGAACTTTACGGACGGAATCCTTGCGGTGAGCAATCGCAACGCCGCCTCTGTGGTGCAGACTGCGATCCAGCATGTCGCCACCACGGCGCGCATGGAAACGCTGAAGGCCAACAGCGACGTGGTGCTGGGCTATCGCTGGGTGTCGACACTCGATCGCAAGACCTCACAGCAGTGCAAGGGCTTGGATGGCATGCGGTTCGACCTGGGCAAAGGGCCGCTGCCGCCGGCGCACATTAACTGCCGGTCAACCACCGTGCCGACAACGAGGCTTTCGGAGCTTTTCGCCAAGGACGCCACGCGCGCTTCGGTGGGAGGCAATGGCGGTGCGCAAGTTGATGCCAGCCTGAACTATTACGAGTGGCTGGCAACGCAGCCGGCGAGCTTTCAGGATCATGCGCTCGGCCCAGTGCGGGCCAAGTTGTTCCGCGATGGCGGTCTGACTCCCGAGAAGTTCGCCAAGCTTCAACTCGACAAGTCGTTCAAGCCGCTGACCTTGGCGCAACTGAAAGATGTGGAACCCGACATGTTCACCCGAGCAGGCGTTACACTCGGCGCTCCACCGGGTTGAGAAAGCCGATGCAGATCATCGTTGAAGACGGAAAGGGCAGGCCGGACGCCAATAGCTTCGTGCCGCTGGAGAAGCTGACCTTCTACCGCGACTACTACGGGTTCCGGATACCTGAAGCTGAGGCTGACCAAGTTGAACTGCTGTTGCGCGCTGCGGCCGACATTAACAGTCGCCAGTGGAAGGGCCGCCAGGCCAAGCCTGAGCAGGCAATGGCCTGGCCCCGGCGTGACTGCAAGATCGAATATCAAACGCTTTCCGAAACGTTCGTGCCCTTTGAGCTGGAATGGGGCCAGGTACGGCTGGCGGTCGAGCTATATGCTGTCGAACAGGGCTTCCAGATCGAGGAGCCAACGCATTGCACTGAGACCAATGGCCGGCGCACACGGCTTAACCGCGATACGCCTGGGTTTCGAATGCGCCCGCCGCCGTACGCACCCAGCAGGACGCAGTTCGCTGATTACCTCGTAATGCGTGGTTTGTCTGTCATAAGTTGAAACGCTAATTCCTTGCCGAAGTTTTTCGAAATGTATATAAAACCGCGCCGCTGTACCATTTCAATCAGAGGCGATCGACATGCCAGTAGAAATCGACAACACAGAAATTAACGACGAGATTGAAGAGGAAGAAGAGTACGAGGAAGAGGGGCCGGAGGAGCTTGATCCTATGGATCAGGAAGGTTGGGAACACAACATTGAACGCTTGAACGACCTCTAACGCTTCCTCATCGATTCAACCGAATCAAAAACCGCCCTAGTGGCGGTTTTTTTATTACCAGAATTCACACCAAGCCGCCCAGTGGGCGGTTTTTTTATGCCTGCAAAGCGGGCCGACCAAACCCAAGGGGTGCACCAAGTGGCAGACGAAAACCAGATTGATCTTGAAGACCCGGCAGTCAAATCCGCGATCGCTGAAGCGGTGGAAGCGGCGACTCTGGGCCTCAAGAACAAAAACACAGAGCTGCTTGGCTCGCTCCGTACCACCAAAACTGAACTGGATGGCTTCAAGAACCAGTTCGAAGGCCTGGACATCGCTGCCGTGAAGGGCTTGCTTACCAAGGTAGGCCAGGATGAGGAGACCAAGCTAATTGCCGAAGGCAAGCTGGACGAGGTCATCACCCGCCGTACCGAGCGCCTGCGCACCGACTACGACACCAAGCTCGCGGCCGAAAAGGCCCGCGCCGACAAGGCCGAAGCCTTCGCTGCCAAGTACAGCGACAAGGTGCTGGCCGACTCCATCCGCGCTGCCGCCATCAAGGCCGGCGCTCTCCCCGAGGCCGCCGAGGACATCATCCTGCGCGCTCGGGGCACTTTCAAACTCAGTGAAGACGGCGAGGCGATTGCCACCGACCGTGACGGCGAGGTCGTTTACGGGAAGGACGGGAAAACCCCGCTGTCGCCGCTCGAATGGGCGGAATCGCTGCGTGAAACAGCAACACACCTGTGGCCAAGGGCTCAGGGTGCCGGTCCGACCGGTGATCAAGGTGGCAAGGCCACGAAAAAATGGGGCGAGTACACGGAAACCGAGCGCGCTGCGATCGCCCGCGACAACCCCGAGCTGTTCAAGAAAATCCAGGCCACCAAAGGAACCTAATTCATGGCAACTACCCAACTGACCGACATCTTCGTCGGTGACTACTACGCCTCGCTGGAGCCGGTAAATAGCCCGGAAAAAACCGCTGTCTACGAGTCGGGTATCGTGACTCGTTCGCCCGTTCTGGATGCTATTGCCTCCGGCAGCCAAGGCACCGCCGAGATCAGCTACTGGCAGGATCTCAACGCAGATGAAGCACCGAACATCAGCAACGATGACCCGAACGACCAGGGCGAGGTCGGCAAAGTCACTCAGGACAGCATGCGTGCTCGCGTCCTGTACCTCAACAAAGGTTATGGCGTTGCCGACCTGACAGCCGAACTCGCGAACAGCGAGCCTCAGCAGCAGATCCGCAACCGCTTCGGCACCTACTGGACTCGCCAGTGGCAGCGTTACGCTCTCGGCGCAGCGCGCGGCATCATCGCCTCAAACATTGCCAACAACGGCGGTGACATGGTCATCGACGCTGGCGCGACCATCAGTGCGAACGCCTTCCAAGACGCAGCGTTCACCGCCGGCGATGCTGCCGACCAGTTCGGCGCGATCGGCGTGCACTCGGTGGTGATGAACCAGATGGTCAAGCAGGACCTCATCGAGTATCTGCGCGACTCCGACGGCAAGATCATCCTGGCCACCTACCTGGGCAAGCCGGTCTTCATGGACGATGGCTTGGTGTATGGCGCTGGCAAGTACCTGTCGGTGTTCTTCGGCCAAGGCGCGTTCGGCTACGGCGAAGGCACGCCGAAGGTGCCGGTGGAGATCGAGCGCAAACCGGGCGGCGGTAACGGCGGTGGCGCAGAGGTGCTGTGGGAGCGGAAGACGTACATCCTCCAGCCTGCCGGCTTCAGTTGGAAAGGCTCCGAGGCTCAGAACCTCAGCCCAACCGCGACCCAGTATGCCGCTGCTGCGAACTGGGAGCGCGTGTTCAGCCGCAAGCAGGTCCCATTCGCCGCCGTGATCAGCGGTACCACCACGCCGTAATCCGGCCTCCACTTACCCTGGCGTCTGCAAGGGCGCCAGGCTGCAATTGAGGTGACTTATGAAAGTTATCTATACGGACAAACCGGGCAAAGAGCGCGGCGTGTGCTACCGCCTGCTGAGCGAATTCTTCGGTGTCATTGGCACTGCCAGTGAGGTGGTCATCGAGGGTGATGCGCCTGAAATTTACGATGCATACGAAGCGGCGGGCATCAAAGTTTCGGACGGCAAGGAGCCGGAAAACGCCGAAACCGACCCTCTAAAAATGAAGGTCCCCGAGCTGAAAGATTGGCTGACGGCGAAGGGCATCACCTTCGACCCAGTTGCCAAGAAAGAAGACCTGCAGGCTCTGGTGCCAGCCGAATAAGGACATGCACATGACCGACTTCATCACCGTTGCCGATGTTGACGCTTCGCTGGGTCCAGGCTGGGCCGGCACCGGTGATCCGGTCCTTGCCGTGACCATGGCCAACGCCTGGCTCACGGCCAAGATCAAGCGGGTTGTTCCCGATCCGGTTCCGACCGAGATCAAAACAGCCGGCGCCCAGGTCGCTAAGGAGGCGGCGGCGGGCAAGTTGTACACGGCAACTCAGAAGGAAGTGCAGAGCAAGACGGTTTCGGCTCAGTCCGGCACGTCTGTGAGCAAGACCTACGTGGCCGGATCTACTGATCAGTCAGCGGGTGTGAACTTCGCCCTGGCGCTGCTGGCGCCTTGGATCAAGCGCTCCGGCGTGATGATGCTGAAAAGGATCTGATCATGGGTATGCGCGAAGAGATTCAGGCTGAAATGGCTGAGGCGTTCGATGATCCTGATGGCCTGGCAGATGCGGTGAAGCCAGTGACCGGTGTGCGTAAGGTTGCGGGCGAGTATGACCCTGAGTTGGGCGGCGAGACGCCGGAGACCACTCTGACCTACGCAGGGCGCGGTGTTCTTGGTAGCTACCTGTCCAAGGAAATCGACGGCTCTCTCATTCAGACCACCGACAAGAAGCTGCTGGTGCTGCAAAACGAGTTGTTCGTGTCGGAGAACGGGGTGTCGACTGCGGTACCGGCTGCCCCAGCCATTGGCGATATCGTCAACGGGCTGCGGGTGATTGACGTGTCCGCGGATCCTGCTGATGCAACGTGGACGGCACAGTTGAGGACATGACATGGCGACTCAATCCGGCAGCTTCGCGCTGAGTCTCGCCGAGTTTGCGGCCCAGACCAGCGAAGCCATCGACGCCAGTGTGCGCGAGATCATCATCGAGGTCGGCAGCAGCCTGATCCGCATGTCTCCCGTCGGTAATCCGGAGATCTGGGCGCAGAACGCGATTGCGACCGTGTACAACAAGGCCGTCGACGATCACAACAGCGCGCTGCGCAGCGATCCGGCCAACCTCACCAAGGGCGGCAGGCTCAAGAAAGGCCGCAAGCTCAACGACGGCATGGATATCAAAGCCCCGGAAGGTTACGTCGGCGGCAGGTTCCGAGCGAACTGGCACATTTCCCTCGGCGTGGTCGAGAGCGTCACGTTCGACGAGGTGGACCCAAGCGGCGCCGAAACCACTGCCGCGCTGGTCGCAGCAATGAGCGACTTCACTGCCGGTCAGATGGCTTACATCATCAACAACTTGCCCTATGCGATCCCGCTGGAGTTTGGTCATTCGACTCAGGCTCCCGGCGGTATGGTTCGGGTCACCGTGGCTCGCTTCCAGCAGATCGTGCAGGAGGCCATCAGGAATAATCAGGTATGAGTCACGCACGTGCCCGTCAGGCCATCGAGACGAAGCTGGCCGCATGGTCGGCTGCGCGTCCAATACGAGTGGCCTACTTGAATCAGCCATTTACACCGAATCCATCTGAAACCTATCTCCGGGCCTTCCAGCTTCCAGCCAGCACCACTTGCCGTTATCTCGGCGGGGACGCCTACGAATACGCCGGCGTCTATCAGATAAGCATCGTCTGTCCATCTGCCCAGGCCATGGCCACCGCAGAAACGCTTGTTGAAGAGCTGACACAGCTCTTTCGAATAGACACGCCACTGGCCCGCATCGGGTTCGATGGCCTCATCACTGAGCCAGTAGATCAGGGGCCAACTATCACTGAGTCCGCGACCTATACGGTCCCGGCCAGCTTCACCTACGCAGGTGTCGCAGACCAACCGCCCGCTGGGGCATAACCTACCGCCGTTAGGCGGGCACTTAAGAGGAAACACACCATGGCCGCACGCTTCCCGCTGCCGAACGGCGCTGTGCTGGAGATCGCCAGCGTTATGGGATCCGCCGTCGCTTTTACTGCTTTGACCAATGCGAAACCGCCGGTCGCCGCCTCTGTAGGGCACGACATTGAAAACGGCGACGTTTTGCTGATCAACTCCGGTTGGGCGCTGATCAACGATCGCGCAGTAAAAGCGTCCGGCGTTACTGCCGATGCCTTTGCGCTGGCCGGTCTCAATACCACCAACACTGACAAATTCACTGTCGGCGCAGGTTCTGGCTCCGTGATCCCGGTATCTGGATGGACGCAAATCTCGAAAGTCACTTCTTTCACATCCTCCGGCGGCGAGCAGCAATACCAAACTGTCGGCTACCTGGAAGATGACGACGACAAGCAGTTTCCAACCAACCGCAACCCGACCACGATCACCATCGTGGTGGAAGATCAGCCGACCGCGCAATACGTCGAGACTGTCGAAGGCTTCGACGACACCAAAGAGCTGGCCGTCGTGCGCATGAAGTTGCGCAATGGCGATCAGATCCTCTATCCGGGTTATGTGAGCATCACTCCCGATCCAACGATGGAGCGCAACAACGTCATGACGCGCACCATCAGCATCGGGCTTTCTGCTCGCTCGCTCCGTTACCTGGCCGGCGTATAAGGATTTCCCATGGCGAAGATCAGGATCGCTCAGAACCCTACGTTCAACGCTCTCGTGCACATCCCCGTCGTGGGGTGTGAGCCTGAGGCAATCGAGTTCACCTTCAAATATCGCGACCGCCCGGCACTCGCCGCGCTGTTCGACGAGTGGAACCTCAGGGCGAAGGAAATGCGAGAGGGGTTCGGGGAGGGCACCACATTGTCGGATGTCGTTGCTGCCGAAACCGAGTATCAGGTGCAGCAGATCAAGGATCTGGTCGCTGGTTGGGGGTTCGATGACAAGTTCGACGACAAGAGCATCCTTGCCCTTGTGAAGTCCTGTCAGGGTACCGCCGAAGCTGTAGTGAATGCCTATCAGAGCGCGTTCAGTCAGGCCCGGCTGGGAAACTGAGGGCAGCAGCCGCAGCGTTGTACGAAAGCGGGCCCTCTGCTGAGCAGTTGGCAATCCTCGGGCTGACGGCTGCCGATTTGTCCGGTGATGATGTAGAGGTCTGGCCATGCAACTGGCCGGCCTTTCTCTTGTTCAACCGAATGTCCACGCAGTGGCGGGTCGGCACCGGAGGAGCCATCGGCCTCGATTACAACTGCATCCGAGACGTTGCCAGCTTCCTCGGCATCAAGAAAAAGAAACTCGCTGAAATCTTTCCTGACCTGCAGGTGCTGGAAGGCGAAGCCCTGCGCGTTATGGCGGAGGAAAGGGAAAACAGCCCGTAACCTCGGGCACTTATTCAAGGTGAGTCGATGAACATTGCAGAACTCGGCGTCAAGATCGACTCGGCCGATGCGATCGAGGCTAAATCGAGCCTGGATGAAATGGCGAAGGCCGGGGGCCGGGCCGAGCAGTCCGCCGTTTCGCTGATGAATGAAATGCAGGCGCTGGAGAAGTCGCTTTCTACCAACGCCAAGACCACACAGGACCTTGCCAAACAGCGCGATGCGTTGGCGAAGCTGACCAAGACCGGCGCTTATGGCGAGGCTGAGGCCGCGAAGATCTCGGCGCAGCTCGACAAGCAGCAGGTAGCGCTGGCCAAGTCGGCCATGGATGAACAGAAGGCACTCAATAGCCTGCTGGGCGCCATCGACCCCGCCCGCGCCGCACTGGCGAAGCTGGATACCCAGGTCGAGCAATTGGGCAAGCATCTGGATGCAGGCCGGATCAGTCAGGACGAGTACAACACCGCCCTGAGCAAGATCGACAAGGACTACGACAAGCTCAACAGAACCACCACCGGTTTCGACAAATTGCGACTCGGCACGCGCCAGGCGCAGGAAAACGTCGTGCAACTGGGGAATGCGCTGTCTTCGGGAGACTGGGGTAGCGGCGTTCGCGCAGTCGCACAATTGGGCGCTGGTGCGGGTGAGGGTGCGGCGGGACTGCTTGCCATTCTTGGCCCGCTTGCGCTGGCCACCGCTGCCGTGGGTGGACTGGCATACGCTTTTTACAAGGGCAGCGAGGAGCAGGACAGCTACAACAAATCGTTAATCCTCACCGGCAATTACGCCGGTGTGAGCGCCGGGCAATTGGGCGACATGGCCCGTCAGGTCAGCGCAACCGTTGGTACCATTGGCCAAGCCGCAGCCGTGCTGGCTCTGCTTGCCGACAATGGCAAGATCGCCGGCGAGAGCTTTACGGGCATCACTCAAGCCGCGGTGTCGATGCAGGAAGCGACCGGCAAGGC
Organism: Pseudomonas sp. Irchel s3f10; assembly: GCF_900187515.1. Taxonomy (NCBI): domain Bacteria; kingdom Pseudomonadati; phylum Pseudomonadota; class Gammaproteobacteria; order Pseudomonadales; family Pseudomonadaceae; genus Pseudomonas; species Pseudomonas sp. Irchel s3f10. The sequence goes on from NZ_FYDZ01000001.1 coordinate 682,673, forward strand.
AGTGAGCGAGACGGTAGCGGAGTTCGCCAAGCTCGCCGACGACCCGATCAAAGCCTCTGCCGCGCTGAATGAGCAGTACCACTACCTGACCGCTTCGGTTTACTCGCAAATCACCGCGCTGGAGAAGCAGGGCGATCATGCCGGCGCCGTGAAGCTGGCCACCGAGTCGTTCGCTGATGCAATCAACGAGCGCACACCTCGAATCCTCGAGAATCTGAGTTTCTGGGAGAAGGGCTACAACGCCGTTGCTCGGGCTGCTGATGGATTGAAGAATATCGGGCGCAGCGATATCGGCGCCGATATCGAGCAAGCTCAGCGCGACTTGGCGAGCGCTCAGGCTGGCAATATCGGCTTGTTCCAGAACAAGCAGGAGATGATCGATCTCTACCAGAATCGTCTCAACATGCTGGAGGATCAGAAGGCTGCCGAAGCCGATATCGCCAAATGGCAAGGAGAGCAGGCGAGAGCTCAGGGCGATGCCGTCTCCTCAATGGCGAAGGTAGACGCACTCACCAAGTCAGCGTGGACGAATGAGCAGAAACGTACCGACGCGATCAAGGAGTACAAGCGGCAGCTCGAAGACATCCGCAAGGTAGCCCCCAATGACCCGCGCCTGAATCGGGCCGCGATCGATAAGAACCTGGCGAACATCAACGACCAGTTCAAGGATTCGAAAGCGGCCGGGTCGCAGGTTGATCTGACCAGTTTCAACAACGCCAAGAACAACCTCGCAGCCATCAGCGAAGAGTACAAAAACGCCCAGAAGGAACTGGACGCCGCGCAGAAGGCCGGACTCGTTTCTCAAGTTGACTACGCCTTGAAACGCGAAGCACTGATCGGCAACGAGCGCGACGAGGTAACCGCAGCCTACGAGGCAGAGATTGCCGCACTGGAAGCCGCGAAGGCGAAGAAAACCACCTCTGCCGCACAAAGCATCCAACTGGACCAGAAGATCGCCGACGCCCGCGCGGGCATGGTCAAAGCGCAGAAAGATGCGGACAGCCAGCTCGAGGTTTTGGCCACAAACGAGACCGGCCGTCTCGCCCGACAAGAACGTTCGATCACCACCTACGTTCAGGCCTTGGCTCAACAGCAGCGAGCGCTGGAGCTGGCAGGGCAGCGAGCTGTTCTCGGCGTCGGGCAGGGCGATCGACAGAACGCACTCAACAATGAGCTGAACAGTCAGCAGGATCGGTTCGCTCAACAATCACTGGAACTGGCAAACCAGAAGTCCGATACGTCGCGGAATATGTCGGAGGAGGAGTTCGCCCGCAAGTCGCAGGCTCTCGCCGATGCGAACAAGGCCGCAACCGATCAGATCCGGCAGAACTACGCCGATGTCGAGAAAGCTCAAGGGGACTGGACCAAGGGCGCAACGTCGGCTTGGGCCAATTACCTGGACTCGGCGAGCAATATCGCCGGCCAGACAAAGACCCTGTTCGGTAACGCTTTCAGCTCGATGGAAGACGCCGTCGTCAACTTCGCCATGACAGGGAAGCTGTCGTTTGCTGACTTCACCAAGTCGATTTTGGCGGACATGGCGCGGATCGCGACTCGGCAGGCCAGTTCGGCGCTGCTGAGCAGCCTCGTGGGTGCCGCCACCAGTTACTTCACTGGCGGCGGTGGCGGTAATGGGCTGGCGGCTGGATCAGCGGGTGCGATGTCGTCGAATCTCGGCGCATCGTCGGCGGGATACTCCAGCAACTACTTCCCGCAAGCGCTCGGCGGCGCCTGGTCGTCCGGCGTGCAAATGTTCGCCAATGGCGGCGCATTCACCAACAACATCGTCAGCACGCCAACCGCCTTCGGGATGGCAGGCGGCCGGGCGGGCGTCATGGGTGAGGCGGGGCCGGAGGCAATCATGCCGCTGACCCGGACTTCCAACGGCAAGCTGGGTGTTCTCGCCGCCGGCGGTGGCTCCGGGACTGCGATCAGCATCAGCGCACCGGTCACAGTGGTGACGCAGGATCGAGGCTCCGAAGGGATGCAGATCGACCAGCAGGCGCTGTCGAGAAACCTGCAATCGCAAATGCAGGCCGTGGCCGAGAAAGCCGTCGCTGACTCTTGGCGCGCGGGCGGTACCAGCTTCCGAAATGCAAATGGGAGGGCCTGATGGCCATCGAGAAATTCACCTGGCCAACCGGGCGCGGGGAAACACCCGATATGAACTATCGGGTGCGCTCCTCCAAGTTCGGCAATGGCTACGCCCAAAATGTCGGCGACGGACCAAACAACAAGGAGGACTCCTACCCGATCACCTGCGTCGGCCACAAGGCCAAGGTGCAGCAGATCATGGCGTTCCTCGATAGGCACGCCGGGGCAAAGGCGTTTCTCTGGACAACGCCGCTCGGCGAACTCGGACTGTTCACCTGCAAAAATCCCGCTCCCACACCAATGGGCGGTGAGGTCTTCAAACTCACCGCCACGTTCGAGCGGGCATTCAAACCATAAGGGGCAATCATGCCGCTGATCAGTGACATTCAGGTGCTTGAGCCTGGCAGCGAAGTGCTGCTCTTCGAATTGGACGGCACGGACTACGGTGCGGACGTTCTGCGCTTTCACGGGCACGCGATTCCGCATACGGCGGCCGAGTTGATCGCTGCCGGCGACGATGCCGACCAGCTCCCGGCAAAGGCGATCTACTGGCAGGGCAATGAGTACAGCGCCTGGCCGATGCAGATTGAAGGGATCGAGGCAAATGGCGACGGCACGGCGGTCCGGCCCACTCTGTCGGTGGGCAACGTAAACGGCCGCATCACTGCGCTTTGTCTGGCGTTCGAGGATCTACTCGAATTCAAGCTGACGATGCGGCACACGCTCGGCACCTACCTCGATGCCGCCAACTTTCCGGCCGGCAATCCAACGGCAGATCCAACCCAAGAGACAATCGAGGTCTGGTACATCGACCAGAAAACGAACGAGGACGGGGAGAACGTAAGTTGGGAATTGGCCAGCCCGGGCGACGTGGGCAACGAATCGATCGGCCGGCAGGCCACGACCCTTTGCCACTGGTGCCTCACCGGTGGTTACCGTGGGCCGAACTGCGGATACACCGGGCCATACGTGACCAAGGACGGCATCGTCACCGACAACCCGGAGCTGGATGAATGTGACGCCACGCTGGGCAAAGGTTGCATCCCGCGCTTCGGAGAGGGTAACCCGCTGCCGTTCGGTGGCTTCCCGGCTGTTTCCCTGATCGCACGGAGCTGACATGCGAAAGCACATCTTGAATGCGATCCAGGCGCACGCGGCGGCCGAGTACCCAAAAGAGTGCTGCGGTCTGCTGCTGGCGATCGGGCGAAAGCAACAATACTTCCCCTGCATCAATGTCTCGACTGAGCCGAACGAAGAGTTCCGTATCGATCCGGAGGAGTACGCAGTGGCCGAAGACGTCGGCGAAGTAATCGGCGTGGTTCATTCGCATCCGGACGCAACCAGCCGACCGTCACCGCGTGACCTCGCCATGTGCGAAGCGACCGCAATGCCTTGGCATATCCTGAGCTGGCCGGAAGGAGACCTGCGCACCATCGTGCCGACCGGCGAGGTGCCGCTGCTGAAACGGCCTTTTGTGCACGGGGCTTGGGACTGCTGGCAGGTGTGCGCCGATTGGTACAAGCGCGAGTGGGGGCTGGAATTCGAAGCATTCAAGCGCGCTGATGGCTGGTGGGAAAGCAAGGACAACACCAGCCTCTATGAGGCGAACTACGAGGCAGCCGGCTTCTACCGCGTCGACCAGCCGCAGCGCGGCGACATGATCGTGATGGAAGTGGGGCGCACCGTTTACCCGAACCACGCCGGAATATTCCTTGGCACTGATCCTGCGCTGCCCGGTGAGGATGCCGCGACGTTTGGCCCGGGGCCGTTTCTGCTGCACCACCTGTACGGGAGACCGTCTGAGGTCATCGTTTTCGGTGGCCCTTGGCTTGACCGAACACGCCTGATTCTCAGGCACAAAAATGCACAACCAACCAAATGACGCGGCCAGTCCGCGGGAGATAGATTTATGAGTCAGCCATTTGAAGTAACACAAGACGGTAAAGTGCGCATTGTCGAAGCTGTCATCCGCGACAATGCGCGCCATGAAGCTGGCGAATCAGTCCTGGCTCAAGCGTGGAGCGTTTTGTTGCAAAAGAATGCGCAGGGCCAGGTTATCGCCGCGGGATTCATAGTTTCCCAGTGATAACAGCGATCAGACTGTCGACATATTGATCATGGAGACCCTTGTCGATTCCGCTATAGGAGTTCGATTTCAGAGCTGCGAGATCAGTTGCCAGTACGGCGGCAATCGCCGGATTTCCCTCGGTGACTCTTCGGCTCAAAGTGCCAATGGCATTCGTGTTAAAAACGATCGCAGTTTTTAACACCGTCTCAAGATCAGCTATGCGCTGTTCGGCGGTTCTGTTCGTCATATGTCACTTTCCTTGCGTTATCCGCGCCGAGATTGGCGCAATCCCAGTCCTTGGGTTTGCAGGCAAAGGACTGGGGAATCCCTTGCTCAGGTTGCTTTCAAGCCGTCGTACGGCATTAGGGTGATGTCGACCTGTAAAAGGTGTCCGTCTTCGCCCTTGACGATTTCAAGTGGAACGCCTGGGTGAAGTACTTGGGTTACGACCCATCCACCCGTAAAGATAAATTTCACCTCGACAGGAGTGGGTACGCCTCGAAAATTGAATACAAGCTTTCCTCCGACGGGAGTATTTCTTAGTGATTCGGTAAATTGCTCAGATAAGTCGGCGTTCCGTTTCATATTCGTCCCCTGAACGTGAGGCATCACGCTACTACAGCGTGCACGGTGCCGTTACTGTTGATTCGTACAGCGCAGATCCGGTGTAATCTTGCAGCTTTCCCACAGGAGTGACCTGCATGAAAGTGATCTTAGGAGCGCTGGCGGTAGCGCTGTTGGCGGGGTGTGCGTCTTCCGCTATTCCGGTGAGCCAGGCTGATCCGGTGCCGCGTGATGAGCTGTACGCGTTTCAAACCAAACCAACCGGCGAAAGCGGCAAGGTAACGGTCGTCCGGGACTCGGGAATGGTTGGATCGGGTTGTGACATCGTCGTGTATGTCGATGGCCGGAAGGCCGCGAAAATCGGCACCGGTCAGCGCGCTTCCTTTTATCTGCCGCCGGGTAATCCAAGTATTGGAGCAGGTCTCGCTGGCTCCGGGCTGTGTGGCGGGGCAGCCATTCGTACGATCTCTGCCAATGTGCAAAACGGCAAAGAAAGCCTCTACCGAATCAGTGGAGATATGAGCGGCTTCTTTCTCGGACCGTACGTTGATTATCAGTAAATGAATTCGCAATCAGCCGCCTTCGGGCGGTTTTTTTATGCCTGGAGAAAGTCATGCAATCGAGCGTTGCTCACTATCAGCCGATGACTACGATCAAACTGTCCGGTTCTCTTGCGGCCAAATTTGGCAGAGTTCATCGTCGAGTATTGGATTCTGGTCAGACTTGGGAAGCCTTCCGAGCATTGAAGGCGACGCTTGAGGGGTTCAAGGAGGAGATTCAGCGCCTTGATCGGCTGGGCATGCGCTTCGCCGTGTTTCGCAATCGAAAGAACGTTGGCGAAGCGGAATTTGGCTTGGGTGGTGCAACCGACATTCGTATCGTGCCGGTCATCCATGGAAGCAAGAAGGCTGGGTTGATTCAAACCATTGTCGGTGCTGTTCTGATCGTTGCCGGTACGTTTCTTTCGACCACGCCATTTGGTGCGCCGCTGATTGGCGCGGGTATCGGCCTTGTCGCCGGCGGCGTGATCCAGATGCTCAGCCCCCAAGCCTCAGGTCTGAAGCAAAGCGCGTCCCCAGAGAACTCACCGTCCTACGCCTTCGGCAGCGCCAAGAACACCACGGCCAGTGGCAACCCGGTTCCGATCTGTATCGGCGAACGCCGGTGGGGCGGGATGATCATCTCAGCCTCGATCCTGGCTGAAGATAAGACCTGACAGCAAAAACCCTCACCCAAACGAGGAGGGATTGGCCCTCCAAGTTGAAGGAGGGCTTTTGATGGGAGAATCGTTTCCACGGATTCGCGCAATTACTTGGAATTTAATCCGCTTTGCTATCTGTGCGATGAAACTTTACATGAGCCTCAGCGCTTGTGACCAAACCGCCCTTGAGGCGGTTTTTTTATGCCTGGAGGAAAGCATGGGCGCAGCAGCACAGATCGATATCCACGGTGAGAAAGGCGGCAGCAGCAAGCCGAAGTCGCCGACCGAAGCCAGTGACAGCCTGCGCTCGACCAACTTGGCCAAGCTGCTGATCGCTGTGGGCGAGGGTGAGTTCGACAGCGTCCCGACCGATTACGACATCTATCTGGATAACACGCCGATCCGCGATGCCAGCGGCAACTACAACTTCCCGAACGTGAAGTGGGACTGGCGCCCGGGCTCGGTGGATCAGACCTACATCCCGGGCATTCCGTCAGTTGAAAATGAGACATCGCTCAACATCGAGCTGCGCAGCGATTCGCCGTGGGTGCGCTCGATCACCAACACCCAGCTTTCCGCTGTACGCATGCGTCTGGCGTGGCCGGCGCTGCAACGGTCTGATGACCAGGGCAACGTCGGCGGTTACCGTATCGAATACGCGATCGATGTGGCCACCGATGGCGGCGCCTATCAGCAGGTGCTGATGGATGCCGTCGACGGCAAGACCACCACGCGCTACGAGCGCTCGCGCCGCATCGATTTGCCGGACGCAACAACTGGCTGGCAGATCCGCGTGCGCCGCCTGACGCCGAACCAGAACACCAACAAGATCGCCGACACCATGTTGGTAGCCGGCTACACCGAAGTGATCGACGCCAAGCTGCGCTATCCGAACACTGCGCTGCTCTATATCGAATTTGACGCCGAGCAGTTCACCAACATCCCGGCCGTGACCGTGAAGTGCAAGGCCCGGCGTTGGATGGTTCCGAGCAACTACGACCCGATCGCACGCACCTATACCGGGACGTGGGATGGCTCGATGAAGTCGGCCTGGACCAATAACCCGGCGTGGATCACCTACGGCGTGTGCACCGAAGACCGTTTTGGCCTGGGCAAGCGAATCAAGCCTTTCATGGTGGATAAGTGGGAGCTTTACCGCATCGCCCAGTATTGCGATCAACTGGTGCCGAACGGGCTGGGCGGCCAGGAACCGCGTTTCCTCTGCGACATGAACTTGCAGGGCAAGGCTGATGCTTGGTCGCTGTTGCGAGATATCTCGGCGATTTATCGGGGCATGACCTACTGGGCGCAGGGTCAACTGGTGATGCAGGCCGACATGCCGCGCGCGCAAGACTTCGACTACGTCTTTACCCGGGCAAACGTCATCGACGGGAAATTCTCCTATGGCAGCGCATCGGCAAAGACTCGTTACACCCGGGCGCTGGTCAGCTACGACAATCCGGCAAACAACTACGACACCGACGTCATTCCATTCGCCGACCTCGATCTGCAGCGCCGCTACGGCGACCGTCCGACCGAGCTGAGCGCCATTGGCTGCACGCGTGCGTCCGAGGCTCAGCGCCGTGGCAAGTGGGCGATCCTCAGCAACAACCAAGACCGCACCGTGTCGTTCAAGACCGGCATGGAAGGTGTGATTCCGCTGCCGGGGCACATCATCCCGGTGGCGGATTCGCTGCTGGCTGGCCGTGAAGTCGGCGGCCGGATCTCGGCGGTGGCGGGGCGTGTGATCACCCTCGATCGCGACACCCAGGCCAAGGCCGGTGATCGTCTGATCATCAACCTGCCGGGCGGACGCGCCGAAGGTCGGACCGTGCAGAGCGTCAACGGCCGCGCCGTAACCGTCACAGTCGCCTACAGCGAACCGCCGGTGGCGCAGTTGCAATGGGCGCTCGACGCCGATGACTTGGCGATCCCGCTCTATCGCGTGCTGCGCACCAAGCGCACCACCGAGGGTGATTACGAAATCAGCGCGCTGCAATTCGAACCGAGCAAGTTCGCATTCATCGACACTGGCGCTCGCCTTGAAGAACGCCCGATCAGCGTGATCCCGATCACCGTCGTTCCGGCGCCGGCTAGCGTTTCGCTGTCGTCGACTTCATCGGTCGTGCAGGGTCTGGCCGTGGCCACCATGACGATCACCTGGCCCGCCGTGGATGGCGCGGTCGGCTATGACGTGGAATGGCGCAAGGACAGCGGCAACTGGATCAAGCTGCAACGCACGGGCATGACCAACGTTGACGTGGTTGGCATCTACGCCGGGGCCTATGTGGCCCGAGTGCGTGCGGTGAGTGCTTTCGACATCACGTCGCCATGGCGCAACTCGATCCTGACCAACCTCAGCGGTAAGCAGGGGCTGCCACCGGCGCTGGCTTTCTTGACCGCAACACCGTTGCTGTTCGGTATTTACCTCAAGTGGGGGTTCCCTGCTGGCGCGGAGGACAGCCAGCGCACGGAAATCTGGTACGGCCCGACGACTGAACTGGATGCCGCGACCAAGCTTACAGACCTGGCCTATCCGCAGAGTGATTTCTCCATGCTCGGTCTGCGCGCCGGTGTGACCTTCTATTTCTGGGGGCGAATCGTCGACAAGATCGGCAACATCGGGCCGTGGTATCCGATCGGATTTGGCGTACAGGGGCAATCCAGTTCTGACGCCGCTGCCATTCTGGAAATGATCGCCGGACAAATCACCGAAACGGAACTCGGCGAGGATCTTCTGGCTGAGATCGAGAAGATCCCTGGCTTGCAGGCGCAGATTGATGCGCTCGATGGGCTGAAAGGCTACAACCCAGACGACACCTACGAAGAGTACGACTTGGTGGTGCAGGGCAAGCGGATATATCAGGCCACCGGCCCGGTACCGGTCGGAACCCCGCCGCCGAATCCGCTCTACTGGCTCGACGTAGGTCAGACTGTGGAAACGGCCAATGGCTTGGCTCAGCAGGTCGCCACCAACACCGCTGGGATCATCGAACTGGATGGAGAGGCAACCGCTCAAGCGACAGCGTTTCAAGCGCTCCGGGCGTCCTACCGTGATGATGATGGGGACGGTGACCTGGCCGACGCCATGAAGGGTTGGACCAGTACGGCGGCGATCGCGGCCGAGGAGAAGGTGCGCGCTTCGGAAAATGAAGCATCAGCTCGACGTCTCGTCATGCTCGACGCGAAGGTGGCCGAGAACTCCGCGAACGTCACGCTTCTTGAAGAAGTCGTTGTCACCAACCAGCAGGCAACTGCTCAGCAGCTTAGCCAAGTCAGCACCACTGTCGGCAACCAGCAAACCGTGATCCAGCAGAACACGTCGATCGTCAACGACGTTAACGGAAAGCTCGCTGCGAGCTGGTCGGTGAAGATGCAATACAACTCAGGTACCGGGCAGTACATCGCTGCAGGTATCGGTCTTGGCATCGAGAATGGTCCAGCGGGATTGCAGAGCCAATTCTTGGTCAGTGCTGATCGGTTCGCCATTGTGAACACGATTGCCGGCGGCGCTATCTCGGTGCCGTTTGCGGTGCAGGGTGGGCAGGTGTTCATGAACTCCGCGTTCATCCAGGACGGCAGCATTACGATGCTGAAGATTGGTCAGTACCTGCAATCGGACAACTACATTGCCGGCGTGCAGGGCTGGCGCCTCGATAAAGCCGGAAACCTTGAGTTCAACGGGCCGGCGCCTGGTGGAGGCCGTCTCACAATGACCAATCGCGCAATCAAGGTGTTCGACCAGAACGGGGTTAAACGCGTCCAACTCGGAGACTTGACTGCATGACTTTCGGGATAAACGTATGGAATGGAAGTGGAGCTCTCACTCTGGATATGGGTGATTTCACACTACAAAAACTCGCGGTCATGGTACTACCAGCCAACCCATCAGGCGGAGGCGCAAGGCCAGCCCCACGTAGCGATTATATTTTGATGGATGTTTCTGGATATAATCCATCTACATGCTTTGTAACGATAACACCTCGAAACTATAATACCGGTTCTAGTTTTGGCCGTTCTGTAATTCCTACCTATCGGGATTTAGGCGGAACGCAGATTGCAATTATTCCATATGCAAATTACAGGGCGCCAAACGGTACAGGTGGGTGGATAGAGTCATGGGTTGAAAGCACTGTTGAATGCGTAATTGAAGTAGTCAGGGTGGTTTGAATGGCTGATTTCGGCTTGTCTGTTACAAATGATTATGGATCCATTTTAATTTCCAGTGACTACAAAATTATGGTGTTCTCAGAAAGGGGGACTTTCAAAATAACATCTCAGTATACGAATGTAGAGGGGCAAGGGTCTGTCAACTTCAATAAACCGATTATGACTCAGGAGCCACCTCAGGTATTCGTGCGTTTTGTCTCGGGCGTACATAGCGACCTCGGTATCTTTACCATACTTTTAGGCGCCCCCGGCAACTGGACCGGGTTCCGGGTGGTTTCTGCTGTTCGAGGTAATCCAAACTTACAAGACTATACACTGGAATATGTCTCGTGCATGTACTCAAACCTAAAAAGTACGTCTGATTACGGGCTGGAACTGTTCGACTATCAAGGGAATGTCATATATTCATCAAGTGATAATGTTGTGCGGTTTAGCAAGTTCAGTAAGAGTTGGACTCTGACGCAAGGTAATCAGGTCGATTTTTATGATAGTGGCCTCACTATCGAAGCTGATGATTTTATCTCTATATCATCTATTGATAGGGGGGTTGGCTGGTTTGCTGGTCATTCACAGTATGCAGGCATTACCCTGCTATCAAATGGCGTAAGAATGCTGCGGATAATAAACCAAATCATTGCTGGTGATTGGTACTATCAGGGTGTAAACAATACGTGTCTAGCCATACCTGTTTGTAAGTTTCCAGCTTCAAGGTACTTTAATGTGTGATGTATTTAGGCTGCCGGACATTTGTTTAGGTAGCACTAATAATATCTTGAGCTCGTAAATTTCTGGAGGTTTCACAATGCCCTGGCACAGATCGGGAACGGTTTCTGTTATCCAAAATTCGAACGTCGTTACCGGCGTTAATACAGCTTTTGCCGCCAATACCCGAATCGGAGACGCATTTATCGGGCCAGACGGCCGTCAATACGAGCTTGGCAACGTCGCCAGCGATACGGTGATTTCGATCATCCCGCCGTATTTGGGCGCGACCGCATCTGGCGCGGCCTATGCGATTGCACCGATCAAGGGTTATCAAAAGGCTTTGGCTGATCAGGTTAGCGACTGGGTAAACACCTATGGCGCGAAAATGGCCGCTCTCGGTACTACTGGCAACTATGACACCCTGCCAGTCGCTAAAGGCGGCACCGGCCTGTCGACTTTATCCGCCACGATTCAAGGTCTTCTGAATGATGCTGATCCGGCGGAGGCTCGCGCTACGTTGGGCGCTGCGAAGAGCGGTGCAAACAATGACATCACCGAGCTCAATGCCGTAACCAAGGCTCTCACCGTTGCGCAGGGCGGCGTCTCGAAAGGCTACATCGAGGGGCTGAATTTTACTTGGGTATCCGGTACGCAACTCAGCATTTCACCAGGCGCCGCTTACATCCCGGCGCTTGGTCGCCCGCTCGAAGTCGCAACAACGCTCAATATCAGCATTACGAGCGGGAGCTTGGCAGCGGACACGTTTTACTATCTCTACCTCTACAGCAACGCCGGAGCGCCAACTCTCGAACTGAGCTCAACAATCGCAGACACATACAACGGCGGTACAGCGCGGCAAAAGTCAGGAGATCCAAGCAGGAGATTCCTGTTTTCGGTTCGAAGCGGCCCGGGCGGCAACATCCTGAAGACCGTGCAGAACGGCGATTTGCTGGAGTACCGGAATACCACCAACGCCTCGCCTTACCGGATCGTCGCGGGCAACGGCTCGGTCACCCCGTACACGGTGTACCTCATTTCAATCGTCCCCCCGATCGCCAAGAGTGCCTTGGTCAGTTGCCACAATGCCACGGCTGGTACGGGAGGGCCGACGCTTTGGGTCACCGATTTCGAATTCCAATACATGCTTGTCCGAGGGATCGACAGTTCGACGAGGCAGTTGCTCAGACTGCCTTTGGTGAACCTGAGTTTCGTGTTTTTCTTCGCCGCCGCCGGTGGCAGCGCGAACTTTGACATTGTCGGCTACAGCGCGGAGCGATAATCGAATGGAAGGATTTGTAATCACCGAAACCTCTTGGGCACCTTACACCGAAGATCGCGGAGTGCTGGAAGGGGAGACGTTTGTAGAGGAAATTCCTCAATGGCTGATCGATAACCTGACGCGCATCGAGGTAGATCGGGAGAACCGCACCATTTTATCTGCCCGTATGGCGGACGCCGGTGTTGTGATTCAGCCGCTGCAGGACGACTTCGACATTGAAGAAATTACCGATGAGGACCTGGCCAGGTTGAAGATATGGAAAAAGTACCGAAGCACCCTCGGCAAGACGCCCGAGCGCGCAGGATGGCCGGAAACCCCGGACTGGCCTGAGCCGCCGCAATCCTGATAGCCCGCCACTGAGCGGGTATTTTTTTTCCTGGAGAAAAGTGATGCCTGTAACCGAAAAAGAACGCGACATCCTCGCTCGAACTATCTGGGGCGAGGCTCGCGGCGAAGGGACGGCTGGCCAAGTGGCCGTGGCCTGGACGATCCGCAACCGTGTGTTTGATGGAAAGGAAATGTCTTGGTGGGGCGAGGGCTACGCCGGGGTGTGCCAAAAGCCGTATCAGTTCAGTTGCTGGAACAAGACCGACGCGAACTATCCGTTCCTGATCGGCTTGAAGCAGATCCCGTTCCGCGAACTGGCGCAATGTCGCATCGCGGCTGACCAGGTGATCGATGGCAAGGTGCCAGACCCAACCGGCGGCGCCACCCACTACTACGCCACCAGCATCAGGGCGCCGGGTTGGGCGGCGAAGGCGAAGCAGACCTTGCGGCTGGGCAATCACATCTTCTTCAAGGATGTGCCGTGATGGTCGTTCCGTGGAAGACGGTGGGCGCAGTGGTGCTGGTGCTGATCGGTGCCGGCAGCGCCTGGCAGTTTCAGGACTGGCGCTACGGCAAGCAACTGGCCGAGCAGGTCCGGCAGCACGCCGAAACCCTCAATCAAATGACCCAAGCCGCTGCCACCGCGCAGCAGGCCGAGCAGGACAAACGCCTGGCGCTCGAGCAGCGGCTGGCGGCCAGTGAGCAAACCCACTTCAGGAAAATGACCGATGCCCAACGTGACCAAGATCGCCTGCGTGATCGCCTTGGCACTTCTGATTTGCGGTTGTCAGTCCTCCTCGACGCAACCGACGCTGCCAAAGGCTGTGGGGTGCCAGCCACCTCCAGCGCCGGCGGCGTGGATCATGCAGCCGTACGCGCCAGACTTGACGCGGCGCATGCTCAACGAATTATCGCCATCACCGACATCGGTGACAGGGGATTGATTGCACTGGCCGCATGCCAATCCTATGTGAGAGAGTTACTGTTTAAAAAATAAAGGCTCTTCTATGGAAACCTATTTTATTCAAGGGATTGTATTGCCGGAACGAGCAAGCTTTGATCTGAAATGGTCGGTCAAAGGTACTCACTTGGCGAGCGGGGGGATTTGTTCGGCAGACGTAACGGTACTCTGCAATCAGGTAGCCATTTGGTTGAGCTCTGATAGTGAAATTCAAACTTTAGACTTGAAGCACCTTGTAAATTACTTGGTTGTAGATCAGTTGTCGGCGATTTCGTACCTTGTCGGCTGTGTTTATGATTTTCAAATTACAAGGGTGATCAACAGGAATGCCGGGGTCGATTATGTTTATGGTATTGAGAATCAAGTTATTTATGGTCGACGCGGACAGGGGAATATTGAAGCTGATTTGGCAAAAATTCGAGATCTACAAGTAGGTGAACATGGTGTGCTCATTCATAGGTGCTTGGTCGATCTGATGTCGGCAATGCGATATCGTGAAGACACACCATTTTATTGTTATAGAGCGATAGAAAGCTTAAAGCATCACTATTGTTTAAAACACAATATAACTACTAAAAATGAAAGTGAGAAATGGGCTAAATTTAGAGAAGGGGGCGGGTTTAGTAAGGAGCAGATAGTGTGGGTTTCGGAGCTTGCGAAAGAATTGCGTCATGGCAATATTTCTAGCGTCGATAGTGATCAGTGTGCTGAGCTGCTTAGAGTTACTTGGGATATAGTAGATTCGTATGTTGGTCTCTAGGTTTCTGATTTCCTTTGGATGATTTTGGTTTTAATTATTGCGTTTCTCTTTGCATTGAGTGTTTATACAGTTTTTTATTAATAACTTTTTTGCTGGCGGCGCGGCTCATCAAGGAGCGCAAGCTCAATGCGCTCTAGGACTTACTTAAAGAATTGTCGCCATCACCGACACCGACACCGACACCGGCGACCGGGGAATGATTGCCTTACAGGCTTGCCAAGCCTAGGTTCGCTCGGTACGTGATGGCGCTGCGCCATTCTTGCGGTGCCATCAACCCTGAACCATCATTCACATTCAAACTGAATGAAGCGGGTCACGTGGATAAGCAACTGGCTGGCTACTCAATTGTGATGACGATTATCTGGGTTTCAATCGTTCTTTCTGTCATTTATTGGATGTCGTAGTGAAGGTAATAGGTGGCTGAATTGGAAGGGGTGGCGCTGAGCGAGAAGATGCAACGAGAAGCCGATCGGCTGCTGGCGCAAATTGTCCGGGCAGACTCGATGATCATCGCTGTGAAGGCGGGGGCACGGGCGGATGGCTTCGTGCTTGGACTGGAAACCGGCGGGGCTTTGCGCGCCGGTGATTCTGAACGGCTGTACATCATTTGCGAAGCCGCTTTGGTGGAACGCCTGAAAACTCTGTCGCGGGGTTAAATCAATTAACTTGCATGATCAAGCACATCCTTCAGCGCAGACCCGCAGGCGCCGACTTCGTCACAAAACCGTTTCCAGCGCACATCTGGCAATCTTCGCGTGCGCCAAAGTGGTCGAGACAAGCTGGGCAGATGCAGAAGGCTGCCGACTCGATATGAGGTCGTATCTTTTCAAAGGCGTGAAGATCCCGTTCCTCTTGCGCAACCTGAGCGGCTTCTACCAGAGCCCGATAGGCGTCAGAGTCAGAGAGAGGGCGGTGGGCAATCCCGGCAATCATTCGCTCGGTCTCGATCAACTGATACCGACGCCCGTTCATTTCCAGAACCAGACCTGAAATTCGCCCAATTTTTCGGGAAAGCCCTAAGGTCAGCCTTACCCCGTCCGTGTCGGAATAAACCTTCCCGTCATAAGCGAAGGAGGCACCGCGAGGCTCGTCACTCGCGAAGTTGAATATCGAGCGGCTGATAGTACCAAGCAGCTTTCCGTTGTCGAACTGCACAACGTCATAGGTCGAGGCTCCGCGGTATTGGCTGGGCGAATTCTGCAGCTCCTCGACGGCGTGCCAGTACGCGGCGTCTGCCATTTCGTTCATGTCGAACTGCTCAAGCTTGTTGATCAGGCCCTCATCGCGGAGCGTGGCTGCCATCCCATAGAGGGTTTCCCGGTGGCCCTCCGGGTTTTGCATGCGGAAGTCTTGGTCATCGAGAGTTGCGCGCCATTGCTGGAGCCTCAGAGTTTTGGCCTGGTCGAAATTCATGAAAACGGGTTCACTGTACAAATGCTGTATGCATGTACAGTAATCGAGGTCCCGCCGTAGAGCGAGCAAGAAGCGACGAGCTGCGATTAAAGTCGGCTATCGGCCAAAAGCGGTTAGTTCCGAAGACTCTTTCGCCCCAAAGCAGCCCTTCACACAATGTTGTTCATGATGAGAAGCACACCGTTTTGAAGATTCTGTGCGACCGGGGAAACGCGATTGAAGCTTCCTCAAGGTACTTAGACAAGACGCCGCAGTGATGCATCACCGCGATGCCGAAGAGGATTGTACGGACAGCAAGGCTAGCATTGAGCTAACCCGGTCAGGACGTTTGTGCGTGAGGCCCCCGCGTCACCGACAGGGGCTTCTTTTTCGCATTCATTCTGAAATACCACGCTAGCAAGGGCCTGTCAGAGAGCGCATTTTTTGGGCGGTTCAAACGTTATTCCCGTTGATTGTTTGCTTGCCAGAACATAGTTCTCGTCGCCTAGCGATGCTTGGCGATAGCTAAAAGCCGTCTTGCATTCGGTGCCGGGATACATGTCGAATTCGTATATCGAATTTCCAATTGCCAATTCTATTTGTTGGTTGTATCGATTTAGCAGAAGGAGGAATGTTGCTGGTGTGAACGCTCCAACGGCCGAATAAAAAACTATCTGAAAAATCACCGTCGCAACAATGTAGCGACTTCCTTTATCATTAAGCTCAACCCCTAAAAACCACTTTGTAAGTCGTGGTACTTTTTTCGCAAAGCTCGATGCATAAATGAGAAGGGGAGCCATTACAATAGAGACTGGGATAAAAATTGCTCCCGCAGCAATAAAAAGAAATGGGATCGCAAAGATTGCCAAAAAAGACAAAGTATGCGGAAAAGTTATAGGTGGTACATGAGTCATCCCGCCGATAATGTTTCCCGCGATGCTGAATGCGAGATTAGAGCCAATAGCAAATGCGATGGCAATAAGCCCCTTGCCCACCGAGGTTTCATAAAGGATTGCGTAGATGCGATAAACATCATACGCAGCAACGCCTAGGCAATAAATAAAAAACAACATAGCGACCGGTGCGAATAAATTATTCGCGTCCAGCAAGTAAAAATAACCAAGAACAGGGATGCATAGGATGACATTAAGGTAAAGTTGATGGCGACGCTCAAGATTTTCGTACCAGGTTACTACCCCTCCCCAGAATTCGATAAATTCATATTTTCCTGGGTGGAAAATTTGCATCACCCTAACCCCGACCCCAACCGCTAGAAAAAACATACTTGTAGAAAAATATACAAACCGCCAATGACTCGGGATGATAAAAAGTAAAAAGCAAAGGGTAGCGCCAACTAATGCAATGCGCTTCAGAAGGTCGCGAAGGTTCTCACCTCTACCAACTGACTGCGACCCCCCTGAAACAGTATTACTCGTCAGCTTCTGATTTTTCATTATCACTATGATCCTGAATAAAAACGTGTGTTTGCGATGAGATATCGCTCCATATTATCGGAGTAAGAGGCAGAAACTTTAATGTTCTCCGGTCAAGTCAGCACTGGTCGCATGACCTCTATAGAGGTCCCTTTCATTCGCCCACGCCAACTAGCCTTGTGCATGAGTCAGATGAGCTTTTCCGATATCAAATATGCTGGTAAGCGGAAGTAAATCCGCCGAGTCGGCAAAAGAGCGCTCTACCGAAGCTTGCAAAAGCCAAATGAAATCACCGTCGCCTTTCCAGTTGGCCGAAGGACAGCAATGTTTCTGACAGATCAAAGGTCCGCTTCTGGCCGATAGCGGTCACTCGGGTGTCATCAAAACCGCAAGCGTCATCTTGATGAACTCCTCGTTCTTGTCTATTGCCCAGAGGGCGCCCCGTACATTCTCGGCGACATCGGCCGACCCTCGCTGCTCAACCCAATTCGATAGCTCCATGATGGCGGCTTCGAGGGCGAGTTGGTTTTCGTTGATCTTGAAGAGCAGGGAAGGGAGCAGGTCTGAGTTGGGCATTTTGGTTTCCTTGGTAGCCAAAGAACCAGCGTAGCACCGTGTTACATGAAGAGTTTTTTAACGATCGGCAGGACGCCGGAGAGGGGGGAGTTTTGTAACGCGTTGCAAAAAGTTTTGTAACGCTTCGGAAAAAGCCGCAAAAACCTCAGATCCCAGAAACGACAAAGCCCTGAATAATCAGGGCTTTGTCGGTACCAAATATGGCGGAGGCGATGGGATTCGAACTCATGGACCTGTTACAGTCGACGGTTTTCAAGACCGTTGCCTTAAACCACTCGGCCACACCTCCGTTGCGTTGCGGGCGCCATAATACCTGAATGAAACACACTGTCAAACTCTCTGCATGGCTTGTTACAGAGCGTCTGTTATGATCTTTGCGACTGAACGTTTCAAACCAACAGGAGTGTCGCCATGCGCGAACAGGATTACGCAGTTAATAACAGCGTGCAGGCTGAGCAGCTAGAGGTTAGCCGCGTCCTGCGCAACACTTACGGCCTACTGGCTCTGACCCTCGCATTCAGCGGCGTCATGGCTTTTGTCGCTCAGCAGATGCGTGTTGGCTACCCGAATATTTTCGTGGTGCTGATCGGCTTCTACGGGCTGTTCTTCCTCACCAACAAACTCCGTGATTCCGCGTGGGGCCTGGTGTCCGCTTTTGCGCTGACCGGTTTCATGGGTTTCCTGCTCGGCCCGATCCTCAACCGTTACCTGGGCATGCAGGGCGGCGCTGAAGTGGTCAGCTCGGCGTTCGCGATGACCGCGCTGGTGTTCGGTGGTCTGTCGGCCTACGTGCTGATCACCCGCAAGGACATGAGCTTCCTCGGTGGCTTCATCACCGCTGGCTTCTTCGTGTTGCTGGGTGCAACGCTGGCGAGCTTCTTCTTCCAGGTCAGCGGCCTGCAACTGGCGATCAGCGCAGGTTTCGTGCTTTTCTCGTCCGTGTGCATCCTGTTCCAGACCAGCGCCATCATCCACGGCGGTGAGCGTAACTACATCATGGCGACCATCAGCCTGTATGTATCGATCTACAACCTGTTCGTCAGCTTGTTGCAGATCTTCGGCATCATGAGCCGCGACGACTGATTGTTACGTGCAAAAAACAAAAAACCCGCTTATGCGGGTTTTTTGTTGCCTGTGACAATGTCGGTGGGCGCGGCCATATAGTCGATCAATTGATGATGATGCTGCCGTCAGTCTGTTGCCTGTAGATCGTGTAAGGCAGCAACAAGGTGTCGAGCACCCCGGAAGCCACGGCATCAATTGCCCAACCGGGGAGGGCGGCGTTGTACTTGTTACCTTGGTCTATCGGCGCATGCAGGCTGCAGAAGTCATACATCACGCCGCTGTAGATCCTTGGCACCGCCCCACAATAGGATTTGTTCGATTTCAAATCGTCGACGGCGACCTGATCGTCGCGCATCACCGTCTGCACTGTCCCGCAACCGCCTAGCATTAACGCCATCAGCATCACTGCTTGAACTTTCATACCGCCAATCCTTCGCCGGAAAAACCCCAATCTAAGCCAAACATGCAGAAAAAGCACTCACGCCATCGGGGGTAAGCGGCGTTTGACCGGGGTTTTCTTGACGATCGCCGTGTTGGTTTCTGCCAGCGTATTGAGGCGGTCGAGCAGGGTGTCCAACTGCTCCATCGAACGCACGTGCAGGCGGGCGATAAAGCAGTCCTCGCCGGTCACCTTGTCACACTCGGTAAATTCCGGAATCGACAGAATCTGGCGCTCGACCTCCTGCAACTGCCCCGGCAGCGGCCGTACCCGGACGATGGCCTGCAATTGATAGCCGAAGCATTTCGGGTCGATTTCCACGGTGTAGCCCTTGAGCACGCCACGCTCTTCCAGCCGGCGCAAACGCTCGGCCACGCTGGGCGAAGACAAACCACTGATTTGCGCCAGCGCCTTGAGCGAACGCCGTGAATCCTCCATCAGTGCGCTGATAAGAATCTGGTCGATATCGTCGGTCATCACTCAACTCCCGGATTAGGCGATTTCTAATAGTCACCCTCGATAAAAAAGGCAGATCTGCAGTTTAGCCTGCCTTTTACTCTGGAGCGATGCCGTGTTCGCTTGACATACTTTTGCCACACTTTCGCCAAATGCTGAGGAGATTGAAGATGGACAACCCGATCCGTCGCGGCTCATTTGAAATGACCGCTGCCATGCTGATATCCGGAACGATTGGCTGGTTCGTGCTGGTTTCCGGGCAAGCGGTTCTGGACGTGGTGTTCTGGCGCTGCGTATTCGGTGCCGCTACTTTGCTGTTGATTTGCGCGGCATTCGGTTTTCTGCGGCCGGGCATTCTGACCCGTACGACATTCTGGCTGGCGGTGCTCAGCGGGATGGCGATTGTCGGAAACTGGGTGCTGCTGTTTGCTTCGTACTCGCGGGCTTCAATCGCCATTGGCACTGCGGTTTACAACGTGCAGCCGTTCATGCTGGTTGGTTTGGCGGCACTGTTTCTCGGCGAAAAAATAACCGTGCAGAAGCTGTTCTGGCTGGCGATTTCATTTATGGGGATGCTGGCGATTGTCAGCGCCCATGGTCAGCAAGGCAACAGCGGTAACGACTATCTGGTGGGAATCGCCCTGGCGTTGGGTGCGGCTTTTCTCTATGCGATTGCAGCGTTGATCATCAAGCGTTTGACCGGCACACCGCCACATCTGATCGCATTGATCCAGGTCTGCACCGGCGTGCTGTTGCTCGCACCGTTCGCGCATTTTTCCGCACTGCCGCCAACACCAGGGGCGTGGGCCAGTCTGGTGACGCTGGGCATCGTTCATACCGGTTTGATGTATGTGTTGCTGTACGGTGCCATCCAGAAATTGCCGACGGCGCTCACTGGCGCACTGTCCTTCATTTACCCGATTGCAGCGATTTTTGTCGACTGGTTTGCGTTCGGTCATCGCTTGCAGACTTTGCAATGGCTAGGCGTGGCGGCGATTCTCCTCGCGGCCGCTGGCATGCAGCAGGGCTGGGGCTTCAAGGCGCGCCGACTGGTTGCGCAATAAACCTCAGATGTTCCAGCGCGGTGCGGTTTTGGCCAGGCGCTGGCGCATCTCGGCGATGTTCGCCGCTAGTTGCCGGGTCAACAGGCGATAGCCGTCCAGCGCGCTGTAGACCGGCGCATCAAGGCTGGCGTCCGGTAACGCCAGCGGACGATCAAGGCGCTGTATCGCACCGGATTTCAAGGCGCGGGCCATGCCGATCAATTGCACGCGGATCATGCGGTGCTCGGCTTTCAACGCTGATTGCAGATGAGCCATGGCTTCGGGGTCGTTGGCATCGGGGCGGGTGTTGCCGAGGATTTCCAGGGTGCTGATGCACATGCGCAGGTTGCGCTGGATCGCGTCGAGTTCGGTCATGGAGATCTTTACTTCCTTGGACACCGACGGCATCAGCGAACGCAATTGCACCATCACCGCGCTCAAACGGCTCATCAGCTTCAGGTGCTCGTCGGCACTGACCGGCTGGCCGTTGATGATTCGACTGTATACCGTCGCGCAATCGCGCAAGGCATCGGCCAGGTTGTAGCGCCACGAGTACACCGCGTACAGCGGCAGAGCGAAGGAGAACGCCAACGCCAGCGCAATACCGATGAGAATATCGACGCCACGCCACAAGCCGTCGGTGATCGGGTTGTCGCCATGCCCGGCGACAATGAATACGGTAATTGCCGAGAGCAGGGCGGTATAGCCGCCCTTGCCGATGGCGTGATAGGAGAAGAAGCCACAGACCACCGCCATCGCAAAGTAGGTCAGCCATGGCATGCCGAGCCACGCATGCTGCGCCACCAGTAACAAACCGACGCCGGCGCCGATCAAAGTACCGGTGGCGCGCTCGGCGGCTTTCTTGCCGATGTTGCCGTGGTGCTGCAAACCGCCGATGACCACCAGCATGGTCACCGATGCCCACTCACCGTGGGGCAGGTTGATGCCGGTGGTCAGCACAATCGTCGCCAGCAACCCCAATGCCACCCGCACCGCGTGGATCAATCGGGCGTGTCGGTAGCGGCGATACGGGTCCAGGAGCGGACGCAGAATTCGACGCAACAGTGGCGGCAGTCGGTAGGTGCTGAACGTACTCAGTGCAAGGCCCTCGTCAGAAGATGTAGTCGGTGGTCAGGAAGCTCGAATCACGACCGCGAATGATCTCGCTGATCAGATCCTTGTTGCTGTCCTGGAACTTGGTTGCCACCAGTGTGCGGATCGAAAACACCCGCAATGCATCGTGTACTGACAGCGTACCTTCTGCGGAATTCTTGCGGCCATTGAACGGGTAGGTATCCGGACCGCGCTGGCACTGAGCATTGAGGTTGATCCGCCCGACCTGGTTGGCGAATGTGTCCACCAGCCGTCCGACTGCCACCGGGTTGGTACCGAAGATGCTCAATTGCTGGCCGAAATCCGACTCCAGCACATAGTCGATCACGGTATCGAGATGACGGTACGGCACGATCGGTACGACCGGGCCGAACTGTTCTTCCTGATAGACACGCATCTGCGGGTTCACCGGGTACAGCACTGCCGGGTAGAAGAACGACTCGCGGGATTCGCCGCCATTCGGGTTGACCACTTCGGCGCCTTTACTGCGCGCATCCGCCACCAGACCATGTAGATAATCAACCTTGCCTGACTCTGGCAGCGGCGTCAGCGAAACACCGCTGTCCCACGGCATGCCCGGTTTCAGCGTGGCCAGTTTGGCGTTGAATTTTTCGATGAAGCTGTCGACCACATCTTCATGCACAAAGAGGATTTTCAGCGCGGTGCAACGCTGACCGTTGAACGACAGCGAACCGGTGACCGCTTCACTGACGGCGTTGTCGAGATCGACTTCCGGCAGAACGATGCCCGGATTTTTTGCATCCAGACCCAACGCAGCACGCAAGCGGTGTGGTTTGGGGTGCAGTTTCTTAAGGTCGCTGGCGGCTTTGTTGGTGCCGATGAAGGCGAAGATGTCGATCTTGCCGCTGGCCATCAGCGCGCTGACGGTTTCACGGCCACTGCCGTAGATGACGTTGATCACACCGGTCGGGAAACTGTCGCGGAACGCTTCCAGCAACGGACGAATCAGCAGCACGCCGAGCTTGGCCGGTTTGAACACCACGGTGTTGCCCATGATCAGCGCCGGGATCAGCGTGGTGAAGGTCTCGTTCAGCGGATAGTTGTAAGGGCCCATGCACAGGGCGACGCCGAGTGGCACGCGACGGATCTGCCCGAGCGTGTCCTGTTCCAGCTCGAAACGGCTGGAGCGGCGGTCGAGTTCCTTGAGCGCATTGATGGTATCGACGATGTAGTCGCAGGTACGGTCGAACTCTTTTTCCGAGTCCTTGAGGTTCTTGCCGATTTCCCACATCAGCAACTTCACCACGGCTTCGCGCTGCTGGCGCATGCGGCCGAGGAAGGCTTCGACGTGCTGGATGCGTTCGGCCACGCGCATGGTCGGCCACAGGCCCTGGCCACGGTCGTAGGCGCGCACGGCAGCGTCGAGGGCAGTGAGGGCGGTCTCGGCATCGAGCAACGGCGTGCTGCCGAGGATGACTTGCTCATCGCCGTTGTCACCTTTCAGGTAGACCGGACTGCGCACGGTGGCGAGCGGGCCGTCCCAGCGGCGCAACTGGCCGTCGACCAGATATTCGCGTTGCTCGACCTGAGCGTCAAGGCGGTATTTTTCCGGGATGTCGCTGACAGAAGGGAACAGATTGCCAAGGATGTTTGCTGTGGTCATGTCGCTACCCCGTGTTGATGTCCGTATGCAGATCAAAAAGCCTTCACAGGTTATACGCCTGAATGCGCTGAAATTTAAACCCGCAAATGTCACCGGAATGTCACGCAAAGGCGCAAAGCAGAGGGGGGTGGCTTGATGATCGTTCCCACGCTCCGCGTGGGAATGCAGCCGGGGACGCTCTGCGTCCCATTGGAACGCGGAGCGTCCCTTGAGGCATTCCCACGCAGAGCGTGGGAACGATCATCGGGGAGAGGGCTGGCCCCGTTTGCCCCCCTCGCTGTCCGGCAATGCCCTCAACCCGTTGCAGCCGCTGCCTTAAGGTGAGAGCACAACAATAAGCGAGGCCGTTATGCGGGCAATCCGACTCACTCTATTCTTGGCGTTGGTCATGGCGCTGCCTGGCTGCGGCGAAGACCCGAAGCCCTCAGTCACCAGCAACAAAGCCATGCCCAAGGACCCGGCACTGGCGCAGATCTACACCAACAGCTGCCAGCTCTGTCACGCCAACCCCGCTGCCAATGCGCCGCTCACCGGTGATCGCAAAGCCTGGGAGCCGCGCATCCGGCAGGGCCGCGACACGCTGCTCGACCACGCCATCAACGGCTATAACGGCATGCCGCCGATGGGCCAGTGCGTCGAGTGCAGCGAAGAGCAGTTTTTGCAACTGATCGGCTTCATGGCCGACCAAGTCCTCCCAGAATAAGGTGCCCGGCATGACCATGGATCTGACACGGCGTCAGTTGTTGCAACGGGCAAGCATTGTCGGCGCGTTCAGTGCGTTGGCCAGTAACCCGGCATTGGGCCAATTGCTGCGTGCGCCACGCTTGATTCCCTGGCGCAACTGGTCAGGCGGGCAGAGTTGCCTGCCGGCGGCGCGGCTGGCGCCAAAGAATCTTGATGAACTGGTGACCGTCATCAAACAGGCGCAAGGCAAGATTCGTCCGGTCGGTTCGGCGCATTCCTTCAGCGCGTTGGTGCCCACCGATGGGACGCTGTTGTCGCTGAGCTATTTCAACGGACTGCTCGACCACGATGCGAAAACCCTGCAAGCCGAATTCGCCGCCGGCACGCCGATGTCACGCATGGGCCTGCCGCTGAAAGACATTGGTCAGGCCCTGCAGAACATGGCCGATATCGATTACCAGACCCTCGCCGGGGCCATTGCCACGTCGACTCACGGCACCGGCAAAAACTTCCAGTCCTACTCGGCGCACGTCTGCGGCATGCAACTAGTGACGGCCAGCGGTGAAGTGCTCGACTGCGACAGCCAACGCCATCCGGAAGTATTCAACGCCGCCCGGGTTTCTCTCGGCGCCCTCGGCGTGGCCACCAGAATCCGTCTGCAAAACCGCCCGGCTTATCGCTTGCGCGAACGGCAATGGATCGCCAAGACCGAAGAGCTGCTCGAAGACCTCGAAAAGAACACCAGCGAAAACCAGCACTGGGAAATGCTCGTCGTCACCCATTCCGACTACGCCTTGTCCATCGCCCTCAACGAAACCGATGACCCGGCCACGCCGCCGATCAGCCCGGAAGAAGAGGGTGGCAACGAGTTCGTCACTCTGATCGAAAAGATCGACAAGTACGGCAGCGACTTCCCCGACCTGCGCCGTACGCTGCTCAACAGCTTGCGTCATCTGGCGAGTTTCGATGAGCGCGTCGGCGACTCCTACGACATCTACGCCAACGTGCGCACCGTGCGATTCAACGAAATGGAGTATTCCGTGCCAGCCGAACACGGCCCGGCGTGCCTGCGCGAAATCCTCAAGCTGATTCAGGACAAGGATTTGCGCACCTGGTTTCCCATCGAGTACCGGTACGTCAAGGCTGACAATATTCCGCTGAGCATGTTCGAGGGCCGCGACAGCTGTTCGATCTCGGTGCACCAGCATTATCAGATGGATCATCACAATTTCTTTGCGGCGGTCGAACCGATCTTCTGGAAGTACAACGGCCGGCCGCACTGGGGCAAGTTGCACACGCTCAACGCGAAGAACCTGCAACCGCTGTATCCGCGCTGGCGCGAATTTATCGATGTGCGCCAGGCCCTGGATCCGAGCGGGCGCTTTCTCAATGCGCATTTGTCGTCGATTTTGGGGGTGAGCTGATGGCGGTCAATCGACGTAACTTTCTTCTCGGTACGTTGGGTGTCGGCGCGCTCTTGGTCGGTGTTGGCGCGTGGTTGCGCCCGGGGGATCACGGCGCGCCGTACAGCGACTATTTCCGCGCGTTGAACAAAGAATTGAAGGACCACGGGCCAATGCGCCCGGTGCTGTTGATCGACCTGGATCGGCTCGATCACAACATCGATGTGGTGATGCAATCGGTCAAACGCGGTGGCAAGCAATTGCGTTTGGTGGAGAAGTCGCTGCCATCGCCGGGGCTGTTGAGCTACATCGCGCAACGTGCCGGAACGCAGAAGCTGATGTCGTTTCATCAGCCGTTTCTCAATCACGATGCGCTGACGTTTCCACAGTCGGATATTTTGCTTGGCAAGCCATTACCGGTACGTTCGGCAGCGCTGTTCTACCAAACCCACAAAGGCCCGTTTGATCCCGCGAAGCAACTGCAATGGCTGCTCGACGGGCCGCAGCGTTTGCAGCAATACCTCGCGCTGGCTCAGGGGTTAGGCACAAGGATGCGCATCAACATTGAGCTGGACGTCGGCCTGCATCGCGGCGGCGTCAGTGATGTGAATGTGTTGGGCCAAATGCTCACGCTGATCAGCGCCAACCCGCAGCATCTGGAATTCGCTGGCTTCATGGGCTACGACCCGTTCGTGGGCATGGGAGTGCCGGGGATTCTTGGCTCGCCGGAAGAACTGTTCGCCAAGGTCATGGTGATTTATCAGCGCTGTGTCGATTTCACCCGCCAGCAGTTTCCCGCGTTGTGGCATGACGGTTTGTGCCTGAACACTGCAGGG
Organism: Pseudomonas sp. Irchel s3f10; assembly: GCF_900187515.1. Taxonomy (NCBI): domain Bacteria; kingdom Pseudomonadati; phylum Pseudomonadota; class Gammaproteobacteria; order Pseudomonadales; family Pseudomonadaceae; genus Pseudomonas; species Pseudomonas sp. Irchel s3f10. Next base: position 708,866 of record NZ_FYDZ01000001.1, read on the forward strand.
AGCCCGAGTTATCGCATTCATGAAAACGAGAAACTCAGCAGCGAGGTTTCGGTGGGAACGGCGATGCTTAAACCGACGCACTATGATTTGCCATCGCTCAACGAGCACGTCCCCGCGACCTACATCGCCACGCCCGTGTTGAAAAGCACTGGCGCGGTGAATATCCCGGCGCTGGATGACAAGTCGAAGCTGTTTTCGTGGTGGGACCAGAATCAGCGTCAGACCTTCTTCATCTACGGCGGTAACTGGATGGCCGAGTTCGAATCGCCCCAGGGTTTACAGAGCAACAGCGTCTACGGACGCAGCTCCAATCAAGAGATAGTCAACGGCTCCAGTGCCGTCGGCCTGACCGTAGAAGATCAAGTCTTCCTGCGCCCGACCCAGACCGAAGCCGTACTCCTGCAATTCGGCGACCTGCTCGCCGTGCGCAACGGCAAAATAGTCGACACCTGGCCCGTCTACACCTGACCCAAAATCACCACAAATCCCCTGTAGGAGTGAGCCTGCTCGCGATGGCGTCCTGTCAGTTGATATTTATTTGGCTGACACACCGCTATCGCGAGCAGGCTCACTCCTACATTGGATGTGTATACACCCATACGCGGTAATGAAGCTTTTATGACAAAAGTTCGGTAGCACATCGCCAGTCCGGTCATGCCTATGTAACGCGCTTGAGGGGCCCAACGGGGCGTTTTTCACAAGCCGAGGCGGGACGCCGGGAGTGAGGCAATGGGGACTATGGAACGCTACTCGAAAGTGGGCATGCAGGAACTCGATCAACGCCTGTCGAAGATCGTCGAAGCCGCGCGCAAGAAGCCGGTTTCGGTGTATCGCTACGGCGCGCCGTGGGTCTGGATTGTCTCGCAGGATGACTGGCAGGGCGCCTTGAAAGAGGTGTCGAGCTACATTCCGCCGGGCCATTCGCTGGTGTTGCTGCGCCCGCAGATCGACGACTTGCTCGACGCCCACCGCGAACTCCTGCACGACCTCAATGCCGAGCCGGGCATGCTGATTCCCGCGCAAACGGTGATGCACATCCTGCTCCTGCAACTGCTGTATTCGGTGCCCAGCGAGCAGCAACTGTATGAACAGCTCAATTACAACCTGCTGTTCCGCTGGTTCGTCGGTCTTGGCCTGAACCAGAAAGTCTGGAGCTTCAACGCCCTCAGTCGCGACATCGCCACGCTGCTCAACGAGCCACGGGCGGTGCTGCTCATTCAAAAAATCATTGGCGAAGTGTTCTGCGGCGCGTTGCTGCAAATGCCTGAGTTCTCGCTGAACTTCGCGCTTTTGCACACGTGGCTGGGCAAGCACGCCTGCGCCTCGACAGCCAGCAATTGACGCCATACACGCGGCGTTCGAAACGCCAACAGGTCATCGCGAATTCAGGGGGTAGTGTGGAACCGATTTTCAAGTCACGGCTGGCGCTGTGGGGCTGGCTGCTGGTGACGGCGGGCGTGCAGCCGGCATTGGCCGAAGAGGCTGCGGAAAGCGCGGCGGCGCAGCGTCTGGTCGACGTCAACGAATACTTCGTGCGCGGCAACACCGTGCTCGATGCGCGGGCGATTGAAGAGGCGGTGTACCCGTTTCTCGGCCCGCAAAAAGCCCTCAGCGATATCGAAGGTGCTCGGGACGCGTTGCAAAAGGCCTATCAGGAACGCGGCTATCAGTCGGTGTTCGTCGAGCTGCCGGAGCAAGCGGTGGCTGACGGCATCGTCTACCTGCAAGTCAGCGAAACCAAGGTCGGCCGGGTGCGTGTGGTCGGCGCCAAACACTATTCGCCGCTGGACATCCGCGACGACGTCCCGGCGCTGAAGGAAGGCGAGGTGCCGGATTTCGCCAAGGTCCAGGGCGAACTCGCACAACTGAACAAAACCCCGGGCCGGCAAGTCATGCCGCTGGTGCGCGAAGGTCAGCGCCCCGGCACCATGGACGTCGATTTGCAGGTCGAAGACCAGAACCCGTGGACCGCCAGCGTCGGCCTCAACAACGATTACAGCGCCGACACGGAAAAACTGCGCACGGTCACCAGCCTTGGTTACAACAACCTTTGGCAACTTGGCCACAGCGTCAACCTGACGTTCTTCACTGCACCGCAGGAAACCGATAACGCCAAGGTCTGGTCCGGCTCCTACACCGCGCCGCTGACCGATCGCTGGAGCGTGCAGTTCTCCGGTTACCAGTCCGACAGCAACGTCGCCACCATCGGCGGCAGCAACGTGTTGGGCAAGGGCCACAGCTACGGCGTGTCGGCGATCTACACGCTGCCGTCGAGCGGCAACTGGTCGAATTCGCTGTCCGCCGGCATCGACTTCAAGGACTTCGATGAACGCCTGACCCTGTCCGGCGAGAGCGACAAAGTCCCGTTGCAATACGCACCGTTCACCTTCGCCTACAACGGCTACCGCTACACCGAGAAGAGCCAGCTCGGCCTCGGCCTGAGCCTCGTCGCCGCCACTCGCAGCATCTTCGGCTACGGCAGTTCCGACGAAGATTTCGACTACAAACGCTACCGTGCCAAACCAAGTTTCGCCGTGCTCAAGGGCGATACCAATTACACCTGGACCTTCGACAGCGACTGGCAGAGCGCAAGCAAAGCCGCATTCCAACTCGCCTCGGGGCCACTGGTCTCCAACGAACAATTCTCCGCCGGCGGCGCCACTTCAGTGCGCGGCTATCTGGCTGCCGAACGCACCGGCGATGACGGCTTGCTGCTCAGTCAGGAACTGCGCACGCCATCGCTGGCCAAGTACGCCGGCACGTGGATGCAGGACTGGCGTTTCTACGCCTTTGCCGAAGGTGCACAACTTTATCTGCGCGACGAACTGCCGGATCAGGACGCCAATTACGCCTTGGCCAGCGTCGGCCTCGGCACCCGCGCCAGCCTGAGCAAATGGCTGTCCGGCAGCCTCGACTGGGGCTACCCGCTACTCGAAGGGCCGAACACCTCGAAACAGGAATCGCGCCTGCACTTCAACCTTCAAGCCACTTTTTAAAGGAGCACGTTCATGCAGCGCCTCATTCTTTCGTTGTTGATCTGCCTGGGCTTCGTGCTCCCGGCCACGGCTCAGGCCTGGTGGCAGGACGACTGGCATTACCGCAAACAGATCGCCGTCGACACCACGCCACAAGGCGCGGCGATCAATCAGGCCCTCGGTCGCACGGCGCTGTTGGTGCGCCTGCACACCGGTAACTTCACCTTCGACGGGGTCAAAGAGGACGGTTCGGATCTGCGCTTCGTCGCCGCCGATGACAAGACCGTGCTCAACCACCAGATCGAAAGTTTCGACGCGCTGATGGGCATGGCGCTGATCTGGGTCGATGTGCCGAATGTCGAGGGCGGTCAGCGCCAGGACATCTGGATGTATTACGGCAATCAAAAGGCCCCGGCGACCGGCAACGGCCAGCTGACCTTCGACCCGAATTACACCGCGCTCTATCACTTCGACGGCGCCACCGGCACCCCGGCCAAGGACACCACCGCCTACGGCAATACCGCGCAAAGTGCGACCGGCGCGGCGATTGACGGCGTCGTCGGGCGCGCCTTGCAGTTCAGCGGCCAGCCGTTGTTGCTGCCGGCCAGTCCTTCGTTGCAGCACAACGCTGGCAGTGCGTTCACCTTCAGTGCCTGGTTGCGTCTGGATCAGGCCAATGGCGAACAACTGATTCTCGCCCGTCGTGAAGGCGCCAACAGTCTGCTGGTCGGTGCCAATCAAGGCGTAACGTTTGTAGAAATCGATGGCCAACGCGCTGTCGCCACGCAAGCGCTGAATCCGGGCCAATGGCAACACGTCGCGCTCACCGCTGAAAGCTCGAAAGTGACCCTGTTCATCAACGGTCGCGAAGTTGCCACGCTCGCTCAGGCGATGCCGGCCTTCAACTCGGTCATGGCCATCGGTGCTGACGTGCACGAAGGCCCATTCCAGCCGTTCGTGGGCGCTATCGATGAATTGCGTCTGTCGAAGGTTTCGCGCCCGGCAGCGCTGTTGCTGGCGGACGCTACTTCGCAAGGTGCCGAGTCGAAACTGGTGGCTTACGGTGTCGACGAAGAACAGTCCGGTTTCGGTTTCGGCAGCCTCGGCTTTCTGCTCAACGCCGTGCCGATCGACGCCTGGGTGATCATCGCCGTGCTGGTGCTGATGATGTTCCAGTCGTGGGTCATCATGCTGCGCAAGAACCGCAGCCTCAGCCGCGTATCTGCCGCCAACGAAGACTTCCGCGTGCAGTTCGCCAAGGTCGGCACGCGTCTGGAGATGTTCGCTGACGACGCCCAACTCGCCCAGCGTTTGCAGCATTCGTCGCTGTGGCGCTTGTATCTGGTAGCAGTGAAAGAGATCCGCACCCGCCGAGAGCAGGGCGCCGATACCTCCTCGGTATCCGCCGCCACCATCGAAGCCATCCGCTGCTCCATGGACGGCGTGCGCACCCGCGAAAACCAGCAACTGAGCTCGAAACTCTCGACCCTGTCCAACGCCATCGCCGGCGGCCCGTACATCGGCCTGCTCGGTACGGTGCTGGGGATCATGGTGGTGTTCCTCGGCACCGCAATGGCCGGCGACGTCAACATCAACGCCATCGCGCCCGGTATGGCTGCCGCGTTGCTGGCCACGGCGATGGGCCTGTTCGTCGCGATCCCGGCGCTGTTTGGCTACAACCGCCTGATCACCCGCAACAAGGAAGTCAGCGCCGACATGCGCGTGTTCGTCGACGAGTTCATCACGCGGCTGGCGGAGATGCATGGCGAGAGTCAGTTCAGTGAGTCGTCGCATCGCGGCCATCACGCCAACCACTCCGTACCGGCCTGAGGAGCACTGACATGGCGTCTGTAAATGCCTCCCACGACGATGACGAAGATGCAGCAGTGGACAGCATCAACATCACCCCCTTGGTCGACGTACTGATGGTGGTGCTGGTGATGTTCATCCTCACCGCCACCGCGCAGGTCTCCGGGATCCAGATCAACCTGCCCAAGGCCAGCGCCTCCGTGTCGCTGTCCGAGGCCAAGACCAAGGCGATTTCGGTCAACGACGGCGGCCAGGTGTTCCTCGACGCTTACCCGGTGACCCTGGCCGAGCTGGAAGAACGCCTGCGCATCGAGAAGGCGCAGAGCCCGGATTTCCCGGTGATCGTGCGCGGCGACGCGACCGTGCAATACCAGAAAGTCATCGAAGTGCTGGATCTGTTGCGCCGGCTCGAACTGTCCCAGGTCGGTCTCGTCACCGGCAAACCGAGTCAGGGCTGAGTCATGACCGCACAACTCCCGATCGAACCGCTGCCGGTGAAAAAACCAGCGCTGCGTTACGCGAAGTGGGGCGCCGGATTACTGATCGGCGCGCTCGCCGCGTGGTTCCTCTGGCAGTGGGCCAACGACATGAGCGGCATCCGCCGCGAAGCGCCGAAGGTGCCGACGATCATTCCGTTGCCGCCACCGCCACCTCCGCCGCCAGAAAAACCGCCGGAGCCGGAAACCCCGGTCGAAGAAAAAGTCGTCGAGCCGGAACCAACGCCGGAACCAGAAGAGGTCAAGCCCGAGGAAGAAGCACCGCCATCACCGGTGGACGATCTGGCCAATCCGATGCAAATGGACGGCGATGCGCAGTCCGGCAATGACGCTTTCAACATCGGCGCGGGCAAGGGCGGCGGCATGGCCGGGACCGGCGGCGGGCGCCTGGGCACGGGGACGTACAGCCAGTTTCTGGCGTTCACCTTCCAGCGTTTGCTCCGTGAGAACCCTGAGCTGCGCAACCTCGCGTTCTCGCTGCAGGCCGATGTCTGGCTGAGCAGCGTTGGCGAGATCACCCGGGTCGAGCTGATCAAGTCCAGCGGTAACCCTGAGATCGATACGCAAGTTCTGGCGGCGCTGCGCGGTGCTCCGGCACTGAGCGAACGGCCACCGGCCTCCATCACTTTGCCTGTGCGCCTGTCCCTGCAAGGGCGGCGTCCGGGTTAATTCACTTATTTACGCTTTGCCAAAAGGAGTTGTGTGCAGATGATTTCCAACGTGAATCGATTGTCCCTGGCGGTCGGCATGGTCATTGCGACCCTGGTCGGTCAGGCCGCGGCAGCGCCTGCGCCCTCGGAGAACGCCACGATCAATCTGATCCGCTTGCTGGTCGAGCAGGGCATTCTGAAACAGGACAAGGCCGACGCACTGATCGCCCAGGCGCAGAACGAAGCGGCGCAGGCGAAACAAGCTGCGGCATCCACCGCTGTGGCGGCGGGGCCAGTGGCGGCGCCGGGTGACGTGCGTGTGCAATACGTGCCGGCAGCGGTGCGTGACCAGATCCGCGATCAGGTCAAAGCCGAAGTCATGGCCACCGCCAAACAGGAAAACTGGGCCGCGCCCAACAGCTTCCCGGAATGGGCTGCGCGCATCAGTTTCGACGGCGACATTCGCTTGCGCAACGAATCGCGCTACTACTCGGACAGCAACAGCAACGAGATCGTCGACTTCGCCAAGCTCAACAACAACGGCCCGTACGACGTCAATCCGAACAGCAGCACCAATCTGCCGCCGTTGCTCAACACCCGCGAAGACCGCACCAACCAGTTCCGCATCCGTGCACGGCTGGGCATGAAAGCCGAGATCTCGCCGCAATGGACCGCTGGCATTCGTATCGGCACCGGCTCGGACAACAACCCGGTGTCGACCACGCAAAACCTCGGCGGCGGTTTCGCCAAAAAGGACATCTGGCTCGATCAGGGCTACCTGAACTGGAAGCCCACGGATGAATTGACCCTGACCGGCGGGCGCTTCGCCAATCCATTCATGTCCACCGACATGCTCTATTCCAACGACTTGAACTTCGACGGCGTCGCGGCGATTTTCGACCACAAGCTCAACCGCGATTGGGGCGTGTTCGGCACCGTCGGCGCGTTCCCGGTGGATTACACCAACGACACCGCCAGCAGCAACGGCTTCGACAAGGAAGAGAGCGACAACAAGTGGCTGTACGGTGCGCAGATCGGCGCCAAATGGGCGATCAACAGCAACAACCGCTTGAAAGGCGCGCTGGCTTACTACCGCTTCGACGACATTCAGGGTCAGCGCTCCAGCCCTTGCGAACCGTGGGCCGGCGCACCGGGTTGCGACAGCGACGGCAGCCGCGCGGCGTTCATGCAGAAGGGCAACAGCGTGTTCCTGCTGCGCGACATCACGCCGAACCCGCTTAACCCGACTACCACGCCGCAGCCGCAATTCGTTGGCCTCGCTTCCGAATTCAATCTGCTGGACTTGAACGTAGTGTGGGACGCCGACCTGCCGGAAGACTTCAAACTGCGCAGCCAGGGCAACTACATCCACAACCTCGCGTACGACGAAGGCGACATGCGCAAGCGTTCGGCCGGGCAGATCGTCAACAACCTCGACAGCAACGGCGACATCGAAAGCGGCGCCAATGCGTGGATGGTGCAGTTCACCCTCGGCAGCGCGCTGGACCTGAAAAAGCAGGGCGACTGGAACATGTTTGCTGGCTACAAATACATCCAGCCTGATGCCTTGCCGGACGGTTTCAACGACTCGTCGTTCCACCTTGGCGGCACCAACGCCAAGGGTTATTTCATTGGCGGCAACTACGGTCTGGCGAAGAACGTTTACGCGACCGGTCGCTGGATGAGCACCGAAGCGGTGTACGGCGCGCCGTTCGACATCGACGTCTTGCAGCTTGAGATCAACACGCGCTTCTAAGGCGCCGGGAGAGGGTTATGAAAACGCGTTTGTTGTGGCTGAGCCTCGGCTTGTTGTGCGCTACCGGTGCGAATGCCGAAGGCATGGAAGAACGCCTGCGCACGCAATTGCGCAGCACCACGCAACAGCTGCAGGCCCTGCAAAGTCAGCAGGCCCAGGCCAGCGCCGCGCAACTGGCGGCGCAGAACGAAGCCAAGGCTGCGCAGGCGCAAATCAAGCAATTGAGCGCTGAACTGGCTAAGGCCAAAGGCGTCGCCGAGCAACTGGCCGGGCAGCAGCAGAGCCTGCACAGCCAGGCGCAGGCACAAGTAGCGGCTAGCGCCGAGCAGACCGGCAAGTTCAAAAAGGCCTATGACGAGTTGCTGGTCATGGCCCGTGCCAAAGAGGCAGAACGGTCTAAGCTTCAAGCGCAATTGGCTGAACGTGACACACAAGTGCAGCAATGTTCAGTCAAGAATCAGCAGATGTACGGCGTCGCCAAGCAGATCCTCACTGCCTACGAAAACATCGACGTGGCCGAGGTGATGAAGATCCGCCAGCCCTTCGCGGGCAGCGCCCGGGTCAAGTTCGATGAACTGGCTCAGGGGTTTGGTGACGAGCTTTACAAGACTCAATTCGACGCGCCGCAAGCCGCGCTCACGCACTGATAGACAAGGAAGAAACAATGACTCAATTGATCAGCCACGTATCGCCAAAATCTCTGACCGAAGTCCTGCAAGCTGCGGGTTATCGCGTCAACGAAACCGAGCAGAACGGTATTGTTCAGTTGCTCAGCGCCAGCCAGGGCATCGGCTACGCCGTGCGCTTTGGTAATCCGGCGGTGGAGCAGGGCAGCTACGTCGATTTCACTTTCAGCTGTGCGCTGCGGGTGCAGGGTGAGTTGCCACAGGGTGTGGCCGAGCAGTGGAACGCCAGCCGTCGTTTTGCGCGGTTGTCGTTGCAGGGCGAGTTTCTGGTGATGGAAATGGACGTGGTGGTGGCGGCGGGCGTGAGCAACGAGCACGTGCGTGGCAACCTGGAATTGTGGGATCGCCTGTTGCAGGAATTTATCGTTTATCTGCGTGATTTCACTCAAGCCGCGCAAGCATCTACCGCGAAAGTCGCCGTTGCCGAGCAAGAGGAAGTCGCGCTGTGAAAAAGCCTGCCATGGTGATCAGCGCTGCGGCAGTGGCGCTGTTGGTGGTGGCCGTGGCGCTGGTGGTGCGGCCGGGCAGTGACCCGGTCGCCGCCCAGCAATCGTCGTCTGTGGCGGCGGTTGCTGCGGGGCCTGCAGTGGCGCGGTTGGGTAATCAGCAGGTAAGCCCTGCGGAACTTCAGGCGTTGCTGGCGACAGTCCCGCCAGAGACCCGCGAACAATTACGCGGTAATCGTGAGGCACTGGAACGCTGGATTCGCACGCGTCTGGCCGAGAAAGCGGTGCTGGAGCAGGCTGATGCGCAGGGTTGGGCGCAGCGTCCGGACGTGGCCCGGCAGACCCGTGCGGCGACTGAGCAGATTGTCTTCCGCGATTACTTGCGTTCGGTCAGTCAAGTGCCGGCGGATTATCCGAGTGCGGCCGAGTTGCAGCAGGCCTATGACGCAGGCAAAGCGAACTGGCTGACACCGTCGTTGTATCGGGTCAGTCAGATTTTCCTTGGGGTGAATGATCCGCAGAATCTTGAATCGGTGCGCAAACAGGCGCTTGAACTGAGCAAGAAAGCGCAGGCGACACCGGCAGAATTTGCTGCACTGGCGACGCAGTATTCTCAGGACCGCGTCACCGCTGAACGCGGCGGTGATAGCGGCCTGCAACCGTTGCAGCAATTGGTGCCGGAAGTGCGAGGCGCCGTGGCGCGGCTCAAGGTGGGCGCAGTCTCTGATCCCGTCCAAAGTGCCGCCGGGTTCCATGTGATCAAGCTCACCGAGCAACAGCCTGCACGCACCGCAACCCTCGATGAACTGCGTGATCAGCTAACCGAGGCCTTGCGTGCGCAGCGGCAGGAACAGATTGCCCAAGCGTATCTGGACGGAATGCTCAACACCGCAACCCTGAGCATCGACGGCGCCGAACTGAACAAAGTCCTAGAGGAAAAACGCTAATCCCACCTCCACCACCAATCCCCCTGTAGGAGTGAGCCTGCTCGCGATAGCGGTGGGTCAGGTTAAGAAATGTCGACTGACACACCGCTATCGCGAGCAGGCTCACTCCTACAGGGAGCTGCGTTAAGACAAATACAAAGATCGACAGGGAGTCATCGATGTCATTCACCGAACCCGCAGGACGACCGGGCACCAGCGATTACCGCTGGCCACAGGACAACAGCGAACCGTGGCTCGCACATGCCGCGACCATCGACGCCGACGTCGCCCAATACTTCCTGGTCAGCGCCCGCTGCGGTTGCTTCATGCAAGCCGCACGCAGCCTCAACGTACGCTCGACCTTGCTGCGCAAACAACTGGCGCAGCTTGAGCAAGAGCTTCAGCACACACTGTTCAGCTTTCAAGGCAGCGCCTTGAGCCTGACCCGCGAAGGCCAGCAATTGCAGGCCAAACTGATAGCGCTGGCCAACGAACGCAAACTCCCGGTGATCGAGCAACCGCTGATTCGCCTCGCCGTCGCCGAATCGATCCTGCACGACATCCTCGGCCGCGACCTCATCGCACTGCTGCGCCGCAATGCCAGCGTACGTCTGGAAATCATCGCGCTGGACAGCGAACTGTCCCTGCGCGCCGTCAGCGCCGACATCGTCCTCTGGCTCGCCCACGGCGAAACCCCACACCCCGGACCGACCTTCGCCACCAGCGAACCGCAACCACTGGCGCGCCTCGACTACCTGCCGCACATCGCCAAACGCTACTCCCGCGTCACCGCGCGCCCGGACACCCCCGACGACCTCGCCGACTTCATGCTGGTGCAATGGCAACATGATCGGCAGATCAGCAGCTTTCGCCCTTGGAATGAACTGGTTGAACAGCGTCTGGCCGGGGTGGTGCAAATGCAGTCTTATGAATTGATGCTGGAGATGATTCGCTGCAGCGCGTGCATTGGGTTGTTGCCGGCGTATATGAGCCGCTTTGATCGGGGCCTGATCGCGCTGCCGGGGCTGTTCGAGGAACCCATGCAATTGCAGGCGTGGCTGGCGGTCAACGCGGACTCACAAAATATCAGCGAAGTCCAAACCCTGACCGACCTCATCCACCACACCTTCAACGAACGCCACGAATGGTTCCAGCCCTGACGCAATCCTCCTGTGCCCACATTCCCCTGTAGGAGTGAGCCTGCTCGCGATAGCGGTGTGTCAGATTGATCAATGTTGACTGACACACCGCTATCGCGAGCAGGCTCACTCCTACAAATATTTTGCTATGGCAGACAAAGTGTTCACCGGTTTAGAGTGGTCAGCCACACATCGATCCAGGAAGGATCCGCCATGCCCGACCACAACGCCGCCATTCACATCGAACGCTTTAGCGAGTGGCACCTCGAGGCTGTCACTGCGCTCTACAACGAGCGGGCCGTCACCCGGCAGGTGTTGCAGATGCCGTTTCAGTCCGTCGACGTCTGGCGCCAACGGCTGCTGGCGGAAAATGAACGGGTGTTGAAGCTGGTCGCGCTGCATCAGGGCCAGGTCATCGGCCATCTGGGGCTGGAAAACTATTCGCGGATTCGTCGCAGCCACGCCGGTAGCGTCGGTATGGCAGTCGCCGGGGCGTGGCAGGGCAAAGGCGTGGGTTCGCAGCTGTTGGCGGCGGCGCTGGACGTCGCCGACAACTGGATGAATCTGCACCGCGTCGAACTCTCGGTTTACGCCGACAATGAGGCCGCCATCGCGCTCTACCGCAAATTCGGTTTCGAGACCGAAGGCCTGTTTCGCGATTACGCGGTGCGCGACGGGCAGTGGGTCGACACCCTGAGCATGGCCCGCCTGCGCAATCGTTCGAAAACCTGACTCAGTCGCCCAGCGCGAACGCCACCGCCGACTGCGCATGCAGCTCGGTGGTGTCGAGGAGTGGCAGGGCGCTGTGTTCGGGTTTGATCAACATGCCGATTTCGGTGCAGCCGAGGATAATTGCCTGAGCGCCACGCTTGGTCAGTGATTCGATTACTCGCTGATAGATTTTTCGCGATTGTTCACTGATCACGCCGACGCAGAGTTCGTCGTAGATGATCCGGTGGACGTCCTTGCGTTCGGCTTCATTCGGCACCAACACGGTCAAACCCTTGGCAATCAGGCGTTGCTTGAGAAAGTCCTGTTCCATGGTGAATGCCGTGCCGAGCAGGCCGACGGTGCGCGCATCAATGTCCAGAGCCGCCTGCGCGGCCGGTTCGGCAATGTGCAGAAACGGAATGCTGATCGCCGCCTGAATCTGTTCGGCGACCTTGTGCATGGTGTTGGTACACAGCACCACGCATTCGGCGCCGCCGGCTTCGAGCCTGCGCGCGGCATCCACCAGAATTGCCGCCGCATCGTCCCAGCGCCCGGCGTGCTGGGCCTGTTCGACAGGGCCGAAGTCGACGCTGTACATCAGCAATTGCGCCGAACGCAACGGGCCGAGACGATCACGGACTTGCTGATTGATGAGTCGATAGTATTCGGCGCTGGATTCCCAGCTCATGCCGCCGATCAGGCCGATGGTGCGCATTGGATGTCCTCAGGCATATGACAGTGTCGAACGTTCAGGTCTGCCCGGAGTTTCCTTTTGTTCAGGGGCCGATGCCAGCAACAAGTGACTGTACTGCTGATCTTTCACCCAAGTGTCATGGTGCTTCATCGGACTTGGTGCAGGTTAAACGTACGCAGCGGCTGGTATCTGCCACTATCGAGTATTGCAGGTCCTTTCCGAGGTACACCGCTATGGACGACGTACAACAATTGGGCGAGATGCTTCGTCATTACGCCGAGAGCGAAGCGCACAAGAAGCAACTGTTCGAAACACAGTCAGCGGTCTGGGCCACGCGGATTACCGCGCTGTTCGGCGATATTCAGCAATGGCTGGAACCGGTGCAGGCGCCGAATCTGCTGGAGGTGAATCGCGAGGCGTACGTCGCGTTCGGGCCGAGCACGCCGGTGGAGACCTCGACCTTCAAGACTGAGAAACTGAGCATTGTGATTGCCGGCAAACCGGTGGAGTTCGTGCCGGATGTGATGGGCAGTGCGGGGCAGATTTCGCTTGCGGTGATGGGGCTGACGGCGGCGCGTTATGGCAGCATTTCGTTGGTGGGGCTGCCGAATGGTGAGTGGCAGTGGCGCAAGACCAATGGTTTGAAGGATCCGGATACGTTTGTGTTTGATGCGAATTTTCTGGCGCAGCAGTTGCAGAGCCTGATTCCTCGGGATCGTAGTTAAGATCAAGAGCTTACCCCCTCACCCCAGCCCTCTCCCCCAAGGGGGCGAGGGGGAAAGGGAGCCGAGCTTCGTTGTTTTTAAGATTGCATTCACTTCCGATATTTCAGGTCGGCGTAACTCGAACAAACCACTCGGTCAGTTCCCTCTCCCTCTGGGAGAGGGCTAGGGTGAGGGCACCCCACCTGACACCCCTCACATATCGAGATTGACCCACCCCGGCTTCGCCACCTCCGGCGCCACCGCTTTCACGGTTTTACCGGTAGCCAGCTCCACCCGTCGCGCCACCTCCGGGTCATCGGCAAACGGCACCATGCTCGCTTCATCCAGACTGTCCGCCGTCTCCCGCCGCAAGCAGTACTCCACCGCCAGCCACAGAAACACCACGCCCATCACATCAAAGAAAATCTCCATCACGAGCGGCTCCCTGCCTCAGGCGATCTGCGCTTCGCGGTGCGCCAGTGCAACGTCCGCCACCCGCACTGTGCGCCAGACGTTGTAAGCCATCAGCAACATACCCGTGAGGAAAAACACCCCGCCAGCAAAGCGCACGATGAACCCCGGATGGCTGGCCTGCAGCGCCTCGACAAATGAATAGGTCAGCGTGCCGTCCTCGTTGATCGCCCGCCACATCAAGCCCTGAGTGATGCCGTTGACCCACATTGAAGCGATGTACAACACCGTGCCAATGGTCGCCAGCCAGAAGTGCAGATTGATCAGCGGCGTGCTGTACATCTGCTCGCGGCCAAACACTTTCGGCACCATGTGATAGGTCGCGCCAAAGGTGATCATCGCCACCCAGCCCAACGCCCCGGCGTGGACGTGGCCGATGGTCCAGTCGGTGTAGTGGGAGAGGGCGTTGACGGTTTTGATCGCCATCATCGGCCCTTCGAACGTCGACATGCCGTAGAACGCCAGCGACAACACCAGAAAGCGCAGGATCGGGTCGGTGCGCAACTTATGCCAGGCGCCGGACAATGTCATCATGCCGTTGATCATCCCGCCCCAGCTCGGCGCGAGCAGGATCAGCGACATGGCCATGCCCAGTGACTGCGCCCAGTCCGGCAGCGCGGTGTAGTGCAAATGGTGCGGGCCAGCCCAGATGTACAGGGTGATCAGCGCCCAGAAATGCACGATCGACAGGCGATACGAATACACCGGTCGATTGACCTGTTTCGGCACGAAGTAATACATCATTCCGAGGAACCCGGTGGTCAGGAAGAAACCCACCGCGTTGTGCCCATACCACCACTGCACCATGGCGTCGGTGGCGCCGGAATACACCGGATAGGACTTGAACCAGTCCACCGGGATCGACAGGTGATTGACCACATGCAGCATGGCGATCACCAGAATGAACGCGCCGAAAAACCAGTTGCCGACGTAGATATGCTTGGTCTTGCGCTGTACCACGGTGGTGAAAAACACGATGGCGTAGGCGACCCAGACCACGGCCATCCACACCGCGCCGGAGAATTCGATCTCGGCGTATTCCTTGGTGGTGGTGTAGCCCAGCGGCAGGGTGATCAGCATGATCACGATCACCGATTGCCAGCCCCAGAAAGTGAACGCGGCGAGTTTGTCTGAATACAGCCGCACCTGGCAGGTACGCTGCACCGCGTAATAACTGGCGGCAAATTGCGCGCTGCCGGCGAAACCGAAAATCACCAGGCTGGTGTGCAGCGGCCGCAGTCGGCCGAAGGTGGTCCATGGCAGGTCCAGGTTCATCTCTGGCCACACCAGTTGCGAGGCGATGAAAACCCCCATCGCCATGCCCACCACGCCCCAGAAAATCGTCGCAATGACGAATTGGCGGACGACCTTGTAGTTATAAGCCTGTCCGATTGTTGCTGTGCTCATGGTCAGTTCATCCACGGTTGCAAAGTCTTGCCAGGCCACCCGGTCTGGCATGAGCTGCACTGTAGAAACCCCGCCAGAAACAAAACAGGCTCAGGAATCTTTCATTTATGCGGATCAGATTGAAGGGCTGGCTGCGGCGTTCTGCCGCGTCCTGATATGGTTTTTATCGCTTCAGGTGAATCTGTAACGTGCTGCGCTGTTCGGCCATAGTCTGGGAAAAGCTGTAGGAGTGAGCCTGCTCGCGATAGCGGTGTGTCAGTCAACATCTCAGTTGCCTGACACACCGCTATCGCGAGCAGGCTCACTCCTACAGGAATTGTGTGCGTCCTGATGAGGTGGCAGTGGCATGTATCAATACGATGATTACGACCGGGCGCTGGTGTTCGAGCGCGTTGCGCAGTTTCGCGATCAGGTCGAGCGCTTCATGGCCGGGGAATTGAGCGAAGAGGAGTTTCTGCCGCTGCGCCTGCAAAACGGCCTGTACCTGCAAAAGCACGCCTACATGCTGCGCGTGGCGATTCCTTACGGCACGTTGAACGCCGCGCAGATGCGCACGCTGGCCAGCATCGCCAGTGATTACGATCGCGGTTACGGCCACTTCACCACGCGGCAGAACATGCAGTTTAACTGGATCGAGCTGGCCGAGGTGCCGGACATCCTCGAACGCTTGGCGCAGGTCAACATGCATGCGATCCAGACTTCCGGCAACTGCGTACGCAACATCACCACCGAGGCGTTCGCCGGGGTCGCGGCGGACGAGTTGATCGACCCGCGCCCGTTGGCCGAAATCCTGCGGCAGTGGTCGACGATCAACCCGGAATTCCTGTTTCTGCCGCGCAAATTCAAGATCGCCATCTGCTCGGCGAAGCAGGATCGTGCGGCGATCATGATGCACGACATCGGCCTGTACCTTTACCCCGGTCGCGACGGGCAGATGTTGCTGCGCGTGATCGTCGGCGGTGGTCTGGGCCGTACGCCGATCCTCGGTTTGCAGATCCGCGAAGGCTTGCCGTGGCAGCATTTGCTGTCTTACGTCGAAGCGGTTTTGCGCGTGTACAACCGCCATGGCCGGCGCGACAACAAGTACAAGGCGCGGATCAAGATTCTGGTCAAGGCACTGGGCATCGAGGCGTTTGCCGAGGAAGTCGAAGAAGAGTGGCAGCACCTCAAGGACGGCCCGGCGCAACTGACCGAGGCCGAATACCAACGGGTCGCCAGCGCCTTCGTGCCGCCGGTTTATCACACCTTGGCCGACACCGATCTGGACTTCGGCACGTGCCTGGCGGAAAGCCCGGCGTTCGCCCGTTGGGTCGCGCGCAACGTGCAGCCGCACAAAGTGCCGGGTTACACCAGTGTGGTGCTGTCGACCAAACCGGGCATGGCCGCGCCGCCGGGGGATGTCACCGGCGTGCAGATGCTCGCGGTGGCCGATTGGTCGCAACGTTTCGGTTTCGGCGAGATTCGTATTGCCCATGAGCAGAACATCGTCCTGCCAGACGTGGCGAAAACCGACCTCTACGCGCTGTGGCAACTGGCGTGCAAACATGACCTGGGCAGCGCCAACGTCGGCCTGCTGACCGACATCATTGCCTGCCCCGGTGGCGATTTCTGTGCGTTGGCCAACGCCAAGTCGATCCCGATCGCCCAAGCGATTCAGGCCCGCTTCGATAACCTCGATTACCTGCATGATCTGGGCGACATCAGCCTGAACATCTCGGGCTGCATGAATGCCTGCGGCCATCACCACATCGGCAATATCGGCATCCTTGGCGTCGATAAGAACGGCAGCGAGTGGTATCAGATCACCCTTGGCGGTGCTCAAGGTAAAAACAGCGCATTGGGCAAAGTCATCGGCCCGTCGTTCAGCGCGGCCGAGGTACCGCAGGTGATCGAGCGGATCATCGGCACCTTCGTGCGCTATCGCGAGCACGAGGAATTGTTTGTCGACACCGTCGCGCGGATTGGCCTGGAGCCGTTCAAGGAACGGGTCTATCCGAAAACGCTGGAGGCCACGGCATGAATAATCTGTTGCGGCTGGAGCAGGGTGTGGCGCGGATTGTGACGGACGATCCGTGGACGCTGGTGCGCGAGCCTACGACGCCAAGGCCTGATGGTTTGTTGATGCTGCCGCTGGGGCATTGGCTGGAATCGCCGTCGACCCACGCGGTGTGGCTGGGCCCGGATGATGAGGTTGAAAGCCTGGTGCCGTGGTTGCGATCGTTGCCGCTGATCGCGCTGGACTTCCCGAGTTTTCGCGACGGCCGCGCTTACAGCCAGGCTTATCTGCTGCGCAGTCGGTTCGGCTGGGCAGGGGAGTTGCGCGCGATTGGCGATGTCTTGCGTGATCAGCTCAGCCATATGCGCCAGTGCGGGTTCGACAGTTTCGCGGTGCGTGAGGACAAATCGGCTGAGGATGCGCTGAAAGGGTTGGCCGGGATGAGCGTGCTGTATGGGCGCTCAGTCATCGAACCACGTCCGCTTTTCCGTCGGCGTTGATGGTTTGAAAGATCGCAGCCTGCGGCAGCTCCTACAGTGGATCGCGTGTAGGAGCTGCCGCAGGCTGCGATCTTTTGATCTTGCTTCTGCCACCGGGGAAACCCCTACAACCCTCATTCGTTGGGCATTTTCCCTTGGGTCGATGCTGGCCTTTTGGTAGAGTCGCCGTCGCCAGCGGGTTTTCGGCTGGACGATGGAACCGAAGAAGGGAGTCTGATCAGTGAGTCCGGGCAAAAAAATCCTCGGTCTCACAGCGGCGCTGTTAATGGTGACGCTGTGGGCCAGTTACTTTTATGTATTCAAGGAAAACAGCGGTGGCCAGCTCGGCGGCGTCGGCGAAAGCACCGCGTGGTGCGGCACGCCACCGTCTACGGAAGCGGCGTTGCTGGGCAAGGACCAACTGACCTTGCGTGTCACCAATAACCTGCGCGGCGAGTTCATGCTCAGCGGTTCCCTGGTGGTCTCTGAACGTACTTTCAACCGCTATGACCTCGCTCGCAACGAACTGCGCTTGCGTCTGGAACCGTTGCAGTGGTCCTACGGCGTCACGCCGATCTTCCTTGAGCAGGTCAAGGTGCAACCGCTGAGCCGCAACCTGTCGGCCACCAACAAAAGTGCCTACGCCGAACTTGAACCGCGCCCGATTGGCGTGCAGGGCCAGGTCACCGAGTTCCCTTTCGACACCTATCGCTACGGCTACAAACCGGTGCTCTATTACCTCAAGGGCAGCGAGCGCATCGACCTGCGTTTCAAGAACATCACCACGTTGATGGAGATGTCCAACACCTTCACACCGATCCAGAAGTACAACCGCGTCGATTACATCAACGAGAAAACCTCGATGATTCGTGACGAGGATTACAAGGCTTACGGGCCGCACGAATGTGCCTTCAGTGTCGAGCGCAAGGGTTCGTTCAAGGCTGTCGTGCTGTTGCTGCTGTTGGTGTTGTGCCTGCCATTGCTGCTGGTGTTTTACCGTAACGAACCGGGGATCGACTTCCTGGCCACGCTGCTGGGCGCGGCGATCGTGCGAGTGCTGTTGATCGGGCCGGTGCAGGATTTTCAGCTGTACAACATCGATTTCCTGTTGGGCGCGGCGATTTTGTTGGTGGGTACGGTGTCGTTGATCAAGGCGATGCACATCAACAGCCGGCGGGAGATGGCTTTGCGCAGTGGTGAGACTTCATCCTGGTAAATCGGTTGAACCTTGAAAAGCCCCTCACCCTAACCCTCTCCCGGAGGGAGAGGGGACTGACCGAGGTGTCTGTCGTCCTGCACCGACGTGACAGACCGAGTCGACTATGGATTCAAAGCCAATCGCTCACGTCGGTGCATCTCTCGAATTTCCCCCATTTGGTCCCCTTTCCCAGAGGGAGGGGACTGACCGAGTTGTCTGTCGTCCTGCACCGACGTGACAGACCGAGTCGATTATGGATTCAAAGCCAATCGCTCACGTCGGTGTATCTCTTGAATATCCCCCGGTCGGTCCCCTTTTCCAGAGGGACGGGAGCTGACCGAGTTGTCTGGCGAGCGATACCGACGTGACAGACCGAGTCGATTATGGGATTCAAAGCCAATCGCTCACGTCGGTGCATCTCTTGAATCTCCCCCCAATCGGTCCCTCTACCTCTGGCATAGGGGACTGACCGGGGTGTCTGTCTTCCTGCACCGACGTGACAGACCGAGTCGATTATGGATTCAAAGCCAATCGCTCACGTCGGTGTATCTCTTGAATATCCCCCGGTCGGTCCCCTCTACCTCTGGGAGAGGGCTAGGGTGAGGGAAGACAATCTCCAGCCAATCACTTGGTTCATCTGCTTCCAGCCCTGCAAAAGCACCTGCGGGCGTTCCGGCTCAACTTGCTCCAGTGCAGCCGACTCTTGAAGTTCACGCATTGCCAAGTGCTCAATGCAGCGTTGCCGGATGCTCGACGTCTTTCAAATGACGCTTGTGATGCGCCGCGCAGCCTTGCGTGAATATTGTGCTTTGCAATCGCAATTACTGCGGTTTTAGCTATACCTGTAATTCCCCCGGACAAAGTTTTCGGCCTTCTGACAGGAGTTACAGCATGAAGCTAGCAGTGATGATGGGCACTCTGTGCATTGCCACCGTCGCAATGGTGGGTTGTTCCAGCAAAACCGTCGACCCGAAAGAGTACTCAGGCTTTCTCAAAGACTACAGCCAGCTCAAGGAAGCCAAATCTCCGTCCGGTGCCGAGGTGATGCGCTGGATCGATCCGAAGGTCGACATCAAAAAGTTCACCAGTGTGTACATCGAGCCAACCCAGCTCTACCCGAAACCGCAACCGACCGCGAAGATCTCCCAGCAAACCCTCAATGGCATCACCTCCTACTACGATCAGGCGCTCAAACGTGAGATCGGCAAAGACTTGCCGCTGGCCACCGGCCCGGGCCCAGGCGTGATTGTGGTGCGTGCGGCGATCACCGCCGTGAGCAGCAAGACCGAAGGCCTGCACGCGTATGAGGTGATTCCGATCGCTCTGGTCGCCGCAGCGGTCAGCACCGCCAGCGGTATCCGCGATCAGGAAACCACTCTGGCCACCGAAGCGGTGTTCCTTGATGGCGCGAATAACAAGGTCGTCGCGCAAGTGGTGCGCAAAGGCACCGGCAAGCCGTTGGAAAATGACAAGCAGGCGATGACGGCGAATGACGTCAAACCGGTGATCGATGGCTGGGCCTCGGACTTGCGTCAGTCGTATCTGAAGTTGAAGTCCGGGTCCAAATAATTCAGCGCAGTTGATGGCCCCATCGCGGGCTTGCCCGCGATGGCATTTGCTCAGGCGCTACATCATTGCCCGGTAAACCAGCGAAGCTAAGGATTCCCTCCATCCCAACGCGGCACGGTGGTTGACCCAAGCGGCCGAGCCAATGCCGACGTCCTGCAAGGTGCTGCGCACAATGCCCTGCTGGAAGCGCTCGGTGATTTTCGATCGTCCGATCGCGGTTCGAGCCTTCGGCAGCTCTTACATATGCGTATTTCAATTCGGGATGTTTAAGCGTTGTTTGAAATTTGCGGAACGTTCCCACAAGGTTTTCAGGTTGTCCGTCGGACGTCGGGTCTCTAGCCTGTGTTCGTCGCTGCCAAATCAGCGACCGGGACTGGAAACCCCGACGGGTATTAGTGGCGCGTACACGCCTTTCATAACGTATCCTTGCGCACTTCGAATGTGTGCACTCCGTTATGGCGGCTGTGCGCGGGAGACCTTCGGGTCGACCGGGTCGCCGCTGCCCGGGTTTCCAACCTGCGTACAGCTGCCACCTCTTCGTCCGGAAACCGAATGGGGCAGCTCCAACTTTCCAGTGGAGTTCCACCATGAAAAAACCAACACCCAATCCCCCAGAATCAGACGCCGACAGCACATCCCCCTACGCCTCAGTCGACAGCAAAAAACTCCACGAAGCCGCCGACCGCGCCCTCGACTACTACCTCAATCCCGCCGCCGGCATCATGTCCAGCGTCAACGAGCCGGAACCCATGTACCTCGCCAATCCCAGGTACAACACCGAATCTCTTCTAGCCAACGCCAGCGAAACCCTCGGCTCGGCCAGCGAGATGCTGATCAACTTCGCCGCGTCGCTGGAAACCTCCCAGCGCAAGACTGCATTGGGCATCGCGCAAGTCGTCATGCTGGGGGAACTGGCGGTGAATCAAGCCCTGGATCACGTCGAACTCAAGAACTGATCTCTGTTGAATGATCGTTCCCACGCTCTGCGTGGGAATGCAGCCCTTGACGCTCTGCGTCAAATTCGCAAGCTGGAACGCGGAGCGTCCCTTGAGGCATTCCCACGCAGAGCGTGGGAACGATCAAGATCCGCTCTATGCCCGAGTGATCGATTCTGTAGCTGTCGAATGAAATGAGGCTGTGATCTTTTGACTTTGCTTTTTGAGATCAAAAGATCGCAGCCTTCGGCAGCTCCTACATGTGATGTCCGGTTTAGCCGTTTTTCTTGGCCTGTTCGCGAACGCGCTCTTCTTGCGCACGTGCTTCGGGGGTGAACTCGGCGCCGAAGTCTTCGGCAGAAAATATCTGGCGAATTTCAATATCGGACTCGCCGGGCATCGGATTGGGGCAGCGCTTGACCCATTCGATGGCTTCTTCTTTCGATTTCACTTCCCAGATCCAGTAACCCGCCACCAGTTCTTTGGTCTCGATGAACGGCCCGTCGATGACCGTGCGTTTGTCCCCGGAGAAATGCACGCGCGCACCTTTGCTGCTCGGGTGCAGGCCGTCGGCGTCGATGAGAATGCCGGCCTTGACCAGTTCTTCGTTGAAGTTGCCCATGGCGGTGATCAGTTCTTCGCTGGGCATGATGCCGGCTTCCGAATCGGCGCTGGCTTTGACAAGGATCATGAATCGCATGGCGGTGACTCCGTGGATTGTGGGGATTCGTTGTTTAGTCGAACGAGCCAGCGGTGAATCGACAGGGTCTCTGGTAAAAGTGCGGAGAATTTTTCACACCGCAGATCCATTGTAGGAGTGAGCCTGCTCGCGATAGCGGTGTCTCAGTCAACATTTGCGTATATGAAAGACCGCTATCGCGAGCAGGCTCACTCCTACAGGGGAATTGCGGTGGTTTTGTATACAATTTTTCGCGCAGGCACCCAACAATTTCCAAACAGGGCATAGGTCGTCGGACAATTTCGTGGTTAACTTCGGCCTCTTGCATGCTTTCCAATCAAAACATCAGAAGGACTCAAGTCATGGCTCAAGTCACCCTTAAAGGCAATCCGGTTCAAGTCAACGGCCAGTTGCCACAAGCCGGTTCCAAGGCGCCAGCCTTTTCTCTGGTTGCCGGCAATCTGTCCGACGTCACCCTGAAAGACTTTGCCGGCAAGCGCAAAGTGCTGAACATCTTCCCAAGCGTCGACACCCCGACCTGCGCCACTTCGGTACGCAAGTTCAACGCTCAGGCCAACGAAGTGGCAAACACCGTGGTGCTGTGCATCTCGGCTGACCTGCCGTTCGCCCAAGCGCGTTTCTGCGGCGCCGAAGGCTTGGAAAACGTACAGAACCTGTCGACCCTGCGCGGTGCCGAATTCATCGAAAACTACGGCGTGGCCATCGCTGACGGCCCGCTGAAAGGCCTGACCGCTCGCGCCGTTGTGGTTCTGGACGAAAACGACAACGTCCTGCACAGCGAACTGGTCAAGGAAATCGCAGAAGAGCCTAACTACGATGCCGCTCTGGCCGTATTGAAGTAAGCTCTGCCACAAAGCTTTTACAATTGTTAACGGCCTGGCCCTGTCCAGGCCGTTTTCATTTGTGTATCAGTGTTTTGCCTCACACCTTGAAACGTAAGGTGTAAGTAAATTGCCGGTAAAGCTGCTTTGCTAATTCCCCATCAGTGCTTATCGTTCAGCCTCCCGTAAAAGAAGCCCACGCGCCCAATGGTTAATCACTCCATGCAATCGTCTCCCCGTAACTCCCGTCGCTGGCTGATCAGCCTGCTTGTCCTGTTGGTGATCGCTGTCCTGTGCTGGAAATTCTGGCCTGCCGGCTCGAGCCCCAAGGAGGGCGCAGACAAGGCTGCGGCCGGGCACACCGGGCGTTCGGGGATGATGCGGCCGGGCTTCGGTGGCGGTGCGGGGCCGATTCCGGTGCGCGTGGCGCCGGCGGTTACTGGCGATTTCCCGCTGTACTACAAGGCGCTGGGCACGGTGACCGCGCTCAACACCATCAATGTGCGCAGCCGGGTGGGCGGCGAGCTGGTCAAGATCAATTTCGAAGAAGGGCAGATGGTCAAGGCCGGCGACCTGTTGGCGGAGATTGATCCACGTCCGTACCAGAACGCCTTGCTGCAAGCCGAAGGCACCTTGCTGCAGAATCAGGCGCAACTGAAAAACGCTCAGGTCGACGTCGAGCGTTATCGCGGTTTGTACAAAGAGGACAGCATCGCCAAACAGACCCTGGATACCGCCGAAGCGCTGGTCGGCCAGTATCTGGGCACGGTCAAGACCAATCAGGCAGCGGTCAACGATGCCAAGCTCAATCTCGAATTCACCAAGATCCGCGCGCCGATTGCCGGTCGCGTCGGTCTGCGTCAGGTTGACGTCGGTAACCTCGTCACCGCCAACGACACCACGTTTCTCGCGGTGATCACCCAGACGCAACCGATCAGCGTCGCTTTCACCTTGCCGGAAAACAGCCTGGAAACCGTTCTCGCGCGTTATCGCAGCGGCGCCAAGCTTCCGGCCGAGGCGTGGGACCGCGGCGACAGCAAACTGCAAGCCACCGGCGTTCTGCAAAGCCTCGACAACCAGATTGACGTTGCTACCGGCACCCTGAAGTTCAAGGCCCGCTACGAAAACCGCGATCAGGCGCTGTTCCCCAACCAGTTCGTCAACGTGCACCTGCTGGCTGACACGCTGAAAGGCGTGGTGCTGGCACCGTCGGCGGCCATCCAGTTTGGCACCAACGGCACCTTCGTCTATGCGCTGGACGGCGACAAGAAGGTCACCATTCGCCAACTGAAGATCGGTGCCAGCGACGGCGAAAACACCGTCATCACCGAAGGCCTGACAGCCGGCGACCGAGTGGTACTGGAAGGCACTGACCGCCTGAAAGAAGGCAGTGAAGTGGAAGTGGTCAACGACAGCAATCAAGTGCCAACCACGCCGACCGAACACCTGCAAGGCAAATCTGCCGCTACCCCGACTGACGCTGCTGTCACCGACAAGGCCAAGAAGGGCGCATGAACATTTCGCGGCTGTTCATCCTCCGACCGGTAGCCACCACCCTGAGCATGCTGGCCATTGTTCTGGCCGGTCTGATCGCTTACCGCCTGCTGCCGGTGTCGGCACTGCCACAGGTCGATTACCCGACCATCCGCGTCATGACCCTGTATCCCGGCGCCAGCCCGGATGTGATGACCAGTGCAGTGACCGCGCCACTTGAGCGCCAGTTCGGGCAGATGCCGGGCCTCACGCAAATGGCCTCGACCAGTTCCGGCGGTGCGTCGGTGCTGACCCTGCGTTTCAGCCTCGACATCAACATGGACGTCGCCGAACAACAGGTGCAAGCCGCGATCAACGCCGCGACCAATCTGCTGCCGACCGATTTGCCGGCACCGCCGGTGTACAACAAGGTCAACCCGGCGGACACCCCGGTACTGACCCTGGCCATCACCTCGAAAACCATGTTGCTGCCCAAACTCAATGATCTGGTCGATACGCGCATGGCGCAGAAAATCGCCCAGATCAGCGGCGTCGGCATGGTCAGCATTGCCGGCGGTCAGCGTCAGGCGGTGCGAATCAAGGTCAACCCGGAAGCGCTGGCGGCCAACAGCCTGAACCTGTCGGACGTACGCACCCTGATCGGCGCCTCCAACGTCAACCAGCCGAAAGGCAACTTCGACGGCCCGACGCGGGTGTCGATGCTCGATGCCAACGACCAACTGACCTCGCCCGAGGACTACGCCAACCTGATCCTCGCCTACAAGAACGGCGCGCCGCTGCGGCTCAAGGACGTTGCGGAAATCGTCGATGGTGCCGAAAACGAGCGCCTCGCTGCGTGGGCCAACCAGAATCAGGCCGTGTTGCTGAACATCCAGCGTCAGCCGGGTGCCAACGTGATCGAAGTGGTCGACCGCATCAAGGCGCTGCTGCCGAGCATCACCGACAACCTGCCGGCCGGCCTCGATGTCACCGTGCTGACCGACCGCACGCAAACCATCCGTGCTTCGGTCACCGACGTACAACATGAATTGCTCATCGCCATCGCCCTGGTGGTGATGGTGACCTTCCTGTTCCTGCGGCGCGCCAGTGCGACGATCATTCCATCGGTGGCCGTGCCGCTGTCGCTGATCGGCACCTTTGGCGTGATGTATCTGGCCGGGTTCTCGGTGAACAACCTGACCCTGATGGCCCTGACCATTGCCACCGGTTTCGTGGTCGACGATGCGATCGTCATGCTGGAGAACATTTCGCGCTTTATCGAAGAAGGCGACAGCCCGATGCAGGCCGCGCTCAAGGGCGCCAAACAGATCGGTTTCACCCTGATCTCCTTGACCCTGTCGCTGATTGCGGTACTGATTCCGCTGCTGTTCATGGCCGATGTGGTCGGGCGCTTGTTCCGCGAATTCGCCATCACTCTGGCCGTGGCGATCCTGATTTCGCTGGTGGTCTCGCTGACTTTGACGCCGATGATGTGCGCCCGTCTGCTCAAGCGTGAGCCGGAAGAACATGAGCAAGGCCGCTTCTACCGCGCCAGTGGTGCGGTGATTGACTGGATGATTGCCGAATACGGTCGGATGCTGCGCTGGGTACTCAAGCACCAGCCACTGACCTTGCTGGTGGCCATCGGCACTCTGGCGTTGACCGTGTTCCTCTATATGGTCGTGCCGAAGGGCTTCTTCCCGGTGCAGGACACTGGTGTGATTCAGGGCATTTCCGAGGCGCCGCAGTCGATTTCCTTCGCGGCAATGGGTGAACGCCAACAGGAATTGGCGAAAATCATTCTTGAAGATCCGGCGGTGCAGAGCCTGTCGTCCTACATCGGCGTCGACGGCGACAACGCCACGCTCAACAGCGGGCGTTTGCTGATCAACCTCAAGCCCCATGGCGATCGCGATCTGAGCGCCACTGAAGTGATTGCGCGCCTGCAACCGCAACTGGACAAACTGGTCGGCATTCGCCTGTTCATGCAGCCGGTGCAGGACCTGACCATCGAAGACCGCGTCAGCCGCACCCAATATCAGTTCAGCATGTCCTCGCCGGACTCCGAACTGCTCAGCCAGTGGAGCGGCCGCCTGGTCGAAGCGTTGGCCCAGCGTCCGGAGTTGACCGATGTTGCCAGTGATTTGCAGGACAAGGGTTTGCAGGTCTATCTGGTGATCGACCGCGATGCCGCCTCTCGCCTTGGCGTCTCGGTGGCGAACATCACCGATGCGCTGTACGACGCTTTCGGCCAGCGGCAGATCTCGACCATTTATACCCAGGCCAGCCAATACCGCGTGGTGTTGCAAGCCCAGGCCGGGGAGAAGATCGGCCCGCAGGCGCTGGACCAGATTCACGTCAAGACCACCGATGGCGCCCAGGTTCGCCTATCGAGTCTGGCCCATGTGGAAGAGCGGCAGGCGCAACTGGCAATCACCCACATCGGCCAGTTCCCGGCAGTGATGATGTCGTTCAACCTCGCACCCGGAGTGGCGTTGGGGCATGCGGTCGACATCATTGAGCAGGTACAGAAAGACATCGGCATGCCGGTCGGTGTGCAGACTCAGTTCCAGGGTGCAGCCGAAGCCTTCCAGGCCTCGTTGTCGAGCACCTTGCTGCTGATTCTGGCGGCGGTGGTGACCATGTACATCGTGCTCGGCGTGCTCTACGAGAGCTACATCCACCCGATTACCATTCTGTCGACCTTGCCGTCGGCGGCCGTCGGTGCCTTGTTGGCATTGCTGCTCAGTGGCAATGACCTGGGCATGATTGCCATCATCGGCATCATCCTGCTGATCGGTATCGTGAAAAAGAACGCGATCATGATGATCGACTTCGCCCTCGATGCTGAACGCACCCAAGGCATGGCGCCGGAGCAGGCGATCTATCAGGCGGCGCTGTTGCGCTTCAGACCCATTCTTATGACCACCCTGGCGGCGCTGTTCGGTGCGGTGCCGTTGATGCTCGCCACGGGCTCAGGTGCTGAACTGCGTCAGCCGCTGGGGCTGGTGATGGTCGGCGGTCTGCTGGTGAGTCAGGTGCTGACGCTGTTCACCACGCCGGTGATCTACCTGTATTTCGACCGCCTCGGGCGACGCTTTGGCAAGACCAATGCTGACACTGAGGAGGTCTCGGTATGAAAGCAGCTGCAAGCTTCGAGCTACAAGCTGCAAGAAAAAAGCAGATCCTGCGCATGTTTCTAGCTTGCAGCTTGCAGCTTGAAGCTTGGAGCTGGCCTCTATGAATTTGTCCGGTCCTTTCATCAAGCGTCCGGTCGCGACGATGCTGCTGAGCCTGGCGATCATGCTGCTCGGCGGCGTCAGCTTCGGTCTGCTGCCGGTTTCGCCGCTGCCGCAAATGGATTTCCCGGTGATCGTCGTGCAGGCGAGCCTGCCCGGCGCGAGTCCCGAGGTCATGGCGTCCACCGTGGCGACGCCGCTGGAGCGCTCATTCGGCGCGATCGCCGGCGTCAACACCATGAGCAGCCGCTCCAGTCAGGGTTCGACCCGGGTCATTCTGCAGTTTGACCTCGACCGCGACATCAACGGCGCCGCGCGGGAAGTGCAGGCGGCGATCAACGCTTCGCGCAACCTGCTGCCGAGCGGTATGCGCAGCATGCCGACCTACAAGAAGGTCAACCCGTCACAGGCGCCGATCATGGTGCTGTCGCTGACGTCCGACGTGCTGGAAAAAGGCCAGCTCTACGATTTGGCTTCGACCATTCTTTCCCAGAGTCTGTCCCAGGTGCAGGGCGTCGGCGAAGTGCAGATCGGTGGCAGTTCGTTGCCGGCGGTGCGTATCGAACTCGAACCGCAGGCGCTGAACCAGTACGGCGTGGCGCTCGACGATGTGCGCAAGACCATCGCCGATGCCAACGTGCGCCGGCCCAAGGGTTCGGTCGAGGACGGTCAGCGTCTATGGCAGATCCAGGCCAATGACCAGTTGGAAAAAGCCAAGGATTACGAATCACTGATCATCCACTACGCCGACGGCGCCGCGCTGCGCCTCAAGGACGTGGCCAAGGTCAGCGACGGCGTCGAAGATCGCTACAACAGCGGCTTCTTCAACGATGACGCGGCGGTGCTGCTGGTGATCAACCGCCAGGCCGGCGCCAACATCATCGAGACGGTCAACGAGATCAAGGCGCAACTGCCGGCACTGCAAGCGGTGTTGCCGGCCAGCGTGAAGCTGGATCTGGCCATGGACCGCTCGCCGGTGATCAAGGCAACGTTGCACGAAGCCGAGATGACCTTGCTGATTGCCGTGGTGCTGGTGATTCTGGTGGTGTTCCTGTTTCTCGGTAACTTCCGCGCCTCGCTGATTCCGACATTGGCCGTGCCGGTGTCGCTGGTCGGCACCTTTGCGGTGATGTACCTCTATGGCTTCTCGCTGAACAACCTGTCGCTGATGGCGCTGATCCTGGCCACCGGACTGGTGGTGGACGACGCCATTGTGGTGCTGGAGAACATCTCGCGGCACATCGACGAGGGCGTTAAACCGATGCAGGCCGCGTACCTCGGGGCCAAGGAAGTCGGTTTCACCTTGCTGTCGATGAACGTCTCGTTGGTGGCGGTGTTCCTGTCGATTCTGTTCATGGGCGGCATCGTCGAGAGCCTGTTCCGTGAGTTTTCCATTACCCTGGCGGCGGCTATTGTGGTGTCGCTGGTGGTCTCGCTGACGTTGACGCCGATGCTCTGCGCCCGTTGGCTGAAACCGCACACACCGGGGCAGGAAAACCGTCTGCAACGCTGGAGTCGCCGCACCAACGACTGGATGGTCGGCAAATACGCCACCAGCCTCGACTGGGTGTTGCGCCACCGACGCCTGACGCTGCTCAGCCTGCTGATCACCGTAGGCGTCAACGTCGCGCTGTACGTGGTGGTGCCGAAAACCTTCATGCCGCAGCAGGACACCGGCCAGTTGATCGGTTTCGTGCGCGGTGACGACGGTCTGTCGTTCAGCGTGATGCAGCCGAAAATGGAAATCTTCCGCCGCGCCGT
Source organism: Pseudomonas sp. Irchel s3f10 (assembly GCF_900187515.1). NCBI lineage: Bacteria > Pseudomonadati > Pseudomonadota > Gammaproteobacteria > Pseudomonadales > Pseudomonadaceae > Pseudomonas > Pseudomonas sp. Irchel s3f10. The sequence goes on from NZ_FYDZ01000001.1 coordinate 737,908, forward strand.
GCTCAAGGACGAAGCGGTGGAAAGTGTCGCCGGGTTCATCGGCGGCAGCAACGGCACCAACAACGCCTTCATGCTGGTACGTCTGAAGCCGATCAACGAACGCCAGCTCAACGCGCAGAAAGTCATCGAACGCCTGCGCAAGGAAATGCCCAAGGTGCCCGGCGCGCAACTGATGCTGATGGCCGATCAGGATCTGCAATTTGGCGGTGGTCGCGAGCAGACCACGTCGCAGTACAGCTACATCCTGCAAAGTGGCGATCTGGGCGAGTTGCGCAAGTGGTATCCAAAAGTGGTTGCCGCGTTAAGAGCGTTGCCTGAACTGACCGCGATCGACGCGCGTGAAGGCAAGGGTGCCCAGCAAGTGACGTTGATCGTCGACCGCGATCAGGCCAAGCGCCTGGGGATCGACATGGACATGGTTACCTCGGTGTTGAACAACGCCTACAGCCAGCGGCAGATTTCGACGATCTATGACAGCCTCAACCAGTATCAGGTGGTGATGGAGGTCAATCCGAAATACGCCCAGGACCCGGTGACGCTCAAGCAGGTTCAGGTGATCACCGCTGACGGTGCGCGGGTGCCGCTGTCGACGATCGCTCATTATGAGAGCAGCCTGGAAGATGACCGCGTCAGCCACGAAGGCCAGTTCGCCTCCGAAGACATTTCCTTCGATATGGCCGAAGGCGTGACGGTGGAGCAGGGCAGTGCCGCGATCGAGCGAGCGATTGCCAAGCTCGGCCTGCCGGAAGATGTCATCGCGAAAATGGCCGGTACCGCCGACGCTTTTGCCGCGACGCAGAAGAGCCAGCCGTTCATGATTCTCGGCGCGTTGCTGGCGGTGTATCTGGTATTGGGCGTGCTGTATGAAAGCTACATCCATCCGCTGACGATCCTGTCGACCCTGCCGTCGGCCGGTGTCGGCGCGTTGCTGTCGATCTATGCGCTGGGCGGCGAGTTCAGCCTGATCTCGTTGCTCGGGTTGTTCCTGCTGATTGGCGTGGTGAAGAAAAACGCCATTCTGATGATCGACCTCGCGCTGCAACTGGAACGGCATCAGGGCCTGTCGCCGCTGGAATCGATTCGCAGTGCCTGTCTGCAACGCCTGCGACCGATTCTGATGACCACCCTGGCGGCGATTCTCGGTGCCTTGCCGCTACTGCTCAGCCGGGCCGAAGGCGCGGAAATGCGCCAGCCGCTGGGCCTGACCATCATCGGCGGACTGGTTTTCAGCCAGGTGCTGACGCTTTACACCACGCCTGTGGTTTACCTCTATCTCGACAAGCTGCGCCATCGTTTCAACAAATGGCGTGGCGTGCGTACTGACGCCGCTCTGGAAACTCCGCTATGACTGACCGTTCGCTTTTCAATCTGGCCACCGTTCGAGGCTCGCGTCTGCTGAGCCTGTCGCTGTGCGTGGCGATGCTCAGTGCCTGCGCTGTCGGCCCGGACTACCAGCGTCCGCAAACCGCTGAGATCGCTCAGTACAAAGAAGCCGAGGGCTGGACCCAGGCCAACCCGAGCGATTCGCTGGCCCGGGGTGCGTGGTGGGAGTTGTACGGCGATCAGCAGCTCAACGGCTTGATCGAACGCCTGAACAATGCCAACCAGACTGTCGCGCAGTCGGAAGCCCAGTACCGTCAGGCCCAGGCGTTGGTGCGCAGTGCGCGCGGGGCGTTTTACCCGAGTGTCGATCTGAGCTTGGGTAAAACCCGCTCCAGCCAAGGCACCGGCAGCAGCAGTTCGAGTCTGAGCAGTTCCTCCAGTGGTATTCGCGATACCTATAACGCCGAGCTGGGCGTCAGTTGGGAAGCCGATGTGTGGGGCAAGTTGCGCCGTGGGCTTGAGGCTGACGAGGCCAGCGCCCAAGCCAGTTTTGCCGATCTGGCGGCGATGCGCCTGAGTCAGCAGTCGGAGCTGGTGCAGAACTACCTGCAATTGCGGGTGATCGATCAGCAAAAACGTCTGCTCGAAGCCACGGTTGCCGCTTACGAACGCTCGCTGAAAATGACCCAGAACCAATACCGCGCGGGCGTTTCCGGGCGGGATGCGGTGGCCCAGGCGCAGACGCAACTGAAAAGCACCCAGGCCGATCTGGTCGATCTGATCTGGCAACGCGCGCAGTTTGAAAATGCGATTGCCGTACTGACCGGGCAAGCACCGGCGGATTTCAACATTGCCGAAGTGCAGACCATTCCGAAGTTGCCGCAGGTGCCGTTGAGTCTGCCGTCGCAGCTGTTGGAACGCCGCCCGGACATTGCTTCGGCCGAGCGCTCGGTGATCGCCGCCAACGCCAACATCGGCGTGGCCAAAGCCGCGTATTACCCGGATCTGAGCTTGAGTCTGAGCGGCGGTTACAGCAGCAGTACCTCGCAGAACCTGATCAGCCTGCCGAACCGCTTCTGGTCGGTCGGGCCAAAACTGGCGCTGCCGCTGTTTGACGGTGGCATACGTTCGGCAGAAGTCGACCGCACCGAGGCGGTGTACGATCAGACCGTGGCCAAGTACCGTCAGACCGTGCTCGACGGTTTCCGCGAAGTTGAAAACTACCTGGTGCAGCTCAAGGTCTACGAAGACGAAGCGGCGGTGCGCCAGGAGGCCCTCGACGCCGCCCGCGACTCCCTGCGCCTGACAGAGAACCAGTACAAGGCCGGTCTGATTGCTTACATCGATGTGGTGGTGGTGCAAGCCACGGCACTGAGCAACGAGCGCAGCGTGCTGAACATTCTGCAAAGCCGTTTGATTGCAAGCGTGCAATTGATTGCGGCGCTGGGCGGTGGCTGGGATGGGCAACTGGATGTAACTGACGCCCAATAAAACACGCCATCACTGATCGTTCCCACGCTCCGCGTGGGAATGCAGCCCGGGACGCTCCGCGTCCCATCCAGAGCCGAACGCAGAGCGTCCGCTGAGGCATTCCCACGCAGAGCGTGGGAACGATCGGGTAAAGCCGTGAGCGCTGGGCCAGAGCCTCGTCGGCCGATCAAACGAGCGTTTCATCGGCTTGATGGCCAATTGATAACTTTGTCAGTGCGTTCTTCTGCGTAATCAGTACAATCGCCGCATTTGCCCGACCGAGAATGGACGCAGTCCGCGTTGGGTGGTCACGAGAAATCCCATGCTCATCGGTAGTTATTCCTCCACCCTGGTTTTCATTTCGTTGTGCGTGGCGATTCTCGCTTCCTACACCGCGCTCGACCTCACCGGTCGCATCGCCACGGCCAAGGGCCGTGCGGTGCATTTCTGGACCGCCGGCGGTGCGTTTGCCATGGGCATCGGCGTGTGGTCGATGCACTTCATTGGCATGCTCGCCTTCAAGCTGCCGATCGACCTTGGCTACGACATCACTCTGACCGCGCTGTCACTGTTGATTGCGGTGTTGTCCTGCGGATTTGCCTTGTGGCTGGTCAGTCAGCCGAAACTGCCGATTCTGCAACTGGCGTTCGGCGCGCTGATCATGGGCGCCGGGATCAGTGCCATGCATTACACCGGCATGGCGGCGATGCGCATGACCCCGGGTATCGACTACGACCCGACGCTGTTCGGCGCCTCGTTGCTGATCGCCGTGGGTGCGTCGGCCGCGGCACTGTGGATTGCCTTTCGCCTGCGTAAGCACTCGCCGTATGTGCGCCTGATTCGCGGCGGTGCAGCGGTCATCATGGGCATCGCCATTGTCGGCATGCATTACACCGGCATGGCTGCTGCGCAATTCCCTGATGGCAGTTTCTGTGGCGCCACCGTCAATGGCTTGAAGGGCAATGGCCTCGACAGCCTGGTGTTGATCACCACGTTGGCGGTGCTGTCGATTGCCTTGCTGACCTCGATTCTCGACGCGCGCCTCGAAGCGCGTACCGCTGATCTCGCGCACTCGTTGACCGTGGCCAACCGCGAACTCACGCAATTGGCCCTGCACGACACGCTGACCGGCCTGCCGAACCGCATGTTGCTGGACGACCGGATCAATCAGGCGATGAAAAAGGTCCACGAGCAGGGCGGCTGTTTTGCCTTGATGTTCATCGATCTTGATGGCTTCAAACCGGTTAACGATGCGTTTGGTCATCACATGGGCGATCAGTTGTTGCGCGAAGTCGGCGTGCGTCTGCGTGAAGACTTGCGCAGCCTGGACACACTGGCGCGCATCGGTGGCGATGAATTCGTGTTGCTGGTGCGTCTGAGCGAACCCAATGATGCGCTGGGACTGGCCGCGCGTCAGGTCGGTCTGATCGCGCAATCATTCCGCGTCGCCGAACATGACTTGCAGATTTCCGCCAGCGTCGGCATCGCCCTGTACCCAGGCAATGGCCAGACCGCGCAGGAACTGCTGATGAATGCCGACGCGGCGATGTACCACGCCAAGGGTGGCGGCAAAAACGGTTACAGCTTTTTCGACGCGTCGATGAACAACAACGCGCGCAAGCAGTTGCAGTTGTTGCAGGACCTGCGCGCGGCGCTGGAACACAGCCAGTTCAGCCTGCATTACCAACCCAAGTTCGACGCCGCCAACGGCCGTCCGGTCGGGGCCGAGGCGCTGTTGCGCTGGCAACACCCGATCCACGGCATGCTGATGCCGGACAAGTTTATCGACCTGGCCGAGAAGTCCGGGCTGATCATCCCGATCGGCGACTGGGTGCTCAATGAAGCCTGTCGGCAGATGCGCGAGTGGTTTGTGCTCGGTTACACCGATTGGCGCATCGCGGTGAACCTGTCGGCGTTGCAGTTTTGCCACACCGGGCTGGTGCGCAGCGTGGCCAAGGCGTTGGCCACTCACCACTTGCCGGCGAACAGCCTGACCCTGGAAATCACCGAAACCACGGCGATGAGCGATGCCGATGCGAGCATGACGGTGTTGCAGGAGTTGTCGGACATGGGCGTCGATCTGTCGATCGATGACTTCGGCACGGGTTATTCCAGTCTGATGTACCTAAAGCGTTTGCCGGCCAACGAGTTGAAGATTGATCGTGGGTTTGTGCGCGATCTGGAGCATGACAGTGATGATGCGGCGATCGTCTCGGCGATTGTCGCGTTGGGGCAGGCGCTGGGTTTGCGCATTGTCGCCGAAGGTGTTGAAACCGGTGTGCAGCAGGCGTTTCTGACTGAGCTGGGGTGTGATTCGTTGCAGGGTTATCTGCTCGGGCATCCGATGCCGGCGGACAAATTCATGCAGGATATTGCGCGCGGCAAGCAGGTGGCGGCGGTCTGATCGACCGCGTTATCGTTCTTCGCGAGCAGGCTCGCTCCCACATTTGGAATGCATACCCCTGTGGGAGCGAGCCTGCTCGCGAAGGCGTCCGGCCCGACACAACAGACCTCATGCAAAACCCGCCAATGGCGGTTATTCTTCCCCCCGACTGTTACGTGTGCATTTGGGGGAAAGGCCAGCATGGATAAAGTCATTGTGATCACCGGTGGCGGGCGCGGGATTGGCGCCGCTACGGCGTTGTTGGCTGCCGAGCAAGGCTATCGGATCTGCATCAACTATCAGTCGGATGAACAAGCCGCGCAAAGCGTGCTGGAGCAAGTCCGCGCATTGGGCGCACAAGCCATCGCCGTGCGCGCCGACGTCAGCATCGAGGACGAAGTGATCGCGCTGTTCCAGCGGGTCGACACTGAGTTGGGCCGCGTGACCGCTCTGGTGAATAACGCTGGCACCGTCGGGCAAAAGTCGCGGGTCGACGAAATGTCCGAATTCCGCATTCTGAAAATCATGAAAACCAATGTCCTGGCGCCGATCCTCTGCGCCAAGCACGCGATCCTGCGCATGTCGCCCAAGCATGGTGGGCAGGGCGGCAGTATCGTCAATGTATCGTCGGTGGCCTCGCGTCTTGGCTCGCCCAACGAATACGTCGATTACGCGGCCTCCAAAGGCGCACTGGATACCTTCACCATCGGTTTGTCCAAGGAAGTGGCGGGCGAAGGGATTCGGGTCAACGCGGTGCGTCCGGGTTACATCTATACCGATTTCCATGCATTGAGCGGCGATCCGGATCGGGTCAGCAAGCTGGAGTCGGCGATTCCGATGGCCCGTGGCGGGCGGCCGGATGAGGTGGCGGAGGCGATTGTCTGGTTGTTGTCGGATAAGGCGTCGTATGCGACCGGGACGTTTGTTGATTTGGGGGGTGGGCGATAACTCTGACGAGCACCCGTCACGAATCGGCGGCAGCACCTAGATTTTTTAATACACTTCTCTAGGTGCTTGCCAGGTATTGAGTTTTTCCAGTTTTTAGCAGAATGATGGTTTAAATAGCGTTTTAAATATGGTTGGATGCGCAGATTAAATTGATTATTTCGGCGACCTTTTCTTCAAGGTCAAGAACTGCAAAGTCTGGTGTTTGCAAGGTTATGGCTTTGGCAATTTTTACCTTGTCTACTTTGTCTTGAATTTGTTTGTCTTTTTTCTCGAACGGCAGTACATGATCGTATTGCCCGGTGGCCAATTGTTTTGAGTAGGATTTATAAGATGTGCTTAGTGCGGTTTTCATTGTTGAGTGCGGGATGTAGTTTTCTATTTCGCGGCCGGCAGTAATCCAACAAACACCTTTGTGCGCCTTGATTTCCGCTTCTATGCGACGCTTGGTTTCGTTGATGTCATCAGTGGCGCATGATTTATCGCTGTCGATAATAAAAGCTAAATTTTGATTGAGCTTATGTACTGCAATCAGTGCCTTGATATCTTCATCGCTGTGTTCATCTCTGTTGCTGGATAAATGGCTGAGTAAACGACCGCCATAAAACATAATTGAGTAATGTATTCCCTCGATGAGGGTGTCATTTTTCTCGCTTATCCAATGATTGAGATACAGGCGATCTGACGGACCCTCTACCCAGATTATACAGTTCGTTTGGAGTAGGTCTGAAGCTTTATATCCGAGATCTTGAAGTAGGTTATGCTTTGAGGAGTTGCAGTCGGCCTTGGTTATTTTTGTCTGCCCGTCTGTATTTTTTACGTGAAATATCGCAGCGTTAGGTGTGTCAATTATAGAGGAAGAATGAGTTGCGATGAAGTACTGGTTTGATGTTTCAGTTCGCAGATAGTTAATTAAGCGTCTTTGGAGAGCTGGGTGTAAGTGTATTTCAGGCTCCTCGATACATACAATCTGATTTTCTAGAAGTGTGCAAAACGAAGCAAGCATAACGACCTCATGAATTCCCGTTCCAAGGGCTGCTAGTGGGAATGCACGATCATCCATGTGAACCAGAATTTCACTTCTATTATGAGGGATCTCAATTGTTGCATCGTTTTTCTCAAGAACACTTCTTAAAAATTTGTTGATTTTATTGAATTCGTGGTGTCGATTTTTTCCATGTTTTGTAGGATTTTGCAGTTCGGCTATTTTTTCAATGAGCCCTTTTCCTGAGAAATCATCAAATTCAGCCCCGCTTGCAGAAACTTGGCGAATTGCCGGGATTATGTTGGCTTTGGGGATGTTGGTTTTTGAGTCAATGATCAATCTGTTAACAATGTAATTAAGTTTGTCTTCACTTCGGTCTATGGGGTTGCCTCCTAAGCTGGCATTGAGGAAGTTTAAATTTTCTTCGAGGTTTGGTATGTGCTTAATATCGGCGATGGATATCTCTATATCTGAGAATGTAATTTTCCGATTTTTTATTGTGGTGCCTGTAAGCCATAGGAGGTTTTCGTCTGTTAATAGCTTGTCTGCGATTGCGTTAATAATTGCCATGACAGTGCTGTCTTGAAGTAGAGCAGGCTTTTCCGTGACAGCATCTATAAATTGACTCTTAGTAATACCTAAGTTTGATTTGGCTGCTGCTGGATTGCAGTCAATATTGAGTTCGTTGCCGGTGGTGGTGAATGATATGTCCGGACTTCGGCCGTAGTTTATATTTTTAAATGCGTGAGCGTAGCGGGAAATGAAATCAAGAACTGTTGATTTTCCCGAGTTGTTGGCGCCGATAAAAAAATTGAAGTGCTGGAAAGGTGCTATTGTTTGTAGTTCCTTTCCTAAACCTTTGAAGCCCGCTAGCTGTAAGCCTTTAAGGTAGATCCTGTCTGTCATGGTTTCTGATTGCATCCTGCGATCCATTTTAATTCGGTTGAGTTGTTAATAGACAATTATATCGGGGGTCAAATTTATAGTACCAATGGTGGAAGAGCAAAGCCATGTTGAGCAAACAACAGCAGTTTTTCAAAACGACCGCACAATCCGCCCCAACGTCTCCATGGCCTTTTCCGAATCCTCAGTCCAAGGGCTGCCATAGTTCAACCGAATACAATTCCTGAAGCGCTGCGTCGGCGAGAAAATCGGCCCCGGCGCAATGCTGATGCCTTGCGCCAGTGCCATCTGAAACAACTTCAATGAATCCATCTGCGGCGGCAATTCCAGCCACAGGAAGTAACCACCTGCGGGTTGGCTGACCCGCGTCTGCGCCGGGAAATAACGGGCAATCGCGGCGAGCATCGCGCTTTGCTGTTCTTCCAGTGCGTAGCGCAGTTTCCGCAGATGCCGATCGTAGCCGCCGTGTTGCAGATAGTCGGCAATCGCCGCTTGCGCCGGCATCGAGGCGCACAGCGAGGTCATCAGTTTCAGCCGTTCGATTTTCTGCGCATAACGCCCGGCGGCGACCCAGCCGATGCGGTAACCGGGGGCCAGGCTTTTGGCGAACGAGCCGCAGTGCATCACCAGACCTTCGGTGTCGAAAGCCTTGGCCGGTTTTGGTGCCTGCTGGCCGTAATAGAGTTCGGCGTAGACATCGTCTTCGATCAGCGGCACCTGATGGCGACGCAGCAGTTCGACCAGTTCCTGTTTCTTCGCCTCGGGCATGGTTGCGCCCATCGGGTTCTGGAAACTGGTCATGCACCAGCAGGCCTTGATCGGGTGACGTTCAAGCGTCTGCGCGAGCACGCCGAGGTCGATGCCGTCGCGCGGGTGCACGGGGATTTCCACGGCTTTGAGCTTCAGCCGTTCCAGAACTTGCAGGCTGGCGTAGAACGCCGGGGCTTCGATGGCCACCAGATCGCCGGGTTCGGTGACGGCTTGCAGGCAAAGGTTCAGCGCTTCGAGGGCGCCGTTGGTGATCAGCAATTCTTCCATCGGTAGCATCAGGCCGCCGACCATGTAGCGCAGAGCGATTTGCCGGCGCAGTTGCGGATTGCCCGGCGACATGTCGGTGACGACCATGCGTGGGTCCATCTCGCGGGCAGCGCTGGCCAGCGAGCGCGACAGGCGTTGCAGCGGAAACAGCGTCGGGCTGGGGAATGCCGAGCCGAAGGGGATCGTGCTCGGGTCTTTGATCGAGTCGAGTACCGAGAACACCAGTTCGCTGACGTCGACTTCGGTGGAGTCGTTGACGTGGCTACTGATCACCGGCTCGGAAAACGGGCTCGGCGCGTGGGTGTTGACGAAGTAGCCGGAGCGCGGTCGGGCGCGGATGAGGCCGCGGCGCTCGAGCAGGTAATAGGCCTGGAACACCGTGGACGGGCTGACGCCGTAGGTCTGGCTGGCGTAGCGCACCGAAGGCACGCGCTGGCCGGGGCCGAGGACGCCGGAGCGGATCAGTTCAGCGATGTCGTCGGCGAATTTTTCGTAGCGTTTCATCGAGGAGCCTTGGTGCTGGTTGAATTATTGGGTGTCAGAGTGGGAAAAGCCCTCACCCTAGCCCTCTCCCAGAGGGAGAGGGGACTGATTGGGGGATGCTTGCTAAATACACCGACCTGAAAGTGTTTTGCTGAATCCGTAATCGACTCAGCCTGAAAGTGCTTTGCTGAATCCGTAATCGACTCGGCTTGATAGTGCTTTGCTGAATCCCTAATCGACTCGGTCTGTCAGGTCGATGTATAGCGACAGACACCTAGGTCGGCCCCCTCTACCCCCGGGAGAGGGCTGGGGTGAGGGGAAAAGATTCTAACGGCTCAACGATTCATCGGCGCCACAAACCTGCTCTTCGCCATGCTATAAATCTCAGGCTCATCGCTGTCGGCAATCTTGAAACTCAAGGTCTGCGAGCTGCTGGCCGGGCGTTCCGTGGTCATCGCCACCGACACCGGCACATCGACAATCTCACCCGGGGCCAGGCTCAGCTCGGTCTTGCCTTGCAGCTGGAAGCCATCGCCCTCCACCAGTGTCAGGTTGTAATCCTGGCGCTGCTGGGTCTTGTTGATGACTTTCAGGCTATAGATGTTTTCGATCTGGCCCTGACCGTTCTCGCGGAACAGCCCACGATCCTTGGTCACGTCCAGCGAGACCATCGGCCGCTCGATCAATGCCAATGCCAATGCGCCGATCATCGCCACCAGCACCACGGTGTAACCGATCAGGCGCGGGCGCAGCAGATGGGTTTTTCCACCCTGCAATTCGCGTTCGGAACTGTAGCGGATCAAACCGCGCGGGTAGTTCATTTTGTCCATGATCGAGTCACAGGCATCGATACACGCGGCGCAACCGATGCACTCCATCTGCAAGCCGTCGCGAATATCGATGCCAGTCGGGCAGACCTGCACGCACAACTGACAGTCGATGCAATCGCCCAGGCCGGTTTCCAGCGGTTTCACGTCGCGTTTACGCGGGCCACGGTTCTCGCCACGGGCCACGTCGTAGGAAATCGCCAGGGTGTCCTTGTCGAACATCACGCTCTGGAAGCGTGCATACGGGCACATGTGCATGCACACCGCCTCGCGCAGCCAACCGGCGTTGATGTAAGTCGCAGCGGTGAAGAACAGCACCCAGAACAGGCTGACACCGCCGATTTGCAGGGTCAGCAGTTCTTCGGCCAGTGGCCGGATCGGCGTGAAGTAACCAACGAAAGTCAGGCCAGTGAGCACGCTGATCGCCAGCCACAAGGTGTGTTTGGCCGCGCGCCGGGCGAGTTTGTTCAGGCTCCACGGCGCGGCTTGCAGTTTGATCCGCTGGTTGCGCTCGCCTTCGGTGATCTTCTCGCACCACATGAAGATCCATGTCCACGAACTCTGCGGGCAGGTGTAGCCGCACCAGACCCGGCCGGCGAACACGGTGATCGCGAACAGGCCGAACGCGGCGATGATCAGCAGCGCCGAGAGCAGGATGAAATCCTGCGGCCAGAACGTCGCGCCGAAGATGTGGAATTTGCTTTCGGAAAGGTCCCAGAGCACCGCCTGACGTCCACCCCAGTTCAGCCACACGGTGCCGAAAAACAACACGAACAGAAAACCCGCGCCGCTCATGCGCAGGGTGCGGAACAGGCCGGTGAAGCTGCGGGTGTGGATCTGGTTGTCGCTGGACTTGGCCGTCGCCTTCATTGGGCGTGCGGGCACACTTTTGATAGTAGGCGTTGCTTCTACGGTTCGGACGGGGATTTGTTCGCTCATGGTTATTCGCTCATCAGCCTCCATCAGGCCAGAGCACTATGAGCGTCGATCTGTTTGCATAACAGACTCAGGTATTTCAATAAAAAGCGGATCAGATGCGATTTTGCGCAACGCCTGCGACAACTTGAAGCAACCCGCAGGCAAAGGCGCAAACGCCTATCGCAGACGTTTGCGCGGGGTGTTGATCAGGGTCAGTCAAATCACCGAATCACTCTCGTCGGCTTTCAGGTGTTTGCGGCCGTCCTTGGCGCCTGCGACGGTCAAGGCGTCAGCTTCTTTTTCGCTGATGTAAACGCGCCGGCCTTCTATTTCCACGAACGACATGGATTTTTCGCTGTCCGTCATGACTTCCAGGGTGTCGCAAATGCGAATTTCCTCGCCATGTTCAACGGTGAAAAAACACACTTTTTGTTCGGGGTTGGATTCATCGACTCGAAGGGGCATGAGGGCAGTCCTTTTTTCAGGGGTGTCTGAACGGTTAGGGCGCACGTTTCGCCGATCGTTCTGCGCAACTGATTAATGGTCGCCGCTGTCCATCGTTTATAAACCCTTTGAAAGGACTGCCGGATGAACGCGTGGTGGCATGAAGTGTGGGAAACCCTGCAGGCGGAGTTCGCCGACGTTGGCGATGCTTCGCAATTGACGCGCATTACCGTGCGCCTGCTGATGGCGGCGATTCTGGGCGGCATTCTCGGGTTCGAGCGTGAGCACAAGGGCAAGGCTGCAGGGGTGCGCACGCATATGTTGGTGGCGCTGGGGGCGGCGTTGTTTGTACTGGTGCCGCAGACGTCCGGGGCCGAATCCGATGCGATGAGCCGCGTGGTGCAAGGGGTTATAGCCGGGATCGGCTTTCTCGGTGCCGGGACTATCCTGAAAAACAAGGAAGGCGATGAGGGCCATGTCAAAGGCCTGACCACGGCGGCCGGATTGTGGATGACGGCGGCCATTGGTGTCGCGGCGGGGTTGGGGAGGGAAGCGACGGCGCTGCTCAGTACCTTTCTCGCGCTGGGGATTTTCAGCGTGATGCCGCGCATCGTAAAACTCTTCGAAAAAGAAGAGGAGAAGACTGATGACCACTGACTGATCGTTGCCACGTTGATCGTTCCCACGCTCTGCGTGGGAATGCCTCAATGGACGCTCCGCGTCCGCTTTGGGACGCGGAGCGTCGCGGGCTGCATTCCCACGCGGAGCGTGGGAACGATCAGTTAGACGATCACCGGGGGCATCGTACTCGGCGGTTCTTCTTTCGGCGGCGGTGTGGTGCCGGGTGGTTCCTGCTCCGGAATCGGCTGCGGCTCGGTCTCGGGCAAAGTGGGTTTGTCGATGTTGGGATCAGGCGTTTCGGCCGGGATCGGGATGTTCATCTGATGACCTCCGTGTGGCACATGGCGTGAGAAGTGCTTAAGTGGATTGACCACCCTGCATGCAATTCGATCCGCTTTTCTGACACGGTAATTTCATCTGAACTTTTCCCGGCGCCGGTCGCTCGGAACCTAAGTGAGTTCATTTCGGGGCAGGTGCTTCGTTGTGAACACTGATCCGGCACAAGAGCGTCCTTGGGGCGTTAAGGAGAGATGCTCAATGACTGCTGAAAGACCTTCTGAACTGAGCTACAACCCGCACATGCCGCTGTCGCAGGCACTGCTGCTGCCGCGCATTGTCATCGAAAACACCATGCCGACTCTCGATGGCGGACAGTTCGCCGTGAAGTCGATTGCCGGGCGTGAAGTGGTGGTCACCAGTAAGGTGTTTGCCGACGGTCACGACAAACTCGCGGTGCGCATCCGCTGGCGCGAGGAAGGCGAAGAAGCCTGGCAAAGCGAGGTCATGACCGATCAGGGCAATAATGGCTGGCAAGGCCAGTTTCGCCCGGAACATCAAGGGCGCTTCCTGTATTGCATCGAAGCGTGGATCGACCACTTCGCCAGTTTTCAGTATGAACTGGAGAAGAAACACAACGCCGCCGTACCTGTTTCGCTTGAGTTGCAAGAAGGCCGAAGCATGGTGCAACAGGCCGCCGAACGCAGCGAAGGGCAGCTCAGCGAACAGCTCGCCGCGTTGCACCACGAATTGTCCGGGCTGCTCGAAACCGAGCAGGTCGCGCTGTTTCTGCACTCGCGCAGTGCGCAGTTGATGGCTGAAGCCGATCATCGCGCCTACTTGAGCGTCAGTCCCGAATTCCCCATGGACGTCGAGCGTGAGCTGGCCGAGTTCGCCAGTTGGTACGAACTGTTTCCCCGCTCGATCACCGACGATCCGCACCGCCACGGCACCTTTAATGACGTGCACGCGCGCTTGCCGATGATTCAGGACATGGGCTTCGACGTGCTGTACTTCACGCCGATCCACCCGATTGGCCGCGCCCATCGCAAGGGTCGCAACAATTCCCTGACCGCCGGCCCCGATGATCCCGGCAGCCCTTATGCCATCGGCAGTGAGGAGGGCGGTCACGAGGCGATCCACTCGCAACTCGGCACCCGCGAAGACTTCCGCCGACTGGTGGCGGCGGCCGCTGATCATGGGTTGGAAATCGCCCTCGACTTCGCCATTCAGTGTTCCCAGGATCACCCGTGGCTCAAACAGCATCCGGGCTGGTTCAACTGGCGCCCGGACGGCACGATCAAATACGCGGAGAACCCGCCGAAGAAATATCAGGACATCGTCAACGTCGACTTCTATGCGCCGGACGCGATTCCGAGCCTGTGGATCGAGTTGCGTGACATCGTCATCGGCTGGGTCGAGGAGGGCGTGAAGATCTTCCGCGTCGACAATCCACACACCAAACCGTTGCCGTTCTGGCAATGGCTGATCGCTGATGTACGGGCGCTGTATCCGGAAGTGATTTTTCTCGCCGAGGCCTTCACCACACCGGCAATGATGGCGCGGCTGGGCAAGGTCGGCTACACACAGAGCTACACCTACTTCACCTGGCGCAATAGCAAGTCTGAGCTGGCGACCTATTTCACCGAACTGAATGAATCGCCGTGGCGCGAATGCTACCGGCCGAATTTCTTCGTCAACACGCCCGATATCAACCCGGCGTTCCTGCACGAATCCGGGCGCCCGGGGTTTCTGATCCGTGCGGCGCTGGCGACCATGGGCTCGGGCCTGTGGGGCATGTATTCGGGGTTCGAGCTGTGCGAGTCGGCGCCGGTGCCGGGCAAAGAGGAATACCTCGACTCGGAGAAGTACGAGATCCGCGTCCGCGACTTCACAGCGCCCGGCAACATCATTGCCGAGATCGCCCAGCTCAACCGCATTCGTCGGCAGAACCCGGCGTTGCACACGCACTTGGGCCTGAAGATCTATAACGCGTGGAACGACAACATCCTGTATTTCGGCAAGCGCAGCTTTGACGGCAGCAATTTCATTCTGGTCGCAGTCAGCCTTGATCCGCACAACGTGCAGGAGGCGAATTTCGAACTGCCGCTGTGGGAAATGGGCCTGCCCGACGATGCGACGACCCACGGCGAAGACTTGATGAACGGGCATCGCTGGGACTGGCACGGCAAATACCAGTTCATGCGCCTGGACCCTGCGTACCAGCCGTTCGGCATCTGGCGAATCACCGCTACGTAATGATCGTTCCCACGCTCTGCGTGGGAATGCATCCCGGGACGCTCCGCGTCCCAGAAACTGACGCAGAGCGTCCATGGCGGCATTCCCACGCAGAGCGTGGGAACGATCATCGTGGGGCGCTTTTAAAGCATTCAGCAGGAGTTTCACATGGCGAAGAAACCCAAGGCAGCCACCTTCATCAAAGACCCGCTCTGGTACAAGGACGCGGTGATCTATCAAGTTCACGTCAAATCGTTTTTCGACTCCAACAATGACGGGATCGGCGACTTTCCCGGCCTGATCGCCAAACTCGATTACATCGCCGACCTCGGCGTCAATACCATCTGGCTGTTGCCGTTCTATCCCTCGCCACGCCGCGATGACGGCTACGACATCGCCGAATACCGTGGCGTGCACAGCGATTACGGGACCATGGCCGACGCCAAGCGCTTTATCGCCGAAGCGCACAAACGCGGCTTGCGGGTGATCACCGAGTTGGTCATCAACCACACCTCCGACCAGCACCCGTGGTTCCAGCGTGCGCGCAAGGCCAAGCCCGGCTCGGCGGCGCGGGACTTCTATGTGTGGTCGGATGACGATCAGAAATACGACGGTACGCGGATCATTTTCCTCGACACGGAAAAATCCAACTGGACCTGGGACCCGGTCGCCGGCCAGTACTTCTGGCACCGTTTCTATTCGCACCAACCGGATCTGAATTTCGACAACCCGCAAGTGATGAAAGCCGTGCTCTCGGTGATGCGTTACTGGCTGGACATGGGCATCGATGGTCTGCGTCTCGACGCCATTCCATACCTGATCGAGCGCGACGGCACCAACAACGAAAACCTGCCCGAGACCCACGACGTCCTCAAGCAGATCCGCGCCGAGATCGACGCCAATTACCCCGACCGCATGCTGCTCGCCGAAGCCAATCAATGGCCGGAAGATACTCAGCTGTACTTCGGTGATACCGATGCGGCGGGCCTTAACGGTGACGAATGCCACATGGCATTCCACTTCCCGCTGATGCCGCGCATGTACATGGCGCTGGCCCAGGAAGATCGCTTCCCGATCACCGATATTCTGCGCCAGACCCCGGAAATTCCTGCCAATTGCCAATGGGCGATTTTCCTGCGCAACCACGATGAGCTGACGCTGGAGATGGTCACCGACAAAGAACGTGACTATCTATGGAATTACTACGCCGCTGACCGCCGTGCGCGGATCAACCTCGGTATTCGTCGGCGTCTGGCGCCATTGATGGAGCGCGACCGCCGCCGCATCGAATTGCTCAACAGTCTGCTGCTGTCGATGCCAGGCACGCCGACCCTGTATTACGGCGACGAAATCGGCATGGGCGACAACATCTACCTCGGTGACCGCGACGGTGTGCGTACGCCAATGCAATGGTCGATCGACCGCAACGGCGGCTTCTCCCGCGCCGACCCGGCGAGTCTGGTACTGCCGCCGATCATGGACCCGCAGTACGGCTATCTGTCGGTCAACGTTGAGACCCAGTCCGGCGATCCGCATTCGCTGTTGAACTGGACCCGCCGGCTGCTCGCCGTGCGCAAACAGTCGAAGGCTTTCGGCCGTGGCACGTTAAAGATGCTCTCTCCGAACAACCGTCGCGTGCTGGCCTACACCCGCGAATTCACCGATGTCGACGGCAAACACGAAATCATTCTGTGCGTGGCCAACGTTTCGCGCAGTGCGCAAGCGGTGGAGCTGGATCTGTCGGCCTATGTCGGCATGGTGCCGGTGGAAATGCTCGGCGGTAATGCGTTCCCGCCGATTGGCCAGTTGAATTTCCTCCTGACCCTGGCGCCGTACGGTTTCTACTGGTTTGCACTGGCCGCGGAAAACCAGATGCCGAGCTGGCACGTGGAACCGGCGCAGAGCCTGCCGGACTTCACCACGCTGGTGTTGAAGAAACGCATGGAAGAACTGCTCGAAGCGCCGTCCCGCACGACGCTGGAGCAAAGCATTCTGCCGAGCTGGCTGCAAAATCGCCGCTGGTTCGCCGGCAAGGACGCGGCCATCGACAAGGTGCATCTGGCCTATGGCGTGCGTTTCGGCGATGCGCAGCATCCGGTGCTGCTCAGCGAGATCGAAGTCACCAGTGGCGGGCAGACCAGTCGCTATCAACTGCCGTTCGGCTTTATTGCCGAAGATCAGGTTGGCCCGGCGTTGCCGCAGCAATTGGCCTTGTCCCGTGTACGCCGTGTACGACAAGTCGGTCTGATCACCGACGCGTTCAGCCTCGAAGCGTTTATTCGTGCGGTGCTGCAAGGCATGCAGAACAACACGGTATTGGAGTCGAATGAGGGTGAAATCCGCTTCGCACCGACGCCGCATCTGGAAAAACTCGGCCTCGGTGCCGAGTCGGAAGTGCGATACCTGTCCGCCGAGCAATCGAACAGTTCGGTGGTAATCGGCAACAGCATGGTGCTCAAGCTGATACGTAAAGTCGCTTCTGGCGTACACCCGGAACTGGAGATGAGCGCTTACCTGACCGAGGCCGGATTTGCCAATATCTCTCCGCTGCTCGGCTCGGTGATCCGCCGCGATGGCAAGGGCGAAGACAATCTGCTGATGATCGCTCAGGGTTACTTGAGCAATCAGGGCGATGCCTGGGAATGGACGCAGAACAACCTCGAACGGGCGCTGCGTGATGAACTGGCCGACGCCATGTCCGAGCAGGAACAGCATTACAACGCCCTCGGTGAGCTGAAGGATTTTGCCGGCATGCTCGGCCAACGTCTGGGCGAAATGCACGAAGTACTCGCCGCACGCACCGACAATGCCGACTTCGCGCCGCAGGTGTCGACGGCCAAGGATATGCAGGCGACGGGCAAGGATGTTGTGGCCCAGGTCGAGCACGCCTTGAAACTGCTCAAGCAGCATCAGGGTGAACTCAGCGCAGCGGATCAGAAACTGGTCAAACGTCTGGTCGACGAGAAAAAAACCATCCTCGCCCACGTGCAGGATCTGGCGAAAAAAGCCGTCGGCGGTTTGCGCATTCGCGTCCATGGCGACCTGCATCTGGGCCAGGTGCTGGTGATCAAGGGCGATGCCTATCTGATCGACTTCGAGGGTGAACCGGCGCGGCCATTGAGCGAGCGGCGTGGCAAACACAGTCCGTACAAGGATGTCAGCGGCGTGCTGCGCTCCTTCGATTACGCGGCAGCGATGACCATCAACGTGCACAACGTTGACCACAGCGCTGAATCTGAAACCGCGCGGCGTCTGGTCGCCGAGCGTTATCTGCGTGAGGCCCGTGAGGCATTTGTTCAGGCATATCGCCGTGCGGCAGCTAGTCTTGATCATGCCTGGCAAGATCCTGAAGGTGCCGACGCCGCGCTGGCGTTGTTCGGACTGGAGAAGGCGGCCTATGAAGTGGCCTATGAAGCCGAAAATCGCCCCACGTGGCTGCCCGTGCCGTTGCACGGTTTGTACGGGTTATTGACGGGGCTTAAACCCTTTTCCGATCTTGGTGGAGAGTAGTCATGAGTTTCTCAAACAAGGAACAGGGTGTGGTCAAAGAAGCATTGCTGCCCTCGGCGAAAGATATCGATGCCTTGGTCCGCGCTGAACATCACGACCCTTTTTCCATTCTTGGCCCGCACGGCGATGGCGCTGGCGGGCAGTTCATTCGCGCTTATTTACCGGGTGCGTTGAGTGTCGTGGTGCTGGACAAGGACAGCGGCGAAGAACGCGGTCCACTGGAACAGACCGAAACACCGGGGCTGTTTGTCGGCCATTTCGATCAGGCGCGGCCGTACCAGTTGCGCACGCGCTGGGCCGGCGGCGAGCAAGTCGCCGAAGACCCGTATAGCTTCGGTCAATTGCTCGGTGAAATGGATTTGTATCTGTTCGCCGAGGGCAATCATCGCGACCTTAGTGCCTGCCTTGGCGCGCAGTTGAAAACCGTGGATGGCGTCGACGGCGTGCGTTTCGCCGTGTGGGCGCCGAATGCCCGACGCGTGTCAGTGGTTGGCGATTTCAACGTCTGGGATGGGCGTCGGCATCCAATGCGCCTGCGTCATCCATCCGGGGTCTGGGAGTTGTTCATCCCGCGCCTGCAAGCGGGGGAGTTGTACAAATACGAGATTCTCGGTGCCCACGGCATTCTGCCGCTCAAGGCCGACCCGATGGCGCTGGCCACCAGCCTGCCGCCGGATACCGCGTCAAAAGTCGCGGAACCCCTGCAAATCGACTGGCAGGATCAGGATTGGATGAGCAGCCGCCGTGACCGTCACAAGCATTCGGCGCCGCTGTCGATCTACGAACTGCACGCCGGTTCTTGGCAATGCGAGCTGGATGATCTCGGTGAAGTGGCGCGCCAGTACACCTGGCCGGAACTGGCTGAGCGGCTGATTCCCTACGTCAAGGAGCTGGGTTTTACCCATATCGAGCTGATGCCGATCATGGAACACCCATTCGGTGGCTCCTGGGGTTATCAGTTGCTCTCGCAATTTGCACCGAGCGCGCGCTATGGCTCGCCGGCGCAGTTTGCCGAATTCGTCGACGCCTGCCACCGCGCGGAGATCGGCGTGATCCTCGACTGGGTGCCGGCGCATTTCCCGACCGATACCCATGGTCTGGCGCAATTCGACGGCACCGCACTGTACGAGTACGGCAACCCGCTGGAAGGCTTTCACCAGGATTGGGACACGCTGATCTACAACCTCGGGCGCACCGAAGTGCACGGCTACATGCTTGCATCCGGCCTGCACTGGTTGAAGCATTTTCATGTCGATGGTTTGCGCGTCGATGCGGTGGCTTCGATGCTCTATCGCGACTATTCGCGCAAGGCCGGTGAATGGGTGCCGAACCGTCATGGCGGCCGGGAGAATCTGGAAGCCATCGACTTCCTCCGGCATTTGAACGACGTGGTCGAACTGGAAGCGCCCGGCGCACTGGTCATCGCTGAAGAATCAACCGCGTGGCCCGGTGTCAGCCAAAGTACGCAGCAGGGCGGCTTGGGCTTTGCCTATAAATGGAACATGGGCTGGATGCACGATTCGTTGCATTACATCCAGCAGGACCCGGTGTACCGCGCGCACCATCACAACGAGTTGAGTTTTGGCCTGGTCTACGCCTGGTCCGAGCGTTTCATCCTGCCGATCTCCCACGATGAAGTGGTGCACGGCAAGCATTCGCTGATCGACAAGATGCCGGGTGATCGCTGGCAGAAATTCGCCAACCTGCGCGCCTATCTGAGTTTCATGTGGACGCATCCGGGCAAAAAACTGTTGTTCATGGGCTGCGAGTTTGGCCAGTGGCGCGAGTGGAATCACGATCAGCAACTGGATTGGTACCTGCTGCAGTATTCCGAGCACAAAGGTGTGCAGAAACTGGTCGGCGATCTCAATCGCCTGTACCGCGAGCTGCCGGCGCTGCACGATCAGGACGACGCACCGCAAGGCTTCCAGTGGTTGATTGGTGATGATGCGATCAACAGCGTCTATGCCTGGCTGCGCTGGAGCAAGGAAGGTGAGCCAGTGTTGGTGGTGGCCAACTTCACGCCGGTGCCACGGCAGTCGTATCGTGTGGGTGTGCCGTTTGCCGGGCGCTGGACTGAGCTGCTTAATAGCGATGCCGACACCTATGCCGGTTCCAATTATGGCAATGGCGGCGGGGCGTTTACCGAGGAAGTGCCGAGTCATGGCCAGTCGTTGTCGCTGGAGCTGAACCTGCCGCCGTTGGCGGTGTTGATCCTCAGACCGGAAGGCTGATCCAGTACCGAGTTGCTGCCATCGCGAGCAGGCTCACTCCTACACTTGGAATGCGTTCCCCTTGTAGGAGTGAGCCTGCTCGCGATGGCGTCAGCACAAACACTTTCGCCGCCAAGCCAAACGCTACCAACGCATCCGCACCCCAAGGCTGCCAATGATCCCGTTCAAATCATTGTCATCGACATCACTGCTGTAATCCGCGCTCACATAAAGACTCACCGCTGGCGTCACCCGTGCCACCAGCCCCAGTCCCAACTCAACAGTGGAGGACTTGCGGCTGCTGCTGATCTTGTCGACCTGATCCAGCGTCACGGTATTGCCGGTGTAAACGGTGTGCCAGAGGTTGGTGCGCACATAGGGTTCGACCGGCAGGCCATTCAAATCGTAACTTCCTTTCAATCGTGCGCCGACGCGGCCGCTCCACGCCGTCAGATCGGAGGAAGAAGCATTGCCCGAGCCGGCGTACGGCGTGTCGAGGGTGATGCGTTGATTGATCAATTGCGCCTGCGGTTCGACCACCCAGTTATCACTCAAGCCAATCGGAAAACCGCCTTCGACCGAGAAGGTCATCGCACTGCCTTCTGTGGCTTGCCGCGCGCCTTGGCCGTTGCGACTGAAGCCGCTGACCCGGCCGCCGCTGGCGGATAAATCCACGTGCCAGCCCTGGGCGCCGATCAGGCTGTAATAAGCGCCAAGGCTTTGGCCTTGCAGATTGAGGGTGTCACTGTTCGGGTCGGCCAGGGCGCGGCTGGTAAGCGGACCATTGCCATTGGCCTGAATCTGATTGACGCCGCCGATCAGTCCGATTTTCTGGGTATGGCTACCACTTTGCAGAGTCAACACGGCCGGCCCTTTGAAGTCGCCACTGCCGGGCATCGCGTAGCCTGACGACAGCACATCGGTCTGCGCCTGCCGGGCGCTTCTGCCATACAACTCATCCCAGGCCGACGGTGCGAGGTCTTCGGTAATCAGGCGTGTGCCTTGCAGATCGGGCCGTGGGCTGAAGCGTTGCGGTCCGGGGGTGATGACGGTGCCGGGCAAGGTCATCACGGGGACATCCGCGCGATACCACGGGGTCGTTTCATCCGCTGCAGGACCGGCCTGCGCCTCCATGGATGAGCACAGCAAGATTGAACTCGACACTGTGCAGAAAGTGATTTTGATCTCGTGTGGGCTGATGGAAATTTTCATGGAGGTCTACCTTGCAGGCGCATGCATTCTCTCTGTGTGGCGTCTCTCCTACCCCGAACGAGGGGCGACCGAATGGAGCGGGGCGAACCGTGGCCGCTCGATTTCGCGAGTGTCCGAAGGCTCGTCCCGGGTAGTGATTCCGGGGGTAGTAAGGTAGAGATAAGAAGAGTCGCGCGCCCCCGTCAAGAAATTGAACGATGAGCGGTAGTGGCAAATCGGGCTTTGCAAGCGTTTGTTTTTCTGCACATAACTAAGTGGTTGTTTGTATGGAAGAACGCAGCGAAAGCCCCGACTCAGACGCGTTCAGTTACCGACAGATGGTCTGTCGGCAACGTTGAACCGCCGAATGAGTTGATCCATCGCGTCCTGCATTACTGTCACTATCGCGGCTACAGGTGCACTTCGACGGCCAGTGGCAGATGATCCGACAGATGTGTCCACGGCTTGTTGCCGAGGATCCGTGGGTCATGGCTGCTGGCATTGCGCAAATAGATCCGGTCCAGCCGCAGCAATGGAAACCGCGCCGGGTAGGTCTTCGCCGGGCGCCCGTGATGACGTTCGAAGGCTTCGTGCAGGTAGTCACGACGGGCGAGCGCGGCGTTGCCCTGTAGCTGCCAGTCGTTGAAGTCACCGGCGATGATCACCGGAGCGTCGTCGGGCAGGGATTCGAGCAACTGGCAGAGCAGTTGCAACTGCAATTGCCGATGGCTTTCGAGCAGACTCAAATGCACGCAGATCGCGTGGACCTCAGCGTGACCTGGCACGTCAAGCACACAGTGCAGCAGGCCCCGGCGTTCTGGGCCGGTGATGGACACATCGAGGTTGCGGTATTCACGGATCGGGTATTTCGACAGCAGCGCATTGCCGTGGTGGCCGTCGGGGTAGACGGCGTTGCGCCCATAAGCGAAGTCGCTCCACATGCTGTCGGCGAGAAACTCGTATTGCGAGGTTTGCGGCCATTCGTTGTAACGGCTCGAATGGCGTTCGTGTTCTCCCACTACTTCCTGTAGAAACACCAGGTCGGCCGAGGTGCTGCGCACCGCTTCACGCAGTTCCGGCAGAATGAAACGCCGATTGAGTGCGGTGAAACCCTTGTGGGTGTTGACCGTCAGCACCCTTAAACGATGGATGACGGGCGCGTCGACAACATGACGCTTGGGATCGCTGGACACGTTCACTCCTCTGGATTGCGGGCCGCTTATTCATGCGACTGATGGGGAGGGGCGGCAGTTCCTTCTGATCAACCCACAAAACCTTGTAGGAGTGAGCCTGCTCGCGATAGCGGTGGATCAATCAACATTTGCGCCAATGACACACCGCTATCGCGAGCAGGCTCACTCCTACAAAGAGCTCGGTAGTGTTGTAGAGATTCAGACAAACACGATTTCGTAGGGCAGCCGCATCCGCTCCAGGATCACCGGTGGCAGCATCGGCGCAATGCCGATCGCCGGTTCGCCGTTGAGCTGGCTGGCATAGGCGTGGGTGGCGTGGCTCTTGCGCGCCACGGTCCAGGTGTCGAGGCGTAGTTTGCGCGCGCGTTCCCAAGGGATCAGTTGCTGGTCGCGCTCGGGCCAGTGCCAGGCCCACACCGGTACATCATGAAAGGTCGCGCCGGCCTGTTCTGCCGCTTGCGCACTGGCCCGGCCCACCGCTTCATGGTCGTCGTTGCCATCGCCGCGCCAGGTGCTGAACACCACGTCGCCGGGGCGCAGGTAGCGGCTGATGAATTCGGTCACTTGCGCTTGCTGGTCGCACAGAGCGTTGTCGGTGAAGCCGCCACGCACCCATTTCAGGCTGTGCATCGGCAGGCCGAGGCGGCGCAGGGCTTCGACGCTTTCCTGCGGGCGGAATACGCTCAGGCGCTTTTCCGACCATTGTCGGGAACCCGGATGGCTGGCGCTGCCATCGGTGATG
Organism: Pseudomonas sp. Irchel s3f10; assembly: GCF_900187515.1. Taxonomy (NCBI): domain Bacteria; kingdom Pseudomonadati; phylum Pseudomonadota; class Gammaproteobacteria; order Pseudomonadales; family Pseudomonadaceae; genus Pseudomonas; species Pseudomonas sp. Irchel s3f10. The sequence goes on from NZ_FYDZ01000001.1 coordinate 761,611, forward strand.
GAGAGCAATTGCAGCGGATGACCGAGGCTGGAGAGTAATTGCAGCAGGCCACCGCAGGTGACCACTTCATCGCCCGGATGCGGCGCGATGACCACGGCGCGGGCACCGTCGGGCACCAGACTGCGGGTATTGATGACGGGAATGTTGTCCAGTTGCGCGGCGCTGTTCCAGATTTGCGCCGGCGAACTGCTGTCGCTGAGGGTTAACGGTTTCATGATGTGACGTCCTTGTGTTGTTTTGCCCTCAGTCGTGTGCGTGGCAATGATTGCCAGTCACCGCCGACCCGTGAAGGCTGGTTGAATGCCCAGCGACGCTCCAAACCCTGGATTGCCGCGCAGCAGAGTATTGCTCATGAAGCGAAGTTCGTCGCGTCACAGATCAATCTGATCCGCTTTTTTTTGCTCCATCTGTGCCAGATTTCGCAGATAGTCACCAAAGCCACCGCGCGCACGACTGTCGAACCGCGCGCTGGTGAGCACTTGCGGGCGATGGCTCCAGGCGATGTTCGCGCCGTCGAGTTCCAGCTCCCGCACCAATTGCACATCCTCGTCGCAAGCCAGCGGTTTGAAGCCCCCGACCCAGCGATAGGCGTCGGCACTGATGCCCAGATTGGCGCCGTGGATATGCCGATGGCCATCGCAGGCACGGTAATGCCGGTGGTAGCGGATTTGCGCCGCTGCATCGAACGACTCGTGCCAGCGTTCGACCGTGACGGTACCGCATACCGCGTCGGCACCCAACCCCAGCTGTGCCACCAGCCAGTCGTCGGCCACGCGACTGTCGGCGTCCGAACAGGAGATCCAGCGTGCCCCGCGTTCCAGCAACAGCTGTGCGCCGGCCGCCCGGGCCTGGCCGACATTGCGTGCGTCGATGTGCAGGCTCAGCACCGGATAGCGGCTGACAATCTGCGCCGAGCGGTCGGTGCAACTGTCGAGCACCACCAACACTTCAACCTTTTCGCCAGCCAACAAACCGTGGCGGCTGGCGCGCATGGCCGCGCTCAGGCAGTCGTCGAGCAAGTCTTCTTCGTTGTGCGCCGGGATCAGAATGCCGATCATCGCAAGCCCTCCAATGCCGCCACCGAGCGCGGTTCGCGGCTCCACACTTCAAGAATGAAGTCCGCTTCCTGATGCAAAACCACTCGCGGCAGATGCAGTTTTTCGTGGATCAGGTCGTGCACCTGCCGCGCGTTCAGCGGGCAGCCGTCGATGGGCGGACGCCAGTGGCAGGCGAGGAACTGGCCATCCGCAGTCAGGCATTCACTGGCTCTGCGGATCACTTCTGTCAGATCTTCGCCATCGAGGTAGTAGCCGATCTCGCTAAATACGATCAGGTCGAATTTTTCCTCCGGCCAGTCGCCGGGAAGACGGTTTTGCCGCACTTCGGCGTGATCGAACAGGCTCAACCGTGTGCGCGCCAAAGTCACCGCCGCACTGGCCGTGTCACAGCACAGCAAGCGATCACAACGTGCGGCGAGTTCGGCGCTCAACTCGCCGTTGGCGCAGCCCGGTTCGAAGATGGCCCGATAGTGCGGACGCGGCAGGGCGGCGAGGGTGATCGCGCGTTTGCGCTGCTCGTACCAGCGCTCGCGGAAGGCCCAAGGGTCGTCGTTGTCGGCAAACAGGCCATCGAAATAGCGATCTTCGACACTCATAGAAACACCACTTCGAAGGGCTGTAAGAGGCGATCGAGCACATACGGCGCTAGCACCGGACCGAGTCCCGCGTCCGGATCGCCCTCCAGTTGACTGGCGAAGGCGTGCACCGCGTGGCGCTTGCGCGCGACTTGCGCCGGCGTCAGGAGAATCTTGCGTGCGCGTTGCCACGGTACGAAAGCGTCTTCCGGTGTCGCCCAGTGCCACGTCCACACCGGCAGTTCATGGCAGGTTGCCCCGACACGGCGCGCAGCTTCGGCACAGGCGCGGCCAACCGCTTCGTGGTCGCAATGGCCGTCCTCGCTCCACGTGGTGAACAGCACGTCGTCGGGACGCAGGTGACGCTCGATGAAATCGACCAGTTCGGCTTCCTGCGCCGCGACCTGAGTGTCGGTAAAACCGCCGCGCAGCCATTTCACCCGATGCATGGGCAAACCAAGTCGGCGCAGCGCTTCGGCGGATTCCTGTGGGCGCACCACGCTCAGTCGCTCCACCGGCCAACGAGTGGAACCGGGGTGACTGGCGCTGCCGTCGGTGACCGAAATCAATTGCACAGGCCGACCGGCAGCGGCGAGCAATTGCAGCAGGCCGCCACAACCGAGCACTTCGTCGTCCGGGTGCGGCGCAACAATCACCGCCCGCGCGCCCGGTGGCACCAGACTGAGGATGTCGATGCTGTCCAGCTCCGCCAGATGCCGCGAAGCCTGCCACTGATGCAGGCTGGTGCCCTGGCCGACAATCGGATTGGTTTTCATAGCGTCCATACCTCACTGGATTGCCCGGCGACCAATTGCCCGAGGGCGGCCAGATCCCGTTCGGCATGGCTTTGGCGCAAGAACACCGGCAGGTCGGCGCTGAGCCGGGCAAACTGCCGATCCTTGCAAAACGGCCCGGCGCCGAGGGCGCGACCGACCTCACGCATCACCTGTTCGGCAGATTGTTCGACCACTGCGCGGGCACGACGAGCGAGCAGTTCGGCGTGGTCCTCGGGATGTGCATCGATGTGCAGCGCGCTGAAACGCAACACATCCGCCGCCGCTTGCAAGGCACTGTCGACCGCGCCGAGATGGGCGAGGGCGTGGGGTTCCGGGCGTTGGCCACACTGGCTGCGCAACGCTTCGGCGATTTGCCGCGCGGCGCCGTACCAGCACGCAGCAATGCCGATCCCGCCTTGCCAGAAACCCGGGCGTTGCAGATAGTCGCCGGGGTTGCCGATGGCCTGCGCTTCGGCACCGTCAAACAACACTTCAACGCTGCCGGTGGCGGCCATGCCCACCGCTTGCCAGCCTTGCTCGGTGACGGTCACTCCCGGTTGGTCGAGGGCGACGGCGACCAGTTGTTGCTGATCGTCGCCATCCCATGCGGTCAGCAAGGCATGGCTGAGCACGGCGGCACCGGAACACCACGCTTTACGTCCATGCAGCGCCACCATGTGCCCGGCCGGACTGACTTTGACCCGTGCCTGCGGCGGTTCCGCCGCCCACATGCCCCACGTACTGCCCGGTGTCGGTGAACCGCCCAATTGCTCGATGATCGCCAGTGCGTCGGTATGGCCTTCGAACAATTTGCACAAACCCAGATCATGCCCGCCGACCTCGGCCAGCCGCTGAAAGCGTTCCAGCGTGTGGCCGCTACCCGGTAACGGCAACCGATCCAGCCCGGCTTCGACCAGCGCCCGCAAGCAATTGCCGAGGGCTACGGTGTGCGGATAGTCCGCTGGGCGTCGGGCGAGATAACTGTGCAGATCCATATCAATCTTCTTCATCACGTTGCAGTTCGAACAGCAGCAGCGAGCGTCCGGTGACCGAGTATTCGTGGCCGAAATCGAAGCGTTCCTGACCACGGATCGATGGTTGGTTGGTATCGATCATGCACGTCCAGAAGCTGCCCTCCGGCACTTCCGGCAAGGTGAAATTGACGATGTCGTGATGGGCGTTGACCACCAGCAGCAGCGTCGCATCCGCACCTTTGCGGCGAATCCCGGTTTCCTGCGCGCGGCCATCGAGCAACATGCCCAGGCAGCGGTTATGCGCATCGTGCCAGTGTTCGGTGGTCATCTCGGTGGCGTCCGGTGCCAGCCAAGTGACGTCCTTGACGCCGATGTCCTCGTTGTACTCGCCGACCAGGAAACGCCCACGACGCAGGATCGGATAGGCCAGACGCAGCTTGATCAGACGTTTGACGAATTTCAGCAGCGCCTTGCCGTCTTCGCTCAGGTCCCAATTGACCCAACCGATCTCGCTGTCCTGGCAATAGGCGTTGTTGTTGCCGTCCTGGGTGCGGGCGAATTCGTCGCCGGCGACGATCATCGGCGTGCCTTGGGCGAGCAGCAGGGTGGCGAAGAAGTTGCGCATCTGCCGATGGCGCAGAGCATTGATCTCGGGATCGTCGGTCGGGCCTTCGACGCCGTGGTTCCACGACAGGTTGTTGTTGCTGCCGTCCTGATTGTTCTCGTCGTTGGCTTCGTTGTGCTTGTCGTTGTACGACACGAGGTCGTTGAGGGTGAAACCGTCGTGGGCGGTGATGAAGTTCACCGACGAATACGGCCGCCGCCCGCGCTGGTTGAACATCTCGCCGGACGCGGTCATACGACTGGCGAAATCGGCAACCTGAGCGTCGTCACCTTTCCAGAACGCGCGCACGGTGTCGCGGAACTTGTCGTTCCACTCGACCCAGCCCGGCGGGAAGTTGCCGACCTGATAGCCACCGGGGCCACAGTCCCACGGTTCGGCGATCATTTTCACCTGACGCAGCACCGGGTCCTGACGGCAAGCAACGAGGAAGCTGTGACGCTCGTCGAAACCGTCGTGATAGCGGCCGAGAATGGTTGCCAGGTCGAAGCGGAAACCGTCGACGTGCATCTCGCTGGCCCAGTAACGCAACGAGTCGGTGACCATTTGCAGCACGCACGGGTGGCTCAGGTCGAGGGTGTTGCCGGTGCCGGAATCGTTGATGTAGAAGCGCTTGTCGTCCGGCATCAAACGGTAGTACGAGGCGTTGTCGATACCGCGCATCGACAGGGTCGGGCCTTGCTCGTTGCCCTCGGCGGTGTGGTTGTAGACCACGTCGAGGATCACTTCGAGGTTGGCTTCGTGCAGGTGCGCGACCATCTCCTTGAACTCGGCAATCTTGCCGCTGGCCAGATAGCGCGGGTCCGGGGCAAAAAACGCAATGCTGTTGTAGCCCCAGTAATTGGTCATGCCTTTGTGCAGCAGATGCTGGTCGTTGACGAAGGCGTGAATCGGCAGCAACTCGACGGTGGACACGCCGAGCTTGCGGATGTGCTCGAGGACATCGTCGACCATCAGCCCGGCAAAGGTGCCGCGCACGTTTTCCGGCACCGCGGGGTGGCGCATGCTGATGCCGCGCACGTGGGTTTCATAAATGATGGTCTTGTCCCACGGCACACTGACGCGGTGATCGTTGCCCCAGGTGTGCGCCGGGTCGATGACTTTGCACTTGGGCACAAACGGCGCGCTGTCGCGTTCGTCGAAACTGAGGTCGGCATCGGGGTGGCCGATGGTGTAGCCGAACAACGCTTCCGACCATTTCAGTTCGCCGACCAGTTGCTTGGCGTACGGGTCGATGAGCAATTTGTTGTGGTTGAAACGGTGACCGTTGGCCGGATCGTACGGGCCGTAGACGCGGTAGCCATAGATCAACCCCGGATGCGCATCGGGCAGGTAGCCGTGGTAGATCTCGTCGGTGTATTCCGGCAGTTCGATGCGTTCGAGTTCGACTTCGCCGGCATCGTCGAAGATGCACAGTTCGACCTTGGTGGCGTTGGCGGAAAACAGCGCGAAGTTGACCCCCAGACCATCCCAGGTCGCACCGAGCGGGAAGGGCAGGCCTTCGCGGATTCTCGACGGCTCGGCGTGCGCGGTGGGCTCGGCATTCTTTGGACGGGTCATGATTGCTCCTGCAAAACGGGTAATTTCTGGGCTTACACATCCCCCTGTAGGAGTGAGCCTGCTCGCGATAGCGGTCTATCAGGCGACATCAATGTTGAATGTCAGATAGCTATCGCGAGCAGGCTCACTCCTACAGGGGATTGGTGGGTTTCTTGAGGACGAACGCGTCCTCGGTGGCGAGCGAACCCGCCACACATTCATTCAGTTCAATAATCCGGTTAGCGTCAGATCGCCGAAGGCTTCTTTGGCGCTCGAGGCTTTTTCTCGGCGGCTTTTTCGCCCGGGGGAATCACTTTGGCGGCGCTGGCCGGTTTGGCCTTGGCCGCAGGTTTCGGCTTGGCGGCCGGCGCTTTGACCTCGGCAGTTTTGCCCGCGGCTTTGCTGCCAGCGGCTTTCGGTGGCTTCTTCGGTGCCAGTGCTTCCGCTTCAGCGAGCTTGCGTGCCATCTCCCAATGGCGCGCCTCCTGACCGTCAGGCTGACCTTCCGATTCCCAGATTTGATAGGCGAATTCGCGGATGCGTTTATCGTCGGTACTCATCGCAATGCTCCTGAACTGAACTCATGCTTACGTTAAGTGTTGGATAAAGAGATTGACCGGGACATCCCCCAGCGCGTCGCTGATATTCAGCTCCCTGTTTTTTGTGACTGCGCTGCTTGAAAAAAGTCCCTTCAGGTTTGTCGCAGAGGCGGCGAACGGTATAACCACTCGCGTATCGCCCCAGCGCAGCGCATCGACCTGAGGTACAGCACCGTTTTCCAGCAGGGTTGCGCAACGGATCGGCACGATCACGATGGCCTGCTTGCCCTCGTGCTCACGGGCAAACGCGAGCACGTTGTGCGCCTGACTGCCGAGCACTTCCAGGGCTTGGTAGCTGCCCCGGCGGAACAGCTCGGCGTGCTCGACACGCAGGTTCAACACTTGCGCAATCAAGGCTTGCTTGATGCGCCCGTCACGCCAGTTCGCCAGCAACTCCACAGGTGGCAATGGCTCCTCCAGTGCGTGCTCACGAGCGGCGTAATCCACCGGCCGGCGATTGTCCGGATCGACCAGGCTGAAGTCCCAGAACTCATTGCCCTGATACAGATCCGGCACCCCCGGCACGGTTATGCGCAGCAAGGTTTGCGCCAAACCATTGAGCGCGCCGGCGGCGGCGATGCTGTTGACGGTCTTGCTCAGCGCGGCGCGCAGCAGTTCGCCTTCTTCACCGGTGAGGAGTTTTTCGGTGAATGCGTGTGCGGCGTTTTCATAGGCTTCGTTCGGCGCGCTCCAACTGCTTTGCAGCTTGGCTTCGCGCAGGGCTTTCTGCTGCCATTGCCAGATGCGTTTGGCGTAGTCGGTGAACCCGGCCTGATCGTCATCGCGCAGTTGCAGCGGCCAACTGCCGAGCAAGGCTTGATAGAGGATCAGCTCATCGCCGCTCGACGGCATTTGCTCGTCAACCCGAACGGGACGGGCGAGGGCGCGCCACAATTCGATCTGCTCGGCGTACCAATGGCTACGCTCGCTGAGCACGGCCAGACGTGCGCGGGTGTCTTCGCCACGTTTGTGATCGTGGGTGGCGGTGGCCAGCAAGTTGTCGGGGAAGTCGTTCAGCCGTTGCTGATTGACGGCATGAAAGTCGCTGAGCGGGGCGCTGAATTGCTCGGTGTTGTAGCCGACGTCATTGCGTGACAGCAGCACCGCCGAGCGATACAACGCGGTGTCTTCCACGGCTTTGGCTGCTGCCGGTGAGGTCAGTTGCTGAAACCGTACGCAGGCATGCTTGAGAATCTTGCGTGAGCGCCCGCGCGGTTTGCGCCGCCACGGCGTTCCACCGAGCCAGCCTGCGACGCAATCGAGCACCGGCCAGTCGGCTTCGCTCAGCGTTCGTCGGGCTCCATCCATGGCCTGCTGGAAAAACACCTCGTCCTGCGCCGAGCGGCCCATGGCGCTGATGTACGTGCGATACACCGGGAAATGCACGATCAACGCGTGCAACACCCGGCGGATCGCGCCGAGGGTCAGGTCGCGGGTCATCAGGTCATCACGGGCGACTTGCAGCAGGGCCTGGGCGACGCTCTCGCAATCACTGGCCAGCGAGCCGTTGAGAATCTGCTGACGCGCCAGTTGCGCTTCTTCGATGAATGCGGCCGGGCGTTCGGTGCGCCGTTGCCAGAGATCACCGAGGACGTATTCGCCGTCCGGGTCGTGTTGCAGCAACGACAGCTGATTCATGAACTCGTAACCGGTGGTGCCATCCACCGTCCAGTCGCGGCGCGGGGTTTCACCGGCGCCGAGGATCTTCTCGACGTAGATCGGCAAGTGCCTGCCCGGTGCCAGCAGATCAACCCGGCGGCGCAATTTGCGGCAATAGCCACGCGGGTCGGCGAGGCCGTCGATGTGGTCGATGCGCAAACCGTCGACCAAGCCTTCGGCGATCAACTGGAAGATTTTGCCGTGGGTGGCTTCGAACACCGCCGGGCGCTCGACACGCAGGCCGCCGAGTTCGTTGATATCGAAAAAGCGCCGCCAGTTGATGTCATCTGCTGCCGTGCGCCAGCTTGCGAGGCGATAGCTTTGCCGCTCCAGCAACTGATGCAGCGCCTGGAAGCCTGCTTCGGTCGTTGAGTCGAAATGCTGAAGGTTGCTGTGAATCGCTTCAACGGTCTGCGGATCGCTCGCCAGTTCGCGCAGCTGTTCCTTCAGTGGCATCGCCAGCGAATGTGCATCGGTCTGATAACTGAGCGTGCTGAACCGGTCAGCGAGGGATTTCAGCGTCTCTTGGTGTTTGAGGATCTCACCGTAGTCACTCGGGCAGATCGGGAAATGATGATCGTAGTGCTCGACGTAAAAGCTGCCGGTCTGCGCGTTGAACTGCAATTTCAGCGTGCCTTCCTGCAAGGCCACGCCGTAATCGCTGCCGAGAAACGGCAGCAGCAACTGGCCCTCCATCAACGGGTCCGGCGAATGCCACTGAATGTCGAAGAACTCGCCGTAAGGGCTGAGTCGGCCCCATTCCAGCAGGTCGAGCCACCACGGATTATCGTTGCCGCCGACGGCCATGTGATTGGAGACGATGTCGAGGATCAGCCCCATGTTGTGTTCGCGCAGGGTGCTGACCAGGCGCCGCAGCGCCGCTTCGCCACCGAGTTCGGGATTGACTTGCGTTGGGTCGACCACGTCGTAGCCGTGCATCGAGCCGGCCCGCGCCGCGAGCAGCGGCGAGGCATAAATGTGGCTGATGCCAAGACTGGCAAAGTACGGCACCAGCGGCACCGCTTGTTCCAGAGTGAAGCCTTTATGAAATTGCAGGCGCAAGGTCGCGCGCAGAGGCTGAATGAGCGTTTGATTCATTGGTCACGCTCGGCAGCCTGAAGACGCGCACAGGCGAGCAGTTCCAGGCGTCGCGCGGCGTCGGCGTCATCGAGCAGTGCTTCACTGGTGCCGGGCAAACGCCGCGACCAGTTCGGATGGGCGTCGATGGTGCCCGGAAAATTGGCTTGCTCGTTGATGCCCAACGCATCCTCCAGCGGTAACAGCACCAGTGGTGCGCGGGTGTGGCCGAGAAAACGCACAGCGGCATCGACCACTTGATCGGCCTCGTGGGACTCCTCGCGGAAATTCTGCGGGTCCTGACTCAAGGCGTTGCGCAAGCCTTCGCGCTCACGTTGCCGGTGGTGCCGCCATTCGATTTCACCGTTGGCATCGACAAAACCCAGGCGTGCATTCCAGTCGATGTCGCGGCCATGCCACCAGCCGTTGAGTGTCGGCAGGTCGTGGGTGCTGGTGGTCGCCAGCGCGTTGTCCGGCCAGTCGAGTATCGGCTTGAAATAAGTGTTGTCCTGTTCAAACAACAGCACGCGCATGCCGAGCATCCCCCGCGCGCTGAGTTTTTCGCGCAGGCCGTCGGGCACGGTGCCGAGGTCTTCGCCGAGGACGATGGCCTGATGACGATGGGATTCAAGGGTCAGCAAGCGCAGCAAGTCATCGACCGGGTAATACAGGTACGCGCCATCGGCCGGGGCGGCGCCATTGGGGATTACCCACAAGCGTTGCAGGCCCATCACGTGGTCGATGCGCAGGCCGCCGGCATGGGCGAAATTGGCCCGCAGCATGTCGATGAAGGCGCGAAAACCATTGCGGATCAGGCCTTCGGGGGAGAACGCGGAAATGCCCCAGCCCTGACCCGAGCGATTGAGAATGTCCGGCGGCGCGCCGACGGTGAGCGAGGCGAGCAACTCATCCTGAAAGCTCCAGGCCTGACTGCCGGCGCCATCGGCACCCACCGCCAGATCGGCGATCAGGCCAATGCCCATACCGGCGCTGCGGGCGGCGGTTTGCGCACGCTCCAGGCAACGGTGGATCAACCATTGGCAGAAGGCGAAGTAGCCAATGCGTTCGGCGTATTCTTCGGCAAACGCTTCGAGCGCTGCACCGCGTGGGTCGTGCCAGTGTTCCGGCCATTGCCGCCAGTCGAGGTTTTCGCCACGGGCGGCGCGCATTTCCTGAATCGCTTCGAAGCGGCAGTGGTTTTCCAGTGCTTCGCCACCGGCGTGACGGAAACTGGCGAAGTCCGGGTGCAGCGGATGGTCACCGGCGATGAAACCTTCGTACAACGCTTGCAGGAGCTTTTGCTTGGCGTCGGCGGCGCTCGGCCAGTCGATCAGCGTGAGGTCTTCCAGTTGCGCGAACTGCTCGGCCAGGCCGGCCGCGTCGATCGCATCACGCAAGGCGCGCTCACCGAGAATGGCCCCGGGTGCTGCGTAAAGAGAATTGAGGAACAACCGACTGGATGGCGAATATGGGCTGTAGCGCCCGGTGTCGGCGCTGAACATGGCGTGCAGCGGACTGATCGCCAGCGCATCGGCGCCGCGTTCACCCGCCACGCGCACCAGGTCTTCCAGCGCCTGGGTGTCGCCGAAACCACCGTCGCCGGGGCGGCGCAGGGAATACAGCTGCGCACTCAGGCCCCAGACGCGAGGAATCGGATTGTCCACCGCATCGCCGACGCTGAAGCAGCGCTCCGGGGCCACGGCCAGGGTGAAATACTGATCGCTGATGTGCACCTGTTGATAGCCGACCGGGATCAGCCCCGGCAATATCGCTTCGGAATCGAGTTTCAGGTTCAGCCGCGAGCCGTCTTCAAGGTGAATTTCACACGGCGTTTGCGGAGCGAAATAACGCGCCAGATCGACGCCGACACCGACATCGGCGGTCAACAGCGGCGGCAAGTGACGGTCTTGTTGCACGGCTTGCAGTTCCAACAGGCTGGCGTCGATTTCCTGCGCCGTGCTGGCGGGGTGGCCGAGGCCGATCAGGACATTGCGCAACACCGCCGGGGCGACTTTCTGCGGGCGGCCGTTGGCGTCGATCCAGTCGACGGCGAGGCCGGCGCGGCTTGCGAGTATTTCCAGTTGCGCATCGCTCATAGGCGCTCTCCATCCAGAGGTTGCAAAGGGGTTGCGGCCGTGAGGCTGACAAGCGCGCAATACGCGGGCAGTACGCCCGATTCCGATAGATCGACGCTGGGTGGCTGTTGAAACAACCACACGGCCTCGGTCTGTGGAGGGTTGACCACTGGCGTGTCGCTGAGGTTCAGGTCAATTCGCAGCTCGCTGCCATTGCCCAGACGCCAGCGTGCACTGACCGCGCCATAACCGAGCATATGGGCGCCGAGCGCTTGCGTGCCGGACAGATGGGGAATGATGTATTGATGGCGAAATTGCAGAAGTTTTTGATACAGCGCGAGGGTTTCCTGCTGTTTTGCGCTGCCATTGCCGATCAACCTTGGCTGTGAAGCGTGGAAGGTTTTTTCGGCATTCGGGTCGGGAATCTGTTCGCGTTTGTGTGGATCGGTGAAAGCGCTGAATGCGGCGAATTCATTGCGTCGCCCCTCGCGCACCAGTTTCGCCAGTTCGCCGTGGTGACTGGTGAAGAACTGGAACGGCTGTTCGGCGGCGAACTCATCGCCCATGAACATCAACGGAATCATTGGCGATAGCAGCAACAATACGGTCGCTGCCTGCACGGCGCGCGGATCGGCCAGATGATGCAGGCGCTCACCGAACGCACGGTTGCCGATCTGATCGTGGTTTTGCAGGAACAGCACGAACGCGGTGGAGGGCAGATGTTCGCTAGGCTCGCCGCGCGGTTCGCCGTGGCGGGTGATGTGGCCCTGGAAGACAAACCCCTGACTGAGGCAGCGCACCAATTGTTCGGTGGGTTGTGCGGCGTAGTCGGCGTAATAGGCGTCGGTTTCGCCGGTGAGCAACACGTGCAAGGCGTTATGGCCGTCGTCGTTCCATTGCGCGTTGTAGTCGTATTCCAACAGGCTGGACTGGTTGAGTTCGTTCTCCACGGTCAACCAGACGTGGCGGCTCGGGTCGATCTGCGCGCGAATGCGCTGGGCCAACTCCGTGAGGAAATCCGGGTCTTCGATGGCATGCACCGCGTCGAGGCGCAAACCGTCGAAGCGGTATTCGAGCAACCACATCAGGGCGTTTTCGATAAAGAATTCGCGTACTTCGCTGCGGCGAAAATCGATCGCTGCGCCCCACGGTGTGTGTTTGTCCTCGCGGAAAAAGCCTTTGGCGTAACGATGCAGGTAGTTGCCGTCGGGGCCGAAGTGGTTGTAGACCACGTCGAGAATCACCGCCAAACCGTGGCCGTGAGCACTGTCGATCAGGTGTTTGAGTTGTTCCGGGGTGCCGTAGGAGGCTTGCGGTGCGTAGGGCAAAACACCGTCGTAACCCCAATTGCGATCGCCGGGGAACTGCGCCAGCGGCATCAGTTCGATGGCGGTGATGCCCAGGCCCGCGAGGCGCGCCAGATGTTGTTCGACTTCAGCGAAACCGCCGAGCGCACCGACGTGCAACTCGTAGATCACCGCTTCGCTCCACGGCCGACCTTGCCAGGCAGTGTGGCGCCATTGATAAGCCAGCGGATCGACCACCACGCTGTGGCGGTCGAGGGCGCAATCCTGTGCTCTGGAGGCCGGGTCGGGCACTTCCAGTTCGCCGTCGATGTTGTAGCGGTAACGCGTGCCCGCCGGACAGCGAGCCTTGATCACAAACCAGCCGTCTGCCTGGGGCAGCATCGGCAGCGACTGGCCATCTTCCAATTCAACGCTTACGTAAAACGCGTCAGGTGCCCACAGCGCAAATTGTGTGTGTTCGGCGTCCAGCTTGATCGCGCCGTGGGGCCAGTTCTCTTGGGTCCGTAACGGCATCGTTGAAAACTCCCTGATTATTTGTGGTGCGCTTTACCCAGCGCCTTGGCCACCAGTTGTTCGTAAAGTTCGGCGTACGGTTCAACCGCTTTGCACCAGTTGAACGGTGCGGCCATTGCCCGGCAACGCATGGCGTTGAGCAGTTCGGGGAAGGCGAACACCTTGAACGCGCGGCTCAGGGCCTCTTGATAGCTTTCAGCGGTGGACTCATCGAAGAGGAAACCGGTGACACCATTTTCAATGGTGTCGGCCAAACCGCCGGTGTTGCGCGCCACTGGCAGCGAACCAAAGCGCTGGGCGTACATCTGACTCAAACCGCAAGGCTCGTAACGCGATGGCATCAGCAGGAAGTCGCTGCCGGCGAACATGCGCCGGGCGTCGGTTTCGTTGAAGCCGATACGCACGCCGATCTGTCCTGGAAAACGCAGCGCCAGCTCGCGCATGGCTTGTTCTTCTTCCGGTTCGCCGCGACCGATGATGGCGATCTGTCCGCCGTTTTTAACGATGTACTCGGATACCGCGATCGTCAGGTCCAGACCTTTTTGATAGACCAGCCGCGACACCACGGCGAACAGCGGGCCTTCAGAGTCATTCAATTCAAATAACTCACGCACGTGCGCGGCGTTGACCGCTTTGCCTTCCCAGTCACCGATGGCAAATGGCGCGAACAGGTGCGGATCGGTGGCAGCGTCCCAACTTTCATCGATGCCGTTGGGGATGCCGCTGAGCAAGCCTTGCTGGGTCTTGGCGGCGAGAAAACCGTCGAGGCCGCAGCCGAAATCCGGGGTGGTGATTTCCTGCGCGTAAGTGGCGCTGACCGTGGTGATATGGCTTGAATAGGCCATGCCGGCCTTGAGGAACGACATCTTGCCGTAAAACTCCATGCCTTCCTGTTGCAGGGCATGGTTGGGAATGCCCAGCTCCGGGCAGGAGCCGAGGCTGGTCACGCCTTGATAGGCGAGGTTGTGAATGGTGAACAGGGTCGGCGTACGCTGCCCGCGCCAGTGCATATAAGCTGGCGCGAGGCCGGCCGGCCAGTCATGGGCGTGCACCAGGTCCGGGCACCAGTGAATTTGCGCGAGGTTGGCGGCGATGTCGGCAGCGGCCAGACCTAAACGGGCGAAACGAATGTGGTTGTCGGGCCAGTCACGACCGTTGTTGGCGCCGTAAGGCGAGCCTTCACGCTCGTAGAGTTCAGGGCAGATCAACACGTAGATGACCAGCCCGTCCGGCATGTCCATGCGCCCGATCTTGCACGGTGGCAGCGCGGCATGGCCACCGAGTTCGCCGATGATGTGAATCGGGTTTTCGCTGTGCATCACTTGCGGGTAACCGGGGATCAACACGCGCACGTCGTGCAGATGAGCCATGGCCCGGGGCAGGGCGGCTGACACGTCACCCAAACCACCGGTCTTGACCAGGTCGGCGATTTCCGAAGTGACAAACAACACTTTTTTCTTGTTGGGGTTCTGGCTCGCTACTGGAGTCAGCGTTTTGGTGCCGGGGACGTTGATCTGTCGGCTGCCGGGAACACTGATGGTGCTCGATTCACCAACCGCCTGCTGAGCACGCTCTCCCTGAATATCCAATGCCGCACTGATCATATGAATCTCCCGTCTCGTTGATCTGATTCTTGTCTTGAACAAGCGATGTCCATGGCCAAGTCCTGTGGCCGGGCGCAAACGCGCCACGCATCGGTGAGCAAACGCTACCCAACACGCGCAAGCAGAATGGGTGAACGGGCCGTTGCAAGGATTGCACCAGTCGCTTTGGCCCCGCCTTTCAGATGACCCGCCGCTGCGCGCAAAAGTTTCGAGTTTTTTTCGGCAATGTGACTGGTCGGTTTTACCCCGCGAAAGTCAGTCTAGGCCAGATCCTAGAGCGGGCCAGAGCAAATGGGTAAATTGTTCGACAATCGGTTGGCCGGCGGCAATTACCTTGCTTTGGATCAGTAAACGCACCGACGAAGTGCAGGTTTTTCTGCGAGGGAGGGCCAAAACGGTGACTGGCCGGTCACGATTTTGTGCTAGCGGGAAGGGTGGTTGCACTGTTGTGGTGCGGGCAGTTTGTTGATGGGGTGACTGTTATGTCGCTATCGCGAGCAGGCTCACTCCTACATTTGAAATGCGTTCCACCTGTAGGAGTGAGCCTGCTCGCGATAGCAATAGTGACTTCACCCTCTATTTGCAGAAAGGGTCAGTTCAACAGGCGAACCGGCTCCCCAGCCGCCCAAGCCTGAATATCCTCGATCATCTGCGAAAAGAACTGCTCATAATTCTGCCGGCTGACATAGCCCACATGCGGGGTCGCCAAGACATTGCCCAGTGTGCGAAACGGGTGCATGGCCGGCAGCGGCTCCTGTTCGAACACATCCAGCGCGGCGCCGGCAATGTGCTGTTTCTGCAAGGCCTTGATCAGTGCCGCTTCATCGACAATCGGCCCGCGCGCGGTGTTGACCAGCAGTGCCGTCGGCTTCATCCAGCCCAGCGCTTGCGCATCGACAAGCCCGCGACTGCGTTCGCTGAGCACCAGATGCACCGACAGCACATCGGCCTGCTCGAACAGTTGCTGCTTGTTCACGTAGGTCACGCCAACCTGTTCAGCCCGTTCGGCGGTGAGGTTTTCGCTCCAGGCGATGACCCGCATGCCGAACACCTGGCCGAACTGCGCAACGCGCTGGCCGATGCTGCCCAGACCAAGAATCCCGAGGGTTTTGCCGTGCAGGTCGCCGCCCAGCCCTTGCTGCCAATGGCCGGCGCGAAGGGAATTGGCCTCACTCACCAGATTGCGCGTGGCCGCCATGATCAGCGCCCAGGTCAACTCGGGTGCCGCATGCTTGTAACTGTCAGTGCCGCAGACCTTGATGCCCAGTTTTGCCGCGGCCTGCATGTCCAGCGCGGCGTTGCGCATGCCACCAGTAACCAGCAGTTTCAGATTGGGCAGGCGCTTGAGCAGGTCTTCGTCGAACCGCGTGCGTTCGCGCATCACGCAAATCACCTGATAGCGGCCCAGGCGCTCGGCCAGTGTCGCGTTGTCGGCCGGGTAATCATGCTCGAACGTCACTTCACCGAGGCTATCGAGCACCGACCAGTCGACCACATCGCGGGCCACGTCCTGCCAGTCATCGATTACTGCAATCTGCACCGCCATCAGCCTTACCTCATCAACGAACGGGATTGGATGTATTCAGCCAGTCGAGCAGGGCCTTGTGGAACTGCGCCGGTTCTTCCATCTGTGGTGCGTGGCCCATGCCGGGGAATTCCACCAGCGTCGACTGCGGGATCAGCTTGGCCACTTGTTTGCCGAGCACCTCGTAATGGCCGATTTTCGCTTTTACCTCAGGCGGCGCGAGGTCTTTGCCGATGGCTGTGGTGTCGGAGGTGCCGATCAGCAGCAGGGTCGGCATTTTCAAGTCCTTGAACTCGTAGTACACCGGCTGGGTGAAAATCATGTCGTAGATCAGCGCCGAGTTCCACGCCACTTGGGTCTTGCCCGGGCCTTTGCTCAGGCCGGCGAGCATGTCCACCCAGCGATCGAATTCCGGTTTCCAGCGGCCGTCGTAGTAAGTGGTGCGTTCGTAATCGCGAATGCCTTGAGCGCTGACTTTCAGCTCACGTTGATACCACTGATCCACGGTGCGGTAGGGCACACCAAGTGCTTTCCAGTCTTCCAGGCCGATCGGATTGACCAGTGCCAATTGTTCGACCTGCTCGGGGAACAGCAAGGCGTAACGGGTGGCGAGCATGCCGCCGGTGGAGTGGCCGAGCAGCGTGGCTTTCTGAATGCCCAGCGCTTTGAGCAATTGCTGAGTGTTGGTCGCCAGTTGCTGGAAGCTGTATTGATAGTTGTCGGGTTTGCTCGAGGTGCAGAAGCCGATCTGATCCGGCGCGATCACCCGGTAACCGGACTCGCTCAAGGCCTTGATCGAACTGTCCCAAGTGGCTGCGCAAAAATTCTTGCCGTGCATCAGCACCACGGTGCGGCCATTGGCCTTGCCGTGGGCGGCGACGTCCATGTAGCCCATCTGCAGGGATTTGCCCTGGGACTGGAAGGCAAAGTGTTTAAGCGTGTAAGGGTATTCGAAGCCTTGCAGCTCCGGGCCATAGGCCGGGCCTTCCGGCGCGGCTGCGGTTGACGTGGCCGCCTGAGCAGACAAGGGCAGGGCGGCGCAGAGGAACAGGCCGGGGAGCCAACGGGAAAACGTGACAGACATAAGGTCAAACTCCGTTTGAAATCGGCCGATGCTGGAACGGTTGGATTATGCCGACGTTAAACACAGGCAATGCCCGCGCCCGAACGTTCAACCCAGCCAGCCCAGGGTCAGCATGGCCAGCACGCCATAACGGGCACCTTTGGCCAGAGTGACAATCAACAGGAAGCGCCCGAGCGGTTCGCGCATGACGCCGGCAATCAGCGTCAGCGGGTCGCCAATGATCGGCAACCAGCTCAGCAGCAACGACCAATGTCCGTAGCGCTCATAGTGTTTGCGCGCCCTGGCCATGTGCGCGGGGCTGACCGGAAACCAGCGTCGATCCTGAAAGCGCTCGATGCCACGGCCCAGCCACCAGTTGACCAGCGAGCCGAGCACATTGCCCAGCGTTGCCACCGCGAGCAGGCCCCAGAGCCAGTAGCGCTCGCTGACGATCAAACCGACCAGCACCGCCTCGGACTGCAGCGGCAACAGGGTCGCTGCACCGAACGCGGCAAAGAACAGCCCGAAGTAAGCGGCGCCGATCAATGGGCCGGGTAATCCGCCACGACAACGTCAGCGCCATCCTTCTTCAGGCCGATGACCTGATAGGCATCGCTCATGCCGTCCATTTCCATGCCCGGCGAGCCCATCGGCATACCCGGTGCGGCGACGCCGAGCAGATCGTCACGCTTGCTCAGGGCCAAGACCTGCTCCGCCGGCACGTGGCCTTCGACGAATTTGCCGTTGATGATTGCGGTGTGGCACGAGGCCAGACGCGGAGGAACGCCATGTTGTTGCTTGAAGCTGCTCATGTCGCTTTCGACGTGATCTTCGACTTTGAAGCCGTTGGCTTCGAGGTGGCTGATCCATTTTTTGCAGCAGCCGCAATTGGCGTCACGATGGACTTCGATCGGGATCAGATCGGCGGCCTGGGCCAGGGAGGAGATGAACAGGGCGCTCAAGGCGACCAGACGCAGATGGGTTCGCATAACGGATTCTCGGCTCGGCTGACGATCAGAAAAGAACGCATTTTGACCGGTTTTTCCCGCCTGGCATCAACGCAATGTTTCCAGTTGTTGCAAAACGCAGCACCAACCGGTGGGAGCGAGCCTGCTCGCGAATGCGGTAGCTCAAACACTGAAGCGGGGACTGAAAGATTGCTTTCGCGAGCAGGCTCGCTCCCACAAGGGGTATCTGTTGGGCAGAAAACCCTTGTGGGAAGCAGAGATCAACGGACTTTAAAACGCCCCATGATCGCGCTCACCCGGCTATTGGCCTCAAGCAGTTGGTGGGTGTTGAGCTCGCTGGCCTTGCCGCTCTGCACCAGCTCATCGACCATGTGGCGGATCTGCACCATGCTGCGGTTGATCTCTTCGGTCACGGCGCTTTGTTGCTCGGCGGCGGTGGCGATCTGCGTGCTGAGGCTGTTGATGTGGCTGACCGAACCGGCCATTTCATCCAGGCCCGAGTTGACCCGGGCAGTGGCGTCGGCAGCCGACTGACAGCTGGCCTGGGTGTTTTCCATGGCGCTGACCGACGAGCTCACGCCCTGCGTCAGGCGGGTCAACATTTCGTTGATTTCGGACGTACTGGCCTGGGTCCGGGCGGCGAGGGCGCGGACTTCGTCGGCCACCACGGCAAACCCTCGACCTTGTTCACCGGCACGAGCCGCTTCGATGGCCGCGTTGAGGGCCAGCAGGTTGGTCTGGCCGGCAATCGCGCCGATCACCCCGAGGATCTCGGTGATGCGCTGCGCATCCTGTTGCATGTTTTCAACTTTATGTGTGGCGCTGGCCACTTCGTCGATCAGCGCCACCACACTGTTGGTCGCCTCGCCCACGACCACCCGTGAACGGTCGGCGTTTTCGTTGGCGCGCTGTGTAAACGCAGCGGTCTCGGCGGCGTTTTGCGCGACGCTCTCGGCAGTTGAACTCATCTCGGTGATGGCGGTAACGGTCTGATCGGTTTCCGAGGCGTGACGCAGCAGGATCTGGCTGGTGTGGGCCGAGGTGCGTTGCAGGTTGTCGAGGCTCGACGCCATCGCCCCCGTGGCCTGGGTGACTTCGCCGATCATGTTTTGCAGGTAGGCGATGAAGGTATTGACCGAGTGTCCGATCGCGCCGAGTTCGTCCTCGGCGCGGATGGTGATGCGTCGGGTCAGATCGGCATCGCCGCTGGACAGCAAATCAATGTTGGCTTTCAACGCTTTCATGCGCTGCACCAACTGACGGATCGCATACAGCTGCAGCAGCACCAACAAAATCACCATCGGAATCTGCAACAGGCTCAGAGTGCTGAGGACGTCGTCACGTTGGGCAGTGAGCATTTTGGTCGGCAGGGCGGTCGCCAGGAACCACGGCGTACCCTCGATCGGGCGCATGAAAAAAGTACTGTCCTGGCCTTCGTTGTCGAATTCGACACGTTGCGCCTGCTCGCGGTTTTGCAGGCCGGCCTTGACCTGGCTGGCGAAGGTCGAACTGGCGGCCAGTTCACTGATGTTTTTCAGCACGATGGGGCCGCTGATACGCGAGCTGTTGCTGATGATCTTGCCGTCAGCCTCGACGATGAGCATTTCGGCGTTGAGGTCTTTTTCCTTGCGAGCCACCAGGTCGTTGAAGAAGCCTAGCGTCACGTCAATGGTCGAAACACCCCAGGCGTTACCGTTTTTCTGGATCGCCATGGCGCAGTTGGTGCGTGGTTCGGCGCTGGCGTCGTCCTTGTAAGCCGCTGCCCATGCGCACTGACCGCGTGGCGTGGCCATGCCCCCCTTGTACCAGCTCTGATCGTAATAGTTGGGCGCCGCGTCGCTGTTCCAGAATGTGTTCACCGCCAGTTTGCCCGACGCGTCGCGGTGCCAGAAGGTACTGAATTTGTTACGCCCGGCTTCACGCTGCCCCGGCAGCGGCCAGATCCCGCCGCCGAATACTTTCAGCTCGCCGTACTGATCAACCAGCCCCGGCAACACCGAGTCGATGGCTGCGCTGTCGAGTAACGGGATGGTCTGGGTGATGCTGCGCTGTTGCGCCTGCACTTTGTTCAACTCGCCCTGAATCTGCTCGGCCACTTCGGCGATGCGGTTGAGGACTACCTGTTCTTCGGTATGGCGCAGTTTCGGGGCGACCAGTTGGCTGATGCCGACCACGGTCAGTACCGACAGCAACAGGATGAACAGAACCAGAAACAGCGTGTAACGAGCCTGAATAGTGCGGAATGCGGGCATGGAAACCGGTCCTTGAGCTGCGATTCTTATTAGGGGCGGGGTAAAACAGTGCGGGTGTCCCTAACGTATCGTCGCTACATCGGGAAGCTTGAGGTACAGGCGTACTAAAAAGGCGCGCGCTGACGACTGGTCAGTATCGGCGTTGATACATGAAGCTGACTCACGCGTCTGTCAGGGCGCAAAATCTTTTCGAAACCGTGTAACGGGCGCCTCGCGAGCCAGCATCCATGGGCATTGCTGGTTTGTATCGAGAATGTACGAGAATTGTAAAAAAATGCATGAAAAGGTTTGGTGCCATTACGTGGCCGGTAGATACTCCCCGGCATCCGAATGGTTCAACGAAGGACATTTCATGTTTATTTCACAGGGAGTTTTCTCATGACAATCGGCATTGTCGGCGGTTGGGAGAGCAAGGCTGGCGTGATGGTGCGCAATACCGGCGCGAAGAAACAGGTGTCTCAAAGTGTCAAGGTGCAGCAGATGCTCACCATGGTCGGTAACGATCCAAATGCCTTGAATGTCGCCGAAATGGACAAGCAAGGCCTGCGCAAGAATATCAAGGGCTTCGATCCGGCTAACGTCTCGGTCAAGCAAATGGGCAACCTCAGCGCCATGCTGCGCAGCCGAGGGCTGATCTCGGAGATCACCTCTTTCACGCTGATGAATGCCGGCGACAAGTTCGACCGTTTCGGCGTGACCAAAGACATTGATGCCAAATTCAACGCACTGGAGTATTTCGCGACTCAGCTCGATGCGATCCAGAATAATGGTCTCAATGGCAACGCGTACGGCAAGAACCTGATCCCTGAATTCAAAAAAGCGATCTACGTTCTGCAAAACCTCAAGACTTATGGTGAAGGCAACGCGCCGCTTCCCCCTAAAGACGGCATCAAAGCCAAGGCTTGAGGCTACAGAAAATGACCCGCTCATATTGCGCGGGTCATTTCGCAAGACCCACGATGCGTTCAAGTCACCGCGGCGTTTCGCTCAGGTGCAGGGCGAGTTGCTGCTGAGCCTGATCATGTAACTGCTGCATGTGCGGGCATTGCAGTGTCAACCCGCGCAGCCGGTAACCTCGGTGAAACAGTGCCAGCCATCCCTCTTCCTTGCCTTCGGCGGGTGCCAGCCCGGTAAAGACAAATCCGACAGCTGCGAGCCTGCTCAGGTCCCAGGCAAATTGCTGTGACAGTCTGAGCCGGATCGAAATCAGCCAGTGCCGGGGCAATTGGCGTATCTGTTCAAGCAGGACGGGCCGCAGATGCTTGAGGTACATGTCATAACGATTAGCGTGTTGTTCCAGACGAATCGCTGCACCATGCCAGCGACTGGTTCGTTCCTGCGTACCGAAAGCCCGACATAAATGCTGCATGAAGTCCCGGCAACTGTCTGGCCAGGTCTGTCGGGGCAGCGGGCGGCGATAGCCGTCAATCATGCGGCAACCCACAACGATCGACTCTGGCGCCGGGCTGCCGAATGGCGATGGGACGTAATCGGGCAGCAATCCGGTGTTTTGAAAACCGAGGTTGATGGCCATCCGCTGCGTATACGGATGATGAGTCACTTGCTTGATCGATACGTTGTGACAGCCCAGCGCCTGTGCGTGAGTCAGCAGTTGCTGGCCCAGGCGGGTGGCAATGTTTTGGCCCCGGGTATCAGGGTGAACCACGCTCAGGGCCAGTTCCGCGATAGGTGAGTGGGTGTCGCGAAACAGTGTGGCGTGCCCGCAGATCTGTTCGCCGGTCACCGCGACCAGCGAGTGCCAGCGTTTGTCGGCGTGGTTCTGGCTGATCATGTGCGGCAGGTAGACATGGGGTTGCACGTAATGGTCGCCATACACCTGACGGAACAGCACACTGACGGCCTCGGCATCGCTGTCGC
Source organism: Pseudomonas sp. Irchel s3f10 (assembly GCF_900187515.1). Taxonomy (NCBI): domain Bacteria; kingdom Pseudomonadati; phylum Pseudomonadota; class Gammaproteobacteria; order Pseudomonadales; family Pseudomonadaceae; genus Pseudomonas; species Pseudomonas sp. Irchel s3f10. Next base: position 783,675 of record NZ_FYDZ01000001.1, read on the forward strand.
GATAGTTACGCAGAATCAACGGTTCCATCCGGCACCTCCTTGTTCCTCGTTCCATAGCAGCGAAGATCGAGCACGCGCAGGCATTTGCCCGAGCGGGGGTGGCGCGGCAGATCCTCAAGCGAGCAGCACTCGATGTGCAGGACCAACAGATGATCGGTCTGCAGTTGCGCGATCAACGGGTAATGCGCGATCAACTCGGTTCTCAGCTGCCGATCGACCTCGGTCGGGGCAGGAGATTGCGCGGTCGCCACCCATCTCAGCTTCAGCACATCCCTGTGCCCGGACTGTTCAATGACCAGTTGCCAGTCATCGCTGGCGGCGATGCTTCGGGTCATTTGGCCGATGTCTTCTGGTATCAGTGACACAATTCCCACGCGAACGCGTTGACTGCTGGCGCTCCGGCCCTTCAGGGCGAATTTGCGTTGCGCTGCGCCGGGGGGCTCTCGCCAACAGGCCCGGTCGCCAACCGGGTAGCGAATCAACGGCATCAAGCGTCGGTCAAGATTGGTCAACACCAACAAACCGGTGCGATCGCAGGTCTCGATGACTTCGCCGGAGTGTTCATCGATGATCTCCAGCAGGGCGTGGTGCTCATGCATGCGATGCTCGCCTTCCTCACAGTCGCGCTGGCTGCTGCCAATGAAGCCTGCATCGACGCTGGCGTAACCGATCGACGCAATGCGCGCATCGGGGAACGCTCGTTCGAGCAGTTCGCGCTGCGATGCGAACAGGCTTTCACCGCCATACAGAAGGGTGTCGATGCCGGGCATTGTTTGCTCCCGGCGTTTGAGCCATTCGGCGAACGTCAGCAGGTGGGCGGGCAGACCTGCCAGCACATTGATCCGGTGCTGCTCGATCGATTGCGCCAGAACACATGAGTCGACGTCGCCGGTGAACGGAAACTCGGTGATATTCACGGCGACATGCGCCAATGAATCGTGGATGAACAGGAAGCTCGCATACAAGTCGCCGGCGAAGAACAGATTGGCTACCCGATCACCCGGTTTGAACTGCGAGCTGAGGCTTGTGCCGAACTCGGTTACCAAACGACGCCACTCGCGCTGGGTATACACGGAGAGTTTTCCGGCGCTGGTCGAACCGCCGGTTTTGAACACCAGTGCGCGCTCGCGGGTCGCGGTCAGTACCGGCCAATGATCCAGTGACTGACTGTTTTGCCAATAAGCAAGAGGCTCAATCAGCGGCAGTTGCGTCAGTGAAGTTACTTGATGGGGTACATCTGCCAGATGTTTCGCATAGAACGGCGAATGCTGACGAGCGAAAGTGATCAACTCGTTCAGCGGTTCAGAAGTTTTCAATAGGTCACCCTTTTTATAGTTGTCAGATCGAACGCAGAAAGTGTCAGCGCCGTGAATCAATCAATATCGGTGTCTTGCCGCTGTGTGTGTTGCGGATGAAGTTTTCGATTGCGCAGACTTCAAACTCCACGATCAACAGACCGGTCTCGACAAGGGTCGCCAAGGTCAAGTAACCGGAAAGCCGTTCCTGCGCGTCGGCCGCTTGCAGTTCGCTACACACGCGCATACGTTCGAGGCCATCGGCGGCATGATCCAGCCGCAGTTGAAATGGCACCTGCAGGTGCACCGCCAATTCGCTCAATGAAATGAAGTCAGTGCCGATGCGGATCAGCTTGCCGTGGCGCTGCAGCAGCTCGAAGCGCGGCGATGTCAGCCCGCAGGGGCAGGGGCCTGACAACCAGCGACCGGTGTCGCCTATGTCATAGCGCATAACGGTCTGGGCCTGGCGTGCGGTCGATGTGAAGAGCAAGCGGCCGACCTGATCGCCGGCCACAGGTTGATCGCTGTCCAGGGCCACGATTTCCAGATGCTGGGTGTCATTCATCAAATGAAAAACACCATCGCCCGTGGCCTCGCAGGCGTGGCCGAGCGGCCCGGCATCGACACTGCCGTAAATCGCCGAGCGGATGCTGGAAACCCCACAACTGCGCAGCAAGTCGCGGCTGTGTTCACTGAGATGCTCGCCACCGAGAAAGACCTTTTCGACCCCGCCGTAAGCTTGCAACCGTGGCCGTTCGTCAAGGAACAGCCGATGCAGCGTGCTGGGCATACCGATCAACACCGTCACCCGCTGACTGATGATCAGCTCGGCGATTTCCCGGTAGTCGTCATCGGACGGTGCGGCCATCGGCAGGTGCGTGATGTCGAGCAACTCGAGCACTTTGGCAAAGCTGAGAAACCCGCCGTACAGCCCCCCACAAAAGAACAGGTTCATCACCCGGTCACGCGTCGGATCCAGGCCGGCGGCGAACAAACCGTCAGCCGTGGCACGCATCTGCCGGTGAAAGTCCTGGTAGCTATAGACCGACAGTGTCGGCGTGCCACTGCTGCCTCCAGAGCGAAAATACAATTGCGCCGAAGCGTTCAGCGGCTGGGCAGTGAAGGCGGCCTTGTCCATGATGGGCTGGCCGTGCAACGTCATCGGCTGCGATGGCTGATCAAGGGTGGCGTGGTTGGCAAGCACACCGCAGGGCAAGCTGGCCGAGACGCGTCGGCTAAGCCGCTGCAACGCATAGACGCCGTCATGGGGTTCGCCGTCATAGCCCTCGTGGATGCCAGCGACCTGCGTGATTCGCGTGACACCCGCAGCGATCAATGTACGTGCCAGTTCGCTGATTTGGCGGTCGCCGCACACCAGCGCACAGCTTTGCAGGACATTGCGCCATGGCAGCAACGTGTCGGTGATCAGTGACCGGGGTACCGGATGCAGCAGTACGCTGCGAAACAGCGGTGAGGGCGTGAGTTGACGTTCATGCGTCCAGATCACCTGCCAGCCGGGTGCGTGCCAGATATCCCCGGTTTGCTCGGCGAAGCTGTGCCCCAACCGTGCCATTTGCATGTGCGTGGTGATTTGCGCGGCCTCCTGCAGCGTCGGCAACAGTGCCGGCCAATGCCCGGCGCGCCGTTCGAAGGCGGCAGACAAGCGTTCCCCGATCTTGCGCAGTACCTGCGGATCGTCACTGTCCACCAGCAACCATTGCGGGCTGGAGCAGGCCTGCTGATCCAGCCGACAGACTTCGTCAGCCACGGCGTCCAGATTCTCCGGGGTGGCTGCATCGGGCGTCAGATAGACGAAGCTGATGCGGTGCCCCCAGTCGATCCAGCGACACCCGGCCGGAATCTGTTGGCGAATCGCTTGCAGGGCCGCTTCACCCCCCCAGGCCGCGACGCCATTGGCGTGTTTGCACAGTGATGCGATTTGCGCCGTACTCACCGGCAGTACGGCGATATAACCAGCCAGTTGGCCGCTCGGATCGCAGTGCAGCAAGGCGCCGAGCAGGCGGGCGCTCAGCCCTTCATCGCTGCTGCTGGGGCGCAACCAGTTGACGTTGCCAGCCAGCAGGCTTTCCAGCACCGCGCAGAACGCCAGCAACGGCGCGTTGCCCGGCGTAATGTGGACCACCAGGCCAAGCGGGCTCCAGCGTTCGAAACGTGCTTGCCGATAATCGATACGGCGCAATGAGTCGGGCTGCGCGCCGAGTTCGCGCAGCAGTTTGCTGTGTAACGCCTGCGGCTCGCAGAAGTCGATCAATGCCTGGCGTTGCTCGGCATCGAGTGGCAGTGCGGAGTCGGCGCTGCGCAGTCGTTCTGCGAAGTGAGTGGCAGCGTGGATGACCGTGCTGCTTTGCAGCGGGGTAGCGAGGTGTTGCGCCAGATCGGCGTGAAGCCAGGCAAGCGCTTCGTCGAAGCTGAAAGCGTCGTGCAGTTGGCCGTTGATCAAGTACATATCAATGGCTCCCCAGCAATTGCGCAGCCGCCATGGCACAGCTTCTGCCGGCCGTGGTGCCTGCCCGGCCATGGAGTTCGAACCAGTCGCTGGCAAGTCCACAATCGCAACTCGTGCCAGGGTGCAGCGTTGCCAGATCGCTCATCACCACCGAGTGTGCAGGGCTGGACGAAATGTAGGGCGAGACGAATCCGAGCAAGCCTTGCTGGCCATAAGGCTGAACGCAGAAGTCCGTCGGATTGCGTACGAACACCTTTGAGTAGACCGGGACATGGAAACGATGCCGGGCACATTCGATGTAAGGCACGGCGTGCTCCACGGCACCATAGCCATCGCGGCATCGGGATATTTCAATGCCCAGCTGACGATGGATGGCGCTGTACAGCTGCTGCTTGGGGATTTCATCGGCGGCCCGGGTTTTCCAGCCGCCGCCGAAAAACACCAGCGACTCTGCAGGCAGCTCAAGGTCTGGCATGCAGAGGGCCTGCATGCGTTGCAGGGCCTGCCAGAGAAACGCCGGGAAGCCGAGGATTCGCACCGGCAGACCTTCTTCGGCAAACGCCTGTAAGGCACCGATGACGCCGAAAACGTCAAACTGATGACCTTCGCCAGTGCTGCGCAGGGCGTAGACCACACGGTTGACCGGGGCGAAACGGCACAGGAACTGATCGGTGAACGAGGTGCCCAGGCTGATCCGGCCTTGTGGCTCGTAGCTCAGCAGCAAGTAGTTGCAGGGCGTATCCGCGGTGTCCCAGCCGTAATGCCGAAATATCTGCGCAACCATCCATTGCGCACCCGCCAGACTGCGTTCGTCGTAACGCATACGGCTTTTCTGTCCGCTGGTGCCGGAGGATGTCAATTCCAGTGCGTCCTCGCCGACGCTGCTGAGCAACAGTCGCTGCTTGAAAAAATTGGCGAAGACAGGGGGCAATCGTGACCAGTCATCGAGACTGTCGAGATCATTGAGGTGCAGTCCGTTGGCATTGAGCCAGGCTTCATAGCCGGGTGTTTGCTCGCAGTGAAACCGGCTGATTTCGGCCATGGCCCGGTCGAACAACCCCGGCGGTACGGAGTCTTGGCAGTAAGGACGTGGCAACGCACAGAGCGCGTCGCTTGAGGGTAAGTGAATCATCAATATTCCTTTATTGAGCTTTGGTAGAGGCGGCTTTGGCGTCGTGCAAGAACCCGTGCAGCAAGGGCAGGCATGTCAGGCCACCGAGGGCGGACAAGAGCGCAAAGAAGTCAAGGCGTGTGCCGCCGCCGATCGTGGCAATGAGTGAGGCGCCGAGGCCCATGACGGCAATGGAGATCATGCCGATCATGGCCGAGACCAGCCCTTTGCTGTCCTCGGTACAGAACAGCGCCAGTCGATACAGAGTGGCGTTGCAGATGCCCAGTCCGACGCCGTAGAGCGCCAGGCTGGCCACCACCGGTACGGGGCCGGCAGCCAATAATGCGCAACCGAGCAACGCCACGAGCCCCATGCACAGCGGCCAGAGGCCGATCCTGATCAACTTGGGCAAGGCGTGAGTGACCAGTAAACGGTTGAGAATCAGGTTGCCGACGATGACGGCGGAGAAAATCGGCATCTGCCACAGCCCGTATTCCAGTGGCGTCTGGCCCAGCAGCTGGATCAGCAGTATCGGCGACAGCCCGATCCAGGCGATCAGGGGGAGGCTCATCAGCCCTAACGCAAGGCTCGCACCGAAGAACCGGCGATTGCCGAGCAAGGCCAGGTAGCGCTGTCGCGTGCGTTTCAGGGAAAAAGGTATCGGCGCCTGATGCTGCCCATCACGACGTATGACGCCCACGGTTTCCGGCATCCAGGCGTAGAGCCCCAGCCAGACCAGCGCTGCGACAAGGCCTAACGCCAAAAACAACTCGCGCCAGTTCAGCCATTGCAGAAGCAGGCTGCCCAGCAACGGCCCCAGCAACGGTGACAGCAGCGCGACATTGCCGAGCAAGGCCATGAGACGCACGGCATCAGCCTCGCAGAACACCTCCTGCAGTGCCGGATAACTGACCGAAATGACGAAGCCCAGCCCCATACCCTGTAGCAGGCGCAACAGATTGAAAGCTTCAATGCTGTGAGCGGCAAAAGCGGCCGAACAGGCCACACCGAATATTGCACATCCGATCAATAACAGGCGTCGTCGCCCCCAACGATCAGAGAGCGGCCCCATCAACCATTGCAGGCAGATACCCCCCAGCAAATAGAGATTGAAGGCGTTGGGAACATGTCGAATGTCGGCCTGAAGTTCTGTCGTGACATCCAGCATGGCCGGCATGACCAGATCACTGGCCAAATACGTCAGCAGTTCAAACGCAGTCAGCGCCAGACAAAATCCGATAACCTGGCGTGGCCCGATTGTTATAAGTGTTCTCTGCATACACATCCTTGTCTGTGTGTGTTGAAAAAGGCATGCAGAGACTAGAGCTAGCCAAGTGGCTGACCTAGTTGTTTGCTAAGACATTAAATTTCAAATGCTTGCAGCGTATTAGTTGGATCCAAAAACAGCAGAAGATAAATACGCTCGAAGGTCGGTGGAATGAAAAATGCCCGCACAGGGGCGGGCATTGTTTATTTGAGTGAACTAACGAGGTGAATGCAGGGTGAATCTTGGACGAGCGGGCAGGGCGAAGTATTCACCACTAACGATGCTGGTAGTAGCCAGGGCCTCCCCGGTCGTAACGGTGGTGGTCGTCATGCCAACCGCCGTGGGGGAAGATGATGCATCCACTCAGGGTCAGCAGGGCTAGAACGGGAATCAGCCAGGTGATTCGACGCAACATTTGAAAAATCCTCATGGTGATGCCGTCATGAAGCCAAAACTCTTCATCGGCTGTAACATGAGACCCCGTTTGTCACGGCGCATCCCCGTAAAACGGTAAGCGCATGGCATGCAAGCGGATACAAACCGGATACATTCCAAAGTTTCAGGAAACCGTAATGACCCAGAAGCAACGCTTGATTTATTCGATTGTGATCGCCGTGTCCGTACTGGCGATCATGCTCGGTCTGTCCTGGCTGCAAAACGCCGGGAAGATCGATGAAAAGACCTTTCAGTACATCGCCATCGGTGTGGCGGTGGTCGTGGTGGTGATCAACGGCGTGATGCGCCGCAAGGTCAAGCCCTGACGGCGTTCGTTACACGTTTCAATCGTTGTTGAGGACGGCAGCAGCCTGTGGATGCAGGCTGTAGCTCTTGTCCGCATTGAAGGTGATCACGCCTTCGGCGCACAAACGCTTGAGCACTTCGCGTACGCTGAGGAAGGACAGCGGAATATCCAGATCCAGCAATTGGCTGTGGACACCGCGTACCCCCAGGCGACGGTCGCTTTGCGCCGCCACCAGCAGTGCGTCGATGACTTTCAGGCGAATCAGGCTGGTGCGCAGACCGAAACTCTTCAGCAACAGGCGAATGCGTTCGTTACCGTGACGTTCGCCGCGTTGCCCGAAATCGCTCGCGTGTGGGCTCATGGAAGCTCCTTGGGGGGCCTGGCTACCGTCCATTGGTAGGTGCGAGTTGTACATGCGATTACTCCTTTTCAGAGCCTGATCGGGAAAGGGTTTTCTTGCTCTCTCTAAACAAGACGTTTGAGCACGACAAATCATGAAAGAAAAAATGTAGAAAATTTGTCGCCGATTTGTCTTCTCTGCGTGATTGCGAGACAAATCTTCGTGAGTCGCGGTAAATCTTTTTCCCTGCTCTTCGTTACCTGTGGAGTCTCCCTGCGCACGGATGCGTTGCGCCCTCAGGTTTTGATATTCGATCAGGAGTTACAGTGACCATTCTTTCCAGACGATTGACCGGACTGGCCTTCGCCGGTGTGTTTCTTGGATTCAGCGTGTCGGCCTATGCCTTCAGCCCGAGTTCATCGGCCGAGACCGGTACCGAAATCCGTCGTACCGGTTTTGGCGTACCGCATATCCGCGCCCAGGATGAGCGAGGCCTGGGCTTTGGCATCGGGTATGCCTATGCACAGGACAATCTCTGCCTGTTGGCCAACGAGATCGTCACGGTCAACGGCCTGCGTTCGCGCTATTTCGGCCCGGACCAGGTGACTGTCGAAGCACGCCCGAACCGCGTCAGCGATGTCTTCTTCACCTGGCTCAATCCCCCCGAAGCAGTCAACACCTTCTGGCAGGGGCAACCGGCCCAGGTGCGTGATCTGGTCGAAGGTTACGCTGCCGGCTATAACCACTATCTCGCCGAGCGACGTCAGCAAGGCCTGCCGCAGCAATGTCAGGGTGAGTGGGTGCGCGATATCACCTCGGCAGACCTGGTCAAGTTGACCCGTCGACTGTTGGTTGAAGGTGGTGTCGGACAGTTCGCCGAAGCCCTCGCGGGCGCGACACCGCCGCAGGCAACTGCGAAGCGTGTCCAGGATGCACAGGCCTTTCAGCTGGCTGATACACGTCAGCAGCGATTTGCCCTCGATCGTGGCAGCAATGCCCTGGCGGTGGGCAGCGAGCGTTCTTTCAACGGTCGCGGCATGCTGCTGGCCAACCCGCATTTTCCGTGGGTCGGCGCCATGCGTTTCTATCAGATGCATCTGACCATTCCCGGCAAGCTGGATGTCATGGGCGCCGCCTTGCCGGGCCTGCCAATGATCAATATCGGTTTTAACCAGCACCTGGCCTGGACCCACACGGTCGATTCCTCGAAGCACTTCACGCTGTATCGTCTGCAACTGGACCCGAAAGATCCGACGCGTTATCTGCTCGACGGCAAATCCTTGCCGATGAGCAAACAGACGGTGACTGTTCAGGTCAAGCAGGCCGATGGCCAGGTAGTGCCCGTAGCGCACGATATTTACAGCTCGCAGTTCGGCCCGGTTGTGCAATGGCCCGGCAAGCTCGACTGGAATAATCAGTTCGCTTACAGCCTGCGCGATGCCAACCTCGACAATGACCGCGTGCTGACGCAGTGGTATGCGATGAACCAGGCTGCCTCGCTTGAGCAACTGCAGGACTCGGTGCACAAGATCCAGGGCATTCCGTGGGTCAATACCCTCGCTGTGGATGACAAGGGCCAGACGCTGTACATGAATCTGTCGGTGGTGCCTAACGTCAACGCCGAGAAACTGGCCAAGTGCAGCGACCCGCGCGCCGGGACGCAGATGATTCTGCTCGACGGTTCCAACAGCGCCTGCGCCTGGGACGTCGACCCGCAAGCTGCACAGAAGGGCATTTATGCGTCCAGCCAACTGCCGCAACTGTTGCGCAAGGATTTTATCCAGCACTCCAACGATTCCGCGTGGCTGGTCAACCCGGCACAGCCGCTCACCGGCTTCTCGCCACTGATCAGTCAGGACGGTCAACCGTTGGGCATGCGTTCGCGGTTTGCGCTGGATCGCCTGGGCAACCTGAGTAAAAAAGGTCCGCTGGGAGTGAAGGACCTGCAGCAGATGGTCATGGACGATAAGGTGTATCTGGCGGCCCAGGTCGTACCGGATCTGCTGAAGTTCTGCGCCGCTGACCTTGGCGCCGATGCCAGGACTCTGAAACCGGTCTGCACCAGCCTCAAGGAATGGGACGGTCGCGCCAATCTGGACTCGGGCCTGGGTCTGGTGCATTTCCAGAACATCATGCAGGCAATGCAAAATTCAGCGGATATCTGGCGCGTCGCTTTCGATCCGAAAGACGCGCAACACACCCCGCGCGGTCTCGCGGTCGAGCAGCCGGCCGTGGCACAGTCGCTGCGAGAGGCGATGCTGGCTTCGGTCGCAGCGACGAACAAGATGGGCCTCAAACCGCAAACCCGCTGGGGCGATATCCAGGTGGTCAGCAGTGGCGGGCAACAGACACCGATTCATGGCGGGCCGGGTCAGCTGGGGATCTACAACGCCATCCAGAGCGTGCCCCGCGAGGACGGCAAGCTTGAGGTGGTCAGCGGTACCAGCTACCTGCAAGTGGTGACGTTCGATGAAAAAGGGCCGCACGCGCAGGGCCTGCTGGCGTTTTCGCTGTCGAGCGATCCGGCATCGAAGTATTCGCGGGATCAGACCGAGGCCTTTTCGAAGAAACAATGGAGTGTGTTGCCCTTCACCGAGCAGCAGATCAAGGCCGATCCGCAGTATCAGGTGCAGACCATTCGCGAGACGCTGGACAAGGCGGGGAAAGTAGCCGCGCAGTGAACTGCTGTGTGACCTGAGAACAAACTGAAGGCCGCATCCCGCAAGGGGCGCGGCCTTCAGCTTTTTGGCGGTTTTTGTGGCATCGGGTTGATCACTGGGTTGCCTTCCTTGTTGCGCGTCAGGTAGACGGGCAAGACTTTGGGCAGGGAGTTGGCCAGGTTGTTCAACTCTTTGATGTTGTAGATGCCGCCCACTCTGATCGAGCCTGTGCTGTTGTCGGCGAGCATCAACGGTCTGTCGAGGTAGCGGTTGATCAGGGGCAGGGCTTCATTGAGCGCCAGATTGTCCAGCACCAGTTTGCCGTTGCGCCAGGCCAGCGAGGTATCGTTGGGATAGGTCTGGCTGATCTGCGGCATGTAGTCGCCCGGTTTGTAACGCGCCTGCATGGACGGCCCCAGACGCAGGCCATCGCCTGGCAATGCGCGATTACTCGTCACCAGCACCGAACCTTCGATCAGGTTGACACGTACCTGGTCTTCATACAGCCATACGTTGAAGCGCGTACCGGTCACGCGAATGTTGCCTTCGCCCGCACGCACGACAAACGGGTGCGAGGCGTCGTGACTGACGTTGAAGAACACCTCGCCTTTTTTCAACGTGACTCGTCGTTCATCCTTGTAATTGCTGAAGGTCAAATCAGTGTTCAGATTCAACTCGATCTGACTGCCATCGCTCAGCGTGACCTGACGCACATTGTCGGTGGCACGCAAGTGCTCATAACTGTCGGGTACCCAGCCCAGATTCCATCCGGTGTAGGCCGCCAGCGGTAACGCGAGCGCGCAGACACCGGCCGCTATTGCGTACTGGCGCAACGAACGGGACGGCTGCTGAAGCGGCACGAGCGGTGCGGATTCCGGGCGTGGCAGATGTTCGGCGACGTCCCAGATTTCCAGCATGGCTTCATACTCGAACGCATGCAGCGGATGAGCATCGTGCCATTGTGTGAATGCGCGACGTTCTTCTTCCGTGCAATCCGCGGCGTGCAGACGCATGCACCAGTGCGCAGCGGCATCGGTGATCGCATCGTATTCGGCTTCCGAGAGAGTGTCTTGGGTCATTGAGTCGTCCTGATTTCGCACATTCTAACCTTTGCGGGAAGTTGCCGAGAACAACAGTCATGGCATTTACCCATCAAAGTGGAACTTATTTTTCGCTCAAGCACCCAAAAAGCAGGACGCCAATGACTACTATCCATAAATGGAGTGAAAAAATGATCAAAAACACTTTTGCTGCACTGATTGCCACTGCCAGTTTGCTGAGCGCCGGTGCTGCATTGGCTGACAGGCCCGGAGCTGGCTGGGTCACCATCGAGAAAGCCATCGATATCGTGAAAACCAAGGCCGGGTACGTCGAAGTCTACGAAATACAAGCCGACAACGACGGTTACTGGAAAGGTGAAGGGCGCAAGGCCGACGGCGTGGTTTACGAATTCCGCATCGACGGTGCATCGGGCAATGTACTGCGCGATCAGAAAGACTGATTCCCAGGGCCGCAGAAAAGGCGCAGGTCACGACCTGCGCCTTTTTTTGCGTTTGTCAGGGCGTAACTGCCGGATCGAGTTGCCGGCCCATCTCGCAGATCAGACGCGCGATCGAGTCGGCATTGTGCAGAATAACGTCGATACGTGCATTGGGCGAAAGCCGATCAAAAAACGCATTGCGTGCGTCATCAATGGTCGGGCTGCCGGTGAGTGCGAGCAATTTTTTGCTCATGTTCTCAGCCGCAGGAAATTTGTCCAGATCGACGTACGAGCCGCGTTTCTTGCTCCAGCGCGCGAACAACTGATCTTTGGGAGTACTGAGCGACAGCGCCTTGTTCTGAAAATCTTCCAGTACATCCCTCATATCCCGGCCATAGGCGGTGAGCGTGTTGATCAGATCAGAAAACGGCCGGCGCGCTTCCACAAAGGCGAAATCCTCGGTGGCGGAGAATTGATGGGACAACTCGTGGATCAGTGTTGCCGCCTGAGCGTGGCCATCGACATCGAAGGGTATCGTCAGGTTGTCCTTGTAAAAACCGAGTTTCTGATCGAAGAAGTGCTCGGTGAAGTGCACCATTTTGCGCCGGTCATTGACCAGCACGAACGCGATGGCGGAGGACATGGCGGTATTGGACCCCACCACAAAGCGTTCGGTATCCATCAGGTCGTCGCCGGGGTCGACCAGGGCGTTACAGATCGGCACGATGGCCTTGTGAAGCTTGGCCAGTAACGCTTTGTCGATGTGATAAACGCCGAAAAACAACCTGAGAAAACCGTCCAGACGCGTGCCCGGAACATTGGCTTTCAGCTGGGCCAGATTGTGCAGGCTGTTGAAGGCATAGAAACGGGCCATGTCGACCGCTTGCTGGATTTGCAAGGCTTTATCGGGATGGCGGCGGCGAATTTCGTTCATGCCAATGGCTTCGATTTCAAGCAAGGCTCGGCGGATGGGCTCCACGGCGTATCGCTGGTGCAGTTTCGATATCGCTTTGCCGTAGTGAACCGCGTAGCGGTCTGGCGCGAGCAAGAGCCGCGAGCCACTCAATCGTAATGACGGCCCGGGCTTCTCATCGCCGAAGATCTGCCAGACGGCACCCGGTTGGTCGACCTGATGAACCTTGCCGGCAATGGCCGTGTAAAGGCGTTTATTGATCGGATTTTCGTAGGTGCCGTTCTTCGCGTCACGCTTGAGGTCTTCAAGCGCCACGGCCGACGTTTCAAAAGGCTGCAACTCGGTGCGCGAGGGTGAGGTCATCCTGATCTGTGACCAGCTTGGCGCGACCAGCGCGGGCGAGCTTTCGACCGCGCTGGCGTCTTCGTCAGTGACTCGAGTGACTGGCGGTGTTTCAGTCGCGGTTTGTGCCGTTCTCGGGGGCGTGGCTTGCGTCGCGGCCGATGCCTCTGCCGTCAGGCGCCCCAGGCTTATCATTTGCACCGCACCGGCGATAAATGACTGCAGTGCTTGCGTCCAATGATGATCCTGCAGATTTTCTGCCGAATCCTTGAAGTCCTTGTAGGCCTGCCACAGAAATGTCACGTACGAAAGTTTACCGGGCAGCAGCCCCGAGATCAGACTGGAGCCTTTGCCGAACAGGTTTTTGGCTGCTTCCCAGTCGCTTTGAGCGCTGGCTGACGACTGGCCCTTCAGCAATTGCGGCAACAACTTGAGGTTGTCGCTGAAAAGCCTTTGCAACAGGTTGCCGGTGATGGTGTTACCCGCAAGTGTCATTTCGCTGACTTCGCCAGCGCTTGACTGCAACAGCCCTCGAAATACCGATTGCTGTGCCGGCGGCAATCGACGAATCAGCAAGTCCTGAAAACTGCCTGGCGTATTGATGGTCGCGATCACACTCGCTTCGTCGACAAACTCGCGAAACACGTCTTCTGCGTACGGGGCATATAGCACCAGCGGCCCCGGATGCCCGCTGCCCGGGCCGATCATATACAGGCCCAGTGCTTCGACCGCAGTCGAGCCCGCGGTTTTGATCAGCGACAACGGATACACGATGGCGTGGGCGCCTTCGACCGTCTTGCGTGCGATGCCATCCGGGATGTCCAGCACTTGGCATACGTAGTCGAATGCGCTGGCAGACAATTGTTGTTGCAGTTTCAAACCATGAGCGTGCTGCAGCAATTGCCAGGGCAGCTGTCGCAAGAAGCGCTGCTTGCGCTGCGTGGCCTCGGCATCGTCCGCAGAGAGGGCAGCGGTGATTTTTTGTGCAAATGTCGTCGGGATCTCCAGTGACAACAGCAGTTGTCTGACCGTCGCCGGATCCAGATTGGCCGGTAGCGGGGTAGTGGTCCTGGAGGCGACTTTGAAACCGGTGCCCTGAGCGATATTGATATGGTTGAGCGCAAACTCGGGCAGCGCGTGGGCAGGACCGGCCAGGGCGAGGTCAGGAATGATCTGGATGTCATTCGGATCGACCCGGCTGCCTGCAAATCGAGTGTCAAGCAGCGCCTTCAACCTCTGATGTACGTAGTCGGCCAGCGTAGGCAAACCGCTGAGATAGTCCTTATGGTCGACAACACTGCGACGCCATTGCTCAAGCAGTTCGAGGTGCAACTGTTGCTCCTCCACCGGTGCCATGCCCAGCCAGGCAGGAAGTGACTGTTGTTGGTCGATAGCGTTGGCCAGATGAATAGTGCGCAGCAGATTGGTATCGAAGGCCGTTTTTGTCAGGTAAGCAAGCGCCGAGGTCAATCCGGCCCGGCCTTTGAATCGCGCACGAACTTCTTCACAGCGTGCGATGAAGTGTTCAATGCCGGACTGCACGCGGTTCTCCAGAACACTGTCTTCAATCAAGCGCAAGGTGCCCAGCGTGTATTGCCGATGGTACTGGCGCTCCTGAGGCAAAAGATTTTCCAGCAATGACAGGCGTCCAATCCGGTCTTCGAGCCGCTGACCCAGTGCCAACCGGGCAGCGCGAATGCTCTCGAAGGCTTCCAGGCCCAGTGCCGGAGTCCAGACCATCACTCTGCCCGAGTGCAAGTCGTCGAGGCCGCCGCGTTCGGTCAGCAAGAAGCAGTGGGCCAGCGACAAAGGCGCTTTCGCCTCAGGGGTTTTCAGCGTGAGTGACCAGGCATCGGGTCGAAAGCCGTTGAGTGAGCGCCGATTGTCGCGTCTGGTGTGATCTGGATTGATCACGGTGTCGACGATCATCTGCTCGGCAGATTTCAACGAGCCACTGAGCACTCGCAATGCCGCTTCTGCGGTCACGCCGAGAAAGAGTGAGTGGGCCAACCGTGATTTCATGTTTTCCAGATAGTGGCGTTGCTCTTCGACGTGAGTAACAGGCTGAACTTTGAAGGAACTGGCGATCAAGGGCTCGATGTCCTGGCAGGTTTTCGCCACGGCGGCGGCTTTCTGCGCGCGAACCTGCGATGGCTGTTGAACACCGGTCAGCACCGGCCGCGTAGACCAGCGTGCCGCGGTTTCCATTTCCAGCAACCGCTGATGAAGCATGGCGCGGATATCCAGGGCTTTGTCGAACAGGGCATGGATATCCACGCTGCCATCGCTGTGACGGGACACCTGCAAAGCGTATTCGATGTTCTGCCGCTGCTTGGTGATAATGGCCTCGAACAACACGTTGAAGATCTCGCCGCCGACGCTTTCTCCAGTGACATGAGGCCGGTCAAAGCCGATAAAACGTTGGCGTTCTTCAAGGTTCAACAACCCGTACAGTTCGTCCTCGTGCCCGGCCGCATGGAACTTGCTCAATACGGTGTCCTTCAGATCCTGGTAATCCTTGAGTACCTGCAGACCCATGGTCGGGGTGTACAGGAAGGCGTTGGCGTGACTGATCATCAACGAACCTGCAAGCTCGACATAGTTGGGTTCGTACTCCCACAGACGCACGTTTTCGATGGTCGGGCGCCGGGTCGGATAGGCTGCCGGACGAATCATCTGATGCAGGGTGGCAAACTGGCTGGCGTCGATGATGTTGGTTTCGCGCTTGATCATCAGTTCGGCACGGGCCTGTTCCTCAAGCGCCTCAGCAAAGAATTTGCGCCTTGGCGCCCCCGCAGCAGAAGGCGCGTCCCAATAGCGCTCCATTTCGCGAAACAGCAGGACCCGCAATTTGTTTGCGGCCTGTTTGACGGCATCTTCCCAAACGCCCTGATCGTTATCGAACGGAGCACGCTGGGAATTGGCAAATTCATGCAACTGGCCCGCTGGCCAACCCTGGTTGCGGTAATACATCAGCACCGCTTCACTCAGGCTTACTGAATCGTGCCAGTGCCTGGCCGAGCTGGCCGCCGCCACGGGGGCGCTGCCGTCAACGGGCGCATGGGTGTAGAAGTTGACGCGGGTCAGCGCCTGATTGATGTTGGGTAAACGGACGCGCAACAGATCATCGAGGATTTTTTCCACCAGGGGTGTGAGCGCCGGCAGCCGCTTCAACTCATCAAGCATGGCCACGGCGTTTACTTGCTGGGCCGCGAGAATGTGGTTTTTCTGGCTTTCGAAGATGTCGTCTCTGATCGTTTCATACGTCAGCGTGCGGTGCGTCTGCTCGCTGACTTTGCGGCGTTGAGCGAGCGAAAGAAACGCCAGCAGCGGGTCCTCTTCCTCGGCCACCTGCAGGCGTTTCTCAAGCAGTGTCTTCAGGATCGCAAGGCTTTCGTATTTTTTGATGCCGTCGTACGGCGTGTACAGGATCGCACCTTTGTCGTCTGGGGTTTCGCTGAGGATAAAACTGCCGGCCAGCGGTATGGGCTTTGCCGCGCCGACTTCGATGTAAATGCTTTGCGCGAGCATCGGTGGGGATTGTTGATTACGTAGCGCGTGAGTGCTCAGCTTTACATGAGCCAGCCAGTCGAAGTCCTTGCTGTTGAGGCTGTGGGTTTTGCCCAGTTCTTTCCAGAGACCGGGGAAGTTCAGGGTTTCGGGGAACAGGAGCGGGGCAGCGGGCTCAGGCATTTTCGAGTCTCGGTAATAGCGCGATGGGCGCCAGAAATGAGGCTCAAGGCTAGGCGCAAGGGACGGCGCTCCGGTGGTAGATAGTTATCGCTCGCAGTTTTTTGCAGTCGGCCAAGGGTTGACAGAGAGCAGGGGGGACGTGGTTAATCGCTGGGCAATTTGTTCGTACGCTGGTGTTCCCTCCAATAATTACTCTGGAGCTTCAGATGTCTGCGCCACACGATCATGTCTCTGCCGCCGCTTCGTCGGTGTTATCACTTGAAGCATTGACGCAACTGCTTGAAACGATTTTTTTGCGCCACGGCACCTCTGTCGAGGTCGCTCGGGTGTTGGCCGCCAACTGCGCCGGAGCTGAGCGAGATGGCGCGCACAGTCACGGAGTGTTCCGTATCCCCGGTTATGTCTCGACTCTGAAAAGTGGTTGGGTCAACGGCCATGCCGTGCCGCAAGTCGAAGATGTCGCCAGTGGATTTGTGCGGGTGGACGCCGGCAACGGGTTTGCTCAGCCTGCACTGGCGGCTGCACGGTCGTTGCTGGTGGAAAAGGCCCGTGACGCCGGGATCGCCGTATTGGCGATTCGCAACTCCCATCATTTCGCCGCGCTGTGGCCGGATGTCGAGCCGTTTGCCGATGAGGGGCTGGTGGCGCTCAGCGTGGTCAACAGCATGACCTGCGTGGTGCCGCACGGCGCCGACCGGCCATTGTTCGGCACCAATCCGATTGCCTTTGCTGCGCCGCGGGCCGGGGCCGCGCCGATTGTCTTCGATTTGGCCACCAGCGCCATTGCCCATGGCGATGTGCAGATCGCCGCGCGCAAGGGCGAACGGCTAGCGGCCGGAATGGGTGTAGACAGCCTTGGGCAGCCGACCCAGGATCCGCAAGCGATTCTCGAAGGCGGTGCGTTGTTGCCGTTCGGTGGCCATAAAGGTTCGGCGTTGTCGATGATGGTCGAGTTGTTGGCGGCAGCGCTGACGGGGGGCAATTTTTCATTCGAGTTCGACTGGTCCAATCATCCCGGGGCGAAAACGCCATGGACCGGACAGTTGTTGATCGTCATCGACCCGAGCAAGGCTGCCGGGCAGAGTTTTGCCGAACGCAGTGGCGAACTGGTGCGGCAGATGCACGGCGTCGGGCTCAAGCGGTTGCCGGGCGATCGTCGGCATTGGCAGCGCAGCAAATCGTTGGCTGAGGGTATTGTGCTGGATGCGCAGACGTTGGCGCAGTTGCGTGAGTTGGCGGGGGAGATCGAAAGGCCCTCACCCTAGCCCTCTCCCAGAGGGAGAGGGGACTGACCGAGGTGAATGGGAGATGTGCGCCGACGTGAGAGATCGAGTCGAACTCAGGTTTTGAAAGCCCAAGGCCGTTAAAACCTTGCAGGCATAAAAAAGGCGAACCCCGCGGGTTCGCCTTTTTTGTGTGCGTTTGACTCAGCGACGGCCGAGCAGCAAACCGACCACCAGACCGAAACCGGCGGAGATCGCCACGGTCTGCCACGGATGGCCGCCGATATAGCTTTCGGTAGCATCGACTGCCGGTTTGGTGCGATCACGCACGCTCGACACCGAATCCAGCGCCTGCTGCAATTTCAGGGCGATTTGTCCGCGCAGCGTTTCTGCTTCTTCGCCGACCAGTGAGGCGCTGCTCTTGAGCAGTTTGTCCGACTCTTCGATCAGAGCCTGAAGTTCGCTGAAGGCCTGATCCTTGATTTGATCTTCGGCGGCTTGCACGGCGGATTTGCGGGCCATTGGGTGACTCCTTGCAGTTGAATGGACAGTGATCAATGGAGTGTGGCGCTTGCTGAAAAGTTGCACTGAATTTAGGTAAGAAACAAAAACCTGCGCGGGAGATTTCCGTCGAGCGTGTAAGATGTCGCCATTTTACGCAGCAGGATAATTCCCCATGAGTTTCAATCTGGCCGACAAATCCCTCGCAGAGCGCGCTGCGCTGGAAGACGAGAAATCCCGTCTGTTCGAACTCTGGCAAAACAATCTGGGCAAAGCCAAAGGCGAAGCCGCGCGTCTGTTCGGCGAGCGCGGCAAGCGCAAGGGCAAGTGGGCCGAGTGGGTCCGTGCCGAACTGGACGGCATGTCGCCGCCGGAGTTCGCCAACATGGTGCGCAGTGAAGTCAATCGCCTGATGGCCGCCAACAAGTAACACCTCAGGTGAACGTCGCGGCGATCGCCTCGCGCACTTTGACCACCACCGGATCGATCTGCGTGCTGGTGCGCCAGCCCAGTTCGATCGGGTAACGCGGCAGCTGCAGTGGGCAGGGCAATAGTGCCAGGCCACTGAGCGCGGCGATACTTTCGGCAGCATGCGTCGGAATTGTCGCCACCGCGCGACTGCCCTTGAGCAGGTACGGCAGCGCGGCGAAATGCGTGGTCGACGCGCACACCCGGCGACTCAGGCCCAACGCCGCCAAGCCCTCATCGGTGATTCCGATAAAACCGCCGGACGACACCAGAATGTGCTCGCGGGCGACGAACTCGTCGAGGTCGATCTGCTGCTGAGCGGGCGCAAGGCTCGCCGGATCGACCAGACACGCATAGCCACCTTCGCCCAACACCTGACGACTGAGCAAACGCTCGGCAAAGCCACCGGCAGTGATTGCCAGGTCGATGCTGCGCTCCATCAGCGCGCGGGCGACGATCTGGCTGTGGGTCTGACGAAAAATCAGCCGCAGCTTGGGTGCACTGCGGGCAATTTCCTCGATCAGGCGACGACCGTAGGCAATCTCGAAGTCGTCCGAGAGCCCCACGGTGACCGAACGGCCATCGTATTGATTGGCCGTCGGGTCGACCATTGCCAGGCTTTGCCGACACTTGTTCAGCGCTTCACTGACCACCGGTTTCAATTGATTGGCCTTGAGTGTCGGTGCCAACCCGCGCCCGGTACGCACGAACAATTGATCGTCATAGACATCGCGCAACCGACGCAGCGCCGCACTGACCGCCGATTGCGTGACGCCCAGACGCAGCGCTGCACGGCTGGCGCTGGATTCTTCATGCAGGGCTTCGAAGACTTTCAGCAGGTTGAGGTCGATGGTGGCGATATTCATTTGGCTCATATCATTCAGCAGTGAACGGGGCTTTATTCATGATCGCGTGGCGCCGCAGAATCAGCAACATCTGAACATGATGGAATTACCGCAATGGCCAAATCTATTGTTGCTGCGCTGCAAATCGGCGCTTTGCCCGAAGGCAAAGACGCCACCCTTGAACAGATTCTGAGTTGGGAAGGCGCGATCATTGAATCCGGCGCGGCATTGGTGGTGATGCCCGAAGCACTGCTGGGCGGCTATCCGAAAGGTGAGGGTTTCGGCACGCAATTGGGTTATCGCCTGCCTGAGGGGCGTGAAGCGTACGCCCGTTACTTCGCCAACGCGATCGATGTGCCGGGCGCCGAAACGGAAGCGCTGACGGCAATGTCGGCGCGAACCGGGGCAAACCTGGTAATCGGTGTGATCGAACGCGGTGGCAGCACGTTGTATTGCACCGCGCTGTATTTCGACCCGCAGGGCGGGCTTGTCGGCAAACACCGCAAACTGATGCCGACCGGCACCGAACGGCTGATCTGGGGCAAGGGTGATGGCTCGACGTTGCCGGTGTTTGACACCCAGGTCGGCAAGCTCGGCGCGGTGGTGTGCTGGGAAAACATGATGCCGCTGCTGCGCACGGCGATGTACGCCAAAGGCATTGAAGTCTGGTGCGCGCCGACTGTCGATGAGCGCGAGATGTGGCAGGTCAGCATGCGTCACATCGCTCATGAGGGCCGTTGCTTTGTGGTCAGTGCCTGTCAGGTGCAGGCTTCGCCTCAGGCGTTGGGCGTTGAAATCGCCAATTGGCCGGTGGAGCGTCCGTTGATTGCTGGCGGCAGCGTGATTGTCGGGCCGATGGGTGACGTGCTCGCGGGGCCGTTGCGCGGCGAGGCGGGGTTGCTCACCGCTGAAATCGACACCGATGAACTGGTGCGGGCGCGGTATGACTACGATGTGGTTGGCCACTATGCGCGGCCGGATGTGTTTGAGTTGAGTGTGGATGAGCGGGCAAAACCGGGCGTGCGCTTCAACACATAGGGTACTGCCTGAAACCGAACCCTGTAGGAGTGAGCCTGCTCGCGATAGCGGTCTGCCAGACACCATAATCGTTAACTGACAGATTGCTATCGCGAGCAGGCTCACTCCTACAATGGATCGGTGGTATGTCTGGGAGTCAGTGGCGCTGCTGCCATTCTTCCCGGGTGATTTCCCACAGCTCCCGCGGGAAACGCCCACCGACGAAATCGCCTTCATCGGTACGAATCAAGCGCATCCCCGCACGCTCCGAGAGTTTGCGCGAGCCTAGATTCGGCGCCGCTTTCGGCACGCGCATCACTGGGCGTTGCAGAACGTTGAACCAGTAATCGGTCACCACCGCACAGGCTTCGGTCATCAAACCCTGACCTTGCCACGCCGGCGCCAGCCAGAAACCCCGATGGTTGTCCGCCTGATCCATCAGGCTGATCTTGCCGATCAACAGTTCCGGTGCCGATTTCAGGCGAATCGTCCAAGGCCATTCCTTACCCGCCGCAACCGCCGGCAAGACAATATCGCGCAGGTAGGCGAAGGCACCGTCCTCCGGATACGGCCATGGCACTGCCGCGTTCAGATAACGCACCACGTCCCAATGCGGAAACTCGCGCTGCACCGCTTCGGCATCGGCCAGTTGCAATGGGCGCAGGATCAGTCGTTCGGTGTACAGCGTCGGTATGTCTTCCATAAACCTGCAGCCTCCCTGAATGTCTTTAATGAACGAAGCAGGCTAACGCATTTTTACCAGGTTGCGGCACTGGCCTTGGGCAAACTGAGCTTGCCGCTGTCGACAAAGCGCATGGTGCCGAACAGACCGCCGGCAAGCTTGCCGCGCAGCACATAGGGCAGGTTATCGAGGGTTTGCGTCTGACTCAGGCCCAGTGTCTGGCGCAGGACCGAGAACGCCGAGATGCTCACAGGGACCGTGACGATGCTTTCGGAAAAGCGTGGGATCGAGCCGCTCTGATCGCTGACACCGGAGGCCAGTGAATGGCCGTTGACTTCGAGATCCAGCGCAATGCCGTTGTAGTCGATGGCCGTCTCATTGGGGTTTTGCACGCGAATCTTGATGGCGAAGCGCACTTCCAGATCCTGGCTCGGCAATGGTTCGAGGCCGACCACGTTGATGTTCACCGGATCACGGTTGGGGAATAGCGCACAGGCGCTGAGGGACAGCAGCAGTAACGACAGAATGACGGCTTGGACGCGGCGCATAAACGGTCTCTCAACAAAAAAGGGCTGAACCGTTGCCGGCTCAACCCTTTCTGTTAAAGGTCAGACGTCAGCGGTTCAACTGTGCGACAGCCGCCGCTGGGGCAGGTTCACCTTTGGCCGGCATGTCCGGGTTTTCCATGACCTGAAGAATAGAAGCTTCCGGGTCGAAATCGTCTTCTTCCAGCTCGATGAATTCTTCGGGCAGGAAGACGTTCAGCACGATAGCGCACAACGCGCCGACGGTGATCGGCGATTCGAAGATGTTGCGCAGCGCTTGCGGCAGCTCGCGCAGGACTTCCGGCACCGCCGCGATGCCCAGGCCCATGCCCAGCGAAATCGCCACGATCAGCATGTTGCGCCGATGTAGACCGGCTTCGGCGAGGATCTTGATCCCGGCCACCGCCACAGTGCCGAACATCACCAGTTCGGCGCCGCCGAGGACCGGTTTCGGCATCAGTTGCAGCACCGCACCAATCATCGGAAACAGCCCCAGCAGCACCAGCAAACCGGCAATGAAGAAAGCCACGTAACGGCTGGCCACACCGGTCAGCTGAATCACGCCGTTGTTCTGCGCGAAGGTCACCATCGGCATGCTGTTGAACACAGCGGCCATGGCCGAATTGAGGCCGTCGGCGAGCAGGCCGGATTTGATCCGGCGGATGTACAGCGGGCCTTTGACCGGTTGCCGGGAAATCATCGAGTTGGCCGTCAAGTCACCCGCAGCCTCCAGCGGCGACACGAGGAAAATCACTGCGACCGGCACGAAAGCCACCCAGTCGAAGTTGAAGCCGTACTTGAACGGCACCGGCACGCTGACCAGCGGCACCTCCGGCATCGAAGCGAAATCCACGGTGCCCATCAGCCACGCGACCACGTAACCGAGGGTCAGACCGATGACGATTGCGCCCAGGCGCAGGAACGGTACGTCGACGCGATTCAGCACAACGATGGTGCCGATCACCAACGCTGCGAGGAAGATGTGGCTAGCCGCGCCCAGATCAGGCGCGCCGAAACCGCCGGCGATGTCGGTCATTGCCACTTTGATCAGTGACAGGCCCATCAACGTGATGATGGTGCCGGTGACCACGGGAGTGATCAGCATGCGCAGCTTGCCGATGAACTGGCTCAGCACCACTTCGATAAAGGCGGCGAAAAAGCACACGCCAAAGATCGTCGAGAGGATTTCATCGGTGCCGCCACCGCGCGCCTTGACCATGAACCCGGCGCTGAGAATCACGCTGATAAAGGAAAAACTGGTGCCTTGCAGGCACAACAAACCCGAACCGACCGGGCCGAAGCGCTTGGCCTGGACGAAAGTACCGAGGCCGGAGACGAACAGCGCCATGCTGATCAGGTAAGGGATTTCGCTGTGCAGGCCGAGGGCGCCGCCCATGATCAGGGTGGGAGTGATGATGCCGACGAAGCTCGCCAGCACGTGTTGCAGCGCAGCGAATACGGTTGCAGTCAGGTGTGGGCGGTCGTTGAGGCCGTAAATCAGGTCGTTGTTGCGCGGGGCTTTTTCAGAGGCGGTCATGGTGTTTTGCGCGCCGCAAGGCGGGGCCGGGTCAGAAAATGGAGGCGCAGGATGCCGGAAGAGGGCGGCGAGGGCAACGAGCAATAACTGCCTGAAAGGTCAGGTTTTTCGGGTGTTGCCCGCTAAATCGATTCATGCAAATGCGCTGAGCAGATCTTCTTCAAACGCCTTTTGCGCATCCCCCGGCACCTGCGCCCGATGCCGGGCCAGATGAAACGCCACCTCGAAACTCAACTCGCCCTCACGGATCGGCTTCAGTAGGCCCTTCGATTGCCAGCTCCGCGCATAGTGATCCGGCAGATAGCCGACATGTTTGCCGGACAGAATAAACGTCAGCGTACCCTCAACCTGCTCCGACCGCGCCGAGCAGACCTTGCCCTGAAAAGGCTCGTCACTGCGGAAAAAACGATAGGGGTGATCGACCCGGTCGCAGGCCTGCAAGGCGGCATCGCTGGGCTTCTCATCGGTAAACAAGGGATGGCCGGCAGCGCAGTACAAATGCTGGGTTTCGCTGAACAACTGCTGATAGTCGAAGGCGCTTTGCACTTGCGAGAAATAACCGATGGCCAGATCCAGCCGCTGTTGCAACAGCAGCCGTTCCATTTCGCCGGGCATGGCGCTGATCAGCTCGATGCGCACCGACTCATCGCGCTCGCGAAAACGCCGGATCGCCTCAGCCACCCGTTGCAATACCGATTGATCGACTGACTCGGAAATCCCCAGACGCACTTCACCGATCAAACGCCCGGCGACGCCGTTGGATTGATGGCGGAAGGTTTCGATCGATTCAAACAATGTACGCACCGCGATCAACAACTGTTCACCCTTGGGCGTAACGCTGAAGCCAGCCTTGCCACGGCTGCACAAACGGTAACCGAGGCGGGTTTCCAGTTTGGCCATTTGCTGGCTGATGCTCGACTGGCTCAGGCCCAGATCACCTTGGGCAGCGCTGAAGCCGCCACACTCAACCACGCGCACAAACAGGCGCAACAGTTGCAAATCGACATCGTGCAGCTGACCCAACATCACATTACTCCGGGATAAAGTCAGGATAATTATTCGGCTATTTTTCTAATGTATCTGACGGCGCATCCTGCAACCACTTTCCTCGGTCAGGTGTTCGTCATGGCTCCCGTGTTCAAGCTGTGTTTCTCCGCGCTGCTGTTGTCCGTGGCTGTTCAGGCTCAGGCCGAGGACAAAACCCTCAACCTCTACAGCTGGGCCGACTACGTGCCGCCGCAAACCTTGCAACGGTTCGAACAGGAAACCGGCATACATGTGCGTTACGACACTTTTGATACCTCCGAGGTGCTGGAGACCAAGTTGCTCACCGGCGGCAGCGGTTACGACGTGGTGGTGCCGTCGTCCAGCGTTCTGGCCCGTGGACTCGCGGCCGGCGCGTTGAAGGAAATCCCTCACAAGGGCCTCAAGGGCTACGCCAATCTTGATCCGGATTTGCTGGAGAAAATGGCTGCCGTCGACCCCGGCAATCGCTACGGTGTGCCGTACACCTGGGGCACACTGGGTTTGGGCATGAACGTCGAGGCAGTGAAGAAACGGTTGCCCGATGTGCCGCTGAACAGCCTGGATCTGCTGTTCAAACCCGAGAACGCCAGCAAGCTCAAGGACTGCGGCATCGCGATCCTCGATTCGCCGCAGGAGGTCATTGGTCTGGCCCTGCATTACCTGGGCAAGGATCCCTACAGCACCGACAAAAACGACCTGGCCGCCGCCGAGGCGTTGTTGAAGAAACTCCAGCCGTCGGTGCTGTACGTCGCCAGCGGTCGGCAGATCAATGATCTGGCCAGTGGCAACGTGTGCCTCGCGCTGACCTACAACGGCGACGCGAGCATGGCCGCTGATCAGGCACACAAGGCCAATAAACCGTACGAAGTGGCCTACCGCATTCCCAAGGAAGGCACGCTGGTGTGGCAGGACAATCTGGCCATCCCCAAAGACGCGCCGCACCCCGAAGCCGCGCGGGCGTTCATCGAATTCATGCTGCGCCCGGACTCGGTGGCCGAACTGACCAACACGTTGTTTTTTGCCACCGCCAACCAGGCTGCCACGCCATTGGTGGATGAAGCCGTGCGCAACGATCCCGACATCTACCCACCCAGCGAGGTGCGCGCGCGGCTCTATGCCGACCGCAGCATGAGCCTCAAGGACATGCGTCAGCGCACGCGTCTGTGGACCACTTTCCGTAGCCATCAATAACCACAGGAACACCACGATGGATGTGCCCATGCAAAACGATCAGGCCCTGACCCGCGACAGCCTCTACGGCACCGCTGCCGAAAGCACCTACGCCGGCATCACCAGTTTCATGCGCCGCCGCTACAGCCGTGATCTGCGCGGCGTTGATGTCGCGGTCAGTGGCGTGCCATTCGACACTGCCACCAGCAACCGCCCCGGCGCACGTTTCGGGCCTCGGGGGATTCGCGCGGCTTCCACCGGGATCGCCTGGGAGCGCCACTGGCCGTGGACGTTTGACCCGTTCGATCATCTGGCGGTCATCGATTATGGCGACTGCGACTTTGATTTCGGCGCGCCGCACAGCGTCCCGGAAAGCATCGAAGCTCACGCCGAGCGCATTCTCGACGCTGGCAGCGCGATGCTGACGTTTGGCGGCGACCACTTCATCAGCTACCCGCTGCTCAAGGCCCACGCGCGCAAACATGGCAGGCTGTCGCTGATTCACTTCGATGCGCACAGCGACACCTGGCCGGATGAAGAGGGCAAACGGATCGATCACGGCACCATGTTCTGGCACGCCGCTCGGGAAGGCTT
The DNA here is from genome assembly GCF_900187515.1 of Pseudomonas sp. Irchel s3f10. Taxonomy (NCBI): domain Bacteria; kingdom Pseudomonadati; phylum Pseudomonadota; class Gammaproteobacteria; order Pseudomonadales; family Pseudomonadaceae; genus Pseudomonas; species Pseudomonas sp. Irchel s3f10. The sequence continues at coordinate 809,593 of NZ_FYDZ01000001.1, forward strand.
GGTCGATCCGGCGCGTTCGGTGCAGATCGGTTTGCGCACCACCAATGACGATCACATGGGCTTTCAGGTACTCGATGCCCGACAGGTGCATCGGCGTGGCTGCGAAGCCATTGTCGAAGCGATCCGCGCTCGCGTTGGCGATAACCCGGTGTACCTGACGTTCGACATCGACTGCCTTGATCCGGCGTTTGCACCGGGTACCGGCACCCCGGTCTGCGGCGGCCTGAGCACCGTGCAAGCGCTGGAGATTCTTGGCGGGTTACGCGGCATCAATCTGGTCGGCATGGACGTGGTGGAAGTCGCTCCGGCCTACGACCACGCCGAGGTCACTTCATTGGCCGCCGCCACACTGGCCATGGAAATGCTCTGCCTCTACGCCGCCCGCCACAAAGTCGATATTTGACGCAACACTGCCTACCCCTGTGGGAGCGAGCCTGCTCGCGAAGGCGTCAGCTCAGCCAACCTCTTTGTCGACTGATCCGCCGCTTTCGCAAGCTAGCTCCCACAGCCGGGTCAGGCCACCGGGATGATCGGCAGGTCCAACGTCTGCGGGCCGGTAAAGCGAGGTGTGGCACTGGCAATCGTCTCGTGCGGAACACCGGCCGGCACGCTGCTGCTGTCTTCCAGCCGAGCCACTTGCTGTTCGCTCAGTTGCACCTCGAGCGCGCCGAGGGTGGCATCCAGTTGTTCGCGGGTGCGCGAGCCGAGGATCGGAATCAACGCGGTCGTCGAGCGCCGGGCTTTCTCGCGTAACCAGGCGATGGCGACGTGGGTCGGGCTGGCGCCGATTTCTGCAGCTACGGCCAGCAACGTATCGAGCAGGGCGGTTTCGCGGGCGCTTTTTTCCGCGTGCACCAGCATGCCGAGTTTGCTCGCACGGTTGTTGTCATCGCCGCCGCGATACTTGCCAGTGAGGAAACCGCCGGCCAGTGGCGACCACAGCGTCGCCGCCAGTCCCAGCGCTTCGGCCATCGGCAGCAATTCGCGCTCGGCAGTGCGCTCGGCGAGGCTGTACTCGACCTGAATCGCTGCAATTGGCGCGAAGCCGCGCAGTTCCGCCAGTACGTCGGCGCGGGAAATGCGCCATGCCGGGAAGTTGGATAGGCCGGCATAGTGAATCTTGCCGGCGCGCACCAGGTCATCGAAACCGCGGAGGATTTCTTCCATGGGCGTCACGCCATCGGTCACGTGCGCCCAGAACAGATCAATGTGATCGGTGTTCAGGCGTTTGAGACTTTCCTCAACCGCGCGAACCATGTTTTTCCGACCGTTGCCGGTTTGGGAAATACCGTCGGCCGGGGTTGTGCCCATGCTGTACTTGGTGGCGATTACCAGCCGATCACGTTCTGGCGCAATGAATTCGCTGAGCATCGACTCCGATTGCCCGCCCTGATAACCATTGGCGGTATCAATGAAATTGCCGCCAGCATCGAGAAAACCATCAAAGATACGCTTGGCTTCGTCACGTTCGGCGCCGTGACCCCAACCGGTGCCGAAATTGCCGGCGCCCAATGCCAGTTCAGAAACACGCAGACCAGTCTTGCGGCCAAAAACCTTGTAATGCATGGCAACGCCCTCGATGGAAATTCGCTTGATATAAAAAATTACGATCGAAATATTGCGCCAATATGATGTCGGTAATATTGGCTGTCAAGACGCTTGCCGCTCAACGGTCAGGACTGTCATTACCGTCGTTCGGCTCCTGCCATTTTCTGACACTAGCCTCTGCTAAGCTCCGTCATCTTTTTCGTCCAGAGTCTGCCGATCGTGTCACGTACCACTCGTCTTTTGACTTTGCTGCAAGTGCTGCGCGGCAAGAAGCGCCCGGTCACGGCGGCGACTCTGGCTGCCGAGCTGGAAGTGTCCGAGCGCACGCTCTATCGCGATATCGCTGAGCTGACCGCGCTCGGCGCGCCGATCCATGGCGAGGCGGGGATCGGTTATGTGCTGCGCAGCGGCCTGTTTCTGCCGCCACTGATGCTCAATGCCGACGAGACCGAAGCCATTGTTCTCGGTTTGCGCTACGTCGATCAGCGCGGTGACGAAGTCCTCGGCAAAGCGGCGGCGGATGCGCTGGCGAAAATTGCCGCTGTGCTCGATCCGCAGGCCCAGGAAGCGCTGCGCAATCCCACGGTGATGCCGGGCCCGCCGGGCTATGGTTTTCCGCAAAACGCCGTGCCGTTGAACGTGTTCCGCCATGCCATCCGCGACCAGGCCAAACTGCACATCGCGTACGCCGACGCGCAACAGGTGTCCAGTCAGCGACTGATCTGGCCCTTGGCGCTGGGCTTTCTCAATGAGGTGCGGATCATCGTCGCGTGGTGCGAATTGCGCGGCGCCTACCGCACGTTTCGCACCGACCGGATCAGCGCTGCCAGCCGCCAGGGCGAGGGTTATCCGGGACGGCGCAGCGACCTTTTGCGCACTTGGCGCGAGCAGATGCAACTGGATGAAAGCGGGCGGTTCACTCCTGACAAAAACTGACGCAACACTGTTTTAGGATGCTCGCAGAACCAAACAAAAAGGAGCTGCAACCATGTCCCATCCCGTCTCTGCGCTGGCCCCGGCGATCGCTGCGTATATCGATGCGGCCAACGCACGCGATACCTCCCGGGTCGCCAGTTTTTTTGCCGAGGATGCCAACGTGTTCGACGAGGGCCAGCATCAAGTCGGCCCGCGAGCCATTGCGCAATGGATGCACGACACCGGGCAACGTTATCAACCACGGGTCGAAGTGCTGGACGTGCAGCAGCGCACCGGCAAGGTGCTGGTGCACGGGCTGATTTCCGGAACCTTTCCCGGCAGCCCGGCGCAACTGCGCTACACGTTTCGGTTGAACGAGCAGGGGAAAATCGCCCGACTGGATATTTCCCTGTAATCGGCGTGGCATACTGCCGCGCATGAATTTCGACTCCCCCCTCAGCGCCTGGCAACACGCCGTGCAACACAAGGGTTTCATCCAGGATGAAGCCCAGGAACACGCGGTCTGGGCACTGCAAAAATGCCATGAAGCCCTGCACGCCGGTGCCCGTTCGGTCACCGGCGTTTATCTGTGGGGGCCGGTCGGACGCGGCAAGACCTGGCTGATGGATCAGTTCTACCAGAGCCTGCGGGTGCCGGCGCGACGTCAACACTTTCATCACTTCATGGGCTGGGTGCACCAGCGTTCGTTCCAGTTGACCGGAATTGCCGATCCATTGCGCGCGTTGGCCAGGGAGCTGGCGGCCGAGGTGCGGGTGCTGTGCTTCGATGAATTGTTCGTGAACGACATCGGTGACGCGATCATTCTCGGTCGGCTGTTTCAGGTGATGTTCGACGAAGGCGTGGTGATCGTGTGCACGTCCAATCTACCGCCGGACGATCTGTACGCCGATGGCTTCAACCGCGATCGCTTTGTCCCGGCGATTGCCGCGATCAAGGCGCATATGCAGGTGGTGGCGGTGAATGGCGCCGAGGATCATCGCTTGCATCCGGGGGCGGGCCTGCAACGTTATTTTGTGGCCACGTCTGCGGGCAGTGCACTGGATGAGGTCTTTCCGGCATTGACCGCCGGGCAAGCGGCCAGCAGCGAACCGGTGTCGGTCGGGCATCGCCAGTTGAACGTGGTGCAGGCCAGTGAAACGGTGGTGTGGTGCCGCTACGCGGATCTGTGCGAGCAACCTTTCGCCGCCATGGATTTCATTGCGCTGTGCGACCGCTACACGGCTATTCTGTTGAGCGAGGTGCCGAATCTGAGCGCTCAGAAACGTGAGGGGCGCATCGCGCGCGGCACTGAAGATGGCGCGCAACGGGTTGTGGCCGGTGACCGTGAGTTGCCGCAATTGTCGGTTCACGATGACGGTGTGCGGCGATTCATCGCGCTGGTCGACGAGTGCTACGACCGCAAGGTGCCGCTGTACATCGAGGCGCAAGTGCCGATGGACGCGCTGTACACCGAGGGTTATCTGGAATTCCCGTTCCGCCGCACGCTCAGTCGCTTGCAGGAGATGCAGCTGCAGCGTTTTGCCGAAGCTTGAGTGAAGAGGGCGCCGACATGAGCCAAGCGTTATCCCATCATCTGCTGACCATGGCTTATCAGAATGCCTGGGCCAATCATCGGCTGGCCAAGGCCTGGTCGCAGCTTAGTGCGACGGATCTGGCGGCGCCTCGGGTGAGCTTTTTTCCGAGCATTCGCCTGACTCTCAATCACATCCTCACCTGCGACTGGTTCTACGTCGATGCGCTGGAGCGCGAGCTGCGCGGGGCCGAGCCGCATCCTGACTGTTATGTGTTTTTCAACGTGGACGAGCCGTTTACCGAGGGCGCGCAGCTGCGTGCAGAGCAGGCTCACGTTGATCGGCGGCTGATTGCTTATTGCGAGCAACTGCGCGATGCCGATCTGACCAGGATCGTCACCATCGCCCGTGACACGCCGCAGCACGACAGTCGTCTGCGCATGCTGTCGCATTTGTTCGAGCATCAGATTCATCACCGTGGTCAGGTGCACGCGATGCTCAGCGATAGCGCGGTGAAGCCGCCGCAACTGGATGAGTTTTTCTGTGTCGGCGAAAGCAGTTTACGCGCCGAGGACTTTGCCGAACTGGGTTGGACTGAAGAACTGATCTGGGGCCACTGACGATCTTTTGATCTTTTGCATTTGCGGGTTGCCCGTCCGATCACCCCCGCGCTAAGGTCAGTCAGCCTTTCAGTACGCACTTTGCGCGCCGGGGCTTTTGTGTGTTCGGGGATGGAAATGGATTCCGCAGAGATTCTTGTACTTCAAGCCAGCTACAGCAATCCAACGCACGCCGAGGCCATCGGTTTCGTGCTCAATCATTACGCCGAAGACCCGATGGGCGGCGGTCATTCGCTTGACCCTGACCTGTTGCGTCGACTGCCCGAAGAACTGGCCCGTCGCCCGCATGCGTTCAGCGTGCTGGCCTTTGTCGGTGGCGAACCGGCGGGGCTGGTGAACTGCTTTGAAGGGTTTTCCACGTTTGCCTGCAAGCCATTGGTCAACGTCCATGACGTGGCGGTGGTGGGCAAGTTTCGTGGCCTCGGTCTGAGCCAGAAAATGCTGCAGAAAGTTGAGGAAATCTCTCGCCAGCGCGGTTGCTGCAAGATCACCCTTGAAGTGCTCGAAGGCAATGCCGTGGCGCAGGGTTCCTACCGCAAGTTCGGCTTCGCGCCGGGCATGTTCGACCCGGATCACGGGCGCATGCAGTTCTGGATCAAGAGTTTGCAGGCCTAGAAGCCCCTCACCCTAGCCCTCTCCCAAAGGGAGAGGGGACTGACCGAGGTGTTTGGGCAAGGTACGCCGACCTGAGATATTGAGCCGAACTCAGGTTTGAAAACCCACAATTAGCTCCCTCTCGCTCGGGAGAGGGGACTGACCGAGGTGTTTGGGCGAGGTACGCCGACCTGAGATATTGAGCCGAACTCAGGTTTGAAAACCCACAAATTAGCTCCCTCTCGCTCGGGAGGGGGACTGACCGAGGTGTTTGGGCGAGGTATGCCGACCTGAAACATCGAGCCGAACGTAGGTATTGAAAAGCATGAAAATCGGCTCCCTTTCCCCCTCGCCCCTTTGGGGAGAGGGCTGGGGTGAGGGGGTTGGATCTTGCTGACCCAACCCAATCTGCGAACTCGCGACAGCATAAGGTCGAACACCCCGCTCAATGCCCATAAAAAAAGGCGCCCCAATCAGGGCGCCAAACTGTCTTCTCCCAGGCCAGAGCGGAGCCACGGGAGGTCCATCGGTTGCTCGCTAAATCTCAGTCGCGATAGGACTCGGTCACTTGCGCGGTCTGGTCGGCGGGAACGCGAATTTCTTTCGCGTTGGCGTCGCTCTTCTGCTCGCTCTGGGCGTGCTGAACCGGGAAGTTGTCGTAGTAATAACGCATGCGCTCAGCGCCGCCTTCGGCGAAGACGCTGGCAGAACCCAGGGCAAACAGCCCGGCAAGGATTGCGGTAGTGATTTTCATGGTGCCTCCTACTGAACAAGTGGGAGCTGTTCGTCCATGAAGCAGATCTCGGAAGAGAGTCTGGATGGCATGAATTAACACGGGGTTAACGCCGGTTCAGTGTAGGTTTTGCAGCATGTTGCGGGGCAATTTCAGACAGACGCGGCGCACATCAAGCACAGGTGCGCCGCACTAGAGAGGCGGGGGTCAGAGCTTCCAGTCGAGACTCAGAGTGACGGTGCGCGGGTCACCCCAGTACACGCCGTTATAGAAGCCGACGTTGTCGTAATACTTCTTGTCGAACAGGTTGTTGACGTTCAGTGACGCCGACAGATGCCGGTCGAACTCGTAGCGCGACATCAGATTGACCACGGTATAGGCGCTCTGGGCGATTCGCGCTTGTTCGGTGTCGTCGCCGACCGGTCGGCTCGACGTGCCATACACATCGCTTTGCCAGTTCACCGCTCCGCCCACGGTCAGCGCCTGCCATTCGCCCGGCAGACGGTACGCCGTAGAGACGCGCAATAGGTTCATCGGCTGATTGGTATTGGTGCGCGCGCTTTCGCCGTTGACCGAGTGGGTGTAGGTGTAACCGGCGGTCATGTTCCAGCCCTGCAGGATTTCACCGGACACTTCGGCTTCAAATCCGTTGACCTTGTTGCCCTTGCCGCCGGATTTGTAGAACTGCTCACGGGTAACCGGATCCGCCGGTACCGAGTTATCGAGTTCGGCGACGTTATCCTGCTTGCTCCAGAACACCGCCGTGGACAGGTTCAGGCGCTCCTCAAGCAGACTGCCCTTGATGCCCACTTCATAGTTTTTGCCGACCACCGGGTCGATGTATTTGCGATTCTTGTCGCGGTTGCCCTGCGGCTTGAAGATGTCGGTGTAACTCACGTACGCCGTGTATTCCGGGGTCAGGTCGTACAGCAGCCCGGCGTATGGCGTCCAGACGTCGTTCTGTTTCTGGCTGGTGTAATCGACCTTGGTCAGCTGCCGATTGGCGTCGTAACTGTTGCTGGTACTGGACGCTTGCCAACTGCCATATCGGCTGCCGAGCACGGCGTGCAGATCATCGGTCAGGCTCAGGCGCGTGGCGATGTACCCGGCTTTCTGCCGGGTATCGTCCTTGGACCCGGTGAGGTCGGTGACGGTGTCGCTGAACTTGGCGATGTCGCCCATGTATTTCCAGTCGCGGATGGTCCCGTAGTCCTTGGGACGCGCACCGGCAATGGTGTACGGTGAATTCGAACGGCGCACGGCCTCACCGTAGCCGAACATCATTTCGTGCTCACGGCCCAGCAGCGAGTAGGGACCCGAGACATTGAAGTCATACGCCTGCATTTTCTGCGTGCCGATCATGTGCGAGGTGTAGGCGATCATGCCGCTGCGGTCCGCTGCGGGAAAACCGGCACCACCGTAATAGACCTTGCCGTCGGTATTGCTCTCGCGGTGGGTGTACGCGGCTTTCAGGCGCCAGCCGCCGGCCAGTTGCTGATCGAGGGTGGCGAATGCGGTTTTGTCTTGCAGCGGCCAGGAACTCCACGACGTCGCCATGTTGGTCGAACGGCCGAGACCGGCCTTGCTGCCATCGGCATTCCAGTAGGGCACGGTGCCCCAGGATGAACCTTGCACATGCTTGTTCTGATAATCGTAACCGACCGCCAGCACGGTGGAATCGGTCAGATCGGCTTCCAGCACGCCATAACCGACCTCCCGTTGCAGCGCGTATTTGTCCTTGATCGACTGGTTGTCGCGATACGCCAACACCGTGCGCCCACGCAAGCGCCCGTCGAACGCCAGCGGCCCGCCGACGTCGACGTAGCTGTAGTAATTGTCGTAGCTGCCGCCACTGACCCCGGCCAGCGCCTGCCACTGCGCGGTCGGACGCTTGCGCACCATGTTGATCGTCGCCGACGGATCACCCGCACCCGTGGTCAACCCGGTGGCACCACGCACCACCTCGATACGGTCGTAAATGATCGTGTCGGAATCGGACTTCATACGATCGAAGGTGTTGAGCATCCCGTCGATCTGGAAGTTGTTGATCGCATAACCACGCGATGAATAGCTGACTCGATCCGAATCCAGATGCTGCACCACCACACCGGGGGTCTGGCGCATGGCCTCGGACAATGTACCGAGCTTGAAATCATCCATCTGCTGGCGCGTGATCACCGACACCGATTGCGGGGTTTCCTTGATCGACAGGTTCAGCCGCGTCGCCGTGCTCATCGCGCCGGTGGTGTAGGACTCGGTGTTTTCGGTGGTGGTGCCCAGGCCTTGCGCGCTGACGTTGGTCGCGGCCAGTTCCAGCGCCGGATTGCCGGGCTGCGGCGATTTTTCAGCTTCGGTTTCAGCCAGCAGATCGGCGCTGAACGCAGCGCCGCACAGGCCGAGGGTGAGGGTCATGGAACGGGTAATGGGCGCGAACATCGCAGCCGACTCCTTGTCTTCGAGGGAAAAATTCCGTTTGTTCAAAGACGAAGGGTGCGGCTGGGATTTAGTATCAAACGAGAAATATTATTATTTGAAAGTGTTTCTGAGGTTTGACTCGACCTCGCTTGAAAAGCAAAAGATCGCAGCCTTCGCAACTCCTGTACCGATCGATGTAGGAGCTGCCGAAGGTTGCGATCTTTTGTTTCTGCTATTAGCAGACTTACAAGTTACGTTGCGCTTCCATCCGATCATGCAGGACTCTGATGATCGCGATTCCATACGCTGTGATTCGGAAGTAGATCATGTGGCGTTCCACACTGTAGCGCCGATAACCGGGACGGATTGCATCGCAGGCCGGAGCTGTTTCAGGGCGTTCGGCCAGCTGTTCAAAGGCTGTGGTAATGATGTCGATATAGCGATTGGCCTGATCCAGCCCCCATTGTTGAACGGTGTAACTCCAGATCAACTCAAGATCACCCTCAGCGGCGGGGGCTAGACGATATTCAGCCATGCGCGCTTAACATTCGCTTCTTGAATGCCTCGGGATCGAAAGGGCGAGGTTTTCCACTGGATTCACCTTCCCGAAGAGCAGCGCGGATGCTTTCCAGCTCGGCGTTTCGCTCCTGTTCACGGCGGATCAGGTCCCGGATGTATTCGCTATCGTTGGTGTAGTGACCGGCTTCGATCTGGGCTTTGATCCAGTGATCTTGCTGGTCAGTTACGGTGATGGTTTTTCGTACGGTTCCCATGGAGCGGGCCTCCGGCGGATGGTCGACTTTGCGCAAATTATCATACTATTGGTGCGCTAACGAGCTCTGGATTTGTCCACGCATCGGCTGGCCCTGCACTTTTAAAAGCAAAAGATCGCAGCCTTCGCCAGCGCCTACATTGATCGATATAGGCGCGCTGGCAAAGGCTGCGATCTTTTGACTTTGCGGGTATCAGACGCGCAAACGGATCTGCCGGCCCAACACATCCATCACATCACAGGCATCACGCAACAACATAGCAGCGGCGTGGGCCAGTTGCTGCACATCAGCACCCTTGGCAGACGAGATATCCAGACTGGCCAGACTTTCCATCATCTGCGTCACCGCCAGAAAGCGACTGGCCGCGCTGCTGTGCAGAACATCTAGCGGGGCTTCAGTCGAGATCAATAAAACCGGAATGTTGTCTTCGTTGTGGGTCATCGAAATGTGCGAACTCATGCTTCACCTCCGGCCTGTGCGGCATGCAAACCGGCGACGGAGGCCAGCACCAACGCGCGGGCGGTGCTGAGCATTTGCTGACTGGCCCAGTGCAGTGAACCGCTGTGTTCCGGGCGGGTGGCGGTGGGGGCTTGATGGGCGAGGGCTTCGGCGCAGTTGAGGTAGACGGAGGCGTGTTCGAGCGCGTCGAGAAGGGGGATGTCGGGTTGGACGGTGAAGAGGTGGTGAGCGACGTGGTCGCAGTGGGCGAAGGGTGTGGACATCGTGGTTGGATCGGTCATCGGTGTAGCCTCTTGGAAGTCGAAAACTGCCACTTCATCGCCGTCAAACGAATAGGTGGCAACTGTGTGCAGGTTGACGGACCGGTCCAAGACACCCGGCGCACCCGAAGATGCCCCGCACACAGTCACCATTGAGCAGTGCGTCGGACACAGGAGTGCACGCACACATTGGAGAGCAATGTGCGTCTTGGATTTTTCAGGCCGTCAAACCCGATCACGAATGAGTCGTGACAGGCGCGAGGATAGGGAGTGAGGGCAGGGCAGTCAACCGCTGCAATCTGCCGGAGTTTGGCGGGATTTTTTGTAGGGGCAAGGCTATGCGCTTTGACAATCTGCCAGTTTTTTTCAACATTGAAAGATCAGGAAACGTAGTCTGGTACGGTTGAATTCCTTTTGACGGCGAGCACTTTGGAAATGTTGGAGGAAGCCCTGAGTGATGAGGTGCGTCATCTAAGCAGAGCTTGGAGTAGATTTGTGGGGATTCTTCAGGGGCCGTCCTTGTTAGTCACCGTAGCCTCCTGAAAACATTTTCACTCACAGTCATCTTTTGATGGTTAAAAACTGCAATTTTTCCTCGGCTGAGACCACCCTATAACCCCATTGAGAAGGACCAGCAAACATGCACTGATTTTTGCCATTTGGGAAAGGTTCGATAGTTAAGTGGAACGATTCATTTTGACGTGCATTAAATTGGCTGAAGAAAACGTCCAAGAACTCGTTAGGAACGCGGCTTGTACCTCCCACTTGCTCAGCCCACGCCTTGAATTCCGCGAGGGTTCCAAGTCTTGGAGAGTATAAAAGCTTGTATTCGGTTGCGCTTACTGTTACTTCAAGCGTTTTAGTTGTGCCTGCTTCGTCTTGTAAGGTGATAACACAGCGACCGGGGCGAACTGAAACAATTTGTCCCCCCTTGGCAGTGGCGACATCTGCATCAGATGATGTGTACGTATACGGAGGAACCCCTCCCGAGGGTGGGCGATTGATCCACTTGTCCTGAAGTTTGCCTCTGTCCGTCCAATCAGGTTTTGCGCCTTCAACTGAAACGGTCTTTATCTCAAATGTGATTGGACGATTGTCCCATTCAAGTGCTGGTCCAGCCTTTATTTTATAAACCCGCTCCTTAAATGTCGTTGCAACGTTCTCGTCCGTACTCCCTCCTAGCCCTGTCTTAAACTCCATTGTCAAGTCGCTGCCGTTCCTCAAACTTTTCAAATCGGCGAGCGGGATTGTATGGGTCTGAAATCCTTGGCTGATCCACATACTGTTGGTTTTCGAACCCGGTGGCTGCCAGAAAGTTTTTGCATACTCGCTTCCGTTCGTATCGTTGAGGGTGCCTGTCACACGCAGCCAGACATATTGCTCCAGAGCAATGAAAGGGTAGCTGTTCACTCGCATCGTTGCGTTAGTGGTCAGCGCGCTGATATCGAACTCAGGGTCGTTACCGCTATTTGCAGCTTCGATGATCAATGGCAAACCTAGTCTTGGATCGCCATCGGTGATCGGCAGCACGCCAAGAAGCAATTCATCCGAGCCCTGCGGTACTGAATTGCGGATCACGGTGTAAGTCACGCTCACCTGTTTGCCCAAATTGAACGGAACCACTGACCTGGACAATGTAACTTCCTTGTCCACTTGCTCGGTGATATCGACGGGGTCCGTAGTTGCGCTGCCCTGACCGGGCGTGCCGCTCCAGGTCACAGTGACTTGGGTACCGATCATGTTTGAATAGGCCGGAATAACGGCCGTCAGAGTGTCTTGGGCCGCGAACGGATCGAGAATGTTGCGATTGGCTTCTTTGATGCGGGGCTCTTTCAGATCCAGCGCCACCCCAACATTAAACTCCAACGTATCCGAATAACTCGTACCACCCGCTGCGCGTTTGAGTTCGTACGAGGCCTTTACCGTTCCGCCCTCATTGCCCTTGATCAACTCGGCCTTGATGGTGAACGGCACAGGTTGGCCGGCAGTGAAATCATTGAGTTTCAGCGAGTCGCTGTGCATTCCGGTTTTTGAACCCTCCCAGTGATAAATCACCTCATCGCCCTTGACGGTCTTGAGGTAGCCCACAATCAGGTTGGTGCCGTTGGTATCGGGCGGCAGGGCGCCGTCGACCACGCCGTCCACTGTCGGCTCTGGCAACTCTTTGCGTGCTTCGCCGATTTGCAGGATATCGGCGTGTTTCGACTCGCGGATGGCGCGGGTCTGCTGGAACCGATCCATCTGGTTGAACACCAAATCTTCAATGAGCAACTGGTAATACAGCTCCAGTTTTCCGCCAATGATCGGTGTCAGGTGCTTATTGTCGACGATAATCAGCAGCGGCTCCTTGGCGTCGTAATCGCCTTGGGTAATCAGCCGCGGCGGCAGGGTAGGCAGGTAGGCTTCCAGGTCAGGGCGGGTGCCGAGCCAGAACAGGTTGATGACCTGACCGGCGGCGAACGAGGCGTCGAACGGAACTTCGATGCGCACTTGTGGCAGTAGCGGGTCCAGTGCACCTTGCTTCGCGTCCAGTGCGAGGGGCGCCTCCAGACGCTGCACCTCGCCGATGACGCTGATGAACTGGGTTTTGGCCGGTAGATCAGCAGAGCCGTCGGCCTTTTCCAGGCGATAGGACAGGGCGATCTGGCTTTTTGCCAATTGGCGCAGGATGCGATTGTCTATTTTGGTTTCATGGGTGGTAGGCACGCTGACCAAGGGGTCACCCGGCACTTCAATATCAACCGGCGGGCCTTCTTGTGGCGTTCCCCTGATTTTCAGGATGGGGATGTCGCCGACCTTGAACGAGGCGCCTGACACCCAGACCTGCGCTGTGCCGTCGGCGTCGCCCAGTTTGTCGACGTCGAGCACATTGTTCTGCGCCTCCTTGAGCAATGGCGCGACCAAGCGCGTTTTGTCCACCGCCACCAACACCCGTTGCTCGACACTCCAGTCCGAGGATCGATTGTCGACCAGATCGTAAACCTCGAAAACTACAGCCAGACCCGCGTCGTCGGAGTCGCCGGCATTGCGGATGGTGGCTGCGTCGATTTTCACGATGATTGACTCCGTGCCATCAGCTTGCGCCTGAGTCAACGGGGCGCTGAGTACAAACACGCCGCCCCAGCTAACCCGGATCACATCGCCGGCCGCGGCGAACGGGTAGGGTGGCTTGTCATCGGGTTTGCCGATTGTGATCGGTACGCCGCTGGCGACGTTATCCTCATCGATACCCCCCTTGAGAATCTCCTCAGGGATGGTCATGACCAGATCCGGATGCCCCGGCTCTTCGCTATGGTCCTCGCCACCAGGGCGGGTGAGCTTGACCAGCACCTGCGTCTCTAGCGAATCCTCGGCCACTCCGCCCAGCCGGGTAACGCTGTAGGACAAGGTGTATGTGCCTTCGGTGATATGGCGTGCCTCCACGAACATTTGCAGCTCGGTGTTGACCTCGCCGGTATTGACGATTTCGCGCAATATTTCCTGGGTCTTGTTCTTGTAGATCACCAGACTGTCGTGGGGATTCATGGGCGCCCAAGGGCCGGCCTGGCACAACAGACCCTGACGCGGAAAATTGTCCAGCGCCGCGGCGCGGTTGATGCCCCAGACCTTGGGCGTTTCGGACACTGGCCCGGTACGGCCGGGGATCTTGAGTTCATTGAGGATCAGTTGGTCGTTTTCAGGCTGGTTTTTAGCGGACATGGGAGGGAGCTCCGTGGCGGAAATTGACGGAGTAATTGAACGGCTAAAAGCCAAGTTGCGCACCTGTCAGATCTGACAGGTGCGGATTGAAATCCGACGTGCGGTAGGGTATTCGAGCAATGATCACCCTTCTCAACCCCCATTTTTCCGGAGCCTTTAACAAAAAAAGCCCTGCATCTTTCGATACAGAGCTTTTCAAGGGATCAGGCAAAGCGCTCTGCGGTTGCCATCACCTCGGTAGGTCCACAGCGGCTTTACTTTTGTGCGACATCCGCCGGTGCAGTGTCGAGTTTCTTCGGCTTCATCAAACTGAAGTCGATCAACGCACGCTGGTCGGTCTGGTACGGATCGCCGATCAGCAGTGGACGCACTTTGAAGCTGTCGCTGACCAGGCTCTTGCTGTGGTCGAGTTCATCGAAACTCAAACCGGCGAGGTCGGCCCAGGTGTGGATCAGGTGCGAGCTGCTGTACGGGCGATCGAGGTCGCCGGCGAAGTTCCAGTCGTGGTTGGCCTTCCACTTCGGCGACGCCCAGGCCATGAACGGAATGGTGTACATCGGCGCGGTCGGTTTGTTTTCGTTGCGGCCCAGGGTCTTGTGGCCCACCGAGTCGAACACGTCTTCACCGTGATCCGAAAGGTACAGCAGGAAGCCGTTCGGATCGGATTTGGCGTAATCCTTGATCAGGCTCGACACGACGAAGTCGTTGTACAGCACGGCGTTGTCGTAGCTGTTGTAGGTCGGTACCTGGTCGTCACGCACGCCGGGCGGCACGCCGTTGCGGTCCTGGAACTTGTCGAACGTCGGCGGATAGCGGTACTGGTAGCTCATGTGCGTGCCGAGCAAATGCACAACGATCAGTTTGCGCGGTGCGGCGTCAGCCAACGCCTTGTTGAACGGCTCGATCACGTCGCCATCGTATTGCGCGGCGTTCTGGTTGCGGTTGTTGTTCAGGTATACCTGCTCATCGGCCTGTTCGGAGAACGTGGTGAGCATGGTGTTGCGCTTGGTCATGGTCTGCTGGTTGGTGATCCAGAAGGTTTTGTAGCCTGCCTGCTTCATCATGCTGACCAGCGACGGCGTGGACAGGTACAGATCCGGGTTTTCCTCGTCGGCAAAGGTCAGGACCTGCTGCAGCGCCTCGATGGTGTACGGACGTGGAGTGACGACGTTGTCGAACACCGCCAGTTGATCCTTGAGCTTGTCCAGTTCCGGCGTGGTGTTGCGCTGATAGCCATAAAGGCTCATGCGCTGACGGTTGGTCGATTCGCCGATCACCAGCACCAGGGTTTTTGGCTGATCGGCCGAGGCGTCCTTGAGGTTTTTCAGCGGCGGGATTTTGCTCACGTTGTGCAGCATGCCCTGCATGTCGGCGAGGGTTTCCTGGTAACGGTGATAGGCCACGACCATCTGCCATGGCACCGCCGGCTCGATGCGGGTTTCGAATTTCTCGAAGCCTTGGGCGAAGGTGCCCATGCGCATCGTTTGTTTGACCAGCGGATAACCGATCACCGCAATCAGGATGGCCATCGCCGCGACGAATGCGCGGCCACGGGGCATGTACACCGGGCGCAGGCGAGTCCACAGGAAGTAAGCGAGCGCGGTGTGCGCGAGGAACGCCGGTACCATCCACCAGGCAAAGTACTGGGTCATGTACTCGCCGGCTTCGGACACGTTCGACTCGAACATGATGAAGATCACGCTCTGGGAGAATTCCTGCTCATAGATGAAGAAGTAGCCGAGGCTGGCCATCGAGCAGGCCCACAGCACCACGCCGATGATGGCGGCGAGCAGTTTGGTGCGTTTGGGGAACAGCAGCATCGGCGCCAGCCAGATCGCGCTCATGACGAACGCCTGACGGAACCCGGTGAAGCCGGAGGTACCGGTCAGCTGGATCAGCAGTTGGGTGATACCCGAGAAGTACCAGAAGAATACAAACAGCCAGAGAAAACCGGCCCAATCGAAACCTGTCGCAGTCGTTTTGCTGCGTTTGAACAATGCCATTCGGCGCTCCAGCTCACTCGTTACAACCACCGCCGGAACATCCATGAAGCCGACGAACGGAGGCCGTACACGCAGGTACGGCCAGAATGGGGCGGAGTATTACGAAGAGAATGTGAAAGTTTTGTTAAGCGGCGCTTTTGCCGTGGGGCATGCGGCCAGAGGGTAGCGTGTCGGGAACAGCCGCTGCCGTTCCCGAATCAGGCGGGGGATCAGGCGTGGGGATGACGCTGAACGACCGGCAAAGGTTGCGGTTGCGCACCCTGGGTCAACAGGCGCAGTTGCGCCAGCTCCTGCTTCAACTGGTCGCGTTCGTCTTTCAACTGACGCAATTCATCGCGACGAATCGTCACGTACAGGGTTTGTGGCGGCATTGCTGTGTGTACTGTGCCCATTGCTCACCTCGCAAATGGCGTGCATCAACTGTAGGTCGTCCCGACTTGCGGTACAGATCTACTATCGGCGCCGATTTTGATTTCTTTTGCCTGTGAATGGAACTTTTTTATTTTTCATGGTCGGTGTGTCTTCTGCATGATTCGGGGCGTTATCAGTCTGGATCGGGCACAATGCCCGGAAACTTCATCGCAACGCTCTGGACTAACCTCCATCAGTCGCGTTGGGCTATAACCAATGACACACATTTATTTGTAGTAAGGAGCATCAGCACATGCAACTCGGGATTATTGGACTGGGCCGCATGGGCGGCAATATTGCGCGACGTCTGATGCTCAACGGTCACACCACCGTTGTTTACGACCGCAATACCGCTTTCATCGATAACCTGGTCGCCGAGGGCTCCACTGGCGTCGCCGATTTGCCGGCACTGGTTGCCGGCCTGGCCAAACCGCGTGCGGTCTGGGTCATGCTGCCGGCCGGCGCACCCACCGAAGACACCATCAACACCCTGAGCACTTTGCTCGAAGCCGGCGACACCATCATCGACGGCGGCAACACCAACTATAAGGATGACATTCGCCGGGCCAAGACTCTGGCCGAAAAAGGCCTGCACTACATCGACGTCGGCACCTCCGGTGGCGTTTGGGGCCTGGAGCGCGGCTATTGCATGATGATCGGCGGCGACGCTGAAACCGTGCAGCGCCTCGACCCGCTGTTCGCCGCTCTGGCGCCGGGCATGGGTGATATCCCGCGCACCAAGGACCGCAAGTCCGAGGATCAGCGCGCCGAGCACGGCTACATCCACGCCGGTCCTGCCGGTGCCGGGCATTTTGTGAAGATGATTCACAACGGCATCGAGTACGGCATGATGGCCGCGTTCGCCGAGGGCTTCGACATCCTCAAGACCAAATCCAGCGAGCGCCTGCCGGAAGATCAGCGTTTTGATCTGAACGTCGCCGACATCGCGGAAGTGTGGCGCCGTGGCAGCGTGGTGTCGTCGTGGTTGCTCGATCTGACCGCCGATGCACTGGCCAGCGATCCGAAGCTCGACGGTTTCTCCGGCTCTGTTGCCGACAGCGGCGAAGGTCAATGGACCATCGAAGCGGCCATGGAACAAGCGGTGCCGGTACCGGTGCTGTCGAACTCGCTGTTCTCGCGTTACCGCTCGCGCGGTCAGGGCACGTTTGGCGACAAGATTCTTTCGGCCCAGCGCTTCGGCTTCGGCGGCCACGTGGAGACACCGAAGAAATGACCCATACGATCCGCAGAAAATCCAAGGCAGAACCCGCACCACCGACCACGCTGTTTCTGTTCGGTGCCCACGGCGACCTGGTCAAGCGCTTGCTGATGCCGGCGCTGTATAACCTCAGTCGCGACGGCTTGCTTGACGAAAATCTGCGGATCGTTGGCGTTGACCACAACGCCATTACCGATGAAGCCTTCGCGCAGAAGCTCGAAGACTTCATCCGCACCGAAGTGGCGGCGAAGGTCGGCAAGGGCGATCAGATGCTTGATCCGGCCTTGTGGGCCAAGCTCGCCAAAGGTATCAGCTACGTCCAGGGCGACTTCCTGGACGACAGCACTTATTCCGCGCTGGCGGCGAAAATCGCCGACAGCGGCACTGGCAATGCGGTGTTCTACCTGGCCACCGCGCCACGTTTTTTCAGCGAAGTGGTGCGCCGACTGGGTAGCGCCGGTTTGTTGGAAGAAACTCCGGAAGCGTTCAGAAGAGTGGTGATCGAGAAGCCGTTCGGCTCCGATCTGCAAACCGCCGAAGCGTTGAACGCCTGTTTGCTCAAGGTGATGTCCGAAAAGCAGATCTATCGGATCGACCATTATCTGGGCAAGGAAACCGTGCAGAACATTCTGGTCAGCCGGTTTTCCAACAGCCTGTTCGAAGCGTTCTGGAACAATCATTACATCGACCACGTGCAGATCACCGCCGCGGAAACCGTCGGCGTCGAAACCCGTGGCAGTTTTTACGAACACACCGGCGCCCTGCGTGACATGGTGCCCAATCACCTGTTCCAGTTGCTCGCCATGGTCGCCATGGAACCGCCGGCCGCGTTTGGCGCCGATGCGGTGCGCGGCGAGAAGGCCAAGGTGGTCGGCGCGATCCGCCCGTGGACCACTGAAGAGGCACGGGCCAATTCGGTTCGCGGCCAGTACAGCGCTGGCGAAGTCGACGGCAAAGCGCTGAACGGCTATCGCCAGGAAGCTAACGTTTCGCCTGACAGCAACACCGAAACCTACGTCGCGCTGAAAGTGATGATCGACAACTGGCGTTGGGTCGGCGTGCCGTTCTATCTGCGCACCGGCAAGCGTATGAGCGTGCGCGACACCGAGATCGTCATCTGCTTCAAACCGGCGCCGTATGCGCAATTCCGTGACACCGAAGTCGATGAATTGCAGCCGACTTACCTGCGCATCCAGATCCAGCCGAACGAAGGCATGTGGTTCGACCTGCTGGCCAAACGACCGGGGCCGGCGTTGAACATGGCCAACATCGAGCTGGGGTTTGCCTACAAGGATTTCTTCGAGATGCAGCCGTCGACCGGTTACGAAACCTTGATCTACGACTGCCTGACCGGCGATCAGACGCTGTTTCAGCGCGCCGACAATATCGAGAATGGCTGGCGTGCGGTGCAACCGTTCCTCGACGCCTGGCAGCAGGACGCGAGCGTGCAGACTTATGCCGCTGGTGAGGACGGCCCGCAAGCCGCCGAAGATCTGCTGACTCGCGATGGCCGCGTCTGGCATGGCCTCGGATGAGTGACTTGCCGAAACAACCTATCCGTTTTCTGCTCAGCGACATGGACGGCACGTTGCTGCTGCCGGATCACACGCTGAGTCAACGCACCATTGATGCTGTGCGTTCGCTGCGTGAGGCGGGCGTGTTGTTCAGCCTCGCCACGGGGCGACCGCCGAAAGCCATGCTGCAGCAGATCGAAGCCCTGGGCGTTGATCTGCCGACAGCGGCGTTTAACGGTGGAACCATCGTCAATCCGGATGGCAGTTTGTTGGTTGCGCATTATCTGCCGGCGACGACGGCGCTGATTGCGTTGGCCACGTTCGCCGATCAGCCGGATGTGGAAATCTGGGTGTTCAGCGGCGGTGACTGGCTGCTCAAGGATCCGCACGGGCCGATGGTGCCGCGCGAGCAGCACGGCCTCGGTTATCCGCCGGTGGTGGTTGAGAGTTTCGAGCCGTATCTGCAGCGCATCGACAAGATTGTCGCGACCAGTAACAACACTGAGCTGTTGATCGAACTGGAGGCGCGCCTGTTGACCAAGGTCAATGGCATGGCACAAGTGTCACGCTCGCAACCGGTGTATCTCGACGTCACGGCGCTGGAGGCCAACAAAGGCACGGCGCTGGCAACTCTGGCCGAACATCTCGGTGTTCCATTGGAGCAGACAGCGGCCATCGGCGATGGCGGCAATGATCCGGCGATGTTTCATTGCGCAGGGCTGTCGATTGCCATGGGTCAGGCGGAGGAGGCGGTAAAGCGCCAAGCCGATGTGGTCACCGCGCCAAACACCGAAGACGGCGTGGCCCAAGCGATCGAGAAATACATCCTGCCTCGCTGAAAACACGCAAAACCAAATGTGGGAGCGAGCCTGCTCGCGAAAGCGGTGTGTCATTCAACGAATCTGTTGTCTGACACACCCTCTTCGCGAGCAGGCTCGCTCCCACAGGTTTATGCAGTGTTTGTCAGAGCCAGTAGCTCACGGCATACCAGCCCAGCAGGCCCATGACGAAGGTGTACGGCAGCGCCATCCACACCATCCGCCCATACGACAGACGCACCAGCGGTGCAATCGCCGAAGTCAGCAGGAACAGGAACGCGGCCTGGCCATTCGGCGTCGCTACACTCGGCAAATTCGTACCTGTATTGATCGCGATCGCCAATGTCTCGAAGTGCTCGCGGCTCATGTGCCCGGCAAGGAACGCCTGTTTCACTTCGGTGATGTAAATCGTCGCGACAAACACATTGTCACTGATCGCCGACAGCAGGCCGTTGGCAATAAACAACATGCCCGGTTGTTGCTCGACCGGCAGGGCGAGCACCCATTGAATCAACGGCGCAAACAGCTGTTGATCGTGAATCACCGCCACCACGGCAAAAAACACCACCAGCAATGCCGTAAACGGCATGGCGTCCTTGAATGCACTGCCCAAACGATGCTCGTCGGTGATGCCGGTAAACGCGGTGATCAACACAATCACCATCAACCCGATCAGGCCGACTTCGGCGATGTGAAAAGCCAGGCAGCCGATCAGGATCAATGCCGCAGCGCCTTGCACCAGCAGTGCTGCGCGTTGGCGCGCCGTGCGTTCAGCATTGTCTTCAGCGGCGAAGTTAGCCAACACGGCGCGAACATTGTCCGGCAGCAGCGTGCCGTAGCCGAACCAGCGCAGCTTTTCCAGCAGCACGCAGGTGACCAGACCCGCTGCCAGCACTGGCATCGACACTGGAGCGACTTTCTGGAAGAACTCGCCGAAGTGCCAGCCCATTTCGTGGCCGATCAACAGGTTCTGCGGTTCACCGACCAGTGTGCACACGCCGCCCAACGCCGTACCGACAGCGCCGTGCATCAACAGACTGCGCAGGAAAGCGCGGAATTGTTCCAGGTCTTCGTGATGCAGTTTCGGCAGGTTCTCGTCGTCAGCAAACTCGCTGTCCTGGCGCGGATCGTTGCCGGACGCGACACG
Organism: Pseudomonas sp. Irchel s3f10; assembly: GCF_900187515.1. Classification (NCBI taxonomy): domain Bacteria; kingdom Pseudomonadati; phylum Pseudomonadota; class Gammaproteobacteria; order Pseudomonadales; family Pseudomonadaceae; genus Pseudomonas; species Pseudomonas sp. Irchel s3f10. Next base: position 830,253 of record NZ_FYDZ01000001.1, read on the forward strand.
GTGATAAACGGAATAGAAACCGACCGCTGCACTGATGATCACGGCGGTCACCGTCAAGGCGTCGAGAAACGCCGACAAAAACGCCGAGAGGAAGCAGAACATCAAGGCCAACGCCGCTTTGGAGCGCACGCCCAACAACAGGCGCGAGAACAGAAATAGCAGCAGGTCTTTCATGAAATAGATGCCCGCCACCATGAACATCAGCAACAGGATCACCGGGAAGTTGTGCACCAGTTCATCGTAAAGTGCTTGCGGGGTGGTCATCTTCAACAGCAAGGCTTCGATCAACAGCAAGCCACCGGGCATCAGCGGATAACACTTGAGCGCCATGGCCAGAGTGAAGATGAATTCGATCACCAGCAACCAGCCGGCCGCGACCGGGCCAACGGTGAACAGCACCAGCGCATTGAGGATGAGGAAACCGACAATGGTCGCCTTGTACCAGCGTGGCGAGTGCCCGAGAAAATTATGCGCGAACGCCTGGGCCATTGAACCGGACATCGGCAGCTCCTTTTATTAAGAAGCGCGAAAGTTGCCGGATGTGTCGATGAAGATCAAGCAGCTCGTCGATTTAATCCCCGTCGTTGCCGTGGAAGCAGGTTTTTTTAGACGATTCGCGGGGTAAACAACAAGACCCGCCGAGTTATCGCTCGACGGGTCATGTTGACGATGAAACAGAACTACCGTTGCGGCAGTTTCTCAGACGCTACATGGATCATCCAAGGTTCCGAGTGGCGATCCGGTTCGGATTCAGATCGGCAGATGAACATATAACTATCGCCGGGGAGTAAGTCCTTAATAGGGGTAATGAAAACCCCGTATTCATTTGCTTCGAAGACAACCCCTTCATGGGCATCACTGAGGATCCGGCCAAATTCGTTCGGCTTGGCCGTGCCAATCAGAACTACTGCTGTCTGCGTTGTGGTTTCGCCATCTTTGATGGGCTGATAATTTCCCAGGCCGTATCCAAATTGAATACTCAACAATGCCGGTTTTTCGATCTCGACATGCCAAGGGGCTGATTCTTTGCCGTTTAACTCTCGAGCGACGAATTTATGCTTGCCTGGCTTAAGGCCTGTGAGGTGGGCGCTCCAGTGCCCGCTGTTATCGACATTGAGCAAGCGAAGCACAATACCGTTATCCACAAGTTCCACCACCTGGCCAGGTACGCCCTTGCCGATAAACCTCAGGTCGGTATGAGCTGTACTTGAACCGTTTCCGATGGGCTGGTCGTCCGGCCCTTTTATAGATTCGATTAATAGCTGATCTAGTGCAGCAATAGTAACCACCCAAGGCGATGATTCTTGTCCAGACTCGTCTAGCACGGTGTATACATGAGTACCCAGCGACTGGTTAAAAAGTTCTGTTGTAAAGTGGCCAGTCGCGTCTACAAGAACAGGGGCAATCGGGGTTCGGCTATCCAGAATGTCCGCCGGTCTCGCCGGAGTGGCCACGCCTTTGATAAAAAAGTCGCTAACCGTGACAACACTGTCGGGTTCGATGTAATTCCCATCCAGATCGGTGAGTTCGAGGATTCGTGGTTCGATCTTGCTAGCACGCGTGCTCGAGGCTTCAACTTGCGTCAGTTGTCCAGGTAGTTTCTGTTGATCAGTCATTCAAAAATTCCTTTTTCAGGTTCAACGCGCAGCCATCTGCGCGTGTCGCTATCTGAGCGCCGATCAATGGCAGCGTCTACTGTCAGAAATTACAGGTGCAGGGCTAAATCCGATGAATGGCAGCGCTGCGGCTCTTCGCTTGACTAGTGATTGAAATACCGCGCCACCATTGCCCGGTAGTTGCCATCGAGCGAATAACCGCCAACGAGGATGGCGCCATCCGCTTGCACGGCCAGCGAGTTGGCCGTATCCAGGCTGCGACCCAAGCGCGTGCGCAGCCAGCCTTTGCCATCGCCGAAGCTGTGATCCAGGCTGCCGTCACTCAGGTAGCGGGCAACAATAAAATCCGCTTCGATCCCGCCAATGGTTGCACCGACTGCGATGATGCGGCCGTCCGCCATGCGTTGGGCGGCGCTCCATTGACAGCCGCTGGGGCCGATTTCCAGCAGCTGTGGTTGCCCGCCATGGTTGTGCAGGTTCGGGCGGCCATTGGTGTGCACGCTGTAGGCCATGCAACGAATCGGGTCGCGACTGCTGCCGAAACAGTGCAGCGCGTCGGCGGACTCAAGGACCTGACCGACCAGAGCGCTTTTGCCGTGCGCCTTGAAGGCCATGAATCCATCCACGGCGAAACGCTCGTCGAGGTGGCCGTCGGGCAGGTAGCGCGCCAACAGACCTTCCTGCGGAAAATCGATGGAGCCAGCCACCACAATCCGCCCATCCTTCTGCAACAGCAGGCTGCTGAGCCAGGTGTTAAGCAACAAGTGGCGAATCATCACGAAGCCGCGGCCGTTGAAGGTTTCATCGAGGCTGCCGTCAGGCTTGAGGCGAATCAGCATGCCGGCATGGTCGGCGAGTTCGAAGTGGTGATTGGCGATGAGCAGGATATGGCCGTCGTCCTGGACGACAAAGTCGCAGGCTTCGGCGCCGGGTACGCCCGGCGGCAGCCAGGCATCTCGGCTGCCCATGGACAAGTCGCCGGGCAGGCGCACCACTTGACGGCCGTTGTCACCGAAGCTCAGGTCCGGCTTGCCCTGTGCATCGAACAAGGCCAGCGCCGGCAAGGTGCGATGCGTGTTTTCATAATGCAGGCCGGCGAGCAGGATGCGCCCGTCGCGCAGTACCTGGACTTTGCCGGCGGTGGCTTCGAAGCCTGGAGCAAAGGTATCGATCACGCTGCCTTGATCGCCAAAGGCCAGGTCGGCCGAGCCATCGGCGAGCATGCGGGCCAGGCCGAAACGGCTGCCAGCGGCGGTGCCGACTTTGGCGGCAACAAGGATCCGCCCCTGAGCATCGAGCGCGATATCTTCCGTCAGGCTGGACACGCTGCCCGCGAAATACACTTGGGCGACGCCGGTGGCGGCAAACGTTCTGTCGAGTTGACCGGCCTGATTCGACAACGTCGTCGGTAGTGCCGGCAGCGCAAAAGTGTTCAGGGTGGACATGCACGCATCTCCTTGCGAGTTGACCTTTACCGGAAACCGGAGGGGTAACTGCATGAGCGAAACATTCAATCCCTGAACCGGGAGAAGTACAACTGTAAGAACTAACAGGTGGAGGGTCGCACTGTGCCAGAACAGTGTCTTTTTGAACCAATAGCAAGCCGCCCAAGCAGTTAAGCCTGAGGAAGTTGCAAATAGTTGTACAAAAGTACGGAGAATTAAAAGATTAGAACTAACAGAGTAGGGCGGATGACCTGAATGTCATCCGCATCGCCCGGCTGTTAGTGTGGCATCGACCAGGATTGCAGGCTGTAGCCTTCTTCGCTGAGTTCAGCGCGAGCCTGCTGCAGCAGTTGCTCGAGTTGCGCTGGATCGGAGTAGGCGCTGCTCGGGATCTGTTTGCGACCGATGTGCGAATTGGTCCGGTCGATTACGGTCAGGCTGAGCTCGCCATTGCCGTCTTGTGGCGCCCAGGCCACGCACTGGAACGGTTTGAACGCATGGTTGGCAATCAAAACAGCTTCGTTGATACGGAGCGGGGCGGTCATGGGGTTTTCTCTCTGTCGTGCCCAATCAAGTGATGTGCCGTCGGTTGGGCTTACCGTTCGGCTGGTACTTGTACTGATGCACCGAACCCGTAGGCAGGTCACACAGGAAACAAAGAAATTTCAACTTTCTTTCATGAAGTTGCTTTGCAGACAGGTTTTTGAAAGCTCACTGAAAGGTTAAGACGGAAATTAGTCGATAGCTGACTAACAACTTCTGTTCTTATAACGCGTTTGCTCGTACGCCTATAAGCAATCGATACAAGGCCCTGTCAAAATCTTGCTAATGTTACAGTCGGGTCTGCCAAATGACTGTTTTTACAATCATTTCTAATAATTTGGCGCCAAGGAACAGTCATGAGCGAAGCGCCTGCGTTACGACGTTTATTGGTGGTCGATCCTTGCGACGACTGCCACCGCTTATTGCCCGGATTACGCGCCGTAGGTTGGGATGTTGATAGCTGTACCCTGGAAAACGCCGCGGACCGCAGTTGTGATGTCGGCCTGCTGCGATTACAGCCGTTTCACCTCGAACGTCCCGAAGCCGTCAAGGAACTGATCAGCCGTAGCGGCACCGAATGGATCGCCGTACTCAATCAGGAAGTCCTGCGTTTACAAAACGTCGGTGACTTCGTTTGTGAATGGTTTTTCGATTTCCATACCCTACCGTTCGACGTTTCGCGAGTGCAGGTCACCCTCGGGCGGGCATTCGGCATGGCGCGTTTGCGCGGGCAGGGCACGATTCACGTGGATCAGCCTGAGCATGAGCTGCTCGGCGACAGCAAACCGATCCGTGAACTGCGCAAACTACTCAGCAAACTGGCGCCCACCGAATCGCCGGTGTTGATTCGCGGCGAAAGCGGTACCGGCAAAGAACTCGTTGCGCGCACGCTGCACCGGCAATCCCAGCGCCACAGCAAACCGTTTGTGGCAATCAACTGCGGGGCGATTCCCGAGCATTTGATTCAATCCGAGCTGTTCGGTCACGAGAAGGGTGCGTTCACCGGCGCGCATCAGCGCAAGGTCGGGCGCATTGAGGCGGCCAATGGCGGCACGTTGTTCCTCGATGAAATCGGTGATCTGCCGCTGGAACTGCAAGCCAATCTGTTGCGCTTTCTGCAGGAAAAACACATCGAGCGCGTCGGCGGCAGTCAGCCGATTCCGGTGGATGTGCGTGTGCTGGCGGCGACCCACGTCGACCTTGAGGCGGCCATCGAGAAGAAGCGTTTTCGCGAAGACCTGTATTACCGGCTCAACGTACTGCAAGTCGTCACCGCGCCGTTGCGTGAACGCCATGGTGATCTCTCGATGTTGGCCAACCACTTTTCCCACTTCTACAGCCATGAAACCGGTCGCCGTCCACGCAGTTTCAGTGAGGACGCGCTTATCGCCATGGGCAAGCATGACTGGCCGGGCAACGTCCGGGAACTGGCCAACCGTGTAAGGCGCGGACTGGTGCTGGCCGAGGGCCGGCAGATCGAGGCCCGTGATCTCGGGCTGATCAGCCAGCACTCGATCGCCACGCCGATGGGCACGCTGGAAGATTACAAGACCCGCGCCGAACGCCAGGCGTTGTGCGATGTGTTGAATCGGCACAGCGATAATCTCAGTGTGGCGGCTAAAGTCCTCGGCGTATCACGGCCGACGTTTTATCGCCTGCTGCATAAACACCAGATTCGTTAGATACCTGAAGATCAAAAGATCGCAGCCTTCGGCAGCTCCTGAATCGGATTTGAGTAATCCCTGTAGGAGCTGCCGAAGGCTGCGATCTTTTGCTTTTGCTTAGAAGTAGTACGGGAATTTCAGGCTGAAGGAAAAGTCCGGGGCATCATCCGTCATGCCGATGGACAGGTTGGGCACAATGGTCAGGTTGTCGGTGGCCGCAATGGTCATGCCGACGTTGAAGTAACCGGCGTTGGCGTCGCTGGACACCACCGATTCCCAATCGCCGCCATCCTGTTTCAACTTGCTCTTGCGTTGCACCAGGTCAGACACCGAGAACGACATACTCATCTTCTCGTTCAGCGCAAACGCAATACCGGCGCCGATCTGGAAGCTGTCGCCGATCTTTACCTTGCCCGGGTTTTTCTGGTTGACCGTCGAGCTGATGTCGTCGAACGACTCCTCCAGGTTGTGGGTGTAGGACAAGCTGCCGAACAGCACCGCCGGGTCGAACGTCTTGACCAGCGAAATGCCCGGCGTGATCGACCAGACGCCGTTGCCGGTGGGCAGGGTGTCAGGCACAAACAGATTGGAGTTGGCATCGGTCTGGCGCAGTTTGATCCCGAACGGATCCTTGCCGGTTGGCGCCTTGACCCGCAGGGTGACGACCGCATCCGGTGTATTGACCGACTCGTCGAGGAACTTGTAAGCGATGCCGAAGTTGACGTCGCCAATGGTGGGATCCTTGGTGACGGTTTCTTCTGTAGTGACACCCGCCGCGCCCTCATTGCCGCCGCCCGACTGATAAGTCGATTCGCGATACACCACGGGCACGTTCAGGTCGAACTGCCAGCGGTTGTCGAAGTTGTAGCGGCCCGTCAGGTCGAGGGTCCAGGTGTCGGCCTTGATCCGGTCGAGGTTGATGTTGCCGAGAAAGATCGAGTCGAGCGCCAGGAAGCCATTGAGAATCAGCTGACGGGTGTCATAGCGCGAATAGGTGATGCCGGTTTCGACGCTGAACTTGCCGCCGCCGAAGAAGCCGCTGGCCTCGTCGTACAGGTTGGAAACGCTCTGCGCCGGTTGTGAATCGTCAGCCAGCGATTGCCCGTAAGAAGCGCCACTGCCCCCGGCGGCGCCTCCTGATGCGGCTGCCGCACCGGTGCCGGTGGCGACGCGGTTGCCTTTCATGTCCGACGGCGATTTTGCCAGCCGTTTTGGTTGTGGGGCGGCGGGTTGTTCTTCAACCTGGCGGACTCGTTGTTCGAGAACCGCCAGGGCCTTTTGTTGTACTTCGTATCGTTGTTTCAGCTCCAGAAGTTCCTGTTTCAGGGCCTCTACATCTGCATCCGGTGCTGCTTGCAGCATCGCCGCAGGGAGAAGAGTGCTCAAACACACTGCAACACGCAGTGATACTGATCGATACATGAATAAGCCGTCCCTTTAAGCCCAATGATCGAGACTCAGCGTAGTTCAATATCCAATACTGCGTAGGGCCCCGAGTTGAGTCAGGTTGCAATCCAGTGCGCCGGCGCTTCTGCCGTTATTATTGAGTACGACGTTAAGTTGAGTCAGGTTGTTGACCACATTGGCACTGCCGAGCAGGCGGGTGTTCTGCAGCAGACCGCTCGAAGCGACCTGTTGCAGTGCCGAGCCTTGATTGCCGCTGGCTTGTATCGCCATTTGCACGCCACCCGTACCGGTTGCCGACACCGCGACATTGCCGGCGGCATTGCTGCCGGAAATGGTCTGGCCGGCCATCAGGGCCTGGCCCTGTACGGGGGCGAGTGCTGGCGCCTGATTGGCTTCCTTGACGTTGATGGCGACGTTGTTGTTCGCCGTGTTGCCGTCACCCGCCGCGCGTACGCTCTGGGTCACGCCCGACGATGAGTTAAGGCCGGCACCGCCGATAATCGATCCGGTGCCCAGTTCCGGCGTATTGCCGTTGCCCATCTCCTTGATGGTCGAAACGTAGAATTCTGGTTTGATTGTGGCCTGTTGCACCTGCATGGATGCAGACGCCCCGATCAGATCTCCGCTGGCGTTGCGCCAGGTACTGCTCATGACAATGCCGAAGCTGATAATCCGCCCCGGCATGACATAACGACCACGCAGCTCGGCGAGCTCCTGGTCCTTGATTTCTATGGGTTTGAATCCTGCATTGGCATAGCCTGACGCGCTCGCTGCCAGGCAGGCGGCGGCCAGCCAGTATGAGGTTTTCATCTGCTGCTCCCGGGACATCCAGTCCCATTTTCTATAATCGGCGATTAAAAGAAGTCGCTCTGAATGAACCCGAAATCCATCAATTCAGCATCTTTGACCGGGTTGAAACCGTCGAGTGTGTTCTTGGCCGTCAAGGGCACCGGAGGGCTGCGCAAGGCGTTTGCCTTGTCATATCCGGGACCGACGATCGCGAAGACAATGCCGTTCCAACCTTTGACAAAGTCATCATGTTTGTAGCGTTTATGGCCGAGAACCGGGTCTCCGATGTAAACCCAATCCTTGTCCGAACGCTGCAACACGACGAAATGCTTGTAGCCGCGAATTTCCATCAGTACCACCACCGGGATGGTTACCGCTTCGAGCTTTTCCGGTGGAATCTTGTAACCCCTGGCGCGCATGCCGATGCTTTCTATGTAGCGCTTCATGTCCAGCATGGAAAAACCTTGAGTACGAACAAGGTCCTGGTCAGCGTTGACCAGCATGCCTTTGATGATGTGCTCTTCATCGACGTCGAGCCAATAGGCCTGGCGTAATACCGTTGCCAGTGCAGCAGCGCCGCAGCTGAAATCGGTTTTCTGTTCGACAATGTCGGCAAACTTGCGCTCACGGATGCTTTGCACGTTTTTGTAGACGAGCGTGCCACCCGGCAGGGCAGCGACGGGCATCTGACCGGCCTGAGTCAGGCCACAGACGAAAAGCAGAGCGAGGAGGGCCGTCTTACGCATGATCGATACGCCTTTGCGGACTGAGGAAAAGCCCCGTTTCCGGGGCTTTCGTTTCGATCGCGATTACAGGCAGGCTCTGCAGCCAGCAGCGATGGACAGCGAGTTGCTTTGTTGGTTGCCCACACCCGCCGAGACGTTGGCTCCGCCGTTGCCGGAGAAGTTGTTCATCGAGTTGGTCATGTTGGCATTGTTGACCACTGGGGTTTTCCAGCCGTCTTTGGTCATCACTTGCTGAGTGGTTACGCCAGCGAGGCCAAAGGTACCGACGGCTTCGAATTTGGCTTTCTGGTCATCGTTGCCACCGTGGCCGCCGCCACGATTGCCATAACCGCCGTGGTGGTCATCATCTTCGATGGTTGCAGTGCCTTTGGCTTTGAACACGCCAGCAGCGGCATAAGTGCCGGTGAGGGTGTCGGTTTTGTAGGCTTGCACGCCTTTGTTTTCTACAACCAGGCCAGTGGAAGACTGGTTGGCAGAAGCAGCAGCCTGAGCTACGCGGCCACCGGATACGGCGATCGCCAGGTTGTTTTTCTGCTGGTTGAAGTTGCCGGCAGTGACGTTGATGCCGATGTTGCCGGAACCATTGTTGCCTGCATTGCTGAGCGTGGCGTTATTGAAGGTGGACGAGTTTTTCACGTAGTTGTTGTTGTTGACTTGAGTTGCACTCGAGGCAGCAACAGCGGTGCCGAAGATGAAACTTTCGTCGGCAGTCGCCAGGGCGGCGGCGTTGTCTTGTTGGTTGCCGTCGCCGGCTGCAACGTTGGCGCCCATGTTGCCGTTGGAGCCATTGAGCGAGTCGCTGGCGTTGGCGTTGTTGAGGGTGCCCTGGTTTTTCACCACGTTGCCGTCACTGTTTTGTTCGTCGAGTACTGCAGCCCCGGCGCCGGCGGTGATTTGCAGAAGTTGTTCCAGGGAAGGGCCCTTAGGCTGGTTATTACCATGGCCGTTACCGTGCCCGTTGCCGTGGCCATTACCATGATCGTTATCACGACCGCCTGCCTGTGCTGCGATTGCCATCACTGCTGCAAGTGCGAAAACCAGTGGTTTGAGAGCCATTGTAGGTTTCATGGTGTTTCTCCATCGTGCTTATTAGTTGGTTAAGTGTTGGTACTTTCTAATTGCACTGCTTTTGTTGTTTGGGTCAGTCAGCGACCCGGATGCTCAGGGTGTTAGCCATTCGGTTCCCCACCCCGGCACTCTGGTTCACCTGGATTACCCCGCGGCTGCCGGTGAAGGCCTGATCACTTGTCGTGACCTGGCGACTGCCGGGTGAGGTACCAGTTGCTCCTGAGCTCGGTAAAAGCGCCACGTTCTGTTGCGAAAGGGCACTGTCGTCAACGCTCTGCGGGGCAGCACTGATGCTGACGCGCGTGACGTTGGCCATCTGGTTGTTGGCCCCGGCGCCCTGGTTCACACCGAGGATGCCGTTGCCATTACTGAAAGAGGTGCCGCCAATGGATGCACTGGCGTCGATGGAGCGCGAGGCCGGTGTGTCGATTTTCTGCATGACGCTGGTACTGGCGTGGGATTCGGTGCCGATTGCCACTGCCTTGACGTTGGTCTGTTGCATTTGATCGCCAGCTGCCTGGTTGACGTTGAAGTTGCCGCGGTACTGCACCCCGGAATCTTGAATGTTGGCCTTGTTCACTGAACCAGGATCAGCAGCCATGGCAGAGGTGCAACCGAGCAGGGCAAGCAGAAGGAGTGAACGATTCATTTCATTGGCCTCCGGCCATGCGGGTCAGAGGGGCAAGGCCGGAACTCATGGCGCGGTTGATCGTGCCGGAAATCGCACCGCCGGAGCCGCCGCCGTGTCCTGCGCTCATGCCGGGCATGCCGTTGGGATTGGTGACGGTATTGAGGCCTGGCAGATTGGCGCCGGCCTGGACATTGTTGACGGTGCGGAACGCGCTGCCGCTGGCGACACCGGCGAAGTCGCCGTCGCTCAATTCGGTGCTGTTCATGGTGGAGTTGATGCGTGCGGACGGGTTGGCATTGACGGTGGTCGGGTAGGGGTCTTTGCCACCGTTGCGACCGATCGGAATAGGCTGAACATCGCGGTTGAGGACGATGACACCATTACCTTCTGCGTGGACGTTCAAACTGAGCAATGTGCTGGCTGCTGATCCGATCAGCAGAAGGCAGGTCAAACCTTTTTGGATATTCCCCACGGCTGCAATTCCTTCTTCAGTGGGCTGGCCCTAGTCAGCGTTATGAAGGAGAGAGCGAAAGCTGTGCCGCTTTTTAAATGTTTTTGAATTTCAATGAGTTGGCAAATAAACACGCGCAGCTGAAACACAAGCTGTATCAGCGTTGAAACACCCACCGGCGCGCTGAGCTGTCTATTGGCTGAACAAAGCTCTGGAACAAGGGTTTGCGACAATGTGTTTCAACCGCGTAACAACTCGGATGACAAAGTCGTGAACAGTGCTGAAACAGGCACTCTGCACGTCAACGAGTGTTTCAGAATCGGACACTTTGTCCCCAGAACAGGGGAAAGTGCCGGGGAAGGTGACCCATTGATCGGGTCACTCGGCCAGTAATTGCTCGACAGCGGCGAAGGCCTGCAGTTGGCGTTCGGCCCAATTGCCTTGAATGATCAGAAAGCGCTGATGGTGGTTTTCCAGCCAGTTCTGCGTGGACTGGTAAAACGCCAGACGTTCGTCCAGATCCGGTTGGCAGCGCTGACCGTCATCGGTCCAGTCGACCTGCTCTGGCGAGAGTAAAAGGTGCAGGTCGTAATGCCGCGTCAATAACTCGGGCTCCAGCCACGCTGGACAGTCGCCGAACAGCGTCTTGCTCCAGAGAATATTGCTCAACAGATGCGTGTCGAGGATCAGCAGGGACGGCTGTTGCGCCCGCGCCTGATCTTCCCATTGCAGTTGACCGCGAGCGATATCAGGGATGTCGGCCAGACAGGTGTCACGGGGATTGAGTTCGATAAACCGACGCACGTACTCATCCACCCGCAAGCCGCCAAAGCGTTGTTGCAGGCCCGCCGCCAGCCAGCTCTTGCCGGTGGATTCAGGCCCGGTCAGGACCACGACCTTCATGTGCGCAACGCCGGATCGGCGCGCCATTCACGAAAGCCTTGAATTGCCAGCAGGGTGAACAGAGCGTACAGCGCAGCGGTCAGGTACAGCCCTTTGTAGATGAACAACCCGACAAAAATCACATCGAGCACAAACCACAGTGCCCAGCATTGCAGGCGCTTCTGCGCCATCCACAGTTGCGCCACCAGACTGAAACCGGTCAGCGCGGCATCGAGCCAAGGTTGCGCGGCATCGGTCCAGTGAGCCATGGCCGCGCCGAGCAGCAGGCTGCCGACCGCGCCAGCACCGAGGCCGATCAGGATAGAGCGTTGATCGAGGCGAGTGACCTCACGGCCGTCATGCATCGTCCCGGCGCGGGTCCATTGCCACCAGCCATAGACTTGCAGCGCGGCGTAGATCACTTGCAGCAACATGTCCGAGTACAGCTTCACTTCAAAGAAGATCCAGCTATAGAGCAGCACCATGACCAGGCCGATCGGCCAGCACCACGGATTCTGTTTGACCGTCAGCCAGACGGCGATCACACCGAGTGCGGCGGCAAACAGTTCGAGCCCGGACATGTAGGTTCCTTGGGGGAAATTGAGGAGGGGGCGGATTGTACTGCATTGGGCCAAACCCCTCACCCTAACCCTCTCCCAGAGGGAGAGGGGACTGACCGAGTTGGATGTTCGAGATACGCCGACCTGATCTTTCTGCGTTGAATCCATAATCGACTCGATTGTTCAGGTCGACGTATAGCTTGAGACACCTCGGTCAGCCCCCTCTCCCTCCGGGAGAGGGCTGGGGTGAGGGGTGAGCTCACCAGAGTTACACGGTTTAGACGCGGAACTGGCGCAGCAGGCCGTTGAGTTGTTCGCTCAATTGGCCGAGCCGTACGCTGGCCGCACTCGACTGCTCGGCCGCAATTGCCGTGCTGTGCGAGAGGCCGGCCGCTTGAGTGACGTTCTGATTGATGTCCTCGACCACATGCGCCTGTTGCAGCGTAGCGCTGGCAATCGACGCATTCAGGCCGTTGAGATTGCGCAACGCCTGGCCAATGGCATTCAGACTCGCCCCGGCCAGTCCCGCTTGCTCGATGGTCAATTGCGACGCTTTGCTGCTGTCGCCGATTACCTTAACGGCGGCTTCGGAATGGTTCTGCAAGCGTTCGATCATCGACTGAATTTCCGCAGTCGATTTCTGCGTGCGCTGCGCCAGCAAGCGCACTTCGTCCGCCACCACGGCAAAGCCGCGACCTTGCTCACCGGCCCGGGCTGCTTCGATCGCGGCGTTGAGCGCGAGCAGGTTGGTCTGCTCGGCAATCGAACGGATCACCTCCAGCACGCTACCGATCTGGGTGCTTTCGGCCGCCAGGGTGCGAATCACTTCAACCGCTTGATCGATGGTGCCGGACAGCTTGTCGATCTGCTGCAAGCTGCCGTCGATGTTGATCTGGCCCTGTTGCGCCTGCGCTTCGGCGTCGCGCATTTCCGCGGCAGCATGCTCGGCGTTCTTCGCCACGTCCTGCACGCCATAGGTCACTTCGTTGATCGCCGTGGCCACCAGTTCCATTTGCTGCGATTGCTGCTGGCTGCGTTGCTGGGCCTGCGAGGCATCGTTGCCCAGTTCGCTCGACGATTGGCCCAAGGCGCTGGCCGACACCTGCAAGTCCCCGATCACCCGCCGCAGTTTGGCGGTAAAGGCGTTGAAGTGATGCGCCAGCTCAGTGACTTCATCCTTGCCATGAGTATCGAGGCTGCGGGTCAGGTCGCTTTCGCCACTGGCGATGTTGGCCATGGCGTTCACGGTTTCCTGCAGCGGACGGACGATGCTGCGCGCGATGAGGATCACCAGCAACGCCATGATCACGGCAATCGCCAAGCCGATGACCGAAGCCTTGATCATCTGGCCCTGGAATTCGGCCTGGACGTCATCGACGTAAACCCCGGAGCCGAGCACCCAGCCCCACGGTTCGAACAGTTTGACGTAGGACGTCTTGGCTACCGGCTCACTGGCGCCCGGTTTTGGCCAACGATAGTCGACCATGCCGGCGCCTTTGGCCTTGGCGATGGCAACCATTTCGTTGAACACCGCAAAACCGTCCGGATCACGGATCGCCGAGAGGTTCTGGCCTTCGAGTTTCGGGTTGGTCGGGTGCATGACCATCACAGGTGTGAGGTCGTTGATCCAGAAGTAATCGCTCTGGTCGTAACGCAGACCACGAATGGCGGTGAGGGCCTGTTTCTGCGCGGCGTCTTTTGTCAGCGTGCCGGCGGTTTCGAGGTCGTGATAATAGGTCAGCAGGCCGCTGGCCGTCTGCACCACGTGCTGGGTTTTCTGAGCCTTGGCGTGATACAGGTCGTCGTGGATCTGCTTGAGCATCAACACGCCCAAGGTCAGCAACATGACCACCGCCACAATCAAGATGAGCCACAAGCGTCGGCTGATCGACACACTGCGCAAGCTGTTCATAACGCTGTCACTCCGGATTCTTTTTCTTGTAATAAACGACCGCCAGCATCCAACCACGATTTCGTGAGCGGGCATACGCGACCCAAGTCGTATAACGCGGCAGCGCTATTTAGGCTTGTCTGTTAGGATTTCGGCCCCGCGCGTGAAAACCTGAATCCAAATTGATATTTCACGGAATTTTGACCGTTTCGTGTGGATCCTGTGCGCGCGGAATCGGTACAGCCACAACCAGCTACGCTGATCGCAGTGAACGTAAAAAAATACTATCGGGGCATGCCGACGCGCATCGCTCTTTGGGGGATTGATGGATCTTTGGACGGCCTTGCAGGCACTGATACTAGGAGTTGTAGAAGGGCTGACGGAGTTTTTGCCCATTTCCAGTACCGGACACCAGATTATTGTTGCCGACTTGCTCGAATTCGGCGGCGAACGAGCCATGGCGTTCAATATCATCATCCAGCTCGGCGCGATCCTCGCGGTGGTCTGGGAGTTTCGACGCAAGATCTTCGATGTGGTCATCGGTTTGCCGACGCAGCCGAGCGCACGGCGTTTTACCGCTAACCTGCTGATCGCGTTTCTGCCCGCGGTGGTGCTGGGCGTGATCTTTGCCGACCTGATCCACGAATACCTGTTCAACCCGATTACCGTCGCGGCCGCGCTGGTGGTGGGCGGCATCATCATGTTGTGGGCGGAAAAGCGTCAGCATGAAGTGCACGCTGAGACGGTCGACGAAATCACCTGGAAAGATGCGCTGAAAGTCGGTTTTGCGCAGTGTCTGGCGATGATCCCCGGCACCTCGCGTTCCGGCTCGACGATCATTGGCGGCTTGCTGTTCGGCCTGTCGCGCAAGACCGCCACCGAGTTCTCGTTCTTCCTCGCGATGCCAACCATGGTCGGTGCAGCGGTTTACTCGGGCTACAAGTACCGCGACCTGTTTGTGCCGGCGGACTTCCCGGTGTTCGCCATCGGTTTCGTCACCGCATTCATCTTCGCCATGATCGCCGTGCGCGGTTTGCTCAAGTTTATTGCCAGCCACAGTTATGCGGCGTTCGCCTGGTATCGGATTGTGTTTGGTCTGGTGATTCTGGCGACGTGGCAGTTTGGCTGGATCGATTGGGCGGCGGCCAAACCATGAGTGATTCCCGCGCACGCCGCCCCGAAGGGCGACCTTCGGGCGGCAACCACATCCAGAACCTCAAGCTGAAACTGCTGGTTCTGCTGATCGTCTGCGCGCTGCCGCTGTTCGGCTCCGTTTCGATGTGGCTGCGCGGGATTTCGCTGGTGCCGCTGGCAGCCTATGGGGTTGTCAGCGTGCTGGCGTTCTTCATGTACTGGGCAGACAAGCGCAAGGCGCGCACCGATGCCTGGCGCACCCCGGAGAACGTTCTGCACGCCGTAGAACTGGCTGGCGGCTGGCCGGGCGCGTTGATCGCCCAGCAGGTATTCCGGCACAAGACGCGCAAGGTGTCGTTTCAGATTCTGTTCTGGGTGATTGTGCTACTGCACCAGGTGTTCTGGATCGACCAGTTGTTTCTCGGCTCGAATCTGCTGACGCTGTTCTGAATACACCGCAATTCCCTATGTAGGAGCTGCCGAAGGCTGCGATCTTTTGATCTTGCTTTTAAAAGATCAAAGTCAAAAGATCGCAGCCTTCGGCAGCTCCTACACAGGGGGATTGGGGTTACAGCAACAAACCGATTTGGGTTTTCTTCGGCAACTTGCTCACCACCAGTTGATGCGAGCGCTGCAACAACCCCTGCAATTCCTCGGCACCCAGCGGGTAGGGCGGGTGCATGATGATCCACTGCGCCCGCGCCAGATACGGCGCCGGGTGAATGCCGGGGCGGTCGCAATGGCCGAGAAACAGATCCTTATCAACCTTGAACGCCAGTGAGTCCCCGCGCAGCCCCTGCAAGGCAAACATCTTGTTGCCGGCAATCGAGAACACCCGCACGCCACCCCATTTGTAATCTTCCCGAGCGCCCGGCAATGCCAGGCAGAACGCCGCAACGTCGGCTTCGCTCATCTTTCCCTTGCTCATAACAACCGCTCCCCACAGGCATTGAACGACTCGACCAAATGATCGATCCACGCGCGCACCGCCGGCATCACCCCGCGTCGATGCGGATACACCGCTTGCAGCCAGCCGCCGGGCAGTGACCACTCCGGCAGCATCTGCACCAGCGTGCCGTTTCTCAGCTCCTCTTCGCAATACATCATCGGCAACAGCGTGAAGCCCTGACCCGCGAGGACACAGGCTTTGCGTACCACAAAATCATCAATGCCCAGCCGTGCTTCCATGTTCAGCTCGAAACTGTTGCCCTGCTGATCCAGCAGGCGCACATGAACCAGACGATCCGCCTCCAGAGCGCCGAGCACCGGCAGCGTTTTCAAGTCTTGCGGATGGTTGATCGTTCGACCCTGGATAAACGCCGGGCTGGCCACCACGACCATTTGCGCCTGACGCAGACGCCGGGTAACCAGCAACGGGTCCTCATCACCATGTTCACGCACGCGCAGCGCCACATCAAAGCCTTCGCCGACCAGATCGACGCGGCGATTGAGCAAGACGACTTCAAGTTGCACCTGCGGGAATTTACCGAGAAATTCGCTGATCACCCACGGCAGCATCTCATGCGCCAAACCGGTCGGGCATGACACCCGCAAACGTCCACGCGGCTCGCTGGACATGCTGGCGACCGCCTCATCGGCCATCTCCGCTTCCAGCAACATCGCCTGGCAGTGACGCAAATAACGCTCGCCCACCGCCGTAAGCTTCAGCTGCCGGGTGGTGCGTTGCAGCAAACGCGCGCCGAGGCGTTCTTCAAGTTCGGCAATGCGCCGCGACAGCCGTGACTTGGGAATGCCCAGCAAGCGCCCGGCCGCGGCAAAACCGCCGGCTTCGACGACTTTGGCGAAATAGTAGAGATCGTTGAGGTCTTGCATCGGGAAATCCAACTGTTCTATCAGTGGGACAAACTATCGCATTTCAGGCGGCTAATCATCCATTGGTTTCTTGCGTAGGATTGTCTCCATTCCGTCGCCACCGGCGATTCATTCCAGGAGATTCCACATGAAACTGCTGCATATCGATTCGAGCATTCTGGGCGACAACTCGGCTTCCCGTCAGTTGAGCGGCGAAGTCGTCAAAGCCTGGCAAGTTGCCGAGCCAAGCGCCGTGGTGACCTACCGCGACCTGGCCGCCGACGCCATCAGCCACTTCTCGTCGACCACCCTGGTCGCCGCTGGCACCACCGCTGAGCTGCGTAACGCCGCACAACAGCACGAAGCCGAACTGAGCGCTTCGACATTGGCCGAGTTCATCGCTGCCGACGCCGTGGTGATCGCCGCACCGATGTACAACTTCACCGTGCCGACCCAACTCAAGGCGTGGATCGACCGCGTAGCAGTCGCCGGTCAAACGTTCCGTTACACCGAAGCCGGCCCTGAAGGCCTGTGCGGCGGCAAGAAAGTGGTGATCGTTTCGACTTCCGGTGGCATTCATGCCGGTCAGGCCAGCGGCATCGCTCACGAAGAATACCTGAAGCTGGTTCTGGGCTTCCTCGGCATCACCGACATCGAAATCGTCCGCGCTGAAGGTCTGGCGTATGGCGAAGAAGTGCGCAACAACGCGATGACCGCTGCGCAAGCGAAGATCAGCGAGCAACTGTTCGCCGCTGCGTAAGGCTTGCGTAAAGAACAGCTGATGTTCAGGTAACACCCAAAAAACTCTGTATTCTGATTCCGCAAGGGGCGAATACGGAGTTTTTTGTTTCTGGCTGTTACATAATCTGGCCCGGGTTATGCAATCACACAATCTGCGTCTGAGTGCATTGTCGTACTGAAACACCGAATCCCCGGCGTTTCTGGCCCGCAACGCCACGGAACTTTCGATTGAGTAACAACAGGGTGGGGCATCCCATGATGCGTCTTTGTGCAGCGTTACTGATTTGCCTGCTTGGCAGCCTGAATTCAGTGCAGGCTGCGCCTGGGCGACACCCGGTGTGGAGCGTCGGTTATCACGAGATGACGTTCCTCGATCCGCTGGATCTGCAGCCGATGCGCGCGATTGCCTTCTATCCTTCCAGCGACCGTGAACACATGAGCCTGCTCGAAGGCTATTCAGTCGAGGCCGGCGCAGACACCAAGGTCGCCATCGGCCGTTTTCCGATGCTGATGCTCTCCCACGGCAACACCGGCACGCCGCTGGCGCTGCACGACCTCGCGACTTCGCTGGCGCGCAAAGGCTTTGTGGTGGTGGCGGTGATTCACCCCGGCGACAACTCCAAAGACCACAGCCGATTGGGCACCCTGAGCAATCTCTATGGCCGGCCGATTCAGATTTCCGAAGCGATTACCGCGACCCTTGGCGACCGCATGCTCGCGCCGTACGTCAACGCTGACCAGGTCGGGGTGATCGGTTATTCGGCGGGCGGCGAGACGGCGTTGATCCTGTCCGGGGCGCAACCGGATCTCGATCGCCTGCGGCGTTATTGCCAGGAACGTCCGGATGATCGTGATGCCTGCAATACGCAGGGTGAGTTGATCGTCGATCGCGATGATCTGCAACCGGTGGCCGATCCGCGTGTTCACGCGTTGCTGTTGATGGCGCCGCTGAGCTTGAAGTTCGGTCGCCACACCCTCGCCGATGTGCATGTGCCGGTGCTGCTTTACAGCGGCGATGGCGACAAACTGGTGGCTTTCGACAAGAACGCTGCAGCGCTGGCGCGCAAACTGCCGACGGCGCCGGACTTCAAATTACTGGCAGGGGCGGGGCACTTCGTCTTTATGGCGCCGTGCAATGAAGAGCAGATTCGCGCGATGCCGGCGTTGTGTACCGATGCTGATGGGGTGGATCGCGAGGATATCCACCGCAACCTCATTTCAGAGGCCGGGCGGTTCTTCTCCCATGCTTTGGGCAAACCGACCCGGGCGGGCATGCAAACCGCGGATCAATAACCCCGCAAATCCCCTGTAGGAGTGAGCCTGCTCGCGATAGCGGTGTGTCAGTCGACATTTCCTTTTCTGATACACCGCTATCGCGAGCAGGCTCACTCCTACAGGGGGCCGCGTCGGACTTCAGGTCGTTGCCCGACGCTGGAGCAGCAAAGTCAACCCCAGCCCGATCACCGACAACAGCGCCGCACTGAAGAATATCCACGAATACCCCAGATTTAGCGCCACCGCGCCCATCAACGGCCCGGCAATCGCCAGCGCCAGATCGAAGAACACCGCGTAGGCGCCGAGACCTGAGCCGCGACTGGAACTCGGCACCTGCTTGATCGCCTCGACACCCAGCGCCGGATACACCAGCGACAAGCCAAACCCCGCCAGTCCTGCGCCGATCAAAGCGAATGCGGTGGAGGGCGCCAGCCACAACATCACCAGGCCCACGGTTTCGATGGTCATGCAGGCGATCGCCGACTTGAAGCCACCAAAGCGACTTATCGCCGAGATAAACAGCAGCCGCGACAGGATGAAGCACACGCCAAACACCGTCAGGCAATACGCCGCTCCGGTCCAGCCACGGTTGAGGTAATAGAGGGTGATGAACGTCGTTAGCGTGCCGTAGCCTATTGAAGCCAGGGTCAGGCTGGCGCCATACGGGGCGATGCGCCCGAATACCGCCCAGAACGGCAGGCGCTCGCCACGGATCACCGGCACCGACGGTTTATTGCGGATCAACAGCAGTGCGCCGGCCGCCAGCACGGCCAGGGCGATGCCGAGGCTGGTAAAACCGTAATCGGCGACCATCACCACACCCAATGGCGCACCAATGGCAATCGCGCCATAGGAAGCGATGCCGTTCCAGCCGATGGATTTTGCGGTGTGTTCGACGCCGACCTGGCCCATGCACCAACTGATAGTCCCGACGCCGATCAAACCCTGCGCGATACCGAGCAGCAACCGCCCGATAATAAGAATGATCAGGCTGGCCAGCGGGAAGTCTTGCAGGAGCGTGGAAACCAGCGTCAGCAAACCGCTGAGGACAATCCCCCACAAGCCATAAATGATCGCCCGTTTAGTCCCGATCGTATCCGACATGCGCCCGGCCATTGGCCGGCTGAGCAGGGTGGCCAGATATTGCGAGCCAATCACCAGCCCGGCAATCACCGCGCTGAAACCCAGTTGCTCATGCACATAACCGGGCAACACCGCGATCGGCAGGCCGATGCAGAGAAACGCAATAAAGGTGTAGAACACGATGGAAACGATCTGCAGGGTGATCGCCATGGAGCTTTGCGGTGGCAGTTGCTGCGCAGACATGAGGACTCGTTCGCGGGCGGCGGTGGGAGAGTTCGCATCATGGCTTGGGTGTCAGATAAAAGAAAGCAGGCTAACTATCTTTCCAGACTGATCGTTCCCACGCTCTGCGTGGGAATGAATCCCGTGACGCTCCGCGTCACACGAGCGGGACGCGGAGCGTCCGTGGCGGCGTTACCACGCAGAGCGTGGGAACGATCAGCGTCCTGAATGCAAAAAGCCCTGTCACATGGACAGGGCTTTAGCTTGAAGCTAGCAGCTCAACACTTGAAGCTGCTTTTAGAACACCACACCCTGACTACGCAGGTAGTCATCGTAAGTGCCGCTGAAGTCGGTCACGCCATCCGGGCTCAGCTCGATGATGCGCGTGGCCAGGGACGATACGAACTCACGGTCGTGGCTGACGAAGATCAGCGTGCCCGGGTAGTTTTCCAGCGCCAGGTTCAGCGCCTCGATCGATTCCATGTCCAAGTGGTTGGTTGGTTCGTCCATGATCAGCACGTTCGGCTTTTGCAGGATCAGCTTGCCGAACAGCATGCGACCTTGCTCACCACCGGAAATCACTTTGACCGACTTTAGAATCTCGTCGTTGGAGAACAGCATGCGGCCCAAAGTGCCGCGAATCATCTGCTCGCCCTGAGTCCACTGACCCATCCAGTCGAACAGGGTAACGTCGTCTTCGAAGTCGTGCGCGTGGTCCTGAGCGTAGTAGCCCAGTTCCGCGGCGTCGGTCCACTTGATGGCGCCGGCGTCCGGGGTCAGCTCGTTGACCAGGGTACGCAGCAGGGTGGTTTTGCCGATACCGTTCGGGCCGATGATCGCCACGCGCTCGCCGGCTTCAACCTGGAAGCTGAAGTCTTTGAACAGGGGTTTGCCGTCGAAGCCTTTGGCCATTTTCTCGACGATGACCGCCTGACGGTGCAGCTTCTTGTTCTGATCGAAGCGAATGAACGGGCTCACGCGGCTCGAAGGCTTGACCTCGGCCAGCTGGATCTTGTCGATCGCCTTGGCACGGGAAGTAGCCTGTTTGGCTTTCGAGGCGTTGGCCGAGAAGCGGCTGACGAACGATTGCAGCTCGGAAATCTGTGCTTTCTTCTTGGCGTTGTCCGACAGCAGTTGCTCGCGGGACTGGGTCGCCACGGTCATGTACTCGTCGTAGTTGCCTGGGAACAGACGCAGCTCGCCGTAATCCAGGTCAGCCATGTGCGTGCACACGCTGTTCAGGAAGTGACGGTCGTGAGAGATGATGATCATCAGGCTGTTACGCTGGGTCAGCACGTTTTCCAGCCAGCGAATGGTGTTGATGTCCAGGTGGTTGGTCGGTTCGTCGAGCAACAGCACTTCCGGATCGGAGAACAGCGCCTGCGCCAGCAACACGCGCAGTTTCCAGCCCGGCGAAACTTCGCTCATCGGGCCGAAGTGCTGCTCGATGCCGATACCCAGGCCCAGCAACAGTTCACCGGCACGGGATTCGGCGGTGTAGCCATCCATTTCGGCGAATTCGGTTTCCAGCTCGGCCACGGCCATGCCGTCTTCTTCGCTCATTTCCGGCAGCGAGTAGATGCGGTCGCGCTCGGCCTTGACCTTCCACAGCTCTTCGTGACCCATGATCACGGTGTCGATCACGGTGAATTCTTCGTAGGCGAACTGGTCCTGGCGCAATTTACCCAGACGCACGTTCGGCTCGAGCATGACCTGACCGCCGGACGGATCGAGGTCGCCGCCGAGGATTTTCATGAAGGTCGACTTGCCGCAACCGTTGGCGCCGATCAGGCCGTAGCGGTTGCCCGCGCCGAATTTGACCGAAACGTTTTCGAAGAGCGGCTTGGCGCCGAACTGCATCGTGATGTTAGCTGTAGAAATCAAGAGTTTTTCCTGCGAAGCATTCTTAAAAAGCGAGGGTGCGGCTGCAGCGCTTGGCCCGAGTCAAAGTGCGCTGAAGCGGGAGAGTCCCGTCATCAACCAAGGGGGGCGCGTAAAGTTTGGCGGCGATTGTACTGGTCTGGCTCTTTAAACGATAGGGCGATCACGCCACGATCGCCGATTGGCATGATCGCGGGACAGTTTTTCACAGATGAAGGTTCACTATCGGTTACAAACTGTGGCTAAAATGCCACCTTTCACCGAGCGTCCGGTAACGGCGCAGGCCAAGGACGTGCCATGTGTATTCAGACCACTGCATAAGACGCTGGGCCTCAGGCCGCCGGGTGCGCAGTTTGTTCACTTTCTGACGTGTGACGATTTCCGTGAAACTCATCATTGCTGCTATTTATGTCATTTCCATTGCATACGTTCATTTGCGTGGGCGTGTGCGCCACAAGCTCGGTCGACAACTGAGTGACCATTCGACGTTTCTCGCGCCGATCAACTGCTTCCTTTATCTGTTCTCGAAAAAGCCGAACAAACCGTACCTGGACCCGAGCGAGTTTCCAGACTTGAGCCCGTTGCAGGCGCACTGGGAAGAAATCCGCGAAGAAGGCCAGAACCTGCTGCGTGCCGGTGAGATCAAGCGCTCTAACCAGTACGACGATGTCGGTTTCAACTCGTTCTTCAAAAGCGGCTGGAAGCGTTTCTATCTGAAGTGGTACGGCGAGAGCCATCCGTCGGCGATGAAGCTGTGCCCGCGCACTACCGAGCTGGTGCAGAGCATCGGTTCGATCAAGGCCGCGATGTTTGCCGAGCTGCCACCGGGTTCGAAACTGGTGCGTCACCGCGACCCGTATGCCGGTTCCTATCGCTATCACCTGGGCCTGGACACACCGAATGACGCTGGCTGCTATATCAACGTCGATGGTGAGAGCTACCACTGGCGGGACGGCGAAGCGGTGATGTTCGACGAAACCTTTATTCATTACGCCGAAAACACCACCGACAAGAACCGCATCATCCTGTTCTGCGACATTGAACGACCGATGAAGTACCGCTGGGCGGCGGCGTTCAACAGCTGGTTCAGCCGTACCGTGATGTCGGCGGCAGGTGCGCCGAATGATGCTGGCGACCGCACCGGTGGCATCAACCGGTTGTTTACCCGGATCTACAAGATCCGCCTGCGTGGTAAAGAGCTGAAAAAGCGTAATCGTAAGCGCTACTACATGGAAAAGTGGGCGATTTTTGGCGGTTTGCTGGCGATCTTCATTCTGATCTGAGTTCCAGGCAGACGCTGCTGACGCCATCGCGAGCAGGCTCACTCCTACATTTGAAATGCGTTCCCCTGTAGGAGTGAGCCTGCTCGCGATGACGGTCTCAAGGGCAACCAATCACTATCAGGAAGCCTTCTTGGTCTTCTTTGCCGGCGCAGATTTCGCCGTTTTCTCTGCTTTCGCTTTAGGCTTCGTCGCCGCTTTCCCGCCCAGACTGCGCTTCAGCAACTCGGTCAAATCGATAACATCGGCCGTCTTGCGCTCTTCCTCGCCACCCACCGACTCAACATCCTCGATCTTGCCTTCATGGGCCTTTTTCTCGACCAGGGCCATGATCTTGTCTTCAAATTCATCCTTGTAGTCTTCGGGCTTCCAATCCGCGCTCATGTCCTGCACCAGCCGTTTGGCCATGTCCAGCTCACCCTTGGCCAACTGCGGTTTGGTCACTTCGCTGCCCAGTTCCAGCTCGTCGAGGCCACGTACCTCCTGCGGCCAACGCAGTTTCACCAGCACCAGCGCAGACTCCAGCGGCATCAACGCAGCAAGGTACTGGCGTGTATGCAGCACAACGCGGGCGAGGGCAACTTTGTTGGTCTTGCTCAGGGTTTCGCGCAGCAATGCGTAAACCTTGCCGCCGCGCTTGTCTGGCGCCAGGTAGTAAGGGGTGTCGATGTTCTGCAGGGGAATCTGTTCGGCGTCGACAAAGGAAAAGATGTCGATGGTCTGCGTTGAAACCGGGTGCGCCGAGCGGATTTCCTCTTCGCTGAGCACCACATAGCGGCCCTTTTCATAGGCCACGCCTTTGACGATGTGCTCCTTGGTGACTTCCTTGCCGGTGACCTTGTTCACCCGTTTATAACCCACCGGGTCCATGCTGCGGCTGTCGAGCCAATCGAAATCGACGCCCTGCGACGACGTCGCCGAGACCAGTGCGACAGGGATGTGAACCAGTCCGAAACTGATCGCGCCTTTCCAGATTGCCCGAGCCATGGTGAGTTCTCCGAGTGATGATCGGATGACCTGC
The DNA here is from genome assembly GCF_900187515.1 of Pseudomonas sp. Irchel s3f10. Taxonomy (NCBI): domain Bacteria; kingdom Pseudomonadati; phylum Pseudomonadota; class Gammaproteobacteria; order Pseudomonadales; family Pseudomonadaceae; genus Pseudomonas; species Pseudomonas sp. Irchel s3f10. Next base: position 854,395 of record NZ_FYDZ01000001.1, read on the forward strand.
GGCTGTGACTGAAAGTTTCCCCGGAATGCACGGGGTTTCGGGGACTCGGTCAAGTCGTGTTACATGTTGTTTAAGGCTTGTGGGTTAACAAATCCGAACCCTCGGCGTAGCGTGGACTCGAAGGCTCTATCCCCGGCCCCATCGAGAGGCAGCGTCATGAACCGAATTCTGCTTGGCATCATCGTCCTGGCCCTCAGTGGCGGGCTGGTTCATGCCGACGTCCTGTTGGCGCAAAGCCCGACCGGCAACAGCAATAACCCCTACAACAGTCCGATTCGCCGGGCGAACCCCAACAGCATGCAGGGCACCCAGCCCAGTGCTCCACCCGCTCGGGGGCCGAACACTGTGCCGACGCCACGTCAGCCTACGGTCGAGAACCGGGGCATTGGCAACGGCCAGCCGATCCGCTCGGTGCCGAGCACACCACCGACGTTCATTCCCAATCCACCTTCGCGCAGCGGAGACAGCAACCGTTGAGCGGCAGGACTGAGCTTCTGTCGACCCTTGAAACGAACAAAAGGAATCGTGCATGTTGCGTAAAACCCTTCTAGCCACACTGTGTGCCGGCGCGCTGATCAGCGCTTCGGCATTTGCCGCGGCGCCCAAAGAGCTGCAAAGCGAACAGGGCACCCTCGAAGTCACGACCATTACCGCAGGCCTTGAACATCCGTGGGCGCTGGCGTTTCTGCCGGATCGCCAAGGCATGCTGGTGACCGAACGTCCGGGCAATCTGCGCGTGGTCGCGGCCGACGGCAAGCTGTCGGCGCCGATCTCCGGTGTACCGCAGGTCTGGGCCAAGGGGCAGGGCGGGTTGCTGGATGTCGTGCTGTCGCCGGACTTCAAACAGGATCGTCTGGTCTATCTGTCCTATGCCGAAGGCGGCGGTGCCGGCGACAAGGCCGGGACCGCTGTGGGGCGAGGGCGGCTCTCGGATGACTTGAAGACACTGAAGGATTTCAAAGTGATCTTCCGCCAGGAACCGAAGCTTTCGGTCGGCAACCATTTCGGCTCGCGGCTGGTGTTTGATCGTGACGGCTATCTGTTCATTACCCTGGGTGAAAACAACGACCGGCCGACCGCACAGGATCTCGACAAGCTGCAAGGCAAGGTCGTGCGCATCTACCCGGACGGCAAGGTCCCGGATGACAACCCCTTTGTCGGCCAGTCCGGCGTACGCCCCGAGATCTGGGCCTATGGCTTGCGCAACCCGCAAGGCGCGGCACTCAATCCATGGACCGGCACGCTGTGGGAGAACGAACACGGCCCGCGCGGTGGTGATGAGGTGAACATCATTGAACGCGGCAAGAACTACGGCTGGCCGCTGGCGACCCACGGCATCAATTATTCGATGCAGCCGATCCCGGAAGCCCAGGGTAAAACCGCCGAAGGCACCGTTGCACCGCACCATGTTTGGGAGAAGTCACCGGGCGTCACCGGCATGGCGTTTTACGATGCCGATCGCTTTAAACCGTGGCAACACAATGCGTTTGTCGGTGCCCTGGTGACTCAGGAACTGATTCGTTTGCAGTTCGATGGCGACAAGGTCGTGCATGAAGAGCGCTTGTTGGGCGAACTCAAGCAGCGGATTCGTGATGTGCGGCAAGGGCCGGATGGTTACTTGTACGTGCTGACGGATGAAGAGAAAGGTTCACTGTACAAAATCGGCCTGAAGCCCACACCTTGACGCGTATCCCCCTGTAGGAGCTGTCGAGTGCAACGAGGCTGCGATCTTTTGATCCTGTTTCTGAGAATCAAGATCAAAAGATCGCAGCCCTCGGCAGCTCCTACATGTGGACGCTTACGTTTCGCGGGAATACAGCACCACCGCCGCACGCAATTTACCCCGGCCAAACCGGCACATTTTCTCGAATTCGCCATGGCTGACCGGCACATGCTGGCAATCCATGGGCTGTCGATGCTGGCTGTGATCGACATCCGGGTCGTGCAGGTAAACGAAATCTTCGTCGCAGTCGGTCACGATCACCCAGTGCGGCGACTTGGATCGCGTCAGTCGATAGCTGCTGATCAACACCAGTGGCTGTCCACCGGCATCCAGCAGTCGCGGCAGATCCAGCAACGCACCGATCACACACTCGACATCGGTCTCCTGCAATTGCGCCGTGAACTCGTCGTGTACCAGGCGCATGACGTCTTTTTTATGCGCATCACGCACCCCGTCGAGGAACAACGGTCCGGCCAGGCTCAGTTGCAAACCCACCCTGTAACCCCGACGCCACGCCGCCAATGCCAATCCCTGAGGGCTGCACCCGCCATGGCCGGAGGTCATGAACACCGTGGTCGCTTCCCGCCAGATCTGCAGTTCTTCTCGACGCTCCAGTAAACGTTCCGATTGCAGAGCACCCATGGCCATCAGCAGGCACGCCGGGCCGCAGGTGAAATCGGTGGTTTGCCGGTAGTAGGGCACCTTGATGCTGCGCGAGTCGCGGTGCTGAAGAATGCGTTTCTCCAGGCGTAGCGCATCGGCGTGGTCTTCGTAGTAATCGTGAATCAGCGCAAAACGCCGGTAGCCACTACGTTCGTACAGTGCAATGGCTGCAGGGTTGTCGATGCGCACTTCCAGGCGCAGGTATGCGCAGTCGTGCTCCAGCGCCATCGCTTCAATGCGTTGCAGCAGCTGTTTGCTCAGGCCGGTGCCGCGCGCCTCGACGGCGAGTGCGATGGAATACAGTCGCGCGAGTGAAGTGCCGCGATGGAACAACACCAGCGCGTAACCCAGCAGTTGGCCGTCGCACTCGGCCACCAGCAACTGCCCGTGAGCACGAGTGATCATCCACTGAAAGCTGCGACTGGTGAGCCGGTCCGTGGTGAAACATTGCATTTCCAGTGCCAGCAGCGCCGGCAAGTCTTCAATTACCGCCAAACGAAAAACAGCCTTCATATGACCACCGTAAAAGTTGCGTAACGAAACGAGACTTTCAAAAAACTTCGTGCTTAATAGAAAAGGTCTTGTTCTCCAACGGATCAATCTCTATGTCAGCGGTACAGGGTCATTGGCGCGAAGTATCCGAGCAAAGTTTGCCGGCGGCAACTCTTTTAAGTTCAGCGATTAAAGCCTCCAGTCAAGTGTTGATTATTGTCGAGCGCAAGGAAGACTGGGCTTCATACTTCCCCAGCGAAGACATCCTGACGGCGCAGGAATACCTCGAGCACAGCTGCGACAGCGAGCCGGGCAAACGCGTGCAGGTGATCAATCTGTGCCGCAGCTACAAGTACCTGGGCCACGGCTACTACTGCTCGCTGCTCGCCGAAGCACGGGGGCACAAAGTGATTCCCTCGGTGCGCACCATCAGCGAACTGACGAAAAAATCACTGTATGGCCTGGCGCTGGATGACCTCGATAAAACCCTCGAGAAAGCCCTTAGTCATCATCTCTACAGTGACACTGAAGGTTTTACCCTGACCCTGTATTTCGGTCGGACCCATATCGAACCATTACAGGATCTGGCCCGACAATTGTTTGAAGTGTTTCCCTGCCCGATCCTGTTAGTTGAGTTTCGCCGAACTAACGGTTGGCACATCGAAGGGATAAAGTCTGGCGCTTTGCACAAGTTGCGCGATGATCAGGAAGATCAGTTCGCCAATGCGCTGGATGGTTTCAGCCGTAAAGTCTGGCGTGTACCGCGCTCGCCGCAAGTAGCGCGCTACGACCTGGCGATTCTGCATGATCCACAAGAAGCTTTGCCGCCATCCAACGCCAAGGCACTGGCGAATTTCGTCCGGGTCGGCAAAACCATGGGTATCGATGTTGAACTGATTGAACGCAAGGATTACGCACGACTCGCCGAGTACGACGGCTTGCTGATCCGCGAGACCACCAGCGTCGACAATCACACTTATCGCTTCGCCAAGAAGGCCGAAAGTGAAGGACTGGTGGTCATGGATGACCCAACGTCGATTCTGCGCTGCACCAACAAGGTCTACCTCACCGATCTGCTCAACAGCCATCAACTGGGCATGCCCGCCACCGAGATCCTTTACAAGGAGCGACCCGAAGACTTCGAACGGGTCGGCGAGCGGCTTGGCTTTCCGCTGGTGCTGAAGATTCCCGACGGCTGTTTTTCCCGTGGGGTGATCAAGGTCGAAAGCCAGCAGGCGCTGCTCGAAGCGACCGCCGAACTGTTCGAACACTCGGTGTTGCTGCTGGCTCAAGAGTTTTTCTACACCGAATACGACTGGCGCGTTGGCGTGCTCAATCGCAAACCGATCTTCGCCTGCCAATACTTCATGTCCAAGGGCCACTGGCAAATCTACAACCACAAGGCCAAAGGTCAGGACGTCAACGGCGAATGCCGAACGATGGCAATCCACGAGGCACCGCGGGCGGTGGTGGAACTGGCGGTGAAAACTGCCAACCTGATCGGCGACGGCCTCTACGGTGTCGATCTGAAGCAGGCCGGCGACAAGGTGGTGGTGATCGAAGTCAACGACAACCCCAACCTCGACGCCGGCATTGAAGACGCCTATTTGCACGACGATCTGTACTCACTGGTGCTGGAAGAGTTCGTGCGCCGCCTGGAACTCAAGCGTCGCGGCCAGGCGTGGTGAGGCGCCGATGATCAACAGCTTCGCACTGAGCCACGGCGCCCTGCAGCGTGTCGAGCGACTGGACGCAGAGGTGATGCTGTTCAGCAACCCCGATGCCGCCGAGCGCGACTTGCTGCACAGTCATTTCAAAGTCGACGAGCATGCACTGGCGTCAGCGCTGGACCCGGACGAGGTGTCGCGCATCGAGTTCCATCCCGACCATCTGTTCCTGATCTGGAAACGCCCGGAAAACTATTCCGGCGGTGGCAGTCTGGCATTTGAAGTGTCGTCCTGTGGACTGCTGTTCGCGCCGGGGCAACTGCTGGTCATCGCCACCGATGACACGCCGCTGCACGGCCTCGGCACTCGCCAGCCGTTGAACACGCCGCTGGATGTGTTGCTCGATTTGCTGTTCAACAACATCCATCACTACCTCGGGCACCTGAAGGTGATCAAACTGGTCGCCCGCGAACTGCAGCAGAAATTCAACGACTCGATGCAGAACCAGCATCTGGTGCAGATGTTCAATCTCAGCGAAAGCCTGATCTATTACATCAACGCGCTGCACAGCAACGGCGCGGTCCTGACGCGCCTGCGCAATCATGCCGAGAAGCAGCACTTCGGCAGCGAAGCGATCGGTCTGATCGACGACCTGATCATCGAAAACAACCAGTGCTACAAGCAGGCGGAGATCTACTCCACGGTGTTTTCCGGACTGATCGATGCGCGCGGCAATCTGATGAACAACAGCATGAACAACCTGCTGCGCAAACTGACGTTGATCAACGTGGTGTTTCTGCCATTGAACCTGATTGCCAGTATTGGTGGCATGTCGGAGTTCAGCATGATGACGGCGGGGACGCCGTGGTGGGTTTCCTATCCGCTGTTTTTGGCGGCGATGTTGTTGGGGGCGGGGGGGATGTTGTTTGGGTTGCGGCGTTTGGCCAGATGATTTGTAGTGCCTGATCGGACGTTTTCGCGAGCAGGCTCGCTCCCACAGGGGAAAATGCATTTCAACAGGGTGGGAGCGAGCCTGCTCGCGAAGGGGCCGGCACAGGCAAAGTAAAACTCAGGACAGTCCCGCATTTGGCCGAACCGCCACTGTGATGCCTTGTTATAGTTCGGGCCTCATTTTCAGCCCGGTAAAGGATCACTGCCATGACTCAATACTCCGCCTTCAGCGTCGAACTGGCCGACAACATCGCCCATGTGCAGATCAATCGCCCGGAAAAAATCAACTCGATGAACGCGGCGTTCTGGAGCGAGATCGTCGAGATCTTCCAGTGGATCGACGACACCGACGAAGTGCGCGTGGTGGTGCTCAGCGGCAACGGTAAACACTTTTCCTCGGGCATCGACCTGATGATGCTCGCCGGCGTCGCCAATGAACTGGGCAAGGACGTCGGCCGCAATGCGCGCCTGCTGCGCCGCAAGATCCTCACCCTGCAAGCCTCGTTCAACGCCGTCGACAACTGCCGCAAACCGGTACTCGCGGCCATTCAGGGTTACTGCCTGGGCGGCGCGATCGATCTGATCGCGGCCTGCGACATGCGCTACGCCGCCGAAGACGCGCAATTCTCGATCAAGGAAATCGATATCGGCATGGCCGCCGATGTTGGCACTTTGCAACGGTTGCCACGGATCATCGGTGACGGCATGCTGCGTGAGCTGGCTTACACCGGTCGCACTTTCGGCGCTGACGAGGCGCGCAGCATTGGCCTGGTCAATCGCGTCTACAGCGACAAGGACACGCTGCTCGAGGGCGTGCTGGACATCGCTCGCGAGATCGCTTCGAAGTCACCGATTGCGGTCACCGGCACCAAGGAAATGATCAGCTACATGCGCGACCATCGCATTGACGACGGCCTCGAATACGTTGCCACCTGGAACGCCGCCATGTTGCAATCCACCGACTTGCGCGTGGCCATGGCCGCCCATATGAGCAAACAGAAACCCGAATTTCTGGACTGAGAAACCATGACATCTCGCTGGACCACTGCAGTACTGGACACCGATCAACCCGGCGGCTGGGCCGTGGCGCGCAGCCCGGAAGGCTTTTTGTTCGACGACAACGGCGCGCTGTTCCCACGTGAATGGCTCAAGCGTCAGGACTTGTCGATCCTCGCCGAGCACGGCATCGGCCATCTCGATGGCGAGCCGGTGTACTTGCTGGAACTGCGCAGTGCCAGCGAAGTGTCGGGTTGCAACTGGAAAGGCCTGCGGGCGTTCATGCTCGACGGCGATCACACCATCTACAAAGTGCTTGGGTATGCCGCACAAATCGGCACCTGGGCCCGTGAGCACCGTTTTTGCGGCAATTGCGGTCAGGCGATGACCCAAGTGCCGCGCGAGCGGGCGATGTATTGTCAGCCGTGCGATCTGCGCAGTTATCCGCGGATTTCGCCGAGCATGATCGTGCTGATCACCCGTGGCGACGAGATTCTGCTGGCGCGTTCACCACGTTTCGTCACCGGGGTGTACAGCACGCTGGCCGGATTCGCCGAGCCGGGTGAGTCGGCCGAGGATTGCCTGATTCGGGAAGTGCGCGAAGAAGTGCAGATCGAGGTGAAGAACATTCAGTACATGGGCAGCCAGTGCTGGCCGTTCCCGCATTCGATGATGCTCGGCTTCCATGCCGAGTACGCCGGTGGCGAGATTGTCTGTCAGGAAGACGAGATCGAAGACGCCCAGTGGTTCAACGTGCACGACCTGCCGCCGTTGCCGGCGTCCAAGTCGATTGCCCGTTACCTGATCGACGTCTACGTGGCGCGGCGCTTAGGCCACGCTGAACCAGTGCTGCCAGGCTAGGCGCACGGTCAATCCCAGTACCACGGTGATGAACACCGGGCGAATGAACTTGGCGCCGCCGCTGATCGCGGTGCGCGCGCCAAAGAACGCGCCGACCATCACCGACAGGCCCATGCTCAGGCCGATGATCCAGTCCACCTGTCCGGAAAACACGAATACCGACAGCGCCGCAATGTTGCTGACGAAGTTCATGCTGCGCGCCACGCCGCTGGCCTTGACCAAGTCGATCGGGTAGAGCAACAGGCTGCTCACCGTCCAGAATGCGCCAGTGCCGGGACCGGCCACGCCATCGTAGAAACCGAGGCTGAAGCCTTGGGTCGACTGCCATTTCTTTTTGATCGGCGCATCGCTGTCGAGTGGCGCTTTTGGCGTGCCGCCGAACAATAGATACAGGCCGCAGGCGAAGACGATTACCGGGAGCATCTTGTTCAGCCATTCGGCCGGCAGGTAATGGGCGACGACGGCACCCGTCAGTGCACCGATCAAAGTGCCGACAATCGCATGCGTCCACTGTCGAGGGTGGAACAGCTTGCGTTTGTAGAAGGTGAAACTGGCGGTGGCCGAACCGAAGGTCGAGCTCAACTTGTTGGTGCCGAGTACCAGATGCGGTGGCAGGCCGGCCGTCAGCAGTGCAGGCGTGGTCAACAGACCGCCACCGCCGGCGATGGCATCGATGAAACCGGCAATGAAAGCGACAACGGCCAGGATGGCGAGGGTGGTGAGGTCAACGCTGAGTTCGAAAGGCATGGAATCGGCTTATTCGGCAGGGCGCAGATTTGGCTGCGGGGAGGGCGGTCATGTTACCTGTATCCAACTGTTGCGGCGACCCGTCTGACGCCTTCGCGAGCAGGCTCGCTCCCATATTTTGAAATGCATTCCACCCTGTGGGAGCGAGCCTGCTCGCGAAGGCATTCTTCATGCCGCCGCCAATCCAACTGTTGCCCACACAACAACCTGCCAACAAATCCGCCTTCCACAAAACATCAACTTCACCCCGATACCCAACAAAACCGGGCATTTCCAGGCTGGCACGCTTGCTGCTCTACCACTCCCATCTCCGCAAATGTCCCGAGGACACGCCAATGAGTCAGCAAGCCGTAAAATTTGCCTACTGGGTGCCGAACGTCAGCGGTGGGCTGGTGGTCAGCAAGATTGAACAACGCACCGATTGGGGCATCGACTACAACCGCAAACTGGCGCAGATCGCCGAAGCCGCAGGGTTCGAGTACGCGCTGACGCAGATTCGCTTCACCGCCGGTTACGGTGCCGAGTTCCAGCATGAGTCAGTCGCGTTCAGCCACGCGTTACTCGCGGCGACCAGCAAGCTCAAGGTGATCGCAGCGATCCTGCCCGGCCCGTGGCAACCAGCGTTGGCTGCAAAACAGCTGGCGACCATCGACCAACTCACCAACGGCCGCATCGCGGTGAACATCGTCAGTGGCTGGTTCAAAGGCGAGTTCCAGGCCATCGGCGAACATTGGCTGGAGCACGACGAGCGTTATCGCCGTTCCGAAGAGTTCATCCGCTCATTGCGCGGCGTGTGGAGTCAGGACAACTTCACCTTTCGCGGCGACTTCTACCGTTTCGACAATTACAGCCTGAAACCGAAACCGCTGGGTCGTCCTGAGATCTTCCAGGGTGGCAGTTCCCGTGCGGCGCGGGACATGGCCGCGCGGGTCTCGGACTGGTATTTCACCAATGGCAACAGCGTTGAAGGGATCAAGGCGCAGGTCGACGATATTCGTGCCAAAGCAGCGGCGAATAACCATTCGGTGAAGGTTGGCGTCAACGCGTTTGTCATTGCCCGTGATACCGAAGAAGAAGCGCGGGCGGTACTTGCACAGATCATTGATCAGGCCGATCCGGAAGCGGTGAACGCCTTTGGCGATGCGGCGAAGCAGGCGGGCCGGGCTTCACCGGAGGGCGAGGGCAACTGGGCGAAATCAACGTTTGAGGATCTGGTGCAGTACAACGAGGGCTTCAAGACCAATTTGATTGGCACGCCGTTGCAGATTGCCGAGCGGATTGTCGCGTTGAAAGCGGTGGGTGTGGATCTGGTGTTGGCGGGGTTTCTGCATTTTCAGGAAGAGGTCGAATATTTCGGGCGGCGGGTGTTACCGCTCGTTCGCGAACTCGAGGCCGAGAAGACCGCCGCTGTCGCCTGAACCCCACACATCCCCTGTAGGAGTGAGCCTGCTCGCGATGGCGTCTGAACATTCAACTTATATGTTGACTGACACACCGCTATCGCGAGCAGGCTCACTCCTACAATTGGATCTGTGTTGGCTTAGAGACCCAGGTCAGACAGGCTCGGATGATCATCCGGGCGCCGGCCCAGTGGCCAGTGGAACTTGCGTTCGCTTTCCTTGATCGGCATGTCGTTGATGCACGCATAGCGCTGGAACATCAGGCCCTGTTCATCGAACTCCCAGTTTTCATTGCCATAAGAGCGGAACCAGTTACCCGAGTCATCGTGCCATTCGTAGGCGTAGCGCACGGCGATGCGGGTATCCGAGTAAGCCCACAGTTCCTTGATCAAACGATAATCCAGCTCTTTTGCCCATTTACGGGTCAGAAAGGCCTTGGCTTCTTCGCGGTTGTTGGCGAACTCGGCGCGGTTACGCCACTTGGTATCAAGGGTGTAAGCCAGCGAAACCCGTTCCGGGTCGCGGGAGTTCCAGCCATCCTCGGCCAAACGAACTTTCTCGATGGCTGATTCACGGTTGAAGGGCGGTAATGGCGGACGTACCTGGGCTGCAGTAGACATGTTCAGTCTCCCGATCTAATTAATAATTGAACAACAAGTCCGGCTTATTAAGGCGTTACAGGTCCAATAACTTTCGCGCCATGCATTGCGCATTATCGGCGGCACTGTGATCACCCATCACAAGCGCTACGGTAATGGCACCGTCAATCAGGATCAGCAGCTGTTTGGCCAGCAGTTGCGGATCCTCGGCACCATGTTCGGTACACAGCTCGCACACATAGTCGAGCAGCTTCTGTTTGTGTTCTTTGGCGACCAGGCGCACCGGGTCTTGCGGGTCACCGGTCTCGCCGCTGGTGTTGATAAAGGCGCAGCCACGGAAACCTTCCGAGGCGAACCAGCTCTTGAGCACGGTAAACAGGTTGAGCAGGCGATCGGCTGGGGTTTCGGCTTGATCGACAGCGCTTCGGTACCAGTGCATCCAGCGCACGTCACGGCGTTGCAGGGCGGCGACGGTCAGTGCGTCCTTGTCGGCAAAGTAACGGTAGATGCTTTTTCTGGAGACGCCGGCGGTTTTCACCAGAAGATCCATGCTAGTGGCAGCGATGCCACTTTTGTAGATCAGCTTTTCGGTGACATCCAGAATGATGTCGCGTGTGTCGTTGCTAGTGATTTCGTTCATGTGGCGAACAGTAGAACGATTGTTCTCCTTTGGCAATGGTTTTTTAGGATCAAAAGATCGCAGCCTTCGGCAGCTCCTACATTGGCCCGTGTAGGAGCTGCCGAAGGCTGCGATCTTTTGATCTCTTTACGGACACTAACAAGACCCCAACGATGCGATGGTGTAAGCTCTCGGGTTCTTCGGATTCGACCCATTGCGAGCCCTATGCCGTTGCTTTTCAAACGCTCCTTGCTGCCCAAATTGCGCAGCTTCCCGCTGACCGCCGAGGCCGTGACCATTCTGTCCGGCGCCGCTGAATTTCGTCGTTGCCTGCTCGAGAAAATCGCCGCAGCGACCCAGCGCATCTACATCGTTGCGCTGTATCTGCAGCAAGACGAAGCCGGTCAGGAAATCCTTGATGCCTTGCACGCCGCCAAACTCAAGCGCCCGGAGCTGGAAATCGCCGTGGTGGTCGACTGGTTGCGCGCGCAGCGCGGGCTGATCGGCGCCGGCAAGCAGCCGGGCAATTCGGCGTGGTATCAGGAAATGACCCGCACGCACCAGAGCGAAGTGCCGGTGTACGGCGTGCCGGTGCAGACCCGCGAGCTGTTCGGCGTGCTGCATCTGAAGGGCTTCGTGATCGACGACTGTGTGGTCTACAGCGGCGCGAGCCTGAACAACGTTTATCTGCACAAGTTCGACAAGTACCGTTTCGACCGCTACCACGTGCTGCAAAGCCACGAACTTGCGGACTCGATGCATCATCTGGTCAAACACGGTCTGATGGAATCGAAAGCGGTGCATCGCCTCGATCTGCCCAACCTGCCGACCACGCGCAGCCTGCGCAACGACATCGGCGATCTGCGTAGTCGTCTGAAATATGCAACGTACGACACGGCGACTGGCAGTACGGCAAGAGAAGGCCTGTCAGTCACTCCGTTGCTGGGCGTCGGCAAGAACAACCCGTTGAACCGGGCGATTCTCGAGTTGATCGCCAGCGCGCAAAAACAGCTGACCATTTGCACGCCATACTTCAATCTGCCGCTGGGTGTGATCCGCGAGATCAACCGCGCGCTGGCCCGTGGCGTGAAAATCGACATCGTCGTCGGCGACAAGACTGCCAATGACTTCTACATTCCGCCGAGCGAGCCGTTCAAGGTGATCGCGGCGCTGCCGTATCTGTACGAGATCAGCCTGCGCCGCTTCGCCAAACGGCATCAGCGCAACATCGACAGCGGTCAGTTGAACCTGCATTTGTGGCGTGATGGTGACAACACCTATCACCTCAAGGGCATGTGGATCGATCAGCGCTATACGCTGCTGACCGGCAACAATCTCAATCCACGGGCGTTCCGCCTGGATCTTGAGAACGCCTTGTTGATTGATGACCCGAAGGGCGAGTGGCTGGCGCCACGGGCGAAGGAACTGGAAGAGATTTTCCGCCATACCACGCGGATCGACAGCTTTCAGAGCCTGGAGACGCTGCCGGAATACCCGGCCGGGGTGGCCAAGTTTCTCAAGCGCGTGAGCCGGGTGCGGATTGAGCGGTTGCTCTACCGAATTCTGTAAGGCTTAACATTTGTAGCGGTCATACAACCGCTATCGCGAGCGGGCTCACTCCTACAGGGGATGCATTCCTAATGTAGGAGTGAGCCTGCTCGCGATAGGGCCTCTAGAGGCGCTACAAAACTTAATTCAGACCCAACTTGCCACGCAACGTGGACAGATCTTCCGCCAGTGTATTCACCGGCCCAACCAGCGCTTTACGGTCGTTATCCTTCACCTTGTCATAAGTCTCGAAACCACCATCCTTGGTCTTGTACTTGGCCAGAATCTTGTCGACGGTGGCAAAGTTCTTGTCGACCTTCGCTGCAAACGCCTTGTCCTGCTGTTCGATCTGCGGACGGAACAGGTCGACGATTTTCTTCGCGCCGTCGATGTTGCCCTGGAAGTCATACAGGTCCGTGTGGCTATAGCGATCTTCTTCGCCGGAGATCTTGGTCGCGGCGACTTCTTCCAGCAGCGCGGCAGCACCACCGACGACTTTCTCCGGCGGGAAAGTCAGGCCAGCTACGCGAGTCTGCAGGTCTTTGACGTCGCTGTTGAGCTTGTCCGCCAGTTCGTTCAGGCCTTGGGTGCTTTTCTCCGAAAACAGTGAGTACTCGATGCGGTGGAAACCGGTGAAGTCTTCAGCCTTCACGCCTTTCTCGTGATCGTCGACACGGGAGTCGATGGACGCATCGAGGTCACTGAACAGCTCGGCAATCGGCTCGATCGACTCGTAGTAAACGCGGGTCGGTGCATAGAGTTTTTGCGCGGTGGCGAGGTCGCCTTTTTTCACGGCATCGGTGAACTGCTGGGTGTGGCTGCCCAGTTCGTCGAGTTTTTCGGTGACGTAGATCTTGTAGTCCGAAACCGGCCCCACCAGATCCAGCGGTGCGGTGGCAGCGAATGCCGACAGCGGGGTGTTGAGCAAACCAAGGGTCAGCAATAACGCGAGTGGCGTCTTTTTCATGGGGGCGGCTCCAGTGTCGAGATTGTTTTATGCGGCTGTTTTCGGTTGTGTGGCGTTGAGCAGCGAGCGACCGATAAAGTCCTTGTCGCCCGTGACACCCGGCAGGGTGAAGAAATAGCCGCCGCCGACCGGTTTGAGGTATTCCTCCAGCGGTTCGCCATTGAGGCGGGTCTGCACGGTGATGAAGCCTTTTTCCAGATCGGCCTGGTAACAAATGAACAGCAAACCCATGTCGAGCTGACCGTTCTTGTTTACGCCATTCGAATAGTTGAACGGCCGGCGCAGGATCAGGTTGGCCTGGGTTGCAGCCGTACGCGGATTAGCCAGACGAATGTGCGCGTCGAGTTTGGTCAGCTTGCCGGCCGGGTCTTTGCTGTAATCCGGGACTTCGCTTTCATGCTGGCCACCCATCGGTGCCCCGGTGGTTTTGACCCGGCCAAGGATGCTTTCCTGCTCCTGCAATGGTGTGCGGTCCCAGCGCTCGACGAAATTGCGGATGATCCGCACCGCTTGATAGCTGCCGTGCGCCGCCCAGGCCGGTTCGTCACTACCCGGTTGCACCCAGACCAAGCGATCCATGGACTTGCTGTCGTTAGAATCGGGGTTGGCCGAGCCGTCGCGGAAACCGAGGAAGTTGCGCGCCGACTGTGCCGGCACACCGGGTTTCGCCGGGGCTTGCGGCGGCACGCTGCCTTCCTGTTTCCAACGCACCAACAGCAAGTCGGGGAGGTTCTTGACGATGTCGCGCAGGGCGTGGATGTTGGTGTCGGCGGTATTCGAGCAGAACTGCAGGCTCAGGTCGCCGTGGCAGCAATCGGCATCCAGCGCATCGTTGGGGAAACCGACCATACGGATCAGCCTTTTGGGTTTGGCGTCGGCCAGACCGAAGCGCTCGTCGAACAGCGACTCGCCGACGGAAACGGTGATGGTCAGGTTGTCCGGGGTGACGTTCGGGCCGAGGATGCCGGAATCCGGCGGCGGCAGTTTCGGATCGATCTGCGCGACGGGGCCGCCCGTCATCAGAAACGCGATGCGCTCGTTGAGCGTACGGAACAGCCGCTCGAGGTCTTCGCGATCACTGGCCAATACGTCGAATGAAACCAGCATGCCCGAGGCCGGACGCGGGGTGACGATGCCGGTCTGGTGTACGCCGTGGAAATCGTGGCGGTCTTCGGTTTTGTCGCTGCTCGGTGCTTCAGCAACTTGCGCAGGTGCGGCGGCCATGGCCGGGCAGCTCAGGGCGGACCCGGCGAGGGCGACACCGGCGGCGCCCATGCCCATCAGGACACGGCGACGTTGCAGGTTGAGCGTTTCTAGATCTTTCATCGGGAATGGGTCTTCTGCTTACAGGCCGGAGAGGCCGAGGGCGGGATCGATGCCATCCAGTGCGTCGGCCAGAGCCTGGGCCTTGTCGGCGATCTGCTTGCGTTGTGCGCCACTGACGGAGTCGTAGCTGGCGTAGCCGTCCTTGATCTTGTAGGTGTCGAGTTCGCTGTCGAAATCCGCCAGTGCCTTATCGATTTTCGGCAGCAGGTCGGCAGCTGATTTGCTCAGCATCGGCCGCAGCAGATCGACGACTTTGCGCGCGGTTTGCGCATTGGCGGCGAAACCGTTGAGGTCGCTGTGGCTGTAGCGCTCCTCTTCACCGCTGGCGGCGCGGACGTCGGCCAAGGTGTTGAGGTTGCGCACGATGATGTTGACCAGCTGCTCCGGTGGCAGCGATTGCGCGAGCAATTGCTGTTTGAGCGTGGTGACATCGCTTAGCAGGCGCTGGGCGACCGGCGTCAGATCGTCGAGTTTGCGTTGTTGGAACAGGCCGAATTCGAGGCGATGGAAACCAACGAAGGCCGGATCCTGTTCGCGTTTTTCGAAATAGTCAGCGCGGGCGTTGATGCTGTTGTCCAGTTCGGCCAGGCGCTGCGCGGCTGGGGCCAGACGTTGATAAGCCGCTCGTGCCGGCAGGTACAGCGCCTGCGCCTGACTCAAGTCGCCGCTTTCGATGGCTTGATTAAGCGCCGTGACGGCTTTGATCAGCGCGCTGCCCTGGCTGGCCAGATACACGCGGAATTCCGACAGCGGCCCGACGAAGGCGACCATCGACGGTTTGGCCTTGGCGGCAGCATCAGAAGCGGCAGTAGGTGTCACATGCAGGGTGCCGCGCGGGTTGCTCAGCAAACCGCAAGTGATCGCGTAATCGCCCGGTTGCAGATTAGCGTTGATCACCTGACTCAGGCCCGGCGCAATGTTTTCGCGCTCTTCGACGACCAGTACGCCATCGAGGATTTCCCATTCCACGGCCCGGTCGGACCGGTTGACGATGCGGAAACTGGCGCGGCCAGCCGGCACAGTCAGCGCGTCCGGCTCGCAATTGCCCGGATGGATATTCACCACCACTTCATCGTGATTGTGCTGACGCTTGGCCGCGGCCATTTTCGAGGCGTAATAAAACAGACCACCGGCGGCGATCATCACCACCACCGAGCCTGCCACCGCCCAGCGCAAGGCGCGAGGAGGAGAGGCCTGAGGAGAGTTAGGCTTTGACATGAATACCCTTATTGGCTGGAAACGGAAGACGATTGCGCAGTGGGTTTGGCCGCCGGCAGGAAGAACATCACCAGTGCTACCAGCAGATAAATCAGGTAGGCCCCGAGGGTGCTGACGGTCGGCGCATCCTGGTAGCCGAACATGCCGGCCAGCACCGAACCCAGCGGGCCGTCCATCGGCAGCGTCGCGCTGAAGTCGAACAATACGGTTTGCAGGTGATTCCACAGCCCGGCTTCATGCAGCGCCTGCACCGAGTTGGCGAGAATCCCGGCGGCGACCACCAGAATGAACAGGCCGGTCCACTTGAAGAACGCGGAAAGATTGAGGCGCATGCTGCCGCTATAGATCAGGAAGCCGACGATAATCGCCAGAATCAGCCCGAGCAGGGCACCGATCGGCGCGCCTGGGCCTTCGCTTTGCTGGAACACCGCGAGCAGGAAGAACACGGTTTCCAGGCCCTCACGGGCCACGGCGAAGAAGACCATGGCGATCAGTGCGATCACCTGGTGTTTCGAGGACGTCAGCGCCTCATCCAGCGAGGCTTGCAGCGAATGCTTGATCGAACGCGCCACTTTGCGCATCCAGAACACCATCGAACTGAGAATGGTCACGGCGACCAGCCCGACGATGCCTTCAAACAGTTCCTGTTGCTTCTGCGGGAATTCGGCACTGACCAATTCCAGGCCTCCACCGACCAGCAGGGCGAGGGCCGCAGCGAGGAAAACCCCGATCCATACGGCAGGCATCCATTGGCCACGGCCGGTCTGTTGCAGGTAGCTGGCGATAATGCCAACGATCAGCGCGGCTTCAATGCCTTCGCGCAGCATGATCAGGAAGGGAACAAGCATTTGGTGTCCAAGAGGTCATTTCTAGAGGTTACAAGTTGTAACATAATGAAAGTCATTCTCACATGACATTGATTGACATAAACCTGAACACAAGCTGAACAAAGTAAAGAACAACCATTCTCATGCGGGTGACACCGGAACCCTGTAGGAGCTGCCGAAGGCTGCGATCTTTTGATCCTGATGTTTAGAATCAAAAGATCGCAGCCTTCGGCAGCTCCTACACGGGATTCGCGTTCGATGCGGTAAGATGCGGCCCATTCAAAAAAACAAGGTTCACCGCGTTCCATGTCGGAAAAAGACACCATCGCCGTTCAACTGGTGCGTGAAGCGCTGCTGCAAAGTTGTGCCCCGGGCGTGGCCACGGCAGAAGTCTTGAACAAGGTCGGGATTGATCCGGCGTTGCTGCAAACCGAGCACGGCCGGGTAGCGGCCTCGCAGTACGCCAGACTCTGGCGCCTGTTGGCCCGACGCGGTGATGACGAGTTTTTCGGCATGGACCCGCGCAAGCTCAAGTCCGGCAGCCTTGAGTTCTTGTGCCGCAGCGCGATGGCGCAACCGACGCTGGCAGCGGGGTTGAGCACGGGGTTGGGTTTTCTCTCACTGATGCTTGAGCGCATGCCGGCGCAACTGGTGCACCAGCAAAGTCTCGCGGAAATCGTGTTGATGGAAGATGACCCCGAACCACGCCGCGCCTTCAGCTATTTCACCTACTGGATGATCGTCCACGGTGTGGCCTGCTGGCTGGCCGGGCGGCGGATACCGATTCTGGCGATTGAATTGCGCTGTGCGGCGCCGGACTTCACCGATGACTACCGGGTGATGTTCTCGGAAAACCTGCGTTTCGAGCGGCCACGGACACGGATGATCTTCTCCGCCGATTGCCTCGACCTGCCGATCAAGCGCAGTGCCGAAGAACTGAAGCGCTTTCTCGCCCACGCCCCGGCCAACATTCTGGTCAAGTACCGCGACCCGGAAAGTCTGGCCAGCCGAATCAAACAGGACTTGCGCCAATTGCCTGCCGAACGATGGCCGGAAACCGAGGCGTTGGCCCAGCAACTGTGCATGTCCGCTTCGACGCTGCGCCGGCGCCTGGCCGAGGAAGGGCAGACTTATCAAGGCCTCAAGGACAGCGTGCGCAAAGAGCTGGCGATTATCTGGCTGGCGGAGCCGTCGATCAGTTTTGTCGAGATTGCCAGCCGATTGGGGTTTGCCGATGCGAGTTCCTTCTACAAGGCGTTTCGCAAGTGGTCGGGGTCGAATCCTGGGCATTACCGTACGCTGATTTTGAATGAGGTTGTCTGATCCGGCCTCTTCGCGAGCAGGCTCGCTCCCACAAGGGGAATGCATTTCAAACTGTGGGAGCGAGCCTGCTCGCGAAAGCTTCCGCCCAGGCAACACACCTCTAAAGGCATGGCCAAACCAGTCAGCCACATTGAAAGCTTTGACCATTGCCCCAGCCGCCCCACAGCGCGACTATCTTTCTGTTGTTTACGGTTCCCAACCTAATAAAAAACAGAGGGATTCTGGCAATGCGCGATTACTTGTCTGCCACCGCACAGTTCAACTATCAGCACACCGTGGATGCCGCGCTGAGCGGTACGCTTGAGGCGCTCAACGCCTGTGTCGAATGCTGCGACCGCCACGCCTTGCCGGGGCGCATCGCGCTGTTCTGGGAGGGCCGTGATGGCGCCAGTGCGACGTACACCTTCAGTGATCTGCAGGACAAAGCCGCGCGTTTTGCCAATTTCCTTCTCGCCCAGGGCGTGCAGAAGGGCGACAAGGTCGCCGGCCTGCTGCCGCGCAACATCGAATTGCTCATCACCGTGTTCGCCACCTGGCGCATCGGCGCGGTGTATCAGCCGCTGTTCACCGCTTTCGGTCCCAAAGCCCTCGAACATCGCCTGAACAGTTCCGGGGCCAAAGTCGTGGTCACTGACGCGGTCAATCGGCCGAAACTCGCTGAAGTCGCCGATTGCCCAACGCTCGTTACCGTCGGCGGCGCCAAAGGCCAGGGCATTGTCCGAGGTGATTTCAGCTTCTGGGCCGAACTGGCCAACTATTCCAACGTCTGCGAGCCGGTCATGCTGACCGGCGAAGACCCGTTCCTGTTGATGTTCACGTCCGGCACCACCGGCCCGTCGAAAGCCCTGTCAGTACCGCTAAAAGCCATCGTCGCCTTCCAGAGTTACACCCGCGACGCCGTCGATCTGCGCCCGGAAGATTCATTCTGGAACGTCGCCGATCCGGGCTGGGCCTACGGCATCTATTTCGGCGTCACCGGGCCGTTGTCGATGGGCCATCCGATCACCTTCTACGATGGCCCGTTCACCCTCGAAAGCACCTGCCGGGTGATCAACAAGTACGGCATCACCAACCTCACCGGTTCGCCCACGGCTTATCGTTTGCTGATTGCCGGCGGGGACGCGTTCGCCAAGTCGATCAAAGGCAAGCTGCGCATCGTCAGCAGCGCTGGCGAGCCACTGAATCCGGAAGTGATCCGCTGGTTCGCCGACAACCTCGACGTGGTCATCCACGACCATTACGGCCAGACCGAACTGGGCATGGTCCTGTGCAATCACCACGGCCTCGATCACGCGGTACACGTCGGCGCCGCCGGTTTCGCCTCGCCGGGCCATCGCATCGTCGTGCTCGACGATCAGTACAACGAACTCGGCGTCGGCCAGCCCGGCATTCTCGCCATCGACCGCCCGCAATCGCCGATGTGCTGGTTCGGCGGTTACGAAGGCGCGCCGACCAAGGCGTTCGTCGGCGATTACTACTTGAGCGGCGACACCGTGGAATGGAACCCGGACGGCAGCATCAGCTTCGTCGGCCGCAGCGATGACGTGATCACCACGTCCGGCTACCGCGTAGGCCCGTTCGATGTGGAAAGTGCGCTGATCGAACACCCGGCCGTGGTCGAAGCGGCGGTGGTCGGCAAACCCGATCCGGAGCGCACCGAACTGGTCAAAGCCTTCGTGGTGCTGAGTGCGCAATACCGTGCCGCGCCGGAATTAGCCGAAGAGCTGCGTCAACATGTGCGCAAGCGTCTGGCCGCGCACTCATACCCGCGTGAAATCGAATTTGTCAGCGAATTGCCCAAGACCCCAAGTGGCAAATTGCAGCGCTTTATCTTGCGCAACCAGGAAATCGCCAAGGCTCAAGAGGCCGCGGCGCATAACGTTTCAGCTTGAAGATCAGGAACTACAGTCATGCAGATCGAGAACAAGGTATTTATCGTCACCGGCGGCGCATCCGGCCTGGGTGCTGCCAGCGCTGAATTGCTGGTGAGTGCCGGCGCCAAAGTGATGCTGGTGGACATGAACGCCGAAGCGGTTGCCGCTCAGGCTCAGCGTTTGGGCGCGCAAAGCGTCATTGCCGACATCAGCAACGAAGCCGCTGCCGAAGCCGCCGTGCAGGCGACCGTCAAAGCCTTCGGCAGCCTCAACGGTCTGGTCAACTGCGCCGGTATCGTCCGTGGCGAGAAGATCCTCGGCAAGAACGGCCCACACGCGTTGAGCAGCTTCGCGCAAGTGATCAATGTCAACCTGATCGGCAGCTTCAACATGCTGCGTCTGGCCGCTGCGGCCATCGCTGAATCCGAGGCAAACGCTGATGGCGAACGCGGTGTGATCATCAACACTGCATCGGTCGCGGCGTTCGACGGCCAGATCGGCCAAGCGGCGTACTCTGCTTCGAAAGGCGCGATCGCCAGCCTGACCCTGCCGGCTGCCCGTGAACTGGCGCGCTTCGGCATTCGCGTAATGACCATCGCCCCAGGCATTTTCGAAACGCCGATGATGGCCGGCATGACCCCGGAAGTCCGCGATTCACTGGCCGCCGGCGTACCGTTCCCGCCACGTCTGGGCAAGCCTGCCGAGTACGCCGCGCTGGTTCGGCATATCATCGAAAACAGCATGCTCAACGGCGAGGTGATCCGTCTCGACGGCGCCTTGCGCATGGCCGCCAAGTAAGGAGGATTCGTCATGACCATTTCCAACGATCCGATTGTTATCGTCAGCGCTGTGCGCACGCCAATGGGCGGTTTTCAGGGCGAACTGAAGAGCCTCACCGCACCGCAACTCGGCGCTGCGGCGATCAAGGCTGCGGTTGAGCGCGCCGGTGTCGCCAGCGATGCAGTCGATGAAGTGTTGTTCGGTTGCGTATTGCCTGCGGGCCTCGGTCAGGCGCCCGCGCGTCAGGCCGCTTTGGGCGCCGGGCTGGATAAATCGACCCGTTGCACCACCGTCAACAAGATGTGCGGCTCGGGCATGGAAACCACCATTCTGGCCCACGACATGCTGATCGCTGGCAGCGCCGATGTGGTCATCGCGGGCGGCATGGAGAGCATGTCCAACTCGCCGTACTTGCTGGATCGTGCCCGCGCCGGTTACCGCATGGGCCATGGTCGCGTGCTTGACTCGATGTTCCTCGACGGCCTCGAAGATGCCTACGACAAGGGACGTCTGATGGGCACCTTCGCCGAGGATTGCGCCGAAACCAATGGCTTCAGCCGTGAGGCGCAAGACGCCTTTGCCATCGCCTCGACCACCCGCGCGCAGCAGGCGATCAAGGACGGTAGCTTCAAGGACGAAATCGTCCCGCTGACCGTGACCGTCGGCAAAGAACAGGTGCTGATCTGCAATGACGAGCAGCCTCCGAAAGCCAAACTCGACAAGATTGCTTCGCTGAAACCGGCGTTCCGCGAAGGCGGCACGGTGACGGCGGCGAACTCCAGTTCGATCTCGGACGGCGCGGCGGCACTGGTGCTGATGCGTCAGTCGCAGGCACAGAAACTCGGTCTGAAACCGTTGGCGGTGATCCATGGTCATGCCGCGTTTGCTGATACCCCGGGCCTGTTCCCGGTGGCGCCGATCGGTGCGATCAAGAAGCTGATCAAGAAAACCGGTTGGTCGCTGGGTGATGTCGATCTGTTCGAGGTCAACGAGGCGTTTGCCGTGGTTGGCATGGCGGCGATGACGCACCTGGAAATCCCTCATGACAAGTTGAATGTGCATGGCGGTGCCTGTGCGCTGGGCCACCCGATTGGCGCGTCTGGCGCGCGGATTCTGGTGACGTTGCTCTCGGCTTTGCGCCAGAGAAAGCAGAAACGCGGTATAGCGGCGATCTGCATCGGCGGCGGCGAAGCCACGGCCATGGCTGTGGAATGCCTTTACTGAGCCCAACACCAATCCCCTTGTAGGAGTGAGCCTGCTCGCGATGACGTCGTGTCAGTCACCACTGATTTATATGACCCACCGCTATCGCGAGCAGGCTCACTCCTACAGGGAAAACGGTGCGACTGATATTTAAGGATTCACCATGATTCCCAACGAAGACCAGACCCAGATCCGCGACATGGCCCGGCAGTTCGCCGAGGAACGCTTGAAACCGTTCGCCGCCGAGTGGGATCGCGAACACCGTTTCCCCAAGGAAGCCATCGGCCAAATGGCTGAGCTGGGCTTCTTCGGCATGCTCGTGCCGGAGCAGTGGGGCGGTTGCGACACCGGTTATCTGGCCTACGCCATGGCCCTGGAAGAAATCGCCGCCGGCGATGGTGCCTGCTCGACGATCATGAGCGTGCACAACTCGGTCGGCTGCGTGCCGATCCTCAAGTTCGGCAACGACGATCAGCGCGAACGTTTTCTCAAACCATTGGCCAGCGGCGCCATGCTCGGCGCCTTCGCATTGACCGAACCGCAGGCCGGTTCCGACGCCAGCAGCCTGAAAACCCGCGCACGGCTGGACGGCAATCACTACGTGCTGAACGGTTGCAAGCAGTTCATCACCTCCGGGCAGAATGCCGGGATCGTGATTGTGTTTGCGGTGACCGATCCGAGCGCTGGCAAGCGCGGCATCACGGCGTTTATCGTGCCGACCGATTCGCCGGGCTACAAAGTCGCTCGCGTCGAAGACAAGCTCGGCCAGCATGCTTCCGACACCTGCCAGATCCTCTTCGAAGACGTCAAAGTACCGGTGGCCAACCGTTTGGGTGAAGAGGGCGAAGGCTACAAAATCGCCCTGGCCAACCTTGAAGGTGGCCGCGTCGGTATCGCGTCGCAATCGGTAGGCATGGCCCGCGCCGCATTCGAAGCGGCGCGTGATTACGCCCGTGAGCGTGACACCTTCGGCAAACCGATCATCGAGCATCAGGCCGTGGCATTCCGTTTGGCCGACATGGCCACGCAAATCGCCGTCGCCCGGCAGATGGTGCATTACGCTGCAGCCCTGCGTGACAGCGGCCAACCGGCATTGGTCGAGGCATCAATGGCCAAGCTGTTCGCCTCGGAGATGGCCGAGAAGGTCTGTTCGATGGCGTTGCAAACCCTCGGCGGTTACGGTTACCTCAACGACTTCCCGCTGGAGCGCATCTACCGCGACGTGCGCGTCTGCCAGATCTACGAAGGCACCAGCGATATTCAGCGCATGGTCATTTCGCGCAATCTTTAAGAAGGAATTTTTATTCATGACGTACGAAACCATTCTGCTCGAAACCCACGGCCGCGTTGGCCTGATCACCCTCAACCGCCCGCAGGCGCTGAATGCCCTGAACGCGCAACTGGTCAGCGAAGTGAACCAGGCCCTCGATGCGTTGGAGGCGGATGCGAACATTGGTTGCATCGTGCTCACCGGTTCGAAAAAGGCTTTTGCCGCCGGTGCCGACATCAAGGAAATGGCCGAGCTTACTTACCCGCAGATCTACATGGACGATCTGTTCAGCGACAGTGACCGCGTGGCCAACCGGCGTAAACCGATCATTGCCGCCGTCAACGGTTTCGCCCTCGGCGGTGGTTGTGAGTTGGCGTTGATGTGCGACTTTATTCTGGCCGGTGATAACGCGAAGTTTGGCCAACCGGAAATCAACCTCGGGGTGTTGCCGGGCATGGGCGGCACCCAGCGTCTGACCCGCGCCGTGGGCAAGGCGAAAGCCATGGAAATGTGCCTGAGCGGGCGCTTGATCGATGCGGTTGAGGCCGAGCGTTGCGGCATCGTTGCGCGGATCGTGCCGAGTGATGAGTTGCTCGATGAAGCGTTGAAGGTTGCTGCCGTGATTGCCAGCAAGTCGCTGCCGATTGCGATGATGATCAAGGAGAGCGTGAATCGTGCCTTTGAAGTGAACCTGACGGAAGGCGTGCGTTTCGAGCGTCGGGTGTTTCATGCGGCGTTTGCCACGCAGGATCAGAAGGAAGGGATGGCGGCGTTTATTGCCAAGCGTGAGGCTGAGTTCAAAGGCAAGTAACGCGTCTAAAGCGAAAAGCCCCTCACCCTAACCCTCTCCCGGAGGGAGAGGGGACTGATTGGGGGATATTTCAGATTTACGCCGACCTGGAAGTGCTTTATTTGAATCCGTAATCGACTCGGTCTTTCAGGTCGATGCATAGCGCCAGACATCTCGGTCGGCCCCCTCTCCCTCTGGGAGAGGGCTGGGGTGAGGGAAGGGGCCAACACCATTACAACTGATAGTTCTTCAGCTCCCGCGCAATCACCATCCGCTGAATCTCGCTCGAGCCTTCATATATCTGGGTAATCCGCGCATCGCGGTAATACTTCTCGACCGGATAATCTTCCAGATACCCATACCCGCCATGAATCTGAATCGCCGACGAGCAAACCTTCTCGGCCATTTCCGACGCAAACAACTTGGCCTGCGAAGCCTCTGACAAGCAAGGTTTGCCCGCCGTACGCAGCCGCGCCGCATGCAGGATCATCAGTCGCGCCGCGTTGATCTGCATGTGCATGTCTGCCAGCAGGTTGGCGATGCTCTGGTGCTCATTGATCGGTTTGCCGAACTGGATACGATCACGCGAATACACCAGCGCCGCTTCAAACGCCGCACGGGCAATGCCCAGTGCCTGAGCGGCGATGCCGATACGTCCGCCTTCAAGGTTGGACAGTGCAATTGCCAGACCTTTACCACGCTCGCCGAGCAGATTGGCCTCGGGAATGCTGCAGTTGTTCAGTGTCACGGCACAGGTGTCGGAGGCGCGAATGCCCATCTTGTGCTCGGTGCGATCAACGATGAATCCTGGCGTATCGGTCGGTACCAGAAACGCCGAAATGCCTTTCTTGCCCAAATCCGGGTCGGTCACCGCAAACACGATCGCCAGCTTCGCCCGTTTGCCGTTGCTGACAAATTGCTTGGCGCCGTTGATCACCCACTGGCCGTCACGCAGTTCGGCGCGGGTACGCAGGTTGTGCGCTTCGGAACCGGCCTGCGGTTCGGTCAGGCAGAAGCAGCCGATGGTTTTCCCGCTGGCCAGATCCGCCAGCCAGGTCTGTTTCTGTGCTTCGCTGCCGTAGTTGAGCACCGGGCCGCAGCCGACCGAGTTGTGGATGCTCATGAACGCGCCGGTTGCGCCGTCACCGGCGGAAATCTCTTCCACGGCCAGTGCATAAGCGACGTAATCGACGTAGGTGCCACCCCATTCCTCAGGCACTACCATGCCAAGCAAACCGAGCTCACCCATTTTCGCGACGAGCGCGTCGTCGATCCACCCAGCCTTTTCCCAGGCCTGCGCGTGGGGCGCGATTTCGCCACGGGCGAAGTCCCGGGCCATGTCGCGGATCATCACTTGTTCTTCAGTCAGTTCGAGATCGTGCATGGCTCAGCTCCGGCGCTCATCAAAACCATGGAAGAAACTCGCGACATGGCCTGCGTCCAGCGCGGCGAGGGTCGGCGGGTTCCAGCGAGGTGTCTTGTCTTTATCGATCAGCAGGGCGCGTACGCCTTCGATCAGGTCGCCGCGGGCGAACCACTGGCGATCCAGATGCAATTCCAGCGCAAAGCAATGTTCCAGACTCAAGTGGCGGCCGCGACGCAGCATCTCCAGGGTAACGGCCATTGCCAGCGGCGAGCGGGTTTCCAGCAGATCAGCCGTGGTGGTCGCCCATTGGTGGCTGTCGGCGACGGTTACCGCGCGCAATTGCTCGACCATACTCGGCACATCCGGCAGGGCGAAGAAATGGTCGATAGCCGGACGCAAAGCCTCAAGTGGCGCATCGGGCAGGGTTTGTACGGCGTGTTTGGCCAACAGGTTTTGCAGCGCCTTGAGCGGCGTGTCCTGCCATTCCATCTGATCGAGTTTTTCGTCGAGCAGCGCCAGTTTGCTGCTGTCCAGGTACCAGTCGGCGAGGCCGCAATACAGCGCATCGGCCGCACGAATCTGCACGCCGCTGACCCCCAGATAAATCCCCAGTTCACCGGGAATGCGCGGCAGGAAGTAACTGCCACCGACATCCGGGAAATAACCGATGGCCACTTCCGGCATCGCCAGACGGCTCTTCTCGGTGACCACGCGCAGATCGGCGCCTTGCACCAGGCCCATGCCGCCGCCCAGGACGAAACCGTCCATCAGCGCCAGCACGGGTTTGCGGTAGTGATGAATCGTCAGGTCGAGGGCGTATTCCTCGACGAAGAAATCTTCGTGCAGCGTGTCGCCGCTTTTGAAACTGTCGTACAGCGAACGAATGTCGCCGCCGGCACAGAAGGCTTTTTCACCGGCACCGCGCAGGACCACGGCGTGAACATTGGCGTCAGTCGCCCAGGCATCGAGCTGCTGTTGCAGCAAACGCACCATGTCGAGGGTAATGGCGTTGAGACCGGCGGGGCGATTGAGGGTCAGGTGACCGATATGATTGCGAACCTCGGCCAGCACTTCGTGTTGCGTGGCATCCATGGACTGGGTCCGCGGGGATGAAGCCTGAGCTGTCATCAGTAACTCCCTGCTTTTATTGTCTTTATTCGAGAAGCTCGCGCGCGAGCGTTACCGGATCGTAACAGTGCAAATTTGCCCTGTACAACGGGGATAAGTGCAGGGCCTGTCTGCGTTTTTACCTTAGTCGAAAATGTACGCGGGCTCATGTAGGAGCTGCCGAAGGCTGCGATCTTTTGACCTTTAAGAACAAGATCAAAAGATCGCAGCCTGCGGCAGCTCCTACACAGGGATTCAGCGGAAGGTTTGGGTAATGCTGCGGCGCTTGGCGTGCAGTTCGCTGGCGTGGATCAACTGTTCCAGATCTTCGGGGGTGATGTCGATGAAGGCCTCCATGTCGGCCAGCGCCAGCTTGAGGTCTTCGGCGGTGATCGCCTGATTGTCGACCGGTGCAACCAGCGGCGCCGGTTCAGCCGGACGTTTCGGATAACGAATCCGTGTCAGGTTGTTGTAGGCGAGGGCACTGAGCAGCATGCACGCCGCACCGAGCATCACCGGTTCCATGGCTTTCCAGTTCATGGCGATGGTCGCAGGATCGGCCAGAACCAGTGTCAGTGCCAACGCCCCGGCCGGCGGATGCAGACAGCGCAGCCAGCACATCAGAATCAACGCCATGCCCGCCGCCAGACAGGCGCTGCCCAAAGTCCGGCCAAGCACATGGGCGACCAGCAACGCGACGACGCCGGCACACAAATAGCCACCGAGAATCGACCACGGCTGGGCGAGGGCGCCGGATGACACGGCAAACAGCAACACTGCCGATGCGCCCAGCGGCCCGATCAGGTGATAGGCGACGTCATGGCCAAATACCTGCGCGCACAACCACACACTGAACAACGTGCCCAAGGCCATGCCGATGGCAGCGCGGCTCCATTCGGTGGGGCGGGTATTGATGGCGGCGGGCAACCAGCGAGCGAGCATGTGAATCCGATCCTTGCAGCAAATTCGAGGCAAAAAAAAGGACTTGTCCGGCATATCCGGAAAGCCCTCGAAGCGTTCCAACATTGGGGGAGGAACGTGCACAGTTTGCCGATCAATCTCGATGCTGACAAATTCATATTAATGCAGCTTTAGTGCATTATTTTTGGATTGAAGCGACTCGACGGCCACTGACGAAGCACAAATAGCCACCCACGGCTGCCAGTGCGCTCAAGGCATAGAACATGCTCGGCGCCGGCGTATGCATCAGCAGAAACCCGCAAATGACGGGGCTCGCCGCACCGCCCAGAGCCGCCAGGTTCTGCGCGCCATAATAACTGCCGCGCAGTTCTTCAGGCGCCAGGGTGTCGACAAACAGGAAGTCTGCCGGATAGATGATCATCTCGCCCAAGGTGAAGATGAACATCGCCACGCACCAGCCAACCAGGTTGTCAGCCAGACTGAAGCCGATCAGGCCAATGATAAACAACGCGGTGCCGCCGGCAATCCAGTGGCGCAGGTGTTCGCGGGTCAGTAAACGACCGATCTGGTACTGCAACACAATCACCGTGATCGCGTTGCAGGCGAGCAGGGCGGCCATGGTGTCCAGCGTCTGTTGCTGGGTATGCGTGACCAGCAGGTATTGCGACAGGTACAGGGTGAAACGCCCGTGCACCAGCGTGCTGAGCAGACACCCCAGGGTAAACAGGATCATCGTGCGGTCGTTTTTCAGGATGATCAGGGTTTTCAGAAAGCTGGGGGGCGCAGCGATTGCCGAGACCGGATTAACTTCACGCGTGGCACCGATCAGCAGAAAGACGCTACCGATGGCAATCGCGCCCGCGACGATAAACGGCGCTGACTGCTGAACCCCGGCGATCACCACGCCGATCATCGGGCCGACGGCGTAACCGATGTTGGTCAGCGTGTAATTAAGGGAAAACGCCTTGACCCGTTGGCCCACCGGCAGGTTTTCACTGAGGATGGCTTTGGAGCAGATCAGGAACAGCGCCGACGCCGTTTCGCTGATGATCAGCACCAGCGTGACCAGATACAGATTCTGCGCGAAGGTCAGCAGGATCAGACCGATGCCGCTGGAGAGCATGGTCAGGATCAGCAATTGGCGCTTGTCGAGCCGATCGATGATGTAGCCGCCGTACAACGACAATAACGTGGCGCTGAACACCGCGATGCCCAACAGCAGACCGACGTCTTGCGGGTTGAGGCCGAGCTTGTTGCTGAGGAACAGCGTCAGCAGCGGGCTGATCAGGGCGCGGCTGATAACGACGGTCAGCGAACTGATCATCAACCGGCGGATGAGGCGCGAGTAGGTGGCCACGAAGGGTCAATGTCCTTATTTCAAATACTTGGCGGGCGTGCGTCATCCTTACCGGCCAGTCACCACCGGTCAAGCTGCCACACCACAAATCCTCTGTAGGAGTGAGCCTGCTCGCGATAGCGGAGTGTCAGTCAACATTGATTTCTCTGACCCAGCGCTATCGCGAGCAGGCTCACTCCTACAGGGGATTTGTAGTGATTTCAGGAAAGGGGCAGGGCCATGGCACAGCGGCGGTCAGCAGGAAAACCGTGGGTGATTTCGGCTTGGAGTGCTTCGCGCAGATGGTGAGCGGCTGCTGAAGGAATCAACTCGACAAACCCCATGCGCTGATAGAACGGCGCATTCCACGGCAGGTCACGAAACGTGGTCAATGTCACTGCGTTCAACCGCAACGCGCGCGCGTGTTCAATCGCCGCTGAAACCAACTGTCGACCGATGCCTTGCCCCTGAAAGGCCTGACTGACGGACAACTCCTCAATGTGCAGGTGCTGGTCGATTTCGACTGCGCGGAGAAATCCTGCCAGTTCGGTACTCTCGGCGACCCATACATACGCCTGCTTGATGGCCAACACATGTTGCGCCGCATCCAGAACCTCGGCATCCGCCAGCCAGGCCAAGGATGGATCGCCACGGAACAGCTCGGCAGCCGAGCGTTCGATGGCAGGGAGGGCCAACGCGTCAGCGGGCCTTGCAGGGCGAATGATCATATTCATGTAGGAGCTGCCGCCGGTTGCGATCTTTTGATCTGGATTTCAAGAAACAAGATCAAAAGATCGCAGCCTTCGGCAGCTCCTACAAGGGGGGCGGCGTACAGAGCGACTGCCTCATCAAGCGACGTCGGACGCGTTCGGCCACTGTTGCAGCGGGATTGGCAATTTGCGCGATTCGCCACGGCCCATCGGGAAGTAGTGGAAGCCGTTGCGCGCCAGACGCTCGGCGTCGTACAGATTGCGGCCGTCGAAGATCACCGGGGTGTTGAGGCGTTGTTTGATCAGGTCAAAATCCGGGGCTTTGAACTGCTGCCATTCGGTGCAGATGATCAACGCATCGGCGCCGGGCAGCACCGATTCCGGCGTGCCCATCAGCATCAGTTTCGGTTCGTCCGGGTAGAGGTTCTGGGTTTCCTGCATGGCTTCCGGGTCGAAGGCGCGCACACTGGCACCGGCGGCCCACAATTCTTCCAGCAGCACGCGGCTCGGCGCGTCACGCATGTCGTCGGTATTCGGTTTGAACGCCAAGCCCCACAAGGCGAATGTCTTGCCACGCAGGTCTCCGCGATAAAACGCGTTGATGCGCTCGAACAACTTGTGTTTCTGCCGCTCGTTGATCGCCTCGACCGCTTGCAGCAAATCACTGGAGCAGTGCGCCTCTTCGGCGCTGTGGATGAGCGCGCGCATGTCTTTCGGAAAGCACGAGCCGCCATAACCGCAGCCCGGGTAGATAAAGTGGTAACCGATGCGCGTGTCGGCACCGATGCCCTGACGCACCGATTCAATATCGGCGCCCAAGTGCTCGGCTAGCTCGGCGATCTGGTTGATGAAGCTGATCTTGGTCGCCAGCATGCAGTTGGCGGCGTACTTGGTCAGCTCGGCGCTGCGCAGGTCCATGAACATGATGCGGTCGTGGTTGCGGTTGAACGGCGAGTACAGATCACGCATCACGTCGCGCACTTCATCGCCTTCACAGCCGATGACGATGCGATCCGGGCGGCGGCAGTCGGCAACCGCCGAGCCTTCCTTGAGAAATTCTGGATTGGAGACGATATCGAATTGCAGCAGGCGGCCAACCTTGATCAAGGCTTTTTCGATGTGCGTGCGCAGGGTGTCGCCCGTGCCCACCGGCACCGTGGATTTCTCGACGATGATCAACGGCTGTTCACGATGGCGGGCAATCGCGTCGCCCACGGAAAGCACGTAGCGCAGATCGGCCGAACCGTCCTCACGCGACGGCGTACCCACGGCAATAAACGCCACCCGCGCGTGCTGCACGGCGAGTTTTTCATCGGTGGTGAATTGCAGGCGTTTCGAGTCCAGCCCTTCGCGCACCAGGCTGGCCAGCCCCGGTTCGAAAATGCTCACCTGACCCTGGCGCAACAGCTCGACTTTCTTCTGGTCGACGTCCATGCACACGACATCATGGCCGACTTCGGCCAACACAGCCGCTTGCACCAGACCGACGTAACCGCTGCCAAACACTGTGATTTTCATGGAGCACTCCTGAATTCGGGCGCACGAGCCGGACGAGTGTTGATGGTGATGACCCCGAGCATGACCAGCGCCACACCCAGTGATTGAGTGAAACTGAAGGATTCGTTGAACAGCGGCAGACTGGCCGCCAGCAGGTACACCAGCGCATAGCTGATGCTCAGCAGCGAGTAAGCACGGCCCAGCGGCAGATCGCGCAGGGCGGCGAGCCAGCAGAGCATCGACAGTGCGTAGGCAAAAATCGCCGCGATGACCACGGCCAGCGCGCGCCAATCGAGGCTGTCGATGTGCAGCCATTGTTCCGGCACGGGCAGACGCGTCATGCTCCAGCGCATGCCCAGTTGCGCAGCGCTGACGAGTAACACGCTGCCCAGCGCGAAAGTGATGCCGCGACGTTGATTCATGACTGTTGCCCCAGCAAAACCACGCCGCCGATCACCAACGCCACGCCGAGCCAATGCTGGCGGTCGATGGGCTCACGGAAGACGAAGCGCGCGATCAGAGTGATCAGCACGAAGTTGAGGCTGAGCATCGGATAGGCAATGCCGACTTCCAGACGCTGCAACACCAGCAGCCAGACCAACAGGCCCGAGCCGAGGGCGAGCAGGGCCAGCCATAACCACGGCGAGCGCAGTTTGCCGGTCAGCGAAGAGTCGACCCCGCGCCAACTCTCCACGGCGTACTTTTGCGCGACCTGTCCCAGACAGGTCAACAGGCACGCGGCCAACAGCAACAACAGGCTCATGACGCCTCCTTGGGCAGGATCATGATCACCAGGTTGCCCTGCTCATAACGGACGCCGTCCTTTGGCAATCTATCGATTTCGTCCAGTTCGTCCTGCCCCTTGACGCGCATCAACACGCCGACTGAACCGCTGCGGCGCGCCTCGCGCATCCACTGTTGTACGTGTTCGGGATCGACCCGCTGTTGAATGCCGTCAGGATAGGCAAGGCCATATTTCAATTCGCCTATCGTGTTGTACAACGCCACTTGCGGCGTTTTCAGGCGCCAGGCCAGCGCCGAAGCAGCGCCGAGGTCGTTGCTCAGCAGATGCGTGGTTTGCGAAAGTTCGGTGACGTGATGCTTGATGAACTGGTCCGGCATCTTGTTGGCGACCACCGACTTCGGCAGCGCCGCCGGGAGCACCGCGATCAGCAACAGGCTACCCAGCGCCGGAGCCGCCCAGCATTGCAGCGGCAGCAAGGCTTGCAGCAGGTTGGCGATAATCCAGCCGATCAGCGCGATAAACACCAGCACCAGGCTGTGCAGTTCGTGGTCATAGACGGGTTTGGTCAGTTGCAGGTACACCAAAGCGATCAACGTGACGATGCCCAGCAGCAGATTGAGCAACCCATTGATGCTCAGCGCGCGACCTTGCTCCAGGCGCAAACGATCGGCCAGCGCATTACCGAGCAACAACGCCAGCGGCAGCAGGCACGGCAGGATGTAAGTCGGCAATTTGCCGTTGCTCAGGCTGAAAAACAGCAGCGGCATCAGCAGCCACAGCAGCAGGAACACGACTTTGGGCTGAGCGCGGCTTTGCCAGGCTTGCTTGAACGCCGTCGGCAACAATCCCGCCCACGGCAAACTGAACGCCACCAGCAATGGCAGATAGAACCACCACGGCGCATCGTGTTGCGCGTCATCCCCGGCAAAGCGGCGAATGTGTTCGTGCCAGAAGAAGAACCGCCAGTAGTCCGGCTCCTGCGCATGCACCGACAGCACCCACGGCAGGCTGATGATGATCGCCACGGCAATCGCCACGGGGCCAAACATCAGCAGTTCACGCCAGCGTTTTTGCCAGAGCAGCCACGGCAGGGCGATCAACACCGGCAGCAGCCAGGCGAGAAATCCCTTGGTCATGAAGCCCATGCCGCAAGCCAGGCCCAACACGACCCAGGCGGCCATGCGCTTGCCGCTGGTGTGGCTGTCGAAGGCGAACCACAGCGCCAGCAGACTCAGGTTGACCCAAAAAGTGAACTGCGGATCGAGGTTGGCGTAGCCGGCCTGACCGGCGACGATGGTGAAACTCATGTAGAGCAGGGCGCAGACGAAGCTTTTGCGCGGCTCGTTCCATAAACGTCGGGCGAGCAGATAGCACAGCAGCACGCTCAGGCCGGTGCTCAGCGCCGACACAAAGCGCACACCGAACAGGTTCTGCCCGAACAGTTGCTGACCCAGCGCGATCATCCAGTAACCGGCAATCGGCTTCTCGAAGTAACGCAGACTCATAAAGTGCGGCGACACCCGGTTGCCGCTCAGCAGCATGTCCTGGCTGATCTGCGCGTAACGGGTTTCGTCGGGAATCCACAAGCCGTGCGTGCCCAGCGGCAGCAGATAGGCCAGCAGACAAATGCCCAGCAACAGCAGTGGCAGCGTCCAGCGTTTGATCATGCGCCTTGCACTCCCAGCCAGCCTTCACGGCCGTCGAAGGCGCCGCGCTGCACGCGACCCACGGGCAAGGTGTTGAAGAACTCGGGCAACAAGTCGCCCAGCGCTTTGAAATGAATGTTGCGCTGACGCGCGTCGGCGAGCAGTTGGCGAAAGTCCTCGGCCATGAGAATCCCTTCTACTTCGGCGTGAATGGTGTAGACGTTGAGCTGTTGCGGGCGGAAGTGGTCAAGGATGAAACCGTTGAAATCCCGCGCCGCGACGATCGGGCCAACGATTTCGTCGAAGGTCGGCAGGTCCACCGGAATCTGCGGCGTGCCCGGCGTACCGTCGGCCAGCAGCGGGCGAAACAGCCGCGTACCTCGGCAATCGCTGTTGTAGCGAAAGCCGAAGGCTTGCTTGGCCTCGATCACACGCTCGTCCGCACGCCAACCGGCGGCGGCGGAACACTCGACTTTCTCGCCGAGAATGTCGCTCAAGGTGTCGACGCCCTGCCGAATCTGCTCGATCAGTTGCGCGTTGCTCCAGCGCCCGGCATTGGCCTGCCAGCCGTGGTGATCCCACGCATGCAGGCCCACTTCATGACCGGCATCGCGGGCCTGACGCATCAGGTGCCCGAGATCGCGGCCAATCGGTTTGCCCGGCCACGCGGTGCCGGCCAGCAGAATGTCCCAGCCATACAGGCCGGCCGCGTTGGAGCGGAGCATCTTCCAGAGAAACTGCGGGCGGATCAGACGCCACAGATGCCGGCCCATGTTGTCGGGGCCGACACTGAAGAAAAACGTCGCCTTGATCTGCGCTTCATCGAGTATTTCCAGCAAGCGCGGCACACCTTCACGGGTGCCGCGAAAGGTATCGACGTCGATGCGTAGACCGGCCTGCATTACTTCTTGTCCGCGATTTCGAGCATCGCTTCGCGCAAGAAGAAATCCAGCGTATTGCCGATGGTCTCGCGCATTTCCACGGTTGGCGTCCAGTCGAGCAGGCGCTTGGCGTTGGCGATGCTTGGCTTGCGGTGCTCGACGTCCTGATAGCCAGCGCCATAGAACGCCTTGCTCTCGACGTCGCGGAAACCGGCGAACGGCGGGAAGTTGTTGCGCAGCGGATGCGCTTCGAACTGACGCAGCAACTCTTCGCCCAACTGACGAATACTGGCCTCGTTGTCCGGGTTGCCGATGTTGATGATCTGACCGTTGCAGACGTCGCCATCGTTATCGATGATCCGCGCCAAGGCTTCGACGCCGTCGGCGATGTCGGTGAAGCAGCGTTTCTGCTCGCCGCCGTCGAACAGACGAATCGGCGTGCCTTCGACCAGATTGAGGATCAACTGAGTGATGGCGCGGGAGCTGCCGATACGGGCCGAGTCCAGACGATCAAGGCGCGGGCCCATCCAGTTGAAAGGACGGAACAGGGTGAAATTCAAACCCTTGGCGCCGTAGGCCCAGATCACCCGATCCAGCAGTTGTTTGGACACCGAGTAGATCCAGCGCTGCTTGTTGATCGGGCCAACCACCAGGTTCGAGGTGTCTTCGTCGAAATGCTTGTCCTGAGACATGCCATAGACTTCCGAAGTCGACGGGAAGATCACGCGCTTGTTGTACTTGACGCAGTAGCGCACCAGTTTCAGGTTTTCTTCGAAGTCGAGTTCGAACACGCGCAGCGGGTTGCGGGTGTATTCGATCGGCGTGGCGATGGCCACCAGCGGCAGGACCACGTCGCACTTCTTGATGTGGTACTCGATCCACTCGGAGTGAATGCTGATGTCGCCTTCGACATAGTGGAAGTGCGGATGGCTGCGCAGACGGTCGATGGCGTCGGAACCGATGTCCAGGCCATAGACTTCGTAGCGCTCGTCACGTAGCAGGCGCTCGGACAAGTGATTGCCGATAAAACCGTTGACGCCGAGGATCAGCACGCGAGTGCGACGTGGCGTACGGCCGGACTCAGCGCCGCGCAGCAGCGAGCCGTCGACCAGACCGAGTTCACTGGCCAGTTGCGGGCCGCTGAGGAACAGACCGTTGTCGTTGCGTTGACCGGAGAGGATCACCAGCGAATCTTCGCCGCAGGCAATGCGCAGCGGATCGACGCTGATCACGCGGCCCGGCGACTGACCGTCGTTGCCTTTAACGACTTCGGCGCTCCAGACGATGAGTTTGTGCTCGCCCACGGCGCAGAAAGCGCCCGGGTACGGCTGGGTCACGGCGCGCACCAGATTGAACAGTTGCTCGGCAGGTTTCGCCCAGAGCAGTTTGCCGTCCGCGGGGGTGCGACGACCGAATACTGTGGCCTTCGATTCGTCCTGCGCGGTTTCGCTGATCTTGCCTTGCAGCATGGCTGGCAAAGTGTCGCGCAGCAGATCCGTCGCGGCGATGCGCAATTTTCCGTGCAGGCTCAGCGCGGTGTCGCCGCGTTCAATGGCCACACGCTGTTGGGCAACGATGGCGCCGGCATCGGCACGTTTGACCATGCGGTGCAATGTGATGCCGGTTTCGCTTTCGCCATTGACCAGCACCCAGTTCGCCGGGGCGCGGCCGCGGTAGCTCGGCAACAGAGAACCGTGCAGGTTGAACGCGCCTTTTTTCGCGGTGGCCAGCAACGATTCGCTCAGGAGGTGGCGGTAGTAGAACGAGAACACGTAGTCCGGATTGAGCTTGGCAATCCGCTCGATCCACAGCGGGTGGTTAACGTCTTCCGGGGCGTGCACCGGGATGCCTTTGTTGGCGCACAGTTGCGCAACCGACCCGTAGAAGGCGTTCTCTTTCGGGTCGTCGGCATGAGTGAATACCGCCGCAATCTCATAGCCGCTGTCGAGCAGGGTTTGAATGCCGGCGCAGCCGATATCGTGATAAGCGAAGACAACCGTTTTTGCGCTCATGAGAGAACCTGATCATTGGAGGAGGAGAGACCGTCGACGGTGATCGCCCGCGGTGGCATGGCGGGTTGGCCGCGCAAGACTTTTTCCACGAAGAAACGTGGGCGGGCGCGCACGTCGCTGTACATGCGCCCGAGGTATTCGCCGAGCAGGCCCATGCCGATGAACTGGCCACCGGTGAACACGAACAACACCGCGAACAGCACGAACATGCCGTCACCGGCCCAGCCGGCACCGAACACCAGACGCAACACGATCAGTGCGGCGGCAAACAGCACGCCGAGGCCAGCCATGGCGAAACCGACGATGCTCAGCAGGCGCAACGGCGTGGTGGTCATGCAGGTGATCAAGTCGAACATCAGGTTGATCAAACGCATCGGGCTGTACTTCGAATCGCCGTGTTCACGCTCGGCGTGGGCCACGACAATTTCGGTGGTGTGGCGGGCGAAGCTGTTGGCCAGAATCGGAATGAACGTGCTGCGCTCGCGGCAGGCGAGCATCGCGTCGATGATCGTCCGGCGGTAGGCGCGAAGCATGCAGCCGTAGTCGTTCATGGCGACGCCAGTGGAGCGCTGCACAGCGAGGTTGATCAGCTTCGACGGATAGCGGCGCAGCGCCGAATCCTGCCGATTGCCGCGCACGCTGCCGACGACGTCGTAACCCTTTTCCGCTTCGGCAACCAGCCGGGGGATTTCTTCCGGCGGGTTCTGCAGGTCGGCGTCGAGGGTGATCACCACATCGCCTTTGCACTGCTCGAAACCGGCCATGATTGCTGCGTGCTGGCCGTAGTTGCGGTTGAGGATGACCGCCACAAACGGACTGTCTTCACGGGTTGCGGCTTCTTCCAGCATATTCGCGGACTCGTCACGGCTGCCGTCGTCAACGAGGACGATTTCATAGTCGTGACGCAGCATGCGGCAGGCCGCTTCGGTACGGCGTAGCAGTTCCGGAAGGCTGTCCTGTTCGTTGTAGACCGGGATGACGATCGACACACAGCGGATCGGATAGGTTTTCACGGGCGTTTGTCCATAAGGGTGGCGATGGCGCCGACCACGCGATCAAGGTCTTGATCGCTCATGTCGGGGAACAGCGGAATCGAACACAGCCGCGCCGAGTTCCATTCGGTGTTGGGCAGGTAGAGGTCGGGGTCACGCTGGCGATACCAGGTGTGCAGGTGGGTGGCGATAAAGTGGATACCGGTGCCGATGCCCTGGTCCTGCAAGCCTTTCATGAAGGCTTCGCGGTCGATGCCGCAGCGCTCGCTGTCGATGCGCAGAATGAACAGGTGCCAGGCGTGGGTTTGTGCGTAGGCGGGCAGGGCCAGCGGTTGCACCGGCAGGCCTTCGAGTTTTTGCCGGTAGGCGGCGGCCAGTTCCGTGCGGCGGGCGTTGATTGCATCCAGACGCTCAAGCTGCACCAGCGCAATCGCGGCGTTGATGTCGGCGAGGTTGTATTTGAACCCCGGCTCCATCACTTGCGCCTGCGGCTTGCGGCCACCGGTCAGGCGATCGTAGGCGTCAACCCCCAGACCGTGGAACTTGAGCATGCGCACACGGCTGGCCAAGGCTTCGTCGTCGGTGACGAACATCGCGCCTTCGGCACAGGTTATGTTCTTGATCGCGTGGAAAGAAAAAATCGCTGTGCCCTGCGAGCCGACGTGGCGGCACTTGTAACGGGTGCCGGCGGCGTGGGCGGCGTCTTCGATGACGGCGATGCCGTGCTTGTCGGCCAACGCATAGAGCGGATCGAGATCGAACGCGGCGCCGGCGTAATGCACCGGGATGATTGCTTTGGTGCGTGGGGTGATTGCCGCTTCGATGCGCGCGGCGTCGGTCATCAGGGTGTCGCGATCAACATCGACGAATACCGGTGTGGCGCCGAGCAGCGAGATCATGTTGGCCGTCGACACCCAGGTCTGCGACGGGGTGATGACTTCGTCGCCCGGGCCGATGCCCAAAGCCAACAAGGTGATGTGCATGC
Source organism: Pseudomonas sp. Irchel s3f10 (assembly GCF_900187515.1). NCBI lineage: Bacteria > Pseudomonadati > Pseudomonadota > Gammaproteobacteria > Pseudomonadales > Pseudomonadaceae > Pseudomonas > Pseudomonas sp. Irchel s3f10. The sequence goes on from NZ_FYDZ01000001.1 coordinate 892,437, forward strand.
CACCGGTGGCCGAGGAAAGTGCCACGGCGTGTTTGCAACCGACATAGTGTGCGAACTGTTCTTCCAGTGCCTGGTTTTTAGGGCCGGTAGTAATCCAGCCCGAACGTAATACTTGTTCGACGGCGGCTATTTCTTCTTCGCCGATACTCGGCCGGGAAAACGGCAGAAACGCTTGACTCATAAGAACCTCGGGGCGACAGCCATCCTTCAGCCGATTGTCTGAAAAACACGGAATTTCAAAGGGTTGAGTTACCGGTCGGGGAATACCTGATTGACTTTCCAGTCCGCGGCCGGCAGGGTTGCAGGCCTTTCGGGGCAACCTGTTGTAACTAAGGTTATGCGCGTTTTTGTCAAAGGAACATGAAAAAACGGTCGGCGATTCGTCTATCTGTAAGCCATACAGCCACCGTTCAGACTTCTTCCGTTCATCGGCTGTTTTAGTCGAAAAGTCTTACGAAAGAGTCGCTCTTTATATAAGTTTGTTTGCACTTTTAAGTTGTTTTGTTGAACTGTTTTCTATTCAAGGCCGTTTCGTTTGATTGACTTGTCGAGCACTGAATCCACACCGTCCACCACTAATCCGCTGACGCTTTATCTGGCACGCCTGGCGCCCTCCAGCCAACTGACCATGCGCTATGTCTTGCAGGATGCTGCTGACCGTCTCGGTTTCGAAGACGTGGATATCGAAGAAATCCCTTGGCACGGGCTGCAACCGGAAGACGTCGTGGCGCTGGTCGCCGCTTTGCGCGCCGACGGCTATGCGCCGAATACCTCGTCGCTGTATGTAAATGCCGTGCGCGGCGTTATGAATGAAGCCTGGCGCATGAGCCTGATCAGTCAGGACCATTTGCTGAAGATGCGCTCGGTAAAGGGCATTGCCGGCACGCGGTTATCTCAGGGGCGCAACTTGAAGCGCACCTTGATCCACGAATTGATGGAAGTCTGCGCCGCCGATCCACGCCCACAGGGCCTGCGCGACGCGGCAGTGATTGCGCTGTTGTACGGCACCGGCATGCGTAAATCGGAGTCGGTGGACCTGGACTTGAATCAGGTCGACTTCACTGAACGCAGCCTCACCGTTACCGGCAAAGGCAATAAGCAACTGATCAAGTACGCACCGGCGTGGGCGTTCGCCAAACTCGATGCATGGCTGGAGCTGCGACGTTCAGAGCTGAAGGAGGGTGAGAGCGACGATGCCTTTCTGTTCAATCGCATCCGGCGCGGCAGCCACATCACCCGCGAGCGCATCACCAAACACGCGATCTATTACATCGCCCGCCAGCGTGGCACCCAGGTCGGTGTGAAGATCATGCCTCACGATTTCCGCCGTTCGTTTATCACGCGGGTGATCGAAGAGCATGATTTGTCGATCGCGCAGAAACTGGCGCACCACAGCAACATCCAGACCACCGCCAACTACGATGTGCGTGATGACAACGAGCGGCGGCGTGCGGTCGATCGCTTCGATCTGTAGGCCCCGTCAGGACGGCGAAGGGCAGGTGCGCGCGTTGCCGGTTGCCGCCCGACTGATCTGCTCGGCCAGACGTTTGACGTTGTGCTGCTGGGCGCCCACCAGATCATCGATGGTCGGGCCGGCCGGTGTTTGCAGGGTCGAACGGCAGGTCAGCAAGCCATTGTCAGTGGCGCCGTCGGGACGCAAGCGCCATTTGGCGTCGATCAGGCCGTACTGACCGGGGATCGAGTCGAAGCGTTGCACTTCGATGCGCACCGAAACGTTGCCTTGGCCACTGGTATTGCTCAATTGATCGGCCAACGCACCGCGCAACTCATCCGCCAGTGTCGCCCCCCACCAATCGGTCTCCAGAATCGCCAGGCCGCTGTTGCCCTGGCGGATAACGATCTGCGCCCGGTCGACCTGCGGCGGCACGCTCAGCGCTTCAATCGGAATCTGCGTGCCGCTCCGTGTGTTGGCGACCTGCACCGGCGTCAGTGTGTGAAAACTGATCGGGTCGCTGCGACAGGCACCCAGCAGCATAAGCGCAGCGAGCACGGTGATTTTCAGCGGTACAGCCATGGTTCAGCTCCTGTGCTCAGTTGCGTGGCGGGCCTTTCAGGTCGATAGGCGCGGCGTTATCGGGGCGACCACGAATCAGCGATTCCGGATGCCGGCCCAAGTAATCCGACAGCTCACGCAGCGAACGCGACATGCGTCCGAGTTCGTCAAGGGTCTCGGTGAGTTTCTCGCGTTGCGGCGAGTCTTCGGCCAGGGTCGAGCTGGCGGACTGCAAGGTCTTGCTGACGTCGGCGAGGGTGCTTTGCACGCCCGGCAGGGTCTTGGCGTTGAACTGGGTCAGGCCTTTGCGCAACTCGATCAGATTGCTGTCGAGGTTGTTGGCGATGCGATCAACCGGCAGCTTGTTGAGCTTGTCGACCACGGCTTCGAGTTTTTCCTGCAACTGTTCGAGACTGCCCGGAACGGTCGGTAGAACGACCGGGCGAGCGGTCGGATCGAACGCGACTTTCTCCGCTTTCGGGAAGAAGTCCAGCGCCACGTACAACTGGCCGGTCAGCAGGTTGCCACTGCGCGCCTGGGCACGCAGGCCATTATCGACGAAGGTGCCCAGCAGGCGGATGCCGGCGGCTTCGTCGTTGGGGTCGTGCTTGAATTCGGTGAGCATCTTTTTGTAGGCCTGACCGAGACGCTGCGGGTAAATGACGATGCCGACGTTAAGCGGGAAGGTGCGTTTTTTTGCGTCGAAATCCAGGTTGATGCCCACGACCCGGCCGATCTCCATACCGAGGAACTCGACCGGCGCATCGACCTTGAGTCCGCGCAGTGACTGTTCGAAACGCAACACCATGTATTGCGCCTTGCCGTTCGGCGGGGCGAGGGCGCTCTGTTGGTCGGCGAACAGTTCGAAATCCTTGTCGTCGGCGGCGGCCACATCATTGGGACTGTAATCCGGAGCACGGAACGCAATACCGCCCACCAGCATGGTCGACAGCGATTCGGTCTTCACGGCAAAACCGTTGGCACCGACATTGATGTCGATGCCGCTGGCATTCCAGAAACGGGTGTTTTCGGTGACGAACGCGTCGTTCGGCGCGTGAATGAATACCTCGATATCGACCCCTTTGCCTTCGGGGTTGAGGGCGTAGGTGACGACCTGGCCGACCGGAATCTTGCGGTAGTAGACCGGTGAACCAATGTCCAGTGAACCGAGGTCCGGCGCGTGCAGCATGAAACGCTTGCCGGGTTCGCCGTAGGTGATCGGCGGCGGATTTTCCAGACCCTTGAAGTTCTTTGCGCGGCCATCGGACTGGCCGACGTCGGCGCCGATGTAGTCACCGGAAAGCAGGGTGTCGATGCCCGAGACGCCGCCGGCGCCAATGCGCGGGCGCACCACCCAGAACTGTGAATCTTCGCGCGTGAAGGTTTCCGCCTGTTTGGACAGTTTGATGGTGGCGTCGACGCTTTTCTGGTCGCCACTCAACTCGACGTCCGTCACCTGACCGATGACCACGTTGCGGTACTTGACCTCGGTCTTGTTCGCCGTCAGGCCACTGCCGGTCTTGAAGTTGACGATGATCGTCGGCCCTTCCTGCATCACGTTGTGCACCACCAGCGAGATGCCCACGAGCACCGCCACAATCGGCACAATCCAGACGAGTGAAATGCCGAAACGGCGGGTTTTGACTGGGGCTTGGCCTGGTGCTCGCGGCTCGTCGGTGGCTGACGACTTCATCCATGTCTCCTCGATTGAATGGGCACTGAGCGTCAGGAACGCAAAAGCACCTCATCAATATAGAAGTGCTTGGCGATAGAGCAAATGTGAATAGCTCACCTGCGCTTGATGATCGTTCCCACGCTCTGCGTGGGAATGCCTCATGGGACGCTCTGCGTCCAGTGACGCGGAGCGTCACGGGCTGCATTCCCACGCAGAGCGTGGGAACGATCAAGCGCAGCCGGGAACGATCGGATCGTGTCAGCGCGGTTTGTGCTGTCAGCCGAGCATTTCCCGCAGGCGATACCAGAACATGCCCAGTGCCAGCAGTGGCGAGCGCAAAGCCGGGCCGCCGGGGAAGGTCATGTGCGGCACGCCGCTGAACACGTCCATGCCCTGACTGTGACCGGCATGAATCGCCTCGCCGAGCAGTTTTGCGCACCAGTGCGTGACGTTCAGGCCATGGCCGGAATAGCCCTGCGCGTAGAACACGTTCGGGTGTTGCTTGAGCCGGCCGACCTGCGGGAAGCGGTTGGCGGTGATGCCAATCTTGCCGCCCCACTGGTAATCGATGCGCACGTCCGCCAGTTGCGGGAAGACCTTGAGCATCTTCGGCCGCATATAGGCAGCGATGTCCGAAGGATCGCGGCCGGAATAGTGGCAGGCACCGCCGAACAACAAGCGCCGGTCCGCCGAGAGCCGGTAGTAATCTAGGCCGACTTTCTGGTCGCACACCGCCAGATTGTGCGGAATCAGCTGCGCGGCGCGCGCCTCGGACAGCGGCTCAGTGGCGATGATGTAACTGCCGGCCGGCAGCACCTTGCCACTGAGCTGTTGTTCGAGCTCGTCCAGATGCGCATTACAGCCGAGCACCAGACTGCCAGCCCGCACCGTGCCGTTTGCACAACGCACCTGCACGGTCGCGCCGTGGATGATTTCCAGCACTTCGCTCTGCTCGAAAATCTTCACGCCGAGCGCCGCTGCCAATCGCGCTTCGCCTTGCACCAGATCGAGCGGGTGCAGGTGCCCGGAACCCATGTCCACCAGGCCGCCGGCATAGATGTCGGAATTCACCACTTGCTGGCGGATCTGCTCCGGGCCGATCAGACGGGTTTCGTGGGCGTAACCGAGTTCGGCGAGGTCGACCAATTCATCCTTGAAGGCAGCGAACTGCGCCGGGGTATTGGCCAGATCGCAGAAGCCCCAGCGCAGGTCACACTCGATGCCGTTGTCGCCGATGCGCTGACGCACCAGTTCCACCGAATCGATGCCGGCGCGCTGCAAATAGCGCACGCCTTCCTGACCGACATACTTGGCGAAGCCTTCAACCTCATGACCGATCCCGCGAATCAACTGACCGCCGTTGCGCCCGCTGGCGCCCCAGCCGATGCGCCGGGCTTCGATCAACACCACCGACAGCCCGCGCTGAGCCAGCTCGATGGCGGTGTTGACGCCGGTGAAGCCGCCACCGATCACGCAGACATCGGCAGTCAAGTCCCCGTCCAGCAGCGGAAAAGGTGTGCTCGCCCGGGCCGAAGCGGCGTAGTAAGAACGGGCGTGTTCCTGGGTGTACTGATTCATTTGTTCGACTTCACTTTGCTCCAGGAACGGGTCATCAGACGCATGATCGCCTGGGGCGGGGTAGAGGAGATGTAGAGCTTGTCGAGCACTGCCTGGGATGGGTAAACCTCAGGGTTGTTGACCAGCTCCTGATCCATGTATTGCTTGGCCGCCGGGTTCGGGTTGGCGTAACCCACCGAAGCGCTGACCTTGGCGATCACTTGCGGATCGAGCAGGTAATTGATGAAGGCGTGGGCTTCTTTGGTGTTACTGGCATCAGCCGGGATCGCCAACAGATCGAACCAGAGGTTGGCGCCTTCCTTCGGAATGGCGTAAGCGATGTTCACGCCGTTCTTGGCTTCCTTGGCGCGGTTGGCGGCCTGGAACACGTCGCCGGAGTAACCGAAGGCTACGCAAATATCGCCGTTGGCCAGATCCGACACGTACTTCGAAGAATGGAAATAGGTGATGTACGGGCGGATGCTCAGCAGTTTTGCTTCAGCCTTTTTATAGTCTTCCGGGTTTTCGCTGCGTGGGTCCATGCCCATGTAGTTGAGCACGGCGGGGAAGACTTCGTCGGCGGAGTCCATCATCGACACGCCGCACTGGCTGAGTTTTTTCAGGTTTTCGGGTTCGAACAGCACGGCCCAGGAATCGATGTGGTCAATGCCCAGCACTTGCTTGACCTTGTCGACGTTGTAGCCGATGCCGTTAGTGCCCCACAGGTACGGCACCGAGTGCTCGTTGCCCGGGTCGTTTTTCTCCAGCAGTTCGAGCAGTTTCGGGTCGAGGTTCTTGAAGTTCGGCAACTGCGAGCGATCAAGTTTGAGGAACGCGCCGGCCTTTACTTGACGCGCGAGGAAGTGGTTGGATGGTACGACCACGTCATACCCGGTGCGGCCCGCAAGGAGTTTGCCTTCGAGGGTTTCGTTGGAGTCGAAAACGTCGTAGATCACCTTGATCCCGCTTTGGCTCTGGAAATCGGCGAGGGTGGTTTCACCGATGTAGTCGGTCCAGTTGTAGACGCTGACCTGGGGTTGGGCTTGGGCTACCGCGCTGAACAGCACGCTCAGGGCGACCGGGAGTACGGATTTCAACAGACGCATTTCGACACCTCTTCTTATAATGATCGTTCCCACGCTCTGCGTGGGAATGCCTCAACGGACGCTCCGCGTTCGGCTTTGGATGGGACGCGGAGCGTCCCGGGCTGCATTCCCACGCAGAGCGTGGGAACGATCGATTGTTGGATTTTTCAGGTGGTTCGCTAATCCCTTGTGGGAGCGAGCCTGCTCGCGAAAGCGGTGGGTCAGGCAACATCAATGGTGACTGTGCTGACGCCTTCGCGAGCAGGCTCGCTCCCACAGGGATTTGTGCAGATTTGGGTTAGACGCTCAGCATCAGGAACTCACGCTCCCACGAGCTGATCACGCGCTTGAAGTTTTCATGCTCGGCACGCTTCACCGCGACATAGCCACGGACGAACTTGTCGCCAAGGTATTGCGCCACGGTTTCGCATTCTTCCATCTGCGTCAGCGCTTCTTCGATGGTGATCGGCAGGCGCAGGTTGCGGCGTTCGTAAGCGCGGCCCTGGACCGCAGCGCTCGGCGCGATGGCTTCGACCATGCCGATGTAACCGCAGAGCAAACTCGCGGCAATCGCCAGGTACGGGTTGGCATCAGCGCCCGGCAGGCGGTTTTCCACGCGCATGGCTTCCGGGCTGGAAGTCGGCACACGCAAACCCACGGTGCGGTTTTCTTCGCCCCATTCGACGTTGACCGGTGCCGAGGTGTCCGGCAGGAAGCGGCGGAACGAGTTGACGTTGGGCGCGAACATCGGCAGCACTTTCGGAATGTATTTCTGCAAACCGCCGATGTAATGCAGGAACAGCTCGCTCATCTGCCCGTCTTCATTGGCGAAAATCGGTTTGCCAGTGGCGATGTCCACCACACTCTGGTGAATGTGCATGGCGCTGCCCGGCTCATCACCGATCGGCTTGGCCATGAAGGTTGCGGCGACGTTGTGCTTGAGTGCGGCCTCACGCATGGTGCGCTTGAACACGGTGATCTGGTCGGCCAGATCGAGGGCGTCGCCGTGACGGAAGTTGATTTCCATCTGCGCCGGGCCGTCTTCGTGGATCAGCGTGTCCAGATCCAGACCTTGCAGTTCGCACCAGTCGTAAACGTCTTCGAACAGCGGATCGAATTCGTTGGCGGCATCGATGGAGAACGACTGCCGGCCACTTTCCGCGCGGCCCGAACGGCCCAGCGGTGCTTTCAGCGGCAAGTCCGGGTCTTCGCAGCGCTGAGTCAGGTAGAACTCCATTTCCGGCGCAACGATCGGCTTCCAGCCTTTGTCGGTGTAGAGCTGCAAGACTTTCTTCAGCACGTTGCGCGGCGACAGTTCGATCGGGTTGCCGAACTTGTCGAAGGTGTCGTGGATGACGATGGCGGTCGGCTCGATCGCCCATGGAATCACGTAGACCGCGTCAGCCACAGGCTTGCAGACCATGTCGATGTCGGCAGGATCGAGCAGGTCGTAGTAGATGTCATCGTCGACAAAATCCCCGGTTACCGTTTGCAGCAGCACACTTTCCGGCAGGCGCATGCCTCGCTCATGCAGGAACTTGTTGGTCGGTGCGATCTTGCCGCGGGCAATGCCGGTCAGGTCGCTGACCACACATTCGACTTCGGTAATCTTGTGATCTTTCAGCCATGTGAACAGCTGATCGAAAGGGGCATTCATAAAGACCTCGTTATTGGTTTTATAGACGCCGGGGAGGGCGGGTTTCATCTTCCGCCCCTTCCCCTGTGGCGCGTTGACGACTATCTTGGGCGAGCCTTGCAGTTCCATCTATCCACTTTAAGCAGCACCAAAGCGCACCAAAAGAGTGCGCAAGGTCACCCCATGACAACGTGCAATCCGCTACAAGTCCAAGCGTTCAACACCGCCGATGTCGCCGAACAAGTCCGCGCCACACCGGGCTGGGTCCAGCATTACCAACAGATGTCGCCGGGTCACTTCGCCGGGCAGATCCGCTATCTGGATCTGCAAGGTGTCGAGGTCTATGAAGAGCAGATGAACACCCGCGTCGAGCAGAATTTCAGCGCGCCATCGGGTGCTCTGGCGTTCTGTTTTGATCGCAGCGACAACGCGCTGTACCTGCTCAATGAAGACAGCCGCAACATCTGGATCACCCCGGAGAACTACCAGGAAATCGCCGTGGTGTTCGGTCCGGAGTTTGTCCGTCAGCACGGTCTGAATGTGGCGAAACTTGAAGGCTTGTTCATGACGCAACTCAATTGCGGGCAGAATGCCTTGTTCAGTAAATGGTTAAGCTCAACTCTCACGAAGTTGTCGCAAGCTGTTGATCCGCTTGACAAAGATGCGCTGACCCAGCAGCTGCTGGAAGACTGTCTGTTCATCCTCGACAACGCTCATACCAGCCTTGATCGCGGCGGCTTACAGCGTCGTACTGAAGAGCGGATGATCATGAAGCGTGTAGGGGAATGGGCGGCGGATTCGCCGGAAGACACCGTCAATCTGCTGGAGCTTTCCCAAGTGGCCGGGGTGCCGTTGCGGCAATTGCAACAGGCGTTCAAGGCCTACACCGGGATGACCCCGAGTCACTGGCTGCGCCTGCGCCGGTTGAACAGTGCACACCGTGAATTGCTCAAGCGCCGGCCGACGGAAACTACGGTGGCCGAGGTCGCGATGCAGTGGTCGTTCTGGCATTTGGGAAGGTTTTCCAGCAGTTACCGGGCGTTGTTCAAGGAGTTGCCGAGCGAGACCTTGAAGCGCTCATGAGTTCCGTCGTGGATAAAAAGGCTTTGTGTCGGCGCTGAAGTTAAATAGAATCACTCTCATTTGAAACTGACTTCGCGCAGGACTCTTGAGATGACTGAAGCAGCGACGCCATCGCCGCAGCACCTGCACGAACTGTATCGCGACCATCGAGGCTGGCTGGAAACCTGGCTGCGGCGGCGCATGGGCAATGCCTGGGATGCGGCGGACCTGAGCCAGGATACCTTTTTGCGCGTGCTGTGCAGCGCTCAACCGATTGCCGACATGCGTGAGCCGCGCGCTTATCTGCTGACCGTGGGCAAACGCCTGCTGAGCAATTTCTACACCCGCCGCAGTCTGGAAAAGGCCTATCTCGAAGCCCTCGCGCAATTGCCCGAAGAATGCGTGCCGTCGCCCGAGCAACGTTGGCTGCTGCTGGAAACCTTGCAAGCGCTGGACGAGGTACTCGATGGTTTGCCGCGAGCGGTGCGTCGGGCCTTTCTCCTGAGTCAGATCGAAGGCCTCGGTTACCGTGAAATTGCCGAACGTTTGCAGGTTTCCGAGCGCAGTATAAAACGTTACATGGCAATGGCTTACGAGCATTGTTTGATGTTGGATCTATGATGCGCGTCGCACCCAACACGGAAGCGCGTGAAGTGGCGCGTGCCGCCGCACAGTGGTTGGCATTGCTCGAATCCGGCGAGGCCAGTGAAGCCGATCACGTGCGACTGAAGCACTGGCGCGACAGCGATAGCCGCCATGAAAACGCCTGGCAGAAGATTCAATTGCTGCGCCAGCGCTTTGCCAGTCTGCCGACAGAATTGGCCATGGCCACACTCGATCGCCCGGATCTGGCGCGGCGGGCAGCATTGAAAAGGGCGCTGGGGCTGGCGGCCTTGGTGCCGACGGCGTGGCTGATCAGTCGCCAGTTGCCGCTCGACGTCTGGCGCGCGGATTTGCAGACTTCCACCGGAGAGCACACGCGTACACGGCTGACCGACGGCAGCACCTTGCAACTGAACACCGCCAGTGCGGTGAACGTCGATCTGGCCAGCCGTCAGTTGACGTTGGTGCGCGGCGAAATGGCGCTCAACGTTCCGGGTAGCACGGCATTGACGGTCAACGCGTCGTACGGTCGGATCATTGTCAGCCGCAGCGAAGTCTGCGTGCGCCTCAACGAGCGTGACTGCAACGTGTCGGTGGTCAGCGGCTCGGTGCAATTGCAGCCGTTGCACGGGCCGGTGCTGCAGTTGAACGCCGGGCAACAGGTCAATTTGCAGGCCTCCGGCGCCGGACCGATCGCGCTGTTCGACGCCAAAATGCCGGGCTGGCGTGACGGTGTGTTGATGGCGCAAAACCAGCCGTTGGGGGATTTCCTGCGCGAGTTGAGCCGTTATCGCTCGGGACTGCTGCGCTGGGAGCCGGCACTGGAAGGTCTGCGTGTCACCGGCAGTTTCCGTCTCGACGACACCGATAAAGTCCTGGCCCTGCTGGCGGCGAGCCTGCCGTTGGAGGTGCATTCGCGCACGCGTTTCTGGGTAACGCTGACGCCGCGAAAAAATATCGTCTGAAGCCTGTCCCTTTTTTTCGCCTCACCGGTCATTGCAGGTAAGTGAACAAAATCGAGAGCTTCTTCCAATGCCCGCAGTATTCCCAAGTCGTTTGCGTCCGTTGTTGCAGTTGAGCCTCCTGCTGAGCCTGAGTGCCAGCCCTGTGTTGATCCAGTCCAGTTGGGCCGAAGACGTCGCTCGGCGCAGTTACCAGGTGCCAGCCGGTAGTTTGAGTGCAGCACTGACCCGATTTGCCGGGTTGGCAGGGGTCAATCTGTCGGTCGATCCGGCACTGGTGAGTGGCCGCAACAGCAACGGTTTGTCCGGCGAATTCGCTGTGGAGGAGGGGTTCGCTCGCTTGTTGCTGGGTTCCGGTCTGCAACTGCAACCGCTGGGCGAGCAGGCCTACACACTGATTCCAGCCGCCGAGGGCAGCAGCCTGCAACTGGCGCCGACGTCGATTCTGGGTGCCACCGGCTCCAGCGACGATGTGTTTGCCGGTGGCCAGGTTGCGCGACGCGGCTCACAGGGTTTGCTGGGGGCGAAAGACTTCATGGAAACCCCGTTCAGCATGACCACCTACACCAGCGAAGCGGTGAAGAATCAGCAGGCGCGCACCTTGGGCGATCTGATTTCCAGCGACCCGTCGGTGCGCGCGACCAACCCGGCCGGTGGTCGCTACGAGCAGTTCACCATCCGTGGTTTCAGTCTGTTCAACAGCGACGTCGCCTATAACGGCCTCTACGGTGTTTTGCCGACTTACACGATCGACATGGAAATGGCCGATCGCGTCGATATTCTCAAAGGCCCGAGCCAGCTCATTAACGGCATCTCGCCACGGGGTAGCGTAGGCGGGGGGATCAACGTGGTGCCCAAGCGAGCAACCGACAAACCGATCACCTCGCTGACGGCCAATTATGCGTCGAACAATCAGGTCGGCGGCGCGGTGGATGTCGGCCGGCGGTTCGGTGAAGACAATCAGTTCGGCCTGCGTTTCAACGGCGTGAAGCAATCCGGTGACACGGAATGGGATCACCAGAGCGTCGACCGTGACATGGCTGTGCTCGGCCTGGATTTTCGCGGTGAGCGACTACGGCTTTCGACCGATATCGGCCACACCGAACGCGACACCGATGCGCCACAGGAGCGCGTGCAGGTCGCGGCCAATGCCAAGGTTCCGAGCGCGAACAAGGTGCATCGCAACTACGCGCAACCGTGGACTCAGGCGAAAACCGAGGACACCTTCGGCACGCTCAACGCTGAGTTCGACGTCAATGATTCGGTGATGCTGTACGGCGGCGTCGGCGCGCGCAAAAGTAATCATGACTTCTTGCGCCACGCCGTTTCCGTCACCAACGATGCCGGTGATTTCAGCGTACTGCCGCGCGACTTCACCCGCGACGAGAATGTCCGTACCGCCACGGCAGGCGTGCGCAACTGGTTCCATACCGGGCCGGTGAGCCATGAGGTCAACCTCGCGGCCAGCTACTTCTACATGGACTTCGAGAACGGCGGCGCGCGTTACGCGGCAGGACGCAGCAACCTGTATGACCCGGTTGAAACAGCAAAACCCGGCACGCCGACACGCAATGACGCCAAGGTCTACACGGAAAACCGCTTCAGCGGCGTAGCGCTGTCCGACACCCTGGGCTTTTTCGACGATCGATTGCTGCTGACCCTCGGCGCTCGCTGGCAGCGGGTGAAAGTCGATGACTGGAGCGATGACGTCAAAGGTGACACCGCATACGACGAAGAAAAGGTTTCGCCTTCGGGTGGGATTCTGTTCAAGGCGACTGACAAACTGTCGCTGTACGCCAACTACATGGAAGGTCTGAGCCAGGGCAAGATCGCGCCGTCGACTTCCATCAACGAAGACGAAATCTTCCCGCCATTTATTAGCCGCCAGGTTGAAGTCGGTGCCAAGTACGATGCCGGCGCCTACGCGTTGACCGCTGCGGTGTTTCGCATCAAGCAACCGGCGTACGAAACCAACGCCACCACGCGAGTCTTCGGGCCCAATGGCAAGCGCGAGAACAATGGCGTGGAGCTGAGCGTGTTCGGCGAACCGCTCAAAGGCTTCCGTTTGCTTGGCGGCGTGATGTACATCGACAGCGAATTGACCAAGACCACCAATGGCACCTTCGACGGCAATCGCGCGCCGGCGACGCCGAAATACAACGTCAACCTCGGCGCCGAGTGGGACGTGCCGACGGTGCAGGGGCTGACGCTGACAACGCGGGGCATCTATTCGAGTTCGCAGTATCTGGATCAGTCCAACGACAAGGAAATCGATTCCTGGGAGCGCTTCGATGTCGGCACTCGGTACGCGTTTGAAGTCGATGAGAAAACCATCACCCTGCGCGCCAATGTCGAGAACGTGCTGGATAAGCGTTATTGGAGTTCGGCAGGCGCTTCGGATGACAGTGAACCGGGGTTGACGTTGTCGACACCGAGAACCTACCTGCTTTCAGCGACGGTGGACTTCTGATTCCACTCGGCAAATCCAAAGCAATCGGGAGTGCTATCAGCGAACTGACCCACTCTCAGAGTGATGTCCTGACCACCAATGGACAGTCAACTCGCTGAGTTCCCGATAGCTCCAGGGTCTCGATCAGATGCCGTGCAGCCTGGCGACCGATCTCGTAGTACGGCAGTTGCACGGTGGTCAGCGGCGGGATGAACAACTCGGCAATGCCGATCATGTTGTCGTAGCCGAGCACGGCGACATCGTCGGGAATTTTCAGGCCTCGCCCTAACAACAGTTGATAGGCACAAAAGGCGATACGGTCGTTGCCACAGATCAGAATATCGAATTGGGGGCGACCATCAATCACATGCCGGTCGAGGATAGCGGCTGTTTCACTGTAGGCATCATGATCGGAAAGGTCGTATTGCAGGAGCGTGTCAGGCGCCAGTCCGAATGCCTGACAGGCACTTTGCAGACCCTTTTGTCGTAGCCCCCATGCCAGACTCTGTTTCGGCAGATTGATACACAGAGGACGCTTGTAGCCGAGGCTCAACGCGTGGTGTACGGCGCGATACTGGCCCATTTCGTCGTCGGGCACATAACTGACGAGGCTGCTGTCATCTGCCAGACAATTGGCGAGCACCAGCGGCTTGCTCTTCAAGCGCTCGGGAATGCTGACCTGGCGAAACCCCATGGCGCTGAAGATCAGACCGTCCGGACGGTGCGACAGCATCAGGTCGATGTTCTGGTCGGTGGGCGGGTTGCTCAGCAGGTTGAGGATAAAGACATTCCAGCCGGCCTGCTGCGCGGTCTGCTCAATGGACAGCAGCAGCTCGACCGCGAAGGGCGTGGTCGCGGTGTCCAGCGCGAACACGCCGATGGTGCGCGACTGGAGGTTGTCACCGCGCATCTTGCGCGCTGACAGGCTGGGTACGAATTGCAGTTCATCAATGGCACGACGCACCCGTAGAAGGGTTTCGGGGCTCAGTTTTTCCGGAGTATTGAGCGCTCGAGACACCGTCATCAGGGACACGCCGGCCAGTTGTGCAACGTCTTTCACTGAAGTCATGCGAAGTGCGGCCGGTCAGGTTGACGCAGAATCATGACACAGGGCCAGGGCTTCTCGCGACCCGAATGACGCCGTTCATGACCATGCAGAACCGAGCGGCCATGCCTTGGCAATCGAGACGCGGCCGCCACTCCCGCTTGCCACCAGCTTCACGCCCAGACTGTCGGAGCGCGGATAGAGGCGACTGCTGAGGCTGAAGCGGCCGTTTTCGTCGAACACCTCGATGGATGAGCGATCGAGGAACACGCGCAGCTCAAGTCGCTCTTGCGCCGGGTCTATCGAGACGCTGCGCTGGCCGGTGACTTGCGCACCCGAGCGGCTGCGGTCAAGCACCAGGCGCTGCAGTGACGCATCGTAATAGAGCAGGGTTTCTTCACGGCCATCGTCGCTGCAACGCAAAGCGACTCCCAGGTGGCCGTCAGTGCAGCCGAGCAGATCCAAATGCACATGGAGTTCGAGCATGTCGCCGTTTACCTCCGGCACCCGGCGGGTTCCCGACGCTTCCCACCACGGCGTCCCCGGCAATTGCGTCATACGTAGCGCGCTGAGCTCCCGTGCCGGATACACGCAAAGGCGATCGGCGCACAGCTCAAGTTCGCGTGGCAATCCGAGCATGCCGCACCAGTGATGGGCCTGGCTCGGCATCGGGCTTTCCCACATGTCCAGCCATGCCCAGACGAGGCGCCGACCATCGGCGGCCAACAGCGTCTGCGCCGCATAGAAATCGTGGCCGTTATCCAGCTCGATAAAAGGCCCGCCCGTGAACTGCCACTGGTTGTCGAGTTGGCCCACTCGATAACCGGTCTGGTACTTGTTGAGCCGGTCGTAACCGTCGGCTTGCATGCCTTGCGGAGAGTACAGCAGCACATCGCGTCCATTCAGCCGAAACAGGTCCGGGCATTCCCACATATAGCCATCGCCCTCGCTGCCGGCTGACACATAGTCAAGGAATTCCCAGGCGTGCAGATCCGTGGAGCGGTACAACGGCAGCAGCGGTCTGTCGCCCAGACGTGCGCCGGCAATCAGGTACCAATAGCCATCCGCCTGCCAGACCTTGGGGTCACGGAAGTGCATGATGGTGTCTTGCGGCGCGCTGTCGATCACCGCGCCGTGTTTGACGAAGTGGATGCCGTCGTTGCTGGTTGCCAGGCACTGGACCTGTCGGATCAAGCGTTCATCACCCACTTCGCCCAGCCAGGTGTGCCCGGTGTAGATCAGGGCCAGGGTATCGCCACAGACCACGGCGCTACCGGAGAAACAGCCGTCGCGGTCGCAGTCATCGCCGGGTGCCAGCGCAATGGGCAGGTGCTGCCAGTGCACCAGATCGGCACTCTTGGCGTGGCCCCAATACATCGGCCCCCATTTCGCGTCGAAGGGGTGATGCTGATAGAAAACGTGATATTCACCGCGGAAGTACACGACGCCGTTCGGGTCGTTCATCCAGCCTGCCGGCGGGGCAATATGATAACCGGGTCGATAATCCTCGATGACGCGAGACTGGCTGTCAGCCAGTGCGCGCTGCGCAAGGTCAAGGGGCGAAGACATGGGATCGCTCTGGGTATTCAAAAAGGTCATAGGGCGTGTGCTCGGACTGAGCGCAAAGAGAGGCCATCCTGCGCGGATTCAATGGCGTGCGGGTGGCGCTTCAATGCCGTGCCGTCGCTGTCGAACAGGTGGATCTTGTCGATGTCCAGTTGCAGCTCGACCCGATCGCCTGTCTGCCAACCGGCGTTGACTTCACAACGACAGATCAATGGCTCGTCCTGCCCGGTATCCAGGTGCACATAGGTTTCACTGCCCAAGTATTCGACCCCGGTCACGACGACGCCAGCGCTTCCCGGCGCCGCTTTGAGCGACAGGTGTTCCGGGCGAACACCCAGGCTCAGCGCGGTGTCTGCCGCCAGGTTCGAGCTGTCGAAGGGCAGGGTGGTCATCCCCAAAACGGCAGCATCGACCAGGCTGGTTTCGCCCGGCGCCTGTAGGCGTGCCGGCAGGAAATTCATTTTCGGCGAACCGAGAAAACCGGCGACAAAGCGGCTGGCCGGGTGCTCGTAGAGTTCGCGCGGTGAGCCGACCTGCTCTATATGGCCGCCATTGAGCACGACAATTTTGTCGGCCAGGGTCATCGCTTCCACCTGATCGTGAGTGACGTAGATCATGGTTGAGCGCAATCGGGCATGCAGTCGGGCGATTTCGTTGCGCATCTGCACCCGCAATGAAGCATCCAGGTTGGACAGCGGCTCATCGAACAACAGAATGTCCGGCTCCCGCGCCATGGCTCTACCCATGGCTACTCGCTGACGCTGCCCGCCAGACAGTTCTTTTGGTTTGCGTTGCAGCAGTTTGTCCAATTGCAGGATTTGCGCAGTTTTCAGCACCCGCTCGCGCAGGCTGCTCTTTTCAGTTTTGGCCAGTTTGAGACCGAAACTGATGTTGTCGTAGACGCTCATGTGCGGGTACAGCGCATAGGACTGAAAGACCATGCCGACGCCACGTTCGCGCGGTTCGAGGTCGTTGACTCGCCGCCCGTCGATCAGCAAATCACCGGCGCAGATCGAATCCAGTCCGGCGATCAGGCGCAGCAGCGTCGACTTTCCGCAGCCCGAAGGGCCGACGAACACGACGAATTCACCCGCCGCAATCTCCAGGTTGATGTCGCGAAGAATCCGCGCGCCGCCCAATTGTTTGTTGACGTTGTCCAGTTTCAATTTGATCACGATGCTTTTCCTTGTCTTTATTGGGCATCAACCCTTTAACGCGCCGGCAGTGAGACCGGAAACGATTCGGCGCTGGAAGATCAGCACCAGAATCACCAGTGGGACGGTGACCAGCACCGAGGCAGCCATCAACAAGCCCCAAGGCAACTCATGGGGGCTGCCGCCGGAAATCAAGGCGATGGCGACCGGCACCGTGCGTTGGCTGTCGGTGAGGGTGAACGTCAGGGCAAACAGAAACT
This sequence comes from Pseudomonas sp. Irchel s3f10, assembly GCF_900187515.1. NCBI lineage: Bacteria > Pseudomonadati > Pseudomonadota > Gammaproteobacteria > Pseudomonadales > Pseudomonadaceae > Pseudomonas > Pseudomonas sp. Irchel s3f10. Next base: position 909,505 of record NZ_FYDZ01000001.1, read on the forward strand.
CGTTCCACGCCGCGATGAAGGCCAACAAACCGGTGGTGACCAGGGCGGGCCAGAGTAGCGGCAACAGCACGCGGGTCAGCGTCACCCACGGGGACGCACCATCCATGATTGCCGCTTCCTCCAGTTCATGGGGGAGTTGCCCCATGAAGGTGGTCAGCACCCAGACGGTGAAGGGCAGGGTGAAAATCGTGTAGCTGAGGATCAACGCCCACGAGGTGTTGTACAGACCCAAGGCGCGGATCACTTCGAACAGTCCCGACAGCACCGCGACCTGAGGAAACATCGACACGCCAAGCACCATCATCAACACCGTGCCACGCCCACGGAATTTCACTCGGCCCAAGGCATAGGCAGCGGTCAGGCTGAGGAACAGCGCCAATGTGACCACGCACAGCGCAACCACCAGCGAATTACCAATTGCCCGCAGGAATGAGGCCTGGTGGAGGATCGCCGCGTAATTGGAGAAGTCGGGATTTTCGATCCAGTAACTCACCTCGAACAAGGCACTGGAGGGCTTCAGCGACGTCACGATGGCGTAGTAGAACGGGAAAACCGCATACAGCAGCAACACCCCGATCAGGCACCAGAATCCGAGGCGCAACAGCGCTTTTTTCAGCAGGCGCGGGCTCATGCGCGGACCTCCAGTTGACGGCGTCCGAGGTAGAGATAAAGCATGGCGATCACCGCGACCACCAGAAACAACAGCGTCGACGCCGCGCTGCCGTAACCGACGTCCTGAAACTCCACCAGGTGCTGGCGGGCATACACCGACATGCTCATGGTGCTCGACGAGTTCGAGGTCAGCACATAGATGACGTCGAATACCCGCAGCGAATCGAGGATGCGGAAGATCGCCGCCACCAGCAGCGCAGGCATCAACAGTGGCAGCGTGACACGCCAGAACACGTTCAGCGGATGAATGCCATCGACCCTGGCCGCTTCGTAGCAATCGCTCGGCAACATCTGCAAGGCCGCCAGCATCAGCAACGTGACGAAGGGTACGGTTTTCCAAACGTCAACAATGATCACCGCCCACATCGACAGGTCGGCATCTGCCGTCCAGGCCAGAGGCGCGTCAATCAGGCCGAGGCTGAGCATCAGGTGATTGATGATGCCGAACTGGTCGTTAAGCATCCATGACCAGATCTTCGCCGAGACGATCGTCGGAATCGCCCACGGAATCAGAATCAACGCCCGCACCAGCGAACGGCCGGTGAACTTGATGTTCAGCAGCAACGCCACCAACAGCCCCAGGACGACTTCCAGTCCCACCGAGACCACCGTGAAATACAACGTGTTGCGCACCGCATTCCACCACTGTGGATCGACGAGGATGCCCGACCAGCCGGCATCGCTGAACAGCAGATAATTGCTCAGGCCAATGAAGGTTGCGCCACCGGTGTCCGCCAGGCTGGCGTCGGTCAGGCTGAACCAGAATGTGCGCAGCAGCGGCCACGCAGCCACCAAGGCCAGGCAGACCAGCATCGGCGTCAGAAACAGCCAGGCAGCGCGCACTCGGCGACGTTGTACAGGCGTCTCCCTCGTGAGCAGAAGCTCGTCAAAAGGGGCATGGGTCGTAGAGACAGACATGGTGATTTCCTTCCTTGTGGCTTACCAGTTCCGGCGTTTGATGCGCGTGAGTTCGCTTTCCAGTTCGGCCAGCGCCTGATCGACGGGCAACTCGCCCGCCAGCACGCCATGCACCCGATCGAAGAACGCATTGGAGACCCGTGGATAGCGATCGGCAGTGATGGCGGCGGGGCGCATGACCCCAGCGTTGAGAATGCTGTGCAGCTGAGCGTAATAAGGCATGGCCGCGAGCAACTCGGGATCTTGATACAGCGACTCGATCACCGGGTTATAGCCGCCTTTCAGCGCTCGACGTTTTTGCTCTTGGGCACTGCTCAGGTAGCTCACCAACTCGGCGGCAAGTTTCGGATGAGCGCTGTAACGCGAGACCGCCAGGCCCCAGCCACCGAGGGTGGAGGCATGCTCGCCGGTTTCGCCGCCGCGGGGCAGGGGAGCGACGCCGACCTTGTCTTTTACGGCGCTGTCCTGGCTTTGCACCAGGGCCCAGACATAAGGCCAGTTACGCATGAACAGCGCATTGCCCGACTGGAATACACCACGTCCTTCTTCCTCGGTGTAATTGAGCACGCCCCGCGGGGAGATATCTCCGACCCAGCTTTTCGCCAAGGTCAACGCCGCTCTCGAGGCCTGACTGTTGACCACGATGTCGCCGCGTTGATTGATCAGTCCGCCTTGCGGCTGGCTGCTGATCCACTCCAGCGCATTACACGTCAGCCCCTCGTAGGCACGTCCCTGAAAGATGTAACCCCAGGCATTGGCGTTGCCGGCGTTGCGCTCAGCCTGTTGCACATCCCTGGCGGTAGCGGTCATTTCCTCCCACGTCTGGGGAATCGGCTTGTTGTATTTCTCAAGCAAGTCTTTGCGGTAATACAGCAGCCCCGAGTCGGTGAACCACGGCATCGTCACCAGCCGCCCGTTGACCGTGGCGTTATCGACCTGGGCCTGGAAGTAGCCTTGGGTCGCGTTGGCGGGAAGCGCTTCACGCAGATCCATCAGGTGTTTGGCCAGCATCCCCGGCCACACCATATCGATTTGAATGATGTCGATGTCGGTGGACTGCGCACTGAGGATCTGCTGGTAGAACGACAACCTCTCGGTTGCCGAGTTAGGCGTGGAGACCACCTCGACGTTGTTGCCAGTCTGTTTCGACCATGTCTCGACGGCCTCCTTGCACAGCTGCAACTCCGCACCCACCGCACCGCAGGAGATCGTCAGATCGGTTGCGCTCGAGACGGATGGCAGTGCGGCAGACAGGGTGATCAATGCTACGGGCAGGAGCGATTTCAGGTGTTTCATCGAGCGTCCTTTATTTTTGTTTTTAGAAAAGTTAACGTTAACATCGCCAAATGTAGCAGCGTATTTGCGATGAGGCATCCTTTTTTTGTCGTTTGTGACAACTCGCGACTCACGAAAAAAAGGCAACTGCGGCAACCAAAAATAAAAACAAAACAGGGAATCAACATGCAGATAGGATCAAGCTGGCTACTGGTCGGCGTGCTCGGCACATCGGCGGCGGCTTCTCAGGCCGCGACGCTGGAAGAGCGCATGGCCGCACTTGAAGCGCGTGCCAGCGCAGCGGAAAAGCGTGCAGCCACAGCCGAACAGCAGACCCAGGCAATTGCCCGGGAATTGCAGCAGATCAAATTCGCGACGCCTCCCTCGCAGTCCGTCGCGGCTAACGCAACAGCCATTTCCGCACCGGCTCTGGATACCCGACTGGCAAAACTCGAAGCCCGTCAGCAAAGCCTGGAGAAGGAGGGCAGTACCGGACATCTCACCGATGGGTTCAGCTTCAACGGCTATGCGCGCTCCGGATTGCTGGTCGACGAGGGGCTGGGTGGCGGGCGTGGCGGCCCTTACACAACGCCGGCAGGCTCGGTGGGTGGTGCAGTCGGGCGACTCGGTAACGAGGACGACACCTACATGCGTATCGACTTGTCGAAAGAGCTCTATGCGCAAAACGGCACCCGTTCAAAATTCACGGTCTCCATCGCCGACGGCCTGGAAAGCTCCAATGATTGGACGGCCGACGAAAGCAACCTCAACGTGCGCCAGGTGTTCGCCACGCTCGACCATGTCGCTGCGTTCAAAGGCAATTCAGTCTTCGAGAACGCTACGCTGTGGGCGGGCAAGCGCTTCGATAGAGATAATTTCGATATTCACTGGCTGGACTCCGACGTCGTTTACCTGGCCGGCACTGGCGGTGGAATTTACGATGTGCAGATGAACAAGCATTGGCGCTCGAATTACTCGTTGATTGGGCGTAGTTACGGGGATTTCAGTCAAGGCGGGATTAATGCCGATGTGGAAAGCTACGTCCTGACCTCCAACCAGTTCTTCGAGGATGGCCAGTGGCAGTGGATGTACAACGCCATCGGCGCCAAGAAAAACGATTTCAGCACCCACACCAACAAAGCCGGTTTGACGCCTGCGGATAGTGGTTTGCACAGCATGCTGGCCAATCACCAGAAGACCTTTTTCGGCAGGGAAGGCTTCTTCAAAACGGCGTTGCTCTATGGGCAGGGTCTGGGGGCAGAGGTCAAGAACATTGGCTCGGACGGTGAGTTGATCGACGACGCCCGCGCGCTGCGTCTGGCGCTTTACGGTGAGACCCCGCTGACCTCTGACTGGCGCATCGGGCCTAGCTTGCTGGCCGAACAGAGCAAGGATCGATACGTCAAAGGTGACGACTACCGCTGGCTGACCTTGAACGTGCGCTTGGCCAACACAATCAACAGCAACTTCGAAATGGCCTACGAAATGAGCTGGCAAACCATGAACCTCGACCCCAAAGGCTATCTACAACGCAATGCGGTCGATGGTAACTTCTGGAAATTCACGGTCGCCCCGACATTCAAGCTTGACGTTGGTGATCTTCTCACGCGACCCGAGTTGCGAGTGTTCGCCAGCTACATGAACTGGTCTTCGGATCTGGACAGGTTCAGTACCACAGACGCCTTTGGCATGTCCGACTTCCAGGCGGGAGGGGTGTGGCAATACGGCATCCAGATGGAAACCTGGTTTTAATTGTTGAACACACTTGCGATAGTGCAGTGCTGGAGCGGCAAAGGATGCTCCAGGCTAATGATGTCGTTTCTTCCCAGGATGGATGATTACCCAATGCTCAAGTTCAATGCTCATCTCGGCTTCCAATTCAATGAATTGCCTTTTCTACAACGCATCGAAGCCGCCGCAGCCGCCGGTTTCCGGGCAGTGGAGTTCCCGTCACCGTACGAATTCGACGCCAGTCTGCTTGCCGACCATCTAGCCCAATACAGTTTGCCGTTGATTCAGTTCGCCGCCCCGGCTGGCGTGACCAAAGGCATCGCCGCGTTACAGGGCAGGGGGGAGGAGTTTCGTGACGGGTTGCTCCAGGCCGCCCGCTACGCAAAGACCTTGGCGTGTGCGGATGTCCACATCATGTCGGGCGTTACCACGCAGAATGACGCTGAGCGAACCTACGCGGGCAACCTGGAATATGCGGTCAAGTACTTGGAAGACCAGGGGCTGCGGCCGCTTATCGAAGTGATCAGCGCGGAGGCGATGCCGGGCTATTACATGTCTGACTTCAGCAAGGCGCAGCAGGTACTGGAGACCTTCCCGAGTGTCGGACTGATTCTTGATCTTTACCATGCCCAGCTTTTGACCGGAGACGCAGCCGATGTGTTGGCCCGGTTTTATGACAGAACCGTGCACGTGCAAATTGCCGATTGCCCGGGGCGTCACGAGCCGGGAACGGGGAGTATCGACTTTGCCGCGTTGTTCGCGGCGCTGGAGCAGCGCGGGTACGCGGGATGGATCGGGTGTGAATATCGTCCTTCTGGGTCTACCGTTGAGAGTCTTGACTGGTTCAAGCAGATGAGTGCTTAGGCCCCAGGTGAAAATCTTTGAGTCGCTGATGTGGGGACAATCGCCGCCATCAAAGGCAGAAGCCCTTGATGGCCGAGCGAGAAGAACTCATCGATATCGGCCTGACGCTGGCGAGTAGGGGGGATTTAATGCCTGATGCGGTTTTTGTAAGTCGAACTATTTTGTTCGGAGATTGTGATCCGGCAGGGGTGGTCTACACCCCGCGATTCTCATATTTTGCTGTAGAGGCCATTGGTGTAGCACTCGACAGATGGGTAGGGGGGCCGGGGCTTAGAGTGGTGATGAGTTTTAATATATTGCCGCCGGTGCGTGCGATGTCGATCGAGTTGCTGGCTCCGCTGACGTGGGATGACGAATTGACTATTAAAGTCAGCGTGGCCAGGTTGGGCGAGCACTCTTTCACTTTTTTGGTTGAGGGGTTTATAGGCGAAGGCGTGCTGGCATTTACAGCGAATGTCACACACGTTTGTGTATCACCGGAAAGTAAGGAAGTTGTACCCATTCCAGCTCCGTTGCGAGCGCTTCTTTCGTAGATGATCAGACGGACTCAAAACGTTTGGGGGGCGGTCAAGTGGCCGGTTGTGGTCAAAATCTACCGTTCCTCACCGGCAGCTATGGGACGATTGCAGCGTTGGTGACCGGCAGCAATCGGCCAGAAGCAGACTATCGGCCTCATCTTATCCTTTAAGTGCTCTTCCTCAGCAGGCCGTAAAAATGTCAGTAATCGGCCGCTAGTAAGTTAAATCGCCCGATTCGACTTAGAGCCTATACCGTTGTACATTACTTTCATTCACAGCTGACTCATAGATCAACGCGACTAACAAACTCTGGGGTTCTCATGCGAGCAGTAATTGCCCAACATAAGGGCGGCGTAGGTAAGACCACATTAGCAGTTCACATTGCTGGGCTAATCAGCTCCCGATTCAAACGCACCTTGTTAATCGACTGTGATAGCCAAGGAGATGCCTTCCATTTTTTCACAAAAAAATTTCCAAGCGAAGAACTAACTGTAGAAACAGGAATGGATCATGTCGACGTGACCTGGAACCCAAATAGAAAACAGTTCTCAAACAAGGGAGCCTTTTCCGAGTACGCGAACATCGTGGTTGACGTTGATACTCGCGTCACAAACGCATTGCAAGTAATAGTTGAAGCTGAACCCACGCTAATATTGATACCTATTGACAATCAGCAACTTTCGCACGTGCATGGACTTCAAGTTTTGAAGATGATCGAAAGTTTAGAAAGTAAATTTTCAGTACCATCAAGAAAAGTTTTTGTAGCTATGGGAGTTAATCGGAACGATCTTTCGCTAGATGGGCATACGCAATTCAATATCCCTTATCACAACGAATTTGACCGCTGCCTAAATGAGTCCCAATACATTTGGGATATAAGTGCAGACCTTAAGTATATTACAGGGTGCTTCAGGGAGATTTTGGCATGAGCAATGTAGATGATAAAGGCTATCTAGGCGCTCTCAAAAACCTCGATACAATTAAAAGACCAGATGCCTTCCCAGCGATCCGGCTGTGCGAGAACTCGGCAAAAAAACTAGAATGCATTATGAGACTGATGGAGTGGGATTTAACAACGGCAATAAACTCATCCATCGTATATGCTTTCAAAAGATCAGAAGATGATCTTCTTAAGCCAATTAAGTTTTGCAGAAAATTTGAAGGAGAAAAAATCCAACTAGAGTTAAGCCTAAAAAATATTAATCGAATCAAGGCTCTAGAAACCCCCAACCGCATTACGAACACTAAGTTGTATACCATTTGCGTGGTAAATAGCATAAGCATACTATTTAATTTTCTGGAAGCAGCTAAAATTGAATAGAAATACCTTTTTCATCATAAGTGCAATACTACAGTGCTCAAATGCAGGGAAGCAGGTATTAGGGCAGCGCATGGCATTATATCTTGGACTGATTCCCGGCCCGAGAGGTAGCGATGACGGGATAGATGGGGAATTAGTTTATCAACGAAAAAAAATACATTTTCAATCGAAATTAAGAAGCACGCAACTGGATCGAGAAGATGCTAGATCTTACTATTCGGATATAGCCTTTCACAACGCGAATATCAGTATAATTTTGTCTGGCATTGGATTCAAAGATACATTCAGAGAAAGACTATTTGGGCATGATGGCATTGACAGGATTTCCATTCATCTATTATGTTTAGAGGATGTCATAGAGCAATCCGATAATTTTTGTGCAGCGTGCAAGCAACTCCCTACTCTTCTCTCGCTAACTGAGCTTGTAAGAAATGGAGTGCCTGATCAGCAAACATAGAATCTATCAAATTAATTTAACTACTTTATCAATCACTGTACTGAAATCAGATAAAATCTTCGAAGTCAAAGTTGCACCTATTAAGGTACGATCAATGAAATCTGACGAACTCTATAGCTTCTTAAGTGATCCAAAATTACTGGAGCTAATCGAGCTTAACAAGATAGCCGATAACGTATTCGATGTTATAAATTTAAATGAGAACCAAAATTCGAGTATATTGGCTTGGTGCATGAACCCCAACGAAGGGCATGCTCAAGGCGACGCCGTTATCAAAGATTTTTTGGAGGCTGCATGTGAGGCAAGTGATAACTGCAAGTTTGACAATAAAAAATTCTTTGAGAAGTGGACGTTAGGCAGGATACGCACAACCAGTTTCGGCGCTGCATTTGTAACGCGAGAATTTAAAATAAAGATCAATGATGGCTCTAGCAATGGCAGGCTGGATCTTTTTTTATTAGATCCAAGGAACAGAATACTTATAGCAATTGAAAACAAAATAAAAGCTGCGTTAGATGCTGGGCAGCTAGAGAGATATGTAAAATCAGTAAAATCAGAATTAGCCGCTCGTATGGTTTTTTCAGGGTACGACGTCGCATTTGTAGTCATTGATAAAGATCTTGAGTCGTACTCTGAAGCCCATTTATCCTCCCTTGGCAATCGCTGGTGCTTGCTTGATTATCAGTGGCTTGAACCTTCAGCAAATCGGGCCCGACACAGCTTGAATCGAGGAAACCAATCGGCGCAACTTTTAGCCACCTACTGCCAAAGTGTAACCAATTGGAAAAGCCCAGCGAGCAAGGCGCAGTCAGATTTGATGGCCGACATTGCGCTTTCTTATCCAATAGTTATCGAAAGCATGCGTGAGCTTAAGCGCGTTCCAATGGAGACTTGGGAACCCTCCATTCTCCAAGGGACGGTCGGAGAACTGATGATATTTTTCTCTCAGCACAAACCGGTCTGTGAGAAGCTAATCAAGATTAGAGGAGTAACAAGCCTAGCGCAGAAGCTTGCCAAAGCTAAGCCTAGTTTAGCAGCGGAGTTTATCCAAGAAGGGAGTTATTGGGTCGCTCTGACTTCTTCCAAAATCGGAAGCTTCCAGCGTGATGAGGGCTGGCCAATGTACCTCGACGTATATCGAGTCGCTAGAGTATCAACTCCATCAGCTCCAAAGTTTACGATAAAATTGGTGTGGCTGAAGAATGAATTCAACCCTCTTACGTGCGACGAGGCGGAATTGCGTGCTAGTTTTGAAACATTCTTCAGTGGCCTTAGTAAGCGACAGACCTCTGACCGAAGAAGAATTCTCATCGCTGAGCACGTTACGCCAACTGAAGCGATTGATATTGCGGTCCAAACAATTGCTAAAATTGATAAAATTCTAAATAAATTCTTGAGTAATAGGTAGTTTCCAATCCCAAGCACCTCGAAGCTGATAGGAGTTTCTAACCGGTTGGTTTAGTGATGCCATTGGAGGCCGTCCGACAGCTAGCTCAACACATGAAGGACAATCGATGGCCGCAGCATTTCGCCTACCCCTGCGAACTCTACTTATGGAACGTAGATCGTGAAGTGCAGCTATGGGTCGAAAGCCATCATTGGGTAAACCCGATCACCTGGATAGGATTCTAACTCCTTCCTGTTTGCTCGGAGGCCGCTTTCGGTCTGTAAACTCAAACCCGCCCACAAGTCGCAGCAGAACTGAAAGTCCGGCCTGACGCGGACCAGTCTACGTCCGATATTAGACTTCACGGACCGGATTCGCCCAAATTTCGCCTTAAAAACTCTAGCGCTCGTTCATCCCGATCCGGCGCTGAATTGGCGACCAAAACTAAATTTTCAATGCGTGACCAGCTAGCTTTTTGACATCGCAAAAAGATATTTTTATGCCATCTACCACCTTTGAGTCAGCAATCCAGGCAACCCGCCCGAGCTTTTGGGTCAAGGCGCTGCCAGGGAATCTAACAATTTGGAGCTATACCCCTCTGACAGGCAGCAATCGTCCAAAAGCAGCCGCTCGGGAGTGGCGTGTTTTGACCGGGCGCTGCCGCACCCGAACGGTTGCATGGGCTGATAGAGAACATCTGCTTTACGCCTCCACTCTCAGCAAACGGCCGACACCCTGATGAACTCATTCACTGAGCATGTCGCCAGTTTGACGTCTTTTTCTCACACAACTGATCGTCATAAGAACGCCGGCTGCAATGCCTTGTGTACCGCACATAAGCCAGATTAGGCCTATGTGAAAAAGGACCCAGGCACTCAAACCTAAAATCAGTGTTAACAATACCCCAAGTACAAGTAGTGGCAGGTGTTGCACAGAGGGGCTGTCCTCCAGCGAGTCGGAAAAAATGCTCCAGCATGCCCATTGCGAGAACAGCGACAGCAGAAGCCACAACATGATCACCCCCCAACCTGAAAAGGATTGTGAGGTGAACAGGTTGATCGTCGAGGTGATGGTGAACCAAAGAGTGAAGACGAATGTAGTGCTTGAAGGTACGGTATAGGCTGGAAGGGCAATGGCTATCTGAATCAACTTGAGTGTTTGCAAACGAGTCATTCATACGCTCCCTGCGAGTTGAATTTTACCGCGCCCTATGGACTCTTCAGTGACTATAGATCAGGAGTTCTTTGAGGGGAGTATGCTGACGGTCAGCTTTTGGCCGATTACCGTCATCCACGAGCATCGATTTTCGAGCAACCTATGAGTTGCTCTCCATCAAAAGTGGTCGCAGGGCTTTTGCTTACCTGCTATAGCGCGCATTGGCGCTTGGTATCTTCGTTAGCGATACCTCCCAACGACGCATGCGATTGGCGCATTGCTACACAGCTCGCTAAGGTCATGATTCGTTTTTGATCCTGCCCGCAAACCGGGCGCAAAAACGTCACCATCACCTTCAGCGGAACCCACATGCGATATCGACGCCTCGACCTTAATCTCTTGGTTGCGCTGGACGCTTTACTGAGCGAATGCAGCGTCAGCAGGGCGGCCGAGCGTCTGTGCCTGGGGCAGTCAGCTGCCAGTTCGACACTGGGCCGCTTGCGTGAACATTTCAACGACCCGTTACTGGTGCAAGTGGGGCGCCGCCTGGAACCCACGGCGCTGGGCCTGGAGTTGCTGCCAAAAGTGCGTGCAGCGTTGGCGCTGACACGGGAAGTCGTCGACGCGCCGTTGAATTTTGATCCGGCGAACTGCGACCGACATATCACTCTGGTAGCCTCCGACTATGTCGCCGACGTGCTGCTTCCAGCGGTCAGCCGTGTATTGGCGCGTATCGCTCCGAATATTCGCTTGAGCCTGCGCGACATGCCGGTGCCACGCGACGGTGATGTCGTCAGCGAAGCGCTCGATTATCGGCGCAGTGATTGCGTGATCGTGCCGCAGCGACGGTTGAACCCGGCCTATCCCCATGTGTCGCTCATGACTGACCAGCTCTGTTGTATCGTCTGCGCGCAACAACCACAGTTTGCCGAGCATCTGAGCATGGCCGACTATCGCGCCGCGGCGCATGTGGTGCGCGAGTTTGCCGACGGGCACAACCTGGCGTTGGACGCCATGCACCTGCATGAGCTCGGGATTGAGCGGCAAGTGGCCGTGACCATTGAAAGCTTTGTGCTGATGCCGCAGTTCATTGTCGGCACCGCGCGCATTGCCACGGTGTTTCAACGACAGGCGCAGCGCTTCGCCCAGCGTTATCCGTTGCGCATTCATCCGGCACCGCTGGCGTTCCCCGAAGCCGTTCAAGTCTTGCAATGGCATCCCTATCAAGAACATGACCCAGCGATGCAATGGTTTCGCGACCTGCTTCTGGAACAGGCCGCGTTGCTTGATCAACCCTCTGTCTGATCGCCGCTGTCGGCGACCAATCCAGCCTTGGCTATGGCCAGCAATGCGCAGCGCTCGTCGTTGTCCGAGGTATCGCCACTGATGCCGATAGCCCCGAGCACCACGCCCTCGGCATTACGGATCAGCACACCACCCGCCACGGGAATCACCTCGCCGCCGGTCAAACTGTTGATCGCATCGAAAAACGCCGGCATGGCCTGCGCGCGCCGCGCCAGTTCACGTCCGCCAAAACCCATGCCCAGACAACCGCGTGCCTTGCCGGTGGCGATTTGCGTGCGCAGGAAAGTGGCGTGTTCGTCGCGCAATATCGCCAAGGGATGGGCGGCGGCATCCAGTACGGCAACGCCCAGCGGTTTGATCCCGGTTTCCCGAGCAATGCGAATGGCATCGCTTGCCATGTTCGTGGCGGTCAGCAAGTCGAGTCGTTGCATGAGCTCAGTCCTCATACGGCCCACTTGCCCAGTTGGGCCACGCGGTCGCGGGTGTAAAGATCGGTCCACTTCAGCGAGTTGAAATCGGACACCTGCTTGGGGTTGTAGGGGCTGCGATCCATGCGCACCGGTTGGCCAGCCTTGTAAACGGCCTTCAGGCGCGAACGATCCTGAAGGAGGCGGATGTCGTCCAGTGGTGAACCGTCGAGTACGAGGAAGTCTGCCTGCTTGCCCACTTGCAGCGAGCCGAGGGTTTCACCGCGCGGCATACAGCGCGCACCGACAGCGGTCGCGGCGTATAACGCTTCGGCCGGGGTAAATCCGAGCCGGGTCACCAGCAGTTCCAGTTCACGGGCGTGCCATTCGCCGTAAGGCGTTACCGCGAACCCGCTATCACTGCCGCAGGCGAACGGTACGCCGGCCGCTTTGGCGCGTTTGAGTACCGCCGAACCGACCTCCAATGTGCGAGCACAATAACCGGCATAACCGGTGCTGATAGCCGGATCATGGGGCTGGCAGAAGTCCACGGTGTTCTGCGGGAACGTCATGGTAGGGGCAAGGATGCTGCCGGCCTCGAGCAACGCTTCGATGCACGCGTCGTCCATGTAAAAGGCATGGAAAACCAGATCAACGCCTGCACGCGCCGCGTACATCACGGCTTCGCGACCGTAGGCATGGGTGGCGACCTTGCAGCCCAGACGATGCGCTTCCTCAACCATTTCGAAGGTTTCGTCGGCGGTGAAGGCCGCGATGATTTCGCCGTTGGGGCGGCGGTGCGTGCCGTCCATGGCGATCTTGATCAGGTCGACGCCGTCCTTGGCCTGCTTGCGTATTTCTGCGAGCGCATCGCTACGGCTGGTGACCAACTGCGCGGTGAAGTATTCAGGAGCACCCACCCGGCTCGGGAACCAGTCATTCAGACTCTGTCGATTGGTGATGACGCGGCTGCTCGCCGCGATGCGCGGACCTTCAAATAAACCAGCGGTCACCGCATTGCGCACGGCGATGCTGAGCTGGCCGCTGTCGCCGGGGCAAACCATGCTGGTGACGCCGGCAGCCAGCACGTGTTGCGCGAAGAACATCCCGCGCAACGCGCGAAATTCGTCGCTGGTCCACAGATCAATGTCTTCTTCGCTTTGCGCGTTGCCGAAGGCCAGGTGCGTGTGCACATCCACCAGCCCCGGCATCACGAAATTATCCCCCGCATCCACCTGTGTATCGCCTGGCTGGGGAGAGGGGGCCAGCGCGGTAGCGCCGACGTAACTGAGCAGGCCGTTTTCGACGATCAATGTCTGTTGTTGGCGGGTTTGCAGTCCGGTGCCGTCAAACAGGGTCTGGCATTTCAGGTGCAGGGCAGTCATGGCGTCTTCGCTATGTGATTGTTCTGCAAAGAGAGGCTAGAGAGCAGGCGAGGGGACGACCAGCAGATTGCATCGATGGCTGAGTATTGACGGCATCAATAGCTGCGCCAGCGCTTGAATCCGTTAATGCAAAACGCCGGACAATCGAAAGATTGTCCGGCGTTTTTTATGGCGTGTTTTTCAGTGGATCAAGCGGTGCGACCGCCAAGGGTTTCAGCAACCCAGTCAGCAATGTATTGCCCGGCATTGATGCTGTTGTCGAAGCTCGAATGCTGCACGCCGCCTTCACGTTCGGTGAAGATTTTCAGTTCACATTTTGGACTGTTGACCAGTTGTTCGTAGGTGCGATGCGCCCACTTCAACGGAATCTGTGAATCCTGCTCACCATGGGTCACGAGGAACGGCACTTTGATGCGGTCGAGCACGCCATCGAGGTGGACGTTTTCGGCGATGGTCATGAACTCTTCGACGTCCTTGGCCCCCCAGACCCAGCAGACATGCGCCCAGTAATGCGGTACCGGGAAGCTGCCTTCTTTTTCCAGTCGACGCTTTTGCACATCACGCCAGTCGTGGTTGGCGCCCCACACGACGCCGCAGGCGAAGCGTGGTTCGAATGCAACCGCTCGCGGGCAGTAATAGCCGCCCAACGAGACACCTTCGAGCCCAATGCGAGTGGCATCGACATCGCCTCGGGTTTCCAGCCAGTCAACCACGCGACTGGCCCAGTGCTCACTGTCGAATCGTGCGGTCAGGCCATGCAGGCGCAGCGCTTCGCCGGTGCCGGGCTGGTCGATGATCAGCGAAGAGATGCCGCGTTTCGCCAGCCACGCTGGCAGACCCACGCGGTATTTCATTTCCTTGGTCGAGTCCAGACCGTTGACCTGCACCAGTATCGGCGCCGGCCCCTCGACGCCTTCGGCGCGCACCAGCAAGCCGGAAAGATGTTTGCCCTCGTAAGGAATTTCCACCCGTTCACAGTTTTCACGCGACAGTTCGACGCCGCGCTTGAAGGTCTGGAGAAAACGCTGATAAAGCTCGGTACGTCCCGGAGCGCCGTGGGCTTGCAAACGCTCGCAGGTCAAATAGTAAGTGGCGGCGCGGTTGTATTTTTCGCCAGCCGAGAGCATCCGGCCATTGCCTTCGTCTTCCTCGGCCAGACCGCAGAGCTTGTCGGCCATTTTCGCCCAGGTTTCGCGAAAGGCTCGAGTGCCGGCGGCGTCCGGCTGCTTGGCCGCCTCTTGCAGCGGGGCGCACATCTCTTCGATTTCGCCCATGCGCGCGCCCATTTCAATGGCCAGGTCGACAGAGAGATTCCAAACGTAGTTGGTCGGGAAATAGCGAAACATGATTATTGTTGTCCTTATGGTTGCCTTGGCATTCCCAAGGCACGTTAAGGATCACCCGACTAATTGGCCAATCGTGACGGCGGATACGAGGTATCGCGAGATACGATGGGCACGTGTTGCAGATGCTGGATGGATTCGCTGATGCGTTCGCGCAGCCAGCGGTGCATCGGGTCGCCATCAACGCTGCGGTGCCACAACATGTACTCGCGCATGACCGGAATCTTCACCGGCGGCGGCAGGATGCGCAGCGGCAGATAGTGCGCGTAGAGGTTCGCCAGACGTTGGTGCATCGTGGCGATGCGCTGCGTGCCGACAATCAGTTGCGGCAGGGTATTGAAGTCGCTGGTGATCACTTCAATGCGCCGATTGAAGCCGTATTGATTCATGAACCACTCTTCGATGCTCATGTGTCGGGTACGGCCAAAGCCCACCGAGACATGGCCCATCTCCATGTACTGCTCAAGGGTCAGGGTGTCGCCGACTTGCGTATTGCCTTGCCACACCACGCACACGTGTTCTTCCTCGAACAGCAGGCGCGAAGGGTGGCCTTCAATGATGTAGCGCTCGGGAACAATCATCAGGTCGACCTCGCCGCGTACCAGCAACTCGCCGGAATTGTCGCTGGGCCCAAGCATTTCGAAAGTGATGTTGGGCGCTTGCTGATGAATGTTCTGGATCACTTGGGCGAACAGCACGCTGATCAGATAGTCCGAGGTCACCAAGCGAAAATGACGCTTGCTGGTGGCCGGGTCGAACACCGGTTTAGCGGTGATTGAAGACTGGATCGTCAGCAGGACTTCACGTACCGGTTTGGCCAGTTCCGTGGCATAGGGCGTGGGCTGCATCTTGCGTCCGACCTGGACCAGCAGCTCATCCTCAAAGTAGGTGCGCAATCGCGCGAGCACGCCGCTGGTGGCGGATTGGGTCATGTGCAGGCGTTCGGCAGCGCGGGTGATGTTCTGCTCTTCGAGCAATACATCGAGCGCGACCAGCAGGTTCAGGTCCAGATGGTTGAAACGCATGGGCAGGTCCGTTCTTGTATTTATTTTCGCAATACATTCGAACGAATCCATCGACACGTCAACCTTCGTCGCAGGTATCGCGTTTGCCGATAGGTCGCATCCCGACTCGCGATTAGTCAGCTGTCAGCCCTTGCGCCAATCTTCGCCGCAGTCGGCCCTGCTGCCGACACCACCACCGGTTTCCAGTCAGGCCCGGCGCGCTGCAAGGCGTCCATGGCGACAGTCACCGGATCATAATTTCAATGGAGTGGTAAGCCATGAACATCATTGGCCTTGATGCCCTGATTTTTGGCGTCGATGACATTCAAGCCTGCACCGATTGCCTGCGCGACTACGGCCTTGCGCCGGTCGGCGTTGACAGCAACGGCGGGCGTTTCGAAGCGCTGGACGGCACCGCCGTGATTATTCGTCGAGCCGACGATCCTGATTTGCCGGCGGCAATCGGCCCGGCGCCGTCGATTCGCGAGACGGTCTACGGGGTCGCTGCGCTCAGCGATCTGGATGCCATCGAAGATGAGCTGGCCCGTGACCGCCCCGTCAGTCGCGATCAAAACGGCGTGCTGCACAGCGTTGACGACATGGGTTTCGCCATCGCTTTTCAGGTCACTGTACGCAAGCCTTACAGCGCACCGGATGACCTGACCAACGCCGCCGGCCATGCGCCACAGCGGCCGCTTAACCAGCCGGGCATTACCCTCGATATGGGCGCTGTCCCGCGCACTTTGTCGCACGTGGTGTATTTCGTGCCCGATGCGGCGAAAGCTGAAGCTTTTTACGCCGAGCGCCTGGGTTTTCGCACCACCGACACCTTCATTGGCGCCGGGCCGTTCATGCGCCCGGCAGGCTCCGATGATCACCATTGCCTGTTCATGATCCAGACCCCGCCGCACATGAAAGGCTGCGAACACTTCACCTTCCACATGGGCAGTGGCACCGAAGTGCTGCTGGCCGGGACGCGTTTCGAGCAAAAAGGCTGGACCAGTTTCTGGGGCCCGGGCCGTCACCTGTTTGGCTCCAACTGGTTCTGGTACTTCAACAGTCCACTGGGCTGCCACATTGAATACGACGCTGACATGGACAAGCACGATGACGCCTGGGAGGCCCGTCGCGCACCGTTGTCGGCGGATAACTCGCAGCTGTTCCTGTTCAGCGCGAAAGAAAAATGGGCCCCGGGCGGACCGCCGCCGAAACTCGGTTGAGGCCGGCGCTGATCATGAGCGCTATTGCGCAGCCATTGTGTCGGCTGGACGAACTGGAGGAGGGCCGGGCGCGCGGATTCGATCCGTTGGCGCAGGGCCGCGACAGCGTGTTTGCCCTGCGTCATGACCATCAGGTGCGGGTCTATCGCAACCGTTGTCCGCATCTGGACGTGCGCCTGGAGTATCGCAAGGACCGTTTCTTGTCCGCCGATGGCCAACTGATCGTCTGCTACGCCCACGGCGCGCAATTTCTGCCGGCGACCGGCGAGTGCATCTACGGCCCATGCCTGGGCCAGACGCTGGAGGCGCTGCCGACCTACGAGAAGGACGGCTGGCTGCTGGTGCGAATGCCTGAAGGGTTGCCGCAGCCGGGATAAATCGAGGTATCGCGTACGGCGATACATCGCATCCTTACTCGCGATTAGTCAAATCCCTGCTTTGCCGGGAAGCTTCATCCAACGATGCCGTGCCCGACGCAGCATCGATCACAAGAATAAAAAGAGAGAACACCATGAGTGCAGTGAACAACGTTCTGATCGTGGGCGGTGGTATCGGCGGTTTGTGTGCGGCCATCGCCTTGCGGCGTAAAGGTATCGAGGTCGACCTGATCGAGCTCAAGTCCGAATGGACAGTCTATGGCGTCGGGATTATTCAGCAGAGCAACGTCGTCCGTGAAATGGCCAAGCTCGGCGTTCTCGACGGCTATCTCGATGCCGCTTATGCCTTCGAAGACGTCGCTATCTACGGCCCCGGCGGGCAGCAACTGGCGCGCATTCCGGGTCAGCGACTGGCCGGCCCGCAGTATCCCGCCAACGTCGGTATTTCCCGCCTGGCGCTGCACAAAGTCCTCAGCGAAACCGCCCTGCAACTCGGTGCCAACGTGCGTTTGGGCCTGAGTGTGGAAGCGCTGGACGACAACGGCACAGAGGTCGATGTGTTGTTTACCGACGGCAATCGCGGCCACTACGACCTGGTGGTCGGTGCCGACGGACTGTTCTCGAAAGTGCGCAGCCTGGTCTTCGGCGATGCCTACACCCCGCGTTTCACGGGCCAATCGGTGTGGCGCTACAACTTTCCCCGCGCACCACAGATCGATCATCTGGCCAACTATCAAAGCGCCGACGGCAACGCCGGGCTGGTGCCGCTGGCCGGTAACTTGATGTACCTGTTTCTGACGTCCCACGAACCGTCCAATCCGTGGATGGATCCTGCCGATCTGGCCGCGCAGATGCGCCAGCGCCTGCAAGGCTTTACCGGGCTGATCGGCGAACTGCGCGAGCAAATCACCGACAACAGCCAGGTCGTCTACAAGCCGATGGAAGTGGTGTTCGTCGATGAGCCGTGGCATCGCGGACGCGTCCTGCTGATCGGCGATGCGGCCCACGCGACCACGCCGCACCTCGGTCAAGGCGCCGGCATGGCCATCGAAGACGCGATCGTGCTCAGCGAAGAACTCACTCGCGAGCAGTCCGCCTCCACCAGCGTCGAGCAGCAGTTGCAGCGCTTCATGGCGCGGCGCTTCGAGCGTTGCAAATACATCAGCGAAAGCTCGGTGCTGGCCGGCGACAAGGAGATGCAACACGACCGCGCCTTCGATCGCATTGGCCTGGTCAAGCAAATGCTCGCGCGCACTGCCGAGCCAATCTAAGCCCACCTGCAACGCATCCACAGCAGTTACCACTATAAAAACAAGAGGTTAACGCGATGGTTAGTTCTACGACTGCGGCGCTCGCGCGTCGCCCGGTCTGCTCGTCTGCACCCTTTGGTTTGAGCGTTGCTGCGCTGCTGGTGCTGTGCAGCCAGGCCGCTCACGCTTTCGACATCGATACCGGCAACCCGGATTTCAAGCTGCGTTGGGACAACACGGTCAAGTACAGCGCTGCCTGGCGCACGCAGAATCCGAGCAGCAAGTTGACCGAGGGTCAGGTGGCGCTCAACCAGGACGATGGCGATCGTGCGTTCAAAAAAGGCCTGATTTCCAATCGCACCGACATCCTCTCGGAGCTGGATCTGTCGTTTCAGGATTTCGGCGCACGTTTGAGCGGTGCAGCGTGGTACGACAGCGAGTACCAGGGCAACAACGACAATAACGATCCGTCCCGCGCCAACGCGCGCTCCGTTGGCTACGACGAGTTCACCGACGACACCCGTCATCTGCACGGTGGTGACGGCGAAATCCTCGACGCCTTCGTTTATTGGAACGGTGAAGTGGCCGATCGCGCAACGTCGGTGCGCGCCGGTCGTCATGGTCTGATCTGGGGCGAGAGCCTGTTCTTCGGCGCCAACGGCATTGCCGGTGGCATGGCCCCGGTTGACGTGGTCAAGGCGCAGTCGGTGCCTAACACGCAGTTCAAGGAAATCACCCGTCCGGTCAATCAACTGTCAGGCACCTTCCAGCTGACTGACGACGTCTCGCTCGGCGCCTACTACCAACTCGAATGGGAAGAAACCCGCCTGCCCGCCGCTGGCAGTTATTTCTCCACCAGCGACACCATTGGCGAAGGCAATGAGAGTCTGATCGTCGGTGCGCCGTTTCCTGCATTCCTTGGCGGTAACCCGGCCAGTCCCGCGGCGTTTTTCCACGGTAATGACAAGGAAGCGCGCAGTTCGGGGCAGGGCGGTCTGCAACTGAAATACAGCGCTGAGACCGTCGAGTACGGCCTCTACGCCATCCAGTACCACGACAAGACGCCGAAGCTGTATCTGAAACCGTCGACGGCGGCGCCGAACTTCAGCACCGGCCAGATCGGCGAGTACTACTGGGTTTACCCCGAAGATATTCGCGCGCTGGGCGCGAGTTTTTCCACCACCGTGGACGAGTACAGCTTCGCCGGTGAAGCGTCGATGCGCTGGAACATGCCGCTGGTTTCGAACGGTCAGACCGTGCTGCCCGGCGTCATTGCCGACAACGATGACGACGCGCTCTACGCCGTGGGTCGCACCGCTCACGTCAACCTGAACGTGTTGGCGTCCTTTGGCCCGAACTTTATCGCCCGCGAGTCCGGACTGGTTGGCGAAGTGGCGTGGAACCGCCTGCTCAGCGTCACTAAAAATCGCACCGCGCTGGACCCGAACGCCACCGATGATGGCCTGGGTTTCAAAGTCGTCTATACGCCGACCTATCGCCAGTTCTCTTCCGGCATCGATATCAGCATTCCGGTTGGCGTCAGTTATTTCCCGCTGGGCAAATCAGCGGTGGTCAGCTCGTTCGGCCCGGACAAGGGTGGCGACATCAACATCGGCATTACCGCCACTTACCTCGATCGCGTCACGGCCGGCCTGACCTACACGCATTACTACGGCGCCGAGGACACCAACCTCAACGGCCTCAGCCAGTTCAATTACAAGCAATCGCTGAAGGATCGGGATTACCTCGCCTTCTCCGTCAAGACCACGTTTTAAGAGGACTTGCGCATGACTTCTCACCACCACAATCGCTTCCCACGGCTGAAGGCTCTGTGCTTTGCCTTGCTCGGAACGCTGACCGTCCTGAGCCAGGTTGCAACTGCGGCCACCGCAGAAGAGGCGGCCAAACTGTCGAGCAGTCTCACGCCAATGGGTGCCGAGCGCGCAGGCAATGCCGACGGCAGCATTCCGGCCTGGCAGGGCGGTTACACCAAGGTCGACCCCGCGTACAAACCGGGCGGCAAACGTAGCGATCCGTTTGCGGCTGACAAGCCGCTGTTCAGCATCACCTCAAAGAATCTGGCGCAATACGCCGCCAAGCTCAGCGATGGCACCAAGGAGATGTTCAAGCGTTTTCCTGACACCTATCGCATTGACGTCTATCCGACCCGTCGCTCGGCCGCCGCACCGCAATGGGTGTATGACAACACCCTGAAAAATGCCACCAGCGCCAAGCTGGTCGACAGCAGCGCTGGCCCGGTGCCCGAAGGCGCGTTTGGCGGTATTCCATTCCCGATTCCGCACAACGGCGCCGAAGCCATGTGGAACCACATCCTCAACTGGCGCGGCACGTCACTGGCCATGCACTTTCGCCATTACCTGATGACCGCAGATGGCAAACAGGTGATGACCACCGACGGCCAGGCGATTCAGGACATGCCGTATTACTACCAGGACGGCACGCCGGAAAGCTTCGCCGGTGATTACTGGCTGTTCCGTCTGCTTAACGTCGGCCCGCCGTTGCGTGCCGGTGAGCAAATCATGGGCCGGACCAATATCAACGGCGACAAGTCCCAGGCTCACGTTTATCTGACCGGCCAGCGCCGCGTGCGCAAATTACCGAATGCCTGCTGCGACACACCGACGCCGGCCACCGCCGGGGTGATGTCGTTCGATGAGTTGAGCGTGTTCCAGGGACGCATCGATCGCTTCGACTGGAAACTGGTCGGCAAGCAGGAAGTGTATATCCCTTACAACACCAACAAGGTCCTGACGGCCGGCAAACCGGAAGACCTGTTTCTGGCCCACCACATGAATCCTGATTACGTGCGCTGGGAATTGCATCGCGTGTGGGTGGTAGACGCCGAACTCGCGCCGGGCAAGCGTCACCAACTGCCGAAGGGCCGCTACTACCTCGACGAAGATACCTGGCAAGCGATGCTCGGCGATCGCTGGGACGCCAACGGTCAACTCGCCAAAACCTTGTGGTCGCTACCGGCCGTGCTGCCGGATCTACCAGCGCAAGCGCAGCTGTCTTCGGGTTTCTACGACCTGACCTCCGGCGCCTGGTTTATCCAGAACGTCTACACCGGTCTGCCTGAACAATACGGCGTGGTCGATCGCTACAAGGCGTCTGAATTCTCGCCGGCGGCGATGGCGGGTGCCGGGGTTCGTTGAATCGGGCCGGATCGCGACACGCTGTGGCGATCCGGTTTCACAGGTGGTTTCGAGGTCGGTATGAACAGAATCTGTCAGGTGCTCGGGCGGTTGTTAGCGTTACTGGCGCTGCCTTGCGTATTACCCGTGAGCCAGGCTCAGGCTGCTGCCGTTGAGGATGTATTGCACACCCCGGCGATGCGCGCGCCGCAGGCCCGGCAAGCGGTCTTGCTTGATCTGGCGCGGGCAGGTGCGCGGTTGGTGGCGGTCGGCGAACGCGGCATCGTCTTGCTCTCCGATGACAACGGCATCAATTGGCGGCAGGCGCAGGTGCCGGTCTCCGTCAGCCTTACGGCGGTGCAGTTTGTCGATGCCAATACCGGCTGGGCGGTCGGCCATGCCGGTGCGGTGCTGGTCACCCACGACGGTGGCGAAAACTGGGTTTTGCAACTGGACGGCAACCGCGCTGCGCAACTGGAGTTGCACGCCGCACGCGAGCAACTGCCAACCGCCAGTGACCCCGACGCAGCGGCGGCACGCGTGCAAACCGCCGAACGGATGGTCAGCGAAGGCGCGGACAAACCGTTTCTGAGCCTCAAGTTCACCGATGCGCGTCACGGCCTGATCGTCGGCGCCTACGGCCTCGCGTTTACCACCGAGGACGGCGGCGTGAGCTGGCAGTCGCTGATGGGCCAGATCGACAATCCGATGGGCGCGCATCTGTATTCCATCGCACAACACGGCGAGCGGTGGTTCATCGCCGGCGAGCAAGGCTATGTGGCCCGTTCCGAGGACGGCGGACAATCTTTCGTCGCGCTCGACAGCCCGTACAGCGGCAGCTTCTTCGCCCTGCAAGTACGCGATGACGGCACGCTGCTGGCGGCAGGACTGAAAGGCAACGCGTTCATTTCCACCGACGACGGCAACAGCTTCGTGCCCGCGCCCGTACCGATGCCGGTGTCCTTCAGTGAAGCGATTCGCAGCGCTGACGGCCAGCTGTTGTTGGTCAATCAGGCGGGCGCAATGTTTCGCACCACGGGCGACGCACCCACCCTGCAGCCTTTCGGCAAACCGCTGGGCAAACCGATTTCCAGTGTCGTGCAGGCCGCCGATGGCAGCCTGGTGCTGGCCGGTTTCACCGGGGTGACGCGCCTGGCGTCGCCCACTGCAACAGCTTCGGAGTGAGGTTATGAAACCATTCGACAACGCCACGGCCAGCCTGGCGAGTTTCGACCCGCGCTCCGGCTCGGTCGTGGAACGCACTTTGTTCAATCACCGGTTGTGGGTGTTGCTGGTGTGCCTGGTGACCACGCTTTTCCTGGGCTATCAGGCCACGCGCGTCGAGCTGAACGCCAGTTTCGAAAAGATGATTCCCACGCAACAACCTTACATCGCCAATTATCTGCAACATCAAAAGCAGCTCAGCGGTCTGGGCAACTCCTTGCGCATTGTCGTCGCCAATCGCCAGGGCGATATCTACGACGCTGACTATCTGAAAACCCTGCAGGCGTTGAGCGACAAGCTTTACCTGCTGCCCGGCGTCGACCGTGCCTACATGAAGTCGCTGTGGACCCCGGCAACTCGCTGGGTCGCAGTGACTGAAGACGGACTGGATGGCGGCCCGGTGATTCCGGACGATTACGCTGGCACCCCGGCCAGTCTCGAGGCCTTGCGCCGCAACGTGCAGCGCTCTAACGAACTCGGCCAACTGGTAGCGTTCGATCAAACCTCGAGCATCATTTACGTGCCGTTGCTGGCGACGACGGCCGACGGCCAGGCGCTGAATTACTCGGTGCTGTCGGAGCAACTGGAAGCGTTGCGCAGCGAGTACCAGAACGACAGGATCGACATTCACATCACCGGTTTCGCGAAAAAGGTCGGCGACCTGATTGCCGGGCTCAAGCAGATCCTGTTGTTCTTCGCCGTCGCGATCCTGATCACCACCGCCGTGTTGTTCTGGTACACACGCTGCCTGCGCAGCACGGTGCTAGTGGTGTTCTGCTCATTGGTGGCGGTGGTCTGGCAACTGGGCCTGTTGCCGTTGCTCGACTATCAACTGGATCCGTATTCGGTGCTGGTGCCGTTTCTGGTGTTCGCCATCGGCATGAGTCACGGTGCGCAGAAGATGAACGGCATCATGCAGGACATCGGTCGCGGCATGCCTCGGGTCGTTGCCGCGCGCTTCACCTTTCGCCGACTGTTCCTGGCCGGGCTGACGGCATTGCTCTGCGACGCTGTGGGTTTCGCCGTGCTGATGCTGATCAAGATCCAGGTGATTCAGGATCTGGCCGTGATCGCCAGCATCGGCGTGGCGGTGCTGATTTTCACCAACCTGATTCTGCTGCCGGTGTTGCTGTCCTATGTCGGCGTAACGCCGCGCGCGGCGCAATTGAGCCTGAAGAGCGAGCAGAACGATCAGGCCGGCGCGCGGCGTCATGGCTTCTGGCGTTTTCTCGATCTGTTTACCCGACGTCGCTGGGCCAGCCTGTGCATTGCCATCAGCCTGGCGTTGGCGGCATTGGGCTTTGTGGTCAGCCTGCAATTGAAGATCGGTGATCTGGATGCCGGCGCGCCGGAGCTGCGGGCCGACTCACGCTACAACCAGGACGATGCTTTTCTGACCCTGCACTACGGCGCCAGCAGTGATTTGTTCGCAGTGATGGTCAAGACTCCGGCCGGGCAGTGTGCGCGTTACGACATCCTTGCCAAAGTCGATGCGCTGGACTGGCAACTGCGTGCATTGCCGGGGGTGGATTCGACCAACTCGCTGGCCTTGCTCAACCGGCGCATGCTGGTTGGCCTCAGCGAAGGCAGCGCGAAGTGGTACGAGCTGCAGAACAATCAGGCGATGCTCAATATGATCACCGCCAGTGCGCCACGCGGTTTGTACAACGAGGATTGCAGCCTGTTGACGCTGTACGCCTACCTCACCGATCACAAGGCTGAAACGCTGACGCGGCTGGTCGAGCACGTCGAGCAATTCGCCGCCGCCAATAACAACGATGATGTGCAGTTCCTCCT
This sequence comes from Pseudomonas sp. Irchel s3f10, assembly GCF_900187515.1. NCBI lineage: Bacteria > Pseudomonadati > Pseudomonadota > Gammaproteobacteria > Pseudomonadales > Pseudomonadaceae > Pseudomonas > Pseudomonas sp. Irchel s3f10. The sequence goes on from NZ_FYDZ01000001.1 coordinate 934,270, forward strand.
GGCAGCGGGCAATGCCGGCATCGAAGCGGCGACCAATATCGTGGTCAAGCAGGCCAATCGCGAGATGCTCTTCTGGGTCTACGGCGCAGTGATCGTGCTGTGCCTGATCACCTTCCGTTCGTGGCGCGCCACGTTGTGCGCGGTGATTCCACTGATGGTCACCTCGATCCTCTGTGAAGCATTGATGGTCTGGCTGAACATCGGCGTGAAGGTCGCGACGTTGCCGGTCATCGCGTTGGGTGTCGGCATTGGCGTCGACTATGCGTTGTACGTGATGAGCATCCTGCTCGGCCATCTGCGCCAGGGCGCGAGCCTGTCCGAGGCTTATTACCGCGCTCTGGTGTCCACCGGCAAAGTGGTGATGCTCACCGGCATCACGCTCGCCATTGGCGTGGCCACGTGGATCTTCTCGCCAATCAAATTCCAGGCTGACATGGGCGTGCTGCTGGCGTTCATGTTCGTCTGGAACATGGTCGGCGCGCTGCTGCTGTTGCCAGCGCTGGCGTACTTTCTGCTGCCTGCACGGCGGACGAACACCGACGCAGAAACGCCGACTGAAGCAATCAATCGGGCCCTGCCGTCGCGAGCCGTGGCGGTAGATATTCACCAAGCGCGCCACCGGGAGACCTGTCATGGCCGTTGAGTCTTCATTTGAAAACAGCTGCCGCCACGCCGGTTTGACGCAGTCGTTGCTGTTGCTGCTCGGCAGCTGTCTGCCGGTGCTCGGCGCGGTATTGCTCGCACCGGTATTGCCGCGCATGCAGGCCCATTTTGCCGAGGTCGCGGGCAGCACCGTGCTGGTGCCGATCGTGCTGACCTTGCCGGCATTGATGATTGCATTACTGGCACCGTTTGCCGGGGTCATCGCCGATCGGCTCGGACGCAAACCGCTGTTGTTGGCGAGCATGGCCCTGTACACGCTCTGCGGTGTGTTGCCGCTGTGGCTCGATTCGCTGCCGGCGATTGTCGCCAGCCGCGCCGGGATCGGTCTGGCGGAGGCGGGGATCATGACCTGCTGCACGACGCTGATGGGCGACTACTACAGCGGCGCCCGACGCGAGCGCTTGTTCGCGTTGCAGATGGTCGCGACCTCACTGTCCGCTGCGGTGTTTATCGCGCTGGGTGGCTTTCTCGGCCAGGACGACTGGCGTACACCGTTTGCGCTGTACGCGGTCGGGCTGATTTTCCTGCCGCTGATGGCGTGGAAACTCTGGGAACCGCAACCCCGCGTGCAACCGGCAGCAACATTGCCGGTGCCAGTCCCGCGCCTGTTTCCGTGGCGCGCACTGACGCCCCTGTATGCGTTGTCGCTGCTCGCGGGCCTGAGCCTGTTCATCGTGCCGGTGCAGGCCGGCTACTTGCTCAACTTGTTGCACGTGGATGCGCCGCAGCAGATCGGCATGACCATGGGCGCCAATCAACTCGGCGTGCTCGTCGGCGCCTTGAGTTTCCGTTTGTTGAGCGGTCTGCGCAGCCAGCATCTGTTGCTGATTGCCTATGGCCTGGCCGGTATTGGCGGCTTGTTGATGGCCGCCGCCGGCAGTCACGCGCAAGTGGTGGTGGCTGTTCTGGTCAACGGTCTTGGCATCGGCCTGATGTTGCCGACGTTGATCACCTGGATCATGGCGCAAGTCGGTTTTGCTCAGCGTGGCCGAGCGGCGGGGTGTTTCACCGCAGCGATTTTTGCCGGCGAGTTCATCAGCCCGCTGGTGGTACTCGCCATCACTTCCGGGGCTTCCACGGCGTTGCCTCAAGCACTGGCCATGATCGGTTGGCTGCAACTGGTTGTGGCGCTGTTTTGTCTGTCCGTGCCGAGGCTCGGTGGACTGTTGACCCGCTCCCATGTCGGCGGTCGCGACTCCATCAGCAACGGCCATTGAACGAGGATTTTCCATGCAAGCGCTTCCCCCATTCAAACGCGTGGTCACCGGGCATGATGCCCAAGGCCGCGCGGTCGTCGCCAGTCACGCAGCAACTGCCAACGTCTTCGCACTGCAATCGGTGCCGGGCACGGTGTTTCATGAAATATGGAATAGCGGCGGCAGTCCGGCACTGCTCGACAATGCCGATGATCCAACCAGCAAACCCTTACAGCTGAGCCCCGGCCCGCAGGGCAGTGTGATTCGCGTCGTCGACATTCCGCCGGACAGCGTGCAGAACCAGGTCAGCGCTGCCGATGCTGCGGCCGCGTTTGCCGAGATTGGCCAGGCGCATGCCGGCACCGGCCAAGCGAACTCGCGGCACAAACTGATGCACCGCACCGAAACCCTCGATTACGGCATCGTCACCGAAGGCGAAGTCTGGCTGGTGCTCGACGATGAAGAGGTCCACCTCAAACGCGGCGACGTGGTGGTTCAACGTGGCACCAATCACGCGTGGAGCAACCACGCCGAGGCCATGGCGCGCATGGTGTTTATTCTGCTGGACGGGCGCTTTGCCGCTGAACTGCAAGACTGCCCGGGAGAAACGGCATGAAGCTCGCAACCTTGAAAAACGGCAGCCGTGACGGCCAATTGGTGGTGGTTTCGCGCGACATGGCCCGGGCGCTGGACGCCCGTTCGGTAGCGCCGACCTTGCAGCAAGCCATCGAAAACTGGGCTGAAGCCGAACCGTGTTTGCAAGCCCTGGCGCGTGAACTTGAAAACCAAGATTGCCGCGAGGCCTTTGCCTTCGACCCCGCGCAGGCGATGGCGCCGTTGCCGCGTGCTTATCAATGGTGCGATGGCTCGGCGTTTCTCAGTCACGGTGCACTGATGCAGAAGGCGTTCAACCTCGACCCGATCGAAGGCGCTGATCGCACGCCGTTGATGTACCAGGGCGCCGGTGATGACTTCATCGGTGCTCACGATGACATCGAACTGCCGAGTGAAAGCCAGGGCATCGATTTCGAAGGCGAATTTGTCGTGCTGGTCGATGATGTGCCGATGGGCTGTTCAGCCGAAAACGCGTTGCAGCACATCAAACTGATCCTGCAGATCAACGATGTCAGCCTGCGTGCGCTGGCACCGCGGGAAATGCGCACCGGGTTCGGTTTTCTGCAAGCCAAACCGTCCTCCAGTTTTGCCCCACTGGCGATTACCCCGGATGAACTCGGCGAAGCCTGGCGAGACGGCCGCGTCAATTTGCCCCTGCAAGTGCAGTGGAACGGCGAGTGGTTTGGCCAGCCGCACGGCGCGCAGATGAACTTTCATTTTGGCCAACTGATCGCCCACGCGGCCTTAACCCGGCGCTTGCGCGCCGGCACCCTGATCGGTTCCGGCACGGTGTCGAACGCCGAGCGCAACGTCGGCTCGGCGTGCATCGCCGAACGTCGGGCCATCGAGATGATCGAGCAGGGCGCGCCGGTGACAGGCTTCATGCGTTTCGGCGATCGCGTGCGCATGGACGTCACCGGCAGCGATGCTCAGTCACTGTTTGGCGCGATCGATCAACGCGTCGTCAAGGCCCACGGCTAAGGAACGCCCATGCGTGTACTGATTACCGGAGCCAATGGCTTTGTCGGCCGCGAACTGCTGCGTTGTCTGCTCGCGCGCGGCAGTTTGCGCGGGCAAGTCATTCGTTCGTTGCTGGTGCTGGACACCGATGTCCAAGGCCTGCCAGACGATCCGCGCCTGCGTCGGCACAGCGGCAGCGTGACGGATGCGGCGTTGATGCGCCGTGTCCTGGCCGATGGCATCGACGTGGTGTTTCACTTGGTCAGCATCCCCGGCGGAGCAGCGGAGGCGCATTACGAACTGGGTTATCAGGTCAACCTGCTCGCCAGCCTCGAGCTGCTTGATCAACTGCGCAACAAGGCGCGACCTCCGGTGTTGGTGTATGCCAGCAGCGTCGCGGTGTACGGCGCTGATCTGCCGGCAAAGATGAACGAGCAGGCTGAACTGCACCCGCAACTGTCGTACGGCACTCACAAGGTGATGGTCGAGCGCGCACTGATCGATCTGGGTCGGCGCGGTGAAGTCGACAGTCGCGCGGTGCGCCTGCCGGGCATTGTCGCGCGCCCACGCGAACCCAACGGTTTGCGCTCGGCCTTCATGAGCGACTTGATGCGTGCCTTTGCCGAGGGCGCTGAGTATTGCTGCCCGGTGTCACCGCAAGCAACAGCGTGGTGGATGTCGGCGCGCTGTTGCGTGAACAACCTGATCCACGCCGCCGAACTGGATGACGCCACCGCGCAACAGCGGGTCTGGCAACTGCCGGTGCTGCATTTGTCCATCGCCCAGGTCATTGACGCACTGGCGGCAACTTACGGCGAGCAACGCCGTGCGCTGATCAGTTTCGCCGCTGACCTTGACCTCGAAACCCTGTTCGGGCGCATGCCGCCCTTGAAAACCCCGCAGGCGCGCGCTGCTGGCTTCAGCCATGACGGCAGCGTCGCCACGCTTATTCGCAACGCCCTCAACCCAGCCCCTTATCGGCCTCTGCCGTTGAACGGAGATACGCCTCATGTCACAGCCCATCCAGCGTAAACGTCGTCTGGTCGACCTTTCGGTGACCCTCGATAACAACCCGTACACAGACCCGCCACCGCTGTTGCCGAAGATCGATTACATGGATCACCAGCAAGGCTGGCCGGAAATGGCCGCGATGTTCCCGGGCTTGCAGCTTGAGCAGATGCCCGGCAATGAGTCGTGGGCCGCCGAGCGTTTGCAGATCACCACCCACAGCGGCACCCACATGGATGCGCCCTGGCATTACGCCTCGACCACCGATGGTGGTGAGCCGGCGTTTGGCATTGATGAGTTGCCGCTCGACTGGTGCTTGCAGCCGGGGGTCAAACTGGATTTTCGCCATTTGCCCGACGGTCACGTGGTCACGGCAGAAGAGGTCGAAGCGGAACTCGCGCGTATCTCGTATGTGCTGCAACCACTTGATATCGTGCTGATCAACACACGTGCCGGTGCGCTGTTCGGTCAGCCGGGTTACCTCGATGCTGGCATCGGCATGGGGCGCGAAGCCACGATGTATCTGCTGGAACGCGGCGTGCGCGTGGTCGGCACTGACGCCTGGAGCTGGGACGCGCCGTTCAAATACACCCGTGAGCGTTTTTCTGCCAGCGGCGATGCCTCCATCATCTGGGAAGGGCACAAGGCCGGGCGCGATATCGGCTACGGGCAAATGGAAAAACTGGCCAACCTCGACTCCTTGCCCGCGAGCGGCTTCACGGTGTCGTGCTTTCCCTACAAGATCCGGCATGCGTCGGCAGGTTTTGTGCGCGCAGTGGCTATTTTCGAAGAGTGATCGGGCTGTTTGAGGCATTCCTTTAACGACAGTAAGAGAACGGCAGGCTTTGAACACAGTGGACGGCGTTTGCCGCCGCCACTGTTCTGAAGCAATCAACCCGTTGGATTGCGCAGTCGCTCGATTATTCTACGAGCACGATTGGCCCCGACGTCGACATGAATATCAATCATCGGACGTGTACCGAAGCGGCAGATGTTCTGGTACTGCGCTTCGATCACCACTTTGTCTTCGTCGAACGTCAATCGCGTCTGATGCAGAACTTTGGCTGTGACGGCTTCGGGATCATGTTCAGGGTTGGTGGCCATGGTCCAGAAATAGTGGCTTGAAGTGTCTGTTTCCGGCGTTACGCCGTGAAAACCGCGCATATGAAAACCGCCTCGATCCGGGTTGTTCAGGTCGTCCGTGCCTGCATTGATCGCGCCGGTCCAGATGCGCAGGTGATTGAAGTGAAATTCGATCTCCTGCCAGCGGTCGATGTTGCCTTTGAACGGGTAGGCCGCGGTGTAGGTCGGCGGCGGAACGGAATCGGGCATGTGGCGAACCACGCGAACCATCGAGTCATCCCCGTCCACGCTCATCTGCGCGTTCATGTGGATGCTGGCGTTACCACCGATGGTGTGCAGATGGACATAGCCCAGGTGACTGAGATCCATGAGGTTGTCGTGGATGAGTTGATAAGGCGCGTCGTAGTGATAGACATCACCGTCGAACAGGTATTTGCCGCTGCTGTGCACGTCATAGACCGGTGGCGCGAATGTCGGCTCAGGATGCTCGGCGCTGCCAAACCAGATCCAGATGATCTGATCCTGCTCCCGGACGGGGTAGGCAGGGACTTTGGCTTTGCTCGGGATCTTGTCCTGGCCCGGAATTTCGATGCATTTCCCGCCTTCATTGAACAGCAGACCGTGATAACCGCAGCGCAAACCGCGTTCCTCCACTGTGCCGCCGGACAAGGGCAATGCGCGATGGCAGCAGCGGTCTTCCAGCGCGGCGACCTGGTTATCTGCCGCGCGAAAAAGCACCACCGGTTTGTTCAGCAACGTACGGCCAAGGGGTTGGTCTTTCAGTTCCCGGCTCAAGGCCGCGACATACCATTGATCGAGGGGAAAGCTCGGCGCAGTGGCCGGGGCAATTTCATGTGCGAGGGGTTGGGCAGCGGTAGTCATGATGTTCTCCGGCGAGCGGTCGATGCTCGGTTCAGGTCAAAGATCCAATACCAGGCGGGGTGATTTGGCACGTGAGCAGCACGGGGTGAAACGGTCATTGGCAGCGTGTTCTGCAGCCGTCATGAACTGATCACGATGATCGGCAATGCCTTCGAGCAAGCCCGTGATACAGGTGCCGCAGACGCCTTGCTCGCACGATGATTCGATGGCAATCCCGGCCTCATCGAGCACCTCGAAAACAGTGCGATCGGCGGGGATGTAAAAAATCTGTCCTGTGCTTGCCAGTTGAACTTCGAAAGGCGAATCAGCGCTTGCATCGACAGGTGCGGCGGCGAAGAACTCTCTGTGCACGCGATCTTCGGGCCAGCCAGCGATCTGCGCGGTGTCGAGGATGAAATTCATGAAACCGGCGGGGCCGCACACGTAAAGGTGAGTCGTGGTATCTGGCGCGGCGAGGAGGGCGGTTGCGTCGAGTTTCTGTTCGGGCGATCCGCTGTCGTCATGCAAATGCACGTGGCTGGCGAACGGCGCTTGTCGCAGGTATTGGATAAACGCGGCACGCTCGCTGGATCGAAAGCTGTAATGCAGCTCGAAATCCGCGCCTTGATGATGAAGCTCATGCGCCATTGCCAGCATCGGCGTAATGCCAATACCGCCGCCAAACAGCAGTTGGCGCTTGGCTGAGTCCGCGAGTGGGAAGAGGTTGCGTGGTTCGCTGATGCTGAGTGTCTGGCCTTGGCTGATGGTGTCGTGCATCGCAGTGGAGCCACCCCGAGAGGCGGGATCCTTCAGCACACTGATCACGTAGCGATGACGCTCTCTGGAGTCATTGCACAGCGAGTACTGCCGGGTGAGGCCGCCGGCAATGTGGATGTCGATATGTGCACCGGCGTTGAAAGGTGGTAACGGCTGATCGTCCGCTGCGCACAGCTCGAAACTGCAAATACCCTCGGCCTCGACGACTTTGCGGGTGACGTTGACTTGAAGCATGACTTCTCCCTCCACATTGAAGTGGCTGCTGAAAAACGAACGGCAAAAAAGGGTGCGAGCGGGTGACGAATCAGCCGGGCGCGAAGAAGTAGAAACGGTGGGAAATCATGGGCGCCACGGAAGGGCACGGTTGGCGAGGGTTCATAAGCAAGACCTGTTAATTATTTTTTTGAGGTTGTGCTACGGCGTATCATGCGGCGCATCGTCCGCAATGTCAGGCTGAGTGAATCCTCAGATAATTTAGTTGCGGTGTCAACCAAATTGCAGGATCTTCGATCTACGGTGTTTCTTGATGCCTACCGATACACAACTGAACCTGTCGCGTTATGTACCTGGCCTGGTGACTTTCCTGGCGAACAAACTCGCCACGGGAGCCTCGCAGTGCTACCGCAAACACTTCGGAATCGGCGTGGTTGAATGGCGGATGCTTTCAATGCTGGCGGTTGAATCCGACATCACTGCCAATCGAATCTGCCAGGCGATCGGTCTCGACAAGAGCGCGGTCAGTCGTTCATTGCAGACATTGGAAGCGGCGGGGCGCATCACCAGTCAGCTGGATCCCAAGGACGCGCGGCGTTACACCGTGCGATTGACGGCCAGCGGTAAAGAACTGCATGACCGTGTGCTTAAAGTCGCACTGGAGCGCGAGTCGCGTCTGCTCAGCGGATTGACCCCGGCCGAGGTCGATACGTTGATTGACTTGCTTGGGCGCCTGCATCTGCAAGTGCCCAATGTGAACAGTTACGACCCGAGTGAGGAGTAAGTCGCGGCAGACTGCAGCGTGAAATTGGCGTTGAGGGTTACTGCCCGACGCGAGTTGGCGGGCTGCTGATATTGGGTGCATTGGATCAGAGATTGTGGACCGTCCAAAAGGCTGGGAGGCTAGCGTGACATTTACCATAAGGACATGCCGGAATGAGCTCAGGAAAAATCCTCGTCACAGGTGCGGCAGGAAAGATCGGCAATGCGTTTTGGGAAGAGCGCGACGATAAATCTGATTTGCGTTTAGCTGATTTAGACGTAACACGACTTCCTGACTCGGCACAGCGTTTCGCTCTGGATGTCACGGATCAAGCCAGTTGCCTTCGAGCTTGCGAAGGTATCCATACCGTCATCCATCTTGCTGCTGACCCTGACCCAGACGCCGATTTCATGACATCCCTGCTTCCAGTGAACATCGTGGGCACTTACAACATGCTGTTCGCCGCAAAGGCACAAGGCTGCAAGCGCTTCATATTTGCGAGCAGTGCCCAAGTGATCGAAGGATATCCAACGGATGTTCAGATACAGGAATGCATGGCACCTAAACCAGGCAATCTTTACGGCGTCAGCAAGGCATTTGGAGAAGCTTTGGCTTCGATGTATGCAAACGATGGACAAATGACAACTATCGCTGTCCGTATTGCCAACGTAGCCAAATTTCAACAAGGGGAGACCCACAGTCCCAGAGACGTCGCGGCCTTCATCAGTTTTAGAGATGTTGTCGCGCTACTCAATAGTTGCGTTGAAGCCGAGCTAAAGGGATTCCACGTTATCCATGGGGTCTCAGATAACCGCTATAAGCGCCTCTCTATTGATCAGAGTAGAAAAGTTGTCGGATATGCTCCCATTGATGATGGGTTTGAGATTCTGGAAGGAGGCGCTCAATCTGATTGAACGCAAACTTCCTCTGAGAAGGTCACCGTGATGCGCCGGGAAAACGGGCTGGTTTAATGATTGGCAGAGTTGCTCAGTTGCTGAAGCTCAAGTTGCCTGGCGGCACTGGCTTCCAGGGTCGCACGCTCTTCATCCAGATACCGATAAACGCTTTGGAGGTTGGCGATTTTCTGTTTGATGTCGGCCATCTTCTTTTCAATCAGCTTCGCGCCTTCAGCACAATCGATCAGCCTGTTGCGCTGCGCATCCAGAATCTCGCCGATTTCCCCCAGAGAAAACCCCATGCTTTGCGCGCGCTGGATAAAGTCCAGATCCAGCAGAGTTTGCTCGTTGTAAACGCGATAGTTGTTGGTTTGCCGCAGCGATGAGATCAGGCCGATTTGCTCGTAGTAACGCAACGTATGGCGGCTGGCGCCGCTGCGCGCTTCGAGTTCGCCGATTTTCATGGAAACACCGCTTGACTGTAGAGTGGGGTCGATACTTTACGCTTGATTTCTGACCTTCAACAAGGAACATGGAAATGAGCGTGGAGTGCTTTGTCACAGGCGGGACTGGTTTCGTCGGTCAACATTTAGTGGCGAACCTGAGTGCAAAAGGTCACACCGTTCGGGTGTTGATGCGTCGCCCTGAGCGACTGGCGGCCTTGCGCGAGCAAGTCGATAATCTGGGCGGGTGCGCATCCCGGGTATTCGCCGTAGCTGGCGATCTGGAGCAAGCCAACCTCGGGCTGAGTGTTGCTGACCGAGAAGTGCTGAGGCGCGCCAGCGTCATGTTCCACTTGGGCGCGCACTTCGCATGGGGGCTTTCAGTGGAGCACTCTCGTGCGGTGAACGTAGAAGGGGCGAAGCGCGTGGCGCTGTTGGCGGCTGAGCAAAAAAGCCGTTTAGTGATGATCGGCGGCTACATGCTGAAAAATCATGAACATCTACAACGCATCGGAATTGACCCTCGCTATCCGGAACGGACGAATTGGCCTGCCGTCTACCGGCGTGTCGGTGGTTACGAGGGAAGCAAGCTGGAGGCGCATTTTGCGACCCTGGAGGTCATGGCAGCCAAGGGCGGGCAGATTACAGTTGTCCACCCTGCGACGGTCTGTGGCCACAGCCGCACGGGGCATATCCTTGACGGTCAGCCGCTGGTGGAGCTGATACGCAACCTTGTTCAGGGCAAGTTGACTGCGGTGCCTGGCACCGCCAGGCACTGGCTGCCACTGGTGACCGTGGATTACCTGGCTGAACTGGTGGCAGTTTGTGCGTTTGATCCTGCCATGGTGGGTCAGGAACTGCTGGCGCTTGATGACCAGACGCCAAACCTGCGAGAACTCCTGATACAGGTTGCACAACCTTTGGGATTAAAGTCTCCCAAGCATCACATTTCACTTCGATTGCTGAAGCTGCTACTGAGTATTCCTCCCGTCGCGCGGTTCTTGAATACAAAACCCGAAGCCCTGGATTTTATCCAGACCACTCGTTTTAATACGGCGGCGGTTGAGCAATTTGCCAACAGGCACGGAATAGCCAAACCGGATATACGCCAGTCTTTGCAGCACACCGCAATGTTCGTCAATTCGCACTGCATAGCCAAGGGCCAGACCCTCTGACCCTTGGCGACACGAAGGCAAATAGCACTCTATCGGGATTAGTCGGCTGCTCGGGTGCTCAAACTTTGCGCCGTCGATACAGGGCGGCTTTCTATCGAACGACCATTCAGCGACAGGGATCGTCATCCATGCAATCGACTTTCAGGAAAGGCGTCATATTTGCACTCTCCGCTGCGGCACTGAACGCAACGATCGGTGTACTCAGCAAAATACTCATGAGTAATGGTTTCACCTCTACCAGTGTTGCTGTCATCAAGACCGTACTGGGTTGCGTGCTTCTCTCGATTCTGTTGTTTTTCCTCAAGCGCCCGGCGACATCGACCAAATGGACGCAGGCGGCTGTCTGCGCGTTTCTTGGCATCTTTGTGCTGTTCCATTTCGAAACGTCCGCCTATCGACACTACGCTGCGGCAGGTGTGGTGGTGGTGCTGATGGCCAGCGCCTCAATTTCCTCGATCATTCTGGGGCGCATTTTCCTCAAGGACGCGATCACCGCGAACGCTACTGTTGGCGCCACACTGGCTATCGCCGGAATCTCGGTAATCTTCGGCGGCGACCTGCAGCAGGGCTTTACACTGCAAGGTGCTGCGCTCGCCGCCGTGGCCGGTTCCGGCTATGGAGCCTTTTCGGTGGCCATGAAGCGTATGGGGGTGTCGGGAGGACTGCACTTCACCCGCCAATTGTTGTTCTTTGGCAGCCTGTACTTGCTGATGCCGGCTGCCGCCGATGGTTTTGTAATAGGCGAGTTGTCGCCGATGGCGATCGCCGCGCTGCTGGCGTTGGCCACGCTGCCGACAATCCTGGGCTTCTTCTGCACGACCAAGGCCATCGAGTATCTCAAGCCATCCCAAGTACAAGCGCTGGAATTGACCGAGCCACTGTTTGCCGCGCTGCTGGCGTTTGTGGCGCTCAATGAAGTACCGCGCGAAAGCCTCTACGCGGGAGCGGTGCTGATCATAGTCGGCCTGTGTTTCTCCAATGAACTCATACGCTTGGGCAGCAAAGCTTCCGTCCCTTCGACCGAGTGAGGCTATTCGGATCCTGATTACGCACGGTCCAAGAAGGATACGATGAAGAGAAAGGCAAGAAAGGCTGAAGTTCTGGCTGGAAAAACCGGGGCCCAGTCCAAAGCTGACAGTGGTGGGTATGCGGTTGCTTCGATGCTTTTCAATGAAGATCATCAGAACTCGACAAGGAGACGTCCCCCATGACCAAACCAATGCTTCATTTGATGTCAGGCAAGATTGCATCCGGTAAATCGACGTTGGCCAAGGCCTTGGCGTCTGAACGGTCGGCTATTTTGATGAGTGAGGATTATTGGCTCTCAAGGCTTTACCCTGATCAGATCCAATCAGTGGCCGATTACGTGAGGCTTGCGCGTCAGATTCGGGCACTGGTGGGCCCGCTTGTCATCGATGTGCTGAAGGCTGGCGTGACTGTGGTTCTGGATTTCCCGGCCAACACGCCAGAGGATCGGCTGTGGTTACGCGGTCTGGCTGACGCTGCCGAAATTCCCCACTGTTTCCACTACATCGAAGTGGATGATGAGACCTGTCGGGGCAGGCTACATCGGCGCAATGGCCGCGCCGAGCATGAGTTTACAGCAAGCGACGCTGAGTTTGATTTGATAACGAGCTACTTTCGTGCTCCAGATACGAATGAGGGGATACGGATTGAAATTCACCGATACTGAAGGGCGGGCATATTGCTTGGAGTGAGTTATCTGGAACGCCTGCTTCTGGCGTCGCAGGTGATCGTTGATGAGAGGGTAACCATGGACAACAGCCGAACTGCACTGGTCACTGGTGCAACCAAAGGAATCGGTTTCGCACTCAGTGCCCAGTTGAATCAGGCAGGCTGGAATGTGGTCGGCATTGCCAGGCATCCGGTTGATGATTTTCCCGGGAAGCTGCTGCTCTGTGATTTAAGCGATGCTCAGCAAACGAGGGAAATGCTTGAGAAACTCCTGGAACGGACCTCTATTGATGCCGTCGTCAACAACGCAGGTGTTGCGTCTCCACAAAGCCTGGAAACGCTGGAACTTGAAACACTCCAAAAAGTTTTTGACCTGAATGTCAGAGCCTCGGTACAAATCGCCCAGGCTTGCCTGCCGTCTCTCAAGCGATCTTCTGCAGGACGCATCGTGAATGTCTGCAGCCGTGCCATTTTTGGAGCCCGGGACAGAACCGCTTACGCTGCCGCAAAAAGCGCATTGGTGGGTGTCACTCGTACGTGGGCACTTGAGTTGGCGCCCATTGGCATTACCGTCAATGCAGTCGCACCGGGCCCTATAGACACCGAGCTTTTCCGAAAAAACCGACCCGTGGGAAGCGAGGGCGAGCGTCAGATACTGTCCACGATTCCGATGCAAAGACTGGGAACGCCATCAGAAGTGGCCTCGCTGATTAACTTCCTGCTGAGCGAGGCGGCATCCTTCGTAACGGGCCAAGTGATCAGCGTCGATGGGGGAGGGAGCCTCGGTGGGAAATAGCGATATGAAGCGGATTTTCAGCCTGCGTTGTTAATCTGTCAGTCTGCAGTCTCGAAGCGCTCGACAGACGAAATCGGCCAGAAGCGGTCGGTGGACAGAGACCTTCACAGGGAAAAAGCGTCGCCCTTTACCAAGAGGCTGCCCCATGGATGTTATTGCCGCTTACTCAAAACACCATCGACCTTGCGCGGGCGTATGCGCTGCCGCAGTGAAGGAGGGGGAACATGATAGGTAAACGTTTATTAGGTATGGTCGCATTGGCAGGATTACTAGCAGGACGAGCCCTGGCCGACGAGGAAAATGGCTTGGTGGTGCGCATCGCGCAACTCGAAATAGATCCTGCACAGGTTGCGGCCTATCAAGCCGCAGTCAAAGAAGAGATCTCAGAATCGACTCGAACAGAGCCGGGCGTTATATCAATCTATGCTGTCGCCGAAGTCGACCGCCCGAACTGGTTTCATTTCTTCGAAATCTACGCCGGCGATTCGGCATACCGAAGCCATATCGAATCGCCGCACTTCAAAAAGTACGCTGCCACTACCAAGTCGATGATTGTGTCAAAGCGCTTGATTGAAACCACGCCAATCGAGATAAGCCCCCGGCCTGGACCGTAATTCAAAAGCAGTGGCGCGAGCGTGGCCCTATATTTACTAGAAAGCTTGCGGCTCACGTTTAACTACACTAAATGGTCGTTTAGTCGAGTTAACGTAAAATGGCATCATATTCGACGGAGAAGAGACCGTGATCATGCGTGAAGCCAAAGCTAGAGACGTTATCAAAACGTTGGATCTGCAGCCTCACCTCGAAGGTGGCTATTTCCGTAGAACCTATCAGGCCGATCATCGCGACCCACTCGAAACCCCCAGCGGCCCACGGTATCTGATGACCTCGATTTACTATCTGCTGGATCAGCAATCACCGGTGGGCCAGTTTCATTTCAATCGATCCGACATCCTGCATTATTTCCACCTGGGCGACGCCATTGAGTACAGCCTGATTCATGCTGACGGCTCGTTGCAGACATTGGTGATGGGCGCCGACATTCTGGCAGGACAGCTTTTGCAATTACACGTACCGGGTGGACTATGGAAAGCTTCGCGGTTGCTCGAAGGCGAAAACGGATTTGGGCTGATCAGCGAAGCCGTTTCTCCAGGATTTGATTTTGCCGATATGGAAATGGGTGATCGGAAGAAACTCACGCAGCAATTCCCACAGCATCGAACGCTGATTGAAAAGCTGACGCGTGATGAGGGTTGAGCGTCGTCGAATTCAAGGAAAAGCTGTGGATCGGATTCAGGTCGATTCTGCAGGTTGAAATCAACTGTGCGACCGGGCTGGTCTCGCAACATCTTGTTACGTGTAATGTATATTATGTTAAATCATGTCAATTGATCCATACAACGACAGATTCGACAATCCCGCTTCTGGCGTCCACTCTCTCAACGCGTGTTCATAGCGAGTCCTTGAATGAGGTGACTGAGGATGAAGCTGATTCAGTGCCGTTTCTCTTCAGGTCAGCGTGTACCGCTGCTCGTGCAAGCTGGTTACGCAGCGCCGTTACCCATACTCATAGTGATGTTCAGCAAGCAGTTCGTGCTTGAACGCTGCTTTAAATATCCGCGCAGTCCCCTCACTGCTTTATTGTCGTGTGCCGACGACATCTAGCAGTCACGCGCCGTAAGATCCAGACTACCTATATATGATCATGAACTGGTGAGTCCGGTCTGACCCGTCTATGGTTTTGGACGTGGACCAAGGGGGCAGTGTGCTCGCCTCGGCCCTTGATTTCCTCCTCGGTAATACGCTTCAGGCCACTTTCAGCTCTCACAAGGATGTCCATATGACACGCGCCCTCCACTACCCATCAATCGAATTTCAAGACACGGAGGCACTGAAACGATCGCTGCTGGTGTGGGATGGTATCCATCGCATCGTCCCGACAGGGTACGCACCATACGATGACGTCGAAGTTTGTGAGGCGGTACAAGCAGGCGTTGTCGTCGACCTCGCTGTTACGCCGATGGAAAAGCATAGGGCTGCACATCGTTTTCTGGATTTTTATAACCTTCGAATCCGCTCAACGAGTCCGTTCGTTTGGCCCGCAGGATGCTCGTCTGAATCATTCACACGAATCAATCCCGAGAAAATTGAAGCCAAGCTTTTGCCGCTGTTCGAGGGGCTGGCCCAGCGTATGAACTCGGATGGTTTTTTAGAGGTGCCTGCAGAACTGGCCGGCAGCTATATGTTCTACCTAGCAACGTCTGTGGCGGAACAGCGGTCGCTGCAGCTTACAACTGATTCCTCAGACTGCTGGGCCGTCGGTACCTACTTCGCAAACGAAGGATGTTTTACTGAGGCGGTCTATGATGATGACGCCAATGCTTACCTGGCTAATATGGCTATCAACGACCTGCTGCCTTGTAGCATGGCTCATGTAAAAATCGACGCGCTTTTAAGGTTTCGCGAGGAACACACCGAGGTGAGGGCTCAGTTCCAGAAAGAGCTGAAGCTGTTGAAGGCTGAGATCTCAGCTTGTAATAATAAAGGCCATGCCCAGTACATCGTTGGCGACTTTGTTAAGCGTTTTGAACGGGCAAAATCTGACTATAGGGATTCGATTCGGTTCTTTCGAACGGATGACGTCTGCAGCGTTTTCTCTGTCGGAATCCCCGTGGCAGCCACAATGATTGCCATGCCGACCTTCGCCTCAGGAGACCCTTACGAGCCTTGGAGAGTTTGCGCGGGGCTGTTGATCGGTGCTGTCTCTGCTTTAGCCTCCCGCGAGCTGGAGCGAAAGCCCAAAAGTATTGCCTCTTATTTGGTAGGGAGTGAGCGAATCTCCAAATATCCAGGGCATACGCTTCACCGAAAATTTGAAGAGTTCATCAACGACTGATGAGGTGAGCACTACCGGGAAATCGTTCGCCAGAGCATCGTACAAAGGCTTTATCGCGTCTTTCGACTGGGAGGCCACGCCACGCGACCACGGGAAAAAGAGGTGATACCTGTGTTACACCTCGGCTTTGACGAGCGCTGTTTTATCGGTTGTTTCGGTGACTCGACTGATTGCCATCTGCGTTCTCCTTAACGAGTTCAAAGGCGCAGTTTCTCCGTTACGCATCGCCTGGGCCATGCTCCGCGCCTCATGTGTGCCAGCTAAGAGTCTGGCTTTAGGTCTTCGTCTGTTTACAGGAAAGGTTCTATTGCAGGAGTTGCTCAAAGATCCAAGTAGTTTCTTGCAACAGACGAATTATTCGGAATAGCCATATTTGAAATTATTATAACGTGCAGCCCTGTAGCGCCGCCGTCAACGAAACAGTCGTTTCGCCGGCAGCATCAAATCTCTCCTGATCAGGACTGACCTCTGCCACACCAACTTCAGTACCTGCTCGATACTTCACAACTAATGCCATCATCTCCTCTCTAGAAGCTATAACGGGCGCCAAACCTAACAATGAATTGGTATATTCAGCGCGAATGTAGTCCACACTCGCCACGACTTTTTCTACAAAGTGAGCTGCTGCATCCCTTGCAACAGAATCTCTTGAATGGCTGGCCAACTCAATCGTTATATCGTCTATAGCATTCACTTTACCCGTAATGCAGGAAAGCTTTTTCAGAGCAGCTACATAAATTTGAGTCTGTTCAGTAAATCGATACCGGTTCGAATTCGTAAGTCCAAGCGCCGCCAAGCCAGCTCCGGAGTTCATAAGACCTGTCTGATCTGCCAAAGCACCGACAACAGCCGCCAACCCGCCGTAGGTAGTCGCACCGCTTGACTCCCAGTTGAGCTTGTTGCGCGTCAATGCCCGTTCATAAATCCTGTCGCGATAGACCACAAGCTCTCGCTGCAAATCGAATATACCTCGATCGCTCGTTTTCTTGGCCGCCGCCCATTGATCATTGAAGGACATGAGCTCTTCTGCCGTGGGAAAAGGCGCCCAACTCTCTTTTACACTTGCACAACCGCTTAATGCTAGTAGAACCCCAGAGGACAGCAATAGAAAATTTCGCATAAAACTGCTCCTTTGCCGGAAAAATAGAATGTGCAATTTGCCATCACTGAGATATTAGTAGCTATGATGAAATACACCCAACGAATAATGGGGCAAGTGAAGTCACCTGTACCGAGAATTTCGGCATCAGTTAATTCAGGCGCGATTGAACCGCAAAGGAGCAGTCATGAATACTTTTGGCTTTAAAGGCTGGCAAGCGATCGCCGGAACAATTGTAATGATCGTAGCGGCTGAAAGTGCGCAAAGTGAAACAGACCGTACAAGCTCACATCCCGCTCTGGAATTTCAACTAGCAACGGAAGTGTTGGGTAGCGACCAGATTCAGTTGACAAACGGCATCTTGGTTTTACCTGGGGAATGGCCAGCCCTGATCATGGCGAGATTTTCACAACAAACGACGATGGGACTACGCTACTTCAGCTGTACTGCATCTTTGATCGGTCCTAACGTGGTACTGACAGCAGCTCACTGTGTCGATCCTCAAAGCAAGGACGGTAAAGCGCTGCAGGCATCTCTAAAAATCGGAAACAAGATTTTGCCAATGCACTGTGACATGCATCCCGGCTACATGAGCAAACCACTATTGGGGCTTTCACCACGAAGCAGCGACGATTTCGCACTCTGCATTCTGGACGATGGCGGCGAGCGCCCACAACAACTGAAGGACATGAAGTTCGAAGTGGTGGATTCAGAGGCGACACTTGTACGTGGAAGTGCAGTCGTCATGACCGGTTATGGTTGTAAAGAACTGAAAGTCGTGAACGGAGTACCCTCCGCAGGCAAGGCAGATAATCTTCTGCGAATAGGTGATGGCGTAATTGACAAACCGGCCGGGTCGGAAAAAACACGACCTTCCTATGTCACCATACGGTCAATCCCCAAAATTGAACCCGCATTATGTCCTGGTGACTCCGGAGGCCCGCTGCTTTCAGGCATAACGGCGCAAAATCAGGATCAGAACCGCCGAATTCGGGGTGTCAATTCCAGCATTGCCGTAGAGGGTGATTATTTCGTATCTCGCATTTCCGCGACCGGCACTCCTTCATTTCGCACATGGGCGAAGGAGTGGCTGGCTCAAAAGGGAAGTTTTAAACCAGAAGCGTGCGGATTGAATCTATCGGCAGGAGAAAGGCAATGCAGATTTTAGCCGGCTATGTGTCCTTGGGAATGCTGATTGCGCATGGTTCAACAATCATTTATGCCGACGAAAATGAGCGAGTATTGGCAATACGCGCAGTGAGTGAGCCTTCTCCGCAAATCGCGCGGCTGATTGATAAAATAGCGGAACCGATCATCGTTAAGCCTGATCAAGGCGCTACATTGAGGCAAACTATCACCCAACATTGTGGAAGCATTTCACCAGCATATATTGATCTATTGCAGGAAACTTCAGACCCCATCCCTCTCGATCAACCACTCGATCAGGGCGAAATCAAATTACCCGCTTGCCTGTATTACTCTTCCAGCAAAGCTCCGGAAATAACCGTGCGTAAAGGCGACAATGCCTTTGACTTGTATCGTATGCGAACTGGTGGCGGGGGAACGGAAAAGGAAATCGCAGAGTACTTCCAGTCCCCGGTTGACTCGCTCCGGAATTTGCAAATCGGCAAGAAGCTCCCCGCCCCCTCTATCACACTTCCCGTAACTTTATTAGCGCGACCTGGCAGTGAGGCGTTGCTCACGGAGTTACGTCAACTAGACCCACAGGGTACGGCGTTTAGGGAGCCACCTGTTGTACAAGGGGAAATTGTGATGGGAGTACCAACAAGTGAAATAGCGGCCCGCGGTGACTGTGATAGCCCATCCGAACCTCTTAACGGCGAAGCTATTTATCAGGCTTATGTTTTCTCTAAAAACCTTGCACGAAGCGATGAGATCAACGTTGAGGGAGGCCGAGCAAATTTAGCTATTGTTGATAACGGCTTTTTTGGTGCCCTACCCGTTTAT
This sequence comes from Pseudomonas sp. Irchel s3f10, assembly GCF_900187515.1. NCBI lineage: Bacteria > Pseudomonadati > Pseudomonadota > Gammaproteobacteria > Pseudomonadales > Pseudomonadaceae > Pseudomonas > Pseudomonas sp. Irchel s3f10. Next base: position 953,377 of record NZ_FYDZ01000001.1, read on the forward strand.
CCTATTTCCAAAGCATTCGAAGGCAGCCCTTTCAAAAGCCGATATTTTAAATCTGACTCGGTGAACACTATTGCAGCAACTTTTACACTTGGAGGAATGCAGCCCATTAACTACACTTATGAAGTAAAACCAACGCCAGATAGTGGACATGGTACCCATGTAACCGGCATTGCCCTTGGGGGGCCACAGCTAAAACCTTACCTTGAAAAACTGGATGACGATCCTTGGGTCTCGGTAACAACTTTGAATATTGGTCGCGGGGAAAAAACCTTAGTCAAAGGTGCTTATGAATTAATGATTTCAAACCTGCTGCGTGAAGAATATCAAATTGTTAATCTTTCAATCACGCACGACGGCACCACTAATACGAATATAAAAGACATTTACAACAATCTGTTCAGAACGGCAAAAAGCACTTTGTTTGTTGTGGCCGCGGGCAACAACTGGGGCGCGGACGTCGCCAACAAAGGAATACTTCCTGCTGCGCTGGGCGGAACTAAAAACCCAAACGTAATTACGGTAGCAGCTATAGATGGAAAACATAAGCTCACAAATTTCAGCAACATCGGAGTCAACTCTGTTGACATGGCAGCGCCCGGATGCCAGATCAGCTCCTGGATTGCCAACACTAATGAAATCACCGTAATTAGTGGCACATCGCAGGCGACTCCCGCTATTACAAACGGGACAGCTCTACAACTTTCGCTGGCCGTTAAAGCCAGTCCTGAAACATTAAAAAATCGTGCTATATCCAGCGGCGACCTTCTGCCAGAAAGTGAGCGAGGTAAAACGGTTTATGAGGTTTCGTCCAACCCCGCACGCTCATTGTTAATGTTTCAGGACTATCTCGACGTGGAGGATGGTGCCTTACATCGGACGTTACTCGGTTCAATTCAGAACATGACGCCCATAACGTGCCCGGCCCACAGCAGTAAGGATCGAAAAAATATCAAGGACATGTTTTCACTCAAGCGTACTGAGGGTATCAGTTATTTTTTTGGGGGAATGCTCGCTGGCAGCATAGATCGCCCGTGCGTTATTGCAGATGACTCCAAAGCAGTTGTAAATTTTTCTGCGACGCATGAAATTTCATCAGATGGGAGGATACTGAAACTGCCTGCGGTACTTGAAAAATCATGGCTTTTAAGAGACGTTACCAATCTTGTTGTCCGCACACCAGTTAATGAACTTCTCTAAGCGTAGGCAGCCTCACGACGAGTACAAAGTCGCCGCAGTAAATACCAGGGTAATGGGGCGCATGGACCGGTTTTGTCATATTACGCCCCCCCATGGACGCAGATTACTGTCGCTTCTGCATGTAATCATCTAGCAGGGCCGCTGGGAATTGAAGCAGGTTCATAACACTTTCTTTCAACTTCTCGGCTTCCTCTAGCGAGTCTGATTGAATGATGGAAACCAGAGTCGAGTGAGCTGCGCCTAGGGAAATAGTCCGATATTCCACATAGAAGCAACTCAGTCCACACTCAGCTAGCAGGTTGAACGTATTCTGTGCTTTTTCTTCGTCTTCTTTGACGGTGAGCCTACCTCGCAAACCAGCAAGGGCACTTTTGTTGTCATCCGTCAAAACAGGGGATTTCTCTTCACTCTCACTCAATAGGCGCGCTTGCTTTGCAATATCTGCCACAGCTTTCTTCTGAAGCTGCTCCAAGGTGCACACACCTTTAAGCAATGCGGCAAGATTCGCTAAATGCTCGATAGAGATACGGTGAATGGCGGATGCTTGCACATTTAAATCGTGTTTAAGCAGCAGAATAACAGCTTCGGAGTTTTCCAGAATCTTTTCCCAGAACTTCAAAGCCGTTGCGAGTTCAGGATTACTTGAAGGGTTGGTGGCGGACAATAGTGCGAACTTGGAGTTCTTGATAGCGTCAATTAATGTTTGCGTAACAGTCATGATGTTCCGTCATCTCTAGTGGGTTGGAAAGAAGGTTTATTGTGTAAAATTGCATGGAGAATCTTGGGGCGAGTTCATACGGTTTGCAGAGCTGATAAAGCCTGAACTTCATCCGGATAAATCGGGTAGAGTCCGAATCCACATATGGCACGAGCACACGGGATTATGAGTAAAACCTCCTGGGCTGGCAATCCAAAGGATACATCGAGGAGCGCCAAATTCTGACAAAGGGCGAGCAATAAAGACCAGAATCATATTTTCGACCCTGAACCGAGACATTGATGACCACTCAAACCTCATTGCCAGCGCTCTCTTAGCGCGTCTCTGCGCCTTGCTGATACTCCCGCGGCGTACAACCCAACTCCCGGCGAAACACCGTGTGCAGATACTGCGCAGATTTAAACCCACAACTGCGCGCAACGTCGGCAATCACCGAGTCGGTACTTGTCAGGCCCTTGGTCGCCGCTGCCAGTTTGAAACGCAAAATCTCGTCATGCACGCTACAACCACGCTCAGCACGAAAATGCGCTTCAAGTGATGAACGCGACACACCGACATAAGCCGCCACCTGCGCTGTTTTAATGCCTTGGCAAGCATATTGGCGAATAAACAGCAGCGCCTGCATGACGTACGGATTGCCCAACGGCTGGTGCAAACTCGACACCTGCACGTTGACCGCATCGGGAGGAATCAGGATTTGTGTACCGGTGGATGGCATGCCATGGAGCATCTGATGGAGTAATTGCGCGGCGGTTCGGCCCATGGTTTCCGTGCCCTGGATGACCGAACTCAGCGGCACCCGGGTCAGGCTGCGGGTCAGCGGATCGTTGTCGATGCCAATCAATGCCACCTGCTCCGGCACGGCAATCCCGGCAGTCAGGCAGGCTTGTAGCAACTGGCGCGCGCGGGCGTCGCTGACGGCGATGATGCCGATGGGTTTGGGCAGGCTTTGCAGCCAGGCGATCAGTTGTTCGACGGCGCTGTCCCACAGCGGTGCGCTGGTGCCCATGCCGCGATAGATTTCGCCGTGCAGGCCGTCGCGTTTCATCAGTTTACGAAAGGCTTTTTCGCGCTCCTGCGCCCAGCGATTGGCCTGCGCTTCAGGCAGGCTGAAGCAGGCGAAACGCTGCAGTCCCGCCTCGATCAAGTGCGTGTAGGCCAGCGTTATCAGTGCGTTGTTATCGGTGGCGACGTAGGGAATCGCTTTCGGATAGGCCCGCTTGTCCTCGTACGAGCCCCCTACCGCTACCACCGGCATCTGGATATCGGCCAGCGCCTCGCCAATCAGCGGATCGTCGAAATCGGCAATGATCCCGTCGCCCTGCCAGCGCTCGATGCCTTTCAAACGACAGAGAAAGTCCTCCTCGAGAAACAGGTCCCAGGAGGCGCGGGTGCTGCTCAGGTAGTTGCCGATGCCGCTGATGATGCCACGGTCGTAGATCTTGCTGCCGTTGAACAACAGGGCGATGCGGTGAACAGGCGGTACGGTTTTCATTGTTTTTATGCTTGTTCGAGGCCCCCTTCTCAAGGAGACGGTTTGCACAGACTAGGCGCGTGGGCGACGAAGCTCAATACGCAAAATCGCACTCGGTGTTGATGTTTTTCATAATCAGCGGGTACAGGGCCGTTGCTAGTATCGAGACACCGCCAAGAACAACAAGGACAAGGTCCATGCAGTATTTCCCCGATGTCGATGCGATTCGCTACGAAGGTCCGGATAGCGATTCCCCCCTCTCCTTTCGTTACTACGACGCCGACAAACTGATCCTCGGCAAACCCATGCGTGAACACCTGCGCATGGCCGCCTGTTACTGGCACACGTTCGTCTGGCCGGGTTCCGATGTGTTCGGTGCGGGGACGTTCAAGCGCCCTTGGCAACACGCCGGCGATCCCATGGAATTGGCGATCGGCAAAGCAGCCGCGGCCTTCGAATTCTTTTCCAAACTGGGTATCGACTATTACTGCTTCCATGACACCGATGTCGCCCCGGAAGGCCAGTCACTGAGGGAATACCGCAACCACTTCGCGCAAATGGTTGATCACCTCGAGCAACACCAGGAAGCCAGCGGCATCAAGCTGCTGTGGGGCACCGCCAATTGCTTCAGCAACCCGCGTTTCGCTGCCGGCGCCGCGAGCAACCCGGACCCGGAAGTGTTCGCCTGCGCCGCTGCTCAGGTGTTCAGCGCCATGAACGCGACCCATCGCCTGAAAGGCGCCAACTACGTGTTGTGGGGCGGTCGCGAAGGTTACGAAACCCTGCTCAACACGGACTTGAAACGCGAGCGTGAACAACTCGGCCGCTTTATGCGCATGGTGGTCGAACACAAGCACAAGATCGGTTTCACCGGCGACCTGCTGATCGAGCCCAAGCCGCAGGAGCCGACCAAGCACCAATACGATTACGACAGCGCCACCGTGTTCGGCTTTCTTCAGCAGTTCGGGCTGGAACACGAAATCAAGGTCAACATCGAGGCTAACCACGCGACCCTGGCTGGGCATAGTTTCCATCATGAGATCGCGACGGCGGTCTCGCTGGGGATTTTCGGCAGCATCGACGCCAACCGGGGTGATCCGCAGAACGGCTGGGACACCGATCAATTCCCCAACAGCGTCGAAGAAATGACCCTAGCCACCTATGAAATTCTCAAGGCTGGCGGGTTCAAGAACGGCGGGTTCAACTTCGACTCCAAGGTTCGCCGCCAGAGCCTCGATCAGATCGATCTGTTCCATGGCCACGTCGGCGCCATGGACGTTCTCGCGCTGTCTCTGGAACGCGCAGCGGCCATGGTGCAGAACGACGAACTGCAACGGCTCAAGGATCAACGCTACGCCGGTTGGCAGCAGCCGTTCGGGCAAGCGGTGATGGCCGGCGACTTCAACCTTGAATCGCTGGCCGAGCACGCGTTCACCAACGAGTTGAACCCGCAAGCCGTCAGCGGCCGCCAGGAAAGGCTCGAGAACATCGTCAATCGGTTCATCTATCGCTGATCACAGAGGAAGTCTGCGGGCGCATCCACACGGTGACATTTCTACGACAAATCTGTGCCTGCGGCGCCTGCGGATTCTCTACAGTTTTACCAGCCCGATACTCATCGTCAGGCCGTGTCTTTCCAACAACAATAAAAGGACGCCCCACTATGAAGAACGTAAAACGCACGCTATTGGCCACTGCCCTGGCGCTGCTGTCACTGCCGGTGATGGCTGACGCTGCCCACCCGAAAATCGGTTTCTCCATTGATGACCTGCGCCTGGAACGCTGGTCGCGTGACCGTGATTACTTCGTCGCGGCGGCCGAACAAATGGATGCCAAGGTCTTCGTGCAGTCGGCCGATGCCAACGAACAGAAGCAGATTTCCCAGATCGAAAACCTGATTTCCCGGGGTGTCGATGTCATCGTCATCGTGCCGTTCAACGCCACGGTGCTGACCAACGCGGTGGCCGAAGCGAAGAAAGCCGGGATCAAAGTCGTCTCCTACGATCGGCTGATCCTCAACGCCGATGTCGACGCCTACATTTCCTTCGATAACGAAAAGGTCGGTGAGATGCAGGCCAGCGGCGTACTGAATGCCGCGCCCAAGGGCAATTACTTCCTGCTCGGTGGTGCGCCCACCGACAACAACGCCAAGATCCTGCGTGAAGGCCAGATGAAAGTGCTGCAACCGGCCATCGACAAGGGCGATATCAAGATTGTCGGCCAACAGTGGGTGAAGGAATGGAACCCGACCGAGGCGCTGAGCATTGTTGAAAACGCCCTGACCCGTAACGACAACAAAATCGACGGCATCGTTGCCTCCAACGACGCCACCGCCGGTGGCGCCATTCAGGCACTGGCGGCACAGCAACTGGCCGGCAAGGTGCCGATTTCCGGGCAAGACGCCGACCTTGCCGCAGTCAAACGAGTGATCGCCGGCACGCAAACCATGACCGTGTACAAACCGCTGAAACTCATCGCCACGGAAGCGGCCAAGCTCTCGGTGCAACTGGCGCGCAACGAAAAACCCGCCTTCAGCTCGCAGTACGACAACGGCAGCAAAAAGGTCGACACCATCCTGCTCACGCCAACCCCACTGACCAAGGACAACATCGACCTGCTCGAACAGGACGGCTTCTACACCAAGGCGCAAATTGCCGGGAAGTGATCTCCGGTAATGCGAAAAACCCTTGTGGGAGCGAGCTTGCTCGCGAAGACGGCAGCACATTCAGTATCGATGCCAGCTGAACCACCGCTTTCGCGAGCAAGCTCACTCTCACAGGTTTCGTGGTGTGTGAGTCTTTGATATACGAGCCCTGTCCATGTCCGACTATCTGCTGCAAATGAACGGCATCGTCAAAACCTTCGGCGGTGTCAAAGCGCTCAACGGCATCGACATCAAAGTCAGACCCGGCGAGTGCGTTGGCCTGTGCGGCGAGAATGGCGCTGGCAAATCCACGCTGATGAAGATCCTTTCCGCGGTTTATCCCCACGGCACTTGGGACGGTGAAATCCTCTGGGACGGACAACCACTCAGAGCCCAATCGATCAGCGAAACAGAAGCCGCCGGCATCGTCATCATTCACCAGGAACTGACGCTGGTGCCCGACCTGTCGGTGGCCGAAAACATCTTCATGGGCCATGAACTGACGCTGCCCGGCGGACGCATGAATTACCCGGCGATGATCCACCGCGCCGAAGCGTTGATGCGCGAACTGAAAGTCCCCGACATGAACGTCTCGCTGCCGGTTTCGCAGTACGGCGGCGGCTATCAGCAACTGGTGGAGATCGCCAAAGCCCTGAACAAAAAGGCCCGCCTGCTGATCCTCGACGAGCCTTCATCAGCCTTGAGCCGTTCGGAAATCGAGGTGTTGCTGGACATCATCCGCGATCTCAAAGCCAAAGGCGTAGCCTGCGTCTACATCTCGCACAAGCTCGATGAAGTGGCCGCCGTGTGCGACACCATTTCGGTGATCCGCGACGGCAAACACATCGCCACCACCGCCATGGCCGACATGGACATTGCGCAGATCATCACGCAGATGGTCGGCCGCGAAATGAGCAACCTCTACCCCAGCGAGCCACACGATATTGGCGAGGTGATTTTCGAGGCCCGGCACATCACCTGCTACGACGTCGACAACCCCAAGCGCAAACGGGTCGACGACATTTCCTTCGTGCTCAAGCGAGGCGAAATCCTCGGCATCGCCGGGCTGGTCGGTGCCGGCCGTACCGAACTGGTGACCGCGCTGTTCGGCGCTTATCCCGGTCGCCACGAGGGCGAAGTCTGGCTCGATGGCCAACCCATCGACACGCGCACGCCGCTCAAATCAATCCGTGCCGGCCTGTGCCTGGTGCCAGAGGACCGCAAACGCCAAGGCATCATTCCTGACCTGGGCGTCGGCCAGAACATCACCCTCGCCGTGCTGGACAACTACTCAAAACTGACCCGCATCGATGCCGAAGCCGAACTGGGCAGCATCGATCGAGAAATCTCGCGCCTGCACCTGAAGACCGCCAGCCCGTTCCTGCCGATCACCAGCCTCTCGGGGGGCAATCAGCAAAAAGCCGTGCTGGCGAAGATGCTGTTGGCCAAACCCCGGGTACTGATTCTCGATGAGCCGACCCGAGGCGTGGACGTCGGCGCCAAATACGAAATCTACAAATTGATGGGCGCGCTGGCCGCCGCCGGCGTGTCGATCATCATGGTCTCGTCGGAGCTGGCCGAAGTGCTCGGCGTTTCCGACCGCGTGCTGGTGATAGGCGAAGGCCAGTTGCGTGGTGACTTCATCAACCATGAATTGACGCAGGAACAAGTGCTCGCCGCCGCCCTTAGCCAGTCTGGCAGGCATAACAATAATGATCGGAAATCCGCGTAAATGAATCAGGTCAAACAACTGTTCACCCGCTACAAAATGCTCGCATTGGTGTTTGCCGTGGTGCTGATCTGGCTGTTTTTCAGCTGGCAGACCGAGGGCGGATTTCTCACTCCGCGCAACCTTTCCAATCTGCTTCGACAAATGTCGATTACCGGCATTCTTGCCTGCGGCATGGTGCTGGTGATCATCAGCGGCGAGATCGATTTGTCGGTCGGTTCATTGCTCGGCCTGCTCGGCGGCCTCGCGGCGATTCTCGATGTGGTCTACCACATTCCGCTGCTGGCGAACCTGAGCCTGGTCGCCCTCTGCGGGCTGATGATCGGCCTCGCCAACGGCTACATGGCGGCTTATCTGCGCATCCCCTCGTTCATTGTCGGCCTGGGCGGCATGCTGGCTTTTCGCGGGATTCTGCTGGGGATTACCGGCGGCACGACCATCGCGCCGGTATCGCCGGAGCTGGTCTACATTGGCCAGGGTTACTTGCCCCACGCGATCGGCACTGGTCTTGGCGTTCTGCTGTTTGCGCTGACGGTATTCCTGACCTGGAAACAACGGCGCAATCGCGCCCTGCACGGCCTCGCGGCGCATTCATTGGTGCGCGATGTCATCCGTGTGTTGGTGATCGGCGCTGTGCTCGCCGGTTTCGTGCAGACGCTCAACAGCTACGACGGCATTCCAGTGCCGGTCCTGTTGCTGCTGATTTTGCTGGGCGTGTTCAGCTACGTCACCAGTCAGACCGTGTTCGGTCGTCGCGTCTATGCGGTGGGCAGCAATATGGAAGCGACGCGCCTGTCCGGCATCAATGTGCAGGCGGTGAAGCTGTGGATCTTCGGGATCATGGGCGTGATGTGCGCCCTCGCCGGCGTGGTCAACACCGCACGCCTGGCCGCCGGTTCGCCTTCGGCCGGGAGCATGGGCGAACTTGATGCCATCGCCGCCTGCTTCATCGGCGGCACCTCCATGCGCGGCGGCTCCGGCACGGTGTACGGCGCCCTCCTCGGCGCGCTGGTCATTACCAGTCTGGATAACGGCATGTCCATGCACGACGTCGACAGTTACTGGCAGATGATCGTCAAGGGCAGCATTCTGGTGTTGGCGGTTTGGGTGGATGTCAGTACGCGGACCGGGCGCCGTTGAGCCGCAGGCATCACGCGCCGGGCGTGGTCGCCGCCGTCGGGCTGAGAATTTCCATCAGGAAATCGATAAACACATTGATCCGGCTGGAGCCTCGGTGATTGGGTAAATACAAGGCGTTGATGCAGGTGCTGGCACTGCCGGGATTGACCTCGTAGTGCTCAAGCAAGCGGGTCAGCCGGCCGGCTGCGACGTCGTCGCGGACCAGCCAGTCGGCCAGCAGCGTCACCCCGCCGCCGCCGATGGCTGCTTCGCGCAGGATGTCGGCGTTGTTGCTTTGCAGGCGCCCATGGACGTTGAGCTGAATGGGCGCGTCTTCATTCTGAAAGGTCCAGTGCTGGTGGGTGCCGCCGTAATCGAAACGCAGGCATTGATGCTCCAGCAAATCCCGTGGATGACTGAGCGCCGCGCTACTCGCCAGATAATCCGGGCTGGCCACCACCCAGCGTTCGAACTGCCCCACGCGTTTGCTGACGATGTCTTCACTGACCACCGACGATCCGAGTCGTACCGAAACATCGATCTGCTCGCTGAGCAGGTCGCTGACCTGATCGCTCAGCGACAGACTGATCTCCAGACCCGGATGCCGCTCGAGCAAGCGGCTCAGGTGCGGCGCGATCAGGCGTCGGCCGAACTCCACCGGCACGCTGATGCGCAGACGGCCTTGCGCTTCGGCGCCACGATCGGCGACGACAGCATCGGCTTCGTCGATCGCGTCGAGAATCGCCACGGCTTTTTCGAAATAGGTCTGCCCGGCAACGGTCACGCTGGTGTTGCGCGTGGTGCGATTGAGCAGGCTCGCGCCCAGTTCGTGTTCCAGCCCGGCCACTTGCCGTGTCACTGACGACGTGGATATCCCGAGTTTGCGCGCTGCCGAGGAATAACCCCCGCAGCGCACGGTTTCCACAAACATCTTCAGTGCCAGCAACTTGTCCATAAGCGGGGTCCGGTCGAAAGGGAACGCGGATGATTGTGCATCACTGTTCCCCCGACGTCTTGTACCGCCGTGCTTGAACACACTTGCCGGCTGTTCAGTCATCGGCCTTGCGACTCAGGAACAACCCGAGCGCGAGCGCTGGCAGCAGCGCCACCGCGACGGCGGACAGGTTCCAGCCGAAGTGCTCGTACAGCGGACTGGCGACAAGCGACCCCACCGCGCCGCCGACGAAAATGCTGGTCATGTACACGGCGTTCAGGCGCGCACGGCTGTGGGGATCAAGGGCGTACACCTCACGCTGGCCGAGCACCATGTTCAATTGCACGGCAAAATCCAGCAGCACCGCACACACCACCAGCCAGACATAGCCGCTGCCTGGGAGTGCGGCGATCAACAGCGAAACCGGCGCCAACAGCAACGCGACCAGCGTCCCGCGCCGAGCATACCCGGCATCGGCCAGACGTCCGGCAATCGGCGCTGCAATGGCACCCACCGCACCGACCAGCGCGAAGATCGCCACGTGGGCCTGAGTGAAGCCGTGGTGACGCATCAGTTCAATCGGCGCGAGGGTCCAGAACAGACTGAAACTGGCAAACAACAGTCCTTGATACAGCGAGCGCTGACGCAACAGCGGATAGCGCCGGGCCAAGGCAAACACCGAACCAATCAGCGCAGCATAAGAGGCCTTATGCGTCGGCAGTCGACGCGGCAGTGCCACAGCGGTAATCAGAGCGATGACGGCCATCAGGGCTGATGCGCTGTAAAACACCCCGCGCCAGCCGAACACTTCAACCAACAGGCTCGACAGTGGCCGTGACAACAGAATGCCCAGCAACAGACCGCTCATGATATTGCCGACGACGCGGCCACGGCTGGCCTCGGGCGCCAGGTGCGCCGCCAGCGGCACGAGGATCTGCACGGCCACCGAGGTCAGACCGATCAGCAAAGACAACAGCAGGAACATCGACGGTGAATGGGTCAGCCCGGCGCACAGCAATGTGACGCTCGCCGCCAGGGTGAAGCCGACCACCAACCGACGGTTTTCCATCAGGTCGGCCAGTGGCACCAGCAGTAACAGGCCCAGCGCGTAGCCAAACTGCGTCAGCGAAACGATCAGGCTGGCATTGGCGCTGGACAGACCGATCTGCGGTGCAATCAGTTCGACGATCGGCTGTGCGTAATAAAGATTGGCCACGACCGCGCCACAGCAAAATGCCAGGAACGCGACCATCAGGCCGGAAAGTGAAGTTGGCTGTTCGGCATTCGCCGCAACGGCCGGGTTGCCCGTGAGCATGATGACACCTCATTGAGTTCAGGAAAGTGCTGCCAAGGCTACGGCCCTGTGGCGATGCGCAGAATCCACGCGGCGGGCAACGCAGTGATGCGTCCGGCGCAACGGCGCAGGTGTTGCTTCTCGCGCAACGCGCTGTTGCGTGCGCCGCTGATTCTCCGACGCTGGTGGTTTCTCTACGCTTTGGCCTCTGGCGCTGTCGTCCCCATCGGCGCCCTTCCCCGGCTGTTACAAGGAGCGTTGTCATGACCCGTATCCCATCCGTTCTGCCATTGCCTGCCGCGTTTTTTCCTGTGTCATGAACAGCTCATTTCTGAAGTCCAGAACGCTATGGATCAGCGTGGCCGTCGTCGCCGTGCTCGGCCTGATCGGCGCCATTTGGCTGATGTGGCGCCCGGCAATTACACCGATCGAGCGCCCGACGATGTTCGATACTGCGCAGTTGCAACGCGGGGCGCGGGTGGTCGAGGCCGGCGATTGTGCGGTCTGTCATTCCCGCCCCGGTGGTGAATATCTGGCCGGCGGGCTGCCGCTGGTAACGCCGTTCGGCACTCTGTACAGCACCAACATCACCCCGGACGTAGAGACCGGTATCGGCCAATGGTCGCTGCCGGCCTTCGAGCGGGCGATGCGTCAGGGCATTGCTCGCGATGGTCACTTGCTCTATCCGGCGTTCCCCTACGTGCACTACCGGCGCATGAGCGCAGCAGACATCGCCGACGCTTATGCCTACTTGATGAGCGGCCCTGCCGTACACGCGCCGGCCGAGCAGAACCAGATGAACTTTCCGATGAACATTCGTCCGTTGGTGGCGTTCTGGAACCTGCTGTTCCTGCACGGTGAGCCACTGACGCCGCTGGCGGGGCGCAGCGAAGCGTGGAATCGAGGGCGTTATCTGGTCGACGGTCCGGGCCATTGCGCTGGCTGCCATTCGCCGCTGAACCTGATCGGCGCGGAAAAATCCTCGGAATACCTACAGGGCGGCAGCGTCGATGGCTGGCAAGCGCCCGCACTGGTCGGCATGGGCCAGCGCGGCAACCCGTGGCGTCGTGAGCAACTGGTGCGCTATCTGCGCGCCGAGATCGTTGATGGCCACGGCACACCCGCCGGGCCGATGCGTCCGGTCAGCTTGAGTCTGGCCCGCTTGCCTGCCAGTGAAGCCGAGGCGATCGCCGAGTATTTGCTCAGTCTGGAAAACCCGCGTTCGGTGACAGAGACAACGCCGAAGACGCCTGCCAGTGAAGCGGCAGACCACTCGACCGGCGCCCTGCTCTTCAGCAGCGCTTGCGCCGGCTGCCATGGCCCGGCGGCACCGATGCGCACCATCGATGGTCGCCCGGGCCTGGAAAACACCTCGGCGCTGCAAGCGGCCAGTTCGCGCAACTTCCTCAAAACCGTACTTGAAGGCTTGCCCGCCGCAACCGGATCGCCCGGCCCGCTGATGCCTGCGTTCGCCGCCAGCCTGGACAACGCGCAACTCGGCGCACTGGCCGCGTATCTGCGTCAGCAAGCCAGCCCCGATCAGCCGTGGGCCGACCTCTCTTCCACTAATGAAGCGTTACGTCAGGAGACGAAATGAGCCAGATCACTCTCAACGTCAACGGAGCCGCGCAACCGCTTGAGCTGGAGCCGGACATGCCGCTGCTTTATGCGCTGCGCAATCATTTGAACCTCAACGGCGCCAAATACGGCTGCGGTCTCGGCCAATGCGGTGCCTGCACGGTGATCGTCGATGATCGACCGGTGTTCGCCTGCCTGACGCCCTGCGCCGGTCTCGAAGGCAAAAAAATCCGCACCGTGGAAAGCCTCGGCAGCGCGGAACAACCCGGCCCTCTGCAAGCCGCGTTCATCGAGAAACAGGCCGCGCAATGCGGCTACTGTATCGCCGGCATGCTGATGCGCGCGCAGGCGTTGCTTGAGCGTAATCGCCACCCGGATGAGGCGACCATTCTCGAGCATATGGCCGGCAACCTGTGCCGCTGCGGTACGCACTTGCGGATCATCGAGGCGATCAAACAGGTGGCCGGGCACAACGGGAGCCTGACATGAGTGAGTCGAATGAACTGAATCCGAGCCGACGCGCGTTCTTGCGCGGTGGCGCGTTGCTGGTGGCATTCACCCTGCTGCCGGTGGCGCGACGTGTGTTGGCGGATACCGAAGTCGATACGCTCGGCACGGTGGTCCTCGCGCACGACCTGCCCGGCAGCCTGCGCACCAACCCGTTTCTCGACGCCTGGATCCGCATCGGCGCCGACGGCATTACCGTTTACACCGGCAAGGTCGAATTGGGCACTGGAGTGAAAACCGCGCTGCTGCAAATCGCCGCCGAACGTTTGCAGGTGCCGGCGACCGCTATCAACCTGCTCACCGCCGACACCGCGCTGACACCCAACGAAGGCTACACCGCCGGCAGCCACAGCATTTTCGACAGCGGTACCGCGTTATATAACGCCGCCGCCCAGGTACGCGAAATGCTCGTCGAGGCCGCCGCGCGCAGTTGGCAGGTTGATGCAGCACTGCTGAGCACCCGCGACGGTGTGATCGAAGGCCCGGCCGCTCAGCGGATGAGTTACGCCGAAGCGGTCAAGCATGTCGATGTGCATCAATATGCCAAGGCTCAGTCACCGGCGATGGCTGCCGTTGATTTCAAACTCATCGGCCATTCGTTACCGCGCCTCGACATCCCGGCGAAGGTCAGCGGTGGCGCAGCCTTCGTCCAGGACATGCGCCTGCCGGGCATGCTGCATGCGCGGGTGATCCGCCCGCCCCGTCCCGGCTGCACGCTGCAAGCATTCGATGCGGCGTTCATTGAGGCGTTGGCTGGGGTGGTCAAGGTGATCCGCGACGGCAACTATCTGGCGGTACTCGCCCATGATGAGTGGCAAGCGATCAAAGCCATGCGCCGTGCCAACGAGGTGGCGCAATGGAGCGAGGGCGAAGCAATCCCCGAGGCGGCCGAGATTCATGGCCTGCTCAAACGCCTGCCCTCACGGCGCTATCCGATCAGCCACAACGGCACGCCGAGCGGCGCGGCCGACACGCGTTTTCAGGCGCGGGTCACCAAGCAATATCTGATGCACGGCTCGATCGGCCCGTCTTGCGCGGTGGCCTGGTTCAAGGACGGCAATCTCACGGTCTGGACCCACACCCAAGGCGTTTACCCGCTGCGCGCCGGCATTGCCGAAATGCTCGGTCTGCCACCTGAGCGGGTGCGCTGTATTCATACCGAAGGCTCAGGGTGCTACGGGCATAACGGCGCCGATGATGCCGCCGCCGATGCGGCATTGATCGCGCTGCGCGTGCCCGGTACGCCGGTGCGCGTGCAATGGATGCGCGAACAGGAAAATCTTTGGGAGCCGTATAGCTCGGCGATGGTCACCGAAGTCGACGCCGGCCTCAGCCACGGCCGCCTGCAGGACTGGGCCTACGAACTCTGGACCACGCCGCACAACGAACGCATCGTCAACGCTGGGCGTCTGCTGCCGGCACGCTTGCTCGCGCGGCCCTTCGCCTCGGCGCCATCCGTGCCGATCGCCCAGCCCGAAGGCGATGGTGATCGCAATGCGGTGCCGCTGTACGAGTTGAACTCGACGCGCATCAACATGACCTTCGTCACCGAAATGCCCTTTCGCACCTCGGCCATGCGTTCGCTGGGTGCGCACATCAACATCTTCGCCATCGAGGCGAGTATCGACGAGCTGGCGATCAGGGCCGGCATCGACGCGGTCGCCTTGCGTCTGGACCATCTCAGCGACCCGCGTGCTCGCGCGGTCGTAGAGCGTGTGCGTGATGAGATCGGTTGGCCGCAAAAAAGCAACGAGCCCGGCGCCGGTATCGGTTTCGCCTTTGCCCGCTACAAAAACATCATGGGTTACTGCGCCATCGCCGTGAAGCTGCGGGTGCATTCGCAGACCGGCGAGATTCGCATCGATCACGTGGTGACGGCGGTTGACGTTGGCCAGATCGTCAGCCCCGACGGCCTGCGCAATCAGGTCGAGGGCGGCATCGTGCAGTCCGCGAGCTGGACCCTGTACGAAAAAGTCGCCTACGACGCGGGGGGCATTCGCAGCTACGACTGGAGCGGTTATCCGATTCTGCGTTTCACACAGCTGCCGAAAAAAGTCGATGTGCATTTGCTCGACCAACCGGGAGAACCGTTCCTCGGTGCCGCTGAAATCGTCCAGGGGCCGATGGCCGCCGCCCTTGGTAACGCCGTGGCCAACACCACCGGCCGTCGCTGGCTGAACCTGCCACTCACGCGCTCAAACCAACCCGCCTGAGCCACGCCCGTGTTCATCGCTAATGAGCACGGGCGTCGTTGCGCCCTGCGCAAAACAGCGTAGCGCCGGTCACCGATTATCAGCCCCGCTGAGCGCGGTTAAGTTAGCGGCACTGGTTCGCGGCCCCGCTGCCGCGCTTGAATTCCTTCTATTGAAATATGGAGCTACCCATGACCCGTCGTCTGTTCCAACCCCTCGCACTCGGTCCTTACACCCTCGCCCATCGCGTGGCGATGGCGCCGTTAACGCGCTCACGCGCCGGCCAACCGGGCGATGTGCCGACGCCGATGAACGCCGAGTACTACCGCCAGCGGGCCAGTGCCGCGCTGATCATCACCGAAGCCACGCAAATCTCCCGGCAAGCTCAGGGTTACGCCTGGACGCCGGGCATCTACAGCCCTGAGCAAGTTGAGGCGTGGCGTGACGTCAGCGCGGCGGTGCATGAGGCCGGCGGGTTGATCTTCATGCAGCTGTGGCACGTCGGTCGGGTGTCCCACCCCAGCTTTCAACCTGATGCCGGCCTGCCGGTTGCACCCAGCGCGCTGCCGGTGCCGGGCAAGACGTTTATCGTCGATGAAAACGGTAACGGCGTCTGGGGTGATGTGCCGGTGCCGCGCGCGCTGGAAACCGCGGAAATCGCCGGCATCGTCGAGGACTACCGCGTGGCCGCGCGCAACGCATTGCAGGCGGGCATGGACGGTGTGGAAATCCATGCCGGCAACGGTTACCTGCTCGATCAGTTTCTTAACAGCAACAGCAATCAGCGTGACGATGCCTATGGCGGCAGCGTGGAGAATCGCGCGCGGTTTCTGCTGGAAGTGGTCGCAGCCGTCGCCGAGGAAGTCGGCGCCGAACGGGTCGGCGTGCGCCTGACGCCGATGGGGCGTTTCATGGGCATGGGCGATGACACTCCAGAGGCCACCTTCGGCCACCTCGTCGAAGCGCTCAACCAATGGAACCTGGCCTACCTGCACCTGGTCGAGCCGGCGATGGTCGGCACAGTCAAGGACGAGAGTTTCGACCCGCGCTGGGACGCGATCATTGCCCAGTTGCGCAAAACCTGGAACGGCGTGCTGATTCTGGCGGGCGGCTACGATGCGCAATCTGCCGAAAAGGCGCTGATTGCCGATCGTGCCGACATCATCGCGTTTGGCCGCCCGTTCCTGGCCAACCCGGACTTGCCGCGTCGGCTGCACGATGGCTTGGTGCTCAACGCGCCGGATCCGAGCAGCTTTTTCGGTGGGGATCAGCGGGGATACATCGATTATCCATTTCATGCCTGAACAAATGCAGACCTATGGGAGGGGCGGACTCGCCCCTTTTTTATTAGGTCATACGATCTCTTCGCCTAATCCAAGGCGTGGGAAATCCACCGAAACGTCAAACATATGCGTAGCTGTGCGCTTTCAGGTCTATTGCCCGACGTCGCCGAATGCGATAAAACGGGTTGGTTGTACGACAACTAATAAAAACCAAGTCGTTCGAACGGCTAACAATCCTGAGATCTGCCATGCCTCGCCCTACCGCTACGCAAACCGTACCGCCGCCCTACCCCTGTTACCTGGCCGTGATCATTCTGTTGTGCATGGGCTGTGCGTTTGCCGGCAATCATGTGGCGGCGCGAGTCGCCTTTGATGATGGTGCGGGTGTGCTGCTGGCGATTTTGATGCGTTCCGGGGGGACCTTGCTGGTGCTCGCCATCCTGGTGCTGTGGCAAAGACAAAGTCCGCGCTTGCCGACGGGTGCCTGGCGCTGGCAACTGTTGTTGGGGTTGCTGATCACTGCGCAGAGTCTGTGTCTGTATTCCGCCGTCGCACGGGTGCCGGTGGCGCTGGCCCTGCTGGTGGCGAACGTGTTCCCCATTCTGCTGGCATTGCTCACCTGGGCGTTGGGTGGCCCGCGACCGAGCGCACGCACCGCGACATTGATGGGTCTGATTCTCTTGGGCCTGGTGTTTGTGCTGGATGTCCCCGGGCGGCTCTCGACCACGACAGACGTCAGTGCGCAATGGCTGACGGGCGTTGCGCTCGCATTCTGCGCCGCCAGCGTGTTCGCCTGCGCGCTGTGGATCACCGACCACAAACTGTCTCAGGTACGTGGCTCGGTGCGCAGTCTGCTGACCATTTTCATCGTGTTCAGCAGCGTCAACCTGGCTGGGCTGACGGGCGCCATTCCCAGTGGATTGAACCTGCCCGCCACCTCGACCGGATGGCTGGCCCTCGCCACTCTGGTGGTGCTGTACGGCACAGGTTTTATCGTCCTGTTCATTTCGGTACCTCGCCTCGACATGCCGCGCAATGCGCCGGTCATGAACATCGAGCCATTGGCAACGCTGCTGATGGGCTGGATTGTGCTGGATCAGATGCTCAGTACAGGACAGATTCTCGGCGGGGTGATCGTGGTCACGGGCATCGTTTTGCTGACCTATCGTAAATCAGTGGTCAAGGCTGAGGTTAAAGCCAATGCGTGAGGGTTTCTCTCCAGTGGTCAGGTTCGTGATTAACCCAAAGCAGTATCGAGAAACATCATCACCCCAAAGCCGAGCATCAGTCCCAACGTGGCCGGGGTCTCATGCCCGTTGCGATGAGTCTCGGGAATGACCTCATGGGACACCACAAAAATCATCGCCCCGGCTGCCAAACCGAGCGCAATGGGATATCCCAACGCAAAGCTGCTGGAAATACCCAAGCCGACGATGGCGCCAATGGGCTCCATCAACCCCGAACCCACCGCAATCAGTGCTGCGCGCAGTGCGGAGATGCCGGTTACGCGTAATGCCAGGGCGACTGCCAGACCTTCGGGAATGTCTTGAATGGCGATGGCAGTCGTCAGCGGCAGTCCCACCTTCATATCGCCATTGGCGAAGCTCACGCCAATGGCCATGCCTTCCGGCAGGTTATGCAGTGTGATTGCCAGGACGAACAACCAGACACGATTGATGCGCTGCGCATCTGGCCCCCGGCGTCCGCTTTTCTCGTGTTCGTGAGGCACGAAACGATCAAGACCGACCATCAGCGCTACGCCCAATCCCAAACCTGCGACGACGACGCAGGCTGCGAGCAGTTGGTTATCGCAAAGCGCCTGAGCCGCTTCTATGCCCGGCAGAATCAGCGAAAACGAACTGGCGGCCAGCATCATCCCGGCGGCAAAGCCGAGCATGATGTCTTGGGTTCGGGCGGCGATGTCTCGCAATGCAATCGCTACGACAGCACCGATTGCCGTGGCAGCGAAGCCGGTCATGCCACCGATAAAGGCGAAGTACAGATTCTGTTTGTTGGCCCCGACGAAGGCGCCATACCCGCTAATCAGCAGGAAGATTGTCACCCCGATCAAAATTGACCAGAAGACGCGCCCGCCCCACCCGGATCCTGAGAAACGGGCGAACCAGGAACGAGGTGGCGCGCCTGATGAGGACAACGGCTCGGGCATGGAAACCTCCTGTTTTGTTGATTCGATCTTTTCAGCGGATGCGGATAACCAACGTACATGACCTCAATGGTAATCGTCTCCGGCGACTGCGCGCAGGTACGCGATGTCAGCTTCTCTTCGCAGGTCGCGCCATTCATCCCAACTGAGCAGGCCCAAGCGATCCATTTCATCTGACTGGCGCAGCAGTTCGTCGTGATAGGCGTCTGGACAGTCCCTTCGCAGTTCAAGGTTTTCCAGTGCACGTTGCCAGGCCGCCAACGCGAGTAATTTGGTTTCTTGTGCGAATGTCAGTTGGTTCTTGAACGCGTTCATTTCGCCCACCCCGAACATTTCCCGGTTGAGCGACCGATTTCGGGTTAGGTTCAAAATGTCTGACGAAAAGCGGATGACTGAAAGCTTTCTGCTGACGTGGCCACCAACCAATCCCAGCTCATGGATGGGGTAACGGTATGGGGCAATCGCCCCGCCACTCAATTCAGTGGTCGGGACGATGCGGTTTCCTGCGTCAAGGCGCTATCAGGAAGCATCAATCCAGATGGTTTTGATCTCAGTGTATTGGTCGTGCGCCCAGATCGACTTGTCGCGTCCGCCAAACCCCGACTCTTTGTAGCCGCCGAATGGCGTAGAGGCGTCGCCCTCACCGAAGCAGTTCACCGTGACAATCCCGGCGCGAATCCCGCGCGAGAGTTTCAGGGCATGGCGCAGGTTGCCGGTGTAAGCCGATGCTGCCAGGCCGTAGGCCGTGTCGTTGGCCAGCTCAATGGCTTCGTCAACGGTCTGGAACGTGGTGACGCTCAGCACCGGGCCGAAGATTTCTTCCTGGAACAGACGGCTATCGCGACTCACACCGTCAACGATGGTGGGTTCGACGAAGATGTCGTCGCGGGTGTTTCCGCCCACCAACACGCTGAGGTTCTCGTCGCGGGCCACATCAAGGTAGGAGCGCACCTTGTCGAAATGCGCCTTGCTGATCATCGAGCCCAAGCGATTTTCAGGATCCAGTGGATCACCCATTTTCCAGTCACCCAAATGAACCTGCACACGCTGCAACAGTTCATCCTTGACGTCGGCGTGGACGATCAGCCGCGATGAGGCCGAGCAGTTTTCACCCATGTTCCAGAACGCACCGTTCACCACGTGCTGAGCGACGAGGTCGATGTCTTCGACATCATTCATCACCACGGCAGGGTTCTTGCCGCCACATTCCAGCACGATGCGTTTCAGGTTCGATTCGCTGGAATACTTGAGGAACAGTCGCCCGGTGTCAGTTGAACCGGTGAAGCTGACCATGGCCACATCCGGGTGACGGCCCAGTGGCTCGCCCGCCTCTTTCCCGCCCCCAGGCACGACGTTGAACACGCCGGCGGGAATCCCCGCCTGATGCGCCAGTTCGGCGACGCGCAGAGTGCTTAGGGTAGTTTCCTTGGCCGGTTTGACCACGATTGAACAGCCGGCGGCCAGCGACGGACCGATTTTCCAGGCGAGCATCAGCAGCGGGAAGTTCCAGGGCAACACCAGGCCGACAACGCCGATCGGTTCGCGCACCACCATGGTCACCGCACCAGAGCCGACCGGCGCCGTAGCGTCGTAGATCTTGTCGATCAGCTCGGCATGCCAACGCAACGTATGAATCGTCTCCGGCACGTCGATGTTCTGGCATTCACGAATCGGTTTGCCACTGTCCAGGCTTTCCAGCACCGCCAGCTCATGGGCGTTGTCTTCCAGCAACTGGGCAAAGCGCAGCAATACCGATTTGCGTGCGGACGGCGCCAGTGAATGCCAGCGTGCGTCATCGAAGGCTTCCTTGGCAGCGGCGACGGCGGCATCGACGTCGTCGGCATCGCACGCGGCGATCTCGGTCAATACCTGTTCGGTAGCCGGGTTGGTCGTGGTGAATGTCTTGCCCGATCTGGAGGCGCAGAACTGGCCGTTGATGAACGCTTGGTTGCGAAATTCGAGTTTCGCAGCCAGCTCGAGGTATTGCTCTTTACTCAGCAGATCTGCCATTTCAAGCCTCCTCGACGATACGCGCGACGTTTTTCTGCAGGGTTTTGATCACGCTTTCCAGCGCTTGCTTCTCGGCAGGCTCCAGCGCTTGCAGTGGCGCACGGACCCCGCCGGCACGCAGCCCACTGAGTTCGCTGCCATGTTTGATCGACTGCACGAACTTGCCGTTCTCGAGGAAATCCATCAACGGCAACATCGCCGACATGATCCGCCGGCCCTTATCGAAATTTTTCTCGAGGACACAGGCTTCGTAGAGCGCGATGTGTTCGCGCGGGATGAAGTTCGAGCCGGCGCAAACCCAGCTGCGCGCGCCCCAGGCGAAAAACTCCAGCGCCTGATCATCCCAGCCACAGGACAACTGGATCGACGGATGAGCGTGAGCCAGACGGTGCAGGCGGCTCATCTCGCCCGAGCTTTCCTTGATCGCGGCGATGTTCTTGCAGCCAGCGATGGCTTCGAAAAATTCGTCGCCCATCGCCACGCCCATCCGCGACGGATAGTTGTAAAGCATGATCGGCAGCCCGGCGGCCTTATCCACGGCGAGCACATGGGCGGCAATTTCCTTTTGCGTCGGCAAGGCATACGGTGGCGAACCGACCAGGATGGCGTCTGCTTTTAGGGACTTGGCCTTTTCGGCGAAGTACACCGAGTCTTCGGTACGAATGCCGCCGGTGCCGATGACCAGCGGCAAGCGTCCGCGGATCACCTCTTTGGCCCGCTCGGCGACGGCCACGCGCTCCTCGGCGGTGTGCGCGTAATACTCGCCGGTGGAGCCGCCAATAACGATGCCGTGAACCTTGGACTCGATCAGGTATTCGAGCACGTCGGAGAACGCCGAATAGTCGATCTGGCCATCAGCGGACAACGGGGTAATGGCAGGGGTAAAAATTCCGTCAAAGTTCATAGCGTTTTCTCCAGTGGTTCAATGTTCAATCCGTGCGCCCGACGGCATGCCGGGCTGATCGTGGTTATTGGCGGCGCAAGCCTTCAGGACGGCAGCAGAGCGACGAGGCTTCAGCGACCGGTCAACGCAGACTCAGCTTTCTCTCCCGGCGCGGTACTGCCCCCACTTGAGGTTCATGTTCACCCCAAGCGAAAGGAACGGTTCTGGCGGGTTGCTGTTGGGGCCTGGCGCCTGCAACAGGAAATCAATCAGTGGCTCACGCTGCCCTGCCAGCCAGTCAGCGAGCAACTTGCCGGTGACGGTTCCGCGCGTGACACCCAGACCGTTGCATCCCAGCGCGCCATAAACATTGGGCGCCAGTTCACCGAAGAAGCCGTTGTGGTTGCGCGACATGGCCAAGGCGCCGCCCCACGTGTAGTCGAACGTCACGCCTGGCAACATCGGGAACCGCTGATCGAATGAAGCCTTATGCCGACGCACGAAACGCTCGTTGTATTTGCTGTTGCTACGACCATCCGGGTTGAAGGTGAAACTGTTGCGGATCAGCAGGCGGTTATCCGGGGTGCGGCGCACCGTGGTGCCGAACGGATCCGCCGGAATGGCGCCCCAGAACGGTTTGCCACCGAGGCGCGCCTGTTCTTCTTCGGTCAGCGGCCGCGTGATGCTCGCGTAGGTGTAGATCGGCAACATGCGCCCTTGCAGGAAACCGAAGCGCATGCCGAACGAGTTGTTCGCCAGAATCAGCTTGTCGGCAGTGATGCTGCCGTGGGCGTGTTTGAGCAGTGTCTTGGCGCCGTACTCCACTTCCAGAATCGGCGTGCGCTCGTACAGCGTGACGTTCGATGGCAGATGGTCGGCGAGACCTTTCACCAGTCCGGACGGTTGCAGTAGCACCGCACCCGGGGTGAACAATGCCTGGCGGTAAAACCGCGTGCCCAGGTGTTCGGGCAATTCGTCGGCATCAATCATTTGAAAGGGCTGATCGAGTTTTTCCAGGCCCCGGCGATAGGCATCGAGTACGGCGATACCGCGATTCTCTACCGCCGCCTGATATTTGCCGCAGGCTTTCATCTGGCAGTCAATGCGGTATTGATCGACCAGCTCGCGAAGTATCGATTGGCCGGCCAGATTGAGTTTCAAACTGGTCCGGGCAAGCGCGATGTCACCGATGTAATCCTCAGCACCAATGTCATGGGGAAGATCAATGGCAAAACCGGCGTTACGTCCCGATGGCCCCAGTCCGACTTCCTGCGCTTCGATCAGCACCACTTCGTCGTCGGGAAAATTCAACGCCAGCTGCCGCGTGCACGCCAGTCCCGTGAAGCCGGCACCGATGATCACCCAGCGGGCTGAACGGTGGCCGCGGTGAGCCGGCTCGGGACTGCGTGGCTTGCTCAAATGAAACCAGCCACAACTATCATCATCGGCGGGTAATGAACTGACTTTCATAGTGTTAAACCGTTAATCGTGAAGTTGCAAAACGCACGCGGCACAAAGCAAACGCACGCAGTGGCGTTGATCCGGAAACTTGTAAAACTGGCACTTGCGCAAACAGTGACGATTGGCTGTTTGTTTTAAAAATTCGCCGCCACGGCATAACGGCCGCTACTGGCATAGTCGTTGGCGTAGTAATAATCCCTGAAGGTCATGGGCGGTAAGCCGAACAGGTCCTTGAAGCGTTTATAAAAGTGCGGATAACTGACAAACCCGGTGGCCAGAGCGACATCTGTCAACGAGCGATCACTTTGCACAATCAATTGCCGAGCCCGGGTCAAACGCAGTTCCAGGTAGTAGCGATTCGGTGCCGCATTCAGATAGCGGGCAAACCTTCTTTCCAGTTGCCGGCGTGACACGCCGACCTGGCTGGCGATTGCGTCAATTTCCAACGGTTCCTCAATGTTTTTTTCCATCAAGTCGAGCGCGATGTTCAAAGGCTTGGGAATCGCTGAACAGCGCAGACTGTCGGCAGTCTTCGGTTGAAGATGTCCAGACTGGTGAACCCTTTTTATTTCATCAACCAATGGCGCATCGTTGTGCGCACCCAGTTCCTGCATGATCGCCAAGGTCATATCCAGCGCTGAATGAGCGTTGGCGCAAGTGGCCCGGCGCTGTGTGCAAATAAACTCGCGAGTCGATACCTTCAACTGCGGGAAATATTCATGGAGCAGACCGCAGCTGTCGCTGTGACAAGCAAAGTCTCCAGTCTCGAGCAAACCGGCATCGGCCAGATAAAACGCGGCATTCCAGCAACCGGCAACGATCCCTTTGCCCGAGGACTTCTTCAGCACTCGGCGCAGCACTGGCTGCGTGGCAAGCCTCACACGCTGGCCTCCGACGACAATCACTGCATCATGAATGAAGCCTTCCGCCACCAGTCTTTGCGAGGCCAGCGACACGCCGATATCACTTTCAACCAGCCCGCCCTGCAGTGAGTAGGTCGACACCTGGTAAATCGTTTCGCCATTGATCAGGTTTCCAGTGGCCAGGGCATCCATCGCCGTTGAAAGGGTCGTCAACGAAAAATGATCGAGCAGGATAAACGCCACCCGCACCACACGTTCATGGCCCGACATCACGGTGGATGGGCGAAAGCCGATGTTCTGTTGTTTCAACGGACTCTGGAACGTTTCCATCTTGCGTCACCCGCTCACCTTCACTTGAAACGACAACCTTGTGGCTTGGCGACTGGCACCGCCCGCCGCCAAACCGTGGTCGAACCGATTACTTCGCTGCCGCCCGGGCGTCACTCAACCAGCCGTCATAGGCTTGCTGATTGGCCTTGATCCATTCCGCGGCATGACGCTTGATGTCGGCCAACGACTTCTCACCGTTTTGCATGCGCAGGTTTTGCGCACTTTCAGCGGCCGTCGGGATGCTGACTTCAGAGAGGAATTTGCGCGCCACCGGGTTCTTCTCGGCGAACTCTTTGCTCATGACGGCATTGATCGTGTCCACCGGGAAACCGAGGTTCTTGCCGTCATGGAAGGTGTCCTTGCTTTCCTTGCCATCCGGCAGCGAAGTGAAAGGCACCGGCAACCAGACCACGTCACGCCCTTCTACCAGAACACTGGCGATCCACTGCGGAACCCAGGTGAAGAACAGCACGGGTTTGCCTTGCTGGAAACGCGCAATGGTGTCTGCCATCAACGCGAAGTACGAACCGCGGTTGTCGACCACGGTTGGGCCCAAGCCATAGGCTTTCATGTGGTGTTCGACCATGATCTCGCAGCCCCAACCCGGGTTGCAGCCTGTCAGGTCAGCCTTGCCGTCACCGTTGCTGTCAAAGAGTTTGGCGATTTCGGGTTTCTTCAAGTCCGACAGATCCTTGATCTGATAAGCCTCGGCCGTCTTCTTGTCGATCATGTAGCCCTGCAGCACGCCCTTCATGATTTGCCCGACCTTGACCATCACGTCATCGCCGCCGGCCTTCTCATAAAACGCTTGGTGCAGGTGTTCCCATTCATGCACGGTGAAGTCCGCATCGCCGTAAGACAGCGCGAGGAACATCGCCGGGTAGTCGACTTCTTTCGGCTGTTTGACGTCGTAGCCCAGCTCTTTCAGACCGGCGATCACCACTTCACCACGGAAGCGCTCTTCGGCGATGGTCGGGAAGATCGGCGTAATCGAAACACCGGCACCGGGTTTGTTGGCGTCGGCCGCGTAGGCCGCCGAGCACAACAAGGTGCCAAACACTGAAGCTACCATGCTCGCAACCACGCTTTTCTTGAGATTTGTCAGTTTCATGTTTCACCACGCTTGGAATTTTTAATGGGGTGAGCAGGCCAACTCAATTCGTCACTGGACGTGCAACGTTCTTCTTTTTCTTCAGTTTCATGACCAGCCCCACCGGGCCGCTTTCATACCAGCGCTGACCGGTGGCCAGATCGCTGCTGCGCTCACCCATTGCCTGGGTCAGTCGGTCAAGGAATACCGCGAGCAGCACCAGCCCGGCGCCGCCGACGCTGGCCAGGCCCATGTCGAGGCGGCCGATGCCGCTCAACACCATCAAACCCAGACCGCCCACCGAGATCATCGAGGCGACGACCACCATCGACAGCGACAGCATCAGTGTCTGGTTGAGACCGGCCATCATCGTCGGCGCCGCCAACGGCAACTGCACCTTCATCAGCATTTGCGTGGCCGTGCAGCCGAACGCTCGGGCGGCTTCGACCTTGTCCGCAGGGACTTGGCGAATACCAAGGTTGGTCAGCCGCACCAGCGGCGCGACGGAAAAGATGATGGTGACGATTACACCCGGCACGTTGCCGATACCAAAGAGCATCACCACCGGCACCAGGTAGACGAACGCCGGCAGTGTCTGCATCGCATCCAGCACCGGGCGGATGATCATTTCCGTGCGATCACTGCGTGCACACAGGATGCCCAGCGGTATGCCGATCACTGCGCAGAACAACAGCGACGTCAGCACCAGGGCCAGTGTGACCATCGCATCGCTCCACACACCGATCAGTCCAAGCCCGGTGAGGGTAGCGACGCTGAAAATGGCGATGCGCTTGCCGCCAATCTGCCAACTGATCAGTCCGGCAATGATGATGAATACCGTGGGCGGAACCGACAGCAGTCCCCACTGCACACCGTCCAGAACTTGATCGACCGGCCAACGGATCGAGCGAAACACTTCCCTGAAGTTGTGCACCAGATATTTAAGGGCGGTCTCTACCCACGAACCCAAGGGAATATTTAAACTTTGGAAAGGATCTAGAAAGTTGAAGTCTGACATGGTGCTACCTCGCCCTCAGAAGCGGTAAATCAATTCTGATTATTCGCAGTTCAGCTATTACACAGACAGCTCAGAAGATGGCCTTGCGAAATCGAACCTTTATAAAGTCCAACTTCATCCACCACCGGCATGGGAGTTGACGAGGCCGCAACCAAATGAAAGATGTCGCGAAGAGACGCTTCGGCTTTAATCGGTATTTGCCCGCCCGGTATATACGCGACATTGCAATCCTGTTGCGCGATATCACCCGCTTTCAGAATGCGACTGGTGTCGAAGCCATTAAAGAAATCGCGAACATATTTATTCACCGGGTTGCACAGCAGTTCACGCGGCGTGCCGATTTGCACCACGCGCCCGCCTTCCATGATCGCAATGCGGTGCCCGATGCGAACCGCTTCTTCAATATCGTGGGAGATAAAAATGATGGTGCGATCCTGCTCGGCCTGAAGCTTGATCAGCTCGCCCTGCATCTCGCTGCGAATCATCGGATCGAGTGCCGAAAAGGCTTCGTCCATCAGCAGAATGGCGGGATCGTTGGCCAGCGCGCGGGCCAGGCCGACACGTTGTTGCATGCCGCCGGAGAGTTGGTGAGGAAAGCTCAGCTCCTGCCCCGAGAGCCCGACCTGCTCCAGTGCGCCCATCGCGCGGCAATAGCGCTCTTTCTCGCTGACACCGCTGATTTCCAGGCCGAAGCTGACGTTGTCGATGACGCTCATGTGCGGCATCAAAGCAAAGGACTGGAAGACCATGCCCATGTCTTTGCGGCGAACCTGCAACAAGTCCTTGTCGCCCAGGCCAGTGATTTCCTTGCCATTGAGAAAGATCTGGCCGGAGGTCGGTTCGATCAGCCGGTTGAACAATCGGACCATGGTCGATTTGCCCGAGCCGGACAAACCCATGATGACGAAAATCTCACCGCGGCGAACAGAGAAGTTGGCATCAAAAACACCAATCGCCTGACCGGTCTTTTTAAACACTTCAGCTTTTGACGCGCCTTCTTTAACCATTTTCATGGCAAGTGCTGGCTGCGTACCGAAGACTTTGAAAACATTCTTTACGCAGATGATCTCGTCGGAACTTGTCATACCTTGCCTCCTTCGCATCGTGCATCTTTCGCGTTAAGCGACAGGCAAACGAGCAAAAATAATGTTAAGCGGCAGCGGTAATGAATAGATGTCTTCACGACGGGCTTCCTTTTATTATTTTTGAGGTCCCAGGAAAAAGGGATGTTTCAAATCTATTAGCATCACCCCGCTTAATCCAACTACATTTACAGGCACAATTCGATAACGTCGGGTTATCGGTTGCGACGACAGCCATTGCCGAGTGCCGCGTCAGCACCATGAGCGACCGGGTCTATCCCCACAGCGACGCTCGCGTAGCCCTCCCCGCACGGTTCCGTTACCCTCCTCGCGCTTCGTTGGGGAGCTGTATCGTTAGGAGAGTGTACGAATGAGCAAGCATGTCGACCCTGACACCATCCTGCTGAAAATGCCGTCCTTGAGGGCTGTGAAGGCATTTGTCGCCGCGGCCAAATACGAAAGCTTTACCCGCGCGGCGGAGGCGTTGTGCGTTTCCCAAGCCGCCATCAGCCGGCAGATTCGTGAACTGGAAAGTTATCTGGGCGCGCAACTGTTTACCCGCGTCGGCCGGGCGGTGGAGCTGACGGCGGCCGGCGCGGTGTTCTTCGATGCCGCGCAACTGTCGTTCGTCAACATCGCCCAGGCCGCCGAACGCATCCGCAGCAGCCAGTCGACCAAGAAGGTCCTCACCGTCTGTTGCTCGCCGGCCTTTTCCGCGCTGTGGCTGTCGAATCATCTGCAGGAGTTCTTCGCCCAGTGCCCGGACATCGAGCTCAACCTGATCACCACGCAGAACTTTCTGACCATGGAGCCCGGTGTACAGCCGGACATCTTCATCACCAAGATTTCGCGCATCCGTGATGGTTATAGAAGCTATCCGTTGTGCCACGACGTAATTTACCCGGTGTGCACCCCGCAGTATCTGGAGAAACACCCGGAGATTGCGACGATCGAAGGCGTGCGCGATTCGGCCCTGCTCAACCTGAGTCCCTATGGCCGCTCGCAAGTCGCCGAGCATGTCGACTGGGGTGTGTGGCTGGCGTTTCAGGCCATCGATATCGATGACCGCCCGCCGAACAGTCCGCAGATCTTCAATGCCAACGACTACAACCTGCTGATCAGCATGGTCCTGACCCATCAGGGCATTGCGCTGGGCTGGAATCACTTGGTCACGGGATTGGTGCAGCAAGGCCTGTTGGTGCGACCGATCGAGCAACAGGTGCAACTGCGCAACAGCTGGCACTACCTGAGCTGTCGCGAAAGCTCCGAAAACGAAGACGAGTTGCGGCGTTTTCGTGAATGGATTCTGGCGAAGTTTCCCCGCCGTTAATCCAGTCCGCACAGGCGTCGGCTGATTTGGTTATCAATAGCCCGCCGAAAATGTTGCTAGAGCGGCACCCTTCCCTTGGCTCATTGTTGAGCTGCGCCGGCCATGATCGGCCCGGCGCAACTCACAGGAAGGGATTGTTGAATGTCACTCTTCGAATTCTGTCGCGATTTTGATTTCCTCGATGCCCCGCTCAAGACTCGTGCAATCGTGCAGGACAGTCTGCTGGATATCGTCGGCGTCATGGCCGGTGCGGCCAGCAATGACACCAGCAGCGCAATGCGACGTTTTGCCGAACGGCATTACCCGGCGGGCGCCTATAGCAGTCGCCTGATCTTTGCCGGGCAGCGTGTCAACGTGCTCGGCGCAGCGTGGGCCGGCGGGTTCAGCGCTGACAGCCTCGACGCCCACGAAGGCCACTTCAAATCCAAGGGGCACGCCGGAGCGACTGTTGTTCCCGCCGTGCTTGCCCTCGCCGATGCGCTGCATCATCAAGGCCAGTCGATCAGCGGCCATGAACTGCTCACCGCCCTGTGCATCGGTTATGAAACGGCGCTGCGGGCCGGCTCCGCATTGATGGCGACCTCGCCGACGTATCACGCATCCGGCGGTTTTTCCGCGCTGGGCGTGGTGTGTGCCGGGGCGCGCTTGCTGGGCTTCGATGAACCGACGTTTCGCCATGCCTTGGGCATCGCCGAGTACTTCAGCGCACGCTGCCCGATGATGCGCGTGGTACAAGCACCGACGATGCTGCGCGATGCCCACGGCGCAGGCGCATTTGCGGGTTTGAACGCGCTGCTCATGGCCCGGGAAGGCATCACCGGTGCACCGGCAGAAACGGTTGAAGACGTCACCGTCGCCGAATACTGGAGCGACATCGGTACCCGCTGGGAGATCGACAGTCAGTACTTCAAACCCTGGCCGGTCTGCCGTTGGGCGCAACCGGCACTCACCGCCATGCTCGAACTGCAGCGGGAAAATCCTCAGCTCGATGCCGACTCGATTGAAACCGTTCGCGTGGAAACGTTTTACGAGTCGATGTGTTTGCAGGGGCATACGCCGAGTGACGCCGACCAGGCGCAGTACGCCCTGGCCTTTCCGCTGGCCGCACTGATTGTCCGGGGCAAGGTCGGCCCGGAGGAAGTCACCGGGGCGGCGATTTTTGCTGAAGATATTCTGGCGTTGAGCCGCCGTATCGAAATCGTCGAAGCCGCCGATATCTCGGCCCGCTTTCCCGACGAAATTCTCTCCAGATTAACCATTACCCTGAAGAACGGCGGCGTGCTGGTGAGTCCGATCACTGCCGCGCGGGGCGACCCCGAAACGCCCCTCAGCGCTGAAGAGCTGAGTCAGAAATTTGATCTGTTCGCCAGCGGTCTCGGTGTAGAGCGCAGTGCCGAGGTGAAAACAGCGATCAAACACATCGCTCAATCCAGCTGCGCCATTACTGCCCTGGAAGGGATTTTTCACGCCGTTCCGCCACTCCAGTGAGGCCCTCATCGATAACGTCAACGCATGAATTGCCCACAGCAAATGTCGTTTGTGACGTCTGTCTTCGGCCATATAGGCTGAGAACCATGTCGCCTATGGGAGGATAACAATGAACAATAAAGAAAGCGTTTTTGACCTGATCGCACAGCGTAAAGCCTGGCACTCGCTGCCTGGCGCTCTTTACAGCAATGAAAGCGTTTACCGCCAGGACCTTGAGCAGATCTGGCACAAGGACTGGATCTTCGCCGGCCACACCTTTGAAATCACCAAGCCGGGGCAGTATTTCACTCTACAGATCGGTGACTATCCCGTCGCAGTGGTACGCGGCAAAGACGGCGAAGTTCGGGCGTTCCATAACGCCTGCCGTCACCGTGGCGCAAAAATCTGCGAGGCCGATCACGGCAAAGTGGCGAAGATGGTTTGCCCGTATCACAAATGGACGTATGAGCTGGATGGCAACCTGTTGTTCGCCGGCAACATGGGCCAGGATTTCGACAAGTCCCAATACAGTCTGAAAAACGTTCACTGCGAGATCGTCGATACCTACATTTATGTCTGCGTCGCCGCCAAGGCCCCGGACTTCGAGGGTTTCCGCAAAGCCGTTAGCCCTTTCATCGCGCCGCACTATCTTGAAAACTGCAAAGTGGCGTTCGAGTCGAACATCATCGAGAAAGGCAACTGGAAACTGGTCTTCGAAAACAATCGCGAGTGCTATCACTGCGACGGCTCACACCCGGAGCTGCTGCATTCGTTCGTC
Organism: Pseudomonas sp. Irchel s3f10; assembly: GCF_900187515.1. Lineage (NCBI taxonomy): Bacteria > Pseudomonadati > Pseudomonadota > Gammaproteobacteria > Pseudomonadales > Pseudomonadaceae > Pseudomonas > Pseudomonas sp. Irchel s3f10. The sequence continues at coordinate 984,522 of NZ_FYDZ01000001.1, forward strand.
GATAACCTTTCGGTGGGTGGTGTTAGTGGCGAAGATGATCCAGAGCTATCGGCCTACTGGTCCAAGTGCGAGAGCGCCGGGCTGCCAAGCCGTCTGGTGATGGATATCAACGGCCAGTTCCGCATGACCCGTATTCCGCTGTCATCCGGTGCCGTCAGCTACACCATGGATGGCAAACCGGCCGTTGCCGGCCGTCTGGACAAGACAACTGAAGCGGACATCGGCGCGCTGCTGTACTTCCACTACCCCTCCACCTGGAATCACTTCCTCGGTGACCATGCGCTGAGCTTCCGTGTGCTGCCGATCAGCGCCACCGAAACCTTGGTCACCACCAAATGGCTGGTACCCGACAGCGCAGTGGAAGGCGTTGATTACGATCTCGAGCGCCTGACCAAAGTCTGGATTGCCACCAACGATCAGGACCGCACGCTGGTCGAGGGCACCCAGCGCGGCGTGACCTCGCCTTCGTACGAGCCTGGACCTTATTCGGAAACCGCCGAGACCGGCGTTTGCCAGTTCGATGACTGGTATTGCGCGACCATGATGGATCGGCTCAAAGGCCCCATCCCTTTGAAGTCTGTTGGCTGATCTGCGTTAACCCTGCTCCCTGCCAGCATCCCGACGGATGCTGGCAGGGACTCTTTCGTCTCGAAAAGCTGTTGTTCCGGTTCGTCGCCAAAAAAGCCGGGAGACACCGATAAGGATGTCCGCCTCAATGAACACCTCGACGTCATCTTTGGCAGCTTATGCAAACCACGGCGAACGCGTGTCCACGCGCATCGTATTTTTGATCACCGGCATTGTGATGTCGGCCTGGGCGCCGCTCGTTCCGTTGGTGAAAGCGCGTACCGGACTGGACGACGGCGGACTGGGCCTGTTGTTGCTGGGATTTGGTATCGGCTCGATCGTCGCCATGCCGTTTGCCGGTTACCTGACCGCGCGTTTTGGCTGCAAACCGGTGATCATCTGCTCGACTGTCGCGTTGTGTTCAGTGCTGCCGATGCTCAGCCATCTGACATGGCTGCCGGGGATGGCACTTGCCGCACTGGGGTTCGGCGCGAGCATGGGCATGCTCGATTGCGCGATCAATATCCAGTCGATCATTGTTGAAAAGAACAGCGGCGAAACCCTGCAGTCCGGTTTCCACGGGCTCTACAGTGTCGGCGGTATCGCCGGTGCCGGGGCCATGACGGCGATGCTCAGCCTGGGCCTGGATCCGCTGTTGTCTGTGCTATGTCTGGTAGCGATCATCCTCGCCGCACTGTACAAGGCTGCGCCGAGTTTGTTGCCCTATGGCACGGAGAGAGACGGCCCGTTGTTGGCGCTGCCAAGGGGGATCGTGCTGCTGTTGGGCTGTCTGTGTTTCATTGTTTTCCTGACGGAAGGCGCCATGCTCGACTGGAGCGCGGTTTTCCTCGCCTCGCAACGCGCAATGGAACCTAGCTACGCAGGCTTGGGTTATGCGAGCTTCGCGGCGGCGATGACGCTCGGACGCCTGACCGGAGACGCCATCGTCAGCCGACTGGGTGGCGTTCGCGTGGTAGCGCTGGGCGGGGTCTGCGCGGCGGCGGGCATGCTGGTTTCGCTAGTATTCGATAGTTGGCAGGCGTCCTTGCTGGGTTATGCCTTGGTCGGTATCGGATGCTCGAACATAGTCCCGGTGCTGTTTACGGCGGCAGGTCGGCAACAGCGCATGCCGCAGCGCACCGCGATTCCGGCGATCATTTCCATGGGCTACGCTGGCATTCTCATGGGCCCGGCGTTTATCGGCATGGTTGCGCATCTCAGTACGCTGGTGGTCGCGTTGGGTGGCTTGGTTTTTCTGTTGTTGTTTGTCAGTTACGCCGCGAGATTTTTGAAAGCCTGATGCGCTGGTCACAAGCCTTTGGAACATTGATCTGCTTGAAGGAAATCTTTTAGCGAAGCCTGATAAAGGGTCAGTGGTCGATTGTCGGGCTGCGACAGTGCAAATGGAATCACCACGAGATGTGAAACCGTTGTGGCGTTTACTGAATAGGTTTTTTGCCTGCAAACGCCGTTATCTTTATTCAGAATGAAATCAAACTTGAACAGGTCTGGCCTCGTACACCAACTCGGAATCAAACCGAAACTCAACCCCGTCAAATACTCTTGTGTGCAAGCGCCACCCAATGAAAATTCCGAGACTTTGATTTCCAATGCAGGGAGGCTTGAGGCGGTAGGTCTGGAGCTGAGATCCTGTGCATTTGGAATCATGTTCTTTGTCAGCGCATAGGCGTCTTTGCCAAGGCGACTGTTTTTCCAGGGAGAGTCTATTTCGTAACTGAAGCTGGAGATGATTTCCTGTGTTGCGGTACCAGCGTGTTCGTTGATTGTCGGCACGGTCGCATAGGAGGTACATCCTGAACACAGCATCGCAACACTGACGACAACACATCCATGAGCTATTAAGCGGCGCATTTTAAATTTCAGTCCCCACTATTGATCAGCCATTGCACTGGCGTTTTTCTGGCCTGCTTCGGCCAGCTTCTTTTGCACATAAAAAAGCATCAGCACCGAGTTTCTCTGAGCCTGCCGAGACTGTTGTTCGAACAACGCCACAAGCTCTTCTTCACGCTTGCACCCAGCATTGACATTGCCCTTTGCAAATTCGCAGGTACCGTATTGGCCCCAGCCTTTACGGGCTTCATCGGTGTCTCGTGCGGGGTAAACCCAATACGCTTTCCATGCACCGTCGACGACAGGTTTGCCGGCTGCGTCTATCTGCTCTATCGCCTGCAAGGTCGCTGTGGCGGCGGCGTCCAGAAAACGTTGAGGGGTGGCGTCGGCTTCACCCGCCTTATCACGAAGCGCCTGACACTGCGCGTCAGACAAGTCGAACACTGGCAGCGCTTCAATGCTCTCGAACTCATCAAACGGATCGGCATGATTGCCCGGCAACTTGGCGTGGTAAGCCGGCACGACATGGCCGGGTACGCTCATGTCCTGTATGTAATGCAAGACCCTTCCTGCTTGCTCGTAGACCGCAACCGGGTCGGCATCAGGTTTCACCAGCAGCTCGTTCAGCTTCTTGATGCGTTTGTTGAAAATCGCGTCCAGATTGCGCTGGACCAACCAGAGTGGCTCAAGCTTTTCGTTGCGGTTGTAGAAATGCCAGTGGGTGGCGCGCTGAAGGATCGTCAGCGGGCTTGAGTCTTCTGCATCCGTTCCTTTAGCCAACGCCTCGCCCAACTGCACAGGTAGCTTTACTCCGGGGCAGCGCTGAAACGCCTGCGCTGCTTTTAGCGCGTAGGCCGAATGCAGCTCGGGGGTAAAGGCCATGGCCGGGGTTGAGGGGTTGAACAGCAGTGACAAGCCCAGTACTGCCCAGTAACGGATCGGGGCTGAACGGTCTACCGGGGTGGCTTCCATGCTGTTGCTCTCCATAAACCCGCGTGATTGCGGGAGACTTGCGTTGCGACGCTAATTTAGCATCCGTTAAGGCAGGCCGCTAAGGCCTCTTTCAGTGAGGGTTTTCGCCCACGCTGACCTTGATCGGAGTTGCCTGGGAAACCTTATGCTGCCGGGTCGCCTGCCAACACAGTAGCGAGCCCACCGTCACCAGCACAGCGCCCTGCCAGAACTGCATCTGCAAACTCACGCCCAGCCACAGCGCGGCGAACGCCGACGACAGCACGGGCGCGGAGTAGGACGCGGTCGCCAGCAAGGTCAGGTTTCCGCGCAGAATGCCGATGTTCCACAGCGCGTAACCGCCAGCCATGGCGATTCCGGCTGCCAGCAGCTCCAGGGAGTTTTCCCAAGTGAATGGCGGAATCTGTTCCTGGCTGACGTACCACTTCACCCACAGCACCACGGACGTCAATACGAAAAACAGCACCACCAGATTCTGCCCACCTGCATAGCGACGCGTGACATTGCAATACAGCGCAAAGGTGATCGCACAGGTCAATGCAAGGCTGTAGCTCAACGGGTTGGACTGAACATTGCGCACAATCCCCGGCAACGATAATCCCTCGCCACTGACCACCCACAAGATGCCGAAAATCGCCAGCGCGGAGCCTGGGATGATGAACCAGCGGGTCTTCTGTCCATTCATGACAATCGCCAGCACCACGGTCAGGCACGGCCACAGATAATTGACCACGCCAAGTTCAATGGCTTGATGGCGATCACTGGCGAAACCCAGCGCCAACGACAGGCACACCTCATAAGCAACGAACAATGCGCTGCCGAGCAGCAGATAGAGCCTGGATGTCGAACGAATCCGCGGGCGGCCGAGAAATACCAGCAAGAGCATGGCGCCCAGCGAATAGATCAGCGCAGCGCCCCCCAACGGGCCGAAATGTTCGCTGACGCCCCTGATCAATCCGGCAGCGGTACTCCACAAAACGATCGCCACCAAACCACACGCCGTGGCGGCCCGCTCACCTTTGATCAGCATCATGACTCCTGGCACAAAATGGCAAACCGACCGCACAGGCTAACCAGCGCAAGAGGATCAATAAAGGAACATTTTTGCCCTGCAAAGGATGAGCTGTCGTTATGACTCAGCCTTGACTGACCTGCGTCCAACTGTCGCAGCAAACAGCCATTGGAAAATTCCGCACAAGCCTTAGAATCCGCGCGCTCTTGCAGTCGCCGGATCTGGCGACCGAAACGTCTCCAACCGCCCTGCCCATCTGGCGGGCACTTGCACCCCAACACACTTCGGCTTGGCAATCGCATGCGCAGCGGCGCACGTTGCGCTGTTCGATCTTTAGAGGTTTTTATGTCTCCGCGTTTGCTGGCCATGGCGCTGGCGCCCCTGCTCGGGCTGTTCATTGTTGCGCTGGGCAACGGTTTCATGTCGTCGCTGACCACCCTTCGACTGGACGCTGCCGGTGCGTCGACCACGATGATCGGCATCGTTTCATCGGCCTACTTCATCGGCCTGACTTTGGGTGCCGTGTTCAATGACCGTTTGATTCTGCGCATCGGCCATATCCGCGCCTACGGCAGTTTTGCCTCGCTGATCGCCGTGACCATCCTGCTGCAAGGGTTGTTCTATGATACTTGGGGCTGGTTTGCCCTGCGCCTGATCAACGGCTGGGCCACGGTCGGTGTGTTTCTGGTGATCGAAAGCTGGCTGCTGCTGGCCGGCGACGCGAAGATTCGTGGGCGCTTGCTCGCGTTGTACATGATCGTCCTGTACGGCGCTGGTGTGCTGGGTCAGGCAACGTTGGGCAAGATCACCGGGCTCAGCGACAGCGCACCGTTCATGGTCGCCGGCATGCTCGCTTCGTTGTCGGTGTTGCCGATCGTGATCCTGCCGCGCGTGTCGCCGCTGCTTGATCAGGTCGAGCCGCTCAAACCACGGCAACTGCTGGGCGTGACCCCGACCGGGCTGGTCGGCTGTTTCGGTTCGGGTGTGACCATCGCGGCGATCTACACCTTGCTGCCGTTGTATCTGCAACGCAGCGGTCTGAATGTCGGTGAAGTCGGCAGCATGATGGCCTGGACGATCCTCGGTGCGATGCTCCTGCAATACCCGGTGGGACGCTGGTCTGATCGCAAGGATCGCTTACAGGTGCTGACCATTCTGACGGTGGCGTGCACGGTATTGTCGCTTGTGATCGTCCTGCTGCCGTTGTCCTCAACAATGCTCGCGGTGATGTTGTTTCTGCTCGGTGGCGGTGTGTTTGCGCTGTACCCGGTTGCCGTCAGCCACGCCGCCGACCGCGCCCCTGCCGAAGCGTTGGTGCCGATGATTCAGGGCCTGCTGCTGATCAACTCTCTGGGCTCGGCGATCAGCCCGATGATGATCTCGCCGGTGATGAATTCGTTCGGTGCCAATGGTTTGTTCTGGGTGTTTGCACTGGTCAATCTGTGCATGGTCACCTTCTTCCTGTGGCGCCGTGGCAAACGCCCGGTTCCGGCCAATCCCGCGCCGTTTGCAGCGGCAGCCACCTTCTCGCCGACAGGTGCGGAGCTGCGGGTGACCGAAGACTTGCGTCAAGCGGTGCAGGAGCATCCGCCGATGGTCGATGCATTGAGCGGTGAGCCTTCGCCTCAGTGCGAGACGCGCTAAGAGTTGCGCCAGTCTGCGTCAAGCGCAGTCTGGCTCGCACCACTATTCGGATTCGTGGGTGATGTCCACGAGCGGGATCGGCTCAATGGCCCACGCGCGAATCTGACGACGTTCGGGGCTGGGTATTGCGCAGGCCTTGCGTCCGGTGAAGGTTCGCGCAAGACGCTCTTCATCGATGCGCCAGCCGCGCTGTTCCAGTGCCTGTACGTCTCGGCGAAAGGCAATCTGCAGCGCGTCGGATTTCAGCGAAACCTCCTGCTGAAAAGAGTCCGGCACACGTTCGGGCCTGACGTTTTTCAGCACGGCATGATCTTGTTCGAAGATACGGATATTGCTCGCAATGAACCTGCGATCGAGCAATCGGGAGCGCAGAAACGTTCTGCCCATCATCCACCAGGTGCGCGTGCGATTGGCGTCAATCGGGACATGCGCCGAGACGATGTAGATCCGCCAGCCATTCGGTAATTCAAGTTCCAGCGTTGTGCATGGGCCGGACAAATGGAAACCTGGAACGGTGACCACGCTGACAAACTCAGTGGAGGATTTACGCCGCAGCAGCCCTTTGCGTGCCGGCCTGCGCATGAGCATTCGGGCGCTGCCGCTCCATGCATCGCTTTCAACCTCGAACGATTCAATCTCGGGATGATCCGGATCGCCAAAGGTTGAACCATGGACAAACGGCGCGTGCGCGAAGTCCAGACCGTTTTCAATAATCCGGTCCCAACTGGCCTGCCAGTCAAAGTGGCCCGAGACCACGCGGATGGCGGGATCGTCGACCCAGTCGAGCGTGGGCAAGGGTGGACGTTCGGACTCAGGCAGATCACCTAAAAATGCCCAGATCCAACCGTATCGCTCCAGCGTCGGGTACGCATCGACGCGGGCCTTGGCGGGAATGCGCAGGTCGGGCTGCGCCGGTATCTGCGTGCAGACGCCATCAGCGCCAAACCGCCAGCCGTGATAGGGACACTGCACGTTGTTGCCGACCTTGCTGCCGGCGGACAGTGAGCCGCCGCGATGCACGCAAATATCCGACAGCACGTGAGCGACACCCGCGTCATCGCGGAACGCCACAAAAGGTTGTCCGAGCAATTGAACCGGCATCAGTCCATCAGTCAACTGCGACGATGGGAGAACGACATACCAGAGGTTTGTGAGCATGGGGGGCGTGTGATCCGTCAGTACAGTTAGCTCAGATCAGAGAAACCTGAAATTCAAATTAAACCAGCGCCTGCACATCGACAATCAGCCAAGCACTTTATAGATCTCTGCAACTACCTGAGTCGTTGCGGCTTCGATGGTTCCTTCGTTACGGCACAACACCCAGCCGTTATCGACAACCGCCTGCTCGAACATCTCGCTACACACGACGTGCTCTGCGTGCTTCTGAATCACCGTGCCGCCCAGTCCTCTTGATCGGGCCGTTGCCCGCGCCCATGAAATATCCGGTGCGGTAACAACGCCGACATGCAGATCCGGCACGCGCACGCCTCGCTCGATGTTCAACTGCAGAATCTCGGCAAACGGCACGCTATGGCGAAATGCGGCATCCGACGGATACCAGCGATCGATCAGGATGATGCTGTTCAATGGCTGTTTGGGCAGCACTTCTTGGGAAATCCAGCGACGGCTATCCGCAAGGCGCTGACACACCGCCCACTCCAGCTCCCGCGAGGGATGTCTGGCGAGTTGATTGACCAAGGCCATGGTTTCGCCGCGGTATGGATCACTTTTTCTCTCGCACAGCCGAATGACTTTGTGCTTGTCCGCCCGCAGTGCGGCGGTAACGGCCTCCAGCAATGTGGTTTTGCCGGTGCCCTTGGGCCCGTCCAGAGAAATAAACAGCGGCAGCTTCATGGTTCACGCAACGATTGAGACAGTGCTGAGCACTCTAACCTCATTTGCGCAAATCAATGAGCTGATCCCTGCCCTTTGCCTACACTTGCTTGCCAATGATGTTTACCCCTCTGCCAAAGGAGTCACCATGTCCAAGCTCTATCCGAGCATCGATCCCGAGGGATTGGTCGAGTATTCCGTGGTCTACACCGACCGCTCGCTGAACCACATGTCGCAGTCCTTTCAAGGCGTGATGAGGAACATTTCCACGACCCTGAAACAGGTCTACAACGCCGAAGCGGTGGCGGTGGTCCCGGGCAGCGGCACCTTCGGCATGGAAGCGGTGGCGCGGCAGTTCGCTACCGACCAGCAATGTCTGGTGATACGCAACGGCTGGTTCAGTTATCGCTGGAGCCAGATTCTGGAGATGGGCAACATCCCGGCGGCCACTACGGTGCTCAAAGCCCGGCCGATCGAGACGGGGCGCCAGGCAGCCTACGCCCCGCCGCCGTTGGACGAGGTGCTGGCCGCCATCGCGGCGCAGAAACCGGAAGTCGTCTTCGCGCCCCATGTTGAAACTTCATCCGGGATCCTCCTGCCCGACGACTATATGCGGGCGGTCGGTGACGCTGTGCATGCAGTGGGTGGTCTGTTTGTGCTGGACTGCATCGCCTCCGGCACCATTTGGGTGGATATGCACAAATGCGCCGTCGACCTGCTGATCAGCGCCCCCCAGAAAGGCTGGAGCGCCTCCCCTTGCTGCGCCCTGGTGATGTTCAGTGCTGCGGCGCTTGAGCGAATCGAACAGACGCAAAGCAGCAGCTTCGCCTGCGACCTGAAAAAGTGGCTGCAGATCATGCAGGCCTACGAACAGGGTGGACATGCCTATCACGCGACGATGCCAAGCGATTCCCTCGCGCGCTTTAACGAGGTCATGAAAGAGACGCAAGCTTACGGTTTCGACAAGGTTCGCGATGAACAACAGGCTTTGGGTGACCAGGTGCGCGCCCTGTTGACCGGCAAAGGCTTCAAAAGCGTCGCCGCAGTCGGCTTTCAGGCGCCTGGCGTGGTGGTGAGCTACACCGATGATGCCGACATCAAGAACGGCAAGAAATTTGCCCAGCACGGCCTGCAGATCGCTGCCGGCGTGCCGTTGCAATGCGATGAGCCGGCCGACTTCCAGACCTTCCGCCTCGGGTTGTTCGGGCTGGAGAAGCTGCAGAATATCGAGCGCACGGTCAGCCTGCTTGAGCAGGCACTAAATGAGGTGATGGTTGACTGATACCCAATGGTGCCCGCAGCAGATTCCGAACGTTTGAACTCGAGAAGGGCATCACGGCGAGCGCCCTTCTTTCATCGAGGCTCTTTTCAGTGGTCTGTCGGCTAGTTGGCACCGGGGCCAATCAGCGAGCTTTCAATCTGCACGCCGGGCATCATTTGCTGCAAACCTGCGATCAGCTTGTCCCCGGCTTCAGTCAAGGCTTCAAGCGGCATCGCTGGCAAACTCTCCAGAATGAACCACATGCACTTCGCATCGGCACCGAGGCGGGTTCTGACACCTTGCCGCCAATTCCAGCGGCGGCAGGTCACGCCTTTGTCATCACGCCAGACCACTTCGCCGGCATCCGGATACTCGACAGCAGGAACGCCCTCTTTCATCGTGTCAAACGGCTCGGTGCCATCGGCGACGACAAGACGCGGAGAGCCGGCATAGGCGTCTATGTTTTCCCCGCCCACCGGAATGGCGTACTCGATACTGATGGCGTTGTAGAGATCGACGATGGGATCGAGGCTCGGCAAGGTCCCGTCACGTAAAACCCTTTTACGCAACGCTTCGGCTGAACAAGGCGTGCGCTGTGGCTTGGCCCCGAACTTTCTGAAGGCGTCGGCCCAGGCGGCAAGGTGAGCTTCGCCCCAGCTTGGCCCACCCGCCTGCACAGCCTTGCACGCATGATCCAGAGCAGCCCGAGCAACTTCAGGACGGGTGAGTGGTGCAGCTTCCACCACAATGCTCAGGGCCCGGAACTCCGGCGCCAGTTCTGCAACGGCTGGATCAATCAACGGCAGTACGGACAGCATCAAAAACCTCCAGGATTCAAATGGTGTTTCATGCTATCTATCGATGACTGATTTAGTCAATATAATGACCGCCATGATCCGATTCACTGGGTGAGTCGATTGACGCCACGATCGTTAAGGGCCGAAAATTCCAGCACTTTTTTTCATGAACCTGATCAATGACCATGAATACCAGCTTGTCGACTACTCCGGGTGCTGATGCTCAAGCCGTCAGCCTGGCCGTCGCACGCACACTCAAACAAGCCCGCAAGGCACAGAAAATCACGCTGGACGAGCTTTCTCGGCGCTCAGGCGTGAGCAAAGGAATGGTCGTCGAAATAGAAAAATGCACCGCGAACCCCAGTATCGGCATTCTTTGCAAAATCGCCGCCGCGCTGGGCCTTTCGGTTGCCGACATCGTTAATGTGACCGAAGCACCCTCTGCCCATATCATCGAAAGCCAGGATATCCCCACGCTCTGGACCGGTGACCTTGGCGGGACCGCGCGACTTCTTGCAGGAACGTCCGGCCCCAACATGATCGAGTTATGGCGCTGGGAAATGCATCCAGGTGAATCGTTCGCTTCATCGGGGCACCCTCAAGGCACGCTTGAACTGTTCCATGTAGAGAAAGGCACGTTGAAATGCATGATCGGGGAAACAGAGCTGATCATTCCTGCCGGGAGTTCGGCAGTGGCGAAAACCGATGTGCCTCACTCCTATTCCAACGCGGGCAGATCCAGATTGGTGTTCACCATGTCCGTGACCGAGATACATCAGTAGATACCCGACATTCGGGCACAGGCTTCCCGACATAACCGTCAGTAGTTGAAGTCGTGCCCCAGTTCATTCTGCATCCACTCCAGAAATCGCCTGACCCGCGGAAAACCGGCGTGCGCTCTCGGGAACACCAGGTGGTGTGCGGTGATCGGGGCACTCAACCCTGGCGTCACTTCGACTAACGCGCCGCGCGCCAGATAATCCTGCGCAAGCAGCGTGCTTTCCAACGCAAACCCAAGACCGTGGCTGGCCGCCTCCAATGTCATGTAGGAGCGGTCAAAGCTGAGTGAATAAGGTTTTTCAGGGCGCGACAGGCCATGTTGAGCAAACAGCTGCGGCCACTTGATCAGCGTCGCTTCCGACAGGATCAGATTGCAGTCGAGCAGATCCGCGACTGTGCGGATCGGGCGCTGCTGCAGCAGTTTCGGTGACGCCAGAACCGCGATCTTTTCATTGCGCACCGTACGGACTTCGAAACTTGGCCAATTGGGCATGCCGTGACGGATGTCGACATCGATCTTGTCGCGACTGAAATGCAGTGATTCGTAAGAACACGACAGATTGAGCTGGATGTCGGGATGACTCTGGCGAAACTGTTCCAGCCGCGGCATCAGCCACAGCAGCCCGAAGCTGGGCGACGAGTGCAACCGCAGGCAATCGAGGCTGACATCGCTGGCGGCACGCTCTGTCGCCACCGCGAGGCTGTGCAGAATGCCGGACACTTCGGTCAGGTATTGCTCGCCCACCGGCGTCAATGTCACGCCCCTGGCTGTTCTGAGAAATAACTGCCGTCCGATCATTGCTTCCAGTTTGGCCAATTGGTGACTGACCGCCGACGGGGTCAAATCCAGCAACTCGGCGGCGCGGGCAACGTTGCCGAAGCGCGCGGTTTGCTCAAAGGCCTGAATGGCTTTCAGGGGTGGCAGGGTCGCAGGTGCATCGCCAGATGAACTCATGATGATTGTTTTTCCGCTGCAAGTGGCTTGGGCCGGGCTTATGGCTATTCAAGCATTGGCAGACAGCGCTGGCGAGTGCTGAATTTTTTTCAGCACCCAGTGAGGTTTGCGTTATTGCTCAGGGCCGGTCTGGAGGACAAGCTGAGTCATCGGTTCTTTGCGGACCGAACCCATAAAAACAATTAGAGGAACACCTCCATGCTTCTCCAAGGCAAAGTCGCAATCATCACCGGTGCCGCATCTGCCCGTGGCATCGGCCGCGCTACAGCGACGACGTTCGCACAACAAGGCGCTCGTGTCGTGATCCTTGATCTGGATGCATCCGCCGCGCGCGACGCTACTGCGTCGCTGGGCGAAGGTCACCTGGGACTGGCGGCTAACGTCGCGGACGAGGCGCAGGTTCAGCAAGCCGTCGCCACCATCATCGAGCACTTCGGGCGCATTGATATCCTCGTCAACAACGCCGGCATTACCCAGCCACTCAAGACCCTCGACATTCGTCCTTCGGACTATGACAAGGTGCTGGACGTCAGCCTGCGTGGCACCCTGCTCATGTCCCAAGCGGTGATTCCGCTTATGCGTCAGCAGGCCAGCGGCAGCATCGTCTGCATGTCGTCGGTGTCTGCGCAACGCGGTGGCGGCATTTTCGGAGGCCCGCATTACAGCGCGGCCAAGGCCGGTGTGCTGGGTCTGGGCAAAGCCATGGCACGGGAGCTGGGCCCCGACAACATTCGCGTCAACTCCATCGCGCCGGGCCTGATCCACACCGACATCACCGGCGGCCTGATGCAGGACGAGCGCCGTCACGCCATCATCGACGGCATTCCGCTGGGTCGCCTGGGTGAGGCGCAGGACGTCGCCAACGCTGCGCTGTTTCTCGCCAGCGACTTATCCTCTTATCTGACTGGCATCACCTTGGATGTGAACGGCGGCATGCTGATTCACTGAGTATTTCTGGGCGGGCCTGTGCGGCCCGTGCGGTTCTGGATCGATGATGCAGCCGGGCCTGATGGCCTGGCGGTCAATAAAAACAAGAGATCAGACCATCATGACTACCCTGTCGCTCGACGCGGTTTCGACCGTGCGCTCCTCTGCCTATCGCAAAACGGCCTGGCGCCTGATGCCTTTCTTGATGCTGTGCTATTTGTGCGCCTATCTGGATCGGGTCAACGTCGGCTTCGCCAAGCTGCAAATGATGAACGATCTGGCCCTCAGCGAAACGGTCTACGGGCTGGGCGCCGGCGTGTTCTTCATCGGCTATTTCCTCTGCGAAGTGCCGAGCAACATCATCCTGCACAAGGTCGGTGCGCGCGTGTGGATCGCACGGATCATGATCACCTGGGGCATCGTTTCGGCGCTGTTCGCCTTCGTCGAAACCGCGTGGCAATTCTATGCGTTGCGCTTTCTGCTGGGGATTGCCGAAGCCGGTCTGGCGCCGGGCCTTTTGCTCTACCTCACCTACTGGTTTCCGTCCTACCGTCGGGCACGCATGACGGTGTTGTGGTTCATCGCCATTCCGCTGTCAGGCATGGTCGGTGGCCCGCTGTCCGGCTGGATCATGAACCACTTTGCCGGCGTACACGGCTGGGCTGGCTGGCAGTGGATGTTCGTTCTGGAGGCGGTACCCACTGTGGTCGTCGGGCTGCTGGTACTGAGCTATCTGAAAGACGGCGTGCATCAGGCCACTTGGCTGAATGACGAAGAAAAAGCCCTGATCACTCGCGAACTGGCCGAAGACGACCAGCAAAAAGTCACCCACGCCTCGGTTGGCGAATTCATTCGCGATCGCCGTCTGTGGCTGCTGGCGGCCATCTACTTCTGCGTGGTCATGGGCCAGTACGCAATCACCTTCTGGCTGCCCACGCTGGTACGCAATGCAGGGGTTTCCGACCCGCTGCACATCGGTTTCATGACCAGCCTTCCCTACCTGTGCGCCATCGTCGCGATGTTGTTGGTGGGCCGCAGTGGTGACAAACATCGCGAGCGCCGCTGGCATCTCATCGTGCCGATGATTGCCGGTGCGATCGGCTTGAGCCTGGCGGCGATGATGGGCGGCAACTCAACGCTGTCGATCCTCAGTCTGTGCCTGGCCGCTTCCGGCATTTTGTCCGCAACGTCGCTGTTCTGGATGCTGCCCACCACGCTGCTCGGCGGGGTGTCTGCCGCCGCTGGCATCGCCGCAGTCAACAGCTTCGCCAATCTCGCCGGGTTCTGCTCGCCTTATCTGATCGGCTGGATCACCACCCTGACCGGCTCCAGCGCCATCGGCATGTACCTGATTACTGGCGTGCTGTTCCTCGGCGCCAGTCTGGTCCTGCGCATTCCCGCCGCCCTGGTCAATCGTTGAGTTAACGGAGTTTCATCATGACGACTAATCTTTCACACGCTGCATCCCTGAGCCTGACGGAGCGCGCGCACAACATTCGCCGCCATGCGTTGCGCATGGGCCAGGTCCAGGGTCAGGGCTACGTCGGCCAGGCCCTCGGCGCTGCCGATCTGCTGGCGGTGTCTTACTTTCATGCGATGAATCATCGTCCCGCTGACCCTGAATGGGAGCAGCGTGATCGCTTCTACCTCTCCATCGGTCACTACGCCATTGCGCTGTACGCAGCGCTGATCGAAGCCGAGATCATCCCGCTCGAAGAGCTGGAAACCTACGGCTCGGACGACAGTCGCCTGCCGATGTCGGGCATGGCCGCCTACACCCCGGGCATGGAAATCACCGGCGGCTCGCTGGGCCAGGGCTTGGGCATCGCGGTCGGCGCCTGCCTGGGACTCAAGCGCAAAAGTTCGCCCTCCTTCGTCTACAACCTGCTGTCCGATGGCGAGTTGAACGAAGGCTCGACCTGGGAAGCGGTCATGTCGGCTTCGCACTGGAAGCTCGACAACCTGATCGCCATCGTCGACGTCAACAACCAGCAAGCTGACGGTCACTCCAGTGAAATCCTCTCGTTCGAACCCATCGTCGATCGCTGGCAGGCGTTTGGCTGGTTCACCCAGCGCGTCGACGGCAATGATCTGGAGGCGCTGGTCAGCGCGTTCGATGCTGCGCGCAATCATTCTGGCAGCCAACCAAGAGTGATCATCTGCGACACCAAAATGGGCAAAGGCGTGCCCTTCCTGGAAACCCGCGAGAAAACCCACTTCATCCGTGTGGAAGAGCACGAATGGGACCTGGCGCTGCGCAATCTTGAAGAAGGAAAAAACCAATGAACAACGCCGTCAAAACACCCATGCCGACTGCCGAGCCGAGCAAGAAACGCCTGACCACGTCGGCGATGATCGCGTCCATCGCTTCGGAGGACCAAGCCACCAAAGCCGCGCCTTTCGGTCATGCGCTGGCGGCGCTGGCTGACCAGCGCCGGGACATCGTCGGCCTGTCCGCCGACCTGTCCAAATACACCGACCTGCACATCTTCGCCAAGGCCCACCCGGACCGGTTCTATCAAATGGGCATGGCCGAACAACTGCTGATGAGTGCAGCCGCGGGCATGGCCCGTGAAGGCTTCGTCCCCTTTGCCACGACCTATGCGGTGTTTGCTTCGCGGCGTGCCTATGACTTCATCTGCATGGCCATCGCCGAGGAAAACCTCAACGTCAAAATCGTCTGCGGCCTGCCCGGTCTCACCACCGGATACGGCCCCAGCCACCAGGCCACCGATGACCTGGCCATCTTCCGTGCCATGCCCAACCTGATGATTGTCGACCCCTGCGATGCGCTGGAAATCGAACAGGCCGTACCCGCGATCGCCGCGCATCAAGGGCCTGTGTACATGCGTTTGCTGCGCGGTAATGTACCGCTGGTGCTCGACGAGTACGGCTATCAGTTCGAGATCGGCAAAGCCAAAAACCTGCGCACCGGTAACGATGTGCTGATCATCTCCACCGGCCTGATGACCATGCGTGCACTGGAAGCCGCCAAGGAACTGCAAGCCGATGGCGTGGATGTCGCCGTACTGCACGTACCGACGATAAAGCCGCTGGATGAGCAAGCCATTCTTGCCGAAGCACGCAAATCAGGTCGTTTGGTGGTCACCGCAGAAAACAGCTCGATTATTGGTGGTCTCGGTGAGGCCGTCGCTGGTGTGCTGCTGCGTAACGGGGTCACGCCAGCGTTCAGGCAGATCGCCTTGCCGGACGCGTTTCTGGACGCGGGTGCTTTGCCGACACTGCATGATCGTTACGGCATTTCTACCCAGGCCGTCTGCGCGCAGATCAAGCTCTGGCTTGACCGCTGACCTGTCAGGGCGCTTATGGACAAGCGCCCTACAACTTGAGCACTACGCGCTACTTGTACGATGTCCTATCACAAGGTATTACTACGTCTCCCACAAAAAAAATAAAACCACGGAGATCGCTACATGGACTCATCCCTGTCCGCTCGACCTGAAAGCCCTGACCGAGCGCAAGGCAATACCCGCCGCAGCTTCCTGAAAAAGTCCTTGGCTGTTTCCGCTACGCTCGCCACCGTCGGCAGCACCGCACTGACGCGGATCGCCGAGGCCGCCGAACCCTTGAGTCAGCGCTATCCAGATCCGCTGATTCATATCCTCGACGACAGCTTCCTCGAACTACGTGTTTTCAACGCCAGTGTTGAAAAACTTGCCACCGGCATGCGCTGGGCCGAAGGACCGGTCTGGGTCGGTGATGGCCGCTATTTGCTGGTCAGCGACATCCCAAATAATCGCATCATGCGCTGGGATGAAATAACCGACACCTTCAGCGTGTACCGCGAACACTCGAACTTTTCCAACGGCATGTGCCGGGATCGCCAAGGACGTCTGATCGTCTGCGAAGGCTCCACCACCACCAGCGAAGGACGGTGCATCACGCGCACCGAAGCCAATGGCACGATCACCGTGCTGGCCGACAGCTTCGACGGCAAACCCTTCAACTCGCCCAACGACATCGTCTGCAAAAGTGACGGATCGATCTGGTTTACCGATCCGCCATTCCAGACCAGCAACAACTACGAGGGTCACAAAATCACCCCGAGCCAACCCCACGCCGTGTACCGCATCGACGGCGAGAGCAAAAAAGTCACTCGGGTCATCGATGATCTCAACGGTCCAAACGGCCTGTGCTTCTCGCCCGATGAAAAGACCCTTTACGTCGTCGAAGGACGCGCCAAGCCCAATCGCCTGATCTGGGCGATTGCCGTAAAAGACGACGGCACACTGGGCGAACGCCGCAAGCACATCGAAGGTCTGGACTATGCCGCGATCGACGGCATCAAATGCGACGAAGCCGGCAACCTGTGGTGCGGCTGGGGCGGCAATGGTGACCCCAAGGCCGACCTGGAAAAACTCGACGGCGTGCGCGTGTTCAATCCGCAGGGCAAGGCGATCGGGCACATTTCGTTGCCAGAGCGCTGCCCGAATTTGTGCTTCGGCGGGCGTGAAGGCAATCGGTTGTTCATGGCCAGTAGTCACTCGATCTATTCGCTGTTCGTGAATACTCGGGGGACTACGTTTGCGTTGTAAAAGCGAGGTTCGTCTCGCGATAGTTTCGTGAGTGTTGAAACGATAGTCTGCCGCGCATCCGAGGATGCGCGGTATTCAATCGCTGTTACTGTCTCCGCCTTGCCGGACCCTGTGAAACGCCCTAGCGTCAGACACCCCAAGATTGTGTTCGGAATTGAGAAAAGTCTTTCCCTGATCCTGTCGCCAACCTGCTTCTCATGCCTTACTTTGAAAGTTTGACGTGGTGCTGCCCAAGCCTTTCGACATTGCGATGATTGTGGCTGAGGTGAAGAAGCTGTTGGCCTCCTCATAGATACTCAACGACAAAGGCAATTTCGGCATTGGCATTGCCCGCTCGCATTTGCGCATTGGAAGGCTCGATGCGCACGAAGCGCGCTTGCAAGTCTACAGATGCATTCCCGCCTTCCGATGTAGGCGCTTTTGTTATGTAGTTCTGATTCAGCTTGAGTGGCTTCCCGTCTCTGAAGCGCATCTGCAATGCCAAACCTTTGGCAGTGGAGCTACTGTTCAGATTTACCATGCCAGTATTAGCGTCCCACGCAGGGCTGCCCGCAGTGGGCGAAAAGGAGTAGCGGAAGTTGTTTATTCCGGCAGGACAGTTTTTCATACTGAGAAAAAAGTATTGCTCCTTGGCATAGGCACCGTTCTTCGGGAAATCGCTCAAGTTATAGCTACCCATATCAACTTTTACATCGGGTGTTTCGCAAGACTGTGAGACCACCCGCGTGCCACTTGTATTCAATGCAAGAGGCTCGATTTCAGCAGCGACAAATTTCCCCAATTGGCCTGAGGGTATCGTCGCACTACCGGAAATCTCACCCGTCTTTACAAGCCGCAAGATGTGCTCAGTGCCATTCCACCCCCAACCGCCAGCGACGTCGGAGTCACCCGGAAAGCCTTTCCATACTTTGCCCGATGGCGGTCGAACCCATTGCCAGCCGATGCCGGTATTTCCAATGGGAAAAGTCTGCGCGCCCGCCTGGGTGGTGCCCACAGAATTGCGCACACCTTCATTGTGTACCGCAGAGCACCTGAACGAACTGGGAATGGCTCCCAGGGTCACGATTGGGCTTTCATAGATAACCGTGCCGGTCGGCGTGTCCCGCGGCACCGAGATCGTGGCCGGAAGGACAACTCGGAGGTTGCCCATGGAATTGTCGGGATAAAATTCGCATACCGCCGCCGTTGCGTTTGACGACAGCATGTACAAGAGCCCGACAATTGATATATGGCATAACTTCATAACACTCCCTCTGACTCTGCGCTGCATGCAAAAAACTGAATGATTGACGATGGTGCGAATATTTAACCGGCAGCAAAATCACCATAAACGGAGCGAAAAGATAATGAATAAATAACACTTGAGCAAAAGTTTTATTTATTCAACAACCAGACAATTCTCATAGACTTATAGCCACTAGCTAAATTCGGAATATCTATAAAAGGCCAAGTTGAACACCTTTACCAGCGCAAATAACCAACAACCAATTTAAGACTCGTCTTAAAGGCACAACGAAACTCTGCCATTACACTGACTTCTCTTGATAGGAGAAACGATTCCGTGAGAGCCCTCGATACCCTCAATAGCGCAAAACCCCAGAGCAACGCCGCCATCTACTGCCTGACGATTCTGGCACTGGCGCTGATCGCCATGACTGTGGTCGCCGGTTACCAGCTCAATGAACTGTTTCCACTGAAGGATGTGGTGCAACAACAGGAGGTCCAACTCACCCACCGCGCCGATGCTATCCAGTCAATGAGCGCAGAACTCAAGCGCCTGGCAGAACAGAAGCAAGCCCTGGAAACCGATCTGCTTAACGCGAAGGAACAAGTGAAGGCCGCCGAGACGGCAAAGACCGAGCTGGAAAACACTCAACGCGCGACGCAAACCAGCACCGCGCTAGAGGATGAAGACTCCCTGTGCGCGATCATCGAGCAAAATATCCGCCTCGTAGCGGATCAGCTCAGTCGCGACGACTTCTTTCGCTTGCGTGATGAGCGCGAAGCTGAAGCCGAAGCAGTGCTTGAAAGCTATGAAAAACAACTCGCCACCTGCATTGAACAACTGACGGCACAAACCGCATCGCCAGCTCAGAATTCTGCACCCGATGTGCAAGACTTCACTTCACCGATCAAGCACTGATAAACAAAGCCCTGGCAACCAGGGCTTTACGCTCACAGTCAGAGCTTGAATTCCTTGGTCAATTTGTTCAGCGACGCCGCTAACTGCGAGAGCTCCGCCGATGCAACCGCCGTCTGTTTCGATCCTTCTGCGGTTTCACAGGACAAGTCGCGAATGCTGATCAGGCTGCGATCCACTTCACGCGCAACCTGAGCCTGCTCTTCGGCAGCGGTCGCCATCAGCAGGTTTCGTTCATTGATAAGATTCAGAGAGCCAGTGATGTCGGTCAGCACTTCGCCGGCGATATTGGCCATCTCAAGTGTTCTTTCCGCCTGAGAGCGGGTGTGGCTCATGGAAGAAACCGCCCTGCTGGTGCCCGACTGAATGGAGCTGACCATGGACTCGATGTCCTCGGTAGATTTCTGAGTACGCTGCGCCAGCCCTCTCACCTCATCTGCAACCACGGCAAAGCCACGGCCCGCCTCCCCCGCCCGCGCCGCTTCGATGGCCGCGTTCAAAGCGAGCAGATTGGTTTGTTCGGCGACTTCTCGGATCACGTCCAGCACGCTGCTGATATCGCTCGCCATCGTAGAAAGCGCCTGCACTTCAGCCGAGGTGCTATGCACGCTGGAAACCATCAGATTGATTGCCGCGACCGTTTCGCTGACCTGGGCTTTACCGGCAACAGCTGCTGCGCTTGATTCCGACGTCAGTTGCGAGGTCGATGCGGCGTTGTCCGCGACCTGCTCCACCGCCGCACTCATTTCAGTCACGGCGGTGGCGGCCATTTCGATTTCATGACTCTGACGCTGAGTGATACGCGAAATATCTTCGGTGACGCCGTGCATGACTTCCGAGGTTTCGGCCAACTGCGTGGACGAGTCACGGATCATGATCAGCGCATCACGCAAACTGGCCTGCATCGCGGCCAACGAAGACAGCATCTGCGCCGCCTCATCGGAACCATCCAGCGCAATGGTTTCGCTCAAATCGTTGGCAGCGATGCATTCCGCTACCCTCAGCGAGCCTGCAATCGGCACCGTCAGGCTGCGCGTGTACAACACCGCCAGGGCCAAGGAAGCACCGATGGCAATGACAATGAACACACTGACGATCAACAGCGTGTGTTCGTAGACATTGTCGGCCTGCTTGCCCGCTTCATATGCTTCGATCTCGTTGAGAGCAATCAGCTTTTTGAGCGCGACCTGCACGCCGTCCGAGGCGGCACGCATCTGATTCTTTGACAGCGCAATGGCCGCTTCAAGCTGCCCTTTCGCCACGGTTTCAAGGTATTGGTCCTGCGCCTGATCATTGACCGCTTGTGCTTTGGCGAACTCCTCGAACGCTTTACGCCCAGCGTCAGTAGTCAGCAGATCAATGAGCGCTCGTTGATGATTTTTGATGAGCTGACGCGATTGCTGAATGTCCATCAGGGCCTGAGCCTTGCGCTCAGGGGTTTCGATAGGGTTACGCAAACGGGCGTTATTGCCCTTGATTTCGATGAACTCACGATCCAGTTGGCCGAGCAGCTTGATGCTTGGCACGATGGTCGTCTCAACGTACGTTTCTGCTTTGTTGAGTAAATCGACTTGCTGCAAGGCGATCAGTCCGATCGCGATAATCATGAGACAGAACAAGCCAAAACACAGCGCCGAACGCGGCGCGAGATTGAGTTTACGAAGCAGCATGATGCTTACCTTAGAGTGTATTCAAGACAATGGGGCAAACGGGTTGGCAGCAAAGCAGGCGCTGTGCAATAGCACCTCAAAGCACAAGCGGATTAACGCGGGAAGGCGCAACAGCTAGCGGTTTGCACCTGAAGGAAGCGTGGAATCGGATGAGGCCGGCTCCGCCAGCTCCTTGAGCGTCGGGTCGGCCAGCATCAGAAAATCCGCCAATCGCGGCAGATCGATTTTCGAGACCAGACGCATCCAGCGTTGCGGATGCGGGTTGAAGAAGGTCTTCGACCACTGATGATCGTCACTGGGGTTGAAAATCAGCAGGTGACGAATCAGCGGGTTTTCCCCAAAAAAATCGAGCGGATCCATCGCCATCTCGTTGAGCAACTCGGCATTGACGACGACCAGGCTGAGCCGCTGGGGGCAGTAATACGTCAGTATTCTCAGGTCACGATAAGTGCATACGTTCACGACGCTGAGACAGCCCAGCTTGTTGAACTGCTGTTCAATCGACAGGCCTCTACGCACGTCGTTATCGGCGATCAGGATCCGCAAGGATCGACTTCGGTTATTTTCAAGAAACATCGGACACCTTTGGCAGCTCCATTCTTCCTTTCAAGAAAATAACCAAGGGCCAGCCCGTCCGATATGAGACTTGTCTCAAAATGACCGCGGGGGTCGCTGAACGAAAACCACACTTTGCTGACAAGCCCGCGCTAGCGGGGCCCGGCATGGTTCAAAGTCTTTGGAGGGAGGGATTTTGCAACAGTGGAGAGCGGCGCAATGCCAGAAGCGCGGGACGGTTGTGTACGAACCAGACAATTCTCATTATTAACGCCCCTTGTTGTCAGTAACCTTGAAACAAGGGGCGCAAACTCATTCTTTTTCAGTCCATCAAGGTAGCGTCAGCGTCACGACGTAATTGCCAGTCGTTATCTGATGGCCCTTGTTGTCCGTGAGCAGCAAACGCTGGTCGTAATATTTTTCCTGCTCGTGGGAATCGGCAATCATCTTCACGAATACTTGCTGGCGCGGCTCACCCCGCCCAGCCGCACTGACGTTGGTCACCGAGAACATCTGACCAGTGCTCGCCTGCGGACAATCAAGCAGCTCGAAAGAAGCAGAAGCACGGCTGGCGCCACTCGCCATGCAACTTGCCTCGACAATCTGTCCGCTGAAGCGAATCACTCCGCTGACGGGCGCAGACTGGGCCGCGCTGACGGTGTCAAAACCAAGCAGGCAGAGACTGGCAATCAATAAAGGACGTCGAATGATCATCGCGAAACTCCATGGTTATTAACCAAGGTATCGCCCGTTGCAAAATGATCTTTAACGTCCCCCTTCATTACAAGGCCAGTCAGCAGGGCCCTGCGCCAATACGGTTACAGCTCGACCCGTTTGATTTTCTTGATCAGATCAGCCTGTGCATGCTCAAGCTTCAACGCGCTGCGATTGATATCCAGTGGATCGATGACCGGCGCTTCGCACTCGGCCTCAAGGTCGTTACACGCCTCGATGACCTGATGCTCGGCGACGATGCGCGCCGCGCCCTTGATCCGATGTGCCAGGTCAGCCAACAAACCGGGATCGCTTTCGGGTATCAGCGAATGCAACTCCTCCAGATCCTTCTCGCAACTAGACAGCGCCTCGCGCAGCAGTTCTTTCATCATGTCGAGATCGCCTCCGGTGAGTTCGGTCAGACGCTCGCGAATCGACCCCAGCTCCTTGATACTCGCCGCTGGCGGGCTTTGAACCGGCTCGGTTTCGACATTCTTTTCCCAGCCGGCAAGCATGGTCGACAAGGTGCTGAGGCTGATCGGTTTGAACAGACAGTCATCCATCCCCGCCTCTCGGCATTTCACTTTTTCTTCCGGCTGCGCGTTGGCTGTGAAGCCCAAGACGATACACGGCGCGCCACCACTGTCGCGTTCGTCCTGGCGGATGGTGCGGGCCAGTTCATAGCCGTTCATGACCGGCATGTTGCAGTCCGTGATGACAATGTCGAACGGCTCAGAGCGCCACAACGCCAATGCCTGCGCTCCATCGGCAGCGTCACGCACCGCCTGGCCAAGAAAGCTGAGCTGCTGCGTCAGCAGCAGACGATTGGCGCTCTGGTCATCCACTACCAGAATCCGCAGCGTCGGCACTGGCTTGTCCTGGACGACCGAAACAGGCAGCACCTTGCCGCCGAGCGGACTGAGGATATTGAAGAACAGCGATACTTCCAGGCAGGTGCCTTTGCCCAGCGTACTGGTGATGTTCAGCCGCCCGCCCATCAACTCGCACAGCGAACGTGAAATCGCTAACCCCAGACCGGTGCCGCCCCGGTTCGAGGGGCCGTGATTGGCTTGCGAAAACGGCTGGAACAGGTTCTGCAAATCAGCGCTGGAAATGCCGATGCCGGTGTCCTCGACTTTCAAGTCGACCTGCAAACGTTCGTCAGCAAGGCGTTGGCCACGAATCGAGACGCTGACATGCCCGGTATCGGTAAACTTGATGGCATTGCCGACCAGGTTCGAGAGCACCTGCTGGAAGCGCATCGGATCAACCAGTACGTCACAGCCGACGGTGGCGTCGATATCGAGCTTCAACACCAGACTCTTCTGCCTGGCCAGGCCGTCGAAGACCCGCGCTACGGATTCGACCAGTTCGCGCAGGTTGGCACGTTTCGGCGAAAGACTGACATGCCCAGACTCGATGCGAACCACATCGAGAATGTCGCCGATCAGCTCCAGCAGGCCTTTGGCCGAGTCGTAGGCCACTTCAATCGCCGGTCGATCGAAGTGGCCCTGCTCGGCGCGCTTGAGTGTGAGTTCAAGCATGCCGATCACGGCGCTCATCGGCGTACGGATTTCGTGGCTCATCGTCGCCAGGAATGTGGTTTTGGCGCGGCTCGACTCATCGGCCAGCTCTTTCGCCGAACGCAACTCTTCGATCAGTTCGCGGCGCTCGCTGATGTCGATCCAGCCGCAGATCACGCCTCTGACTTCGCCCGTTGTGTCGTGATAAGGCTGAATCCAGTGATAAATGATCAGCCGCGTATCACCAACATGCAGCGTGCGATCCACCTCGTAAGGTTCGTCCCGCTCGATGACGCGCAGATAGTCATCGTGAAATTGCAACGCCTCCTGGCGATTGCGCTTGCCGCTTTCGAGCACGGTCTTGCCAATCACGTCCTTTTCCAACAGGCCAAACGTCTGCAGATAATTGTTATTGCAGGTGACAAGCCGACCTTCCCGATCGCGAACGTAAATGGGATGCGGCGTGCCGTTGATCAGCGCCCCCATGAACTTCAGTTGATCGCCGAGCAAGCGCTCTGCCCGACTGCGCTCGCGGATCTGCCGGCGAATATAGAAATTCCACGCCAGCGATCCGAGGATGATCAGGAATGCGCCAGCGCTGATCTGGTAGATCAACGTCTTGTAATCGCGCCACGACAAACCCGAGAACGCAGCAATGGGACGCCAACGGTTGAGAATCACGTCCAGCTCATCGGGTGGAATGCTCAACAGAGCCTTGTTCAGAATGCTGACCAGTTCGGTATCGGCGCGTCGGGCGGCGAAGGCGAGGAAACCCTTGTTCATGCCGACGATGTTGGAGATGCGCAAACTGTCGCTGTAGATGTGAGCGATGTAGTAACGCGCACTGTGCAACGTGGTAATCATCGCGTCTGCTCGCCCATCCTTCACGTCAGCCAGAGCGCCCAGCACTGTTTCGCTGTCGACAATCTCGATGTCGGGGTAATCCTTGAGCAGCTCACGCTCCGCCGAACTCTCGGGGACGGCGACACGCTTGCCGCGTAGCTCCTGCAGGCTTGACGGCGCGCCTGCGTCCTTGGCGGTGACGATCACAAAGGGACTGGCGAGGAACGGGTGGGTGAAACGCATACCGACTTCACGGGAGACGGTTGGCGTCAGCAACGAGATATCGGCACTGCCATCCAGCAGGCGTGTGCTCAAGCTGGAAAAACTGTCGGTGCGCTCTACATCGATCTGCAAACCAGTGCGCCGCTGAATCAGCTCCAGCAGATCGGCGCCGATCCCGCCAAAATTGCCATCGCCATCAAAGAACGCAAATGGCGCCTGATCGTCATTGATCACGAACCGCGCGACCGGGTGCAGTTCAAGCCAGCGTGCTTCACCGGGTGTCAGATCGATGCGTTTGGGTGTCAGTGCCCCGCCGCCACCGGACCAGCGCTTGGAAATTTCGGCTATCTTGCCCTCACCCATCGACTCGATGACCGAGTCGATCAGACGCAGCAGTTGATCATTACCTCGGCGCAAGGCAAAGCTGAAACCGCTGGTTTGCGTTTGGACGAAAGAGTGCAGGCGCACATAGTTGAAGTAGTTGAGATTGATAAGATAATTGCTGGACACCGTGTCGCCCAGAAACAAATCGACTTTGCCAAACGCCAGCGCGGCCAGTGCCAACTCGTTCGATGGGAAAAGTACGAACTCGGCGTTGGGGTACAAGCCATGCAACTGACTGGATGGCAGGTAATCGTCGGCAACCGCAATACGCAGACCGGCCAGATTGGCCGGCATCGGTCGCCGATCATCGCCGCGCATGAACATCGCCGGCACGTCTTCGACATAAGGTTTGCTGAGCGTGACGAGGCCATCGATCAACTCGAAACTGTTGGAGCTGCCCAACATGTCGATGTCGCCGCGTTCAAGCGCCGCCATGGCCTCGCGACGGTCAGGATAAGCCTTGACGGTAACTTCGACATGCAAGGCCTGGCCGATAATGCAGGCAATGTCGGCGGCAATCCCCTCATAACGCGTACCGCTTGCGGTCATGACATAGGGCGGAAAATCCGGAAGCGCCGATCCCAATACGAGGCTGCGTTTCTGCCGTAGCCAACTCCAGTCTTCATTGCCCAGATCGACTTGCACCTCCTTGCAGTCCGATCGACCGAACACCTGCAGAGTGCGCGGCTCTGCTGCCCACAACGACCCGCTACCGAACACGAAAAGCACACTGACTAGCAAAACACCGCGCAACAGATGAAACATAAGCGAGTTATCCCTGGTTGTCGGCTGTCAGGCTGTGCTGCAACTTGAACAGCTCTGCATCACCACGAATGCCAAGCTTTTTGAAAGCGGCCTGTTTTTGCCCACTGATGGTTTTGCGACTGCGCGAGAACTTCAAAGCGATCTGCGTCACCCCCATACCCTCGAGGCAGCAGCGCAAGACTTCTTTCTCTTTCGGCGACAGCAGAGGATTGCTCAGAAAATCGTCGCTGTGCGCCGCGCCGTCATCATTGCTACCAGCAGGCTCATCGACTGACACAGGCAGCACATCAAGTTCGAAGGCCATTGCCTGCGACAGGTACAACTGGCCGGACGCTGCGCAGCGGATGCCGGTGATCAGGTCATCGACTGGCTGGGACTTGCCGAAGAATCCGCTGACGCCCGCTCCGATCGCCATGTTCACTACTGCCGGGCGCTCTTCGGAGGATGAGACGAGGATGCGCATGCCCGGATATTGCTTGCGCAGCAGGCGAATCAGATTAAGCCCGTCCAGCTCGCCATCGTGCAGCTTGTAGTCGAGTATCAGCAGGTCGATTTCGGTCTCGCGCAATCCAGCGAGCAACTGCGCACTGCTCGCGTACACGCCCACGACACTGAACTCGGCTTCGCGCGTCAGCCGCGATTTCATCGCCAGACGTATGAGCGAGTGATCATCAAGGATGGCAACGCGTAACGGATTCACGACTGACCAATGCATGAACAGCTCCATGATGAGGAGGGTTGAAGGATCATCAGCACTTGGCAGCCGCAGCCGATCCCGGGCATCACCGAAGCATTCAGGTGCATCTGATTGATTTCTCGTCACATGATGATTGTTTTGAAGACGTGACGAAATAGGGCTTTGTCCCAAAAGTCAGACCGCGCGTGCGGATCAAAGGTCGGACGTGCCTATTGCCCGGCGCCAGGACGATTTTTGACCCTCGAAACGCCAATCGACCAGGTGCGCCCAATTCATGGGCCGGGCATAGAAGAAACCCTGCCCCCACTGGCAACCGAGTCGAGCCAGGTGATGAACCTGATCTGCGGTTTCAATGCCTTCTGCGACCACTCGCATGTCCAGCTCGCGCGCCAAGGCCAGTGCACCGTGGATAACCGCACTGTAGCGAGCCTGCTGGAAATTCTGCACAAAACCGGCGTCGAGTTTGATTTCGTTGAACGGCATCTGACACAGTCGTTCCAGCGAAGAATAGCCGACACCGAAATCATCGATCGCCAGGCTGAAGCCGAGCATGCGCAGACGCACCATGTTTTCCATGCTGATCTCGGGCATCTGCAGCAGACCGGTTTCCGTCAGCTCGAATATGAGCCCGGCTGGCGAGGCGCCGTGAATGCGCAACAGCGCCTTGATCCGGTCGACGAGATTCGGGTTGGCCATCTGCGTGACGTCGAGATTGAAGGCGAGCTTGAACGGCTTGCCGTGGGACTGCACAAAACGCTGCAGACTCAGTCCTTGCGTGAGCAGGCTGAAAAACATTTCGTCGAGCAGTCCGCAACGCTCGATCGTTGGCAGAAACATACCCGGTGAAAGCAACCCGCGACTAGGGCTTTGCCAGCGCACCAGCACCTCGGCGCCATCCACCTCACCACTGCGCAGATGAAACTTGGGCTGGAAGTACGCGCGAAATTCCTGCCGGCGTATCGCTTCGAGTACTTCGTTCTCCGTAGGCTGATCGAGATGACTTTCCGCGAGTTTGGCATCGACCTGGCTGTTCGGCCGATAGCGAGCCAGCAATGGCGCCAGCACATCGACCATCAAGGGCTTGCCGACACTGCCAAGCAATTCCAGGCCCTGCAACGTGACAATTCGATCGACCGTGCGTAACAAGTCTTCAGGCAGTGAACTGCAGATGATCACTGCGCGAATCAATCCGGCCTCTCTCGCCAGGCGCAGAAAGGTCAAACCATCCATCCCGGCCATGCTCAAGTCACACAACGCAACGTCCACACCTCCTGCCTGGGAGATCAAAGCCAGCGCATCCTTTCCGTCAGCCGCCTGAAAGATATTTTTGTAACCCAGACTGTTAAGCGCGCTGACCGCAGCCGTGCGCTGGAAGGCGTGATCTTCCAATACCAATATACGAAGCGTGTTCACAAACCGGGAACCTCTTTCTATCAGCCATTAATAGCGAAAAGCTTGAATCATCTTCCAACAGAAAGATTGCTCACAAACTTTGCATTGACTGAGAATTTCTGCGTCCGCGAATACTAATCAGGTAGAGCTCGCGCGACTTTGAGAATTGTCTCATTTAGTCCACTGCACTTTACTGAGAATATAAATACGCACTTCCGATATTGCCGCCTTGTTCGCACTTGCCACGCTTTAAGACAAATCTCAAAGACCCATCGCTATCACCGACCTAACATGGCCTGGCATTTCAATGCAGCACTTCACAATAACTTCGGATATAAACATGAAAAAGTTCGCTTTCGCAGTACTCACTCTTTCCGTACTGGCTGCCTCCACTGGCGCACTGGCTGAAGAAGAAGCCGCTAAAGCCGTCAAGGGCGGCAGCGGTCAAATCAGTTTCACCGGCGTCATCAACAACGACGCTTGCTCGGTAGATGGCGCTTCGGGTAACGACAAGATGATCGCTGTGGACATGGGCAGCGTGTCGATCAAAGACATGGGCACCGATTCTGCCCCGGGTGCTGGTCGCGTGGCTGCCAACGATTTCAACCTGAAAGTGAACTGCAACGCCGGCACCAAAGTGTCGATGCTGTTCAAACCAACCGTCAACGGTGGTTCGGGCCTGGTTGATGGCAAGAAAGTTCTCAAGCTGCAAGGTACTGATGCAGCCAAAGGCGTAGGTATCGCGCTGCTGGACAGCAACGGCCAGTTGATCGACCTGAGCTCTGAAGCCACTGCCAAAGTACAGACCAGTCTGACCGGCGACGGCACCACTGGCGGCGACGGCACCCTGTCGTTCGCAGCCGCTTACGTCACCACCGGCGACAAGACCACCGCTACTGCAGGTACCGGTAACGCCACTCTGCCGTTCGTTCTCGAATACGAATAAGCAGCGCGCAATACCTGGACGGGGCCGCTGTGCCTCGTCCTTCCCCACCAGATCAATCGGTGAAAACTATGTTAAGTCGCTATTTTCCGCTCTGCCTGGGGCTTGCCGGGTTGTTGATGACGCACTCGGCATTCGCCAGCATCTCCTTGAGTTCCACCCGGATCATTTTCGATGGCGCGCACAAAGAGGCAAACGTCACCGTGCGCAACGGCGGGCACACCATCCTGGCGCAATCGTGGCTGGATGCCGGCGACGCGGCTGGCAGCGCGCCGCCGTTCGCGGTGACTCCACCGCTGGCCCGACTCGAACCCAATCAACAGCAACTGTTGAGGATTCTTTATGAAGGCCGCGGCATGCCTGCGGACAAAGAGTCGGTGGTGTGGCTGAACGTGCAGGAAATCCCTCAGGCCAGTGCTGCCGATGTCAATACGCTGCAACTGGCGGTACGTCAGCGCATCAAGGTTTTCTTCCGTCCGGACGGACTCACCGGAGCCGCCGCGCAAGCGCCGGTGCAACTTGTATGGCAACTGGTCACGCAAGCTGGCAAGTCGGTACTGAAAGTAAAAAATCAAAGCAATTACCACGTATCGCTGGCCGACCTGAAAGTCGCTGCTGGAAATAAAGCGGAACTGGTGATTGATTCGACAATGATCGCTCCGGGCGAAGTTCGCTCGTTCAACTTGAAAGAGTTGCCACCCGGTTCTCCACGCCTGACTTTTTCAGCCATTAATGATTACGGCGCACAACAACGATTCGATGCACCACTCAGCGCTATCGAAAGTCATGCCGAGCGCGTGAAAGATGCATCCGCCCAGTAACTTCCTCGCCCCGCCCCGCCAATTCACAAGCTATTTACGAGTTCCGGACTCCGGTTGAAGCAACACGGACTGATAAGGCAAATTGCATGTTTTCCTCCCAACACCACACATCTTCAAGTTGTGTAAAGCATCACGTTGCGCGCCATAAAAACAAAACGGCGTTGGGCTGCCTGCATCCATTGTGCTTTGCCATCAACATGGCCATTTGTGGCTTCGCCATGGGTGCCGAAGGCCCCGCCGCGGTAGCGGGTGAAGCGTTCAATACCTTGTTTCTGGAAGGTTCATCGGCGGTCGATCTGCAGCCTTTGTTGAATGCCAACAGCGTTCTGCCTGGCCGATATCGCGTTGACGTTTTCAGCAACGGCACGCTGGTCGGTCGTCGCGACGTTGATTTCGCGGCCAACCCGCTCAACGGCAAAGTCGAGCCACGTATCACCCTGGAATTGTTACAGCAGCTGGGTGTGGACATGCGCAAACTGCGTGAGCAAGGTCTGGTTGATGAGCAACGGCCTGCCGATCACTACGATCTTGCGTCGATGATCGAGCAAGCCAGTATCAGTTTTGACGCCAACCGCCTGCGCCTCAATATCAGCGTGCCGCAGGTTGCTATGGCACGCGGCATGCGCGGCTATGTTGACCCAGAGCTTTGGGACGATGGCGTGGCCGCCGGATTCATCAACTATCAGTTGAGCAGCACCCGCAGCAAAACCGATTACTCGACGCAGATCTCCAATAATCTGGGGCTGCGCAACGGCATCAACTTCGGTGCCTGGCGTTTGCGTAACGAGTCCAATCTGAGCAGTGCCACCGGCCGGCCCAATCGGTTTGTCAGCAACCGCACTTTCATCCAGCGCGACCTCACGGCGATCAAGGGGCAACTGAGCGCGGGTGAAATCTTTTCCGACTCAGACCTGTTCGACAGCGTGCGCTATCAAGGCGTCAAGGTAGCCTCTGATGAGGGCATGCGCGCAGACAGCGAGCGCGGCTATGCGCCAATCATTCGTGGCGTGGCTGAAACCAATGCGAAGATCGAGGTCCGCCAGGATAACTACATTCTTTACACCACCAACGTGCCGCCGGGGCCGTTCGAGATCAGTGATATCTATCCATCGGGTTCCAATGGCGATCTGGAGATCACCATTGTCGAGGCGGATGGTCGGCGCAAGGTCACCCGGCAGGCGTTCTCCGCCCTGCCGACGATGGTGCGTGAGGGACAGTTGAAGTACAGCCTGTCGAGCGGCAAATTCAACAACAACAGCGAAGGCTATGACAAGCCGGCCTTCCTGGGCGGCACTTTCGCCTACGGTCTGACCAGCAACCTGACAGGCATTGCCGGCATTCAGGCCAGCAATGGTTTCAAGGCGCTTTCCGTCGGTGCGGCGAAGAACACTTCGATTGGCGCGATGTCGCTGGACGTGACGCAATCGTCCAGCAAGGCATTTGGCAAAACGACCCAGGGCAGCAGCGTACGCGCGCTCTATGCAAAGACCTTCACCGGCACCGATACCAGCTTCACCCTCGCCGCCTATCGTTATTCGACCGAGGGTTACCGCACGCTGACCGACCACGTTCAAGACACCAGCACCGGCGCTACACGGCGCGCAGGTAACGCCAAAACCCGTACCGACCTCACGGTCAACCAGACCCTGGGCGAAGCGCGCCAGTACGGCTCGCTGTACTTGAATGCCAGTGATCAGCGCTATTGGGATCGCGGCGGCTCGCGCAGCTTCTCCGCCGGTTACAACAACAATTGGCGCGACCTGAACTACAACATCAGCTTGAGTAAAACCGAGGAATTCGGCACACGCGGCGACACCACTCACGACACCCAATTGAGCGTTTCGATCTCATTCCCGCTCGGATCGACACCTCGCGCACCTCGCGCCTACATTTCCAGCAATCATCAGAATACCGGCACCAGTACACAAGCCGGGATCAATGGTTATCTGACTGAAGACAGTGACACCTACTATTCCGTACAGACCGGGCGCAGTGTGCAAGGTGATCGCTCCGGCTCACTCAGCCTGAGTACCCGTACAGCGATGGGCGATCTGGGATTGGGCTACAGCCGAGGCAGCGGTTATGAATCACAGAACCTGAGCGCGGCCGGATCGATCGTGGCTCACGCGGGGGGAATCAACATGGGCCAGACCGTCGGCGAAACATTCGCAATGGTGGAAGTGCCTGGCATGTCAGGGGTAGAAGTCAGCAGCTACTCCGGCGTGAAAACCGGCCTCAACGGCTATGCCGTCCTTCCAAACGCACAGCCCTATCGCGTGAATTGGGTGACACTGGACACACGAAATCTCGGCGGTGACATAGAGCTGGACAACGCCACTCAACAACTCGTACCGAGACGAGGTTCAGTAGTGCTCGCGCGCTTCGAGGGCAGCAAAGGTCGACGGATCCAGTTCGAACTCTACGATGCCGAGGGCAACCCCCTCCCATTCGGAGCGGTATTGATGGATGCCGATGGTAAACAACTGGCACTTTCCGACCCCACCGGCAAGGCGTTAGCGCTTGTTACCAAAGATCAAGGGATTATTACAATCAAGTGGCAGGGTAAAAGTTGCCCCGCCCCTTACAAGCTTCCAGAACGACTGAAGGATTTGAACTATGAGCATTACCGGCTTTCTTGCTCAACCAGCGTAGACACATCGAAATAACACGTTCAATTCTTCAATCTTCAATATCAAGGCTCTGATTTATTCAGAGCCTTGTCGTTTCTGCGCGTCTAGCCATGGCGCATAAAAACAAGACAATTCCTATATCCACATGCAGAAGACTCATTACCATAAAAGGCGTAGTGAGCACTCACGCGCAACCGTGTGAGATCAATAGCCCCAACGCCCTATAGCCGAGAAAGCCAAGAGAATTAGCCATGCCAAAAATCAGTGCAATGAGCGTAACCATCTATAAGAAAAAACCAGAGAACAACCAACACATAAAATCAGATTCGCAAAATCATCTATCACTTACGAAGAAAACCACTAGCGACGACAAGATTAGAATTGATTCCAGAGAAGAAGATGTTAATACGGTCAAACAGCCTATTAGTGCAGTCGAGCTCATAAAAAAACAAATTGCCGAGATGCAGCAACAACTTGCCACTCGCAGAGCAGAGCTGGCTAAAATCGAAAGAATGAATATGCCAGAAGAAGAGAAGTCTCAAAGAACAATCGAGATTCAAAATCAGATTTCTGTATGTGCTGGCAACCTCCACGCGCTGCAGGCAACATTGATCCAAATGACACTCAGCGTTGACACACACGCTTGAAATCCCCGCCGATGGCCGCACTGGCGCAGGCCAACGCCTCATGGCGCGTCGCAAAGCGACGCGCCGAAGGTACGTGGCCCGAGCCAGTGCCTACCCATCAGCAGCTGCCGGGCGGGATGCCTTCCTTGTTAAAATCTTTGAGGCGCTTTTGCTCTTCCTCTGTGGAATGCGCCGGCGTCGATTGATCAGGTACTTCTTCCTCTGGAAATTGTGCTGTTTCTTCAGTCATTGCTTTGCCCTCGTTCTGGTTACTCATTCGGCATCGGCCGAGGGCTGGCAGTTCCAAAACTTCGCACCTTCTCCCTCTCGGCGAGCAAGTACTCTTAAGTCTCTGGATAGCGCAACCTCACACCACGCGCGCTTCGTTTCAAAGCGGTTACAACCAGAAGCCCTTGTGCGGTGCAGCCGCCTCCCCCTCCAGCATCGGCCCCAGCACACTGACCTTGCGCTGCCCCTTGGCGAACACCTCGCGGCACGGAAGCGAGAACGTCGGGTTCTCCGGATGGTCGCCCGTCAACCCCAGCAACGCATGCTCCGACAAGGCATAAACCACCCGCCCGATCCCCGTCCAATACACCGCGCCGGCGCACATGCAGCAAGGTTCGGCGCTGGTGTACAGCGTGCACAGTTCCAGCTCTTGCGGCGACAGCAATTTTGCCGCTGCGGCGGCTGCTACCAACTCCGCGTGCTGCGTCGGATCGCCTTCGGGCGGCATCGAGTTGTTCCCCGCTTCGACAATCACCTTGCCGTTGCGGTCGGCCACCAATGCCGCGAACGGATGGCGACCGCGTTGTTTCGATGCCTCGGACAAGGCGATGGTCTGGCGCAACAACGCCAGATCCAGATCGCTGACGCCGGCCGGGATGAGCTGAGTGAATTGATTCATGGGTAACTCCTGGGCAGTGGAAAACAAAAGGTCAGTCGGCCAGTTCAGCGCCGAGGGTTTCGGTCGATTTTTTTTCGTTGTTGAGCAGGATGTTGAGGGCGATGGCGGTGATCGCTCCGAGGAAAATCCCGCTGTCGAGCACCAGTTTCAACGTCGGACCGACGTGTTCGAACAGCGCCGGAAAGGACATCGGCAGCA
Organism: Pseudomonas sp. Irchel s3f10; assembly: GCF_900187515.1. Taxonomy (NCBI): domain Bacteria; kingdom Pseudomonadati; phylum Pseudomonadota; class Gammaproteobacteria; order Pseudomonadales; family Pseudomonadaceae; genus Pseudomonas; species Pseudomonas sp. Irchel s3f10. Next base: position 1,018,707 of record NZ_FYDZ01000001.1, read on the forward strand.
CCCCGACACTTACCGAAACCGCAACGATAATTCCGTTGCGCGTTCCCTCGAATTGCACCCGCGACAGTTCTTGAATGCCCGCCACCGTGGTCATGCCGAACATGACGATCGCGCAGCCGCCGAGCACAGGCGTCGGTACCGCGGCGATCAAAGCACCAAGTTTCGGGAACAAACCCATCAGCACCATGATTGCCCCGGCCGCGGCCACGACGTAGCGGCTTTTCACGTTGGAAAGCGCAATCAAACCGGTGTTCTGGGTGAAGGCGTTGTAAGGAAAGCTGTTGAACAAGCCGCCGAGCATGGTCGACAAGCCATCGGCGCGAAACGCGTTGCCGAGTGTTTGCTGAGTGGTCGGTTTGCCGGTCAATTTGCCGATCGCCAGGCAGTTGCCGGTGGTCTCGGCCATGATCACCAGCATCGCCAGGGTCATGATCAGAATCGGCACCGGCGCGAATTCCGGGGCGCCGAAGGCCATCGGCGCACTCAGCTCAAACCACGCCGCTTCGCTGACCCGATTGAAGTGAGTCATGCCGCAAACCGCTGCGATCAGGCTACCGACGAACAGGCCAATGAGCACGCTGAGGTTGCCGAGGAAGCCCTTGCATTTGGCGTAGATCACCAACGTCACGCTGACCGTGGCCAAACCCAGCAACAAGTTCGCCGGATTGCCGAAATCCGCCGAGTCGGGATTGCCGCCGCCCAGCCAGATCGCCGCCGCCGGCATCAGCGAGATGCCGATAATGGTGATCAGACTGCCAATCACCACCGGCGGAAAAAACCGCAACAAGCGGCTGAACACTGGCGCCAACGCAATAGTGATGAAGCCTGCGGCAATCACCGCCCCGAAGATCTGACTGAGGCCGAACTCTTTACCGATCATGATCATCGGCGCCAGGGCAATGAACGAGCAGCCCTGAATCAGCGGCAGCCGCGCGCCGAATTTCCAAAAGCCGAGGGTTTGAATCAGCGTCGCCACACCCGAGGTCAACAGGTTGGCGTTGATCAGCAGCACCACCTGCGCCGAGGTCAGTCCCATCGCGCTGCCAAGAATCAGCGGCACCGCCACCGCTCCCGCGTACATCACCAGCACATGCTGCAAGCCAAACGTGAACAACTGTCGCAGTGGCAAAACCTCGTCCACCGGATGAATGCGTTGTGTGGTCATTTCACACGCTCCTGAAGGTGCGGCATCTGTTGAGATCGCGGGCATGCTCAGGGGCGTTTGAAAGTCAGATCGGCCCCGGAGATCGTTTGACGCGGGGCCATGGTTGAACGTTTATTGCGATGAACCAAATTAGCAACCATCGCTTTTTTCGATGGCACGAATCTGGCATTCGTAATCTGCTTTAAACCCCCATCCTCGACCCGGGAGTTCACCGCTTGCGCTTCTCACTCGATCAACTGTTGATGTTTATCCAAGTGGTCAAAAGCGGATCGTTCTCCGCCGCCGGGCGCCAACTGGGCAAGACCCAATCGACCATCAGCGCGGCGATTGCCAACCTCGAAACCGACCTCGGCGTCGACCTGTTCGACCGCAGCAACCGCAGCCCAGCCCTCACCGCCAGCGGCCACAAATTGCTGGTGCAGGCCGAAGCCGTGCTCGAACGCTGCATGACCTTCGAAGCCCACGCCGATTGCCTTTCGGACAACGTCGAAACCAGCCTGACACTGGCGATTGAAACGCCGTACGGGCCGATCATGCCGGTGCTCAAAGCCTTCGAAGCCGCGTTCCCCTTTGTCGACCTGATCATCCGCCATCCGGTTTACGGCGACGTTAGCGAACTGGTCAGCAGCGGCGAAGCGGTACTCGGTGTGGCGTTCTCACAGCCCGGCTATCCCAAGGAGCTGGCGTTCCAGCAGTTGGGCAAACTGATCATGCTGCACGTCTGCCACCCCGACCATCCGTTGGCGCAACTCGACAACGTCACCTTCGACGACCTGCACGTGCATCGGCGCCTGGCCTTCAGCGCCCACGCGAGCAAACTGCCGAGCAGCGAATACCTGCGCTCGACCCAGTTGTGGCAAGCGGAAAGCTATCTGGCGTTATTGGAAATGGTCCGCGCCGGACTCGGCTGGGCCACCATGCCCCGCCAGCTCATTCAGCGTGAATTGGCCAAGGGTGAACTGGTGGAACTGCAGCTCTCGGCGTATCCGCATACCGACTGGCAGATTGGTGTGGATTTGCTGTGGGCGCGGCAGCGGCCGCTGGGTAAAGCCGAACGTTGGTTGAAGGAGAAATTGCAGGGCAACAAGGTGTATGAGTTGGATCGCAACGGGCAGATCACCACGCTTTGATTTGGGGACAAAGAGGCCCGCGAAAGCGGGCCTCGATTGCAGGCGTTGTCACTACGCCAGTTTGACTGTTTCAGTCTGAGCGTTGTGCTCAGGGCGGATCTTGAACCAGATGGAGTACATCGCCGGCAGGAACACCAGCGTCATGATGGTACCGACGAACGTGCCGCCAATCAGGGTGTAGGCCAGCGTGCCCCAGAACACCGAGTGTGTCAGGGGAATAAACGCCAGGATGGCCGCCAGCGCCGTCAGCAGTACCGGCCGCGCACGTTGCACCGTGGCTTCGACCACAGCGTGGAACGGGTCCAGCCCTTCCAGCGTGTTGTGGTGGATCTGCCCGATCAGAATCAGCGTATTGCGCATCAGGATCCCCGACAGCGCAATCAGCCCGACCAGCGCATTGATGCCAAACGGCTGATTGAAGATAAGCAGCGTCGGCACCACACCAATCAAGCCTAATGGCGAGGTGAGGAAGACCATGATCATCGCCGCGATCGAACGCACCTGCACCATGATGATCAGCAACGTCATGGCGATCATGATCGGCAGCAAAGGCAGGATCGCCTTGCCCGCTTTGCCGGACTCCTCGATGGCACCCGCCTGCTCGATTCGGTAACCCGAAGGCAGTTTTTCAATGATCGGCTGCAATTGCTTGAGGATCTCACCCGACACATCCGGAGGCTGCAAACCTTCGGCAATGTCGCCCCGCACGGTGATGGTCGGCGTGCGATCACGGCGCCGCAGAATCGGATCTTCCATGCGCACGTCGACCTCGCCGATCTGCGACAACGGGATGCGTTGCCCCGCTGCGCCGACCAGGGTGAAGCCTTTGATTTGCGCCGGGTCGAGCCTGATATTGCCCGCCGCACGCCCGACGACCTGCACAGAACGAATATCCTCGCGCACCGCGGTGATCGGCACTCCGCTCAGCAGGAACTGCAGTTGCTGGGCAACCGCATTGGAGGTCAACCCCACTGCTTGCAGACGGTCCTGATCGAGACTGAAATGCAAGGTCGGGGTCAGCGATCCCCAGTCAGTGTTCACGGTTCTCATCATCGGGCTGTCTTGCATCACGCCGCGGACCTGCTCGGCGATGTCGCGCAACTTCGCCGGATCAGGCCCCATCACCCGGTAGGCAACCGGGAACGGCGAATAAGGACCAAAGACAATTTGCGTGGCCCTGACACGGGCCTCCGGCGCGAGTCCTTCAGCCACCGCTTTGCGCAGCCGGAACTTGAGGGTTTCGCGGGCCTCCTGACTGTCCGTCAGCACCACGATTTTGGCAAAAGAAGGATCGGGTAATTCTGGCGCCATCGCCAGGAAGAAACGTGGCGCACCTTGGCCGATATAGGCCGTGACGATTTTGGCCTCATCCTGCTTTTGCAACCAGGCTTCGACCTTGGCGGCCGCGTCACTGGTCTGCTCGATCGAAGTGCCGTAGGGCATCTGCACCTCGATCATCACCTCGGGGCGGTCGGAGGTCGGGAAGAACTGCTTCTTCACCAGCCCCATGCCTGGCACGGCGACGAAAAACAGCGTGACCACCGTACCTGCCACCAGCCACTTGCGAGCAATCACCGCGGTCAGCAACCGGCGGAAGCGGTTGTAATTCGGTGTGTTGTAGATCGCCACGTGGCCACCTTCGACCTTCTTGATGTCCGGCAACAACTTCACGCCCAGATACGGGGTGAACGCCACCGCAACGACCCAGGACGCGATCAACGCGATGCCGACAATCCAGAACATGTTGCTGGTGTACTCGCCGGCAGTCGACTGCGCAAAACCGTTCGGCAAAAAGCCGATTGCGGTCACCAGCGTACCGGACAGCATCGGCGCCGCCGTATGGCTCCAGGCATACGCGGACGCTTTGATGCGGTCGTAGCCCTCCTCCATTTTCACCACCATCATTTCAATGGCGATGATCGCGTCATCGACCAACAGCCCCAGCGCGAGGATCAATGAGCCGAGGGTGATGCGATCAAAGTTCTTGCCGGTAGCAGCCATCACCACGAACACGATCGCCAGGGTCAACGGCACAGCCGCGGCGACCACTACCCCTACCCGCCAGCCCATGCTGAGAAAGCACACGAGCATGACCACCAGCAGCGCGACAAAAAACTTGACCATGAACTCGCCGACCGCCGAGTCGATATTGACCGCCTGGTCGGTGACTTTGGCGAGGGTCATGCCCAATGGCATTTCCGCATTGATCCGCGCGGTCTCCGCATCCAGCGCCTTGCCCAGATCCAGACCGTTCCAGCCCTCGCGCATCACCACGCCCAGCAGCAGCGCGTCTTCGCCGTTATTGCGCACGACAAAGGTGGCCGGATCTTCGTAACCGCGTTCAACCGTCGCGACATCAGAGAGCTTGAGTGTGCGCCCCTGAACAGAGACCGGTGTGTCGCGAATTTTCTGCACCTTGTCGAAAGCACCGTCGAGACGCAGAAACACCTGCGGCCCATTGGTTTCGATGGACCCGGCGGGCGTCAGCACGTTCTGACTGTTCAGCGCGGCGAAGATGTCTTGTGGTGACAAGCCGAGAGTCGCCAAGCGGTCATGGGAAAACGAGACGTAGATACGCTCGGCTTGCTCACCGATGATATTGACCTTCTTCACCCCCGGCACATGCAGCAGACGCTGGCGCATGGCTTCGGCATCACGCACCAGCAAGCGCTGCGGCTCGCCTTTGGCTTTCAAGGCGAACAGCGCGAAGGTCACGTCGGAAAACTCATCGTTGACCATCGGCCCGATCACACCGGCCGGCAGCCTGATGGCTTCATCGTCGAGTTTCTTGCGTGCTTGATAGAACTCTTCCTGCACTTGCGAGGGCGGCGTGCTATCGAGCAACGACACCATCGTGAACGCCAGTCCCGGACGGGTGTAGGTTTCCGAGCGGTCGTACCACTTGAGTTCTTGCAGGCGCTTTTCAAGGGGTTCAGCGACCTGATCCTGCATCTCCTGCGCCGTCGCGCCCGGCCACGCGGTAATCACGGTCAACTGCTTGACCGTAAACGGTGGATCCTCCGCACGCCCCAATTGAAAGAACGACAACGTCCCGGCAACGGCAATCAGGAAAATCAGGAACACCGTGATCGCCCGCTCGCGAACGGCGATGGCGGACAGGTTGAATCGCCCCTGGCTCATGGGCGACTCCCGGCAACGCTGGCTTCGCTCTGTTGCGGTAATCGCACCTCTTCGCCATCGCGCAGCAGATGGGCGCCCAACGCCACCACCTGCTCACCGGCAGTGAGGTCGCCGGCGATGCGCGCCGAATCATCGCTCAATCCCAACACCTGAACCGCGCGCCAGGTCACTGTTGCCGGTGTTCCGGCGATGACCCACACCCCGGGGCCTTTGCCCGGATCGTAAATCGCTGCGATGGGGACTTGTAATGCCTGTGTCTGGGTGGCGCCTTCGGCAATGCTGAGGGTCACGGTCGCACCGATCGGCGCATTGGCCAATGGCCCCTCGAGCACATACCGCGCTTCGAATGTGCGCGTCGTGCGGTCTGCGGAGTCCGAAAGCAGCCGCAGCTTTGCCGTAACCGCCGCTGAATTGACCCCGTAGAGGCTGGCTTGCGCGGAGGAGCCGGCGGTCGGACGTAGCGTTTCGGGCAAATGCACGATGGCTTCGCGTTGCCCTGCGCGGGCCAATCGCACCACCGGTTGTCCCGGACTGACGACTTGTCCGGGTTCGGCGAGTGTTTCCACCACCACGCCGTCTGCATCAGCGACCAGCAGCGCATAACCTGAAGCATTACGCGCCACGTCCGCTTGCGCTTGCGCGGCGTTGAGCTGCGCTTTTGCCGTCTCCGCGGCGGCTCTGAACTGATCGTAGGCTGATGCCGAAATGGCGCCAACGCCGACCAGTTTGCGATAGCGAGCCTCATCGTCGGCTGTCTGTTTGGCGCTGGCGCGAGCAGCGATGACCGCCGCCTGCTGCGCCCGCGCTTGCAGTCCGAGATCGATCGGGTCGAGACGCATCAGCGGCTGACCCCGCTTGACGGCCTGCCCCGTATCAACCAGACGTTCGAGCACTTTGCCCGATACGCGAAAACCCAGGTCGCCCTGAATGCGCGCCGCGACCACTCCGGTGAAAGAGCGAGCGACATCGGGTGACGCTTGAACCGCAGCGGATCTGACCAGCGGCGCCTGCGTACGGGGATCTGCAACGCTGGAAGATTCGCCACAGGCGCTCAGGGCGAGAGGCAACAAGCATGCGGCAATGGGGAAAGGTCGAAGCCGGCGCATAGATTCCCTTACTGAGGAATAGGATGATCATCATATTCTCAGTCCTGTGACTAATATCGTCAATAGTCACTATTTGAGAAATGACTGCATCCCGACCATCAGCAATATCGGCCTACGAATCGACTCACATGCCCGACTAAAAACGGTAGCTCACCGAAGTCCCCAGCCCGCTCGCACTGTTCTTGTATCTGGCACTGTAGGCACCTCTCGATGCCGAGGTGTCGTTGACCTCGACGCTCTCCTCCCAAAGGTAGGAATAAGCCAGGTCGATCGTGACATTTTCCATGGGCGTCCAGCCTGCCCCGAAGCTGAGCACCTTGCGGTCGCCCGTCGGAATGCGCGGCCCCCGGTTGGTGTTGTTGGCCGGTGACTGATCAACCGAGAAACCGGCACGAAGCACCCATTGGTTATTCAATTGATAGGCCGCACCGATCGCGTGAGCCCAGGTGTCGTGCCAGTTCTGCTCTTCGCTGATCGTCCCCAACTGGCCACTCAGCAACGGCGGCAAGCCACTGTTCTCGATCGTCAGCTCCTTGAAGCGGCTCCAGCGCGTCCAGGTACTGCCCAGATAAAGCGTCCAGTCGTTATTGAATTGATGCGTGACCGAAAAATCCACCGACTCCGGCGTGTCCACGTCCAGCGATGCGTCATAGCTGCGGCCGCTGACGCCCAGCACGCTGAAGATGCCATCGGTGACCTTGGTTTTCGCATCCAGGTGGTAACTGACTTTGGAGTGATAGGTCAGCCCCAGGCGGGTCCGGTCTGTTGCCTGCACCAGCACGCCGGCGTTGAAGCCTAGCGCGGTGTCATCGCCGGTGCTTTTCAGCTTGCCGTCATTACGCCCTGGGCTGAGTGGATTGGGGACCATGCCCGATATCTCGCCGCTGATACGGTTGATGGTCGGACCAAAGCCGATCGAGACTTTTTCGTTAAAGGCGTAGCTGATGGTCGGCTGGAAAGTCAGCGTGGTGACTTCACTCTTGTTGGCGTAATAGCGCCCGGCAAAACCACTGCCGTAGTCGGTGATCAGCCCGAATGGTACATAAAATCCGACGCCGAATGCCCAGTGGTCATCGATGGGTTTGACGTAATACCCCATCGGTACGGTGGTCGTCGGCACCATGTCGCCGTCTTCATTGCCGCCGAACGTACTGCGCGTGCGGCTGATATCAGACTTGGCGAACAGCGTCGCCGCGCCCACGCTCACCTGCTCCCGTTTAAGCCGCGCCATGCCCGCCGGGTTGCCGTAGATCGTACTGGCGTCTTCGGCTGAAGAAGAGCGCCCGGCAAAACCGGAGCCCATCCCGCTGATGCTTTGTTCGTTGAGTGCAAAGCCACCGGCAAACACATTAGAAGACGCAAGCACGAAGGCCAGGCCCACGGGGCTCTTGAGCATTGTTTTTTTCATTATTGGACTCTATGGAGATCACTGGAATAGAACATCGAGCACTACAGCGAAGCCATACTATCCATGTGACCAATTCAGTCAATGGTCACGACAAGCTAAATTCAACGCCCTCCCGGCACTGATGTGCCGGTGGGCAGGAAACGTAATGAGGGGGGATGTCGTCTGACTGGAATCGCCTGAAAACCTTGCTCAGCGATGGGTCAAGGCATGAGGCTGCGCAGGATGAGGTTGGTCGTCAGCGTGGGCGCTTGTTCGATCAGATCCAGATTGTGTTGCAACAGCAGCGGATTGACGAAAGGCCGCAACGCCAGATTGATCGCGTCGACGGTCTCGTCCAGCGGCGTCTTGCGCTCGAACTCCCCCGCTTCTCGCCCTTGACGCACGATATCGAGGATAAAGGCCTTGATCTGCGCTTCATACACCTGGGCACTGTTCCAGCGCTCCGATGCGGAAAACGCCGCGATGTCGTAGAGCTTGCGATCGTTGAAGAACAGGTCCACGCCCGTTGCGATCACGGTTTTCACCAACCTGCGCAAACGCTCGGTGGCTGAAACCTCTTCGGTATTAACCGCTTGTTCGACTGCTGCAGCGATTTGGCCCAGACAGTTGGCGCAAATGGCCTCGCCAATCGCCTGCTTGGAATCGAAGAATTTATAGATGTAGGCCTTGGAAAAACCGATGGCCTTGGCCAGGTCGGAAACCGTGGTTTTACCGTAGCCGTATTGGCTGAAATGCTCGTTGGCCGCGGCGACAATCTGGTCACGAATGTCGTGTTCGGCGGGACCGCGAGTGTTCGGCGAGGAGGTAGAGAGGGATGGCTGATTCATGGGGGCAGCTTACTCACCCTATCAATGGCTGACAACTCGCCGAGCATTGTTGAGCGTGTTACACCACGGCGGCTTCAATCGTTCTCGAGCGCCACGCAACCCCCAACACCATCAGCAACCCCAGGCCCGCCATCGCCGCTCCGGCCAGGGAGATCGCCGGATAACCCAGCCCACTGCTGATCACCGCGCCGCCCAGCGCCGCGCCAATCGCATTGCCGAAGTTGAAGGCGCCGATGTTCACTGCTGAGGCCAGATTGGGCGCGTCCTTGGCCGCTTCCATCACACGCATCTGTAGCGGCGGTACCAGGGCGAAGCTGGCAATACCCCAGATCAGGATGGCCACGGCGGCCGGCAGCGGCCAGCGCATCAGTACGGTGAACGCCAACAAGACGACAATCAGAACGCTCAGCGAGACGATCAGGGTGCGATCGATCGAGCGGTCAGCGGCCTTGCCGCCCCACATGTTGCCCAGCGTCAACCCGACACCGTAAAGCATCAGCATGGCGGTGATGAAGGCGGTGGACGCATGGGTCTCGCTGCTGAGAATCGGCGCGATGTAGGTGAAAACGGTGAACATGGCACTCGAGCCGACGACGGTCAGGGCCAGCGCGGCCAGCACCGGGCCACGCCCCAACACTCGAATTTCTGCCATGACACCGACGCTTTGCGGCGCCCGCACGTTGGGCAAGGCGAACCACAACGCGGCCATCGTCACTACGCCGAGGCCGGTAATCCCCCAGAAAGCCGTGCGCCAGCCGAACAGTTCACCAAACCAGGCGGCCAGCGGTACACCACCGATGGTCGCCAGCGTCAGGCCCATGAACATTGCCGCCACTGCCCCGGCACGTTTTTCCGGGGCGACCAGGGTGGCGGCGACGACGGAGCCAACGCCAAAAAAGGCACCGTGGTTCAGTGAAGTCACCACCCTGGCGACCATGAGACTGTAGTAATCGGTGGCCAGAGCTGACATCAGATTACCCAAGGTGAAAATCGCCATAAGCCCAATCAGCAGATAGCGCCGGGGAATCTTGCCGGTGGTCAGGGTCATCAGCGGTGCGCCGAGCAATACGCCCAGCGCATAAGCACTGACCAGCAAACCGGCAGCGGGAATGGAAACGCCCAGATCCGCAGCGATACCCGGCAACATGCCCATGGGGGCGAATTCTGTAACGCCGATGCCGAAGGCACCGATGGCGAGTGCAACAAGTGGTGGATTGATACGCATGGAAAGCTCCTCATCTATGCTGCCAATGCTACGATCCTGTCTTTTCAGGCGGTAGATAGCATTTTTGGCAATCACCTTTGCGTAGGAGGCACAAGTGGATTTCAACGGCAGGTCAGGTGAAATGAGCGTGTTCACCACCGTGGCGCAGGAAGGCAGCCTGTCGGCCGCCGCGCGTGCATTGGGCCTGACGCCCTCGGCCGTCAGCCGGATCATTGCGCGCACCGAGCAACGGCTTGGCACTCGCCTGCTGTTGCGCACCACCCGCGCGATCACCTTCACGGCCGAGGGCGAAGCGTTCCTGCGCGGCGCCCGGCGGATCCTCGCCGACATGGATGAGGTCGAAGAAGCCATCGCCGATCAAGGCGTGCCCAGAGGGCGATTGCGGGTCAGTGCCGCTCTTGGCCATGGGAGGCTGGCCATCGTGCCATTGGTCGCAGCCTTCAGCGCCCGTTACCCGAACATCGTCGTCGACCTCACCCTCGGCGACGAAGTGGTCGACATCCTTGGCGGACAGGCCGACGTCGCGGTGCGCTTCGGCCATCTGCCCGACAGCCCGCTGACCGCACGCAGGATCGGCACCACCGGCCAGGTCGTGGTGGCATCGCCCGGGTATCTGCAACGTCACGGCATCCCGCAGGAACCGGAAGACTTGCTCCAACACAACTGTCTGCGCTTCAACTTCCGGCGTGCCGAACCCAACTGGCCGTTTATCCGCGATGGCAAAGTGTTTTCCCTGAAGGTCACCGGCAATATCGAATGCAGCAGTGGCGAAGCGTTGGCACAACTCGCGCGAATGGGCGCCGGCATTGCGCGTATCGGTGCGTTCAGCGTGAGTGAGGATCTGCAGCGTGGCGACCTGATTGCGCTGCTGGAAGCGTGGAATCCCGGGGACCAGGAACCGATTCATGCGGTGTTCATCGGCGGCGCAACAATGCCGGCGCGAGTGCGATTGTTTGTGGACTTCCTGGTGGAACATCACCGGATGTCAGCCGAGACCTAAGGTGATATTTGCCGATACCGGTGATGTTGAAGTGGCCATGGCCTTTTTGGACGTTTTACCAATAGGTGTTTGCCCTACAGGAGCAATCGTGAGCACCGACATGGTTGACCGAAAAATTTTAACAAAGTCTTGTGTTATTCACGCAGAACCTTCCGCTCTCTGCATGTGCACGAAACTTTTCTTACATGCCCAATTTTGATGCTCAATTAGTTAACCCTCCAAAAACAAAGCTTCTACGCAGCATTGTTTATTTACCAAAATGGTGCACGAAAAAATAGTTTGACAGCGTGTTTTGAGTTGATCTTAATTGTCCCGTCACTCAACTGCATTGCAAAGCAAGTCCGTTGCTTTGGACGGTAAAAAGCTTTTTATATTGCGCAGTTTAATAAGCCTTTCTGCCCCTCTGCCTTGTTGAGTTGACAAGGCGGTTCTCGCCAACTACTGTGATTTCGAGTTCGTTTTACATGCGACGTCTACAATGGTCTGCGCCGAGAGCTCCCATGTTGAGCCAGTCCGTTTTATGGACTGGAAGCTTCTGAAAGTAAACGTGTTAATCACCCATAAATACGTAGAGGCAAGAATGGAATCTCAAACATACGAAGTTGTCTTTGGCAAAGAACGTCAACTTGATATGCCAATTATTGCGCCGACCAACTGCGAAGTGGTTTTTTCAAGTAAGGACGAGCTGGATAAGTGTATTGTTGCAGTGATGGAGTCTGACGAACGACTGGGAGCTCGACCGGTTGAGGCCGTTTTCTACGACTGGCAACTGGCTACGGTGATAAGGGGGCTGACCATGTTCTTCGGCGTAAGATGGTATGATCGAGAGTATTTTGATAAAAACCGAGATATTTATAAGAATAAAATGCACAACCACCTCTTTTCGAAGTTTGGCGTGAGTGCAGAAAGCTTCAAAGTTAATCATTTTGTAGCCGGCTGATTCGTATAAAGGGTTCGCAATGGCGTGGAGCTGTTGCGAACTTCATACGAAGCAAGGAAATTATCAATTGAGTATATTTCGAAAGTATCTTTGCCTGGACTTGTTACTTTGGATCTACCTCGGCTGTTGGAATACGACGCTACCTCTGATTATCGTGCAGCGAGGAAGCCTGCTGGAGCTGGCTGCCTACGAATCAGCGCTCGCGCTCGCGGCGATCATTTCAATGTTGTGTCTGGCGCCGCGTGTTGAGTCAATGCGCCGCAGCACGGCGCTCAAGGTAGGCTGCTTTGCGATCTTGATGGCCAGCGTATTGCGCTACTTTTTTGCCGCAAACTGGTATTCCCTTGATGCGCTGATAGTGATCGATGTGATCGCGGCATCAGCATTTGGAATGATCCAGCCTCTCTTGAGTATCTATCCTGCGGAAACCGTTGATAAACATCGGACGGACGCTGCATTTCGCCTCCGGCGCATCGTTGTTACTGTCGGCCGGGTTGCTGGGCCTTTACTGGCGGGTATGGTGATTACGGTTTCCTCACTGGAAGTCTCGCTGCTATTTGTGTCGATAGTGGGATTTCTCATTGTGGTTTTAGCCATGGCGTTACCGGTGAGTGCAGCCCCTGCCCTGCAACCCAGAAAATCATCAGCCGATCTTATTAATGACATGCTTTTGGGGCTTAAACTCAAATGCGTTCTACCGCCAGAACAATTTTTGACTTTTTCAGGGTTGCTACTGGGTTTGGCCGTAACCGCCACCGTACCGATGCTGGTTCCAGCGCTTATACACGCGCGCGGCCTCGTTGAAGGTAGCGTTGGCCTGTTCAATGCGTTGTTCGCGGGTGGAACCGTTGCAGGTTTGTTCTTCTTAAGCCCGCTGATTAGCAAAAAGGAAAATCAGCGCAACAAGTATCTTGGATCTTGGGCCCTATTAACGTTTGCACTCTGTGCAGCGACACAAGCCGGCGAAATCTGGCAGTTGAGTACTTGCCTGTTTTTCGCCGGGGCGGCGAGTGCTTGCATTACGATGGTCGGAATGGACAAGAGGGTCATGTCGATCCCCTCCGGCGTACGCGTGCGACTGATGGCATCGACATTAGTGATCAGTCAGCTAGGCGGCTCGGTGTCATTCATGATGACGGGCGCCATCATGTCCAGATCCGGTGCAACCAGTTTGATGTGGCTTTATCTCGGGGTATTTCTGGTTCTCGTCATATATTCCATGCGATCAAAAAAGATATGGCACTTCCTGGAGGATGACGCTGAGTCAGAGCTGTATTACGCAAAAAACCATCCGAAACTGGCGGCAGTCATGACTCCATGAAATGTCTCCTGAAAATGTGCCCGACATGCCGGGACGACGCGATCATCCATGTTCCGCTGCCAACACTGACCTGAACTGAGAAATGCTCTCCGGAGATAACCCGGCACCTTCAAACACTGCGCAGGTGAAGCTAACGGGGGCGTTGCCTGGAGCAGTAATGATGCGGTCTGCTATCACCGCTATCGAGCTGCTTCGGTAGTTACAGCCAATCCACCCTGCGAACGAAACTGCCCCGTAGTGGGAGCAAAAAACCTGACGTCGATCCCATAAAACGGGGACGCCGTACCAGCAATGAAAGCATATCCCCAGTCCGCAAAACCGGGGGGCAGTATCAAACCCACGCGTGCCATCAGTCAGATCCTCCATGAGTGCCCGTAACCTATGACGACAACAAACAGACATCAAGGGCAGCTTCGGGGTCCAAAGCAGTCAAAAACAGACGTCTGAATAACCGTGCTTGTATATTCCCGGCAGGCTGATCTTCACTCCCCCTGCGCGGAATCAGAGAGGTACATTCATGGATCAGAAAAATGGCCAACGTGCCAACGCCGACTGGGTCATCCGCAGTGTTCAACCCGGAGGCATCGAGCGTATCGAAGCGTGGTTCGGCAGCCACGGCTACGATCCTCATCGACACGACACCTACTCGATCGGCCGTACGTTGGCGGGCGTTCAGAGCTTTCACTACGCAGGCTCGCTGCGCCACGGTGTTCCCGGCAACACGCTCGTGCTTCACCCCGACGAACTCCACGATGGTATGGCCGGCACCGACGCAGGCTTTCGTTATCGAATGGCCTACGTTGATCCGTCATTGATTCAGAACGTCCTGGGTGGGGAACCCTTGCCCTTTATCGCAGGGGGACTGTCGAGCGATCCGCGTCTGTTCCATGCCAGTGAAGCATTCGTGCAAGCGGTGGATTATCCACTGGAAACACTGGAGGAACAGGACGCGCTGTATGACCTGGCGATGGCGTTGCGTGCCGTCGCGGGCAAGCCGCGTGGGCGCAAGCGTCTGGATTACCGCGCAGCCGAGCGCGCCAGAGCATTCATCCTGGAACATCTGCACACCTGCATTTCGCTGGAGATGCTGGAACATGCCAGTGGGCGCGAACGCTGGAGCCTGTCACGCGACTTCAGAACACTTTACGGTACGAGCCCTTACCGATTTGTCACCCTGCGCCGTCTGGATCGGTTCCGCGCATTGGTGCTTGAAGGTTTCACCTTGGTGGATGCGGCCCTTGTCGCGGGTTTTCACGATCAAAGTCATATGACGCGACACTTCACCCGCTGCTACGGAGTTCCGCCCATGCGCTGGCTGGAACGATTGCGGGCCGCACGCTGACTTGCAGGATCGTACAAGAGCGCCCTGCTCCATGCTCTATAGGATGACGACTTCGACCACAGAGGATCTGTCATGTCAAAGCTCCGTCATCAACAATCATCAGTTCCTGTAAACCTGGCACGTAAAGCTTCGCTCATCGAACAGCAATGGAGCCCCAGGGTTGTTGCAGAGATGAATGACTACCAGTTCAAGGTTGTGCGAATCGAAGGCGAATTCATCTGGCACTCACATCCTGAGACCGACGAAGCATTTCTTGTCCTGGAAGGCACCTTGCGCATCGACCTGCCGGATAGCTGCGTCTATGTGAATCCGGGTGAACTGTATGTAGTTCCCCGTGGTGTTGAACATCGGACGGCTGCTGAAGGTGAAACAAAACTGATGATGATCGAGCCACGAGGTATTTTGAATACCGGGCATGAAGATGGCGAAAGAACGGCTTTGAACGACGTCTGGATATAATCCAGCGTCATCCTGTGTAATGTCTGAGCTGAGTTGGAAATAGTTGACCTTGACCGGTAGCTATCGGCCAATAGCAGACGTTCGTGAACGACCAGTTTCGACCCAAAACGGACATTCATTGCAGGCAACTATCGGCCGATGATTGTCTATCACGAAGTATTTACTTATGGCGTCATGAGCCAACTAAGGTTTAGATTTAACAGTTGCATTTTAAACTTATTGAGGTGCGACAATCTCACATCCCCGCAGAGAACTCAGGTGGATATTTGATTGCAGTTCGTATCGTACGCAAGGCGTCATCGTATTGGCAAAGAACATGCAAAGCCCAATCGGCACGTGCGCGGATGCGAACATCATTTTCATCTGAAGGGCATTCACTGTTAAGCATTGATTCAACGTTTCTTATAATCAGTTGCTCAGGCAAATACAGGATCCGGCTATTTTTATAGCTCGAAGCACGTAACTCTGTAATTGGATAGGCTCCCCCAAGTCCAGCCGAAACGCCAACCAGAAGCGCGGGCTTATGTCCTAGTTCGCTGAGCCCTGCGTACAAAAAGAAGTTCTTCAGGGCCGGGCAAGCCATGCCATTCCACTCAGGGCTAATCACGATCAATGCTGTTGCTTTTTTGAGGATGGATTGCTGGACACTCCAGGCTTTCTGAGTGTCTTCTTCTGGCCACAGCGGTAGCGGGCTCGACGCCAGATCTATTAGTTCGCTTGAGTCACAAAGCTCAAGTGCTTCTAACCGCTCGCGCAGATAATGGGCAACTTTGATTGATTGACTGTTGAATCTATTCGATCCAGACAGCAGAACGATATGACGACTCATTGTGCGATCTTCTGTTTAGCTTTACTTACCTTGGGTGCGGTGCGATGGGAGCGAACGATTGGCCAGAACAATTCTTCTTTCCAGGTTATCGGTGACAAGTGTTCGATACCGTATGCTGGCGGACGTCTACGGGTAATTTTGGCTGTTCCGAACAACACATCCCATAAGAACAACAGGTTACCGAAATTACCTTTGTAGTGAGTCACGCCGTCCTCTGCAGTCAAACCGTGATGCGCAGAATGAGTGGATGGAGTGGAGATGGTTCGCTCCAGAACCCAAATGATCGGCCGTAAAGCACGAATGCGATAAAGTTTTTCGTCCCATGCAACATTGCTGTGCGCCGCGAAAATCACAGTCATTTTTATAACCAAATAAACATAATAAACGGGTGCGAGCCCCAGATAAATCAACACGCCAGATAGCCAGATACCTGGCATCAAGAGATAGTAGAAACTATTGTTGCGATAGACGATGCGAATACTCATATAGGGCGCGGAATGATGTGCGCGATGCAATGCATAAAGAGCGGGAATCCGATGAGTCAGACGATGCCACCAATATTGGGTCATGTCATCCAGCAGTAGAAACAACGCAAATCCTGCGATCCATGGAATAGAGGACAGCGCGCCCTTCATTTCCGGGATGGCATGATTCAATATCATGCCACTTAGCCACATGACTAAAGGGAATGTGACCATCACTAATATTCCGGAACCGATGACTTCAATGAGTACGTCACGTTTACTACCTGACGACTGACGAAGCGACGAACAAGCGAGTTCCAGTAAAATGAAGGAGAGGAAAATCCCGGCTACTATCACAGCGGGGTTATTGACGAGCATTGTTGTATTCATGGCACTCTCGATTTAGGCCCTTCCGGGCAATGCCCTTTCATTAGAAACCTGCGAGCAAGTCCTCCCAATGCGCGAAATGGACAAAATTGAGCTAGAACCGGCCAACCGCCCGCCCCAACGCTTTCATCGCGGCAGGTTGGGCCAGGTATTGGAGCGCTTCCTTGATAGCCAGGTTGCCCGGAAAAGTACGGATTACAACCTGATCGAACTGGATCAACTGTGGCGCGAAGCGGCACGTATCGATCCGGCGATCGGATTAAAATTGTTCGCGCTATTCACACCCCAGGACTGGCATGTCCTGGCTTATCTTTGCCTGTACAGTCCAGATATTTTGTCAGCCATGCACCTTTGGGCCCGGTACGCACCTCTTGCCTCGGACACAGACAATGTAAGGTTGGTTAATGACGAAAACGGCGTCGGAGTCGAATTGAACGTTGATGCGCCAGGAGAGTTGGCGCGGTATGTCGTCGAACACTACGGGGTGATGTCCATAGCGCAGTTACGACGAGGTACAGGACACAATGTGCAGCCGATTTTGGCAAAGTTCACTCATTCGCGTCCGTCGTATTACAAGCAGTACACCCAATGGTTTGGTGATCGAGTCGAGTTTGATTGCTCGATCAACTGCTTCTATTTTCATCCTCGAAGCTTAAGCCTGCCAATGCAAACCCGTCATCACGGGATGTTGGAGTTATTAACGCAGGAGCTGGATCGACGGATTGCCGCGCATCGGAATTTCAGTGGTTGGTCAGCCAAGGTTGCTGAAGGAGCGCGACGATCTCTAGCGAGACGTGAAATTCCCAATCTGGACAATCTGGCGAAGTCGCTCCACCAGACACCAAGGACCTTGCGCAGACGGCTGGAAGAGCAAGGTACAACCTTCAGACAATTGCTCGATCAGATTCGCGCAGAATTGGAAATGCATCTTGAATTGCAAGGAGAGTCATCAACGGAGATTGCAGCGCAACTAGGTTACAGCGATTTGACGGCGTATCTCCACGCCCGAAGCCGATGGCGTGACATGAAATAAGGTGGCGGCCCGATTTTTTCGTAACCGCAGCGCCATCTCAAAAATTCGCCTCATCCGCGCGGTTGATTGCGCTCGTGCAGTTTCAACCCCCTTCACCTCTCAACATCGCCATGATTCAAACCAGAGATTCCAGTTTGTCGTCACAGACGGCAGAACGCCTGAGCTCCAGGATCGTGCGTTCATGCACTGCGCCCCACTCTCGCATCGCACTCACCAATGGCGCGAGTGAGTTACCTAACGCTGTAAGCGAATACTCCACTTTGGGTGGCACCTCGCGATAGATTTCGCGATGAATCACCCCGTCAGTCTCCAGTTCTCTCAGCTGGAGTGTCAGCATCCTCTGCGTGATATCTGGAATCAGCCGACGTAGCTCGTTAAAGCGCTTCGTGCCTGACATCAGGTGAAAAAGTATGAGCGATTTCCACTTTCCACCAATGACATCGACAGTGAACGCGACGGGACACGCGAAAGCCTCAATCTCATCCTGAGGGTTACATTTTTTCACTGTTATCACCTTGGTATAAAAAGTGTGCCTACCGCACAAAATTGTGCGTACTTACGTCAATGTGCTGCAAAAGTTAGCATGGATTCCATATTCACAACTATGGAATCGGACAGATGAGTTTGTTGTTATCACCCTATGAAATTAAGGGCCTCACCCTGAAAAACCGCGTCGTCATGTCCCCTATGTGTATGCATATGGCAGCGGATGATGGATTCGTCACTGACTGGCACCGCGTTCATTACGGCGCTCGTGCTCTGGGTCAGGCAGCGCTGATTTTTCCCGAAACGCTGGCCATTCAGGCTGACGGTCGTATTGGAGCCGGTGACCTTGGCATCTGGAGCGATGAGCACGTTGTCGGCTTGAAGGCGCTAACAGAATTGCTTCACGGTTTTGGTGCAAAAGCGGGCGCTCAAATCGGCCATGCCGGGCGCAATGCTGACCTGCCCGGTCTGATTCACATCGCGCCATCGGCGATTCCATTTACGGAAACCAGCCCTGTTCCTCGCGAACTTGCGGCTGATGAGATTCCGGGTCTGGTTAAACTTTTTGGCGATGCCGCACGGCGTGCCAGCGACGCTGGGTTCGATGTGCTGGAAATCCATGCCGCGCACGGCTACTTATTGAGTGAGTTCCTTTCGCCGCTGGCCAACAACCGTGACGATGAATATGGCGGTGATGCCAAGCGTCGCTATCGCTTCCTGCGCGAGGTGCTGGAAGAGGTCAAAACTCATTGGGGAGATCGCCCTCTGTTCGTGCGCATCTCCAGTTCTGATTACGCCGAAGGCGGAAACACGCCCGAGTCGTTTCTCGAATATGGTCGCTGGATGAAAGAACAGGGGGTTGACTTGATCGACTGCAGCTCCGGTGGGATCAAAATGGTCAAGGTCGAGACCTACCCGGGTTACCAAGTACCGGCCGCTGAATTACTCCGTAAGGAGTTGCATATAGCAACAGGCGCTGTGGGTGTGATTCAGAGTGGACGTCAGGCTGAAGAAATCTTGCAGAACGGCCGAGCTGATCTGGTGTTTGTCGGGCGGCAAATGCTCCGAGATCCATTCTGGGTTCGCAGCGCTGCAGATGATCTTAAAGAAATCATTGAGATTCCTGCCGCCTACACACGTTATGGATCTGTCTGGCTTGACACCAGAGCCTGATGCCTTTTTTGCACTAATCCTATGAAGCAGGAGCAAGCACATGAGCAAACCGACTTACGTGGAAGAATACCAAGCCATCACCGAGGTGCTTAACCAGTACATTGAGGGCTGCAAGCAGGCCAAAAGCAGCATCATGAAGCCGGCTTTCAGTGAACAAGCGACCATGTTCAGCGTCGATGGCGACGGTAAGCTGGCGGGCGGCGCAATTTCAATCCTGTTCGACGGGATCGACAAGGGTTTCCGCCCTTCTCCTGATGCACCGGCGGCTATCGTTCGCGTCGAAGTCGTCGGTACGGCGGCGAGCGCTCGCATCGACGCCAACGACATGTCAGGCATCTCTTTCACTGACTTTTTTCATCTGCTGAAAGTTGATGGAAAGTGGATTGTGATCAGCAAGATTTTTCAAACGCATGCAGCACCTTGATGACTAGTGCCGTCCGGCGGCTTGGTGTTCGATTCTCTCTGCTCACGCGTTGACATTAGAATCTGCGGGCAAATCTGCTGCGATGGGCGAGAAAAAAGGCGCCGAAATTGGCTAATGCCAGTCAGTTAAGCTGACTGGCATTTTTATTTTTGATCGGATACTTCGGTGATTTCAGCCGAATCGCCCGAGGATAAACGCGCTCCTCGCGTCGATGCGGCAGCACGTAGTGCAGCGCTGAAGCATGCAGTTCGGCCAAATACTTGGGGATGTTCCCGGAACGGTCGGCCGAGACGCTGTTGATAAACCCGAGAATCGCCCAGGTACACGCGGTGAAGCTCATTTCGCTCGGGTAAATACCAGGACAGTGGCGACTCATTTCCACCATCTGATAGCGCAACAAGTTGTAGCCCAACAACACCCCCCACAACTCTTGTTCGATCATCTCGGGCGTCTTGCTACGCAACGTATAACTGCTGTTGAGCAGTGTCTGTTTCATTTCCCTGAACCCTAATTCGATTTCCCAGCGATGGCTGTACAGGTCGACGATTTCATCGGATGGGAAACGCAGCGGATCGGCCATCGAGGTCAAAATCTGACAGACCTTGCCCTTGACGGTTTTGCTCAGGAGTCTTGCGGTCAGGTGCTCCGGCAACCCAGGCCATTGCTTGCGGGCCTGCGGCGAAGTGCTCAGCAAAACAATCGCATCCTGGCGCCCCAAACGCTGAATGACTTCGTACTGCGCCCCTTTGCGTATCGGCATCAGCCAATGCCGCTCGGTGCCGGCCTGCTGCCATTGGTGCAACAGCCCCAACGAGTAGAAACCGCGATCGAATAGCGTCAGCGAGTGATCCGGCGTGGTGTCGATCAGTTGTTCTGCCAGCTTCATTTCGTTGCTGCGATAACCATCAAATGCGCTACCGATCAACATGTGGCTCGTCAATTCCATCTGGCAGACCATGCGTACCTGAGGAAAACCGGTGTCGCCGTGCTGGTTGCTGGCCGAGTCGTAGCGCGCTCGATTTTCGGGTGTGTCAGGTGTTCGCCAGACGACACCGTCGACGCCCAGCAAGCGCAAACCGGCCCAGGTCGGATGCCCCGCCGCTTCATGCCAGCTTTTCTGAGTCAGATCGAAGACTTGTCGTACAGCTTCGCTACCCAATCTCTGACGGGCTTGAACTACAGCGCTGGGCGCGACCAGAGGACGTGGCCCTGGCAGCATGATGTTCATGCGGCTGACTACGTCCCACGCCGACATACGCCGAAAGAACGCCATGGAAATCACGCACCACAGCATCATTTCCAAGGGCAGGCGCCGCTTGCGCAGGGTCGCTACGCCGGCCTGTTCCAGTGCCTGCTCGACCAGTGAAGGGTCGAGCAAAGAATCCAACCCCTCAATGGCGATAGGGGTAGAGGCGATGTTGTGGGTCAGTTCCAGTGCCCGAGCGAGACGCATAAAAAAATCCGATGCCAGTACAGGCATCGGATTTTGATTTCTTGCGGCCAAAGGTCAAGCGAGAAGGCTTAACTGATCGGCATTAGCCGAAATTGGCGCCTTTACGTTATTAAGCGACTTTGATCACAACCTTCCCAAATGCTCCCCTCGCGAGATGCTCGTAAGCTTTTCGTGCTTTCTCGAACGGATAAACCTGATCAATCACGGGACGGATCTTGTGCTCGTTGAGCCCTGGCATTTTTCGGTAAAAGCTCAGGATCGGTCCTTTGTGCCTGACGCCGGCATCACCGTCACCGAGTCGAATGCGTACGTTCAGTGTGGCGTGTCGGGCTTCGGAATAATTCAGGCGCCCGGGATCGCCGTGGCCAAGCATTTGGAAAGTCGCGGTTTGGTGGAAATTCTAAAACCCTATCGGCCAGCCCCTCGTCCCGTGTCATTGCTATACCCGAGCCGGACTCATCTTGCGCCCCAGGTTCAAGTTTTTATTGAGTGGCTGCAAGTGCGTTTTCCGCAGCTTCATTCTGACTGGCTGGAACTATAGCGATTGAGCTGTGTGAACGGTGGTTATGGGCAGAACCGATCCTCCCTGAACGTCCCTTCTTCCCCTATTCACACAACACCCCTTATGTAACCCAAAAACACGCCGATACCGTCCAGCAGCACGGAAGCACCGCAGCAGCACTGACTCCCTAGAAGGAAGGAACCCAAACAATGTTGGAACACCTCTGGCGCAGCATCCACTCCCCGGACTACTTGCCCAACGTACTGGACTGGATGCTCCATATTCTCCTCAGCCCGTTCATGGTGATCATGTGCCTGATGGTCGGCGCGCTGGCCGGCAAATGGTGGAGAGCACTGCCCTACGGCAGTCTGACTTGTTATGTGGTCTTTCTCAGCCGGTCTTCTTTCTATCGCTGGGAAAGCATTTTCCCCATAGCCGGCCTTCCTGCTCTGGCGATAGATGGCGCACTGCTTGCGCTCATCGGCTTTTATTTGAATGGCGCACTCAGAACCCGCGCAGAAGCAAAACCCGAAGGCCATTGGCTGCGCAGGCTTTATCAAGGCCTTAAGGCCGTCATGCTGACAATCATGGTGATTTTCTGGGGAGTCGTCGTGCTGTTTGTCGTGGTCTTCACTGTCTCGGTCGCGACCCAACCGTCATTGGTGCACTGAGCAGCCTTCCGCTGGCCAGGGTCTGTACGAAAAAGTGCCCGGTGGTTAGCGTTCAAATCGTCCAGACGCTGGATGCATTCTTTTACTCGCAGCCCCTACAGAGTGATGCCATTCGCGCCAATGCGAACGCTGAACGCCTCGTATTTGCCTAAGGCCTGTCGCCTGAGTAGAATGCGATTAATTATCAATCATGTACTTTCCGGGAATTCGATGCGCAGCGATGAAACGCTAGGTACTGCAGATCTGGGGCTGCTCTATCGCACCCACCATTCCTGGTTGCACGGCTGGCTGATCCGACGCATTGGATGTCGCGATAACGCCGCAGATTTGGCGCAGGACACCTTCGTACGTCTGCTCAAATCCCGTCAGTCCAGCCCCTTGCGCGAACCCCGTGCCTATTTGAGCAGTATCGCCCGCGGACTGATGATTGATCAGTATCGTCGTCGCGAACTCGAGCGTGCCTACCTGGAAAGCGTCACATTGCTGCCTCAACACGAGGTTCCCTCGGAAGAAAGCCGGCTGCTGATTCTTGATGCGTTGGAGCGCATAGACCGCATGCTCAGCATGCTTAAACCAAGGGTTCGCCAGGCGTTTTTATTCGCCCGACTCGACGGTCTGACGTGCGCGCAAATAGCCGAAAAGCTCGGTGTTTCCCGGGCGACGATTGAGCGCGACCTGGCCACGGCCCTGCAACACTGCTATCACTTGCGTTATGTCGAGGCCTGAGCCGCAGGCGCTGGATCCGGCCATTGTTGAACAGGCGATTCAATGGCTGGTGCGCCTGCGCTTCAATCAAGCCGATGAACAAACACAGCACTCTTTTGAGCACTGGCTGCAGCAGCGCCCAGAGCATGTATTGGCGTGGCAGCGTGTGGAAACGCTTGGGGATGAATTTGCCGGCGTACCCGCTCAACTGGCGCGACAAACCCTCAATGGCAGCCATCAGGGAATGCGGCGGCGGGACGGCCTGAAGCTACTGGGCATATTGGCGACCGTTGGCACGGCAGCCTGGCTTGGCCGGGATTACACACCCGTACCCGCCATGCTTGCGCAGCAGCGCAGCAGCACCGGCGAGCAACGTCGCTTCCAACTCGATGATGGCAGCCTTATCCAGCTCAATAGCGATAGCGCCGTCGACAGCGATTTCGACGCCCAGCGACGCCTGATCATCCTGCGACGGGGTGAAATCATCGTGAATGTCGGCCCGGACCAACACTCGCCGCAAGCGCGACCGTTCTGGGTGCAATCACGTGACGGGATCATGCGCGCCCAGAGTTCCCGCTTTCTGGCACGCGAACGTGACGATGGCACGCTGGTCGCGGCTCAGGAAGGATCAGTCACGGTGTTCCCCGGCTCCAGTCAAAGTCCTGCGAGCCGCAGCGTTCAGGCAGGCAATCAACTGCTGTTCACCTCAAGTAGCGCCCGAACGTTCAGCGACAACGGCCTCGATCTGTGGAGCTGGGGTGACGGCGTGATCAGTGCGCGCAATATGCGCCTCAAGGATTTCATCGTGGAGTTGTCGCGTTACCGCCCCGGGGTATTGCGTTGCGCCGAAGAGGTCGCGGATCGCCGCGTTTCCGGCACCTTCCAGCTCGGCGACAACGATCAGGTTCTGGCACTGATCGCGCAATCACTGCGCTTGCACATCGATTACCGAACCCGTTACTGGGTAACCGTGACCGCTGCTACCTGAGCCCATCAAAATCACCTGAAAAATAATGAGGTGGTTTCTCATTATCGTTCGACCTCTAAGGAAGGCCGGAATACAGGCCAGTCTGTCGATGTCCTTTCTTGGAGCGAGAAAATGAGTTCGTCCCCGGTTTCACAGCGCCATCCATTGAATCGTGCCCTGCAGGGTGCGATGTTGGGTTTGATCGTCAGCAGCTACGCATTGCCATCGCTGGCGCAAACGTCGAGCGCTGACCACAGCAATCAAGTCAAGCAGTGGAATATTGCTGCCGGCCCACTGGCGCCGGCGCTTGACCAGTTTGCGCGCGAAGCTGGCATCAGTCTTTCCTTCGACGCGTCGAGTGTTGCGAACCGCACCACCGCTGGCGTGAATGGCTCGCTCGATACGTCGGCAGCGCTGTCATCGTTGCTGCAGGGGAGCCAATTGCAGATCGAACAGCAAGGCCCGAATGCCTACCTGTTGATCCCTCAAGCAAAGACCGCCGGCCCGCTGGAACTCGACGCTACGGATGTCGAGGACTACCGCCTTGCCCCCCTCATCATCAATGCCAAGGTCAGGGTCAGTGCCGACGACGATGCCAACTCGGTGGTCGCCAAGGAACTCTGGGTTGGCGGCAAGGTGGCCACCAGCATTCTCAACACACCGGCATCGGTATCAGTTGTTACCAACAAGGAAATGGAGCAACGCAGCGTCAGCACCACGGAAGAGGCGCTGCAATACACGCCCGGCGTGATCACTGACTTCTATGGTACGGATGACCGCAACGACTATTTCCAGATCCGCGGCTTCCAGGCCACCACCTACCGTGACGGCTTGACCCTGAGTTCGATGCGCGGCGTACGTGAAGATCCATTCGCTTATGAGCGCATCGAGATTCTGCGTGGCGCCAACTCCACCCTGTTTGGCCCGGCGGACCCTGGCGGCTCGGTAAACTTCGTGACCAAACAGCCGCGCTTCGAGCAGTTTGGCCAAGGCTATGTGACCTACGGTTCGTTTGACCATGTCGAGACAGGCATCGATGTCGGCGATGCACTGAACGACGAGAAAACCCTAGCTGGCCGCTTTACTGCCAAAGGCCAAAACAGCGACCGCGAATACGATCACTCGCAAGACGACAACCAGCTGTTTATGGGTGGCCTCACCTGGGCACCGACGGATTACACGTCGGCGACGATGATTCTGGACTATCTGAAAACCGAAAGTTCGCCCAACAGTGGCGGTTATCCGCTGGACAAGGAATACGACCGCAGCAAGTTTTATGGCGAGCCCAGCTACAACTTTCACGATGTCGAGCGCACCAGCCTCAGCGGTAACATCACCCATGACTTCGACAACGGCTTCGTACTGCGCAGCAATCTGCGTTACAGCAAGTTGACCGATGATTTTGGCTACGTTTACCTCAGCGACAGCGCCGCACGTGTCGGTACCACCGTTGACCGCTATCAGTTTGGAACGGACACCGAAGCCGACCAGTTCAACGGCAATCTGATGCTGCAATACGATGCCCGCTTCGAGAACATCGACAGCAGCAGCCTGGTGGGTGTGGAGTACCTTGATTCGACCACCAAGGAAAGCTCGGTCTACGCCCCGACGACCTCGATTGACATTGCAAACCCGGTGTTTACTGGCGTCTCACGCTCAATCGCGCCGTATGCCGTCAACAAGCGAGACGCGACCACCAAGGCCGTATTTCTTCAGCAGAACCTGTCGTTCTACGAGCGTTTCATCGTCACCGGCGGTGTGCGCAACGACTCGATGGACCTGACCAGCAAAGGCTTGCAATCCACTGAGAAAGACACCTTCTCCGAAACCTCGTACCGAGGTGCGTTGACCTATATCGTCAACGACGAGGTGTCCACTTATATCAGCATGGTGGAATCGGTCTCGCCGCCGCAGGTTGGCGTCACACCGCAGACGGGCCGGCAGTACGAAGTGGGCGTGAAGTATGCGCCGATGGGGATGGACGCCCTGTTCTCCGCAGCCGTTTATGACCTGACTCAGGAAAACGTCACCATCGCTGTGGTGCTGCCGAGCGGCATCATTGAGCAACAGACCGTGGGCGAGTCGCGGGCGCGTGGCCTCGACCTGGAGGCGAAAGCGCAGGTGACGCAGAACCTCAGCCTGATCGGTGGTTATTCCTATATGGAGTCCGAAGTACTGCGCGGTTCGTTATACGACGGCAGTTCGCTGAAGGGTAATGAGTTCTCCACGGCACCCAAGCATTCCGCTTCACTCTGGAGTTATTACGACGTGCCCGCGACTGATGTCAGCGTTGGCTTGGGTGCGCGCTACGTCGGTTCTTATTACTTCGATGCCGCCAACTCCGGCAAAAGCGATGGCACCACGCTGTTCGACGCCGCCTTCAACTACAAGATCGCCAAGGGCACCGACCTTGCGGTGAACCTCAGCAACCTGTTCGATGAGCAGCACGTGGTCGGTTCCGGCACGGCGAACTTCTACAACCCGGGTCGCGAGGTTACCGCCAAAGTGAGTTACAAGTGGTAAACAGGCATGTAGGCCTTTTTCCCATATAGAAAGCAGTGCCCGCTTAACCGCGGGCACCGTCAATTCTCGCGATCGAAGACTCGGTCAAGTCTGGCTTTATTGGGTCAACGAACTGCGCCAGTACAGATGCTGAAAACTGACGTTCTACACTCGCCCAATTTCAGATGGGCATCAAACTCCCGCTGGCGCATTCGCCTCGACAAGATGAACCTCCGTGGCATTGCGCCCCGCCAGCCAGGCCAGCACTGACGCGACAACCAAGACAGCGGCGCTAAGCTCGAACGTAGCTTTATAACCACTCAAATCAAAAGCCAGGCCACCAATGATCGCGCCACCGGCGATCGCCAGTTGGACAATGGCGACGAGCAAGCCGCCTCCGGCCTCCGCATCATCCGGCAGCGTCTGCGCCAGCCATGTCCACCAGCCGACCGGCGCGGCCGTGGCGACCAGTCCCCAGAGGCCGAGCAACATGGCGGTCAGCACCGGTGATTTGCCGAAGCTAACCAACGCCAGTGCGATGGCCGCCATGATCAGCGGGATGACGGTCAACGTGCGGTAGAGGCCGCGGCCCATAAACCGTTCGATCAGAAAGGTGCCGATAAAACCGGCCAGTCCCAACCCCAGCAGCATCAAGGACAACGTTGAGACACTGACGCCCGTCACGCCTTCAAGAAACGGTCGCAGATAGGTGAACAGCATGAACTGGCCCATGAAAAACACGCTGACGGCGACCATGCCCAAGGCCACTGGCAATTGCTTCATCAACCGCAGAACGTTGCCGCTTCCGGCCTGGCGCTCGGCCTTGAAGGACGGCAGGCTGATCAGCAGCCACACGGCGGCCAGCACTGCGACCGGAACCACACAGAAGAACGCCCCGCGCCAGCCGATCAGCGAGCCCAGAAAACTCCCCGCCGGAGCGGCGATGACCGTGGCCAGCGCGTTACCGCCATTGACGATGGCCAGCGCTCGCGAAACCTGTTCAGGCTTCACCAGGCGCATTGCGGTCGCCGCCGACAGTGACCAGAAACCACCGATCGCGATCCCGATCAGTGCACGTCCAAACATGAATGACGGGTAACCCGGCGCGACCGCGACGATCGTACCGGAGACGATCATCAGCAAGGTCAGGCCCAGCAACAATTTCTTGCGTTCGACGCGCGCAGCGACCGAGGCAATCAACAGGCTGGTGATCAAGGCAAAGGCACCGGAAACGGAAATCCCCTGCCCGGCCTGGCCTTCGGTGATGTGCAGGTCTGCGGCAATCGGCGTCAGCAGGCTGACGGGCATAAACTCTGAAGCGACCAGGGCGAATGCGGCCAGCGACATGGCTAGCACAGCGCTCCAGCCGCCTGTTCTTTTAGAAGGATCTGTAGAAGGAAACGTCATGGAAACTACCTGTGGTGCGAAAAACCTGTGGATGTGATGCGCAGGGGCAAGCAGTTTGTCGTCCCTTCCGGACACTGCCCCTGTAACAGATAGACACATTCTCCCGGTCAATCCGGCCCTTCCCTAGCGCATTCCTCTTGAATGCTTGCCTGATCCTCTGGCGATGCAGGGTGATGGATAGGAAACGTCTCGCGCGCGCATTAGAGTTCGGTCAACAGGAGACCCGACATGATCCCTACCCCTCTGCCTCAGCAATCGCCTTTGGCATTGCACATTGACCCGCGCGTGAGCGCACCGGGTGACTTCGCCACGGCCATACCCGGCTTGTCGCTGTTTCGTCGCGACCAACCGGCGCCACCTGTTGTGTGCATGATCGAACCGAGCCTGATTCTCGTCGGTCGCGGCGAAAAGCGCTTGTGGGTCGGTGGTGAGGGTTACAGCTATGACCCGTCACGGTTTCTGGTGACCTCTCTGGATCTGCCCGCCAACTCCGAAGTCATGCTTGCCAGTCCCCAGCAGCCCTGTGTCGGCCTCGTGCTGAAGCTGGATGTGAGCATGCTCGCCGAGGTCATCACCAAGAGCGGCTTGCCGGCCAAGCGGCAGCCAGCGACAGGCACGGGCGCCGCGATTGGCAGCTTATCGTCTGCCTTGGAGGGCGCGCTTGATCGCCTGCTGGCATTGCTCGACGAACCCGAGGCGATCCCGGTGCTGGCGCCGCTGATTCTGCGCGAAATCCACTATCGGCTGCTGCACACCGACCAAGGCGCACGGCTGCGGCAGATCACGGCCGTCGATGGTCAGGGTTATCGCATCGCCAAAGCGATTGACTGGCTCAAGCTCAACTACGCAGATGCCCTGCGCATCGACGATCTGGCCGCGCGGGTGCAGATGAGCGCGCCGACCTTTCACCATCATTTCCGTCAGCTCACCGGCATGAGTCCGCTGCAGTACCAGAAATGGCTGCGGCTTAACGAAGCGCGGCGGTTGATGCTGGTCGAGCGCCTTGACGTTTCGCGGGCGGCATTTGCGGTCGGCTATGAAAGCCCTTCGCAGTTCAGCCGCGAATATGGCCGCCTGTTCGGCACCGCGCCGAGCCGTGACATCGCCCTTCTGCGCGGGCAGCCATTTGAAGCAGAAGCCCTCGGCACAATAGCGAATTGAACGAAAAACGGTGATGCGCCTCGCCGCGTGTCACCGCTCATAACAATGCACGTCAACCGATGATCAGCGGGTGAATCATGGAACTACGAATCAACCAGAAGACCTATCAGGTCGATGCCGACGCCGATACGCCCTTGCTGTGGGTGATCCGAGATGATCTGGGCATGACCGGGACCAAGTACGGCTGCGGGCTGGCGCAATGCGGCGCCTGTTCGGTGCTGGTGGACGGCAATGTGGTGCGCTCGTGCGTCACGCCGGTGGCGGGTGTCGTCGGCCGCGAGGTCACCACGATTGAGGCCATCGAAAGCGATGACGTGGGCAAACGGGTGGTCTCGACTTGGGTCGATCTGCAAGTCGCGCAGTGCGGTTACTGCCAGTCCGGGCAAGTGATGGCCGCCACCGCGTTGCTCAAGCAAAACCCCAAGCCGAGTGATGCGCAGATCGAGGCGGCGATGGTCAATCTGTGCCGCTGCGGCACTTACAACGCCATTCATGCCGCCATGCATGAGCTGGCCGGCAAGGGAGACGCGTGATGACCGTTCGAATCGACCCTTCACTGCAAGCCTCAGCACTGGACCTGCGCGAACCGATCAATGTATCGCGCAGGCGTTTTCTGACCGGAACTGCCGTCGGCGCGCTGGTCCTCGGCTTCGGCCTGCCGCTCGGTACAACGCGCGTGCAAGCTGCCGTTGCAGCGGCGACGGCCGAACGCGGCACGCAGGTGCCGGCGTTTCTCGAAATCCGCCCGGACAACCGCGTGCGTCTGCTCTGCCCGTTTATGGAAGGCGGACAAGGCACGTTCACCGCGATGGCACAAATCGTCGGTGAAGAACTGGATGCCGATCCGTCGACCTTTCTGGTCGAAGCCGCACCGCCCGGCGAAGCCTATGTGGTGTTGGAAAACGGCATGCGCATCACCGGCGGCAGCATGTCGGTGCGCATGAGCTACCCGGTCATGCGCCGCCTCGGCGCCCTCGCCCGCGCCATGTTATTGCAGGCGGGCGCGCAGCAACTTGGCGTGCCGGTGAGTGAATTGACCACCGAGCCTGGCAAAGTCGTGCATGCCAAGTCGGGCCGCTCGCTGGCTTACGGTGAACTGGCCGAGCGTGCGATGGATCTGCCGGTTCCTGATCCGGCCTCTGTGACGCTGCGTGATCCGAGCCAGTTCCGCTGGATCGGCAAACCGGTGAAGCGCCTCGATGCCTATGACAAGTCCACCGGCAAGGCGCTGTACAGCATCGATCTGAAGGTTGACGACATGCTCCATGCGGCCGTGCAACACGCCCCGCGTCTGGGCATGACCGTGGGCAACCTGCGCAACGAAGAGCAGGTCAAGGCAATGAAAGGCGTGCATTCCGTGCATCGTCTGCCGGGCGCTGTGGCGGTGGTCGCCGAGCGCTGGTGGCACGCTAAACGTGCGGTCGAGGCGATCCAGGTCGACTGGCAAGAGCCAACGGCCGACAGCAAAGTGCGGCCGATGCCCGCCGACTTTTCCAGCGATGCCTGGTTCAAGCGCCTCGCTGAAGACAAAGGCCCGGCCAAAGATGATGAACATGAAGGTGACGTGGCGTCGATTCTCAAGGACACCAAGACCCGGATCGACGCCACTTACCACAACCAATACCTGAACCACGGACAGTTGGAGCCGCCGTCAGCCTTGGCCCGATTCAACCCGGACGGTTCGCTGGAAGTCTGGTTGCCGAATCAGGCGCCGGACATGTTCCGCGCGGATATCGCCAAGCGTACGGGCCTCGATATTTCGCGCATCACCTTGCATTCGCCGCTGCTGGGCGGGTTCTTCGGCCGGCATTTTCTCTACGACTCGGCCAGTCCCTATCCGCAGGCGATTGCGCTGTCCAAGGCCGTTGGCCGTCCGGTCAAACTGATCTGGAGCCGCGAAGAAGAGTTCCTGCGTGACGTGCTGCGCCCCGTTGCCGCGGTGAATTTCCGCGCGGCGCTGGACAGCGATGGCTGGCCGCTGGCAATCGAAGCGATCAGTGCCACCGAAGGGCCGACCGAAGCCCTCGCCGGCAAGCAAGGTGAAAAGCTCGACCCGACGGCGCTTGAAGGCTTGTCGGGCAAGTCCTACGCGATCCCCAACAAACGCATCGCGCAGATCTACGTCAAAGGCCCGGCGATGCTCGGTTACTGGCGTTCGGTGGGCAATTCGCTCAATGACTTCTTCTATGAATCGTTCCTTGATGAACTGGCCGACAAGGGCGGCAAAGACCCGTTCGACCTGCGCCTGCATTTGCTGCGTGACAACAAACGCCTGACCACGCTGCTGCAAGCGGTGGGTGAACTGTCGGGTGGCTGGAAGCGCGGGCCGTTTACCGCCGAGGACGGCAGCAAACGTGCGCGCGGCGTGGCCATGGCTTCGCCGTTCGGTACGGAGACGGCGGTGATCGCCGAGGTGTCCATCGAGAACGGCCAAGTCAAGGTGCACGACATCTGGCAGGCGATTGACCCGGGCAGCATCGTCAACCCGGCGATTGTCGAAGCTCAGGTCAATGGCGCCGTGGCGTTGGGACTGTCGCAAACCCTGGTGGAAGAAGCTGTGTGGATTGATGGCAAACCCCGGGCGCGTAACTACGACTTGTATCCGATCCTGCCGCCTGCGCGGATGGCTCGGGTTCACGTGCGGGTGGTCGAGAGCGGGGAAAAAATGGGTGGCATCGGTGAACCGCCGTTGCCTGCGGTCGCGCCTGCCGTCGCCAACGCAGTGGCAAGGCTAACCGGTCAGCGGGTGCGCAGCCTGCCCATGAGCCGACACACCTTCACTTGATCAGCGCCGGAGCGTCCATGAATAACAGCCGATTCGCAAGAACCGCTGGCTGGCTGGCAGTGCCGTGCCTGGTCGCGGCAGGCCTGCTGGCCTGGTATGTCACCCGCGAGCCTGTCTCGCGCCTTGAAACCCATCAGATCGCCGTGGCCGACATCGACCCGGCACTGGTCGCGCGGGGCGAATATGTCGCCCGGCTCAGCGATTGCGTGGCCTGTCACAGTGTGCCGGGGGGCGCGCCATTCGCTGGTGGCCTGGAAATGGCCACACCGCTGGGCTCGATCCATGCGACCAATATCACCCCGGACACGGAAACCGGCATCGGCCACTACAGCCTGGCGGATTTTGACCGGGCGGTGCGCCACGGCGTGGCGCCCGACAGTCGCCGTCTGTATCCGGCGATGCCCTACCCGTCCTACGCCAAGCTCAGTGACGATGATGTGCGCGCGCTGTATGCGTTCTTCATGAAAGGCGTGGCGCCGGTCAAGCAGGCAAACATCCCCAGCGCGATTCCCTTTCCGTTGAACCTGCGCTGGCCGATTGCACTGTGGAACGGTGTGTTTGTCGACGACGAGCCCTACGCGGCCAAACCGTCGCAGGATGAACAGTGGAACCGTGGCGCTTACCTCGTTCAAGGCGCCGGGCATTGCGGCAGTTGCCATACGCCGCGTGGCTTGGCGTTCAACGAGAAGGCACTGGATGAGGCCGGCAAGCCGTACCTCGCTGGTGCTTTGCTCGATGGCTGGTACGCACCGAGCCTGCGCGATGATCACAACACCGGCCTGGGCCGATGGAGCGAGCCAGAGATCGTGCAGTTCCTCAAGACCGGTCGCAACCAACATGCGGTGGTCTATGGCTCGATGACTGAGGCGTTCAACAACTCCACGCAGTTCATGAGCGATGATGATTTGACCGCGATTGCCCACTACCTGAAGTCACTTCCCGGGGATCGCGAACGGGATGGCGCGCCGTGGCAGTATCAAGCGGTTTCGGCAGCGCAACGTCTGGACTCGCCCGGTGCTCATACCTACGTGACGCGCTGTGCTTCCTGCCATGGCCTCGACGGCAAGGGGCAACCTGAATGGATGCCGCCGCTGGCCGGCGCCACCTCGGCACTGGCCAAGGAAAGCGCCTCGGCGATCAACATCACCCTCAATGGTTCGCAGCGTGTCGTCGCGGCTGGTGTGCCGGATGCCTATCGCATGCCGGCCTTCCGTGAGCAGTTGTCGGATCAGCAGATCGCCGAAGTGCTGACCTTCATGCGCAGCACTTGGGGCAATCAGAGCACAGCGGTCGATGCGCAGGCGGTGGGCAAACTGCGTGAACACACCGATCCGGCCAGCAGCAGCCCGATCATCCTGCAGATGCGCTAAGAGGAGACACTGATGGAAAGCATCGACTTGCTGGTCCTGCGCACGGCGCGGGACTGGCTCGCCGCTGGCGAGCGAGTGTTGCTCGCCACGGTGGCGCGCACTTGGGGTTCGTCACCACGGCCGACGGGATCGATGATGGCTTTGCGTGACGATGGTCGCGTGGTGGGCAGCGTGTCCGGCGGCTGCATTGAGGATGATCTGATCCATCGCTTCACCACGGCTCATGGCGGCAACGCTTTTAGCGACAGCGCACCGCAAGTGGTGCGCTATGGCGTCAGTGCCGATGAGGCGCATCGCTTCGGCCTGCCCTGCGGTGGCACGCTGGAACTGATCCTTGAGTTCAACCCGGCGTGGCAGTCGCTTGACGCGTTGCTGGGGCAACTGGACGCCGGGCAACTGGTTCGTCGCCGTCTGGCGTTGGAGTCCGGAGAGGTGATGCTCGAACCGACCGCGACGCCGGAACAGTTCAGCTTCGATGGCGCGCAGATGCTCAACACTCTAGGGCCGGGCTATCGAATGCTGATGATCGGTGCCGGCGCGCTGGCCGAATATCTGGCCACCATGGCGCTGTTCAACGGTTTCAAAGTGGCGGTGTGCGATCCGCGTCCCGAGTACATCGAGACCTGGGCGGTGGATGGTGTGGAGCGGATTGTCGGCATGCCGGACGACGTGGTTCGCGACTTCGCGGTCGATCTGCGCACCTGCATCGTCGCCTTGAGCCATGACCCCAAACTCGACGATCTGGCCCTGCTCGAAGCCCTCCACGGCCCGGCGTTTTACATCGGCGCCATCGGCTCGCGGCGCAACAGCCAACTGCGCCGCGAACGCCTGATCGAGCATTTTGGTGAAACCGAGGCGTCGCTTGAGCGCCTGCACGGGCCGATCGGCCTGTATATCGGCAGCAAGACCCCTGCGGAAATCGCCGTTAGCGTGATGGCGGAGATTCTTGCGGCGAAGAATGGTGCCAGCCTGCCGAAAGCGTTTTCAATTGCCAGGGCCAAAGCGGTTAACCTCGTTACCACCTCATCCGGCTAACCCCCAGCAAACACTGACATAGCGCCTCTGATCAATAGCAAATGCGCAAACAAAGAGGGCGCCTTGTCAGGCGCCCTCTTTGTTTATATTGCGTGCGGCAGGTAGAGCGGATCAGTGTGATTTCTTGGCTGTCGACGTTCCGGCTTTGCTCAACCCTTTTGAGTTGTGATCCCCTGGTGTCGTGTCGGAGATCGCCGTCGCTTTGGTCACGCCGCGCGTATCTTTGGAATGGGCGACGCCTGAAGTCGTTGAGCCGTGACCGCTGTTCCCATTGCGATCACTGCCGTAGTGGTTACCGCTTTCGCCATGGTCGCGAGTGGCCTTGCCCGCATGATCACTACTGAGCCCATTGCCACGGCCGTTGCTATTGGCACTTCCGTGATCTGAGCCGCTATGACCGCCGCCCGTACCGCCGCCATGGCCACCGCCGTTACCACCACCATTGCCGCCGCCGTTGCCACCACCACCACCACCACCACCACCACCACCACCGTCCTTCGCGTAGGCAGAGTTCATGACAGAGAGGTCAGCAGGGAGTAATGGGGCGGCTGCGAGCATCATGGCGCAGGACATGACAGCAAGGAGACTCTTATTCTTCAAAAGCATGATTGCTTCCATTGGGTTGATTTCGCAAAAGTTAAGACGCAATCGGCCCTTTATGGTTCAAGTCCTGCGACAGACGGAAGTCGCTGTACAAGGCCCGATTCTGGGGCAGCCAATATGACTTGAGCCGTGGTCGCAGGACGTTTTCGATCACCAGGCTCCTACAGTCTTTCTCTGTTCATAGAACCCCTCCCGGCAAGAAGGGTCTGCTCTGGTATGACCTCTCAGGAATACGTCCCATGTCCGCGCAAAGCAACCTTGTTATCCTCGCTCGGGGAGGCTACGCCGCCCGAGGAATGCTGTATCTGATCATCGGTATCTTTGCGTTACTGGCCGCCCAGGATTCAACCAAGCCGAAGGACAGTCACAAGAGTCTGGAAGCCTTGCTGGGCCAGCCATTCGGCTATTTTCTGGTTGGACTTGTCGTGGCGGGACTGCTCGCATTTGCCGCCTGGCGCGTCCTGCAGGCAACGCGTGATGTCGATCATCACGGCAAACAACTCAAAGGTCTGGTGATTCGCACAGGGCTGTTTGTCGGAGGTTTGGTCAACGCTGCTCTGGCGTTCTTTGCATTGGGTCTGCTTATAAGCGGGATTAAAAGCTCGGGCGATTCCGCAGGACAGACCAAAGACTGGCTGGCGCATCTGCTGTCCTGGGAACACTCGAACTGGCTGGTGTACCTGATCGCCCTCATTCCGCTGGGGGTCGGCATTGCTCACATCTTCAAGGGCTGGAAAGCGACGTTCGAGAAGTATTTCGAGGCCGACGAGGATGTCATGCGCTACGTCCGCCCGGTCTCGCGGTTTGGTCTGATAGCGCGCGGCGTGGTGTTTATCGAGATTGCATTGCTGCTGGCCGTCAGCGGTTCTACCTACCAAGCCATGGATCCACCGGGTATGAAGGAAGCGCTCGATGCACTGCAGAATCTACCCGCTGGCTGGCTGATTTTGATGGTGATGGCCTTGGGGCTGATTGCCTTCTCGGTCTACAGTCTGGCGGAAGCTTTCTGGCGCAAGATCAATATGGATGTGCCGGGAGTCGCGAGACCGTAGAGTGTAATCCAGTCCCCATGGCGCTCGTCATCCAGTCAGCGGGGACGCCACCGTTTATTCACACCCGATAGTACTCGCGATACCAGCGTACAAACTGCTCCACGCCGGCTTCAACCTCCACCTGCGGCGAAAACCCGATCCAGTCTGCCAGTGCCGAAACATCCGCCCAGGTCTTGATCACATCGCCTGCCTGCATCGGCAACAAATTGCGCTGAGCATTTATGCCCAATGCCGTCTCCAGGCAGTCGACAAAATCCAGCAGCGCGATCGGCCTGCCCCGCCCCAGGTTGAAAATCCGGTGGCTGCCCTCGTCTTCCTTGTTCGGCACCGGCGGCTTCGGGCACAGGCGGACGATGCTTTCGACAACGTCATCGACGTAGGTAAAGTCCCGCGCCATCTGGCCCTGGTTATAAATATCGATCGGCCGCCCATTGAGGATCGCCTCGGTGAACTTGAACAGCGCCATGTCCGGTCGACCCCATGGCCCATAAACGGTAAAAAACCGTAGCCCACTGGCCTTCAGGCCGTAGAGATGGCAGTAGCTGTCGGCAAGCAATTCATTGGCGCGTTTGGTGGCGGCATACAGGGACACCGGATGCTCGACCGCGTCATCGACACTGTATGGCAGCTTGCTGTTGGCCCCATACACCGAACTGCTCGACGCGTAGATCAGATGCGCAGGTGGATAGTGGCGGCAGGCTTCCAGCACATTGAGAAAGCCCAGCAGATTCGATTGTGCATAAGCATCCGGGTTGTCGAGCGAATAACGGACACCCGCTTGAGCGGCCAAATGCACGACTTCGGTGAACCCCTGCTCTTCGAAAAGTGCCATCAAGGCTGGCTTATCGACAATGTCCATGGTCTGGAAACGGAAACCTTTTAGCTCGCTCAACTGCTTGAGGCGCGCCTGTTTGAGTTCCACGCTGTAATAATCGTTAAGATTGTCGATGCCGATTACTTGATGGCCTTGCAATATCAATCGTCTGACCGTGTGATATCCGATAAAGCCTGTAGCACCTGTAACAAGAACGGACATATTTGTCTCTCCAGCCAAGTCGCCAGGCGATTAGTTATAGCGTTGGTCGAGTTGCGCAGTCCAGACTTTATAACTTCCCCAACTATGGGGTTTAACGTCTGATCTAAATGGCGAGCGACGACTCTGAAGTGACAGTAAAGTTTCTTGCCTTCCGACAAAAGGATGACGCCTTAAAAAACAATAACCTGCGCGCGAGTGCCATCACTAGCGGATAAATGGCGTGTTTTTTGACTGGGAACGTTTGACAGACCGCAAAGACTGGCCGATAACTACCAAGGTTCATTTTTACAGGGCGCGAGCAATCTTCTACTCGCGCCCTGTCGTTTCAGAGACAACTATTTAGTTACCTATCGTTAAAGCTGCATGAGCAGACCGTGCGGTAGCTTTGTCTTCTGAAAAGTTAAGCCGCGGCTTATTGCCTATGCGCCGCACACTATAGCGTCACGCCGCAGTTCGACGCACCTTAATGAAACGCTGTGTGATTCAAGTTTGAAACACTTCAGTGTTAATAAAATAAGAATAGACTTTCACCCTTTGCCCTTACTTAGCCCTCGATAGAGCTTCTGCCTGCATAAACTTTCGATCATTACAGAGTTTACCAGCATGCCAGTTATCAGCTCCGAACGTCCCTTTTGGTACCTTTTGCAATGCAAGCCACGTCAGGATGAGCGCGCTCACCTCAACCTGCTCCAACAGGATTACGTGGTATTCCATCCGCAACTCCTCAGTGAGCGAATCATCCGTGGGAAACGACAGCGAGTGCGCGAGTCGCTATTCCCCGGGTATTTGTTTATCCAGCTCAGTCGTAACGACAATTGGGGGCCCTTGCGTTCTACACGCGGGGTCAGTCGTATCGTCGAATTCAATCACGGTCCTGCGACGGTGGCAGAGCACGTCATCGAGCACCTGCGTGCGCGCTGTATCGAGTCATCGCTGGCGGAACCGGATCAGGCGCTGAAACCGGGGCAGAATCTGCAGATCGTCAGCGGCCCGCTGGCTCCCTTGGAGGGCGTGTTTCTCGGCTTGCACGGCAACGACCGGGTGATGATCCTCCTGCAGTTTCTGAATCGCGAACAATCGGTTTGCTTGCCACTCAGCGTGATCGAACGTCAACAACCCAACGTTCAGAACTATCACTAACCCCTTGCCTTATAAGCCTTTGCTCAGGAGCTATAACATGGCTTTGAAGTCACGATGCCCTGTCGCACTGCTGATGGCCTCTCTCTATCCTGGAATGGCCTGGAGTATCGATCCGCAAGCCATTAATGTTTACGGATTCGATTTCACGCCATCCTTTTTGTTTTCAGAAAGTTATGACGATAACTTTCGCGAAGTGGAAAACAGTAAACAGTCATCGATGGTCACCAAACTGGCGCCGACCTTCGAGCTCAAGGCGGAAGATCGCAACAGCGCGACTCGACTGATCTGGCAGCCCACGCGTTATATCTATCACGACGATTCCGATGCCTCGAACACCGCCCAGCGCGTGCGTGCCGACAGCATCATGGAGTTCACCGACCGCCATCGTCTCAAGCTCGACGCCGAGTACCGTAAATGGGAGCGCACCGAGTCGACGGCGGTCGAGGGCATCAACGACAAGCTCAACAATAAACGCGTGGGCGGTCTCTACACCTTCGGCGCTAAAAGTGCCGACAACCAAATCGATGTCGGCGCCAGTTACGCGCAACTGCGCTATGACAATGCCGACGGCATCAACGACGACAAGGAACGCAATACCACCGCCCTCACCAGCACCTGGTACCACCGCATCGGCAGTAATACCCGCGGCCTGCTCGAATATGACCACACCGACTTTGATTACCAGCAAGCCAACAGCCCGCGCAGCAGTAAATCCGATGCGGTACTGGCCGGTGCCGTGTGGGACTTCACCGCACGTACCACCGGCAAAGTGCGCCTCGGTTATGAGCGCAAAAACTTCGACAACAGCGAATCCAAAGACCTCAACAACCCGACCTGGCAAGTCGATTTGCAATGGAAACCGCGAACCTATTCGACGTTTACCTTTGTCGCTCGCCAAGCCCTCGCCGAAGGTGACGATGGCGCTGATGCCGTGAAGTCGACGTTCACTCAGGTCGGTTGGCGCCACGGCTGGACCGAACGCATCACCACGGTGGCACAAGCCGGTTTTGGCCGTTATGTCTACGAAGGTCAAAGCCGTACCGACGATCTCCAGGACTACAACCTGGCCGTGGTGTACGCGATGCGCCGCTGGCTGGATATCGAGTTGGGTTATCGGTACCGCGACAACGATTCCGATGCCGACAATGAAAGCTTCACCCGCAACGTGTTCCAGATCAGTTTCAACGTCAGCCTTTAAGAGGGTTTCGACATGAACACACGCACACTCGTCTTGTTGTTCGCCCTGTGTTTTGTACCTCATACCTTTGCCGCAGACCCCAGCACGCAATACAAACTGGCCGCAGGCGATGTGTTGCGGATCATCGTCTTCGGTGAGCCGGAGTTGAGCCTGAAAAAGATCCGCCTCAGTGATGCCGGCACTTTTTCCTACCCTTTTCTGGGCGAGATTTCCGCCAAGGGGCTGACCCCCGGCCAAGTCGAAAAAATCATCGTCGACGGGCTGAAACAGGGTTACCTGATCGACCCGAAAGTCAGCCTCAGCCAGATTGAATATCGCTCTTTCTACATCAATGGCGAAGTCAAGAAACCCGGCAGCTACCCGTTCGTGCCCGGCCTGACTCTGGAGAAAGCCATCGCCTTGGGCGGTGGCCTGACCGAGCGTGCCTCGATCAAGCGCGTGACCATTTTGCGCGGCGATGGTGGCGCGACCCTCACCGATGACGTGACGCGCAACACCACGATTGCCC
Source organism: Pseudomonas sp. Irchel s3f10 (assembly GCF_900187515.1). Classification (NCBI taxonomy): domain Bacteria; kingdom Pseudomonadati; phylum Pseudomonadota; class Gammaproteobacteria; order Pseudomonadales; family Pseudomonadaceae; genus Pseudomonas; species Pseudomonas sp. Irchel s3f10. Next base: position 1,058,662 of record NZ_FYDZ01000001.1, read on the forward strand.
CCGGCGACACCATTTCCATTGCACAAGGCTTTTTCTAATCATGGACAACAGCCCTAGCACCTACGTCGAACGTCCTCTGCAAGCGCATCTGCATCAGCAGTACAGCGAAGACAAGGACACCCTTGACCTGTTAAAGCTCTGGAGAGTGATCTGGCGCGCCAAATGGAGCATCGCCTGGCTGGTGCTGGCGAGCGCTGCGCTGGCCGCGATTGTGGTCTCGAACATCACGCCGCAATACATCGGCAGCACCACCCTGCTGTTCAACGATAAAACCCCGCCGCTGATGTCATTCCAGCAAGTCAAGGATTCCGGCGGCAACGCCACGGATTACTTGCAGACCCAGCAGGCGCTCCTGCAATCGCGCGATCTTGCCGAACGCGCAGTGAAAAAACTCGGCCTGACCACGCATCCGGTCACCGACCCGCGCCAGCAAGCAAAGCCCTGGTTTACACCGCGCCAGTGGCTGGCTGATCTCGACCTTGATCAATGGATCCCGGGCCTGAGCCGCTTGATGCCGCTGAGCAATAAAGAGGAGCCAACTGAAGAAGACGTCTTCAATCAGGTCACGCAGAACCTCATGCTGCACACCAGCGTCAAGTTCGTCGGCAAGAGCCAGTTGCTCGAGATCGAGGTCGAGTTGCCCGATCCGGTTCTCGCAGCCGCGGCGGCCAATGCGTTGGCGCAAGGCTTCACCGATAGCCAGCTCGATACCAGCGAGAAGTCCTCGCAAACCACCACCGCCTGGATGAACACACGGCTGGTCAAACTGCGCGACAATTTGCGCGTCGCCGAGAAAAAGCTCCAGGGCTACCGCGAAGAGCAAGGTCTGGTGGACGTCGGCGGCGTAGCCACCATCAGTGCCAACGAACTGGAAATGACCGGTAATCGCATGGTCGACGCCCGGCGCAACCGCGCTGAAGCCGAGAGCGAATACCGCCAGGCGAAGGCCTTGGGCAACGGTGATCTGAGCCGGCTCTCCAGCGTGCCTGCGGTGCTGAGCAATCCTTTGGTGCAGAAGTTCCAGGCCGACCGCGCTGTGGCGCAAGCCAAGGTGGATGAACTGGCGGGCCGTTATGGGCCAAAACACCCGAGCCTGCTTTCTGCGCAGACCGAATTGCGCACCGCCACCACCAGCCTGCAATTGCAGGTGCAGCAAGTGGTCGCCGGTATCGAGCGGCAATACCAGCTCGCCACTGCCAGTGAAGCCTCGCTGCGTCAGTCGTTCAACAGCAACAAGGCGCAAATCCAGGACATTGCGCGCAAAGAGTTTCAGTTGCGCGAGTTCCAGCGTGAGGTCGACAGCTCCCGCGCGCTGTATGAAACCTTCGTCACACGCTTGAAAGAAACCACCGCCACCGCGGACATGGACTCGACCAAGGTGCGCATCGTCGACCCGGCCATTGTCCCGGTCGACGCGAGCAAACCGCGTAAAACCCTGATTGTCGCGATCGTCGGGTTGATCGCTGCGGTGATCGGCGTTGCCTTGGCGCTGCTGTTCGAGAGCCTGAGCAATACCTTCAAAACCGATGAGTCGATCGAAAACGCGCTGAACATTCCGTTGCTCAGCGTCGTGCCACTGGTGACGAAGAAAACCCGTCGGCAACTGGCGCGCTTGTTCGAAGATAACGACAACCCGCGTTTTTCCGAGACCATTCGCAACCTGCGCACCTGGTTGATGCTGCAAAGCAGTGAAATGCCCTCGCAGGTGGTGCTGGTGACATCGACGGTTGCCGGTGAGGGTAAAAGCACCATTGCCAACAATCTGGCCAGTTCGCTGACGTCACTCGAGCGAGTGCTGTTGATCGATGCCGACATGCGTCAGCCAACCTTGTCGCTGAACTTCGATTTCCCACCGGACAGCCCGGGGCTGGCGAATGTCATTGCCGGCACCGCCCGGCTTGAAGACTGCATTGTCTCGGTGGGCAATCTGGACATGTTGCCGGCCGGCAAGGTTCTGCCGGCACCACTGGACATGTTCGCCGCCCCGCGCCTGCCGTCGCCGGCCGATTCGCTCAATCCGTTGCAGCCACCGCCGCAGGATCTGCTGAGCTCACCGCGCATGGCGCGCATGCTTGAAGCGCTGAGGTCGCGTTACCGCCACATCATTATCGACTCTCCCCCTGCCGAGATGATCAGCGACGCGCTGTTGCTGGCGCGGCATTCGGATGCCGTGATCTATGTGGTCAAGGCCGACAGCACGCCAATCAGCCAGGTACAGCGAGGGCTCGCCGCGTTGCAGCAGAGCCATGTCCCGGTGTTCGGCACCGTGCTCAACCAGGTCGACCTGCGCAAGGCGCGCAAGTACGGCCATCACCACTCCCGGGCGTTCTATAACTACGATTTCGCGCCCAGGTAACACCAGGCGAATACGCCAGCCGCTACACCCCCTTCTGCCATCGCACAACCCGCTTCACCTCTGCCGAGCTACGGAATAGCCATCGGGCGACCCGTCCTGTCCGTTCGATTAGCGCTGATGCATGACTGCTGCCTCGAGGTTAAGCCCATGACGCCGCTCTATACTGCTCACCTGACGCACCGCCGAGGCCTGACCTTCTGGGGCCAGTGGCTGTGCGCACTGTCGCTGACCACCGTGTTGCTGATGTTGCTCGTGCATTGGCGCGTCGGCAGTCTGAACAGCGAATACCGCATCCTGATCATTCTCGCCGTGCTCGGCTCGGTGCCGATTTACAGCGTGATGCAGGTCTACCACAAGCGCCATGGTCTGTTGGTCGGCCTCGGCCGATTGCTGGCCGGCTGGCTGATTCTACTGGCCGTGCTCGCGGCCATTGCCTTCATCACCCAGACCAGCGCGATCTATTCACGCCAAGTGATTATCGTCTGGGCGGTACTCGGGTTCGTCGTGCAGGCGGCGAGTTTTCTGCCCCTGCATTACTTCGCCCGATTGCACTCGCGCAGGGTTTGCAAAGAGCGCCGTTCGGTCATCATCGGCACCTGCCCGACGGCCCATGAGCTGGCGAAAAAACTCTCGCGACCGAACCGCGCGCTGGTGCTCGGTTTCATCGCTGCCGCCGACAATGCCGGCCCGGCCCCAAGCATTCTGCCGCTGCTCGGCAACGTAGCTGCGATCCGCGAGATCATCACGCGTCTGGAAGTGCGCCGCGTCTATATCGTGCTGACCATGGCGCATGCCGCGACCATCGAAGCGCTGTACATCGACCTCTTGGACATGAATGTCGACGTGGTGTGGATTCCGGATTTCGGCAGCATGGTGTTGCTCAACCATTCGATCTCGGAAATCGAGCGGATGCCGGCGATCTACCTCAATGAAAGCCTGATCAGCTCGCACCCGGCGAGTCTGTTTTGCAAGGACCTGTTTGAACGCAGCCTGGCCGGCGCGGCCATTATTCTGCTCAGTCCCTTGCTGCTGGCGGTGGCTGTCGCCGTCAAGCTCACCTCTGCCGGCCCAGTGCTGTTCAAGCAGGCCCGCCACGGTTGCAACGGTGAAGTGATCAAGGTCTGGAAGTTTCGTTCGATGCACGTCCACGACGATCGCGAGGTGCGCCAGGCCACCCGTGACGATGCCCGTCTGACCCCGATCGGCGGCTTCCTGCGCCGCAGTTCCATCGACGAATTGCCGCAGTTGTTCAATGTCGTGTCCGGGCAGATGGCCCTGGTCGGCCCGCGCCCGCATGCCGTCACTCACAACATTTATTACACCGGCAAGGTGCGCGCCTACATGGCCCGCCATCGCCTCAAGCCGGGCATCACCGGCCTCGCCCAGATCACCGGCCATCGCGGCGAAACCGAGACCGTGGAAAAGATGCAGCTGCGCGTCGCCCAGGACCTCAACTACATCAACCAATGGTCGCTGTGGCTCGACATCAAAATCCTTATCAAGACGCCCTTCACGCTGTTCTCGAAAAACATCTACTGACCCCTGCCCGACCGCTTCAGCCCCGCCCTGCCCCTGCATTGACAACCTTCACCACGATCTGAGGTTTGACCATGAATGTGAGCGTATTCGGTATTGGTTACGTGGGCCTGGTCCAAGGCGCCGCACTGGCCGAGGTCGGGCACAACGTGCTCTGCGTCGATGTCGACGCGGCCCGGGTCGAGGCGCTGAAACAAGGCACGCTGCCGATCTACGAGCCGGGCCTGAAAAGCCTTGTGCGTGACAATTATCAAAGTGGTCGCCTGCGCTTCGGCACCGATCTGGCCGAGGCTGTTCAGCATGGTGATGTGCTGTTGATCGCCGTCGGCACACCGCCCGACGAAGACGGTTCAGCCGATCTGCAATACGTGTTGAGCGTGGCGCAATCCATCGCGCTGAACATGGATCGGCATCAAATCATCGTCGGCAAATCCACGGTGCCGGTCGGCACTGGCGATCAGGTGCGTGCGTGTATCGAGCAGGTGCTGGCCGACAGCGATCGCAGTCACCTGACGTTCGATGTGGTGTCGAACCCGGAATTTCTCAAGGAAGGCTGCGCGGTCGAAGACTGCATGCGCCCGGACCGGATCATCATCGGCACCGACAGCGCGCATGCCGAAGCGGTGATGCGCGAGCTGTATGAACCGTTCAATCGCAGCCGCGACAAAATCATTGTCATGGACCTTCGCAGCGCTGAGCTGAGCAAGTACGCCGCCAACTGCATGCTGGCGACCAAGATCAGCTTCATGAACGAGATGGCCTGCCTCGCCGAAAAGCTCGGCGCCGACATCGAAAAAGTCCGCCACGGCATCGGCGCCGACCCGCGCATCGGTTACCAGTTTATCTACCCGGGCGTGGGTTACGGCGGTTCGTGCTTTCCCAAAGACGTCAAGGCGCTGATCCACGCCGCAACAAGTGTCGATATCGACGCCCGACTGCTCAAGGCCGTGGAGGCGCGCAACCAGGACCAGAAAACCAGTCTGTACAGCAAGATTTTCAATCACTTCGACGGTCATCTGCGCGGCAAAACGTTTGCCCTGTGGGGCTTGAGTTTCAAACCCAATACCGACGACATGCGCGAAGCCCCCAGCCGCGTATTGATGGAGGCCTTGTGGCACGCCGGCGCCAACGTTCAGGCGTTTGATCCGAAAGCCATGGAAGAAGCCCAGCGCCTGTATGGCGCACGCGATGAGCTGACGCTGGCGGGCACCAAGGAAGCGGCGCTGAAAAATGCCGACGCGTTGATCATCGTCACCGAGTGGCAAGCGTTTCGCGCGCCGGACTTCGACTTGCTCAGCCGCCAGCTGAAACAACCGTTGATTTTCGACGGGCGCAATCTGTTCGATCCGCAGCGTTTGAGCAAACGCGGCTTCACCTACATTTCCGTGGGGCGGCCAACCCCTTCAGTCATTTGAAGGAGTCGCGCCATGTTGCAGCTGGAACTGGTCGGGCATTACTCGGCGAAATTACTGGAGGCCAACCAGGCCTATTCCTTTATCAACTTTGCCTCCATTGGCAGCGTTTTCCAGCAGACTCCGGGCAGCGTCGCCTATTTCTGCGACGGCATGTTGATGTCGACCTTCATGTCGCGGGTGACCGGCAGGACGATTGGCCGGGTCAGCTTTGACTTCACCTCGATCGCCGACCTTGTCCTCGGCAGCGCCGAGCAACTGGGTAAGCGCGTGTACTTCGTCGGTGCCCGGCAAGCCGAACTGGAGCTGTTTATCGTCAAGATCGGGGCGCTTTATCCGCGGCTGACCATCGCCGGTTATCACAACGGCTATTTCGACGCCGCCGAGGCTGAAGACATTCAAGCGGACATCTGTCGCAGCGCCGCCGACATCCTGATTGTTGGCCTGGGCGCCGGGTTGCAAGAGCAGTTCGAACAGGATGCCCTGCGCGCAGGCTTTCGCGGTGTTGCCTTCACCTGTGGCGGGTTCATCCGCCAGGAAGCGCTGGCCACGCGGCAATACTACCCGGCGCTGATCAATCGCCTGCACCTGCGCGCGTTCTATCGAATGTACCGCGAGCCGCACACGATCAAACGCTACCTCATCGATTACCCCAGCAACTTTTTGCACCTGCTGACAATGCTCGCCCGGCACAAAGTCGCCATCAGTGTGGGGGAATGACCATGCACATCCTGTTTATTCTCAAGGATTTCAAGCTGGGCGGCGGCGTCGAGCGCGTTCAGCAACGGCTGTCCGAGCAGTTCCTCAAGGACGGTCGCCGGGTGAGTTTTTTCGTCATCAACGCAGACGTGCCCGATACCCCGGGTGTGCAGCGCTTCAACGGCGGCGGCAGCGGTCTCGTCGGTTTGCTCAAGTCCATCGTCCTGTTGCGCCGGCTCATACAGCGTGAACGCATCACCCACCTGATTGCCGCCAAGGAGCAGGCCAACCTCTGCACCTGGTTCGCCACCTTGGGTCGTTTGTGCAAAGTCATCTATTGCCGCCACGCGACCCTCGATTGCAGTGAACAGAACACCGGCCCCGCCAGCCTGCGCGTGCTCTACAGCTTGTACCTGTGTGGCAGCGGCAAGGTCGTCACCGTCTCCAATGCCTTGCGCCAGACACTCATCGAATTACTGCCCTGGGGTCAGCAGCGCATCCGGTATTGCCCCAATGCGGTTGTCACCGAGCAACTGTTTCAATCCTCGCAGGCGCCGCTACCCGACGGAATGCCCAGTGCTTACTGGCTTGGCCTGGGCCGTTTGGTCGAGCCGAAAGGTTTTCAGCTGTTGCTCGATGCCTACGCACTGGCGTTGCGCAGTGCAGCGCTGCCGGATCTGGTGATCGTCGGCGATGGCCCGTTGCGCGAGGCACTGACCGCTCAGGCCCGTCGTCTGGGCATCGCTCCGCGAGTGCATTTCACCGGGTTCCTGAGCAACCCCTATCCGCTGCTCCGGCATGCGCAACTGTTCATTTTGAGTTCCGTGCAGGAAGGCATGCCGACGGTGTTGATCGAGGCGCTGGCACTGGGCACGCCGGTGTTGGCCAGCGATTGCGAAACCGGCCCCCGAGAACTGCTCGACAACGGCCGACTGGGCCAACTGGTGAAGGTCAACGACGTACCGGCGCTGGCCGACGGCATGCTGCGCAGCCTGGCCCCACGCGATGACGTCGCCTTCAACGAAAGCAGACTTACTGACACCCTGCGTCAGTACACCAGCCAGCAAGCGGCGCAGGCGTATTACCAGGTATGGAATCAATGAAAAAACTGCTGATCATCCTGCATGACCTCAGCGCCGGCGGGGCTGAAAAAATGATGGCGCGTCTGGCTGGAGCGCTGGTGGACGCGGGCAATGACGTGACCTTGCTGATGCTCACCGGCGGCGGCATTCACGCCGCGCACCTCGATCCGCGGGTGAAAAAGGTTGAGTTGAATAGTCCGCGCAGCGTCCGTGCAGTGCCGGCACTCACACGTTTTTTGCGGGCCAATCGCTTTGACGCACAACTGGCAGCCCTCACCCACGTCAACGTGGTGGCGATTGCGGCGGCGACGCTGTCCGGCACGCTGGCACGCCTGCACGTCAGCGAGCGCAATGCCTTTTCCCATGACAAACACGTCAACCCCGATTTCATGGTGCGCGTCGCGTACCTGCTGGCGCCGCTGTTGTATCGGCTGATTCCCAACCCGGTGATCTGTGTCTCGCGGGGTGTCGCCCAGGACCTGGTCGCCACCACCGTGGCCCGCCGCCAGGACGTGACCATTGCCGACAACCCGGTGCTCGACAACGACTTTCGCCAGAAAGCCCCGGGGCTGCCCAGCCACCGCTGGCTGCTGGAAAAGTCCGGCCCGGTGATTGTCGCCGTGGGTCGACTGGCGCCGCAAAAAGGCTTCGACACCTTGATCAGCGCGTTCGCCGCATTAGCGGACAGCAATGCCCGCCTGATCATTTTTGGCGAGGGTGCACTCAGGCCGAATCTGCTGGAACAGGCGCGCGCACTGGGCGTGGCGGACCGCTTCGATCTGCCGGGCTATGCCAATGCCCCGTTGGCAGAGGTCGCCGCCGCCGATTGCTTCGTGCTGTCGTCGCGCTTCGAGGGCAGTCCGAACGCGTTGGTAGAGGCGTTATCCACGGGCACGCCAGTGGTGGCTACTCGTTGCCCCCATGGCCCGCAAGACATTCTCGTCGGCGGTGTGGTCGCGCCACTGGTCGACGTCGACGATCCGCGCGCCCTGGCACAGGCGATTGCCCTGCAACTCACCACACCGCGCAATCTGCAACGTGAATTGCGCCTGGAGGCCGCGGCCCGATTCATCAATGCCAGCGCGGTGCAGACCTACCTCAAAGCGTTGATCGGGAGCCCGTCATCATGAGCACACTGGCGATCAGGTATTCGACGTTACGCGACGGCTTCACCTTGTTCGGCGTGCTGTTTTACATCCAGGTGATTACCTTTGTCCTCAGCCTGGGCGGGGCCGCCAGCTTCGGCGATATCAACAAAGACCTCGAAGGCAACGTGGCCAATCAGATCTGCGGGCTGATCACGCTGTTGGTGCCGTTGTTTTTCTTCATCCGCAACAAGGTGTTCCTCAGCAAGACCTTTTATCGCAGCAACTTTTTCATGCTGCTGTTCTTGCTCTGTGTCATCGCGTCGATCGGCTGGTCCCACGACCCGATGCTGAGTTTCAAGCGCTTTATCGCGATGCTCAGCATGGTGTTTTTCGCCGGTTTCATTGCCTACAACTATTCGCTGGAAAAAATCACCTTCATGCTCGGCTGCGCCATCGGCGGTGCGGCGTTGATCGGCTTGATCCTCGCGGTGGTCATGCCTGACGTTGCGTTCCTCTCCGGTGGGATTCGCGACGGCGCCTTCAAGGGGATTTTTGCCGAAAAGAATGCCGGTGCGCGGCTCAACGCGATCGCCATTCTGTTGTTGCTACCGATGATTCGCCGACGCAATCACTGGGCGCTGTTCTGTGCGTTTTTCTCGCTGGTCGCGATCCTGCTCGCGCAGTCGGCGACCGGGGTGGCGCTGATTGTTTCCGGCGCGATCAGCTATTGGTACTTCCTGACCCTGATCCGTTTGCGCATCAACCATTCGCCGCTGATGTTCCTCGGCTGCACCCTCCTCTACCTGCTGGTGTGCCTGTTCCTCTACAGCAATTTTGCGGTGCTGCTGGAAATGGCCGGTCGCGACCCGTCACTGACCGACCGCACCCTGATCTGGGAACTGCTCGGGCCGTTTATCGACGGGCAGTTCCTCAAGGGTTACGGCTTCGGCGCCTTCTGGTCCAGCCCCGATGCCGACGGTTTCATTACCCGTTGGGGTTATATCGGTAACGCCCACAGCGGCTACGTCGAAACCCTGCTCAACGGCGGGGTCATCCAACTGACGGCGCTGGCGCTGATGTTTGGCGAAGCCCTGCTCAAGCAATACCGCGCCGTGACCGCGAATAAAACGGCGCAGTTTCGCGCCAGTGCGCTGGTGATCATCGGTTTGTTCGCCGTCACCAATTATGTGGCGTACGTGATCCCCAACTATCGCTCCGCCGAGTTTCTGGTGTTCTGCACCCTCGCCCTGTCTTTCCGCCATCACCTCGCGACCTACCCCGCAACCTCACCGGCTGCGCAGCGTCAGCGTGTGTCTGGCAGAGCAGTGCCGCGCGATTCAGCCAACGCGTAACCCAAGGAGAACCACCCGTGCCCAATCAAGCCCCCCCTTCCGTGGATTCAGTGTGCGTCGTTATCCCGATGTACAACGGCGCCGACAGCATCGAGCAGACATTGACGTCGCTGGTCGGGCAAACCCGCCTGCCGGATCACGTCATCGTCATTGACGATGGCTCCACCGATGACGGCCCACAACGGGTCAGAGACTTTGTCGCGCCGTTTCGCCTGACGCTGCTGCAGCAAGCCAACGAAGGCCAGGCCAGCGCGCGTAATCACGGCATGCGGCACTCGCAAGAGACGTTTGTGGCGATGCTCGATGCCGATGACCAGTGGCACCCGCAAAAGCTTGAGCTGCAACTGGCCCTGTACGAAGAACTCAGTCGTCAGGGCCGGCCGGTGGGGTTGATCGACTGCTACGCGCAGGTCAATTACAGCGACGGCCGGCGGCAGCTGGACAACCGCCGCAAAAGCGGCAGGCACTTCTACGACTTCATCCACGCCAACGTCGTCAATGGCGTTTCCACTGCGCTGGTCAGGCGCGAGGTGATCATGCAGCTCGGCGGCTTCGATGCCAGCCTGCGCTACTCCGAAGACCGCTACATGTGGACGCGGATCGCCGAACACTGGGAGGTCCACACGGTGCCGCAGGTACTGCTGGAGCGCACGGTCAACGGCGGCAACATGACCGCGCAACCGAAAAAGTACTACCAGAACAAGATCCATTTTATTGAGGTGTACCTCGCCCGCTACGGGGAGATGCTCAGCCAGCAACAACGGATCAATTTCGTCCTGAGCAACCACACCGATTTTCTCGAAGCGTTTTCCCGGCGCGGCGAGCATGACCAAGTGCTCGGCGTGTACCGGCGAATGCTCAAGTGTTCCTGGCAAGCGCTGATCTTCGCCAACGGCAAACCGACCTTGCGCTATCTCTATGCCCGCGCCAGAACGTGGCGCAAGGCAACGGCGTCAACCCCAGCTCACTGAACTGGTACCCGCCATGGCCAATCACCGTCTGGTGACATTGAGCTGGATCTTCACCGAGAAATTCGGCCTGATCCTGCTGTCGATGATCACCTTTGTCGTCTACGCGAAGCTGCTGTCGCCGGCCGAGCTAGGTGTGGGCACGATCATCATTGCCATCGTCGAGCTGATTGGTCTGGTGTACTCATCGGTGCTGGAAGATCCGCTGGTACGCCTTGAACGGCTGGAAGACAAACACATTTCCACAGCTTTCTGGGCCGGGGTGCTCGTCAGCCTTGTGTCGATTGTCATCATCTCGCTCGCGGCATTCCTGTACACGCCCGACCCGCTACTGCAATGGCTGACGGCAGTGGCCTCGGTGAAAATCCTGTTCACCATGATGGCGCGGGTCTATGTGGCGCAAATGCGCCGTAGCGGTAACTTCAAGATGCTCGCGTCGCGCACGTTACTGGGCAAAGTCGCGGGCGGCGTCGGCGGCATCGTAGTGGCGCTGTACGGTTGGGGTGCGTGGGCAGTGATTGCCCAGGCGCTGATCATGGAATGGGTGTCGATCATTGTTCTGATGCGTGCAGACCGGCGACGCATTGCCTTTGCTATCGACCGGACGGTCTTGCGCGAACTGTTGAAGGCCGGCGCACCGGTTGCCATCAATTCACTGAGTTCACAAACCTTGCAGCGCGGCGTCAACGTGGTGCTGGGGATGACGGCCGGGGCGAACGCAGTCGGCATGTTCAACATGGCGATGCGCATCATCGAACTGCCGCGCACGGCGATTTATAACGGCCTGCTGAGTTATGCGCTGCCGGCGTTCGCCCGCCGCAGTGCAGAACCCAAGCGCCTGCTCGGGATCATTGGCGACTCGACCGCCGTCAGCGGCTTTGTGTTGACGCCGCTGTTCATCGGCCTCGCGCTCACAGCCAACGACCTCATCCTGTTGATCTTCGGCGCCAAGTGGGCTGACGCCATTCCGCTGTTGCAAGTGCTGGCTTGCACGGCGGCCATCGGCAACACCGCCATGTACGCCACCACCGCACTGGTGGCGGTCAACCGCAGCCACCTGACGATCAAGGCGGAAGTGCTCACCACGGTTCTGGCTCTGGCGCTGGTCTACAGCCTCGGCAACGTTTATGGCGGCATGGCCGCAGCTGCCGCTCTGCTCACGCGCATGTTGCTGATCACGCCACTGCAAATTCGCGGCCTCAACCTGGCCATCGGTTACAGCTGGCGGCGGTTTGTCGAGGCCAATTACCGCAGCGTGATTGCCTCGCTGGTCATGGCCGCGACCGTATTGCTGGTGTCACCGCAACTGGGCCTTCAAGGCTACTTGCACCTGATCGGCAACATCGCGCTGGGCGCGCTGAGCTACGCCGTGGCGTACAGCCTCATCCACCCGCACTGGCCGCAGGAATTCAAATCGGTTTTCACCGCCCGCTGATTCAGTCCCTGAGACAGGAAGACCTCACCATGCGCAAAACCACGTTGATTACTGGCGGGGCCGGTTACATCGGCTCGCATACCGCTTTGGCGCTTATCAATGCCGGGCACCGGGTGCTGGTGCTCGATAACCTGTGCAACAGCTGTCAGGAGTGCATCGCGCGCCTTGAGCAACTGACCTTGACCCGGGTCGATTTCATCAAGGGCGACATCCGTGATTCCGACCTGCTGGACGACATTTTCAGGCGCTATGACATCGATGCCGTGGTGCATTTTGCCAGCCTCAAATCCGTCGCCGAAAGCGTGCGCAAGCCACTCGATTACTACGCCAACAATGTCGCCGGCACGCTGGACCTGTGCCGGGCCATGGCGCGCAACAACGTCTTCCGTCTGGTGTTCAGCTCATCGGCCACGGTGTACGGCGAGCCGACCCGTACGCCGATTGCCGAAGACTTCGGCACCGGTAAACCGGTCAATCCCTATGGTCGCACCAAGCTGATGATCGAAGAGCTGCTGACGGATTTGTGCGATTCCGATCCGCGCTGGAGCATTGGCCTGTTGCGCTACTTCAATCCGATTGGCGCCCACGAAAGCGGGATGATCGGTGAAGACCCGCGCGGCCGACCCAACAACCTGCTGCCGTGCCTGACCCAGGTCGCCATTGGCCGGATACCGGAACTCACGGTGTACGGCAGCGACTATCCCACCGTCGACGGCACCTGCGTGCGCGACTACATCCACGTGGTCGACCTCGCCATTGGCCACCTCAAGGCACTGCTGGTGTTGCAGCACAACCACGGCATCCATTTCTGGAACCTCGGCACGGGGGTCGGCTACAGCGTGCTGCAGATCATCCACAGTTTCGAGGACATCACCGGCATCAGCATTCCCTACCGGTTTGCACCGCGCCGTGAAGGTGATATCGCCAAGTGCTGGGCCGACCCCGCCAAGGCCGGACGCGAGCTGGGCTGGACCGCGCAACGCGACCTGCAACAGATGATTGTCGATGCCTGGCGCTGGCAGTCGTGTAATCCGCAGGGGTATCAGTCTTCCTTCGAAATCCCCGCGCTGCTTGCCTTCAAATGATGTTCTTACGATCGCTGCCGGCGCTGCTGCTGTGGGTTGCGCTGACTGGCAGCGCCGCACAAGCGCCTCCTAATGCCGGGCTGGTGCTGTGGCTGGACGCGGCCGATTCGTCCAGCCTGAGCCTGAATGCGCAGAACCGTGTGCAGCGCTGGAGCGATAAATCCGGCCAGTCCCATGACGCGATGGTCGACGAAGGCACCGAGCAGCCGCAACGCCTGGAAAACGCCGTGAATGGCCATGCGGTCGTGCGTTTGAGTGGTACTTCGGCGTTTCTGGGCAAAAACATTCGCAGTGCAAAAGGGCCTGTCACGGTATTGGTCGTGTCACGCCGATTGCCAGAACAGGCCGGCGTCGATCCGTGGCAGCGGTTGTTCAGTTCACGTGCGCAAACCGCTGACAACGATAACGTGTTGCCGAACTTCGCCATCAGCCTAGCGCAAACCACCGCGTATGAACCGACGGTTTCCGTCCTGGAACTGCAGGGTGTGCCGATCGGCCCGTATGCGATCGGGCGCAATGCCATCGGCACGTCGGAAAACTTTCGCGGCGATATCGCCGAGGTGCTGGTTTACGACCGCCCGTTTGCGTCCCTCGCCGAGCGTCAGCAGGCTTTTCAGTACCTTGCGCACAAGTGGTCAGTGGCCGTCCCCAGCCATGCCGATACCTGGACCCGTGTCGGTCCACTCGGCAAAGTTCCGGCGCGTCAGCACGCCTATCTGCCGCTGTCCGACCAGGCCAATGCCGGGCGCTGGGCATTCAACACGACGCTGTCCGACGACTTCAACGGCAGCAGCCTCGACCCCACGCGCTGGCACGTCAACAATGCCATCGGCAATGAATCGCTCGGACGCAAACCGGCGCTGTTCACGCCGCGCAATGCCAGCGTCAGCAACGGCCACCTGAACATTGTCTTTCGCAAGGAACCCTTGCCGCAGAAGTACGTCGAGCTTGGCTTCAAGGATTACACCTCAGCCATGGTCCGTACCCGTGAACGCGGTTTCTACGGCTACTACGAAGCACGCGCCAAACCGATGAACTCCGCAGCGTCGAGCGCATTCTGGCTGGCGTGGACGGGCCTGACGGACAACGCCACGGAAATCGATATCTTTGAAATTGGCGGCAAGACCAAGAACGCCGCCTCGGATCGCTCCTACAACATGAACGCGCATTTATGGGCGACGCCGCACAGTAAAGAACATATCGCCAGCGGCAGCACCTGGATCAGCCCTTGGCGCCTGGCCAGTGACTTTCATGTCTACGGCTTCGACTGGCAGCCCGACACCCTGCGCTGGTACGTCGATGGCGTGCTGGTCAGAGAGTCGATGAACCGCCACTTCTTCTTCCCGATGCAAATCGTCTTTGACAGTGAGGCCATGTGGAAATGGTTCGGCGTGGTCGACGACGCTGACCTGCCGTCCACCTTCGAGGTCGACTACATCCGCATGTGGCAACGCGGTCCTTAACCGTCACACCAAGCCTGGGACAGTCGACGCCCTCCTGCTGCCATAGCTTTCGCCTTGGGTCGAATTTCACTCGGCAGAGTCGTCAGTTCTCGATCAGCGCTAACACCTCCGGAGCGCCCAAACATGAACAACCGACGACTGAAGGAGCTGGATTTGCTGCGCTTCCTGGCTGCGCTCTCCGTGGTGATTTTTCACTACGCCTTTCGCGGGTATGCGCGGGGCGACATGTCGGTCATGCCCTATCCACTGCTGGCCGAGGTGGCCAAGTACGGTTACCTGGGCGTGGAGCTGTTTTTCATGATCAGCGGATTTGTCATCCTGATGACGGCTTCAAGCAACAATCTGCAAGTGTTTTTCATCTCCCGCGTGGTGCGCCTGTGCCCGGCATTCTGGGTCTGCTGCACGCTCACCTTTCTGATCACACTGGCCTTCGGGCAGCCGAGATTCAGCGCTGATCTTTATCAATACCTGATCAACATGACCTTCCTCGGCGACCTGCTCGGCGTCCCGCCCATCGACGGCGTGTACTGGTCGCTGTTTGTCGAAATCAAGTTCTACCTGATGATCTCGATTCTCCTGGCCTTGAAGAAAATAGACAAAATCGAACCCTGCCTCGTGCTCTGGCTACTGGTCTCGGCCACCGCAGAAGTCCTCGCTTTTGAAAAGCTGCGCTCGCTATTGATCACCGATTACGCGGCCTACTTCATCGCCGGTGCGACGTTCTACCTGATCTGGGCGAAGGGTATGACCAAACCGCGCATTGCCTTGGTGGCGGGAGCCTTGGCCTTGGCCACCTTCACCGCCATTACCTGGGCCGAGTCGATCGAAAGCAAGTATGCGACGCAATACGATCCCTCGATCATCGGCAGCGTCATCATCGTTTTCTTCATGACCTTCCTGTTGATCGCAACCAACAAAACAGCCGCCATCGGGCGATTGAACTGGACAACATTAGGCGCACTCACTTACCCGCTGTACCTGCTCCATCAAATGATCGGTTTCATCATCTTCAACATGGCCTATCCGGCGGTGAATGCGCATCTGCTGCTGTGGGGCACCGTGGCTTTGATGATCGCGGCGTCCTATGTCATTCACGAAAAGATCGAAACGCCGATGGCCAGACTGATGAAAAGGTCCCTGTCATTTTCCTTCAATCGTCTCCGGGCCGACTAGCCCGAGCCGACGAAAGCTGAAGCGATTTAGCGAACCTTTCCCGCGAAAACAGCGTCCGAGCTAAGGCGTTAACGCTTACCGCTCACCACGAGGTTTCCGTTTGAAAGCAGCCATCGTCAGAAAATACCGTTTGATCATCAAGACTCTGGGCTATGTCGGCTGGGCGTTGTTCTGGCTGCTGCTCTGGGACATCGCCGTCACCGTCGATTTCATGCTGTTCCTCAACGCCAAACTGAATCTGCCATTGATGCCCCTGACGTTATTGGGTTCGGCATTGATCGTGCTGATCAGTTTCCGCAACAGCAGCGCTTACAACCGCTGGTGGGAAGCACGCACGCTGTGGGGGTCGATGATCAACAATTCGCGCAGCTTCGCCCGGCAGGTGCTGACTTTGCTGGATGATCCCGACGGCGAGGTCAATCCGGTCAAGTCGACCCTGTTGCGCCGCCACGTCGCCTATGTGAATTGCCTCGCGGCGCATCTGCAAGGCCAGCCTTGCCCTGAGGAAGTCCGCGCGTTTATTCCCGCCAATGAGTTTGCTCGCAGTGGCACGACCAATAACTTTGCCAACGATATCCTCACCGGTTCGGCGACTTTGCTCGCGCGGGAATACAAGGCCGGGCGCCTGGACAGCATTCGCTTGGCGCGGCTGGAGTCGACATTGGTGGACCTGTCCAACAGCCAGGGTGGCATGGAGCGGATTGCGAATACGCCGCTGCCCTACCCTTATGTGTATTTCCCACGGCTGTTTATTTCGCTGTTCTGCCTGATCGTCCCGGTCGGTCTGGTGGAATCGCTAGGCTGGTTCACACCGCTGGCCTCGACCGTGGTGGGCTTTATGCTGCTGGCCATCGAACGCATCGGCACCGATCTGCAAAGCCCGTTTCGCCACAGCGAACACCAGATTCAGATGGAAGCGCTGTGCGAAACCATCGAGAAAAACCTGCAGTCAATGCAGCGTGACTCTTTGGGTGACGTGCGCCGGATTGAAGAGAACGCTTAAGGGGCGGGAACCGTCAGGGCTTCTGACGGTTCCCGAGTCAATCAGAACGCCGGCACAACATCACCGTGATAACGCTCAAGAATGAACTGCTTCACCTGCGGTGAATTGAGCAGCGCGCCGAGCTTCTGCACCGCCGGCGCATTGGCCTTGTCGCGACGCACGTACAGGTAATTGGCGTACGGCGACTCCGAACTTTCGATAAACAGCGCGTCTTGGTGCGGCACCAGTTTGGCTTCCAGCGCGTAGTTGGCGTTGATCAATGCCATGTCGACCTGATTCAACACCCGCGGCAGCATGGCCGCTTCGAGCTCCTGGAACTTCAGATGCTTGGGATTGCTGACGATGTCCAGGCGCGTGGCCATGATGTTGTCAGGATCCTTCAGGGTGATCAGGCCTTGTTTGGCGATCAGCAGCAGCGCCCGCCCGGAGTTGGTCGGGTCGTTGGGAATGGCGATCGTCGCGCCATCCTTGAGTTCGCTGATGGATTTGATTTTCTTCGAGTAGGCGCCAAACGGCTCGACGTGCACCGCTACGATCGGTACTTGATCGCTGCTCGGCCGGTCTTTTTTGTAGGCATCGTAATACGGTTTGCTCTGGAAGTAATTGGCGTCGAGCAAGCCTTCATCGGTCTGCCGGTCTGGCTGGATGTAGTCAGAGAAGACTTTGACGTCCAGCGTCACCCCTTCCTTGGCCAGTTCCGGTTTCAAGAACTCAAGAATCTCGGCATGGGGCACAGGCACCACGGCGATTTTCAGGGTTTCGGCATAGGCATTGCCCATGGCGGCGACCAGCAGTGCTACGGAGAGCGCGACGCGTTTCACGATAGTTTTCCTTCGAAGCGTTTCAGGGAGAAAGAGGACAGATCCAGGTCGCTCGAGCCGCGCATGCACCATTGCGCAAATGCTTCGCCGAGCGCTGCGGAGTGCTTGAAGCCGTGCCCGGAGCACGCCGACACGAAAAGGGTGTGCTGCAGCGACGGATGCTCGTCGATGATGAAATGACGGTCTGGCGTCACGGTGTAGGCGCAAACCGCAGACTTGAGCACTTTAGAGGTCACGCCGGCGATGCGGTTGTGCACCTGATGCTCGTACATGTCCTGCGCTTCGGCCGCTGAAACCGTGCGGTCAATGGCCTGAGGTGACGTTGCGGTGTGGTACTGCGCGGTGGCGATTTTCATGCTGCTTTCGCCGGGTAGCGCGGGAAAGCCGTAGTTGATTTTGTCGTCGCCGCGGCCGTGGGTGAAGATGAAGGTCGGTGAGTGACCGACCAGTTCGGCATTCTCTTCCAGTTCGAACCAGAACAGCTTTTGTCGGTAAATACTCAGCAGGTTCTCATACGGTGCACCGAGCAGTTCGCCGTTCCAGTTGCCCGCGCTGATCACCAGTTTGTCGGCCCGTAACGTGCGCTGGTTGGTCGTGACCGTAACCCCCTCTTCGTTCGAGCTGATAGCGGTAACGGTCTCGCCTTTATAAAGCGTCGCACCGTGTTGCTCGGCCAGTTTGAGCTGCACATCGATACAGCGTTCCGGGCGCACGAAGCCGCCGCCCGGTTCGAAATAGCCCATGGCCGAGTCGTGCACGTTGGCGAATTGCGGGAAGCGCTGGCGAATCTGTTCGGCGGACAAGACTTCGTGCTCGATGCCGTAAGTTCGCGCCAGGCCGATGGTGCGCTGGGTGAAGTCGGTCTGATCTTCAGGATCGAATTCGGCGCTCGACGTCAGCACCAACAGGCCCGACTGCTCGAACAAAGACTCTCCCGTCAGTGCCTCCAGCTCACGCCAGATGCGATGAGAATTGCGCACGATGGGCACATATTGCGCGCCCTCGCCCACCGAAAGCCGAGTAATGCGCGTGTCGCCATGGCTGGAACCGAGGTTGTGCGGCGGGTGATGACGATCAATACCGACAACATTCACTCCCGCTTTTGCCAACTGATAAACCGTGGCGGCGCCCATTGCACCCAAGCCCAGAACCACCACCTCACATCGCTCGGACATAAATAGCCACCTATCAAAAAGGCGCCAGTTGAGCGGTAACCCGTTGCGAATTCCAAGATTAAAAAAGCATATCCATATAGCTCAGTGCATCCATTGACCGCTCTGCATCGGGCTACCTGGCGGTTATTCGTCGCATTTACAACCCGGCGCAAATGATTTACGCCTGAGTGCACGGCAGAAGATATCTGTCACAAATCACAATCAATCTGACAGAACAGCTATTTTTGTGCGCATTTCGACAGACATTTCCACATCTGAGCCCCCAGCAGGCGCGAGTCAAAACCGCGAACTACGCTTCACGTTGAAATTTGTGATTTAACTAGGTAGTTACCTAACTATATAATGCGCGCCTCATTTCAACGGGACACTCAACGTGAAGCAGAGTCAACGCCTCTCGGGCATATCAAAATTCATTCTGATCGGGCTGGGCGTCGTCATCGCCCTGCTCGGCTTGGCGCTGGCTGCGGGCGGCGTGAAGTTGGTCAGCCTGGGAGGCTCGTGGTACTTCCTGGTGGGTGGCTTGGTCATGGCCGTTTCCGGTCTGCTGATCGCGCGCTTCAAGCTGGCCGGTGCGTGGCTGTTCGCCGCGTTCCTGGTGGGCACCGCGATCTGGGCAGTGAGTGATGCCGGGCTGGTGTTCTGGCCGGTGTTCTCGCGCCTGTTCATGTTCAGTGTGATCGGTTTGGTCGTGGCGCTGGTTTATCCGCTGCTCAAGCGTGCCAACGGTGGCGTTGCCGGTCGCGGCGCTTACGCCGTGGCGGCGGTGCTGGCGGTCGGCGTGGTTGTGGCGGCCGGCAATATGTTCGTCGCTCACCCGACCGTTGCCGCCACCGGCACCGGCCCGGGCCTGACCCCGGTCGAGCCGGACAAGGCGCAAAAAGACTGGGCCCACTACGGTAATACCGAAGGTGGCAGTCGCTTCGCTGCGCTGGACCAGATCAACCGCAGCAACGTCGACAAGCTGAAAGTGGCGTGGACCTACCACACCGGTGACATCGCCGAGAGCGATGGCAACGGTGCTGAAGACCAGCTCACCCCGCTGCAGGTTGGCAACAAGGTGTTCATCTGCACCCCGCACAACAACCTGATCGCCCTCGATGCCGACACCGGTAAAGAGCTGTGGAAGAACGCGATCAACGCTCAGTCGAAAGTCTGGCAGCGCTGCCGTGGCATGGCCTATTTCGACGCCACCAAAGCGATTGCTCAGCCAAGCAACTCGTCGATCATCGAAGCCAAGCCTGCGCCGGCCGCCAATTGCCAGCGTCGTCTGCTGACCAACACCATTGATGCCCGCCTGATCGCGGTCGATGCGGACACCGGCGAGTTCTGCCAGGGTTTCGGCAACAACGGCCAGGTTGATCTGAAGGCTGGTCTGGGTAATGTTCCGGACAGCTACTACCAGTTGTCCTCCGCTCCGCTGATGGCCGGCACCACCGTGGTGGTTGGCGGTCGCGTAGCTGATAACGTGCAAACCGACATGCCGGGCGGCGTGATCCGTGGTTTCGATGTGATGACCGGCGCCATGCGTTGGGCGTTCGACCCGGGCAATCCGCAGGATAAAAACGCACCAGCCGACGGCAGCACTTATGTGCGCAGCACGCCGAACAGCTGGGCGCCGATGTCCTATGACCCGGCGACCAACACCGTGTTCCTGCCGATGGGCAGTTCGTCCACCGACATCTATGGTGTCGAGCGCAGCAAACTCGATCACACCTACGGTGCTTCGATCCTCGCGCTGGACGCCACCAGCGGTGACGAGCGTTGGGTGTTCCAGACCGTACACAACGATCTCTGGGACTTCGACCTGCCGATGCAGCCGAGCCTGATCGACTTCACCAAGGACGGCAAAACCGTGCCGGCGCTGGTCATCGGCACCAAGGCCGGGCAGATCTACGTGCTCGACCGCGCCACCGGCAAACCGCTGACCGACGTTAAAGAAGTACCGGTGAAAGCGGCGAACATCCCGAACGAACCGTACTCCCCTACTCAGCCGAAATCGGTAGGCATGCCAGAAATCGGTGCTCAGCACCTGACTGAATCGGACATGTGGGGCGCCACTCCGTACGATCAGCTGCTCTGCCGCATTGACTTCAAAGGCATGCGCTACGACGGCCTGTACACCGCGCCGGGCATGGACAAATCGCTGAGCTTCCCGGGTTCGCTGGGTGGCATGAACTGGGGCAGCATTTCCACTGACCCAGTGCACGGCTTCATCTTCGTCAACGACATGCGTCTGGGTTTGTGGATTCAGATGATCCCGTCGCAGAACAAAGGCCAGGCCGCTGGCGGTGGCGAAGCGCTGAACACTGGCATGGGCGCCGTGCCGCTGAAAGGCACGCCGTACGCCGTGAACAAGAACCGCTTCCTGTCGGTAGCCGGTATTCCGTGCCAGGCACCGCCGTTCGGCACGCTGACGGCGATCGACATGAAGACCCAGAAAATCGCCTGGCAGGTTCCGGTCGGCACCGTTGAAGACACCGGTCCGCTGGGCATCCGTATGCACCTGCCGATCAAGATCGGCCTGCCAACCCTCGGCGGCACCCTGTCGACCCAAGGTGGCCTGATCTTCATCGCCGGCACTCAGGACTTCTACCTGCGCGCCTTCAACAGCGGCAACGGTGAAGAAGTCTGGAAAGCACGTCTGCCGGTCGGCAGCCAGGGCGGCCCGATGACCTATGTTTCGCCGAAAACCGGCAAGCAGTACATCGTCATCACCGCGGGCGGTGCGCGTCAGTCGACCGATCGCGGCGACTACGTGATGGCTTACGCCCTGCCGTAAATCACGGTGTCCACGTAAAGCGCGGCACCTTCGGGTGCCGCGCTGCTTTCCCCCCTATTGCTCAAGTTTTCTGCAGGAAGATTTACATGCTATCGGCTGTTGGTTTTTCCCGTTCCGACCTGTTCAAAGGCCTGTTGCTGGGCGTCGCATGCACCACCACCCTCCCCGCGCTGGCCGACAACGATTCCGATTTGTTGACCCGCAGCACCCTCACCGGTGACTGGGGTGGCTTGCGTCACCAGATGGATGAACAAGGCGTCAAGTTCACCGGCGATTACAGCGGTGAAATGGCATACAACGCCGACGGCGGCCTGCATCGCTCGGCGCGTTACTCGCAGAACATCAAGCTCGGCGTGCAGTTCGACCTCAGCAAACTTTACGGCGTCGACAATGCCGGCAAGGTCCAACTGACAATCAACGACCGTCGCGGCAACAGCGCCTCGGAAGATCTGGTCGGCAACCGTTTGCCGATCCAGGAAAACTACGGTGGCCTGTACACGCGCCTGACCGAACTGAGTTACGAGCGCAGCCTGTTTACCCCGGCGCTCAATGTGAAACTCGGTTACATGGCCATGGGCAACGACCTCGGCGGCCTCGACAGCGGCATTCTGTGCAACTTCATGAACGCCGGTTTCTGTGGCCATCCGTTGAACATGTCCGGCGGCAGTGGCTGGACCAACTACCCCAATGCCCATTTGGGCGTGCGGGTGAAATACGACCTGTCGTCCTCGTGGCAACTGCGCGTGGCCGCGTTCAACGTCGATCCGGAAAGCAACGGCAACTCCAGCCGCGCCTGGCATCTTGGCCCGAAACACACCACCGGCACCGTGGTGCCAATCGAGTTGGTGTACAAGCACGCGGGTGAATTGCCCGGCGAATACAAGCTCGGCTACTACTACGACAGCTCCGACGTAAAGCGTATCGGCAGCGACGACGAAGTCTCCGGCCGTGGCGGTCATTACCTGCTGATCGATCAGGCCGTGTGGCGCTCGCCGACTTCCGAAGGCCGCAGCCTGCATGCCTTCGGCCAATACTCGGCGGCCAGCGAAGCGGCTTCGCCGTTCAGCAAGTGGTACGGCACCGGCGTGGTCCTGTACAAACCGTTCGAAGGTCGCCCGCGTGACACCGTCGCTTTGGGTTATGGCCGCGCCGTGCCGAACCCGCGCAGCCGTGACGTGCTGCAGGACGCCGCATTGAACAACGGCACGGCGTTCCCGAACCTGGACAGCGCCGAGCAATTGATCGAACTCGGTTACGGTTATCAGGCCACGCCTTGGCTGACCCTGCGCCCGAATGTGCAGTACATCATCGAGCCAGGGGCGTTTTCCGGGCAGGACATCGACAATGCGCTGGTGTTTGGTTTGCAGGTCAAAGCGGCGCTCTGATCTCCAAATAGCAGGCAATAAAAAAACCCGGTTTGAATGCCGGGTTTTTTATTGTTTTCAAGATCACTTTTTCTTTTTAGCCGGCTTGTCAGCCTTCTTTGAATCCTTGGCCTTCTCAGGCTTGCTGTCCGCTTTTTTCGCAGACTTCTTCGGCTCGGCATCTTTTTTCTTGTCTTTCTTGTCCTTGTCGGAGGACTTTGAAAGCGCCGAAGCCGCCGCTGATTTCTTCTCGGGTGATGACTTTTTGTCTTTCAAGTCCTTGCTGGCTTTCGAAGCGTCACCTTTGTCTTTGCTTTTCTTTTCGTCTTTAGCCACGTTGACCACCTCTCGGAGTGTGCCGTTATTGACACGGGGCCTGTGCGATTGACCACAAGCTAATCATTAGGCGAGCAGGTCCGACAGCGGTTCAGATTATTTTCAGGCGTTCGAAACAGGCCAAATAAAGGCAGCGCCGGCGATTGCCGGCGCCACCATTTAACAATGGCCCGCTAATCAGGCCTTGTTGCCCGCTTCCTGGAGCGCCTTCTCAGCATTGAAGCCGTCGAAGTTTTCAAACACGCCCATGAAACCCGGCACGCTCACCTCTCGCGCCCAGTCGCGCTGCAGTTCGCAGTACATCTGCACCCGGCTGATGAGCTTCGCACCCGCCTGCTCCATTCGGCGCAACGCTGCCTCGTGCGCGGCCAGCGACGTGCCGCCCACCGCATCGATCGGCACATAAACCTCATAGCCTTCCTGAATCGCGTCGAGCACCGGGAAGGTCAGACAGGCTTCAGTCCACAGCGCGGTCATGATCAGTTTCTTGCGCCCGAGCGCTTTGACTGCCTGCTTGAACTCGGTGTCCTCCCAACTGTTGATCGATGTGCGGTCATAGGTGGGCAGATGGCCGAGCACCGCTTGCAACTCTTGAATCGGTGGTTTGTTGCGACCGGTCGCGACATTGACGGTGGAGTGGATGATCGGCAGGTTGTAGTTGACCGCCGCCTTCGCGACGCTGGTGATGTTGAAGACCAGTTCATCCCGTGGCATCGAGCGGATCGAAGACACCTGAACCGGTTGATAGTCAATGATGATCAACGCTGAATTCTCGGGCGTCAGCAGTTGATCGGTGTGGGGGTTGCGGATTGCTTCGCTTGCCATTTGCAGGTCCTTTTGTCTGGGTAACGCACGTCGATGGAACGGCCGGAGCCCGTGCGGTTTGTGGTTCCAGAACGCATGCGAGTGACGCCGTGCCTGGAAAACCCATTGTGCTGTTCCCCTATTCGCGGCAGTAGTAGCATCCCGAGGCGAACTTTGTCGCGCCAAGGGGAACGCGAAAATGGATATCGAAGAACTGCAAACCTTCGTCGAAGTGGCGGATGCCGGAGGTATTTCACAGGCTGCGCTGCGGCTCGGGGTCTCGAAATCAATCGTCAGCCGCCGGCTGGCCCGACTTGAAGCAGAACTGGGCGTGCAACTGCTGGCACGCTCGACGCGCGGGGCATCGCTCACCGAGGCCGGCGCGACGTTCCGCGATTACGCCGCCCGAGTCTGCAGCGAAATCGATATCGCCAGGGAAACCATCCTGCCCGCCGGCGCCCTGCGCGGTCGCTTGCGCGTCGCGGTGCCGTTGTCGTTCGGGCCGACGCACTTCGCCCCGGTGCTGGCGGAAATGGCGCGCCGTCACCCTCAGTTGCACATGCAGACCTGCTACAGCGATCGCTTCGTTGACCTCATTACCGAGGGCTACGATTGCGCCATTCGCGTGGGATATCTGCAGGACTCCAACTTGATCGCAAGGCGTATCGGCCCGGTCTACACCAAGCTCGTCGCGAGCCCGGACTACATCAAAGCGCACGGCGCCCCCGAAACCCCGGACGAGCTGCACGCCCATCAGGCGCTCATGCAAGGCACCGAAGCCTGGCAATTCATGGAGGCTGACAAGGTCATCACGGTTCGCCCGCAAGGACGCTTCAAGGCTGACAACGGCACTGCCCTCGCCGCAGCCGCGACCGCCGGCCTCGGCGTCGCCTACTTGCCCGATTGCCTCACCCACGAGCACATCGCCACGGGTGCACTCGTGCCGATCATGACCAACCATCCACCGCCCCCCGCCGGTGCCTACCTCCTCCGCGCGCCGGGCCCGCATCCCGCGCGCAAGATCCGCGTGCTCACCGAACTGCTGATCGAGTACTTCGGCGAATCTCCGCACCTCGCGGTGCAGCCGCTGTCACAGCACGATGAAACGTCGGCGTTTAGCTGAGGAAAGCTGAAGCCATGAAAGGAGAATTGAGGTGCCGCAACGCCTGCAAAGCCCAACGCGTCGGACTGCCTTCTTGGCAGACACCACGGCGCTGATCCTGTTTTTCACCACCACCGGCATCATCAATGAACGTTTCATTGCCGGCATGACGTGGGATCAGGTTCTGCAGGCGCGCCTGCTGGGCGCGGCGCTGATGATTCCCGTCGCACGACCTTACGGTGTCTGGCGCGATTGGCTGATGACGCGCGCCGGTCAGGGTCGGCTGTCGAGGTTGCTCTGGGACAGCACCGCCCTGGTCAGTTTTCAAGTGCCGATCTATGCGGCGATCATTGCCTTCAGTGGTGCATCGGGAGAAGGTCTGGTGCGCGGCACGCTGGGTGTGGCGGTGATGATGCTGGTTCTGGGCCGACCTTATGGGGCGTTTCTCAATGGGGTGCGGAGGTTGTTTGGCTTGCCTCCGGGTGGGGAAAAACCGATGTCGTTGAAGGGTTGAGTGGCTGGCGGAGATTTCAGGGACAGACCACATTCAGAAAAAAGTGATCTGTCCTTTAATCCCGCTCTTCTGACCAATCTCTACAAGTTCGCCCTTAGCGTTGCAGGTACATTGCATTTTCCTACTCCGAATCTTCTTGCTTCTACTCGTTTCAAGGTGAGGGTCTACTTCTGGGCGAAAGCTTCCGCTAAAAAAAAGCTAGCGACCAACACGCCAGGTTGCAGATTTGCGGTTCAAAGACTTGACTCCGACTGCGCCGTTAAATTGCGGACAAGTCTTTTGCAAAGCGCTCAACCTGGCTGGGGAGGACTAACAAAGACCCATTTATTTGCCAGTCGCAGTCGTCATCTGACGTTGAACCCAAGTAGACGCGCAAGAACACCAAACCCGGGAAATGAGGATCTAAACAGGCCGAAAGCGCAAAATCTTGGCTCTCAGAAAGCCACTCTTTAGAAACCCCTTCCTCAAGCTGCCCAACCGACGCGAAGAATCCGTCGAGTCGAGGCAGGTGATCGGCAGAGGAGGTCCATTCCGTTGTAATTTCCGCGTGTAGATCAGTGCCCGCGAGTCGAACGACGATACAGCCAATCCGGCTGCTACACGGCGTGATGGTCAGCTTCAGCCCATCCTGTTGCATTATTTCTGCTGGCATTTCCGTACCAATGTCACGAGTGAAGTGCCGATATTACTACGTGACCGTGCAGGGGATAGGCAAGTTGGTCTTAGGTTGAAGAATCTGCTTCCGACCGGAAATTGCCCATCACGAATGTCCGCTACTGGCTGGCAGCAATAGACTGAAGCAGAGTTTTATTTCGCTTACGCTTCAGCTTTTTTCGCCATGCGAGAAAGAACAGCATGCCGCCCCCAACCAGCTGCCGTTAAAGGTGAGAGGCCTACCTGCTCGCCCAGCTCATTTATCCTGAAGAAGCTGCAAGGCGCGATCAAAGTCGAACAGTTCCACCTGCGCCGCGACGAGTGTCAGACGGGCTGTCAACGCATGATCGAGTGGCCTGTTGCGCAATGCCGCCAGCACGTCCAAAGCCGCCGTATCACCTTCGTCCAACAGAACAACAAGCCTGTTCAGTTGCTCGTTGATTGCCGATTCGTCCAGCCGGTCTCCATCCGTGGAGGCCGTTGTGTCCGCCTTAAGGTCGGCCAGAGCCGCCAGGGTCGGGCGCAAGCACTGCTCGACCTGCATCGCTAGCGCTTGCACTACCGTAGCCGGTTCGCCGTTCTGGCAGGCCTGTTCCAGCAAAGCGCAAGCCTGCGCCACGGCCTTGGCGCCGAGGTTGCCGGCGGTGCCGCGCAAACTGTGCGCCAGCCGCCCGGCGGCAGCAGGATCCGGATCGATTCGTGCGGCCTGGAATTGCTCGGCAAAGTTTGTCTGCGTATCGCGAAACTTGCAGAGCAGACGTAAGTAGAGATCCCGCCGGCCCATGCAGGTGGCGAGACCCGCAGCCAGGTCAATGCCCTCAAGATGATCTGGCAAGCCATCGGCAAAACCTGCGTTCAGCGGTGCTTGAGCGGTTCTTGGTTTGATCCACTTTGCCATCGTCGCGAACATGGTTTCGACATTCAGTGGCTTGGAAATATGGTCGTTCATGCCGCATTCGAGCGCGCGCTCGCGGTCACCGTCCATGGCGTTGGCGGTCATGGCGATCACCGGAAGCGTGCTGAAGCGCGGTTGCTGGCGAATTTGCCGGGTGGCCGTGTAGCCATCCATCACCGGCATCTGGCAATCCATCAGCACGCCATCGAAGTCGCCATCCTCGCCGAGAATATCCAAGGCCTCCTGGCCGTGCGTGGCGAGTCGCAAGCGTATTCCGACGCTCTCCAGCAGCTCGCTGGCCAGCTCCTGATTCAGCTCGTTATCTTCGACCAGAAGCAGCCGCGCGCCATTGAGACTGGCGACGGTACTGGCATTGTGTTGTGAGCGTTCGCCAGCCCGAGTATCGCTGTGCGTATCTCTGCCCAGCACGACACCGATGGCTTCGAGCAACGATGACGGCGTGACGGGTTTGGTCAGTACCACCGGCAGCTGGATACCCTGGCGTTCGGCTTCTTCGCGGGCTTCCTCGCGGCCAAAAGCCGTCACCATGATGACCGATGGCGTGCGACTCAGACTGGCGGAATGCATTCTGCTCACGGTTTCCATGCCATCCATGCCGGGCATGCGCCAATCCATCAAGACCAGATCGTAAGGCAGGACCTTGCGCTCGGCGTCGGCCAACATGCGCAGCGCCAGACCACCGCTCTGCGCGACGTCCACTTCCAGACCAAAGCTGCGTGCCATGCCCGAGAGAATTTCACGGGCACTGGTGTTGTCATCCACGACAAGCACGCGCATGCCCAACAACTCGCCAGCCTTGAACATGCGACGCGGCAGAACATTTTGCTGTACGCCGAGTTGTACCTGGAAGTGAAACGTGGAGCCGACTCCCGGCTCGCTCTCGACCCAGATTCGGCCGGCCATCAGCTCCACCAGTTTCTTGGAAATAGATAATCCCAAACCGGTGCCGCCATATTTGCGGGTGATCGAAGTGTCCGCCTGACTGAATGACTGAAACAGGCGTGAACACTGCTCGACGGTCATGCCGATGCCGGTGTCGCGCACCCAGAAATGCAGCTCCACGCTGTCGGTGTGCGCCCCCACTTGTTCCAGACCGACCACGATCTCGCCGTGTTCGGTGAACTTGGCCGCGTTGTTGCCGAGGTTGATCAGCACCTGCCCCAACCGCAGAGGATCGCCCAGCAGTGCCGTGGGCAAGTCGGGCGGGATCTGGAACAACAACTCGAGGCCCTTGTCCTCGGTCTTCAGGCCAATCATGGCAGCGAAGCTGTCGAGGACGTCTTCCAGGCGGAACGGCACCTGTTCGAGGTTCATCCTGCCGGCCTCGATCTTGGAAAAATCGAGGATGTCGTTGATGATCCCCAACAGGTTCTCCGCCGAGCGGTGGACCTTTTCAATGTAGTTGCGCTGGCGTTTGTCCAGTTCGGTACGCAGTGCCAAGTGGCTCATACCGATGATGGCGTTCATCGGCGTACGGATTTCATGACTCATGTTGGCGAGGAACTCGCTCTTGGCCTGCGTGGCTTCTTCGGCCGCAGCCCTTGCCTCTGCCAGTGCGGTGACGTCGATGTTGATGCCGGTGGCGCGCAATGGCTTACCGTCAGGCGTGCGTGAGAAGCGGTTCAGCGACCGGAGCGTGCGCACCCGTCCATCGTTTTTGCGGACGATCCGGAAGTCGAACTCGACGCGGTCATTGCCACTCTGGACGGCGCTCTCGAAGGCGCTGCTGACGCGTGCCACGTCCTCGGGATGCATCAGCGCCTGCCAGTGCGCCAACGTGCCACCGAATCCGCCAGGCTCAAGTCCGAACAGGGTTTCGAGCTGGGGCGTCCAATAATTTGTGCCGCTGACCAGATCGACGTCGAACAGCCCGATGTCACCGGCCTCTTGTGCCAGGTTCAGGCGATCGCTGGCGGTTCGCAGCCGGGCTTCCATCGCCCGGCGATCACTCACGTCACGCACCGAGGCACATACACAGACGCCACGACCCTCGAGGCGGGGCAAATGGGAAAGGCCGATTTCCACGGAGAACAGACTGCCGTCTTTGCGTACCCCGCTCAGATCGTCAAGATCGCCGCCCATCTGCCGGGTTCCGCCGCTGGCAATGAAGCCGTCGCGTAACTTGACATGGCGCTCGCGGGCAGCCTGCGGTACCAGACGCTCGATGCTGGCGCCAATCAGCTCGCCGGGGGCGTAGCCAAACAAGGTATCCATTTGCGGGTTGGTCATCAGGATGCGGCCGTCGGCCCCCAGCACTAGCATGCCGTCCGGTGCTGCCTCAATGATGCCGCGATACCAGGCCTCGGTGGCGCGCAGTGCGGCCTGCTGGGCCTCCAGCTCTCTGGCCTGGTGTTCCAGCAGCAAGGTTTGCGCGCCCATTTCGTCAGCCTGGCGTCGAGTTTCCTGCAGCAGCGCCTGGGCTGCCTCGCTGCGTTCCATAATGGCCATCGCACCGGCCAGCCTGGGCAGGACTTCTTGCAAGAGCAACACCTCGTTCTCCTCCAGCGAGTGAAAGCCTGCCATTTCCACAACCCCGAGCAGGCGCTCGCCACGCAGCACCGGCTGCACCAGCAGATGGCTGGCGGCAACTGCGCCCAACTGCGCGCGCACATGCCAGAACGATTCGGGCAGATCCTCAAGCTGACGGGGTTGGCGATCCAGTGCGCACTGGCCAAGCAACCCCTCACCGAGTTCAAGCTCGGCGGGCAACGGGTGCTCACTGTCCAGCGCATAACCGCCGACTAATTGCAGGCGCGACGCGCCTTCATAGAGCACGTAAAGCGCCCCTTGGCACATGCCCAAACGGGGCGCGATGCGGCTGAAAAAAGCCTGGGCCAATTGTTGCGGCGTCTCGGCCTGTTGCAGATCGACTTGCAGGAGCGAGGCGTGAGCTTTCACCCAACGCTGGCGTTCAAGTTGACAAGCCTCCACCTGCAGCGTCGCAATGGCCCGCGCCAGGTCGCCGGTTTCATTGCGCAGGTCGGTGTGCGGGATCTGGCCGTCCAGCTTGCCCGACGCCAATTCGTCCACGGCCACGCGTACGCGGTTCAGCGGCACGCGAATGGAATAGCTCACCAGCCAAGTCAACAACAAGGCCAGCGTCGAACCACCCAACAGCAAGATGTACGTGATCGCAGTACTACGCTCTGCGTATTCAGCCAGGTTCTTCGCTGTATCGTGGATGTCGGTTTCCTTGTTTTTCTCGATCTGGTTGAGCAGCCCGTCGCCGCCCTGCTCCAGCGCAAGAAAATCCTTGCTGTTGAGCAACATCAAGGCTTGCCCCAAGGAACCCTTGCCGGCGAACTCCAGCGCTTCATCGCCATCTTTTTGCAGACGCTGTAATACCCGTTCGAATTCCAGCAGGCTGCTGATGCTGCTCTGTCGGCGCAGTGTTGGACGAACCTGCTCCAGTGCTTCATGGAGTCGCGCCTGGGCGACATTCATCTGGGCTCTGGCGCTGATGCGGATGTCCGCGTTGTTGGTAGCGATTGCACGTTGCATGGCGAGCAACAGATGCGGCAACTGCACCCGAACCTCCTGCACATGCTGGATGCCCACCAGATCCTGTTGGTACAACTGCTGCATTTCATTTCTGAGCGAATACTGGGTGCGCAGGCTTTGCACGCCCAGTATCAGGATCAATATCAGCAGCGCGGCGAAGCCGATGATCAATTTGCTGCGCAGGGACAGGCGCTCGAGCATCTCGAACAGTCTGTTCATAAACGGCCTCTTTCAACTGGATGTGCAAACGGATTCGCGAGGTTCAGGGACGGTCGGCAATCTGCTCAAGCAGAGCTACCTGCCTGGCCATGTCCTGGTCACTGTCGGCGAAGCGCTCGGCAATTTCGCGGAACTGCTCGGCATTGGCCAGAAACGCGTCACAGATGTCCGGATCAAAATGCGAGCCCCGGCCTTCGCGGATGATTTTCACCGCCTGCTCGTGGGGCATGCCGGGCTTGTACACGCGACGACTGATCAGCGCATCGTAGACATCCGCCACGGCCATCAAGCGGGCGCTGATCGGGATGTCATCGGTGGCCACGCCTTGTGGATAGCCACTGCCATCCCATTTTTCTTGATGGCCGTAGGCAATTTCTTTGGCCAGATGAAGGAAGTCGACATTTATTCCCAACTGATCCTCGGCGTGCTGGATGGCGTCGCGCCCCAAGGTGGTGTGGGTCTTCATGATTTCGAACTCTTCGGCGGTGAGTCGTCCCGGTTTGAGCAGGATGCGATCGGGAATGCCAATCTTGCCGATATCGTGCAGCGGTGCCGATTTGAAGAGCAGCTTGATCGTGTCCTCGTCGAGGAAGTCGCGGAAGCGCGGGTGATTGCGCAACAGTTCAGCCAGGCGTTTGATGTAATGCTGGGTGCGGCGAATGTGGTTGCCGGTTTCGTTATCACGGGTTTCGGCCAGCGAAGCCATGGCGTGGATCGTGACATCCTGGATGGCGATCACCTCGCGGGTACGGCGTTGCACTTCCTGCTCCAGAAAATCGTTCTGATTGCGCAGGAAATCGGCAACGGCCTTGAGCTTGATCTGAGTCTCGACCCTGGCCATGAGCACCGGCGGGATGATCGGCTTGGTGATGTAATCCGCAGCACCGAGGCTCAAGCCGCGAATCTCGTCCTCCGTAGCGGTCATCGAGGTCAGGAAAATGATCGGAATATGGCGAATGCGAGCGTCAAGCTTGAGCTGCTCGGCAACGTCATAACCGGACAGGCCCGGCATCATGATGTCCAGCAGGATCAGATCGGGAAGCGGGTCGGCCTGTAGAAGGCGCAGGGCTTTTTCGCCGCTGTTGGCGGCTTTGACCCGATATTTGTCCTTGAGCAACTCGGCGATCAGCATCAGGTTATCGGGGGTATCGTCGACTACCAGAACGGTAGCTGATGGGTAAACGCCGTGAGTGCTATCCATGGTTGTTGGCTCCCTTGCCAGACAATTAAGGAGTCGGCGTGCTTGCACCAATCTCTTGCTGGCAAGCGTAGCTAGAAAAGCTGCAATCGCTAGGTGGAGATTGGTTGAATCCACAGCCGATAGCAGCCCCTCTCGCCCCTTGTGTCGGCAATCACGTTTCGGCGGCGCCTGTCTCGCGTTTCAGACGCTCGGAGTCGCTATTGACCCGTAACTTATGGACCAAGCCAGAGTAATTAGCCTGGAGCCAAGATCAATGCGGTTGCCGCTGCCTCTGCAGTTCCCTCTTCAACCAGGTGCTTGCCGGTTCTGCGCTTTGCTGGCAGCGCACTTCATAGGCGCGGCCACTGATGCTGCTTTCAGTGGCCGCAAGGTCGATGAAATCTTCTGCGCTGTTCACCCTGTTTCTGCCTTCGAGATAAGCCAGCTTTTGCTCCAGATGCGCCCGAGCGCGAGGTCCCGGGTATTCAAGTCCGTTACGCACAAACTGACACGGGCTGTGTTCGACAAAGTCCAGCAAGGCCGTTATCTCTTGGGTAGCTTGAGGGGTGGTTTGACTCAGCGCCTGCGGGACGATGGCGATAAGGCCGCTGCCCGCAACCACTAGCAACAGGCTGAAGGCCGCGCCGTGCCCCTCATCGCCACACCCTCTTTCTGACCGTGAAAGCAACGCTGTGGCCGTCAACAGAGACCAGGCCGTCATCGTTCATCGATGACCCAAGCCGGATATAGCCTCTATAACATCTTCTCCAACCCGATCGTGCTGCTAAGCCACGCATTGAAGTGCCGCCACCAACTCCCCGGCTCCTTGGTCAACGTATGCTGTTTACCGTCATCCTCAGTGACCCAGACCATCTGATGGTTTTCCAGCACGGTGTGGTAACTGAGCGCCGGGGCCATACCTTCCAGAGCCAGTTCACGCACTCGTCCGGCGAGTTGCGGATCATCGACCAGCACCCCGACTTCGGTGTTCCACAAGAGTGAGCGCGAGTCGAAATTGAACGAGCCGAGGAATGCTTTCTGCTGGTCGAAAATCATCGCCTTGCTATGCAGGCTGGAGTCGGAACTGTTGGAGGATCCGCTGTGAAACAGGCGCGGCCCGCCGCCGCTGTCGTCGCTGTCACCATTGGCGCCGGATTGCCGCCGTAGCTCGAACAACTGCACGCCATGCTCCAGCAAGGTTTGCCGATACGGGGCGTACGCACCGTGCGCGGCGGGCACATCGGTGGCCTCCAGTGAGTTGGTCAGCAAGCTGATCGACACGCCAGCGTCGGCACGGTCGGTCAAGTACACCACTCCCGGCTGACCGGGCACCATGTAGGCTGACACCATGATCAGCTCCTTGCTGACCCCGTTGAGTTCAGGCGCCAACTGAGTGGCCAATAGCAAGTGCGGGGCGGGTTCGCCCTTCGCCAAGACCTTGCTCGGGGCATCCCACATCGCTGTGTTCCAGGCCCAGATCAGCTCCTGACGCCAGACATGCAGGCGTGGATGCGTGGTGTAGGTCATCAGTTGCTGGTAAAGCGCATGATTCTGCTTGCGCGTTTCCTCCAGGGATTCATCCAGCCGGGTGCGGCTGTTTTTCAGGTCCGTGAGCGACGGTCTGATCGAGAGAAACTGCTCGATTGGCTTGCTCAGCGCACTGTTCCAATACTGGTCAAAACTGTGCCCCAGATGCTCGGCAACCGGACCAACGCTGAGCATGTCGATGTCTCTGAAGTTCTTGTCGGGCTGCGCATCAAAATACTCGTCGCCCAGATTGCGTCCACCGACGATGGCCACGCAGTTGTCCACCACCCACAGTTTGTTGTGCATGCGTCGATGTTGCTGCGACAGGTCGAATAGCCGGCCCATCGTCCGCGTCACGACGGTGCTGCGGCCCAAGTGCAGCGGGTTGAACACGCGAACCTGAATCAATGGGTGCGCAGCCAGCGTCGCGATAATCCGGTCGAGGTCATCGCTGGTGGTGTCATCAAGCAAAATCCTCACGCGCACGCCACGGTCGGCTGCGTTCAGCAGTTCGCTCATCAGTATTCGTGTGCTGATGCCGTCGTGAACGATGTAGTACTGCAAGTCGAGGCTGCTTTGCGCGTTGCGAATCAGCTCGGCGCGGGCCGAGAACGCCTCGGCACTCTCGGATAACAAGCGAAAGCCCGATCGGCCCTGATGAGGAGCGGCCTGGGCCTGGATAGAACGACCGAACGCTGAACCGTTCGCTGGCAAGGCCTGACTGGGTTCGTGAGGAACATTGACGGTCGTACAACCGGTAAAGAGCAAGGCGAGCATAAACAGCGGCTGTCGGATTTTCACGGAGCGTACTCCGATGGTGACAATCAGGGATGCCGGATCCCGAAGAGCGGCCTGTTGGTTCCCTCCATCATTTTGGTCGTCTCGACCTTGCGCACTGTTTCTTCGATCTGCGGGGTTGTTTCTGGAGCGTAGTTCATCCGCTGACAACCGCGGTCGCAGGGCAAGGACATTGCCGACAGCCGTCGGTGAGAAAAACACCAACTGCCAAAGCTTATGAAAATGACACCGCAACTCATTTTCGTAACGGCGCTTATATTCAGCGGCGTTTGCGATTCAGAACCCCAGGCCGCAAAGGCAGCCGTCCATGAACGACTGCCTCCGAACCCAAGCGCACCCTGCTGTCAGGACTAATCAGTGCGGACTGGCCGTCGGACGCACCACAATCTCACTCACATCCACATCGTCGGGCTGATCGATGGCATAGACCAGCGCTCGAGCAATAGCGTCGGCGTTGAGCGCCACACACCGAAAGGCTTTCATTTCCTCGCGGGCTACTTCATCGGAAATGGTATCGGCCAGTTCGGACTCGACGACCCCCGGGCACACCACTGTCACGCGGATCTTGTCCGTTTCCTGACGCAGGCCATCCGAGATCGCCCTGACCGCAAATTTGGTCGCGCAGTACACCGCGGCCGTCGGAGATACCGCGAGGCCGCCAATCGACGAGATATTGATGACCTGACCGAAACCTTGCGTCTCCATGTCCGGCAAGACAGCGGCAATACCGTGCAGCACGCCACGGACGTTGACATCGAGCATCTGGTTCCACTCGTTGACCTTCAGCGAAGTCAAAGGAGACAGGGGCATCACGCCGGCGTTGTTGATGATCACGTCGACCTTGCCATGTTGCGCCTTGGCGAATGTCACGAAGGCGTGCATGGATTGCAGATCCGTCACGTCCAGTGCGCAGGCGCTTGCCGAGCCACCTTCGGCGTGGATCTCGCTGACCAGTTTGTCCAGACGCTCGGTACGGCGGGCGCCGAGTACCACATGGGCACCTTTGGCGGCGATCAATCTGGCCGCCGCTTCGCCAATACCACTGCTTGCACCGGTGATCAGGACGACTTTGTTTTGAATGTTCGACATATCCGTAGCTCCTGCTCTCTGCATTGAAGTTCAGCAGCGACCGCCGAATACGCGGGCGTTGCTGCGGGGTACGTCGAAAGATTAAGGGCACTGGCCTGCTCGGCGCGTGCCAAAACCTGCGCAACTTTTGCCTATTCGTGTCTGTGTGCATCACCCGCAAATTTTGTGGCGGACCGGCACTCAAGCACCACGGAAATCGCTGGGTGTTACGCCCACCTCGCGACGAAATACCTGAGAGAAGTGACTGGGGCTGGAGTAGCCGACCTCCAGCCCGACGTCGATAACGCTAAGCCGGGTCTCCAGCAACAAGTGCCGTGCACGAACCATGCGCAAGCGAATGAAGTACTGCGAAGGCGACAGTCCCGTCGCACGCTTGAACAGGCGGCTGAAGTGGTACTCGCTCAGTTCGGCCAATCTGGCCAACTTTGCCAGGCTGAACTCAGCGGCCAGATCCGCACTCATGGCATCAGTGACTTTGCGCAGCTTGTAGGCTTGCAAGGCGTTGACTCGACGTCCGGCCTGGTTTTCAGCGAGATAGCTGCGCAGCAGATGTACGGCCAGCGCCTGTGCCAGAGACCGAACGAACAGCGCACTGGGCGAGCGCTCCACGACCAGTTCGGTGCGCAGCTGCTCCATGACATACGCGACCCGCGCGTCCCGTGCACCGGAAACATCGCGAAATCGAGCAGCCCCGGCATGCTCACCCAACAGCTCCCGTGACGCTTGCTCGATCAGCGGCAACCCCAAATAAAGATGCATGACTTCGAAGGTATCGCCTCCAAACGTCTGCCAGCGCATTTCATAGGGTTCATCAGAACTGGTGAGGAAAAAATCGCCGGCACTGACTTCTGCCGCCTCCCATTCCCCACCCGGCATACGTTCCTCCACCCTCGCCGCCCCCGCCAGTACCAACACGAGCAGCGGTTCCACCACCGCAGGCACGAGAATGGGCTCGATGACGCTGCGATGGGTGAACAGCTGAATCACAACGTCCTTGATTTCCAGGCGCGGTGGAAACGTCTGCGCATCGCCTGGCAGATACTCACGCATCGACTCCCCAGTGATGCGCAAGTCCTGGCGGGATGTCGACAGTGGCGCCTGGGACGTTCGCCCGTTAGTTGCCATGAACAGGTCCTTTTCATAAGGGATGCCGTATCGATGATATCGGGCTTTTTCCGCTGGCTGAACCGAGCACCGAACCACCTTCATTTACATTCGGCGCAAAACCCCGACAGCGTGGGCAATCCCGCGAAAGCCGACTTCGCCGCGCTGCGAGACAGTAGGCCCGTCGCCATTGAAAGACACGGCTTATCCCCCTACTGGATCACAACGCTGGAGAACATCATGACCGCTATCAACAACAGCACCCCGAACGAAGTGGCAGGTAAAGTCGCCCTGGTCACTGGCGCGGCCAGCGGTATTGGCAAAGCCATCGCACTGTTGCTGCATGACCGCGGCGCCAAAGTGATTGCCGAAGACATAAACCCCGAGGTGGCAGCGCTGGCCCGCCCTGGTCTGGTACCACTGGTGGCCGACATCACTCAGGACGGTGCCGCCGAGCGTGCGGTCGCGTTGGCCGTCGAGCAATTTGGCCGGCTGGACATCCTGGTCAATAACGCCGGCATCATCATCAACAAGCTGGTCATCGACATGACTCGCGAGGACTGGGAACGCATTCAGGCGGTCAATGCCACGGCGGCATTCCTGCACAGCCGCGAAGCGGTCAGAGCGATGATGCCCAATAAATCCGGATCGATCGTCAACATCGCGTCCTACGCCTCCTACTTCGCCTTTCCCACCATTGCCGCCTACACCGCTTCCAAAGGCGCACTGGCGCAACTGACGCGCACTCTGGCGCTTGAGGTCATTGGCCACGGCATCCGCGTTAATGCGGTCGGCGTCGGGGATGTGGTGACCAACATCCTCAACCATGTGGTCGACGATGGCCCTGCATTTCTTGCCCAACATGGCGAAGCCGCGCCAATAGGCCGCGCGGCACAACC
This sequence comes from Pseudomonas sp. Irchel s3f10, assembly GCF_900187515.1. Lineage (NCBI taxonomy): Bacteria > Pseudomonadati > Pseudomonadota > Gammaproteobacteria > Pseudomonadales > Pseudomonadaceae > Pseudomonas > Pseudomonas sp. Irchel s3f10. The sequence continues at coordinate 1,096,096 of NZ_FYDZ01000001.1, forward strand.
GGAAGAAATCGCCGAAGTGGTCGCGTTCATCGCCTCGGATCGTGCCAGCTTCATGGTGGGTTCAGTGGTCATGGCCGACGGCGGTATGACTGTCACAGCCGGGTGAGCCACTGCCCGGAGGAACCGCCGGCAAGCCCGAGAGGATCAGGCAAATCTGCGGCAGTTTTGTCCTGACACCGCCGCGCTCGGCTACGTAATCTGAAAGCACGCAACGGATGCAGCACAGGCCAAGGCAGGCCGCTCGGATTCAATGAGGACTGAGGAGAAAAGCAGATGAAAAATGCCACACAAGCCAAACCTGATCATCGTTACGCAGGCATGTGGGTCACCGCTGATGGCTTCATCCGTCACAAGCTTCTGACCACTGGGCGTTACGACGAGGCCCGTGGTAAAAATAACAGCGCCTGGCAAGGCCGCTACGAAATCGTCGGTGACTACATTCGGTACTGGGACGACACCGGCTTCACCGCTGACGGGCATTTTCATGACGACGTGCTGTATCACGCCGGCATGATCCTCTATCGGCAATGAGCACTTTGATTATGTCGGATGAATATCGTCTGCCTGGACAGTTCCGGGCAGACGCTCATGAACACTTGTGAGAGCCTTGAAATGGAACAGAGCGATGCTTTCATCCTGCAAAACACGGCCATCTATCGCGACGAACTGGTTCGCCTGCTGACGCTACGCTTTACCTCGCCCGGGATCTATGAGACCGCCATTGCGCCCCTGCATGTCATCCGCTTTGACACGCCTTCGGAGCTTATCCATACGGTGCACAAGCCGGCACTTTGCCTGATCGTGCAAGGACAAAAAGAAGTCGGCCTGGGTGATGACCATTACCTGTACGACCCGCTGAGTTACCTGGTGGTCTCGGTGACGCTTCCGGTTGCCGGGCGCGTGCTGGTGGCCAGCCCGGATGCGCCCTACCTTTGCATCCGTTTTGATTTCGAGGCCACGGATATCGCCCAGGTCATCGCCGATGCGCCTGCAACGGGTGTCCCCGACGAACCGGAGCTGGGTCTTTTTCTTGAGAAAGTCGATGTGCCCCTGCTGGAAACCATGCTGCGCCTGGTACGGCTGCTGGAAACGCCGAAAGACATCGGCATGCTGGCGCCGCTCGCTCTTCGAGAGTTGTACTACCGCCTCCTGCGAGGCGTGCACGGACGGCGGTTGTACGAGCTGGCCCTGGGTGATTCGCAAACACGACGCGTCACGCGGGCAATCGACTGGTTGAACAACCATTACACCCAACCCTTGCGCATCGAAGAGCTTGCCCGGGTCGCCAATCTGGGCAGCTCTACTTTGCATCATCGCTTCAAGGCCGTGACCGCGATGAGTCCGCTGCAGTACCAAAAGCAACTTCGTCTGCAGGAAGCCCGCCGTCTGATGCTGGGTGAAGGACTGGATGTGGCGAGTGCCTGTTATCGAGTGGGCTACGAAAGCCCATCGCAATTCAGCCGAGAGTACAGCCGCCAGTTCGGGTGCCCGCCCTCCAGAGACGCCAGCCGGATTCGGCGCCCTGCGTGAGCCGGCGCCCTTCACAAATACCAGCGATATTCTCGCGCACTGATCTCCTGCATAAACGCCAAATGATCCTGGCGTTTATTCTCGCAATACACATCGACAAACTCTGCGCCCAGCCCATCACGCAATTGCGGCTGATGCTGCATCGCGCGCACGGCCTCGAACATTTCCTTTGGAAAATCAATCCCGCTGCTGCGGTCTTCATTCAGCGGTGCAATCGGCTCTTTGGCCGATTCCAGCCCATATTCCAGCCCCACCAGAATCGCCGCCAGCACCAGATACGGATTGGCATCCGCGCCCGCCAAGCGATATTCAACCCGCAGGTTCTTCACGTCCGACTCCGGAATCCGCAAGCACGCATCGCGGTCTTCAAAACCCCAACTCGCCTTGGTTGCGGTGTTCACCGTGCCGCCCAAACGGCGCATCGCGTTCTGGTTCGGCGCAAAGATCGGCATGCTGTGCGGCAGCAATTCCAGGCACCCGGCGACCGCATGGCGCAGCGGCTGCTGCTCATTCGCGGCCAGCAGATTATTGCCCGTCGAATCGTAGAGGCTGACATGCACATGCATGCCACTGCCCGGATGCTGCAAGTACGGCTTGGCCATAAAACTGGCGCGATAGCCGTGTTTAAGCGCAACACCGCGCGTGCTGCGACAGAACAACGCTGCCCAGTCGGCGGCTCGCAAGCCATCGTCGAGATGGCCGAAGTTGATTTCAAACTGGCCGGGGCCGAGTTCAGCGGTAATCACCGTGGCGTCGATGCCCTGCGCCCGGGTGGCTTCGACCATTTCATCCAGCACAGGCGCGAAGCGTGAGAGGCGTTCGATGTGCAGGTTCGGTTGATCATCGGCGTCGTCAGTCAGGTCGTCGCGGGGGAATTGCGGCAAGCCATCGCGCAGCTTTTTGTCGAACAGATAAAACTCCAGCTCGAACGCCACCACCGGGTGAATGCCTTTGCGCGCCAGACGCTTAAGCACCTGCGCGAGGACTTCACGCGGCTCGAACTCGATCGGTTTTTCGGTGCCGTCCGACGTGATCAGCATCTGCCCCAACGGCTGCGCTTCCCATGTCACCGGTTTCAGTGTGCCCGGCACCAGACGGCGCACGGCATCCGGGTCGCCGTCGTTGAAGCAGTAATCGCCGATAGGAAACAAACCACCCTGCACGCCCAACAGCACGCAATTCTGCGGCAGCTTCAGTACGCTGCCGGCCGCGACTTTTTCGAGCATGTCGACCGGATAACGTTTGCCGTAAAAGTGCCCGGGAATATCCAGGCAAATCAGGTCGACATAACGCACCTCGGGGTAGCGTTGGCGAAAGGCACGCACTTCGGCGAGCAGGTCAGCGCAGACAGCGTCCATCGTGTTCATCCTTTTTTGTGATCAGGTGTAGACCCAGAGCACGCGGGTCAGCTGCTCGGTGAGGTTGCCGTAGCGGCAGCGGGTATGGCTGTCGAACTGAAAGCTGTCACCAGCCTTCAGCGTGGTCGGTTCTTCGTCGTCGCCCAGCCATAAGGTCAGCTCGCCTTCGAGGACATAACCGCCCTGCTCCGAGCTGTCGGTCAGATGACGGTCGCCGCTGCTCGCGCCGGCTTCCAGATGGCTTTCGAGCATCGAGAACGAGGCGCGCATTTGCGGCGACACCAGAATGTCGGTGATGCCGTTGGCGTAATACAGCGTGCGACGCTCGTCCGGGCGCGTCACCCACGGCAGCTCCTTGGGCTTGGGCAGGCTGTAGAAGTAGGTGGTTGGTACGCCGAAGGTTTCGCTGATTGCGGTCAGGTCCGCCACGGTGGGCCGCGACAAGCCTCGCTCGACCTGCGAGAGAAAACCCACCGAACGGCCGATCTTGTCGGCCAGTTCTTTCAACGTCCATTTCTTGTGCTTGCGCAGGTCGTGGATAAGGATCGCCAGTGCGGCGATTTCTTCTTGCTTGTTCATCGTCAAAATCTCATCAAATGCTGTCGCGCAGTCGATACCAGGCTTTGCCGATAGCTTCCAGCGGTGCCGCGAAGTGCTTGCCGCCGGGGAAACGGCCATTGCTCAAGCCCTGATACAACGCCAGTTCATCCGCCTCGCCGAGAATCGCATCGGACACTGCGCGCGCAGCGGCCAATGTCGGCAGAACGCCGTGGCCCGAGTAGCCTTGCAGCCAATAACGGTTGCCCTCGCCGCCAACGTCCGGCGTGCGCTTGATCGTCAGATCGATGTGCCCGCCCCAGGCGAAATCGATGCCAACGCCCTTGAGCTGCGGGAACACCCGCTCGAGAAATGGCCGGGTCGCTGCCGCAATGTCCTTGGGCATGCCACCGAGATAGGTGCAGCCGCCACCGAACAACAAACGGTTGTCCGGCGTGCGTCTGAAGTAATCGAGGACGAACTGGTTGTCGGTCACGCACACGTTGCGCGGCAACAGCGCCGTGGCCTGCTCGGGCGCCAGCGGTGCGGTGGCGACCTGATAAGTGCCCACCGGCAGAATGCAGCTGGACAGGTGCGGGTCGAGTTCATCGAGATAGGCGTTGCACGCCAGCACCAGTACATCGGCGCGCACCGAACCGCGCTCGGTGTTGACCCGGAAACCACCGCCCTGCTCCTGATAACTCAACGCTTTGCTTTGTTCATGGATACGCCCGCCGGCTCGCTCGATGGCATCCGCCAGGCCCAGCGCCAGTTTCAGTGGATTGAGGTGCGCGCCCTCAGGGTCGTAAAGCCCGGCCTGATAGCGCTCGGTGGCCACCCATTCCGGCAGTTGTTCACGAGGAATGAACTGCAACCCATCGTGGCCCCACTTGTGGCTCGCCTCGTATTGCCATTCGCTGAGCAGACTGACCCGCCGAGGCATTACCGATGTCCACAGGTGCCCGGGGCGATAATCGATGTCGAAGCCGTGACGAGCCGGCAATTCACGCAATTCCCCAGCAGCCCAGCGCATACCGTCCCACAAGCGTTTGGCCCGCTCATGACCGAGCGCAGCTTCCAGCGGCGGCATGTCGCACGACCAGCCGAGAATCGCCTGCCCGCCATTACGCCCCGACGCGGCCCACGCCACGCGACTGGCTTCCAGCACCACCACGCGTTTTCCCGCCAAGGCCAGACGCAGCGCCGTGTGCAGACCACTGAAACCGGCGCCGATGATCACCACGTCGGTGTCATGTTCACCTTCCAGCGCTGGCCGATCACGCAGAATATCGGCGCAACTGTGAGCGTAATAGCTGTCGACGTGCTGGCTGGATTGCTGAAACATTCGCGACCTCATGAAATTATCTTTTTATAATTTCATGAAAATCTACAGAAATAATTTCACACCGGCAAGCCAAGGTGCTCAGTCACGCAGCCATGGCAGGTCTGTGCGCTGATAACGGTGGGCACGGAATATGGCGTTGTTTTCGCCCGGCAAATAACGTCGCGAGGCCGCATCGGGATACGTGGCGAAGTGCGGATTGACGTACTCCCAGACCACTTCGCCAGTCGGAGTGACTTCGAACAAGCGGCCGAAGTTGGCCTCGGTGATCAGCGTATTGCCGTTGTGCAAACGCTGCGCGCCGCCCATGAACGGGGTGAAAAACGCATACCCCGGGGTGTCCGCGTATTGCCATTCGATGCGTTGTGTCGACGGGTTGATTTCGAGAATGCGCGAGTGCGGCATGCTCACGTGCGGGCGGAAGATGCCGTTGTCGAACACCAGCACGTTGCCGTTTTCCAGCTCACTCGGGCAGTGCTGCTGCGCGACCAGATCTTGACCCAATCGCCACAGTACTTCACCACTGCCACGCTGCACGGCAATCACCGAAGAAACACTGCGCAGGCTGAGGATCACTTTACCGTCGCGACCCGGCGTGACCGCGTTGGTCATTGGCCAGTGATGGCGTTCGAAGCATTCGTGCAGCGGATAGTCTTCAGGTCGCAGATATTCCCAACTGCGCCATTCCCATACCACATTGCCCTGACGATCGACTTCCTTGACCACATCGGCATAAATCACCCCGCCCGGTGCCTCGCTGCCGGGAATACCGCCGACCACGCGCCGGGCCAGCTCGGCGCTCAATGGCTCGGCCGTGGTGTAAAGCAGATTGCCGTTGTCCAGCCATTGCGCGTCATGGTGGTGAAGCAGATCGGCGTGCTCCCAGACCACTTCGCCTTCCGGTGTCACTTCGCTGAACGCGCCGCCATGCCACACCGACCAGCCCGGAAACAGATCCGGTGAATCAGGATGGTTGCCGTTGTAGCCGAGGTTGCCGTTGCGCAGGATCACCGCGTCGCGGCCGGGGCGCTGGGGTAGTTTCCAGCGGTGGACGACCTCGCCATCGAGATCGATCAGAAACACATTGCCATCCGCCGTTTGTGGCGCGAACAGCGTGTAGCCGCCAGCACTGCGGGCGTGATCAACAGCGATCAGGCCGTTTTTGCGGCGCTTGAGTGTGGTGGTTTCAAGGTTGGGCATGGCTTTTCTCCGGGCGAGTGAGCCCCCGCCGCGAGCAACGCGGCAAGGTGAACTGAAGGGTTATGGGTGGCTTGGCAGTAAAGGGTTGAAGCGATCGTCGAAGATCTGCCCGACCTGCAGCGGTCGTGGAATCAGCCGTTCAGCGGCAAACAGGTCGGCCAGATGCTGTTGCGAGGCGATGACCGAGGATTCGATCGGCACATAGCGAAGAGCTTGATGCGCGAGCATTTCTTGCACCAGCGCGACGGGAAGTCGGGTGGTTTGCGCGAAAACTTCGGCCCATTCTTCAGGGTGTGCCGTGGCCCAGGCTTGGGCGCGGGCCAGCCTGGCGAGCAGATCGCCCAACGGTCCTGTCCGCTGCGGATCATTGAGTGCCTGCAGACTGGCGACGGTGAAATTCAGCCCGGTTTCCGGCCAGGCGCTGCCATCGACCAGAACCCGTGCACCGCGCGATGTCGCCTGGCCGACGAAGGGATACCACACCGCCCAGGCATCGAGCTTGCCGCTGGCAAACGCATTCTGTGCGTCCACCGGACTGACGTAAGCGATGTTCACATCCCGAGGCGTGAGGCCTGCTTTATGTAGCGCGGCCAACAACAAATAATGCCCGCTGCTGCCCTTGGCCACGGCCACCCGCTGACCTTTCAGATCGGCGACCTGCTGAACGCCGGAGCCTGCGGGAACCAGCAGCGCATTGTTGTTTTGCGCACCGCTCGCGACGCCGATGATGCGGATGTCGAAGCCACCGGCCTGCGCGAACACCGGCGGCGCATTACCCACGACACCGGCATCGATCGCTCCGGCGCTCAAGGCTTCTAGCATCGTGGTTCCGGCGAGAAACGGGTGCCAGGACAGCGCATAGGCAAGGTGTTGATCTTCACCGGCGGCGTGGAGCAATGCCTGGGTCAAACCGCTTTGATCGCCCAGTTTCAACGGTTCGGCAGTGGCCGACAGCGGTTGGCTGAGCAGCAACGCAACGCCGCACAGCAGCGCTTTTACAGGGTGTGCCAGCAGACGCTTGGCAGCAGGAAGTTTTACCGGCATTGTCGTGCGCTCATTTGTGCATTGATTTCAGTATGTCGAGGCCCGCCGTGTCGCTCCATGCCAAACACCCCTCCTTTGCTGCCATGACGGACGCCGCGCCGCTGCCTGCTCGCACTGTCGTGGTGTTGGCGTTCGACGACTTGCTGTTGCTCAATGCGGCCGGCCCGCTTGAGGTGTTTGCAGCTATACCGCGCGTGCTGGGTGCGCCCTACAGCGCAAGTCCGCCGTACCGCTTGCTGATGGCATCGCCGCGCGGCGGTCAGGTGATGTCCATTTCCGGCATCAGCGTGACCACCTGTTCGCTGGAACAGATCGATGCCATGGCCCCGGTGATCGACACGCTGATCATCGCCGGAGGACCGGGCATGGCCGCGCTTGAAGCTGACGAAGCAGCTTGCGCTTGGCTACGCCGCCGCTCGGTTGACATCCGGCGGCTGTGCTCAATTGGTACGGGTTCGTTTGCCTTGGCCGCAGCGGGCCTGCTCGATGGCCGCGAAGTGGTGACGCACTGGAAATTCGCTGCCGAACTGCAGGCGCGCTACCCAGCGGTACGCTGCCAGACCGATGCGCTGTATCTGCACGATGGCAACCTCTGGACCTGCGGCGGCGCCACCGCTGGTATCGATCTGGCCCTTGGTCTGGTTGAACAAGACCTCGGTGCCGACGCGGCGCTGGCCCTGGCGCGGTACTTCACGGTGTTCATGTGGCGTGATGCCGAACAGCCGCAGCTCAGTGCCTCGCTCAATGCTCAATCCAAGGCCCTGCGCACCGACCCGGACGCGCGTCTGGCGCGGCTGCACGCCTGGATCGCGGCGAACCTGAACGGAGACTTGCGCGTCGAGCGGCTGGCCGAACAGTTCGGCATGAGCCCGCGCCATTTTGCCCGCGCCTATGTCGTTGCCACCGGAGAAACCCCGGCGCAAGCGGTGGAGAACCTGCGTCTGGAGACGGCGACTCGATTACTCAAGACCACCCGCGAGCCGATCAAGCGCATTGCCGAAACGGCGGGATTTGGCCGCGAGGAACGTATGCGCCGGGCCTTCCAGAAGCATTTGGGCATCAGTCCCCACGGCTACCGCAGTGAAATGAAAGCCGCTGCGACGGGAGCGACGCAGCCATTGGGCATTGCACTCGCCGGGCTGGCCCAATGACTCGCTCCGTGGATCAATGCTGTAGCGCGTAGCGCCGACAATGTTCCAGATAGACGCCTACAAGTGTTCAGCGAACTTCGTACAAGCTGTCCGCCCTAGAGTGGCAGTTCGACTCGCGCCAACAACCCTCCAGCGTGGCGGTTGCTCAACGTCAACTCGCCACCCTGCTCGCGCGCAATCGCCCGTGCCGCCGACAGCCCGAGGCCCACACCGCCGGTGTCACGATTGCGCGAAGCTTCCAGACGGAAGAACGGATCGAACACCTGCTCCAACGCCGCCTCGGGAATACCGGGGCCGTCATCGCTGACCTCAATGCAGATCGAACGCTCGTCATGTTTCAAAGCAATGCCCGGACGCTGCGCATACTTCAGCGCATTCTCCAGAAGGTTGACGATCACCCGCTTGATTCCCAGCGGTCGTCCCTCGTACACCAGATGCGCCGGGCCATCGAAATCGACATTGATCTGCTGATCGCGGTAATCGTCGACGATGGTTTGCAGCAGCTCCGACAGATCGAACGCGGTGGTCTGCTCGCGGTGGGTGTCTTCGCGGAAGAACGCCAACGCGGCGTTGATCATCGACTGCATCTCTTCAACGTCGCGAATCAGTTTGCCCTGATGATCGAGGTCTTCCATGAACTCACTGCGCAGACGCATGCGTGTCAGCGGTGCACGCAGGTCGTGGGAAATTGACGCGAGCATGTGCGTGCGCTCGGCGATGAAATGCTGAATCTGCGCCTGCATGGTGTTGAAGGCGATGATCGCCTGGCGGATTTCGTCGGGGCCTTCAAGCTTGATCGGCGGTGCGCGCAGGTCAGTGCCGAAGCGTCTGGCGGCCCGCGTGAAACGCTGCAAGGGGTTGGCCAGTTGCCGGGTGGCGATCCAGGCGACGAGCAATGTGGCAATCAGTCCCAAGGCAATGACGATCGCGATACGCACGCCAAACTCCAGACCCCAGCTGCGCTCCGGCGGGATAAATGACAACCAGCTGCCATCGACCAATTGCACGACAGCGGCGTAATGCGCCTGGGGACTGCCATTCGGCCAGTCGCTTGGGCTGAACACCTCGATTTTTCGATCATTGCCCAGCAGTTGCTGCAGCACCGGCACCCTGCTCGCTGGCAGGCGAAGGCCGTCGCTGGGCAGATCGAAATCCGCGCGCTGCGCTTGCCACGACACTTGCAGCATGGCGCTGCTCGCCGCCGCGGCCAGTTGCGGGCGCAAGTTGGCCGGGGCCGCTTCGATCACCCGCGAGGTCGCGGCAATCTGCTCCAGCAGGCCGGTGCGTTCAATCGGTGGTCGCGCCCAGATGCCGGCGACTTGTACGAACAGTGCATTCAACGCCAGCGACGCGACCATCGCTGCCACGATGGTCAGGGCGATGTGCCGGCGCAGCGTGTCGCCACGCCACAGTCGACGGATCATGAGCGTGTGACCTTGGCGGTGAACAGATAGCCGCCGTTGCGCACCGTACGAATCAGGTCCGGGCGCTTGCTGTCCGGTTCGATCTTGCGGCGCAGGCGACTGACTTGCACATCGATGCTGCGGTCGAAAGCGTCATGGCCGTGGCCGTGGGTCAGGTCGATCAATTGCTCGCGAGTGAGGATGCGCTGCGGATTATCGAGGAACACCACCAGCAAATCGAACTCGCCGCCGGATAACGGAATCATCACGTTTTCCGGTGAGCGCAATTCGCGACAGGTGATGTCCAGATGCCAACCGGCGAAGCCAATCACCGGGCGTGAAGGCTCAACTGCTTGACGCTGTTCGCCGGCGCGACGCTGCAAGGCACGCACCCGTGCGAGCAGTTCCTGCGGGGCGAACGGTTTGGTCAGGTAATCGTCGGCACCCAGTTCCAGACCGACAATGCGATCACTCAACTCGGCCATGGCCGTGAGCATGATGATCGGAATGCCCAACTGCGCACGCACCTTCTGGCACAGGCTCAGGCCGCTTTCGCCGGGCATCATCAGATCAAGAATGATCGTGTCCGGACGGTTCTGCGCGATCGCCGCCCACATGGCTTCGCCGTGCGGCGCCACGTCGACTTCATAGGCGTGCTGCACGAAGAACTTCTTCAGCAGCGCGAGGATTTCCACGTCGTCGTCGACGAACAGCAGTCTGCTCACAGTCACAGGATCCATGCACCAAAAAAAGCCAATCTAAAGCCATTTTGCCGCCCGGGTCATTTATTTCAATCGAGCAACATTTCTACGCAGCAGACATCAAGCGGACATTCTCTGGCAAAACCTCGCGGGCATTCTGCGGCTATTTCCAACGGGGGGATTGGCATGAAGGTATTGAACAGCAAACCGGGCATCACGCAGCACAACGGTAATCGGCCGTTGATTCTAAGCCAGCGCACCGCCGCGCTCGGCCCGGACACACCGGTGGTGTTTCAGGAATCGTGCATGGGGGTTTCCCCTGATCAAAGCACAGTAGTGCTGCGCCGTTACTTCGAGCATTTCAGCCCGACCAACGCGCACTGGGTGGAATACGTGCACAGCGTCAACACCGCTGACCTCATGAACTGGATCATGGCCCATGGTCGATTGCACATCGAATGCTCGGACAACCTGGCGCAAAACAAGGAAGCCGTTTGATGTCGCGTATTCGTTCACTGTCGCTGTCCATTGTCACCACGTTGAGCCTGGCGGCGTGCAGCAGCAAAACGCCGGAACACGCCGGGTTTCTGCGTGACTACAGCGTGTTGGCCGAGCGCCGGTCGCCGTCCGGGCAGCCCGTGTTGGCGTGGGTCAGCCCGGCCCTCGCCCGGGGTCGATACACGCAGGTTTATCTGGCGCCGAGTCAGTTCTACCCGAGTGCCGAGCCGACACAACGGATTCCGCTGAGCACCCTTTCCGGCGTGACTGACTACTACGACGCGGCGCTGCGGCTGGAATTGAGCAAAGTGATGCATCTGGTCAATCAACCCGGGCCGAACACCCTGATAGTGCGCCCCGCTATCACTCAAGTGGCGACCAGCACTCAGGGTTTGCGCTTTTATGAGTGGCTGCCGGTCACCCTCCTCGCTGCGGGCGTTAGCACGGCGACCGGCATCCGTGATCAGGACAGCGAGGTTGCCACCGAAGTGTCGTTCGAAGACGGTTCGACCGGCGAAGTAGTTGCCGAAGTGGTGCGCAAAGGCACCGGGGTGCCGCTGGAGAACGACAAGCAAGTGCTGACCGCCGATGACGTCAAAGTCGTGCTGGATGGCTGGGCCAGCGACCTGCGGCAATCGTATACGGCCATCCGCCGGTAAACACACATCCCCTTCTTGATCGTTCCCACGCTCTGCGTGGGAATGCAGCCGGGGACGCTCCGCGTCCCAACAAGATCGCAGCCTTCGGCAGCTCCTACACAGGTGCGCCAGGAAAAAAAGCGCCGGGCAGTGAATTATTTCGTGTCCTCATGTATCTGAGCCAAAGAGTACGCGCCATCAAAAAGATGGCATCTACGCGGCACGATGGATCAGCAAAGAGAAGACCCGGATGAAATCACGCAAGAAAACCGTCAAGCCGATCGGCCTGAACGACATCACCATTGTCGACGACGCCAAGATGCGCAAGGCGATCACCGCCGCCGCACTGGGCAATGCCATGGAATGGTTCGACTTTGGTGTCTACGGCTTCGTCGCCTATGTGCTCGGCAAAGTGTTCTTCCCCGGCGCCGACCCCGGCACGCAGATGATCGCCGCGCTGGCGACGTTCTCGGTGCCCTTCCTGATCCGGCCGCTGGGCGGCTTGTTCTTCGGCGCATTGGGTGACAAGTACGGACGACAGAAAGTCCTCGCCGCGACCATCGTGATCATGTCGCTCAGCACCTTTGCCATCGGCCTGATCCCGTCCTATGCCTCGATCGGCATCTGGGCGCCGATCCTGCTGTTGCTGGCGAAAATGGCCCAAGGCTTTTCGGTGGGCGGTGAATACACCGGCGCGTCGATCTTCGTCGCCGAATATGCACCGGATCGCAAACGCGGGTTCCTCGGCAGTTGGCTGGATTTCGGCTCGATTGCCGGTTTCGTCCTCGGTGCCGGTGTGGTGGTGTTGATCTCGACGACGCTGGGCGAGGCGAAGTTCGAGGAATGGGGCTGGCGTCTGCCGTTCTTCCTCGCCTTGCCGTTGGGCATGATCGGTCTCTACTTGCGTCACGCCCTGGAAGAAACCCCGGCGTTCCAGCAGCACGTTGAAAAGCTTGAGCAAGGCGATCGCGAAGGCCTCGCCGGTGGCCCGAAAGTCTCGTTCAAGGAGGTCGCGACCAAACACTGGCGCAGCCTGATGACCTGCATCGGCGTGGTGGCGGTGACCAACGTCACCTACTACATGCTGCTCACCTATATGCCGAGTTACCTGTCGCACAACCTGCACTACAGCGAAAACCGTGGTGTGCTCATCATCATCGCGATCATGGTTGGCATGCTGTTCGTGCAGCCAGCGATTGGTTTTATCAGCGACAAGATTGGCCGCAAACCCTTCATCGTCGTCGGCAGCATCGGTTTGTTCATTCTGGCGATTCCGGCGTTCATGCTGATCAACAGCGGCAAGATCGGTTTGATCTTCGCCGGCCTGCTGATGCTGGCCGTGCTGCTGAACTTCTTTATCGGCGTCATGGCCTCGACCCTGCCGGCGATGTTCCCCACGCACATTCGCTACAGCGCGCTGGCGGCAGCGTTCAACGTTTCGGTACTGATTGCCGGCCTGACCCCGACCGTGGTCGCCTGGCTGGTCGAGAGCACCAACAATCTGTACATGCCGGCGTATTACCTGATGGTGATTGCCGTGGTCGGTCTGGTCACCGGTGTGACCATGAAGGAAACCGCCAACAAGCCATTGCGTGGCGCAGCCCCGGCGGCGTCTGACCTGGAAGAGGCGAAGGAATTGCTGCAAGAGCATCACGACAACATCGAGCAGAAGATCGAAGACATCGATGCTGAAATTGCCGAGCTGGAGGAGAAGCGCAAGTTGCTGGTGCAGCAGCATCCGCGGATCAAAGAGTGACGTTGTCCGCCTGAACAGCGGTCATGCTTGCGCCCACACGCAAGGTTCGGCTGCGGTCTTGGCAGGCGCGACAGCCACCACTGGAGCTCCTGCCGGACAACGACGGCAATGCTGGGTCAAGCCTGTATTTCAGGCCTGACCCAGCCTTTGTTTCAAAGCACTTATCAGCGTTGGATCACGCAACTCGACGCTGGTTTCACGACGCAACGCCAATGATCGGTGGGTGGTCGTCGCGCAGTATTGATAGTAGCTGTGCGACAGCCAGTTCCAGCTCCCCACCGTTGCCACCTGATCATCCACCAGCAGGATTTTCTCGTGGGTTCCCTCCGGTAAACGCACGACAGATTCGGCGCCCAGTTCACGCTGATACGCAATGATCAGACCGGCGTCGCCATCATCGGCATTCTTCTGTCCCAGCCCGTCATAGCCGTAATAAACAGTGACCTTGATCCCGCGTTCCTGGGCAGTGCGCAGCAGTTTGAGCGGCGGGTGATTGCGGTTGATGCCCTGGCGAATCCAGGGCACCACCACCGTGAAGGAGCGCTGAGACGCCGATAGCAATGTGTCGAATGCGCTGATGTGATCACAGTCGAAATAATGCTTCACGCCGTTGGCATTAACGCTCGCATAGGTTGGGCTCTGGTGTTCCATGCTGACAAAGAAGGAGGCCGAGCACACTTCTGCCATTTTCTTCAGCGACTTCCCGGCAGCCAGCAGACGCTGCTGGTTACCGACCACGATAAATTGCTGTTTTGCCCTCGATACGGCGACATTCAGCAGATTGGGTTTGCCGTTTTGAAAGTTGTCCCGGTCAGTGCGTTGAAAAATAACCGGCGAGTAAATGATGACTTCAAAACCTACGCCCTGGAACTGATGGACAGATCCGATCTTGAGCGCCTGACTTTGTTTCATTCGCTGACCGTAGGCTTTGATCAGCAGGTTTTTCTGGTTGGAATACGGCGTGATGATCCCGACATCTTTGGTCAGGTCGTAGCCGGCCGCTTCCAGTTTGTCCAATAACAGCCCGATGGCCTCGACTTCATCCTGATTGGTGTTGGGCATGGCGCCTCTGCGGCCCTGTACACCATAAAACATGAGGTTGAAGCCGCCCATGCTGCCACAAGCGGCGCCAATACGCGCTTCAGGGGCGCTGGTGCAAACCTGTACACCCCGATAGCCGGCGATCTGCATGAACAGCTCGGCAATGGCGGGCTGACACCGTCTGTGTTCATCCAGAACGATACCGTTGCCCATATCGGTTACAGCGCCACTCAATGTGCCAGCGGCGCGATGATAAGCGGTGACCAGCATCGGTGAGACCGCCTCGTACAGGGTGTTATCGGCAAAATAGTGCGCCTTGAGTTTGTCCGCCGTGGCTTTACCCAATCCGCGAATCGGCTCGATTTGCATCGGGTCACCGACCACGATCGCCCGTTGGCTGCGGGCCAATAGCGGCACCAGCGATTCCGCCGAAATCATCCCGGCCTCATCTACCAGACTGAGCGCGTACGGAGCAAAACCGTTCAGATCGCCCAGTTTGTACCCGGCCAGTTTCTGCACCGAGGCCAATGTCGAGGCCATCACCGGATAGGCAAGACTGACCAGTCGATAGAACTCGTCGAGTTTGTCCTTCCATTTGTAGAAACCGCTGTCGAGTTGCCCGTTCAACAGGTTGCACCACAAGGGCAATACCTGGGCGAGAGCGGCTTTTTGCCGAAGCAGTTCTTGCCATAGGTAGTCGACGGCGGATTCGAATATTTCCCGCTGTTGCGCAATAAAGCGTTTGCGCAGCACTTCCACCCAATCCCCTTCAGGGAACTCACTGTGCAAATCATGATGAGCCTTGTTGTAGCTGGCCCAATCGCGGGTTCGCTGAACAAGTTGCTCGATGGCCATGGCCAGCGCTTTGATTTGCTCTTCGTGCGCGGTATCGGGCAGCCCCAACCGCAAAATCTCCAGGGTTTCTTGCGTCGTATCGAGTTGATACAGCGCCCTGCGATTGCGCGCCAACTCGGCGAACTGGACATCGCTCAGGCTCGCTAACTGGTAGCGAGAGAACTCATCCGAAAATGACTTTTGCAGATGACTGCGCGCACGCGTGTATTTGCTTCGTTGTATCCAGGCCAGCAAGGGCGCAAACAATCCTGTCGGATAGTCGGCGTAGTGATGTTCAAGCGTCTCGCTGAGTGTACTGGCGAGCCATTCCTCATAGGCAGTTTCGGCGAACGGAGCATCAATCAGCCTGCTGTAGTGTCGAGACAAGCATTCCATCGCCTGAGCATGCCGGTTTTTGTGTACCACGACCTCGCCGAGGGCATGTTTGCACTGCGCCGAGAGGACGCTTAACTCCGCAGGTTGTTCGCGCGCGGCGAGCATTTTCAGCGCGATGCCCTTCTCGACCACCTCACGCTTGAGTGTTTCCAGGCGCGCCTGGAACACTTCGGGTGAAGGGGCGGCCAATGCCGCTGTCGCCTGATCAAGGGTTCGAGTCAGAACGAGGAAACGAGCGAAAACCCCGTCGATCAGCTGTCGGATTGCTGTTATCCGGTTGGCAAGCGAACCCTGCCGGGTTTTGTCGTACGTCTGCTCATTCAATTGCACCAGCAGTGCATTGACGCGCTCGACTTCGTCAGTGATTTGATTCTTGTCACCGCCGAGGAAATACAACCATTTGAGGTCTTTGAGAGACGGGTCATCGCGAAAATCATCGATGACATTCTCGACGGCTTTCTTGGCAGTGGAGGTCACCACCAATCCCAGGTTGCAGTCTGCGCCACCGATACAGGCCAGCGCCCGCTCGACAAGCTGGCTGGCGATCAGCGATTTGAACAGGGTGGTTTTGCCAGTGCCCGGTGCGCCTTGCACCGCCACCAGCGGCGCACCGCTGGAGACCTGTGTCAGCGTGGCCATCTGGCCTCGCCCCAACGGATATTTGCGTTCGAACAGGCCGTAGGGGAAACGCGTGAATTCAAGCGTCGCTGCAGTGGTGAGCGTGCGCTGCAGAATATATTGCTGGAGCAGCGAGGGTGTTCGGACGTCCGGCCGCTCAAGCAGGATCTTGTAGTCCTTGAGTTGCTCCCTGGAATTGAAGTCGGTATTCACCTCAGGACAGACCAGCGCAGTAATGTGCTTTTCCAGAAAAATGTCGGAAAGATCGGCGCGATCAGGTTTCAAACCGGCAAGTCGATGATTGACCCAAGCCAGAAAGGTTCGAAACACACTGACAAAGTCCTCGCCCTGTTTACCGGAACAGGCGGCGGCGAGGCTCATCATGTGGCGCTCGGCTCCCAGTTCCTCGATGTCGATGTCGAGGTACTGGCGGAACGCTGCAATATTGGGAACGACTTCAGCGCCTTTCTTCACCGGTACGCACAGATGCAACGCCGGTGTCGACAAGCAATGGTCCGGGACTGAGTAGCGAAACAGCGGCACGAAGAATGATTTGGAACCTTCGATCACTCGCAACAGCGGAAAGCCGATCTGCAGCGGTTCAGTCTGCAACCGTCCCTCTTCGTCCCTTTTTGCAAACCGTACCCTCAAGGCCTCCGATTGCACACTGGACAGCGAGATGAAGAACCCGCTGGCATCTTCCTCGATGTCTTTGCCTTGGAGTCTGATCTCCTGCTCATGCTCCACATCCTGAATCCGGCTTTTAGCGAGCCCGGTCGCCTCGACAAAAGCACACCAACCGCGAAGTACATCCTTGTCTTGCTGATTGCCTTGCATTGACTCATCCAAATTGAAGCAGAAAAAAATCAGCGGTCATTCTACGGCAATGGCTTATTGATAGCACCTCTGCCCCTTTCTCAACTCACCAACATGCCGTGACACAGCAGACTCAACACACGGCGCATGTGCAGCGCATGCGCTTCCCTGTCCGGCGTCGCTTCGGTGGCCAGGCGAATGAACGCCACATTCGCATACTGGTTGAACAACGTCGCCGCGACATCGATATCGATTGATTCGCGGATCTTGCCGACGCGCTGAAAATGCTCCAGCAAGGCCTTGGTTTCCTCGATCACCGCGGCGTTCCACGGGTCCAGCGCCCGAGCCAGTTCACCGGTGAACAGAAACGGCGCCAGTTCACGCCACAGCGAAGCCGGCATCGCTTGCAACTGGTAATGGGTCATCAGGCCTTCGAACTCGCACAAGGCTTCCAGTGGATCGCTGTCGTCATCCAGATTGGCCCGCGCCTCGCGCATGGCCTGCTCGTCCGGTTGCTTGAGCAGCGCCAGGAGAATCTCCTGCTTGCCGCCGAAGTAATTGACTACCGTCGGCGCGGACACGCCGGCCTGCACGGCGATCTGGTCCAGCGTTGTCGCAGCGAAACCATTGGTTTTGAACAGCTCCAGCGCCGCCGCAGCGATCACTTCCCTGCGCTGTTCCTTCTGCCGCTCTCTGAGTCCGCTCATGTTGCCCCTGATGATCCTTGCCAATGGCCCTCAGCCTACGGAGATCTTTTTTCACCGACAAATATTTTCTTTACAAAAATATTTTTAGATGACAAAACTTTATCCATGCAGCGCTGCAACGAACGCACTGACTTGCCCTTGCTCTGGAGATCCGCCATGTCCGCCGAATTCGATTCGACCCGCACTACCCGCGATTACCAAGCCTCTGACGCCGCTCACCACATCCATGCGTTCGTCGATCAGAAGGCCCTCAACGAGGAAGGCCCGCGGGTGATGGTCAGCGGCGATCGTCTGGCGTTGTGGGACAACGACGGCAATCGCTATCTGGACGGCATGTCCGGCCTCTGGTGCACCAACCTCGGCTACGGGCGCAAGGATCTGGCCGCCGCCGCGACCGCACAGCTGGAACAACTGCCCTACTACAACATGTTCTTCCACACCACTCACCCGGCGGTGATCGAGCTGTCCGAGCTACTCTTCAGCCTGCTGCCCACGCACTACAGCCACGCGATCTACACCAACTCCGGTTCCGAAGCCAACGAAGTGCTGATCCGCACCGTGCGCAAGTTCTGGCAGGTGATGGGCAAGCCCGAGAAGAAAATCATGATCGGCCGCTGGAACGGCTACCACGGCTCGACCCTCGCCGCGACAGCATTGGGCGGGATGAAATTCATGCACGAAATGGGCGGCACCATTCCCGATGTCGCGCACATCGATGAGCCGTACTGGTTCGCCCACGAAGGTGACCTCAGCCCGGAAGAATTCGGCCTGCAAGCCGCGCGGCAACTGGAAGAGAAGATTCTCGAACTGGGCGCCGACAAGGTTGCCGCGTTTGTCGCCGAACCGTTTCAGGGCGCGGGCGGGATGATCATTCCGCCGGCGACTTACTGGCCGGAAATCCAGCGCATCTGTCGTAAATACGATGTGCTGCTGTGTGCTGACGAAGTGATTGGCGGTTTCGGCCGTACCGGTGAATGGTTCGCCCATCAGGCGTTCGGTTTTGAACCGGACACCCTGTCGATCGCCAAGGGCCTGACCTCGGGTTACATCCCCATGGGCGGTTTGATTCTGTCGCGGCGCATGGCCGAGGCGTTGGTAGAAAAAGGCGGCGTGT
The DNA here is from genome assembly GCF_900187515.1 of Pseudomonas sp. Irchel s3f10. Taxonomy (NCBI): domain Bacteria; kingdom Pseudomonadati; phylum Pseudomonadota; class Gammaproteobacteria; order Pseudomonadales; family Pseudomonadaceae; genus Pseudomonas; species Pseudomonas sp. Irchel s3f10. The sequence goes on from NZ_FYDZ01000001.1 coordinate 1,114,780, forward strand.
TTGCCCATGGCCTGACTTACTCCGGGCACCCTGTTGCGGCCGCTGTGGCGATTGCCAACCTCAAGGCCTTGCGCGATGAAGGCGTGGTGACTCAGGTGAAAACCGACACCGGGCCGTATCTGCAGAATTGCTTGCGCGAAGTGTTCGGCAATCACCCGTTGGTCGGTGAGATTCAGGGCGTTGGGCTGGTGGCGGCGTTGCAGTTTGCTGAGGACAAAGCGACGCGCAAGCGTTTTGCCAATGAAAACGACATTGCCTGGCGTTGCCGCACGATCGGCTTTGAGGAAGGATTGATCATTCGTTCGACATTGGGGCGGATGATCATGGCACCAGCGCTGGTCGCCACGCGCACGGAGCTGGATGAGTTGATCGACAAAACGCGGATTGCGGTGGATCGGACGGCGCGGGAGTACGGCGTGTTGTGATCGGCTGAAGGAATATGGCGGCCGGAATACAGCTATCGCGAGCAGGCTCACTCCTACATTTGGAATGCGTTCCCCTGTAGGAGTGAGCCTGCTCGCGATGGCGTCATTCGGGTTGAAAACAGGCAAGATTCAATCCCGTCGATTACTCCGCACGCCGCTTGGTGTTAAATAGGCGCCAGTCTTAACCTTGTCGCTTATAGCTGTGCAACGAGAACCGATATGAACACCCATTCCAGGAAAAACACCCGAATTCAAACAGCGGTGAGCGCATGATCGAAGTCACCGAAGTTTCCATTGCCCAACTGCGTGCCGCGCTCGAGTCCGGCCAGACCACCGCAGTCGAACTGGTGCAAGCTTATCTGGCGCGTATCGACGCCTACGACGGAGCCGACACCGCTACAGCGCTGAATGCAGTGGTCGTGCGCAATCCAGAAGCGTTGAACGAAGCACAGGCGTCAGATGCCCGCCGCGCCGCAGGCAAAGCCCTCGGCCCGCTCGACGGCATCCCCTACACCGCCAAAGACAGTTATCTGGTCAAAGGCCTGACAGCAGCATCCGGCAGCCCGGCCTTCGCCGATCTGGTCGCCTATCGCGATGCCTTTACCATCGAACGCCTGCGCGCGGCCGGGGCGATTTGCCTGGGCAAGACCAACATGCCGCCGATGGCCAATGGCGGCATGCAACGCGGCGTCTACGGTCGCGCGGAAAGTCCTTACAACGCCGACTACCTGACCGCGCCGTTTGCCTCCGGCTCGTCGAACGGTGCCGGCACCGCCACTGCCGCCAGTTTCGCCGCGTTCGGTCTGGCGGAAGAAACCTGGTCAAGCGGGCGTGGCCCGGCGTCGAACAATGGTTTGTGCGCCTACACGCCGTCGCGCGGGGTGATCTCGGTGCGCGGCAACTGGCCGTTGACCCCGACCATGGACGTGGTCGTGCCTTACGCGCGGACCATGGCTGACCTGCTCGAAGTCCTCGACATCGTGGTAGCCGAAGACCCGGACACCCGTGGCGATCTGTGGCGCCTGCAACCGTGGGTGCCGATCCCGAGCGTCAGCGAAGTGCGCCCTGCCGCTTACGCCGATCTGGCCGCCGACGCCAAAGCGCTGGCCGGCAAGCGTTTCGCCGTACCGCGCATGTTCATCAATGCCGACCCTGAAGCCGGCACCAGCGAAGCACCGGGCATCGGTGGCCCGACCGGCCAGCGCATCAACACCCGCGCGTCCGTGATCGACTTGTGGAAGCAGGCGCGTCAGGCCCTCGAAGCCGCCGGTGCCGAAGTCGTCGAAACCGATTTCCCGCTGGTCTCCAACTGCGAAGGCGATCGTCCCGGCGCGCCGACCGTGTTCACCCGTGGTCTGGTCTCCAAAGAGTTCCTTCACCATGAATTATGGGATCTGACCGCTTGGGCGTTCGACGATTTCCTGCAAGCCAACGGCGACCCGAAACTCAATCGTTTGGTCGACGTCGACGGCGCGAAGATCTTCCCGCACGAACCGGGCACCCTGCCCAACCGTGAAGGTGATCTGGTGGCGGGCATGGATGAATACGTGCGCATGGCCGAGCGCGGCATCACGCCGTGGAATGAAATTTCCACAGTGCCCGACGGCCTGCGCGGTCTCGAGCAGACTCGACGTATCGATCTTGAGGACTGGATGGACGAACTGGGCCTCGACGCCGTGCTGTTCCCGACTGTCGCCGACGTCGGCCCGGCGGATGCGGACGTCAACCCGGAGTCGGCCGACATCGCCTGGAGCAACGGCATCTGGGTGGCCAACGGCAACCTCGCGATCCGCCACCTCGGCGTACCGACCGTTACCGTGCCGATGGGCGTGATGGCCGACATCGGCATGCCGGTCGGTTTGACCTTCGCTGGCCGCGCCTACGACGACTCGAACCTGCTGCGTTTCGCCGCCGCGTTTGAATCGACCGGCAGCAAACGCCAGATCCCGCCGCGTACGCCGCCGCTGGCGTAACGCTTTTAAAACTGTAGGAGCGAGCTTGCTCGCGATAGCGGTGTGTCAGCCTGGATAAACTTGACTGACACACCGCCATCGCTGGCAAGCCAGCTCCCACAGGTTTCAGCTCCGCCACAAAATCCCCATTCAACCCAAATCCCCTGTGGGAGCGAGCCTGCTCGCGAAAGCGGTGTGTCAGCCGATAGAAATGTTGCCTGATGTACCGCCTTCGCGAGCAGGCTCGCTCCCACAGGTTTTGTGTAACCCCGTAAATTCAGCACATCCACTCAATCCCCTGCCCTGCATTCCCGCGATCATCCCAGCCATCTTAATTGCCGCTGGCCACTGACCATGATCGACCGCGCCCCTTCGCGCCTCACCCTGCTCGCGCTGCTCTGCGGTCTGACCACCACCGCCCACGCCAGCGGTTTTTTCGACGATGCCAAAAGCGAAATCCTCAGCCGCAACTTCTACCTGAGCAACGACTATCGCTCGCCCTCAGCGTCCGGCAAAAACTACAAACAGGAATGGGCTCAAGGCTTTATCGGCACCTTCTCATCCGGTTTCACCCCCGGCACCGTCGGTTTCGGCATTGATGCCCACGCCTTTGCCGGACTGAAACTGGACGGCGGCAAGGGGCATTCCGGGACGGGGCTGCTGCCGGTCGACAGCGATGGCCGCAGTGAAAACGACTACTCCAGCGCCGGCGGTGCGCTCAAGTTGAAGGCCTCGCGCACCACCCTCGCCTTCGGCGAAATGACCGTGGAAACCCCGGTGTTCGACACCTCCGACAAACGCCTGCAACCGGAGTACGCCACAGGTTTTCTGCTCAACAGCGCCGAGTTTGACCATATCAATCTGGTAGCCGGGCATTTCACCGCGTTCAAGAACCAGGACAGCTCATCCGGCAAAGGCGATTTCTACGGCTATGGCGCCAATACCGAGGCCGGCGGGATCAGCTTTCTTGGCGCCGATCTGTTCACCGATAGCCCCGTTGGCGGCGCGCTGTATGCCTCAGACCTCAGCGACACTTGGCACCAGTACTACGGCAACCTGCACTTCAAGCAGTCCGGCGTGCTGCTCGACGCCAACCTTTATCACACTCGCGATACCGGCCGGGCGCTGGCCGGCGCCATCGACAACACCGCGTTCAGCCTGTCCGGCAAATACGCCTTCGGCCCCCACGCGGTAATGCTCGGCTGGCAACGAATCAATGGCGACACGCCGTTCGACTTCGTTGGCGGCGACTCGATCTACCTCGCCAACTCGATCAAATACGCCGACTTCAACGGTGCCAACGAACGTTCCTGGCAGGCGCGCTACGACCTCGACCTCGGCGCCTTGGGCATCCCCGGCCTGAGCTTCATGACCCGTTACGTCAGCGGCAGCCACATCGACGGCACCCACGCCCCCAAGGGCGGCGCCTACAACCCGTTTGATGCGGACAGCGGCAGTTACCAGCCGCAGCAAGGTGACGGCGGCAAGCACTGGGAACGGGATATCGATTTGAAATACGTCGTGCAGTCGGGCACGGCCAAGGATCTGTCGGTGCAGGTCTCACATGTATCGCACCGAGCCAATGAAGCGCAGGCTGGCGATGACATTGACCGGATTTACGTGGTCATCCAGTACCCACTTGGTTTCTAACCCACCGCCCATCCCGATTTGAAACGCTATCCCGTGTAGGCGTGAGCCAGCTCGCGATAGCGTCTTTTCAGCAACATTCATGCTGGCTGATACACCGTTATCGCGAGCAGGCTCACCCCTACAGGTTTCTGCGTCGATCATCAGGCTGTGTTTACACCGCCGAACCTGTGGGAGCGAGCCTGCTCGCGAAGGGGTCAGTGAAATCAGCGCAAATCGCCTTTTAAACTCAGGTGTTTAAAAGACACCTCCAGACACGCCTTCAAGGCTACACATCCTTGCGCCTTTGCCTACAGCTACGCCAGAATCCGCCGGCTTGTGCGCCTTGGGCCGGGTCTCTATCGTGGATCGGTCGCTGACAAATCAGCGATCGGGTCTCGCAGCCCGTCGATCTCTGGACGCACAACACCCGCTTGTTTATGGCGGCTGTACGTGGGAGACCTTCGGGTCTGCCGGTTCTAGAGTCCCGGTCTGCGACCCGCGTACAGCTGCCACCTCCTTTTCGTATCGCAGCGAAATGTGGCAGCTTCATAGACTCTGAGAGCTTCATCATGATCAAACCAACGCCAAACCCACCCGAAACTCATACCCGCGTCGCAGCGCAGGACACTGCTGGGGATCGCGCAATTGCTCATGCTCGGCGAACTGGCGTTAAATCGGGTGATGGATAATCTGGAGTTGCCGCAGTAGCGCGCCTCTATGACACGCCTTGAGTGCTGAGTCGGGGCGGCTGACGCCTTCGCGAGCAGGCTCGCTCCCACAGGGATCGGGGTCGATCACCAGGCTGTGTTCACACCGCCGAACCTGTGGGAGCGAGCCTGCTCGCGAAGGCGTCTTCAAAGCCCCCACATCGCTCAAGCAGGAAAAAGCAAACAACCGCTCGTCGGATACCCCCGCGCACCTGTCAGATCTGACAGGTGCGCAATTGGCCGTTTAGCCGTTCAATCACTCCGTCCCCTTCCCGCACGGAGCCGATGCCATGTCGACGCCTGATCAGCCTCTCGCCCTCACAGAACTCAACATTCCCGGTCGCAGCAAGGACCCGGTATCGCAGG